>NZ_JAVYAA010000002.1:0-1341122 GCF_032337355.1 Paenibacillus suaedae
GATCCATGCTATATTGAATGTACAAAGAAACCGTTCCTTTCGTAAATGGTGGGTGGTACTTCCATTTTACTAAAGAACGGTTTCTTTTTGTTTTACATATTTGAAAACAAGGGGGCGTCCCAAATCTTTTTAGACTTTTGGGACACCCCCTATTCTTAATCTAGAAGCTTAAACAGACCAAGTCGTATATCCGCTAGAAGTTAGGTGCCAATCGAATAAGCTTATCCGGGGTGCCGTCACCGTTTTTGTCGCCATTGTTACTGGTGACGAAATAGAGTGATCCATCTGGCGCCTCGACAATGTCGCGAATGCGTCCGTATTTATTCACAAACAAGTAAGTAAGATCACTGCTCTTGATCGTCGGTTGGCCGTTCTGCTCTCCAATGATCATGCGAATGATCTGTTTGCCTTTTAAATTGGAAACAAGCAGATTCCCTGCCCAAGGACCTTGAGTTACAAAAGTCATGCCTGAAGGCGCCCAGGTAGTGCCATTCGCATAAATGAGTGGGGGCGTAATACCTGGTTGATTCTGATTCCCCCCCCTCATATTTAGGCCAACCGTAATTGTTACCGGATTGAATGTAGTTAATCTCATCTTTGGAGGATTCACCGTGCTCTGATGCAAAGAGACGGTTCGTTCTAGGCTGCCATGCTAATCCTTGAGGATTCCGATGTCCACGGCTATAAATGGGCGAGGAGGCAAACGGATTATCACTTGGAATGGTGCCATCTAGATTCAGGCGGAATATCTTCCCTCCAAGGTAAATGAGTGTATCGTCTTTGTTGCCATAATTGCCGTCACTGAAATACAGCTTGTTGTCGGGACCTATTTTCAGTCGGCCGCCATTGTGATAGACCGCACCCGGAAGATTCGTAATAAGGATTTTATCTACTGTAGCGATGTTGTTATTCTCTTTAAGCCGAACGACCTGATTGGCAACTTTGTTGTCTGATGTTTTGTAGGAATGGTAGATATACATGTAATGATTGGTGGTGAAATTAGGATCGAGAACCAGGCCCAATAAGCCGCCTTCGCTCTTAGGCATGTAGTAGAAAGGCGAACCCAGCGTAATGACTGGCGTGGATTTCAACTTCCCGTTCACAATGACACGAACCCTGCCGCTGTTGCGTTCGGTGAAGAATATCCGCCCATCCGGTGCAAAATCAACAGCCCATGGGGTTTCCAAGTTGTTAGCAACAACCTCTGGCGTATAAGGATCGGAAGAGGCAGGGCTCGTTTTGACAGACAACGCACTGCTAGCTGCGGAACTATTTCCTGCTAAGTCCCTTGCTTTCGCGGTAAAGGTATACGAGGTATTTGCCGTAAGTCCTGTTACATTAAAAGATGTCGCAGGCGTGCTTCCGGCGAGTGTGCCATTTTTATATATGTCGTACGCATAGACGCTTACGTTATCTGTAGATGCCGTCCAGGACAGATTGACTGACGAAGATGTTTTGCTTGGGCTTACAAGTCCTGTCGGAGCAGTTGGGGCCTGCGTGTCGGTTTGGCTTGTCGTTTTTACAGTGAGAGGGCTGCTGGCATTGGATATATTTCCTGCCGCATCTTTGGCTTTGACTGTAAATTGATAGGTGGTATCCGGCGTTAATCCGGTAAAGGTGTAGCTAGTATCCTTGACATTCGCTTGCGTCAGGACATTATCTTTGTATAAGTCATAGCCCTTCACGCCAACATCATCCAGCGATGCAGTCCAAGATATGTTCACAGTTGTATCCGTTACTTGGTTTGCTTGTAGATTTGTTGGTTCTGTAGGCGGGAATACATCACCGGTGGCATTGATTTTTACCTTGTCAAAGGTGGCCGTGCTTAGGCTGGATACATTATGGCTGGTGACAGCCAATCCTACATACAACGAAGCATTCATATTAATAGTCAAGTTGCCCAGATCGCCCCAGTTCAACCCGTTGTTGGATACATATCCTTTGATCACATTGCCTTTGCGTTCAAGCTTTACCCAGGCCGGACTCGTCGAAGCAATTTTAACACTCTGAGATGCTCCGCCCGTCTCAGTCCGGTACTGGAACGTGAACCCGTTGGAAGGCGTCAATAGCAAATCGACATGCTTGGAGTTGGCATTCAACGTTTCCCTTATCATAATTCCTGCCTTCGCAAAATCGTGTGTATTGGTCTGAGAAGAGACAAGGGCAATGATAGCGCCATCTCCTGTCCAGGGTTGATAGAGGTAATTGAACTGATCTGATTTGCCCCAGATGTCTGTGCCAGCACCGCTTACGGTAAATTGATCACCCCCTGGATCATAAGAAGCGCTGCCCGTTAATGCAGGAGAACCGATATTTTGTTGCTTCCACGGATTCGGTATAGCTCCTGCTATAGCTGCGACATCAAACCCTGCCTCGGCAAAACCTGATGTAGGTAATAAAGCGAGCAGCATACAAAAGCAGAGACTCAAAGCCATCATTTTGTTTCGTGCATTCATTGTTACACCTCCTTTTTAGATTTTGGATGAAATCCTCCTCCCCAAAAAAAATTAAACCACTTATACTTATGATCAATATTTCACCATATTTATCTAAACTGCAATTTATTGGAACGAAAACAAATATAAAATTCTTATTAAAAGCATTCGATGCATTCGTTTATTCTCTTTCTTACGGTGCGATATTTGCGTGTCTCGCCCCCAAATTCAAGGTTATAGTTGATCGGATCTAGGTATTCTTCCTGGTAGTAATGTTCAATCAATTCAAGATCCCCTTTTTTGTCCATACAAAAATTTGCACAGTGCCATTGCCCACAGTGCATATTCATTGCATAATACGAAGTATCATTACCATCATGAGGAAGCTGCTATACTACTCATTATTTCGTGTTGATCCGTAGGCGAATAGTAACGATGTTCATTCGAGGAGGATGATTCCTATGGGGTTGCAAACGGAAAGCCAGATCGCCCATCATTATTTGCATGTCGTGAATGAGAAATTCGTAGAATTGAAGAAGATGGGTGAACGAACGTTTGAACAATTAGAGGACGAAGAGTGGAACTGGTCTTACAATGTGGACTCGAACAGCATCGCGGTCATCGTAAAGCATATGAGCGGCAATATGATCTCACGCTGGATCGACTTTCTCACTACAGACGGCGAGAAGGACGATCGCAATCGAGATGAAGAATTCGAGGACAACATAACGAGTCGTGAGATGCTCCTTGATGTGTGGGACCAGGGATGGAAGGTGTTTCTGGACACCCTTCAATCGCTGACCGTAGACGATCTTACCAAGACGGTGACGATCCGACAGCAGCCGCACACTGTCATGGAGGCCATCGAGCGCCAGATGTCTCATTACGCCTATCATGTCGGTCAAATTGTGTACGCTGCCAAGGAATTGAAGTCCGAGAAATGGAGCACCTTATCCATTCCAAGAAAGAAAAACTGAACCTATTAAAAAAGCGCCGCTCACGCTACTTACGTAAACCGGCGCTTCCTGCTTCTAAAATAGATGATTCAGCCGCATTTGGGTCTAAGGGAAGCTTCACACAGAAGGTTGACCCTTCTCCCTTCCTACTTGACACTTGGATATCTCCAGAGTGAAGCTGGACGATCTTCTGCACAATAGACAGCCCCAACCCATTACCAGCAATGGTACGATTGCGAGACACATCTGCCTTGAAGAACCGCTCAAATAAATGCGGAATATGCTCCTCATCAATCCCAATCCCACTATCGCTAATGCACACTTCAACCGTTCCATTAGACATGCGCGCCTCGATATGAATAGCCCCACCTTCAGGCGTGAACTTAATCGCATTATGCACAAGGTTCATCCATACTTGACTCAGCATCTCTTCATCCGCTGAAATCTCCATTTTATCTACATTCAAATCTAATTCGATACGCTTCTCCAGCCATTGGGGTTCGCTGATCAACGCGATATTACGAAGCTGCTGATCCAATCGATAGCGCTTCATTTCCATCGGATGGTGCTCCGATTCCAGTGACGTTAATTTGAGCAAATTCTCGCTAAGCTTGGATAGTCTCATCGTCTCCATTTCAATGATTTGAAGATAATTTAGACGCTCTTCTTCGCTCAGTTCCTCACTCTGTAAGGCACGTGCGAATCCGCGAATCGAGGTCAATGGTGACTGAATTTCGTGCGAGACATTCGATATGAACTCCTGCCGCATCTGCTCCATTTCCCCTAAGCTGTCTGCCATTTGTTGAATCCCGTCAACGAGAGATCCGTATTCATCGCGGAAATCCTCATACATCGGGATACTGATATTAAACTCCCCTTGGGAAATTTTCTTCAGCGCATCCAGAATGGATTGGTAGAACTTAACGTGCTTAACGCGGACAAACGGGAATATGATTGCAAGTACCGCAACGAAAAATAGCAGTCCCATCACGCATAGAACAAGAAAAGCCCAATAGCTGTCTTGCTTCCAACCGACCCAGTTCATGACGTAAGGATTAATCAAATACGATAATGACCATGATGCCAGGATAAGTAATAATATGGTTGCCATTCCTGTTATGAATTTCAGAACACGACCTATCTTCGTCGCCTTAAAGGCTGCATACCGTTCACGAAGGGTCATTCGAGCACCTCTAGCCGATAGCCAAGCCCGCGAATCGTCTTGATCTTGAACCCATGTTCAGTCTCAGGGAACCTCTCCCGCAAGCGATTAATATGCACGTCAACTGTCCGCTCATTACCCTCGTAGTCATACCCCCATATATCCTCTATCAATTGTTCCCTGGAAAAGGTTTTGCCTGGATATCCGCCCAGCTTGAATAATAGTTCGAACTCCTTCAAAGGCAATGAAAACGTCGCATCGCTAGTGGTTACTTCGAATGTATGCTGGTTCATGACGATACGTCCGAACTGAGCGATTTTTGATGTAGCGATCTGGTACCGCTTGAGCAGCGCCCTGACGCGAACGACAAGCTCCATCGGATCGAAAGGCTTCACTAGATAATCGTCTGTTCCAAGGTTGAACCCTTTGACCTTCTGTGATGTCTCTCCCTTAGCGGTTAGCATAAGGAGCGGGATATCATACAGCGCCCTTAATTCACGGCACAAATCCCACCCATCCATGTTCGGCATCATAATATCGAGCACAACCAAGTCAGCCTTATTGCTCTCCATCTGGGTAAGAGCTTCAACTCCATCAGGGGCTTCAATGGTCTTGAAGCCCTCCTTCTGCAAAAACACGGTGACTAGCTTGCGAATATGTGGATCATCGTCAACGACGAGTATGGTTGCCATCTACTCATTACCGCCCCTTTCTTCCTACTAGCAAGCCTCCTCCGATTCATCCAGAATGCGGAGCTGCTGTGCAGCGAATTCACGGTACATTTCGTGCGTCTCGAACAATGTCGCATGGGTGCCGCAGCCTGTTAGCTGGCCCTTCTCGACAAACAAAATTTGATCTGCATCTACTACGGTAGACAATCGATGTGCAATCACGAGCGTGGTACGGCCCTGCATCAGATTGTTCAATGCCTTCTGTACAACAATTTCTGATTTGCTGTCCAGCGCGGATGTTGCCTCATCGAGCATCAAGATACGCGGGTTGCGCAGCAGTGCCCGTGCAATGGCAATCCGCTGCCGCTGACCGCCAGACAGCTTAAGCCCCCGCTCTCCTACAGGAGTCTCATACCCTTCAGCAAGCTCCTGGATGAAGCCGTCTGCGTATGCCATTTGCGCGGCATGTTCCAGTTCTTCGTTCGTCACTTCACGATTCATACCATAGCAGATGTTCTCACGAATCGTTCCATCGATAAGCGGACTTTCCTGTGACACATAACCGATCTGAGTCCGCCAAGACTGGAGAGAGAACTCGTTAATATCCACCTCTCCAAGCTTAATTGCCCCTGAGGTTGGCAAATAGAAGCGTTCGAACAGCGAGAACAGTGTGGTCTTCCCACCGCCGCTTGGACCTACGATTGCCGTCACTTTTCCAGCAGGAATCGTGAAGCTTACATCCTCTAGTATAGGCTCACCGTGAGTATAAGCAAAGTGGACATTCTCCACTTGTATCGGTTGATCGGCTTGTTCCACCTGCTTGCCATGTACATGATCTTCCTCTGCTGCATCGAAGATGGAGATCATATGATCCGTTGCTCCAATTGCCTTCTGCAGCTGCGTGAAGAACATCGAGAGCTGACTCATCGGCATCACGATCTGAATCAGATACAAAATGAAGGCAACCAACTCACCCGCAGACAACACGCCTGAGGATACCCGCATTCCACCATATCCGATGATAACAACAAGCAAGACCATTAATACAAAGGACATGATCGGAGCGATCAACGCCTGAACGACACCCTCTTTAATGCCGAAACGAAGCAAGTTATTGATGCCCTTGCGTCCGTTCTCATATTCTCTGGACTCTGCATTCGATGCTTTCACGAGACGAATCTCGGACAGGACTTGGCTTAATACAGCAGTGAAGGACGCTGTCTCATCCTGCAAGCCTTTTGATATTTTGAACATTTGTTTCCCAAGCGGGAGTAAAACCAGTGCTGCGAGTGGAATGACAACGAGCATAATGACCGTCATCTGCCAGTCCAAGTACAGCAATACGATAAATGAACCGATCACGGAAACGATTCCTGTGAAGAAGCTTGATAAATGCTCGGTAATGAACCCTTTCACAATCCCGGTATCATTCGTAATTCGGCTTACCGTCTCACCAGTCTTATTCTCATCATAATACGATACGGGCAATATCAGGAGCTTCCTCCACAATCGATCCCGCAATCCAGCTACAACCCGTTGGCCGATAAGATTCAGCATGTATATCGATAAACCGGAAGCAACCGTCTGAATAATGAAAGCTGCGGCCAGCGCCACAATCTGCATCGTATCCAGCTTCGACATGGAGAAGTTGTCTACCATCCCCTTCGTAAACATCGGTATTACCAGTGAGACTGCAGTTGAACCAATACTCATCAGCAACGCAATAAATAACATCAATTTCGATGGCTTTGTCTCATTTATGACGCGTAAAAATTGCCGCCAATTTCCGAATGACCCCTTCGTTCCTTCTATTTCTCTATCCATTGATCCCCAGCTCCTTATATATTATCCACTTGTGAAGTTGAGTCCATCATAATCAATGAATTTAAACGGAATGTAAACAGAAGCGACATCCATGCAAAAAGCCGTCCCATAACGAGAGCGGATGGAGTGTAAATTCTCCGGCTTCTTTCGTTCGAGAACGGCTTTTTCGGGTTGTATTCAAATATGCTTTTATTTTACAAGCTTCCACACATCTGTTTTTCCTGGCGTCTCGCCTTTTGTCCACCACTTCGCTTGGTACGTGGCGCCTTCATATGTCACCTTAGCTTGTCCATCATAGGCGGTTGAAGAATTCCACTCTTGTGCCACATCGTTCAGCAGTTTCCATACATCAGAAGAGCCTGGCTTATCGCCTTGCGTCCACCATTTTGCTTCATAATCCAGACCTTGATAAGTGACGCGATCGCCGCTTACATATACTTTCGTGCTGTCCCATGTCGTCGATGTCTGCTCATCCGACTTCGTAGTCACTTGAACCGCATTGCTCGCCGCAGATCGGTTGCCCGCTTCATCTACAGCCACTACAGTGTAAGTATACGTCGTGCCAGACTTCAGCCCTTGATCCATGAAGGATGGCTCCACTGCTGTACCGACAAACGTACCATTGCGGAAAACTTCGTATTGGGCCACCCCAACATTATCCTTGGATGCATCCCATACGAGATGAACACCTGTAGTCATCGTATGAGGCGCTCTTACGTTCGTCGGAACGGATGGAGCTTCTGTATCCACAACAGGCGCCTTCGTTGTCACAGTAAGCGGGCTGCTTGCCGCTGAACGATTATTAGCCCCGTCAACTGCGACTACCGTATACACATACGAGGTGGATGCAGTTAACCCTTTATCTACATAGGATGGAGTCACAGATGTGCCAACGAGTTTGCCATCACGGTAAATTTCATACTGCTTAATGCCATTTGAAGCATTTGATGCTGCCCAGCCTAGCTCAATACTTGCAGCCGTTTGGATTTTCGATTCGAGATTAGATGGAACCGTTGGAGGCTGAACCTCGCCATTGTTCACCAAGTTCACATCCACGACCTGATAGAATGCATTGCCTGTGTCCGCAATTTCCCAGACACCCAATATAATATGATAACCACTGCGGTCTGTTGGAATGGTTACCTCATGAGATACTTTGGTCTGTGGCTTTTTACCGCCATCTTGGAACGATGCGAACAGTTCCAAGTCCGAGCGCTTCAACGGCTCGTTCGGATTCCAGCCTTTTTTCGTAATATAGTATTTCCATTCCTTCGTGCTGTGCGGAGCAGTTAGATGCCAAGACATCGTGTTTTTGCCGCCATGCAGGGTAACCTTCGTCCATCGATCTGCCGATTGCTCGAACAGCTCGGGGAAGATCCCACCGCCTGTAATTTCTCCGTCCTTCGGACCGCCTACTGGGAAATTACCTTTTGCTTCTACACTCTGCGGCTCATATTGAATAGAACCACAGTTTTTATTTTCTCCTTGCTTGCACAGCAGCGCCCGGCTTGTCGGTCCTTCCATATAACCATGTGCGTACGCTGTACCAGCATAACCGCCTGCTGCTGCGGCACCTAATACAACTATCCCGCATGAAAGGATAAGCGTTTTAACATTTGTGCTCCATTCGCTTCTCTTCGTCATTCGTACTGTCTCCTTCCGTGTCATCACGTCACTTATAGGTGAAAATGTACAGGACAATATGAGCATATATTCATTAGTTGTCCCGACCACATCTTACCCATAACTTCACGCTCTGCAAAGGTTCCACATACCTATAGACGCGCTTTCGAACCAGCACTACATACGGGATTATAATTTCATGAGGAAAGAACCATTATCGCGACTTAAGTCACAGGAATTAGTTCCGTATATTTCCATAATTTGAAAATGAAATACCATTATCCCAATTACCGGAATTTTGGCACGATTCTTCTTCATTGAAAAATAATCAAAAAATGCTATTAAAGTTAAAGCATTATAATTCATTGTGACTATGAAGACACCAATTTCATATGTCTTCATGATCATTTATTTAACCGAAAATTATTCTACATTTATCTTCATACCGTATCTTCAGTTCGCAGCGGTACAAAAAAGGAACTCTCTACATCTGCTGCAGGCAGCGGCTTACTGAAGTAATAGCCTTGAATTTCACGACATTCCTTCTCAGTCAGAATATCCAACTGCTCCTTCGTCTCAATTCCTTCTGCAATCACATTCAGCTTCAAATGCTGCGCCATGGAAATAATGGTTGCAACGATCGCTTTATCATTCTCGTTGCTGGATATATCCGTAATGAAGGATCTATCAATCTTCAACTTATGTATCGGGAACGTCTTCAAGTAGCTGAGAGAACTATATCCTGTACCGAAGTCATCCAAGCTAATACGAATGCCAAGCTTATTGAGTTCATGCAGAATGGTCGTGGATATCCCCGCATCCATCATCATGCTCTCCGTGATTTCGAGTTCCAAATATTGCGAGGGCAGACCTGTTTCGTGCAGTACCAGCTTCACTTGCTCGGTGAGATTCGAATGATGGAACTGCTGTGTTGACAGGTTGACAGATACAGGAATAAGCGGACCTCCCGCATCATGCCATTCCTTCATCTGACGGCATGCCTCCCGAATGACCCAATTGCCGATTTCACTAATCATTCCTGTCTCTTCAGCTAATGGAATGAAGACGCCTGGCATTAACAGCCCTCGCGTCGGATGGTTCCATCTCACGAGCGCTTCGACGCCGATCATTTTGTTCTCTTCCGTACTGATTTGAGGCTGATAATGCAGGACTAGCTCTCCCTTCTGTACTGACTTGCGCAAGTCGCCTTCTAGCTCGATCTTGCCTAGCAGGCCAACATCGAGATCTGAAATGTAGAATTGATGACCGTTCTTGCCGTGTTTCTTCACCTCGTACATAGCTGCATCGGCCTTCTTAATCAATTCAACCGGATCTGTGCTGTCCTTCGGATAGATAGCCGTGCCGACACTTGTTGAAATGTAGAAATCATTATCCTTCAGCCGGAATGGCTGCCGCATCTCCTCGACGATACGCGTGGCCAATTTCTCACAATCAGTTCCAGCCGGATTCGTACGGCAGAGTACAATGAATTCATCGCCTCCGAGCCGTGAAATCGTTGCTTCATACCCTTCTACGCTGGAGATAATTCGATCGCTTACAGCCTTCAGGAATATATCGCCGTATGTATGTCCAAGCGAGTCATTAATTAACTTGAACCTATCAATATCCAGGGCCATTACGCCGAAGTATCCATCCTCCCGTTCACAATCCTTAATGAGCTGTGTCAGAATCTCGTTGAACATGCGACGATTCGGCAGTCCGGTCAGATCATCATGATAGGCCAGATGCTTAATCTGTTCCTTCGCTTTCTTCTCTTCCGTTATGTCCCGAGCGATAACATGATTGCCTGCAAGCTCACCTTCAATCTCCACCGGTACGATAATTACCTTCAGCTCTAACCGACGCCCATCCTTCGCAATCACTGCCGTATCATAGCTATGTGTTTTGTTTTCAATCGCAATATCGTACAACTTGCGGGCTCTTTCAGTTAAATCATCGGCAACGATCGCTTCAATATTAGATATATTTTGGTTTATGTATTCTTCCGCTTGCCCGCCAATCATCCGAATGACCGCAGGATTTATGCTAATGATTTGTCCGTTCGTATCTACGGATATGATTCCATCCACATTGTTCTCATACAATGTCCGGTACCAACCAGCATGTTCTTGAATCACATAATCTTTCTGGGACAGACGTCTGGTGATAAATACGCCGAATAAGGTCATGCCCAGTAACAAGAATGTCGCACAGGCAATAATGTAAGCGAGCACTGCCGGATCGATCAATAAGGCAGATCTCCGATAAATGTTCGGATCAATGTAGAAATGAGCTGCAATCATACCTGTATAATGCATGCCTGCAATGCCAGCGCCCATGATCAACGCACTTCCCAGCTTGTACCATGTTCCGCTTCCTGCTTGATCCTTGCGGAAATAGAACAGAAGCCACAGAGCGATCGCAGAAGCAGTCACCGCGATTGCAATCGACAATATCACAATTGCTGTATCATAGGTAATCCCAATCATCATCGCATCCATGCCAACATAATGCATGCCAGATATTCCAAGCGCCATCAATATGCCTGATAGGATAAGCTCGCCAATGCCGATCTTCTTCCTCGCTACGGTAAAGAGAGAGATACTTGAGACGAAAATCGCAAGGATTACGGAGATAACTACATAGTCGATGTCGTATGTAACTTTCACCGGCAGCGACATGGATAACATCCCCACAAAATGCATGGACCAGATGCCCAATCCCATTGATGTTGCCCCGCATATTAGCCAGATTAATCTTCTGTTTCCTTTGCTCATACTGATTCTCCCGGCAAGATCCAATGCAGAGTAGGATGCAGTTACAGCAATTAAATAAGAAACGATAACGAGAAACAAATCATATGTCCCATGAATATGATGGACATGCCCCATTTTCAGACACCTTCTTTCCCTTTGTTGATAGGCACTTGCCATCATTTCAAAGCAACCGTATTTATGCGACAATCATACTATATTACTGATAAATTTTAAATATCTTCTAGGCGATAAGATGCTTTTTATAGGACTAATGAACCAATTAATTTTGTATATTTAGCAAACATTACCACGCATGCTTGCATCGCTTATCGTGTACAGTTATGGGTGTGGTTCATTCAGGATCTCTGCAGTGGCCTTTTCCAAGGCTGTTTTTATAAATAAGCACTATTATTATTCCTATCAACGAGGAGAACACGATGAATATTCTAGTTGTCGATGACGAAGAGAGTATCTTGAATCTCATTCGACTTAACTTGGAGATCGAAGGATATCAAGTACATACCGCCGCTAACGGCCGCGAAGCCAATGAGCAGTGGCAGAAAGAGCATATCGACCTCATTATTCTCGATGTGATGCTGCCTGATACAGACGGCTATCAGCTGCTTCGCGAGTTCCGCGCTAGCAACGCGGATATTCCGATTATCATGCTTACTGCCAAAGGACAAATTAATGACAAGCTGCTCGGACTACAATTAGGAGCAGATGATTACCTTGTCAAGCCCTTCCATAGCACGGAGCTGCTGCTTCGAATTAAAGTTATCGAACGCAGATTGAATAAGCCAGTTCAAGTAAATGACAGCAATGGCTGCCTTATTCAATGTGGCCCGTTCCGGGTAGATTCAGAGAAGCGATCCATCCACGTAAATGACAAGGAACTAATATTAACTTATCGTGAATATGATTTGCTTCTGCTGCTCATTTCGAACAAGCAGCGCATATTTACACGTGACGATCTTCTCATGAAAGTGTGGAAGCTCGACTATCCAGAAAATACGAGAGCCGTTGATATTATGATTCAGCGCCTTCGCAAAAAGCTCGGCAATGAAGGTGATCGTATCAAAACCATTTATGGAGTTGGCTATAAAATTGATTGCTGACACAGTTGGCTATGATGATTACAAGGTGGACAACCGATGACTTTACAGAAACGAATCTATTTGGCACTACTCGCCCTTTTCATACCCGTTATGTTGTTTCTTTATATTGTGCTCGACATTTCACTGCAGAATAATATTTATCAATCAGCCGTTCATTCCTTGCAGAAGCTCAGCATCGAGGCCCAGATCTATACGATCAATTATGTGGAACGCGAGCAGCAGGGCGAACCAAAAGAAACGCTTCAAAAAGGTGCAACGCTCATTGCCTCTTATTTGTCCAAACGGATGGGTGTCCGGGTACAGATCATGAATGCACAGCAGCATGTCCTTTCGGATACGGAACGCGGATCGCTGTCTTATGTAAATCAAGATACGGAGCAAGCTTTGCATGGGACCAAGTCCTATATGATTCAAAAAGCTTCTCCTTCGCCGCTGCTCCTGTTCTCGAGTCCTATCTATGTGGATAATCAAGTCATCGGCTTGATTCGTTTTCTTCAACCCTTGGAAGAAGAGGCTCAATTACTGAATCGAATGAATGCGACCTTTGCGATTACATTCCTTCTCATTCTTGCCGTTGCTGTGCTTATTGCGAATCGCTTCGCGAAATCATTAAGCAAGCCTATCGAGCAGCTGCGAGATATGGCGAAGAAGCTGGCAAGCGGCAATTATAGTACACGCATCGAATTAAGCGCCTACGAAGAGATTAGCCAACTCGCCCATTCCTTCCATGCTATGGCCGATGCAATCGAGCTTCATGTTCAGCAATTAAGTCAGGAGAAGGACAAGCAGCGTGATTTCCTTGATCGGGTCACCCATGAGTTGAAGACTCCGCTGACTGCAATTATGGGGTATTCAAATTTAATTCCGCGGTTGAAGGACAGTAAGGATGTTGAGACGAGCCTGCGCCATATTTCCGTCGAAAGCGAACGAATGCTTACCCTAGTAGAGGAACTGCTGTCTCAGTCGAAATATAGCGACAGCCCGTTCTCGGTGTCACCTACCATATGTGATATCGCAACCATTGCCAATGAGGCTGTCTATATTGTTCAGCTACGATTAGATAAATATCAGATTAAGCTTACGAATCAGCTAATCTCCACAATGGTCGTAGCCGACCCGGATAAGACAAAGCAAATCTTGTTGAATCTGCTTGATAATGCAATCAAATATAGCGATGCGTCTGAACTCATCATTCAACAGCGCACCAGTGAGCAGACAGTATCCATTACATTCCAAGATGATGGTATCGGACTTAGTCACTCACTAATTGAGAGATTCAGGATCGCATCAGCAGATGACTCCCTTCGTTGCTCCAGCGAAGGCAACGGGTTCGGTCTGCTCATCTGTAAACAGTTAATGACAAGACAAGGCGGCTCGATGTCTATCCATTCCGAGGAGGGAATCGGAACTATCGTTACGCTGGATTTTCGTTCACCAGCAGCACTTGATTCACATCCGCTGCCGATTTTCACGAAATAATACATTTACGAAACAATTACGAGGCGATTATGAAATGATAGTCGTTTATTCTGTCCAAGGAGAATAATGAAGGATGAACAAGATGTTAAGGAATGCCTTCCTATTTGGAGGTGTCATTCTGGTGCTGATGATCGCCGGCTATTACTTGAATGAACAAGTCTATCAAGAAGTCGGCCTTATCTATGATAAGCATGAAGTACTGCAAAAAGTAAGCGATTCCCTTCCCGTGCAGGCAACTATCTTTCATGGGAAATGGGGAACTCTCCAGGTCAATGACGAGGTAAGTTTGCATGCATTTGTATCCTATGTGGATCGCATTAAGCAGCAGTATGAACCGAAGCAGATAATGACTGCGAGAGATGAAGGAAATGCCATGTTCTCCGGACGAATTCGCTATTTGAACGGAAGTGAACAGACCTTCTCGCTCGAAAATACCTTAACCCTTGGCAAATGGTCTTACGGCCCAGGACATGAGACTCCAATGCTGTCTGCTATGCAGACGCAGCTGTTAAGTCTGTTCTATACGCCAGAACATTATGCGGAATTTATCCGCTCTTCCAAAGAGCTTACCTATCGTATAGATGGTATTCAGGAAAGTCTGCAAGATGATGAAAAGGGTTACTTGGTATCTCAGATAAGTCAGGCATCTGAAATTAAGGATCCGGTAGAGATGAAACAGCTGCTGCTGCTGCGCAAGCAAAAGCCGCTCGCTTATATTACCGCTTTCAAACAGGATAATGAGATGCTGAATGACCGCAACAATCTGCTGCATATGGTCGTATACGCCGATTACGTCGTCATGGAATACATGGGGGATGACAACGGCAATTCAATCTATTTGCGGACAAAATTGGGGTCACTACTTCATGGGAAGAACATAGGGGCACAATCAAAATGACACGATTCCTTTACCTTCTATTATTTATCTGCCTATTCACGCAGGCAGGCTGTACCAAAGATCAAAATACGATCACCGTAGATGAGCAAGGTGTGCCCCAATTAAATGGGCGCCATATCGTTGCATACGTCGCTGCTCGTGAGGAAGTCGGTAGCGCATTGCTATCCTCATTCTGTCAACGAACAGGTTGTACGTATGAGTACATTCGTTTGTCCACAGAAGAAATATTGCGGCGTGTTACACAGGAATCTGCCAAACCGCAAGCGGATCTCGTCATCGGCGGAACGATTGACGCGCATTTGACAATGAAACAGGAGAAGCTCTCCTCCCCTATCCGCAGCTCGAATCTCGCTGCGATTCCTAGCTCCTTCAAGGATGAAGATGGGTATTGGGCAGGATATGAGATTGAACAATTGTCTATTGCTGTCAATCGTGACCGTTGGAATAAGGAATTTGCGCCATTAGGCTTAACGATGCCTAAGAAGTGGGAAGATCTTCTTCTTCCTGCTTACCAAGGGAAGATCGTTATGCCCGATCCGAATTACTCCGGAACGGCATATACATTCCTTTCCTCCTTATACGAGGCATGGGGCGAGCAGAGAACAACGGCCTTTCTCAAGGGTCTTACCCGCAATGTTGGGCTTCTCACAGTGAACGGTTACATGCCAGCTCAATACGTTAGTTCAGGCGAGTATGTAATCGGTATCAATTTCCTCGGAGATCAGCGCAAGCTGCGCGATGCAGGATTCGATCTTGTTAGCAGTGTTCCGAAGGATACGAGCTTATCTGTGAACGGGATCTCTAAAATTCGGAATGCACCTAATGAGACCGCTGCGGACTGGTTCATTAATTACAGCTTGTCCCAAGAGGCAGCAGCTGTTCTGGAACAAGTATCGTTCGGTACTCCTATCGTTCATCAGAACGAACAGGATATTTCGAATTCAGCTGTACTTCCCGTACACAGCTCACTACGCAGACATGAACAGATTTTGAATCAATGGAACAACTTGCGTGCAGACACAAAAGGTCAAGGAGAATGAAAAATGTTTGCTTGGTTGAAAAAAGCTCCCGCCATACCTCGATTGCCGGAGCACATGATCGCGAAATTGTACCGAATCTTCCGGATTCGTACATTGATCGGTATTTCTATCGGTTATGCAGGCTACTACTTAGTACGTAGCAACTTTACGTTATCCACACCTTATTTAAAGAGTGAGCTCGGGTTTACCACTTCACAAATTGGTTTGTTGAGCTCGGCACTCGCCGTCACTTACGGGATAAGCAAGTTCTTCATGGGGAACTTGGCAGATAAAGCCCATACACAGCGCTTTATCGCTGTTGGTTTGTTCTTGTCTGCCATTATTAACCTTATCATGGGCTCTTCTTCCACGTTCGGTCTCATTTTCATGCTTCTTATCGTGAACGGGATGTTCCAAGGCATGGGTGCTCCTCCTTGCAGTATCACCCTGGCGAACTGGTTCTCGAAGAAAGAGCGCGGTACTTATATGGGAATCTGGAATACATCCCATAATATCGGCGGAGGTCTTATTGCACCAATCGTCGGTGTTGCATTAGGGGTTCTCGGCAATGCTTACTGGCAATCCGCAATTTTCGTCGTTCCCTCGATTATGGCCATGGTTATCGCCGTATTCGTATGGTTCTCCGGTAAGGATACGCCACAATCGATCGGCCTTCCGCCAATCGACGAATATCGCAACGATTATGATGATGTAGAACGCAATCCAGACGGCGACAAGCTGTCCTTGAAAGAAATCTTGTTTAAATACGTACTTAAAAACAAATTTATCTGGTTCCTGTGCTTGTCGAACGTATTCGTCTACTTTATTCGCTTCGGTGTCTTGAACTGGGTACCATTATACTTGACGGAAGAAAAAGGCTTCACACAATCGCAATCTCATGTTGCATTTGCTGTATTCGAATGGGCAGCAATTGTAAGCTCGCTCGTAGTCGGTATCCTTAGCGACAAGTTGTTCAAAGGCAACCGGATGCCGCTCTGTATCATCAGCATGGTCGGAGTCTTGTTGGCTACGCTCGTATATTGGCAGTCTTCGGACGTGCTGGTAATTACGATCGCCGTATCCATTATCGGCTGTCTCATCTATGTACCACAGTTCTTGATTGGCCTTAGCGCAATCGACTTCGTACCGAAGTTCGCTGTAGGTACAACGGTTGGTTTGACTGGTTTGTTCGCTTACTTGTTCGGTAACTTGACTGCAAGCGCACTCGTTGGATTTATCGTTGAATCCTCCGGCTGGAACGGCTGCTTCCTGATGCTGCTTGGAAGCGGTGTATTGGCAGCATTCTTCTTGACGCTTATTCAGATCGGCCGCAAGAAGCATATTCGCAATACTGCAAATCAAGCATAAGTGAATCGAGACTTGGAATTACTTATTTAACTTACCATGTACACACCCTCTGTTGCGAGCTAATAGGCTCAGCATACAGAGGGTTTTCTTTTCCCCGCTACCAAAGCCAATCTCAATCCTCCCATCTATGCTTGAATAGCTATGGGAAATATTGATGTTCTGCAACAGTTCCAAATACATATCGAGGGTCATACCTTGCATAAAAAGACCCCACCCTTGATTAATAGCAGGTAATCACAGGTGAGGTCTTATAGCTTCTACTTGTATGAATGGATAAATGGCGACGCCTATTGGCTAAAAATATGTGTCGGTACAACAGCCAGCACCTTGCCGATTATTGCGTCTGTACTCACGAACGGCTTATCCCAAAGATGGGAATCAGAGCTGTTGTTTCGGTTATCTCCAAGGAAAAAATAATGATCCTGCGGCACCGTGATCGGGCCATAGGAATAGTTCATCTTTTCCTGAATATATGGCTCCTCGACGGGAGCATCATTCCGATACAACTGTCCATTCTTAACTTCGATACGATCTCCCGGCAAGCCGATAAGCCGTTTCACATACCGGTCTTCCGCAACTGGCGGATAAAATACAACAATATCCCCATGCTTTAAATCGGTTAACCACATCATTTTCTCAACGATCAAGTGATCCTTCTTCTCTATCGTCGGGATCATCGAGCCAGTCGGGACACTCATCGCTTCCGCGACATATGCTTTAATGAATAATGACAGACCGACTGCGACAATTACACTTGGAATCCACTGCTTCAACGTTTTCCACATAGTTCGGTTCCTTTCTTATTTATCGCTTTTAGTTTCACCAAACAACTCCAATTCCGCTCCAATCTCGTTCGATCTCCCGCTGTAAAAAGCCGTAGAATCTCTCGCATAGACACGGTATTCCGCGGTCACACTATTTTTCTGGTGAGGGATCAGCTCTACACTTTGAAAATCAAACTCAATAGTTTCGTCATTCATCAATCGCATGGGACGAATGCGGACATTTGTTTCTTCACCGTAATTATATACGGTAAATGTGCAAATAGTGGTCAGCTGCTTCACATCTTCAGAATATTGCACAGTCGAGCAGCTGCTGCCCTTCTTTGCGTAGTCTAACGAAGATATCCCCGATGCGAAATATTTCACGGTGAACATCACACCTTTGCTAACCGTAGGGGATGCCATCGCAAACAAAATACATCCGATAATCAGCCGTTTTGCTAGTTTTGGATGATTATAAGAGCGAGCTGCACCCCGAATTCCAACAATTAATAAAAGGATACCAAAAATAACAGGCGGATGCCAACTCCCACCATCCATTTGTACCCACGGCGATAGACCAAGAAAGAGAAAGATCTCATCTCCGAAGGAACGTCCTAAGTGATGCATGGATATCAAAACGATACCAACAAATGTCGCCCCCAAATAAATTGGCCCCGGCTTCAGCAACAATCTCCCCTCCCTCTCTTGTTCAGGATTTACCCAATGTAGGGTCATGAGGATAAACTTCCCTCTCAAAGAGCTCCTTTATAAACACAATACTCGCAAAATAATGTCTGTTATAATCAGCAATATGCCATATTCCCTAGCAAAACGTGGCTTCAAACCCATTCTCGAAAGGTACTGTTTCAGAATAGACAAATAACCCGGTCTCGTAACAAAGCCAGGTCATGATGTCCATATAAAGCGAGCAAGATGTAACAATCAGTTTCACATCCCATAATTATACATACAAATCAACAGAGACGGAAGCATTTGTTATATTTCTTTGGCAACTGGTTGGGTAACATGTTGGGTAGATACCCGTTTCACCATCCATATCGAGAGCACGACAAACAGTACGCCAAAGGCAGCAAATGTCATGCTTGAACCAAAGTTCACGATAATCAGACCACAAATAAGCGGCCCGGCCGACATCCCAACATAGCGGATCAGATTGTACAAGCCTAATGCACTTGCTCTCTGTTCTTCGAACTCGCTGCTAATCATGGTTGAATAGAGAGGCGCAATCAACCCACCTGCTGTGCCGTACAAGAACAAACCAATTGACAGCCCTACTAAAGAGTACGATTCAGTCAGAGCAAATATAAGAATGCTGCATGCTGCCATTAGATTACTGTAGAGCAGTAAACGACGTTGATCGATTTTAGCTTGAATTGATTTGTATACCACAGTTCCCAGTATCATACTGACCGCCATAGGAAGGTAGAGCAATCCGACAATCGTCAAGCTCATGTGATATTGATCGGTCAGAAGCGCAGGCAAATATACGATGAGTGCGAAGTACAGGAAGAAATACAAGAAGCTAATCATAAGAATTCCTCTCCCGACTTGGCTTCGTAACACAATACCATATTGAACGATCATCCTGCGAATATTTATGGAAGCTGACCGATTCCTCTGATCCTTCGGAAAGTATAATCCATTCCCAAGCAGCAATAATAGCGACACGCCAGTGAGGAACCAGAAGATGCCGGGATAATTATATTTCCCTCCTATCCATCCACCAAGCACGGGGGAAACAGCGGGAGCAATTGACATTAGCATCTGATAAGTCCCCATTGCACTGCCCCGCTCCGCTCCTTGGTATAGCTTCCCAATGGTGGTAGCTGCAATTAACGGAATCGATGCTGTCCCTACAGCTTGCAATGCGCGAAATACGAGAAACAAAGTAAAATCCTCCGACACTGCGCAGCCGATACTAGCAGCAATCGATATAGCAATGCTAGGCATTAATATATACCTTGCTCCCTTCACATCAATGAGTGCCCCACACCCAATTTGCATGATCGCAACGATAAAAATGAAAATCGAGACCGATGCGTTCACCATCGATAGCGACACATGAAAGGTATCACGTAACAGCGGAATAATCGGGGAATAGATGTTTTGCATCAATGATGCGAAGAACGTGCTTAGACATACTACGTATAAAATTAGCTTAGAATTTGATTGCATTCGCTTTCCTCCTCATCAGATCTCTGGATTGCTCATTACGTAATCTAGTACTCGATTTATTGTTACATATGTAACGATATGGGTATGAAAATGATATAGACATCTAAAATGAGACTACCAATATTGTTACGCCTGAAACAATAATCAAAGTTTACTACGATATCCCCGTATTTACAACCCTTATTCATCACAAAAAGAAAAGCTGTATTGTTCTCATCCGTTCTTCATACATTCTTCAGCTTTTCATACGGTTCGTCTATAGTTTTATGCTTTACGATGAGTTCAAGTTCGTAAAAGAAAGGATGAGCGAAGATGAATCGAAAGCTCTCGGCATATATTCCCCTGCTGTGGCTATTAGCAATCCCGGTGCTTAACATCTGTTACGGGTTATTAAACCATGGGAATACGATCGTTCATGACCTATCGACTGATTTGGATCAGGAAATCCCCTTTATCCCTGCATTTATCATTCCCTACGTGATTTGGTATCCCTATATTCTCACCGTACTTGTGCTGGTCTTCAGGAAGCAAAGAAATGTGTACTATCGAACGCTGCTCTCCCTCTGTGCCGGACTGGTCATCTGTTATATGGTCTATGCAGTATATCAAACGACTGTACCACGTCCTGAAATAGGAGAGCCTGGATTGCTGACAGCTCTTGTACAGCTTGTGTATCAAACAGATGCACCATTCAACTGCTTCCCAAGCATTCATGTCTTCACATCCTATCTTATGATTAAGGCTGTATCCGACCCAGATTCACAGCATCGCTTCCCCTATTTACGAGCCATTGTCCTCATCCTCTCATGGGCAATCATAGTATCGACATTGTTTGTGAAGCAGCATGTATTTATGGATGTGGCGGCAGGGATTGTAGTTGCAGATTTGGTATACAATCTTATACGAAAATGGCTATCGTATCTTAACATCGTTCCCTAGCATACACAAATAGGGAGATCCCCGAGCACTTGTGCATGAGGAATCTCCCTTACCGCTAATTTATTCAAAACAAAACCGCCTTCACCATCGCTAAAAATTCACGAATCATATTCGTCGGTTTCAGATGATTAGGGGAACTGCTTGATATTCCGTACGGCTCAAACCCAATCTTCCTGGCGAGCATCTTCGAGCGATACATGTGGAAATCACTTGTGACAATCATTAACTTGTTGCCTAATGCACCTTGTTCTCGAAGCAGAGTCTGTGAATAGAGTAGATTCTCCTTCGTTGAGGTTGACTTCCGTTCAGCAAGTATACGTTCCTTAGGTATCCCATTCTGTATTAAATAATCTTCCATTGCACTTGCTTCAGGTATATCTTCACCTGGCCCCTGACCTCCCGATACAATTACGGGAACTTGAGGGTTGGCTCGAATATAAGGCAAGCTTGCATCAAGTCTATCTTGCAGCGTTGTTGAGAGCTTCGTGCCTCTTAATCCTGAACCTAGAACAATTACATAATCGACTTGTGCCTGATTACGATCATCTGTCCCCATCTCGGATATAATGAGCGATTCCACTACAACGAACAGCATTAAACCTATGGACACACAGATCAAGAATAGATTCCGCAACCATTTATACTTTTGAAAGTCTATTTTACGCAACAGAATATACAGGAAGCTAAGCGAACACGCGAAGGCGACTTCGAAAGTTCTTCCATAAACGATAAACAATACAACACATAGCCCAATCAAACCAAGATCGACGAGCATTGACTTACGACTCCAGCTTTTCATCTTCACGCTCCTAATTCTCCGTATTCGCCAGGGTCAACCCACATTCAGGACATACGGTATCATCCATACTTACCCGTATGCCGCAGGCCGGACAACATTCAGTATCATGGCTTGGCTGAACAGAATCAGGGGTTTCTTGTACTTGCGTCTGGGTCTGTATCTTATCCTTATGCAGTTCAACCAACAAATCTCGAATTTCTTTGATATGTTGGGCCATCTTCGACTGTTCAATGGCAGATTGAATCAGATGGTACCAAATATATAAACCAATACCTGCAATAATGATAACGACAACAATCCCCATGCGCTACATCCCCCCCTGTTCTATTTGCAGAAAATAGAATGACACCCAGTCCTCATCTTACGCTAATCCAATATGGTGCATCACATGGTTAAGAGCCGATTTCCGACAAACTTGGTAATTGAATGATTTCTGAGAAACGCATCCGTAGTACTGAGCTGTTTTTCAAAAAGACGGCAACATCGTTGGCATCCCCTTCGATGATGATTACGGTTTCGGAGGAATAGCGATCCGTAGCTTTCACCAGAGACTCCGTTAATGCACGCACCTTGTCTGCATGTGTACGATTTCTATCTTGTGCAGGAAGCCGCAGCACAAGCATACCATTCTTCGCATGTTGGAGATTCGATATAACGTTACTGCTTATGGAACTTGGATCCTGATCCTCCATATTGTCTATTGATACAGGTACGATTTGCCCCCATGATAGAATGCCGCACTTCTTATACACCTGAGACAAGAGTTCAATTACCTGTACCCTAGCAGGCTCGATACCGCCCATAACTGCAAGACACATGGGAGGCATATCGACGTACAATCCTTTTGCCTTCCCTTCTTGATATTGTGACAACCGATGGACAAGTTGGCATAGCGATTCTGCATATTCGCCAAGTACTCCACTGGATAGGAATTCATTCAAACTACCTTGTAAATCGAATCTTGCTTCCCCCGTTTGATCTGATTGTGCCTTAGAGTAGTTTGGATTTGCTGATAATGTTCGTCCCTGCAGCGATTCATCTGGCTGTTGAAATTTATCAGTTTGCTGGGATTCATCAGCATTCGATATCTCGCTACTCTTCATATTGGAATGCATTTCTGCTGTGTGATTGCCTGACTGCTCAGTATCGCTCAGCGATGTTGACTCCTTCCGCTTCTCTACTGATGGAGAAGTCGTCCGACTAGCGGATGGAACCTCAATGTTGAGCGCATACACACTTGTGAAATAAAGTCCTATTTCAATATGTTCCTCCAAGAAGCGGTGCATTTTCGCTGGCGCTCCCGTTAAAATGACGAGAATTTCATCATCTTCTTCAGTCTCATTTTCCAAACAACAAAATAACATATCTAGCGCTTCCCGCCCCTGTCCGGTTCGATCGTCTTCAAGCAGCTTGTAGGCATCTTGTATTACAAGTACGCCTCCGCGTGCCTGTTCAACAATATCGAGCGTAGACTGTGAGCGTCTTCGGCGGTACGGATCAATTAATTGTTTATAATTCACCTCAGTTACCGTTCGTTCAGACAAGTAGAACAGTTCGTGAAAGAGAGAAGAAATGAGATCAGCAGCCCTCATCTCCCAAGTACCCGGTTCCGTAGCGAAAATCATATGAATTCTCGGATAATAAATGTCTTGTCCCAAATCATAGCGATTATTAAGCCTCTGGATTAGTCGAACGAGGCGCTGAATGTTCTGATGCATCGCATCAAGACCCGTTAACTCATGAAGCTCCTGCAAAAGGGCTTCTATATTTCGGTTCGCTTCAGCCTGTTCTTCTTCAGTCAAGTCCTCCTCATTGGAATACACCTCTTTGATAAGTGCAGTTACTCCATCTGGGGTTAGGAGCGCTTGCCGTCTATCACTTGCTGATGGCGGGCCAACAATTTGCACCACCTCTAGCTGCTCCTGAATGAGCCGAGCTCTCTGTGCTCCTATATTTAATTTTGATTGAAGGAGAGCCGTTGACGCGTATCCGACTTCCGCTACAATTATGGCTGCATCTTCGAGCAATTCGTCCTCTTCATCACCATCCGCACTTTCTTCTTCCCCATCGTCCTCATATTCCTCTTCCTCGTTATCTTCGTAGTCTTCTTCATAGCTTGTCGCATCAGCAATCATTCTCTGCCTTTCCGCCTCGCGTTCTTTCTTATCGCTAAAATAACGGTATATAACATAGATGCTTGATACACTGCCAAATAATACACCCAATAACAGAGAATATTCTGTCAGAAAGAAAATTGTCATCCAAACAATAAAAAATATGACCCATGGTAGATTCACACGTACACCCCATACTCTCTCTATTTTTTCCTTATCCTAATTCGAGTTGCGGTAATGCGATGATGAATTTTTGATACGGTCGAAGCTATATGTTCCGAATCCAAAAAAGGATCAATTATGCTCGCTGCCTTCCATGGAACCATGATTGCCTATATCAGGCTAATTGAAGGACGATTTTACACATCCGTCTCTCCAGCCCTCCAGCCAACTTCCTGACTCCAACTGCTCGCTCTGCGCATAATATCCCAGATGATAGGTTCTTTGGCATCAACATATCCATGCCTGTCCTTCTGGTACTTCTTCATCAGCTCATATTTGACCGCAGCATACAACTCACATTCATCAGTATGGCAGCGCAAGTAATCTCTGAACAGAAGCGGGAACTGCTCCGCCCAACTCCCCAATTCTCTCACATGGATATGCGTGCGCTTCCCTCCAGGAGCTTCGCGAAAATAACGCTTCGTCTTGTCTGGATTATCTGCGCGATGAACATAGCCGATCGAATTGAATTGACGTATCAAATGTTCAAAGTTATTCCACGAACGAACAGATACCTGTATATCAATAATCGGCTTGGCTGCCAATCCTTCCACAGAAGTAGAACCAATATGATAGATCCGAAGCGCCGTATCACCAAGCACCTCTCTGATTTTCTGTCCGATTTCGGTGAATTCGGTTTTCCAGGATGGATCGTACGGTACAATCTCTATATCCATAAGTCTTGCTATCTCCTCTGAAGTCTCCTAGTTTCATGTGCATAGACAATCAAAGATTGGCGCACAGTCACTTCAACAGTAGCTGACACCCTATCAAGTACACTCCGTCTATACAACCTTACCCGTCAAAATCGCCTGTACTTCGATTTCAACGAGCAGGGCAGGATCAATTAGGGCCTTTACTTCTACCATCGTAGCTACCGGGCAAATGTCGCGGAAAAATTCACCGTGAGCTCTGCCGATCTCTTCCCATTTGGTTATGTCTGTGACGAACATTCTTGTTCGAACAACATCGGACATGTTGGCCCCCACTTCGTGAAGCGCATCAGAAATTACCTGCAGAATATATGTAGTTTGAGCGTAAGCGTCATTTTCGCCGACCACTTTACCATCGCGCATCGCTGTTGTACCCGCAACCTCGACTTGAGTGCCCACTCGTATCGCTCGGCAATAGCCTACCAATGGCTCCCAAGGTGATCCTGTAGTTACCCGAACTCGTTCGGCCATTGTATCCCACTCCCTCTATATCATGTCCCACGTTACCGTTAGAACTTCTTATAATAAATAACGGTTGCGTGATAATCTCCATCTGCAGACTTGGCGAATTCCGGAATCCGTCCAGCTTCCATATACCCATTCGATTGGTACAACAAGTTGGAAGGATCTCCTTCTCTCGTATCAAGCACCAGCAGGCTTCGTTCTTCATGGTGCGCGCAATCTTCCACAACACGCAACAACCCCTTGGCAATTCCCATTCTGCGCTGGGAAGGGTGCACCATCAACTTCGCCACTTCCGCACGATGAAGAGCATTTGGCTTTTGAGCGAGATGAAGCTGGATTGTACCGCACACCTGATTATCAACGAGCGCAACCCACAGGCGCACCTCCGGCTGCAATACCGCCGCCCAGTAATCGTCAGCCATCTTGCGATCCAGTGGAGGAAGGAATCCTATTGATGCACCATCATTCACGACGTCCATTAACAACGTTGATAACCCATGAAGCACCTCTTCATCCAACTGCTCTATCTCTCTAATTTGAACACGACTGTCCATAGACTTCCACTCCGTTCGTCTGTCATGTATATCCAAGAACATGCTCCACGATTGCTTCCACAATACCTCTCGATATCTATTATTATCCACCCTAATAGAACCTGTCAAAGCAAGAAACGCTACAAAATTACCATTCTTTCTGCAACTCCCTCCCTTTACTTCAACCGTACCGCTAGGTATAATTCGAACCAATGCTCCATTGGTCAAACGATGATGGCACGCAAAGGAGGAGTAAACAAGATGTCTGCAATCATGAGCCCCTACGATCTAATCGTCTATTTTGGCTCTGATCATGTATCTTTTCTCACGAACAAAGTAGATGCGGACAATCACAGCCATAACTATATTCAGATTACGATCGGCCTTGAAGAAGATGTAGCGATTACGGTAGACGGAGTCGCCTATCAAGCTTCCGGATTAATCTTGCATTCTAACATCGTTCATGAACTGCAAGGCCATGGACAGTGGCAATGGTATATGCTCATCAACCCTGAATCTGCATTCGGTGAGCATCTGAAGAGAACCTACTTACAGCACTCACCGATTTATATCCTAACAAGCAATCAAATCGAGGAACTGACGCACCTTGCAATCCAGCATTTATTTTCGCTACAGCAAGCAATGGAATACGACCGGATTTGGAACGAGTGCAAGCACATATTGAGCATGACGGATGATAATCTGCCGCCTGTTCTAGACGAAAGAATTCATCACATCATGCAAGCACTAGAGAGTATTTCACTCCCTCAATTGACTGTAAAAACACTCAGTAAGAAAGTATTTCTGTCCGAGAGCAGACTATCTCATCTATTCAAAGACAAGATCGGCATATCACTCGCCAGCTATATCGTTCATCATAAATTAGAACACGCATTCCATGCTGTCTTTAGCGGAAAACCCTTAACAGACGCAGCAATGGAAGCGGGCTTTAATAGCCCTTCCCACTTCTCTAAGACCGTTCGAGACAAACTTGGCATGACCGCTCGTACAATTGTTCAACATAGCAGATATTTGAAAGTATGAATTCCTCCTCTCATTTATAGTTGAAGGAGAAGGAGGAATGACCATGACATCCTATTTAGAAGCAACGGCATTAGTTGATTATAACCATCCATCGATTCAGAAGCTTATCATAGAGCGATCCTGGAAAGAGGCTAAAGAGTACGATAAGATTCGTGATATATACGATTATGTGCGCAACCAGATCAAGTTCGGTTACAACCGTGGAGACGATATTCCCGCTTCGGAGGTATTAGCAGATGGATATGGCCAGTGCAATACGAAGAGCATCCTGCTGATGGCCTTGCTGCGTGGAGTCGGAATCCCTTGCCGCATTCACGGCTTCTATATCGATAAGAAAATGCAAAAGGGAGCATTGACTGGCATCGTCTATACATTCGCCCCCCGCAATATCGTTCATGCCTGGACAGAAGTTCATTACCAAGGCAAATGGCTGGCGCTTGAGGGCGTCATTATCGATGATACGTACCTTCATCAAGTAAAAGATAGACTGTGCAGCTACAACGATGGTCATATCGGATACGGTATAGCAGTGAAAGACGTGAAGAACATCAACTTATGCTGGCGTGGCGACAGCACCTATATTCAGAACTTCTCGATTACGGAGGATTTAGGCTACTACGATAACCCAGATGAATTCTTCGCGGCATACAACAATACGAAGAGTCGGCTTAAGAAAGCCATGTTGAATCTGCTTCGCAAGCGGGTAAATCGACGCACCGACGCATTACGGGGAGGCAAACTATAATTAGCAACTATACCTGACCCCAAATATAAATAGCCTATCCCCAAAGAGAGTAGGCTTAGATGCAACCTCAACAACCATACCCGCATTGCTTCGGGATAGCAAGCAGTGCGGGCATTACGTCATCGATGATGCAACAAGATCTCACCATTGCATTCTGCACGAAATCGCGCTTGGAATTGCTCGACGAAGATCAACTTCTGATCGAAAATATCTTTGGAAAGCTCATAGTTCAGCGCTTCTCGCGAGCTAGATACATACTTGGCATAGTTCTCACTATCCCACAATTGAATGGCGTCGAATACATTCTCTTCGTTATTCCCGCTGTATACAAATTTCAGCCATATCTCCATGGAGCCGAAATGATCCAGTATATCTGCATCCTGAACCAGCTTCATATAATATGGCAAATCAGGCGAATCGGCTTGCTTCCGCGTATTATGGTGTCTGATAATTTCTGAAATACCTGCGAGTTCCTCTGCTGAACATGCGCCGTTCAGCAAGGTATGCACAAGTTCGGCTCCAGTAAGATGATGCGGCTCAATCCCTTTCGTTACGTCATGGAACAAGGCGCCCGCATAGATGATGTCATCCATTGTCGATTCGTTCGGAAAGAGACTCTTCCGCAAATGCATGGCTAGATTCGCCACACGTTGACCATGATAGTAAATGAATCCGCGTTCTCGATTGAGATGAGATTTTCGCTTGCTCATTGTCTTTCTTGCAATCTCTTTCACTTCATTCATATCCATAAGACCATCTCCCCCATTAACGACTACTCGCAATTCAAATCACTAGCATCATACAGTCGAGATTAGTAGGCAATCTGGATGTATTGCTACATCAGCCCAGTAACCACAGAGAGAATCATTGGTTCATTTTTCCATACTAGTCTATTATAGAATTGCCTTTCTCTCAACAGAAAAAGCCGTACATCACAAATCATGGATTCGTCGTACGGCTCATATGTACTTACAAGAATACAAGTATATATAGACGCGAGTATTACGTCTCATGCCCGTATTGAAGCAAGGTCGCAATCACGTCTCTACGTTCCCTGTAATTATCGTAAGCCTCCTCGGCTCTTGCTACCGGATACACATGGGTGATCAATTTCTTCATCGAAATGCGTCCATCAGCGAGCAGCCGTATGTAGGCTTCGAGATTTCTCCCCTCCGTCCAACGCACATGACCGATCGGGTAATCTCGATTCTCCTGCTCATATTGCTTGTCATACCGACCGGGTCCTCCTGCCCTTGAAATGAGAACTTGAGCCTCTTTCTGGAACAAGAGCTCTCTGGAATAGGACATCGACAGATCGCCAACAATGACCACCTTCCCCCGATCTCGAATCCATGTCAGCGCACTGTTCGTCACTGCCTCTCCCGATCCGCTCACACAGAGCAATACGGCATCTGCTCCCGCCTCTCCAACCGCTTCAGACAATTCCAGTTCCATTAGCCTTTGATCCGCATACACATAGTCTAATCCGTGCTGTCTGACCATCTCTGCCCTACGGGCATCCGTATCCAGCGCAACCGTTCGATAGGCCGCAGCATGAGCGATTTGTGCGATCAAATTGCCTAAAGTCCCTAGACCAACAATGACGGCAGATTCCCCAAATCGTAAATCAGCTACACGCAGCGCATGCACCGCAATTGCACCTAAGCCCCCGAACGCCGCTTCCTTCGGATCAACCTTATCAGGCACAAGTGCGATCAAATTCGTGGGAACAGTCAGCCATTCCGCATGGCATACGTACGGCGCTCCATAGCAAGCCACCCGTTGCCCAACTAAAGCATGACTCACTCCATCCCCTACCTGCTCAACGATGCCTACTGCACTATATCCCAAGAGGAGCAGCGATTCCGATGAACTGTTTACCATGCTCAGCTCTGTCCCTGGACTGATTGCTGAATATTCCGTTCGAATTCTGACATGTCCATACTCCAGTTCCTTCGGTTCCACTTCTGCAATCACAATTGTACCGGATTGTGTCGCCACAGCCTTCACTTTAATCCCCCCAATCGTTAACCTGTCTGCCGTTTTCGATACTCACTAGGCGATATTCCGTAATATTTCTTAAATGTAGTAGCAAATGTAGACGCATTCAAATACCCTGTTTTTTCTCCGATCTCAGACACGGAGTAGGAGGTGTGCTTCAGCAGTTCTCTGGCATGGGCTAGTCGCACCTTGTTCAAGTAATCCACATAGTTAATATCGAACGCTTTTTTGAAATAACTAGAGAAGTATTTCGGTGAAGTATGGAAGACTTCTGCAATATAATCCAAATACAAATTCTCCATATAATGAAGCTCGATATATTGTGCAATGAACGCAGGATTCAACTTATTTGTTGGCTCACTCTTGCACTGCTTTACCAAAAATGCAGCAACCTTAATAAGCGCCTGCTTCATCTCGGTATATCGATTCGCCCGTGTAATGCTTCGAAGAAAATCCCCTTCAAGCTTGCTCCACTCCGCCTGTTCCAACGACGGATTGCCGATCATGCGGAACAAATCATAGAACATCGCTTGCGCCACATGCACCATCTGATGCATATGAATATTGCGCTTGTTATTCGCTTCGAATGTATCTTCTATGATTTGGACGGCATCTTTCAGCCTTCCGCATAGCACGTGGTTGGAGAGTTTCTCTATTTTGTCCAGCGGGTAGTACAAGTTATAGGTGTATCTTATCTGTTCGGCATCCATCACAGGTTCATCGTTGCTTACCGACCGATGTGACATCCCATGGCTTACATCTTGAAAAGCGCGTTTCCAATGTACCTCATCAGTGCTGTACATACTGCTTACACAAGCCCCTACTTCATAGCGGCTCAGCTCATTATTTCCTGCAGCAGCAATGTAAGCACGAAGCTGTTTGAATAGTGTACGCCTAGTTAAAGGCTGATCCAATCCAATCCACGCGACAAATTGCAGCTTATCGGCATGAAATAGAAGTGCCTCTATCGACTCTCGCTTCAATCCAGCAGCAATACGTGATTCCAACTCATCGACATGGATACGCTCATGTGACTCCGCTTCCTCCTTAGGCAGCAGCTGGATCAGAACCATCACAAATTGTTTCTTCACAGTGCTTTCTGGGAAGTATTTGCGGATAAGCTGCTCCGATTCACTTGGATCTGCATACTCATCTATCGCTCGAAGGAAGGCAGCCCTTCGATGTTCTACACGTACGACTTCAAGTTGCTCTCTGAGCTTACCATTGTCTAATTGGAGCACACGAATAGCCTTATGGATATTGCGAATATCATTTCCTTTACTCGTTTCCATGCCCAACTGCTGAATGATGTTACGGATGGGTCGGTATAAGTACATGCTGAGCAAGTAAGATAAAGTGATAGCTCCAAATATGGCAGTGATCATGATCGTAAGATTCGCACTGCTTACGGAGTTGATGTTCTTAAACTTATAAGGAATTTTATTGATGTACATAAATCCGTTGTACGTCGATTTGTAGAAATTGTACTCGAAATCCTTGCCCGTGATCGTCCCTTCCGATTGGAAATTAGACGTCAGCTGATTCCATACCTCTACCAAGTCAAAATCATCATTCGTGCTGAGTATCACATTGCGATTCGAATCAAGCACGATAAATGATGCTCCTGGTATAACAGCAGTTTGGTCAACGAATTTCATCCACTTTTCGGCACTGATCAAAAACATGATATGTTTATCGGATAGACGAAATTTATTGCCTCCCACCATAATCAGCAGTTTCTTTTTTTGCCATGTCGTACCGCTGTTCATGACCTTGTATGTATCGGACGGAAAGACTTTCGATTCATGGGGCATGGACATAAAGCGCTTCCAATACGCTGCATTGTAGATGGAATGTACATATTTTTGCTCAAATAGCTCTCCTAAATCAGTCGTACCGTGCAAGGTTATTGCAAGATTCGAATTGTCATGAAATACAATAATATCTTCGATAAAATCAGCTTTGGAGACGAGTGCGGTAACATTTTTCTGTAAATCGTACACCTTCGCCATATCCAGGCTTCCATCACTATTTACAATGTTGTTATAGGGTAAGGAGTGAATGGAATGATTCATGCTGTCTAGGGACCTGAAGCTGTTATCGATCGATTGAATCATCGTTTTCACGACTAACGCATTATTTTGAGCTACTTCGTCATAGACTTCTGAGATGGAGTTCTTGTGTACAATATAGTTGGAGACAAACATGACCATGATCACGATTAACAAAGCCATGAAAATTTGAAGCAGGCCGACGTTCATCAATAATCTTTTCATCTCGCTCTTCCCCTTGTCATGTTCTCATACGCATGAAGCGATTCCAACTACATTCTACACCGTGATCAACTATCCCTTCTCCGCTCCTAGCATAACCCCCTTTGCAAAGTATTTCTGTGCAAAAGGATAAATAAGCAAGACGGGGATCATAGACAATACAATTGTCGCGTTCTTCATCGCCTGTGGAGCCAAAGCTGCACGATCTACGAGCGAAGCATCCGACTCTGCATTGAAGATGAGCATGTCTCGCAGGACAATCTGAAGCGGGAACATATCCTTGTCATTTAAATAAATTAACGGGAGGAAGAAGCTGTTCCAATGCCCCATGAAATAAAAGAGTCCAATCGACGCCAAGGCGGGCTTCGACAACGGGATTACGATGCTGAACAAGATGCGATACTCGGAAGCTCCATCGATTTTGGCCGCTTCCCGAATTTGGGACGACATGCTCTCATAGAAGCTCTTGAGTATGATGAGCTCAAATGTCCAGATTGCATTAGGCAGCACGAGTGCCCATACTGTATCAATTAAGCCCAGTCCTTTGACCACCATGAAAGTTGGGATAATTCCTGCATTCAGGAACATCGTCAGCACGATCGCAAGCATCCAGAACTTTCTGCCGACAAAATTGCGCTGCGCTAATGGGTAAGCGGAAATGGCCGTAAACAATAAGTTGATGAATGTGCCAAGCGCCGTATAATAGATTGTATTCAGATACGCCCTTGGAATCTTGTCATCCTTCAGCACCTCAACGTAAGCATCTATATTGAAGCCCTTCGGAAACAGGGTTACTTCTCCTTGCAGAACGGAAACCGTATCACTAAATGAAATGACAGCAATATACCATACCGGATAAAGGGTACACACTGCAACGAGAAGCAATAGGATCGTATTGACAACATTGAAGATCGACAGCTTACGTTCCCCTACCATAGACTGTTACCTCCAAATCGCTTGCTTACATAGTTCGCTCCGAGCAGCATAACCAAAGCTACGGCCGATTCGAACATCCCAACAGCCGCTGCATAGCTGTAGCTTGATTCGAGGAAGCCCTTTCGGTACACATAGGTGGAGAACACATCGGCGACACTATATGTCATTGGGTTGTACAGCAGCAGCACCTTTTCATAACCGATTCTGAACATATTCCCCATATTTAAGATGAACATGACGACGATCGTCGGCATGATTCCTGGTATCGTAATATGCCGCATCATTTGCAGCCGCTTCGCACCATCTACCTTAGCTGCCTCATACAGCGAAGGATTAATACCGGCTACAGCCGCCAAATAGATAATCGCCTGATAACCCATCGTGGCCCAAATATCGGATATGACGTAGATCGGCCGAAACCATGCAGCATCAATCAAAAAATGCTTTTTTTCAAATCCGAAATAGGAAAGAACTTGATTGACGATCCCATTCGTTGGAGAGAGAAAGTCAATGATCATACTGCAAATAATGACTACTGATAGAAAGGAGGGTAAATAACTAAAGGTTTGAATCGATTTCTTAAACCATTTTATTCGAACTTCATTTAAGAAAACGGCAAATAGGATCGGAAACGCAAACCCGAATAATAACGTGTAGAAGCCTAGCAGGAATGTATTTGTAAAGAGAATAAGAAAGTCCTGATTGCTGAAAAATTTAATAAAATGCTTCAGTCCTACCCATTTGCTATCGAATACGCCTTTGTACACACTGTAATCCTTAAATGCGATGATTAACCCATACATGGGCCCGTATCGAAATATTGCGTAGAAGAGAATACAAGGAATAAAAAGCACAAGAAGCTGCTTATCGCGCTTGATATGCTTCCAGAAGTTCACCCAACGCATACGACTTGGCGTCATTGTTCGTTGGTGCTCAGTCTCAAGCTCTGATTGCTGCACAATTGTTCCCCCTTGAGGAATGGGCACCTGAATCAGGATCCAGGTGCCCCTCCGATTTCAAATGATCCGCAGCTTACTTGGAGTCAAAACGCTTTTGTGCTTCATTAAATATGGCAAGCATTTGATCAATCCCTGCTTTTTTCGCAGTGTTTTTCCAGTCCTCCCATTGCTTCTCACCATAGTTTTTATCCATCACATACTTCGAATTGAACTCTTCCGCTGCCTTCTGGATCGACGTCTGCAGCTCTGATAGGGTCGCAATTTCATCATCTGTGAAGTTAAGGGTTGGATCTAGCGGCTCTCTTCGATTATCCTTCATGATTAGATCTTGCGCTTCCTGTTCTTTTTCCGAGAACTTGAAATAGACACTCTTCGGATTCGGTCGCAAATAGGCGCTTTCCTGCCACATCCCATAGCGATCCTCGAGAACACTAATATCCACTAGCGGCAGGTTAGCCAATTCTGGATACACAGGATATCCATCCTCACCCCACTTGAAGTTCACACCTTCTACACCAAGTGTCATTAAATCCCCGCCAGATGGACTTGTTAAGTAATCCAGCAACTTCAGCGCAACTTCCTTATTGTCGTTATCCGCTACTGCGATACCGAAGTCGCTAACCTCAGGCAGCGATCTTACGTGCCCCGTCGGACCAATTGGCAGTGCATATCGCAAGTTGTAATCTGGCATCGCACTCTTCACCTGGTTGTAGAACAGATCCAATCTGCCAATCCAGTCGAAAGTTACAAATGCCTTGTCTGTTGTCATTTTCGTTGTCCAAGAATCCTGCGTATTCGTTAAAAACTCAGGATCAAGCAGCCCTTCGTTGAACATCTTTTTCATGAAGTCAAGCATATCTTTGTGCGCATCCTGCACGGAGGCGAACTTCCAATTTCTATCTGCTTCATCATAATAAATTGGATAGTTCTCACCGCCTATTCCCCAACCATAAGACCAGTCTCCATAAATGTGTTCTTTCGTCTTAGAAGCGTAAGGATAGCTGTTCGGATACAGCTCCTTCAATTTTTTCATAGCAGTGTAGAATTCATCTGTATTCGTCCATGGCTTGATGCCGTTTTTATCGAATATATCCTTTCTATACATGAAACCGTGATTGACGTCCCGATTCAACTTGTATATCGGCCATGAGTATAAGTTCCCGCTCTGATCGCCGAATGACTTGATTACCCACGGGTTTTCTTCCATGTACAGCTTCTTGAAGTTGGGCAGCATATCGACATGCTCATTAATGGCCACAACACCGCCCTGCTTGCCTATATCCTTCAGTTCGGCACCCTTTAATCCATTGAAAATATCTGGAAGCTTCCCGGAGGCAACGGTCGTTCTCAACTTATCCTCGTAAGTCTGGCTGGAGTATGTCTGAAACACCACCTTAATGCCTGTTCGCTTCTCAATTTCCTTGACGACGAGCATTTCATTCGTAATGGAGACATTACCAGGATGCATCCATGTTAACGTTACAGGCTTATCAACGATCGGAAGCTTCAGCCCGCCCGTATCCCCATATTGCTCACTATCCCCCGTGACTGTAGAACCGGAACCTGCATTACCACTGTTACTGCTGTTATTGTTGGAATTTGTGCTGCTTTCTTGACTGCTTGCACTCCCTCCGCCTCCGCATGCCGCAAGAAGCGTGAAGACCATTGTCATCATAATGACAACACTTATGACTCTTTTTGACATTGCGATCATTTCCCCCTTTGTATTGTTGCGCATTCCCTACTGGCAGCTTCCAACTTAATTCTCTCTCTCAGTATAAGAAGCAGTCACCATTTAATAAATAAAGCGTTTTCATAAATTGTTCTAATAGACCCTCCTCGGGATAAAAGTTCACGTAAAACCCTTATGCACCAAGGATTCCCCCCGAGTGGAAAATGATAAAGTGGTTGAATTTGATGAAATACAGTTAATGTTTATTCCAGCCATTCCTGTAGATGGGCTGCAACGAATTCGTCATCATGAAGATGCGAATATTGTCTATATACTCGATCGATTTCGTCCGCTTGCCCAGCAGAAAGCGTCTCATTCGGATTCAGGCACCAAATGCCCTTGAGCAGCCCTTGGCGGCGCAGCACTTCATGAATCCCTGGAATACATCCATGAAATTGATGAGCAGTATCGAAAAATGCAGCATTGCAGTCTGTAATCTGTATGTTCCTAGTTAACCATTCCCCAGAGATTTCGCCGCGTTCTCTCTCCTTCTTGATCTCCTCCAGTAATTCGACTGCCTTCTTCGTCCATACAGCCCAATGGCCGAGAAGACCGCCCACAATACGCTTCTCAATTGACTGCCCTCTCACATCGAAGCGGTACGTTGTAAGCAGATCATTAACAATGTTATCGTCATTCCCTGTGTACAATGCAATCTCATCTCTTCTGTCAGAATAGCATACCGCTCGTACAACATCGATGGTCTGATAGCGATTGAAGGGAGCCATTTTGATTGCTACTACATTCGGGATGTCCGCGAATTTGCGCCAAAAATCAAAGCTGAGGACACGCCCTCCAACAGACGGCTGCAGATAGAATCCGATTATCGGCATAATAGCAGAAACCCTCTCAGTACGCTCAAGCAGTTCCTCTTCACTCATGCTGGAGAGCCCTCCCATGCTTAGCAATGCGGCATCATACCCCACCTGTTGTGCCAGTTCCGCTTCCCTCATCGTTTGTTCCGTACTGCCGCACACACCGGCAATCTTCATAAACGGACGTTCTATGTTAGCTCGTTCCACCTCTTCAACGGCCATGCGCAATACCGTCTCAAATAAATCATGCTTAGGGTCGCGAATCTCAAATTGTGTGGAGTGAACTCCTACTGCGATTCCACCTGCTCCGGATGCAATGTAATACCTCGTCAACGCGCGCTGATGGCGTTCGTCCAGCTGATGCTCCTCATTGAGTGCAAGTGGATGCGCGGGAATAACTAAGCCCTGATGGAGAGCCTCATGCAGCGTGTTCGAAAGCTTATTGCGTGTCAGCATCAGAATTTCCCACCTCTCTCCTGAAAATGAGTAGGTTTATTCCATGTTGCCCCTCCAGATTGAACCCATTCCACCACCCAGTCGATCATCTGCAGCAATGATACAGATGGATACCCGAAGCGCTGATGTGACTTCGATGCATTATTCAACAATGCCAGTTCAGACTCTTCCCCCTGAAAATGCACGCTTCTATTGAAGCGCATAGCGAACTGCTCCGCTGCCCATCTCACCGACATCGTCTCTGGCCCTGTGATGTTCATGATGGTCGGCGGACTCGTGCATTCCGTCAAGGAGCGAAGAGCCATTGCGTTCGCATCCCCTTGCCAGATTACATTTGCATGCCCCATACTCAGATTAATCGGACTCCCTTCCATCACAGATTTAGCTATTTCTAACAAGACACCGTAACGGAGATCAATCGCATAGTTCAATCTGTAGAACAGCATTGGGGTATTGTTTTTATGGGCATGGTATTCGAAGATTCGCTCTCGACCTAATGTGGACTGCGCATACTCACCGATTGGTTCTGGTGATACAGACTCATCAGCCCCTCCGCTGCCGATCGGCATGAATGGATAGATATTACCAGAGGAAAACACAACAATGCGAGAGTCCTTGTACTTCTCGGCCACTCTTCCAGGCAGATACACATTCATTGCCCATGTAAAATGCTCCCTTCCCGTAGTGCCGAATTTATTGCCCGCCATATAGATCACGTTCGATGCATGTGGAAGCTTTAACAATTCTCCATCATGAAGGAGATCGCATGCAATCGTCTCAACTCCCGCTTCCTCTAGTTCGCGCTGTACATCGCCTCCAGTGAACCGAGATACTCCGATCACTCGCTTGTTCAGCCCGCCCTTGCGAACCGCATTAACCGCCAGCTTAGCGAGACTTGGCCCCATTTTCCCTCCTACACCAAGAATAACAATATCTCCGTCGACTCTCGCCAGATCTTGAATACATTCATCTGAAGGCTCAGCTAGTCTCTTCTCCAGTTCAAGCACAGATTTCATATCCATCATCCCCCTTCTGGATTTATTCGATTTCACCATCTACGTATGGAACCTGATCCTGCGAAACCGACAAGCTTCCATGAAACCATATATATACCAGACAGAAGATCGTGTATATCATGCTTTTTCCCACATCTTACGTATTTCGGAATAGGGGTATCTCCCAATGTTATACAGCCTAACTCTCGGGCAATTATGAAGGTTGAAAATCATCAAGTAGACGAAATAAATAAAGTGACTCGCGATCAATAGGCACGGGGCGCATGGATCGCAAGTCACTTTTTGAAAGAAGTAAACATAATGGTTTATTTCCATTTGGAAGTAATAACTTTGCTGCATTTCACTCATTTCACGCTTCATTATGCCTGCGCGATTTTAGGGAGCTTTATGTGATCAAGGGATTGAAGACGATTTGGCAACATAAACAAATTATCATCTGATGGTTCTGGGTACTCGACCTTAAACCCACCTTGCTCAGGATGAAATTGATAGTACACCCGTTCCGTCTGCTCAGTTGAAATCTTATTGACAACTTGCGAGAGATCAACTTGGTTCGGAGACAGGACATCGTATAGTTGTATTGAATTTCCATCTTGCATAAAGATAACGACCGCATCTAATTCCTCGATGAAATACAGATCGTTCTCAAACACGTGCAAGCAATACCAAGCGAAGATGCCCTCTGCATGAATAGCGTCACACGTCGAGTATCTTACGTTCCGCGAAGAATAGTATCGCATGACAAGCTCCCAATCCTGAACGTCCATTACGTTCAGCTTCCGCATATGAGGACGATCGCTGTGTGCCTCTAGTGTATTTATCACGGAGTAGAATTCCGGTTCTTGTACTTTATGAAAACCAAACTTCGGATAGAAATCGAGAACCGTTCGATTCGCATATAAGTACATAAAGCTGCATTTTTGCTGATACTCTTCGATTACGATTTCCATTAGCTTTCTAGACAAGCCTTGATTCCGATACGCTTCATCCGTCATGACCGTGCCGATCATAATGGCTTCATGAATCTCACCTTTAACAATGATATCCATTACATTCGCTGACACATTAGCAATGACTCTATCACCATCAGCATAAGAATAACAAATATATCGATCATTCCAGCATCCTCGCTGATACCAATCTTCAAACTGAATACCGAAGGATTCCTGCGCCAATGCATTGAAGCTGACACGGTATTTCTCTATGTCTTTATAATCCTTAATGAATACGAGTTCTTTCATAATAACTCTCCCTCATCGCCTTGTTGATGATATACCATTTAATTATGAACAACAGTGAAAAATAATAAAGTAGATCAAAGAGGATTAAGTACGTCTTTCTATACGCCAAGCAAGCGTAAAGCCGCCTTGAAGCTTATCTCCTGTTACCGTCACATCATAGATCTCCGATTTCTGAGCGTAAAGCTTCACCGAGCTGTCCCCATCAGGCTCCATTCCGACGTGGTTCCCTCGCTCATCCTTTATATGAAAACCGTGCCCTCCGCTATTCTTGTTACGCACGTAAATGGATAGTGTTATCACATCACCTTGGCTGACTTGTATCGGGATTTCATGCTTTCCATGGAAATAATCAAAATCAGCCGTATACGTATTCGCGGTGTGCTCCTCAACCCAGTTGCTTTTCGTTGTGAAATCAATAATCGCAATCAGTAGGAGGATGGAGGGGATAATGACGGAGAAGAGATAGGGAGCAAGCTTCCGGCCGCATATAATTGGATAAGCATATGTTCCCCAGAAAAAGAAAAGGGCGAGGAACGAGCCGAACATTCCGATAAGAAATGAGCTCATACTCACTTCCAGTCCTAGAAAAAAGAGATTTCCCGCTATCGCGTGCAGCAGAATACGTGACAGCACCTTCAGCCTTCCCAGTTTGATCGTGATAAGATCAATGATCACTGAACATGCAATTCCATACCCAAAGAAAATCTTCCAGTAGGCAGAGTTGGCAAACTGTTCTGAATACGCGTACAAATCCATCTTCGGTAATACAAACATAGCAAAGAAAACAAACAAAGAGAAGCCTGCACCTGACAGCTTGGAAAGGATATATGCTGCATATCGATCCCCTCTCGGCTTCTCCATTCTCATCCCGGAATTCGTAATCAATCCGGATCACCTCTTCAACCAATTGATGCAATACCGACTTGAAATCCTAGCTCTATTTAATCTGCATATACCTTGTTTTCCATCCATATAATCTTTAAGTGCATCTCTATGCTGTTCATTCCATGAAGTCATGCATTCGATTCAAATTGATACTTCGCCATCATCTCTCCCCAATCCGCTAACCCTTGTTCAACAAACCCAATACTCGCATACAACTGCTTCGCTCTTTCATTTTCAGGATTGTAACTAATAAAGACTACCCCTGTTCGATCCTCCTTGGATCGAAGCTCATCCATTAACAACTGCAGGGCCTGCTTGCCATAGCCTCTGCTCTGATGCTTCTCATCGATCATGAATCGATAGATCCAGTAGTTGCCGTCATCCGTATCTAGTCCATACATCGTAAAGCCTATCATTTGTTCATCCTTGTAAATTGCCTGCGCCACGAACCCCGGCAAAAATTGCACTTCTGCTATGGAGTACAGATTAGAAGCTATAAACTTGCTTTGTTCCTCCGACGGACGAAGGTTGATGCTCTCTTCCCAATTGTCCTGATCAATATTTTTAAACGTTATCATTGTTGAATGCCCTCCCGATTATTTAGTCGTTCTTCCATAATCGAATGCAAATCACGATCGACCAATGATGCGAATTTTCAAGGTCTCCCTCATTTCTTAGTAGGGGTAATATCAATTCGACTATTTATAATGCCAGAGCTTATCAACTCGTAGAACTCGCATATCCTGAAGCTCAAGCTTATAGATATCTGGCATTGTCGTGGAGGTCCAGAACTCGAATCCATAAGCCGGATCAAAGTAATTCAACATCAACGTCATAATGTCCCCGTGTGTCCCAAATACAATATGCTGTCCTTCATACTTGCTTATCAATTCTTGAAGTACAGCAACTGCTCTTCGCTGAGCGTCACGGCTTGATTCTCCATCAGGAAAAGAAAAATGGAAGTCTGCGTACAACTTACGTTTTGCCTCTTGGAAGCTCAACCCTTCAAATGCACCAATTTGCCGTTCTCTCAAATCCTCGTATATGTGTATAGGACGATTCACAAAATCAGCAAGCGGCTGAATCGTTTGAATCGCCCGAGCATACGGGCTTGATACAAATACATCAATCGAGATATGCTGCATTAATTCGGCAAGTTTCATTGCATCTTGTTCTCCTGCAGCAGATATGCCCCTTGAGCGCTCTTCCCCTTCAACATATGGTGATTCACAATGCCTTACAAAGTAGAGTGTAGTCGTCAGATCATCTCACCCCATTCCATTTGCAAGTTCAGACGATGCCAGTTGTTTCTTGTGTATTTCCAGCCTGCTCTGCCATCCATGCAGGATACTGTTGATACATGAGAATAAACAAGGGTACGAAACCAATTCTGATTACGGTAATTCGATTTGCCAAATTCATGAATAGCCCTCCCTCTGTGATTGAGAACTACACTATAAATGCAGCTCCATCGGGTCATTGCATAGGCTGTACCCGTTCCTTTCATAGAAGGAATACTCCATTCACTAGGCCATACGATGATGAATTCATGCTCCTGCTGCTTCGACCAAGCCTCTATCTCCTTCATCAACCTGCTTCCAATCTGGTTGCCGCGATGCTTTGGTACGGTATATACATTCGTCATATATACAAATGGATTTGTCTTCCGACCAGGTCGAGGGACTTTGTGAATCAATTCCAAGTAGATGTGGGAGATGACACTGCCATCTAATTCAGCGACCCAAATAAACCAGTTTCCCCCTTTCATTGCTTCTAGTAAAAAGGAACGGCACTCCTTGTAAAAATCTTCGTATAGTTCCTCTTCAACCTGCTCTTCGTTATACTCATTCGAGAAATCCCATCGCATTCGAATAAGCTGATCAATGTCTTGTACGCCGGCTAATCTTATATTCATCTTGAGGTTCTCTCCTTATCATGACAAGGCCCAACCAAAAACGAGTTTTCAGTCGGGCCATTTGGTGTCTTACTACACTGAATCATATTCCATTATTATACACTCCAATTGTCAATTCAGATAGAAGGGTTACGTTCAACTTCATTTTCTTGGACGAGCTGTTCCTTCAATGAAGACAAGAATATATTCATTTATATAATCATAATCGACCACAAAGAAAGTTAAAGAAGCTGCCGCCAGTAGAGTACCGACGACAGCTTGCTGCTTAGGTATTTTACCTATGTCGTGCTGGTCTTGTTGAAGATCATTTTGAACTGTAGCTAGTTCAGCGTAACTGTAAATTCCGAGTTTGGCGCGCCAGCAAATACAACCGTTCCGTTCTTCGGCAGTTTTACTTTGTTATTTCCGCTCGCAACAGTAAAGTTGATACTTACTCCCTTCTCATCATACACCGCGAACGAACTCTTCGATGGCAACGCCACGGTCATTGTTTTCCCTGCTGCCGCTTGCGGGATCGTAAACCATTTCGCATGCCCATTTGCTTGCAGCTTAACTTTGGATGATTGACCTGCATCAAGCGGTTTTACCTTGGATTCACTTACATATAAGAAGCCGGCCATCTCCATATATTCATTTCCATCTTCTGTATAGAAACGAGCTTCCGCCGTATCACGCCCACCCATCACGGGAATCTGGAGTTGATGCTTTGCCGTATTCGGACCTGTAATTTGTTTGCTGTCCCAATAGCCCTCATTGAGAGTAATTTGTGTGGTAAGAGGTATTAGTATTCCGAGATAGATCATAGAACTAAATTTCTCGTTCACGAGATAGAACTTGCCATCCTCCCGCTTCGCCCATGCAGCAGCGGTTTTCTTCGGTAGCACATTGTCTTCTAGTTTCTCGGCTAAATAGTTATTCATTGCAGTTTGCTCCAAGCCTGGCGATAGTTCATATTTGCTCTCCCTCAAATACGTTTTTCCATTCTTCTCGGTGACGAAGTTGAGCTTGGAAGTACCCTTCTCATTAATAAAGCTTCCATCCGCCGTATATACATATTTTTCTCCTGGCTTAAGAGGTAAGGACAATTCTCCCTTTTTCGTAATTTCTATTTTGAACTGACTGTAGGTATTCCCGTAAAAGCCCGCTTTCTTTGCCACGTCTTGAGGCATCTTGACCTTGACTGGCTTGCCGAAGGATTTATCCGGCTTTATATCTTTAATTGCACCCTTCTCTTTAAGCGCGGTTAGCAGTAATTTAGTTGCCACCATTTGATTTGTAACGCTGCTACCGCCTGACGACAACACAGCCGCTGCCATCTTCTGTTCTGGAAGCACGACCAGTGCAGCATGTTGCAGTACCGTGTCTCCACCCTTAGCCAAGGCCTTTATCCCATATCTATTAAATGGATATAGTTCTACACTATCCCATCCAAGACCATAGTTAAACACACTATCTCCGTTCTCCGGCCACATTCCTTTTTTATATTCCTCTTGCTCCATCTCCTTGACTGCCTTATTAGAAAGAATTCCTTTTCCCTGTCCCAAAAATAATTGTGAGAATCGCACCACATCTTCTGCCGTGGAAGAGATCCCTCCCGAACCAATCGCATTCAATGATTCAATAGGAAGCTGTCCTTGGTACGTCGGAATATAAAGTCCAGCCCGCTTTTCGTCTTCCCATTTGTCCTGCGGCGTTTTCGTATGATTAAGTTTTAATGGCTCTGTAAACTTTTGATGTAGAAATTCAGTAAAACTCATACCGCTGACTCTTTCTACCAAAATCTCGGCCAGCGTAAAGCCGTCGTTACAGTATACCGAGAACGCGCCAGGGTCGGCCTTCAAGCTTTGGCTGGATAGTTCCCGCAACAAGCTATCATGGGCAAAAGTATCATTATCATTAAATAAAACTACATTATTGAACGACGTACCTGGCAAACCCGAGGAGTGGTTCAACAGCATACGCGGCGTAATACGTTTATACCGCGCATCTTTCATCTTGAAATCAGGAACATAGCGAACAACAGGAGTATCCATATCCACTTTTCCTTCGTCGACCAATTTCATTACAGCCGCAGCTGTATATACTTTACTGGTTGAACCAATCCCGTATAGAGTATCTTTGGTCAGCGGGAGTTTCCCTTCCATATCGTTCTTGCCTGTCTGACCCGACAAAATAATATTGCCATTATCAATTAGCGCATACTGCACGCTAGTCGTCTCATAGGACTTCGTGAGTAGAGCAGCTTTCTCAGCTGCAATCTTCTTCAGTTCTTTGCTAGCAACCTCTTGGCCTGCTACAATTGTAGTCTTACTGCTAGAAGCTGCGATCGCGCCTGTTGGTAGGGTCATCGTTATCGCCAATGTAGCGGCTAATACCCCGGTTAGTTTATTTTTCATGAGAGAATTGCCTCCTTGGATAATGACATAGTTTAACCTTTTTCCTTTTTACCTACTTGCTAAATTCAGCAAGTAAAATATTTTTAAAAAGTTCCGAACTTTTAACTTTACCCATACTGTTCAAACTGATGGCTAACGTATGTCTACCTCCATGTGTACCCCCAGCAAAGGTATCAAATCCTGGAATTCCACCCGTATGTCCCCATATCAAGACACCATTTGGAAGCTTAGTTTCATAGATTCCAAGACCAAATCCATCGATTCCTTCTATTCCTGTAGGAACGGTAGTAAGCATTTGTTTTAGTTGCTGATCTTTTAGTAATTTGCCACCGAACAAGTAAGAAAAGAATTTGTTTAAGTCGTCAGCAGTAGAAATCATCTCTCCAGCCGATTGACCCATACTTGGGTTATAATAAGTAACGTCCTTTGGCTCACTTGCTCCGTCTAGTTGGATATATCCGCGGGGATGCTTGGTGCCTGGAATAACGGTCGAATTGCCAGGTAGGAATGTATCCGACAATTCAAGCGGTTCAATAATCCGATTTTCAATTTCTTCCGCATAGCTGTTTCCGGTTACTTTTTCAATAAGGATACCCAGTAATACGTATCCTGTGTTCGAATAAGACCACCCCTTTCCTGGGGCAAAGTCAGGGGGTAGAGAAATCCCCATACTTACTAATTCTTCAGCTGCATACGATTTTTTTGTATCCATAAGATCAAATTCTTTTGACCTTGAGTATTCAGCGATTCCACTTGTATGGTTCAATATTTGCCGGATCGTAATCTGGCTGCCATCATATCCGTTTCCTTGAATGACACCAGGCAACCATTTTTCAATGGAATCGTCTAGATTCAAGCGGTTCTCTCCAACTAATTGAAGTACAACCGTTGCGGTGAACGTCTTCGTCACGCTGCCAATGCGAAAGCGAAAATCTGTTTTCATTGGTTTATTGGTTCTCAGATCCGCTATCCCAACAGCATAACTCCACGTTTTTCCACCCTCAGAAGTTTTAGCGAGTATCCCCGGGTATCCAAGCTGCAATGTATCCCGCATTGCTTGCTTGACGGAAGAACGATCTCGTTGAATACTTGTTTGTGACGAACTTGATCCATTTTGAGTGGGCTCTGCTTTTACAAATGGGGTTGGCGTTGTGTATAACAGGGAACTTCCAGCTATTAAAAGTGCCAAACTTGCAAATGTAATTGGACTACTTGTTTTCATAGGGCATTCCACTCCTCTATTCATTTTGTATGGGTGGTTGCTTGTTGTTCCGTACTAATTACACTGCTATCATCTCCCCTAACAAAAGGGCAACATGGATCTTATCTAATCCCCTTTCGCCCGTTTTTACATTTTTATCCTACACAATAAAAATTTCTTTTTTCTTATCCATTCCTTACAAATTCCTTACCTGCAAAATAGCTTCAATAAAAGGGTAGAAGGAGCATCTGTGCCCGAAAACGTGAAGCTTTTTCCAATAAATTATTGGCTTTGTTAAACTTTGTTGTTGATACTTGATAATTAAGAACAAATGTTCTATATTAAAGATAATATCACTGCTCGAAGATGGTTTAACCATGGATTTAAAGGAACTGAAAAATCTTGTTCGGCTTTCTGCTTATTCTTGTTAAGCTAACTGGCAGTAGCGTGTGGGAGATACATTGCATTTTTATCGTGTCGGAAATAAAGGTACTCCTAATCAGGTGTCGAATATTTTATAACACCATTAATTGGAGGTTAATAAGATGGAATTAAATGTTGAACATTTAGATTTTGAAATGGCTGATATTTCAAAGTCGAGGTTCCATAAAGTTAAGGCTGAGGAGTTACATTTTGACAATGTTAACTTGGCAAAGACACAAATTAATAATGCGAATTTGAGAAGGATGGCATTGAATGATGTGAACATGTCTGATGGCAGAATCTCAAATGCTAATCTCTCTGGTACTGAAATTAATCATGCTGATCTTAGCCATGTTGTAATTGACCATGTTCAATTATTCGGAACTGAATTTCGTAATATTGTTCTCCCTATGGAGGGGGATGGGAATTACAATCCCAGTGGTGACTACAAACCAATTAGTTTTATGAATTGTGACCTATCTAACGGGCAATTATCCAACTGTAATTTATCAAATCTGGACATTCGTGATTGCGATATATCTGGATTGAAGGTTAATGGAATATTGGTAGAAGACTTATTGAAAAATATGAAATGAATATATTAGTTAGTTAACTAACGGATACTATGGTTCAAAAAACCGCCTTTTCACGCCAAGGCGGTTTTCTTATGGTCAAATATCAACATTAGAATTTAACAAAACAAAATTATTAAACAAAAAGAAACACAGAAGTTTTTCACTTCTATGTTTCTTTTTCCGTCCATAATTATTAAAGATTCGATTTACTGAGAACCTTATTATGAAGTCTCCCCCTATAATGAAATAACCCGACTAAAAAACGAGTTTTCAGTCGGGTCACTTAGTGTTTTATAAGGACGCTTATCATATTCCATTACTATACACTTTATTGGTCAATATCAACGGTTATTTCCTTGACGAATACAGCAGTCCCCTCAATATAAACTTCAATCTGGTCATCATTTCTCACTGCTTGAACCTTAACCCTGCCATCGCGATCCATCTCTTGGCCTTGCTCTACAACGAATTCAGCTGAATTCAGATCTGTGCGCATATATTGCAAGTAATAAGCCCCCATAACCCCGGATGCTGTACCTGTTACAGGATCTTCTACCGTTCCTGAATACGGAGAGGAGAAATGTCTTCCATGCATGAACGCATCAGGATGATAAGTCTCCATACAAAATGGATGAATGGACGCTTTCGGGATTTCTGTCAATATACTCGGGAACATGGTATTCATAGGCTTCATGGCCTTAAACTTCTCAAGTCTCTTAATAGGTACTAGCAGAGTCCATATGCCTGTGCTTCCATAAGCTATAGATGCGGTCAGATCGATATCGTCTACCTGCAATCCGATTGACTCCGCTAATCGCGCGATATCTCCTTGAAAGGGAATAAACTGTGAACTGTTCTGCTTCATTTTGATGTACAGTCGTCCATCAAGGATCGTGAATTCAATCGGTAATATACCTGCCTTCGTTTCGATGTTGATGCTTTTCTTTTCTCCAAAATAGCCCCTCGAATGTAAACAATACAACGACGCTATAGTTGCATGGCCGCATAGATTCATCTCATGCCCTGGGGTAAAATATCGCAATCGAACATCTGCTTGATCCGAATGAAGAATGAATGTCGTTTCATTATATCCGACCTGCTTCGCAATTCGCTGCATGTCCTGCTCGCTTAATGCATATGCATCAAGCACAATACCTGCTGGATTGCCCTTCTGTGGAATTGTAGTGAACGCATCATAGTGAAGAACAGTGATTGAGCTCATGCTATCCTACCTCCTTCAAATTGGTTTTCATTTCGTAGATCATGTAATCTACTGCCTTCTATTTTTCCATGCAAAAAATGATACCACGAACAGAATAGCTGCTGCCAGCAAACCATAGCGGATAATCCGCTCCACCTAACTATACCCTACACCAATCTCTTCATATCAGATATCCTTTCGACCTCTTCAAATGGCAAACCTCTGACCTTCTTTACGAATAAATTTAATCAATATCGTAGATAAGCCATTTCGAGTCGGGATCTTTCCCTTTGATAAATACGTATTGTGACGTGAAATAATCATCGTTGGTCAGCATATCATCAGCTAGGAGAAGGACTTGATATGCCTTCTTCTGCTCTTGGATATGGATGGGAGTGTGCAGCTTCACCGCCTTCAATTGATAGGTCGGCATGCCTGTTATCGGACTATTCGGTGCGATTAGCTTCATATATTCCTCCGCATTGCCCTCATGCAAATATTGCATTCGTTTGTTGATGAGCTGTACAATCTCTTGTTCATCTTGATTCAAGCCCTTCATTTCCAAATACTCAGGGCCAGACTTGGATGTACAGCCTTGAAGTAGAATGAGAAATATGACAAGCCATACAGTCTGAACGACATACCTATTTCTACAGACACGTCCCATTAACCAACACTCCTTCTTTTTTCAAATGCCGAGCAACCACCTACGTCTTCAACCTGACAAAGATCAGCCTCGCCACATCTTCAATTAGAGAATTAAACTTTCTCGCCCCATCTGCATCCAATTTCGATATGTAACGTAACTATAGGATGGTGCTAAGTACGGAGGAGGCGTTCGATGAACAGCATAGTAACGATTTATAAAAGCGAAAAGGGTAAGAGTTTGATTGCGAATCATTATGAAAACTATATACAAGCTTTGCCGTTTCCCGTTGAACGCATGTATCTGAATACGAGCTTTGGCTCAACTCATCTATTAGCTGTGGGACCCACTGATGGAAAACCGTTGTTCCTATTACAAGGGGGAAACTGCATCAACCCAATGACATTGTCTTGGTTTTCTCCATTAACGAGCCAGTATCGAATTTATGCGCCTGATACGATTGGTCATCCTGGGTTTAGTGCAGAAACTAGAGTGTCAGCTAAGGATAATAGCTTCGCCCTATGGCTTCAAGAACTCATGAACGGTCTTGATATCGAGAAATGTGGATTTATAGGCACCTCTTATGGAGCAGGAATCATATTAAGACTAGCCGCCTGTATGCCGCATAGAATAGACTGCGCCGTGCTTGTGTCACCAGCAGGGATACGCTTAGGATCGAAGCTCAAAATGATCAAGGACATCCTTTTGCCACTGCTTCTGTTCCATGCAACTTCCTCAGATCGATACCTTGATAAGCTAACCAATGCCATGTCTGACAACACGATGAAGGCAATAGACAAGAAAATTATTGGAGACATTTTTCGATATGTGAAACTTGAGCAAAATATGCCTAAGCTTACAGAAAAAGAGGAACTCCAGCATTTCCATGCGCCGACTCTTCTTATTACAGGCCGAAAGGACATCTTTTTCCCTGAACGGCAGGTCAATCAAACAGCACGCGCAATCATCCCGAATCTGACCGCAATCAAATCATACGAGATGGGACATTTCCCTTCAGAATCCGATTTGGTCACCATTAACGATGAAATCTCTTTGTTCCTGCAAACTTATTACGTAACGAAATTTACATAGATTCGCTATCGTCGCTTAGGTGGATTATTATGCCTTGTCACAAGAATCCTCCTAAGAGACGCCTTATGGCTCTGGTATTTCTCTCATTCTCGTCTCCAACATTTGAATGAAGATTTCACATCTTCCTCATAGACCATCATCAATATTCACAATTTTCCTTTATCATTCCAATCCATGTCGTTAATGAAACTCGTCCGGAACCTGAATACATGGCTTCCCCTCGATCACTCAGGCTGCAAAGTAATAAGCGACGCTATACTCATACCATTGTTCTCCCCTCAAAAGCGTGGATGTCTGCATGTTCAGTATTTATCCATTTGTTTCTGTATCGTTCTATGACCCGATCATCCCATATTTGAACTTCAATATATCGCTCAGGGCCATAATGACCGTGCGCGTTCCATTGCTGTGGCCAGCCAAACTGTTCAACTACCTGCCGAATACTATCTCGGGTATATACCTTTTTGCGATATGGCTTCCCGTCCTCAACTCGCATCGTATTGAAATAAGTCTCCATAAGTAAAACTAATGGTACTAAGATCGAAATCATCAATATAGATTAGTATTTCTCTTCCCTCTTCATACCACTCCAGCAGCCAGTGGCATTGCCCTAATGTCATATAGTGAGGATATAGCGTCCGAGGATTGCCGCCTTGCTCTACAAACATCATTCTTGCCTGCTTCTCTAATTGACGCCTAATTTGCATGTAATCTTCAGATCGTTTGCTTGCAAAACCTCTTCCATTCTCTCTTAACTCGGACAAGATGCTGTTCGCTTCTTCAATAGACAGTGCAGACAAATTGTGAAATGGCCCTCGTGCGGCTTCGTAATAGTGACACAAAAGATTGAAGTCCATTTTGACAGCCTCCTATTTCAACATAGGAATCATAACAATCGTGTTCCCCATTCGGTTCATATTAGCAAATACGCGATAACCCATAAATAACCAGGTGATTCTGATCAGATTTTTATGTAATATTAAGAATTTATTAAGGAGCAATTAAAGCCCTCTCCCTATACTAAGCATATGGAATAAATACTAGATCTAATTGATATAGGTCACAAGGAGGAAGAACATACGTGTCATTACCCCAATTAAATATTGAAATGTTTCGTGGAATTAACGACTTAGGCAAGCAGCTCTCCTTTCTAAATCCATCTGTCGTATTCATTGCGGAATATACGATCTATCTGTTAGCAGCTAGCATGCTGTTATTTTGGTTCACTCGTACAACAGCCAATCGCATGATGGTGCTGCAGGGCGGATTTGCATTCATTCTCGCAGAGCTCCTTGGCAAAGCGGTTGGAATGTTCCATTCGCATCATCAACCATTTGCGGAACTCCCGCATGTTAGTAAATTAATCGATCACAGCATCAATAATTCATTTCCCAGTGATCATACGATATTGTTTTTCTCCATCTGTGCGTCGTTCTGGCTGATGCGCAAAAAAACAGGCTGGGGCTGGTTGTGGCTCGTGCTGGCGGGTTGTGTAGCGTTATCTCGTGTATGGGTTGGCGTACATTATCCTGTAGATATTGCAGTAGGCGCAATGATCGGGATCTTCTCAGCAGTGCTCGTGTGCTGGTCATCCACTAGATTTGCGTGGCTATCTCGCTTGCTTGATATGTACGAGAGCGTGGAACGACGCTTACTACCAGCGGGCAATAAATCTAAAGGTCTATAAGTAAAGCATTTCATAGAAAATGAGAATGGACGCACCATATTGGAGTAGCCGAATACCAATATGGCTGCGTCCATTGCATACTCTCCTCAAGACCATTTACATGCACTTGATACCTGCATTTACTCCCCAACATCCTGCTTCAAGAGCTCTTGCAAGGAATGTGGGAAAATAGGTCTGCTAAGCTCCAATATCGCCTTCGCGTAAGATTGAATTTCCTTCTGAGCATCATGCTCCAGGCGTTGATTCAAGAAGTGAGCTACCGATTGCAGGGAGGCTGTCCAATACCAGCGCACATACATGCCATAGGAAGGCAGAAATAATCTAGCTTGCTCCGCGCATATGCCATCTTCTAGTGCCGCTTCATACTTGGCAACGCCAAGCTCGATGTAGTTCATCAGCTCGTCCGTGTGCTTCTGCCCGATTTCCCAGGATACAATGTCTCCACTGCCCTGCTTCGAATTCTCAGGCTTGCTTCTCCATTCCCCCTGAGACGGTATGTAGAAGGTAGGATCTTCAGTGATATATCTACGGCTCGATTCATTCCAAGCCTCCAAGCTGTCGCCTGTGCCTTCCATATGGGAAGAACCTATGACATACTTCCACCACTGTCTAGCAACCATAAGCGGCGCGTACACTTCGAACTGCAGCATGACATGTCGAAATGGCGAGGTATGTCCTTCTCTAGCCAGAAATTGAATCAATCGAATATCCCGTTCACTTAGCTCCATCGATTCCTTGGCATAGGATACCCGTGCGGAGTTGACAACCGTCAAATCCGAACCCATCGTGTTGACTAACCGGACATACCCCTTATCTAATACTTGCAGCATAGACATGGCTACCACTCCTATCTAGTAAATGAGACGAAAAGAGAACATCAAGTTTCCACTCAATGCTCTCTTCATTTGGATACATATTCTATTTTAGTATACATGAATCCAAGTGGATGAACAGGTATTTCCTGGCGAATATTATTGACACTTTTCTCTGTTCAGGCACTCCTAACACAATAGATCACCCTGCACTTCCAATGAAAAAGCTGGCGACCAAGATCAAGAACACTGCCATTGTTATTCCTACATACAAATAATCTTGTTCATGCAGAAAAACAAAAATAGAGATAAAGACCCGCAGTACTGGTGTAGCAATGAGCATAAGCAGTCCTGTCAGGATAATCGCATATGACTTCATTGATAATAGACCGGCATAAATTCCTGCCAGACTGGTTGGAAAGGTCTGCTCAGGATATCCACTGTCTCCAGAAATGAGGAACAGTAGCAAGCCAGCAAGGATCACCGCTGCACTAGCCAGTACCCCTACCCGAAGCCACTTGCTGACAACAACCTCTACCGCTTCCGATTTATCATCTCGCAGTTTTACAATCTCGGACTGTTGTACGCTGCCTTCTCGCCCAAGCTCACTCATAGAAGTCCCCCCAATCCCTGTACAATCATCTGAATGGCCACATAAGCCAATACGGGAATAAACCATTTACGAATCGTCTTGCTCTTCATCTTCTGCATGATTCTCGCGCCAGCCGTTGCTCCCATCAGAACCCCCAGCGCCACCGGAGCCGAGATTGCCGGATCAATGTCACCACGGAACAGATAGACCCCCGCGCTTGCCGCGCCCGTAACGCCCATCATGAAGTTGCTCGTCGCACTGGATACCTTAAGCGGGAGCTTCATGAAGACATCCATCGCCATCACTTTGAAGCTGCCGCTGCCAATTCCAAGCAGACCCGATATGACCCCTGCCCCGTACATGACGCCGAATCCGCCGTATACATTGTCCACCTTATACGGAACCGTCTGATTCAACGCCTTATCATAATACTCGCCCTGTAAGCGCAGCTTCTCCGCAACCGGATGCATATGTACATCCTTCGGCAGTTCATCATTCCGCTTCTTAAGCATAGTCCCCGCCGAGTATAGCAGCAGCAGACCGAAGATAATATACAGTACCGTAGGCGCCATGATTCCGCCTAGAAATGCACCGGTTATCGCTCCCACCGTTGTTGCAACCTCCAAGAACATGCCTACTCGCACATTCGTAATCCGATCTCGGATATAAGCGATCGCTGCCCCGCTGGAGGTTGCAATGACCGAAATAATACTTGCGCCAATCGCCGTCTTAATATCAACACCGAACAATAAGGTCAATGCTGGCGTAACTATAATCCCTCCACCCAGACCAAGCACTGCCCCGACGATTCCAGCCAACACGGAGATCAACAGTATTTCAATCGCTAGTAAAGACAACATCCTCTCCCCTTCCGCGCCATGTTCTTCCTCATACATATGTATACACCTTTTTATACATTCGATCAATAGATTGCATCATTAACTTTACATTGTATGTGCTATAATGGGCTTAATAGGACAAGTACAAGTCGAAAGGGTTGATCAAATGCAGTTCCGTAATTTAGACGAAATCGATACACGGATTTTGCAGCTGTTATCCGAGAATGGACGCTTAAGTAATGCGGAGCTTGGACGAATGGTCAACTTGACCCGAGCGGCTGTTCGCGAACGAATCCATCAATTGATGGAGGATGGAATTATTGACCGGTTCACCATTGTCGTGAATCCGCTCAAGGCGGGCAAAACCTTGTCGATGTATTTCGATATTGAAGTGGATTGGGTGAAGCTTCAGCATGTCGTAGAACGGCTAAGATTGGCTGAGGAGATTACGAATGTGTATCAAATGAGCGGCAAGCCGCATCTGCATGTCCATGCACTGCTGGACGACCCGGAGCATGCTGAGCAGTGCTTGAGGATGCTTCAAGCGATAGACGGTATCACTTCCGTCACTAGTGAGGTACTCATTGCGCGGCATAAAGAAAGAGGCGGATTGTTGATCTAAACAAATCTGCAATAAATAAAACATAACTACCAAATAGCCCGCTCAGACAAATAGCTCGTGCATATCAGCCGTTCGTCAAGCGGGCTTTTTCATTTGCATGCTCATCTGTTCACTTCACACTTCCCCACTAAAAAAGCTACTGGTGTATGCAGCGATCCAGAAGCCACAAGCGGGGCGTAAAATTGATGTCGTTATTTTAAAATATTTTTTTTCGGACAACGATTATTGAAACTCTCTTCTACTGAAGCTCAGTGGAGAAGCATTGGATCGGGCCGTCCCAGCCGTTTTCCCGAATCTCTTCATAGTTATCGTTTGTGTACGCTGCAATCACCTTTCTCCAAAAATGCTGCGAAGGTATGTTTTCGTCAATCTGCCCGACCTTCCAAGTTCCCTGAAACCGATCGAACAATGCTGTTGCCGCATACCTTCCTGCACCGGAACGCCGATACTTTTTCATTACGAAAAATTCCGCCATCGAATAAACCGTTCTCTTGTCGTCATCCGTTCCCAACTTCCTTACGAGCGCTAATCCCGCAAGCTTCCCATTCACTCGAATGAAGAAAGGATATCTCCCTTCCTCTGTCCAGTAATGATCCAGATACATATATTCATATAGACCGTTCTCGTTGACGTCCTCAGGATCGTATTCACTGAAATCATATTTATACAGCTCCAGCAAATTGCGAAGCGTAGATTTTTGCTCGTACTCGACCTGATGCAGCGTGACCATACTCATGCCCTGCTCTCCTCCAATTCTAATGGTTTTCTCTCTTACTTCTCTCCATTTTCACAATGTATGCTTCGCTTTTGCCAATCGGTTATTCCGGCTATGATCCGGTAAAAAGCAGAGACAGACGAAAGTCTCCAATGCCAGCCCTCCGCAAGCACCAACTGATACAGAAAATGCGCGTACATAATCAGACAGCTCTGCTTCTACGAGTGCATGTCCAAGTACGCCGGAAAACACAATACCGATCAATGCCACCCCTAGCGAATTCGCCAAGTACATGCAGGTCGTGAATAGTCCTGATCCCGATCCTGCATCCTTCTTCGGAACTGTGCTCAGAACGATATTCGCAAGTGGTGTCGTGACCATGCCAAGACTGAATCCGTACATCCATAATAGGAGAAGATTACGGTAATCAAGCATTGCCCTCGCGTCATACAAGATAGAACCAATCAGCAGCAATATGCATATAGCCATGCCGATCGAGCCGAGCTTCAGTGTACCTATCCCCCATTTTTCTACGAAACGGGAGGATAAAAGAGAGGACAGAAAGAACCCGACCCCCAATGGCAGAAACACCATGCTTGTAGTTTGAACATCCTTATGCAGGCCGTATTGGACATAGTAGCTTAATAGGAAAAAGAAAGCGAACATGCCCAGGTACACGACAAGCACAGCCAACATACCTACGCGAAAGGAAGCATGCCGAAATACATCAAGATTCACCAATGGAAAGGCGTTTCTTCTCTTCGTGCGACACTCGAATACCACAAAAGTAATGAGTACACCAATACCGATCAGCAAGCAAGACCAAACCCACAACGGCCACCCCTGCCTCTGCCCTTCCGATAAAGGATATACAAGCAAAAATAAGCCACTTATGAGCAGAAGTGCACCACTCCAATCAATAGGCTGTTTCTCCCCGCTCGATTCTGGAATGATTGGCAGCAGCATCAGAACCAGCATACCGAATGGAACGTTAACAAAGAACACCATCCGCCAGCCAAGATCGAACAGGTTCCAGTTGACGATAAGGCCCCCAAAAATGAGTCCAAAAGCAAATCCAAATCCAATGATTGCACCATATATGCTGAACGCGATTGCCTTTTCTCGTGGCGGAAAGCTGACCTGCATCGTAGAAAGAACCTGGGGCTGAATGAGCGCAGCAGCCAAGCCTTGAACGATCCGAATGGCAATAAGCAGGGAAGGATCCGAGGTCAAGCCTCCAAGCATGGCCATGATTGTGAACCCGCTCACTCCAATAAGAAGCAGCCGTTTTCTTCCGTATATGTCACCCAACTTCCCGCTGATGATCAAGGCCACCGCCAAGCCAAGAGAGAAACCTGTAACGATTAGCTGCGCTTCAGCGAAGCTTGCGTTCAAGCTGTGCTGCATCGACGGCAGAGCAACCTGAATCATATAAGTGTTCAGTGAGATAAGCAGCGTCGGCAGCAGTACGATAACGAGTGCAATCCATCGTTTCGGATTCCCCTCTATTCGCTGATTACCATCCGTGCGTTGTGATGTAGTTATCAAAATAGGAGACATTACGATTCCCTCCAGTAGTTAGAATCACATGAATACTCTAATTATGAGCCAATCATGTTCACATGCTCTACCTGAAGAGGGAGTCTTTGTCCCTATAGAGGAAATAATTGAAGAACCCTTCTACCTACATTAGGCCAAAGGGTCCCCCTTGCGAAATGAAAGAGTCGCGCCATTCGAAGACGACCTTCGAACTTGATCCTGCTGTTCCAACTGCTTGAGGAACGAGCTTGGATTGCAGCCGTAATGCTTGCGAAAGGCTGCCGTAAAGTTGCTAACATTACTATACCCGACCGCGACGGCTGCTTCCCCTACATTCAGATGCCCCATTTCCATATGCCATATCGCTTTCTCGATCCGCTGCTTGCGCACCAGTTCGAATACTGTTGAGCCGAACAATTCTCGAAATCCTGCTTTCAGCTTGAATTCGTTGATCCCGACATGCTTGGAGAGTTCTCGTATCGACAAGGGCTGTTCATAGTTGTTCATTACAATTTCCCTTGCCTCATGAAGCTTCACGATATCATCGCGTCGAACGATTCGTCTCACTGTTCGATCATGAATTTCGTCAGTCTCTCCGAATAAGGCGAGGAATTCGATAGCTTTGCTCTCCATGTATAGTCGCTTCATCTTTCCCCGATAATTGCACCGAAGCATATCCGTTACACATCGATGAATGTCAGGTGTGACCGAATAGGAGTCAATACTGCCAAGGTGACGATGAAGCAATCTCTCCATGTTCTGCTTCTCGGCCGCATCAGCGGCATAGGCATACAGTTCATCCGGTGAAAATCTCACCTCGACCATATGATGGTGCATTCCTGCCTTTTTCTCCTCATATACCTGCACATCCTCCAACAGCAGCACATTGCCAGACTGCGGTTCCGTATGGCTTGCTTTTCCACCCCATTCGCAATACACTTCTCCGCTCAAACAATAACTCAGTTCAAACAGACGGCATGCCTCCTGAATGTGGAGCCTCATATCTTCCGCATAAGTGACGTCGGTCACCATGATTTCCATACCTTCACGGACGCGCATCCGGATCACACTGCCCGTTCCTATGTGAGGAGGAAGGAACACTCGCTGCTCCCAAGTGCTGCTTTCCATCTCACCATGAATCATTTCAGAATAACGCTCAAAATAATCATGGATGCTGGCTACATGAACCTCAGCTGCCATCTGATCACCTTCTATTCCACCTTGCTAGTAAATCGTCAAGCTAACCCCCACTTCGCCTTATCCATGGCCAATGTGCTCGATCCAAGCAGCAGCGAGGCTCTACTCGTAATGTGAGTCTGCATCTTCATTTCACTATCCGAGGCAAAGTAGCTATTGCCTGCAGCAAAAGCGGCAAGATAGTCTTCCCAGCTCTTGTAGCAGTTCTGTAAATGGTGTGCCGACTTAAGCTTCAACCCCCAGGCTTCATCCTTGGTTAAGTAGCCGTAGGTAATTCCCATATTGCACATATAGATAGCCCAAGCCCCGCCAAACGCCGCAATTTCTCCGGAAGGAAGCTGGTTTAAAAATGCATTGACAATTACGACCTTGGCATGGTCAGGATGATCAACAGAGGATTCCACATAACGCTTGCGAGAGACTTCGTTGCGTGCTGCCAGACTCGTATGCAGCTTCTTGTACTCCTCTCGCAGTCCATCTTCGAGCAGCCACTGAACTCGACTGAGCAATGATTCCTTGTCCGTAACTCCCCAAGCGGCGAACGCCTTCTTCATCGAGCTTCTGCGCAGAATTCGATCCGTAAATGGAAAACCAAACGGAATATAATGATACCCCATCACACTGTCCGTACATACAGAAGAAAGACAACGGAAGTACAGCTCCAGTTGCTTTCTTTGTTGCTTATTGTATTCGCTTGGCATATTGGAGCCCTCCTTCTAGGTAGTCATCATTCGGTAAGTCTTGAACGTCTTCCAACCGTTCCACACCATTACTGCAAGCCACACTACCGTAACGACAAGAGGCACGCTTATAAATAGTTGAAGCCCGACATAGATGAGTAGGTATAGCCAAGTCAAGCGGAGATAGTAGTAGACGAGAAATAATGAAATTTGTTTGCGTGCTTGTCTCTGTCCCTTTTCTTCCACTTCTTGTGCATATCTATATTTGTTAAATAACTTAATACCGTGAACATACCGTAAAATGTCATGAACATTGTCAATGTCATTGGATTGCTGGAGCTTCATACGCGCTTCCTTCAGCTGCCCTAATTGCGTATAACAATGAATGGACAGCATCAACGCATCTTGCTGCTTCTCCTCAATCTGCAGCAAGCGGTTGCAGTCCGCCAAGGCAGCTTCATATTGTTCAAGCTTGTATAGGAGCTGTGCACGGTGCCATCGTCCCTCAAACTCATCGGGTTTCATCGCAATCACTTGATTGAAGCAATCCATTGCTTGCTCCATTTCGCCGATTGCTTCGAAGTATTTGCCGCGCATGAGCTCTAGGTCAGGATCGTCTTGGAACCATTCATGGGCCTCACTCAAATATGCGCCTACCTCTTCCAGTTCTCCTTGCATAAGCATATACTGCGCCATCTCACGCAGGTAGAGATAACGGTCAATATCAAAATCGATGTCCGCATCAATGAAACAATCATAGGTCAGCTCCATCGTACCGTTAACCTGTTCGAATATGTAATCAATGATTTCCCCGGCATGGCGTTCCCTTAATTCTTCCTCATGCTCTAGAAAACGGAAAGTCTTCTCCAGCACGGCCCATACCGCCATCGGAAAATAATGCTTCTCCTCAAGAAACATCACCATTTCATCACGTAACTGCGGATTCTTAATATCCCATTCCGCGTTCTCCTGGAACAAGGCTTTCCAAGATGAAGGCTGGATTCGATTTGTGAAGTTGCTATACAGTTCAGATACTCGGCCTAGAAATACCTGAATCGGATTGGCGGGATACGGATAAGCTGTGCTCACAGCAACCTCTTCTCTTGCACTCGCCATATGTTCATATGGCTCTTCCAACCGTTCACCATGATCGATCTGAGTCATACTGGAAGATGCTGTTGCTGCTGATATTTTGCGCGCCAGCTTCAACGCTACTTCATACGCTTCATGCAGCATTTCTTTCCACTGTGGGTCATTTTCCGGATGCTCTAGCGTCAGCTTCTTCGCATAAGCGCTTGAGATGACAGAATCATCTTCCGTTGGTTCAATCCCTAATACATCCCATACATTCAAGTTACTCCATCCACCTTTCCCTCAACTCCAGCCGTTCCCAATATGCTTTGGTGGCTATTTCAATATTCCGATAGTCAATAGTAAAATCGAAAAACTTCCTTCAACCATTCTTTATTCTACCAATACCACAAGAGATAATCCAATTTATACTAGATTCGAACTAAGTGGGAGCCCCATTTCTCTTTCAAATTTCCGGTAGCAGCTAACGAAAAATGGAGTGGTCTGACGCCTACTGCGTCAGACCACTCCACATTGCAACTTCATTCCGCATTCAATTGTACATGTAATTGTTCATAAGCATCTGCAAGCCAAGGGTGGATGACCTTCAGTGTGTCCTTGCGATCCCATAAATATTGAATATAAGCAAACGCCGCATGTTCCAGCGATATTGCGAGATTATGATGTAATTCCTCGATATAAGGAGGAATGCCTTGCTGATCCCATGCAATCTTGTCGGCAACAAATAGGACAAGATCAAGCTGCGAGGCATCGGCTCGCAGCGTAGTATGGCAGCCCACCGCATCCAACACTTCGGCATCCTGAACGCCAAATATGTCCCGGGCCATCACCTTGGATAGCTTCTGATGGATGATCATCGGGAATTGCTCTTCTTCGGGCAGTATATCAATTCCTAGCTGCCTCGCCGCCTCAATGCGTTCCTCGTTAGGAAATACGGCGCTTATATCATGCAGCCATCCCCCCAATTCCGCTCTCTCCGGATCAGCATAATATAATTGCGCGATTCTTCTAGCTTCTGTCCCTACATCCATACAATGCTCTGCAGTGCCCGGGCTATGATTTGCGGTTAGAAACTGTTGAATATCCTGCTTCATATTTCCCGTGAACTCAATTTCTTGCACAAGCTTTTCAAATAATAGATGCATGATAGATATACCTCTCTCACTATGGAATGTCATCCCTATTACTCATTTATTTCTATTTTGAAAAAGAAATGGTCGGCTTCTTATCAGATAGCATTTAGAAATAGATCAAAACAGCGATTGAGCTCAACATATCCCAATCGCTGTTTCATGGAATCAACTTCTCATTCACTGATTTTACCGGTATGTTTATTTCAATACCACCTCGTTTTTGCGTCCTCATGCATGAATCATGAATAATCATTGGAGTCAATCCGAATGCCGTTCGTTCAACATCCCTTACGGAAATGGGTGCGGATAAGGGTTCAGATCCTCACGTGTAAGCTTGCGATCCACATATCCAAGTTTCATCGGTACTTCCAACACTCTGTCAATCCCCTCCAATCGACGTAGATGGTGGCCAAAAGTCATTGGAAGCATGCCTGGAATCAGCACTTTCACGCAGTGTAGGCCATTGCGTAGCGTCTCGCTGGACGATTGATCAACAACAATCACGTCTAATTGCAATCGACGGAACACTTCAAGAACTTCCTTCAGCTCTTCTGTTACATCTGTACTGACCGGAACCACTGGTGTTTGGAATTCTTCGGCAAAAGAACGGACTGGACGCTGCTCCTCTAACAGAAAGTGAAGTCTTTCCGCTGCTTCTGGCAAACTGTACAGCAAGGTATGATCTTCCATCTGCTGTACCTCATACGGATCCATAAACATAGACAGTGCTTCCGAACCACGTTCCTTCCAACGTTTTTCAACCATGGAGATCGTCCCCGCAAGTTCATGGACAGCACTCTTAGCTGCTCGTATCGGGTCAAGATGAGCTCCCGCAGAACAGACTACACTCACTTCATGTTCTGGTGTTCCCTTAGCAATCGCCCAAATGCTTGGAATCCCATTCTCCGTTGTTGTGTTGTACAACAACACCTCATATCCTAAGACAGCCTTGATCCGAAGAAGCATGAGAAGCAGCTCCTGATCCCCTGAGGAATTTGGATCTAGCCTAGGACATTGGAGCCTCGCATACCAAGTCATTAAGAAGGCATCTCGTTCAACTACCTCAAATATGCCATACAGCACCGCTTCTTCCAGACTGCCTCCTAATGCGCAGCCGTTGGAGGTTTCATACACGAAACTCCCTTCGTAGCCTAAGCTGTAATAGGCTACTAGATGAGGAACTAGAATTGGGCGCTCCTGTAAAAATGAATAACCCCACACCCATTCAATAGGGGTATCTGGAGCAAAGGAGGCAAACGGAAAACCTTCCTGTTCGTATTGTTCTTGTGCATGAAGCCCGATTGTAGCAGGATCCATAGCAATTTCCTTCAGTTGGTTGTAACTATCGAACACAACTAGACGTTTACCGCGGGGTGTGATGCCGCAATAACGTTCCAATCCCTCTAATATGGCAGCAAGCTGACTGTTCATGAACGAATGGGAACGTCCCCCTGTCACCTCATCGTAATAGCCGAGCGGGAGATTGACGACTGCATCTGCAAATACAGAAGAAAGATGCAACTCTAAGTCGTTAAATAAGCCGGATCGACGATCCCAATAGTCGTTGAACAGAACCCCCTGTAATTCATTCATGGAACGACACCGATAGCTATTATCCAGCTTGGGAGATGGTTTAAGCACAATACTCGCTGCTTCCGGCGAATCTTCTTCTAGCTGGCCGCATACTGGACAAGCACCATAAGGAAGAATATAATGCCGCGTACAGTTCAAGCTGTGCAAGTTGATCATATAAATGTGACTGTCGGTACACAGACTGTGTCCGTTTACGCATTTCGATGTCTCCTCAACAAGTAACTGAGCCATAAATCGATACCCTGTCACTTCAATGTCCGATTCAACTCGAGGGACATAGTCAGGGTTAACCAGCATCAAAAGCATGTCATTAGTTGCATTAGTATTGCTGCCCGCTATCGACATTCTAATGTCTGCGCATTGGAAGCATCCGGATGCACCTGGCCAGTTCATTGGACCAACGAACCCTTCTTCCCCACTCAAATAAGCCGATATCCACGGAATTCCCGATTGCTGAAGCTTCTCATTCATTTCCAACAGCAAGCCAAGGTTTTCTTGATCCTGAAGCACCAATGCGATGCTCATACCTGTACTTGGAATTCCTTCATTGTGATTCGTCAATCTTGTTATGTTGTAATCGCATTGATCCATTAACTGTGCATATACGACATCCGCAAGTAATCCCTCTCCAATCACCAGGACAGTGTTCACGTAGAGCCCTCCTCTCTGAGCCGCACTCCACATACGAAGAATGCCTCTGTACCCAGGAAAGAACTGCTGTGTAAATCATATATTTCGAAGCACGAATCGTTCTTCTTGTTCTTCTCCAATACTCTTTGCACCGTTGCTATCCAATAAGCAGATGTGAACGGATAGGAAATATGAGGGATTTCGGCCGTGTTCATTGAATTATCTTCTTCGCATTGAACTAGAAATAGATCGGACGCATGCCCCTCAACCTGATTTAGCGCCTTCTGAAGGGCCTGGCGAAGCGCAATTGTGAAATCTACATCCACACTTCCATACCAATTATCCCTCGAATAGGCCCATACTACCGGATAACCTAGCAGCGGCTCCCCAACCGCAATAATAGACTCAACTCCCATGATACCTAGCGACTGCAAATAATACTGACAGCGGCTGTCTGCTACATGTTCAAATCGCAGTCGCGATACGATCATCTGACTCGCTCCGTGTCGGCTGCGGTCAATACGATCCTGCAACCGTTTCGTCAAGCATGCCCTAATTCCCCGTCCAACAGCTTCAGCTGCCTCACAACCAGCACCTACACCGATAGCAGCCACATGATCATTCCCCGATACAGGGAACAGAAACGGTAATAAACGTGCCGCATACGCTTCCAATCCTGCAAGCCCCGACTCACGTCGAGCCTCTTCATGTGTCAATCCACTGCATATGATTGCTGGCAGTAGTCGGACAAATGATTCAGATGCCGGATCAATCGGCTGAACCATGCATTGTGCGAGAGGAAGCTGCACAATTCCCGCCTCTTCCCATTTGTGAAAAATTCCAATTGAAGAGGAAGTCATATCTGCGAAGCTGGTATACCAATCTGAATCATTCATTCGCTCAGTACTTGCTGTGATGATTTCATCCACTGTAGATATACGGCAAGCCGCCTTACTCCCTCGTTCAACATCGATGAGATGTGAACGAATGGAATGCCAGCTCCCTGTTAAGCTGTTCGGATCAAGAATATAGCATTGATCTCTACAATTCCCGTCTCTTCCTGCTGTCACTTCCCGATGATATTCATGCACAACCAGATTTGTAAGAATATGAAGTGCCGTTAACGAGAAGCTCTGTTGCTCATTCTCACTTCGGAACACGGTCGGGTGCAGGCTCCGCCACACCGCTTCTGGTCGTGCTGTTCCGTCCACATCTAACAATGGCCCAACTAATCCAACCCCACGTAAGGTTATCGCAGACAGAAGGGGTTTCCCCTCCAATTCACATGCATCCTGAAGGTCTCTCCATTCAGCCAAATTATCAAGTTGGGCAGCGTATAGGATAAAACGGTATGGTCGAATAATACTGCGCCAATCTTGTTTGAGATCTCTCCGTTTCATCGTGACATTTGGGGTCAATCCTCCCTGTTCGTCAGGCTCCTGATATACCGCAAATGCAACATGATCGGGAGTTTCCGTGTCAGTTGTGCAAACCGTCAGTGTGAAGTTTCCCGCTTCATGCCAGGTTTTAACCAATGAATCCAGCATGGATCCCGAGCCAATCGCAAGTACTCCTTTCTCTTGCTTAGACATAAACAATCCTCCTTTCCCACAAACACCTATATTTCATTGAATTCGATTCGCTTCGTTATCGTGAATCCGACCTAGAAATGTCATTGTTAACGTATGTCGACGTCCGCTTCACTATGACTCGCGTACAGCCCAGTCCTACTGCAACAAAAAAAGAGCTGCCTCATGTCATTAGCGTAATGACAGTTGAGACAGCTCGGCGCTCCCTTACAAGAGCTTTATGTTCTTCTTCAAATCCTCAATAGATTGGATAGGCTTGAGTTGATCGTGCTCTAGATGAAGCATTTCGGTCTTTGAGATTTCATTTTTTTGAGTCCCTTTCGTCTCAGCTGCCCTAACGAAGACACCCATTGGTTGAGAGGTTCTCACCATATCATTGATTACCTCACGCAATTGCTCCAACACATGGTCGCCTATATCGACAGACTTCAATCGAATAAACAATTCAGGAACATCCTTGGGCTTTACCGGAATGTGCACCCCGTTCTGATCCTGATCACCGCTAAGCCCTTCGGTAAGTGATAATGTGTAATATGCGTATTCAATCTGAATCGACTCAATATCTTGAAGCTTGAACAGATCAGGATGCTTTACTTGCAGTCCATCGCGAATAGATTCAGACCAATACACAAGGGTATAATCGTCTTGCAATCGCTTCCCAACATAGTTGCCCTCGGCGTCGAAGTCACTATCATCGTCCACACGAATAATCGCTTTGTTCGAATCCTTCACGTTATATACTTTCGCTGTATATACTTTAAATTTAAAATTATAAGAACTTCCTTCCGCTGCAACATCCATATTGTACTTTTGTTTCATATAATCGATTGCCTTCCGCTTTACTTCAGCATGTTTCCAAGGTAATCCTTCCATTTCCGTATAGACGAAAAACACAAAGGACAAAAGCAAGACAACAACCACAATCGATATTATTTTCTTCATGCAACACCTACCTAACCTAATTGTACACACTAGCTTCATTGTTCTCGCTTCTCCGCGTAACTGATTCGTGTACTACATGCGAGTGAGGGGTGTACAGTATCACTTCATCTTTTATATGTTTTCTGCATGATCCTTTTGAAGCTTGGCAAATAGAATAGCATCTATAAAACTGTCATTTTTGCGATAGCACTCCTGCAGCAATCCTTCTTGGTGGAATCCGGACTTCTCAAGCAGTTTTTGGGAAGCCGTATTTGTCTCAAACACATAGGCTTCGATTCGATTTAATTGCATCTCCTCAAATCCAAATGCGACTATGCGGTTCAATGCTTCCGTCATCAGGCCCTTACTCCAATGGCTTGGATTCAATTCGTATCCGATCTCGGCTTTGCAATCTGCTCTCCGCCAGTTGTGATAGCCGCAAGTCCCAATGATTCTATCCTCCGATCGAAGTGCAATTCCCCAGCGAATGCTCTGTCCTTCCTCAAATCGTTGATTCCATCTCTCTATTAATTGTTCGGCTTGTTCAATCGCCACGAAATTATCCAAGTTATAATACTGCGTTACTTCGTCCGTTGAGAAGTTCTCGAATAGATTGGGCGCATCCTCCGACCTGAGCTGCCGTAGAATCATTCTGTCCGTTTCTAATCTAGGAAATGTTGATATCATCTTGCTTCCTCCTTCAATTCTTCATGTTCTTTAATTCATCCAAGATATCCTGAAGCTGTTTCATTATCTTCTTATCATTATCAAGCTTCTTCTTGGTGTTAATTTCAATTCATACGAGTGTAGCTAAGAAGAAAAACGAAATAATAAGAGCAGACCACTCCATATTCATTTCACCTCAGTTTACATTGTCGTTGACCAGCTGCACGCGTATGGGCAAGACACTTCTGACCTAGTTCCACCCGTTATCCAAATATTTGCGCTGCAATCCCGTATAGTGTACGATTTCTTGCCGGCAGCTGTTGTGCATTCTTAATCATCACCGGAGGATGAGTCTCTCTCTCAAAACCAGCCTGTCTCAAAAGCTCGATAAATTCAGGTTGTTCCTCTGGCACATCAATACGAAGCAGCTTGCCCCGGTTACCTTCGGCCAAGTAATGAATCATGGCTGATGCCGCTTCCTGCTGTACAGCTACCACTGGTCCAAGAACGAGATACTTCGGGCCTTGAACGGCAAATCCATACCCGATCAGAGTACCTTTGTTATCCAGTACAACTACCCCCTGCTTCGCCTGTTTCCAGCGAGCAGATAGGAATGTCTCTCTGTCTGCTCCAACGGCCAACTGATCCAGTTCACGAATCCCAGGGAAGTGTTCCAACCCTAGCGGCATGGTACGCATTTCAGAGACAGAATCACTCCGATTAGATAATGTGTTGTAGCTAGAACATACAAGCTTATTGACGTACGACACGATATGATACCCCATGCCTTCATACAAAGGTCGGCCTTCTTCCGTTGCAATCAGCATTATGGTATCGCTGTTATCAACAGCGTCCATACAAGCTTGAACAACCGCCCTCCCTAAGCCCAGCCCTCTATAGCGTTGATCAACGATAACCATGCCAATGGTAGACAATCCAGGCTTGTAGGTAAGAATAGCAGCACTTGAAATAATGTCGCCTTGCTCATTGCGATGTCCCCATACCGTGCCAGATGACATAATCGTCTGAATATCCTGTTCATCATAATCCCACCCAATCGAAGCGGACAAAGCAATGAGTCCTTTAGTATCTTTCCTGTCGAATTGCTCCACAGCCAGTTGTATCCCCGTCTGCTTCTGCATCTTATCTATCACCTTTCTGTTTGCTTGAAATTGAAATAAAAAGAACCCCGCACATCAGATTAATATTCTCTAAGGCTGGGTTGTGGATAAAAATTGTGTATTCCATTATTATACATTCGATAGACGAGTAATTCAAAGCTTCAAACGGTAGAATTCACCATCCTGCGGGCGACACTCTCGCTTCAGCATTCCCATGATAATCAAGGTCTCATAGGAATGCGCCGTTCGAATACACTCTCTTAACATCCCTACTCGAAATCCCGCAGCTGCGTAGATATGCTTCACACGTACGTTATGCTCCTTCACATCCAGCCACAATTACATAACCAACCTTCCGGTTACTCATCGTGTCTATAATCAGATGAAGATAATCATCGCTTTGAATCGTGTCCACATGCTTTTCCCGAGGCCATGATCTATTCCTCAATTCCATTCTTCGAGCCTGGTTGAATGTTCCCTGTCGTAGACCTCGTCCTTGTAAACTGCATCAATTGGTAAAAATAAGATACCCCGCACATCTGGGACTCGATCATTTTATCTAAATAAGTCCTAACATTCGCAGCCACATTGATGAGCCCCTGAAGATCCGTATGTTTGACCAACGCGAGGGATTGCTTAAAATTCACAGTATCTTCTGAATACACGGAGCTTTGCAGCACTTGAATCAACCTGATTTTTAGCAAATGGGATCTACTATATCGGCGATAACAGTTGTCAGGGTTCCTATCCGCCGTTACATATCCTGCTTGCTCCCAGTAGCGGATCGCCGATTTAGGTACCTGTGTCAGTTCGGATGCTTCGTTGATGGTGAACGGCTCTTCGTCATAAGGAGAACTATTTCGTTCAGCTTGTATACGAATATCCTGGATTAACCTCTCTAATTTCTCTTTTTCCTCATATAAAACGATTTCTGTGTCCCTAATGATCCACATTGCATCTTGCGGCTTGCCTTGACGGAGACAACGAACCACCTCGGTCGTTACTTCCATTCCGAATGCCGGGGCCATCGCTTGAATACACGACAAATAGGCTGCGTGCTGGTCTGTATAAATACGGTAGCCATTCGATGATCGTTCAGCTGGAGGTATAAGGCCTTTAGCCTCGTAATTCCTTATGGTACTGGCGCTAATCATGAATCTCGCCGCCATTTTTTTGGGACGCATCCTCGACGCTTCACCTCTCCTCATAACAAGCATTCAAGATTAAACATAGTTATAAGGTTTTCAATAATAATGGTTGATATTCCTTCTTGTTTTTTGCTTAACCTTTGAATTGGCTTGCATGTAATACAATAGAATTGCATTAAAGTGAAGGAGGCGATTGTTGGTGAAGAAAGAATTTCTGGTTTTCCGGCAAGACATGACGATCGAAGAAATTAGTAAGACGGCAAACCGTTTTATCGAGTCCGAATGGAGATCATTGTACGAATCCATGCATGAACAATTGACGGCTGCTTTTGATGAAATCGAAGATGCAGCTTACGGTCTTTATTTGGATCAGCTTATGCCGTTCATATTCAAACAGCTGGAAGATGCCGGTTTCAGTACTGTGGAGAAGCTCGAAGAAAATGACTTCGTTATCGCGGAACGCTTGATTTTTCGCAACTCCCTTGAGAAATGGGGGACGGAAGACAACAGATCAAGAATATTTTGGAACGTAATCCATGACAAGCAAGGCAACGCAATCGGCACCATACTCACGGAAATTCCTCACTCCCATCTGAAATTCGACATCCCTTCTGCACCGGTCATTTACTCTCTGCAGGAGAGTCTGAAGGAGCGGATCGTGCAAGGAATCAGGCGAATTAAGGAATTAGGCTAGGCCCAATAAAATAGAGATGTATATTTCGGAAGAGAACACATCCATAAACAAAACAACTAAAACAAAGCATATATGAAACTAACGGGTTGAAACAAACAGGGAGCAGATTGCGGTATCAACTGCTTCCTGTTTTGCATTATTCGGCAGAAGGAATATATCTCCGGATAATTCTAGTTATACGCAATTTCATTCGCCTGCTCTTGAATCATTTGCTGAAAATGAAACCGTATCCTACCTCCTCTCCTCAATGCTGCTATTTCAGGCGCTTCAAAATACACAAAAATCGCTCTACGCCTGGATACTTCTCTCCAAGACTTGTAATCTCGAAGCCTACTCCCCGGTAAAAGCCGACTGCATCATTATCCGTTTCTGCTTCAAGTCTAGTGATATTATTGCTCTTCATAAATTCATTGATCATCGAGCGGCCGATACCTTGGCCTCTATGATTTTGTTTAACCGCAATATGCTGCAATACGGCTTCTCCGTACGAGTGTTTGCTAATTCCTATGAGTCCAACCAACTCCTCTTGAACCATCATTCCGTACAATTGCAGAGATTCATCGCTCTGATACATCTCAGCCTGTCTATTAATCTTCTCCTCATTAGGATACATGCATAGAGCCAGCAATTCACGCACTTGCTCCCAATCGGAAGAGCTTGCTAAGTTCATTATCGTGTCCATCCTTCATACTTCCCCCATGTAGCTCTTCTATTTTGAATACCAAGGAGAAGGTTCCATCGGATTACCCCTCCTTGAACGTTCAGAAAAATCATTCTACTCACAAATCCACAACGAATCAAAATCAACGAGAAACAATAGAAAAAAATCTCTAGCCGAACCCGCTCATGGGCTGCAATTTATTGCTAACATTATGGACAATCTTACATCGGGAGTTAGACTAACCTCTGTTCAAGCATATTCATCAGAAAATCTTGTCGTTGCTTGTCTATATTTCTTATTTCCCCAACAATAATTAGGGCCTTAATCAAACCAGCCTTTTCTTTTGAACCATGCGTACATTCCAATGCCGCCGCCAACGAGAATTCCCAAAACGATAAAATAACCCCATTTCCAATGAAGCTCAGGCATGTTATCAAAGTTCATACCGTATATTCCAACTATGAAAGTTAGTGGCATAAAAATGGTCGTTATGACAGTCAATGTCTTCATGATCGTATTCATTCGATTGGAGTTTAAGGACATATAGCTGTCTCTCATATCAGCAGTCATCTCACGGTTCGATTCAATCATTTCGGAGAGCTTCAGCAAATGGTCATAAATATCTGTGAAGTAGAGCATGTTGGTCTTTACGCCTTCGATGCGCTCGGAATTAATGATTCGGTACATCAATTCCCGCATCGGCAAGATCGTTTTTCGCAGTTTTAACAGCTTGGATCTGATTTCAAATATGTCGTTCATCACGCTTTGGATAGAGTCTTTCCCCTCTTTGGATTCAATGTCAGACAATTGATCTTCAAGCTGATAGGCCGCAGGGAAATATTGATCGACTAACTTATCAATAACCAAATGAGCCGCATACACATGGCCAGCTTCGAACAACTGCTGATTCTCCGCAATGCGATTCCATGCGTCGTCGATTTCCTGTGACGGATTCAAATGAAACGTTACAATAAAATTGTCTCCCCAAAACAAATCCACTTCTTCCGCCGCAAATGTATGAGGGTGGAGTGAGTGCAGAACAAAAAAATGAGTGTTTTCATAATGATCAACTTTCGGCCGCTGCAGCAAATGATGCAAGCAATCTTCAACTGCCAGCGGGTGGAAATGAAAATACTGCTCCAGGAGCAACGCTTCTTCAGGCGAAGGTTCATTGAAGTCGACCCAGTACCACTTTGCTTGTATCTGCTTAAGCTCCTCTAAGGTAATATCCCTTCTCAATTCTAACTTATCCGTCACAGCCAATACACGAATCATAGTACATCGATCCCCTCAAGTTAGTTAAATGACATTCAGATAAAATAGGATCCAGTTGTATTATGTGTCATAATCATAACTTACTGCGTATAAATCGGACGACCATTCAGGCGATATGCTTTCCATACCTTTTGAAAGGTGAAATACAGTCTCACTTTGAGACTCGCTCGCCATAGTTTGTACCGATTCGACCCCAGCTGATTTTGTTAGTTCATAAATTTGAGAAATCGATAAAAATGAAAATTTGTATATCCGATTTACCTTACTGACATCTAAGATTTGATTTTTGCTATTCCAAACGGCGTTCATCCCCACGCTCTTTACGATTTTGATTTTACAGGCAGCATCAACTCGATAATTTCTTCTCCTTGATCGCCTTCGACAGATACTCTTCGAATTTCAATGCCGTATGAATCAGCAAGTTCATAGGTTGATTGCTTAATCCAGTTATATAAAAAGTCATAGACTCGATAAGCTTCATGAGGTTGTCCTTGATAGGCAGCTCGAACATAAGTGCTGGCAGGAAGGGTAATCGAACTCATTCCTTCGGGGATGTTTTCTAATGAAGATACTTCTAAAGCAGCCATCCATGTGAAGGGATCCGTTCTGTAATCATAATTGGGTGGATCGATAAAGATACCAATCGAATCATTATTCATTCGGTGTTCGATTTCACTTATCCGACTTTCGAATGCATCGTGAAGCTTCGGGATATTTCTTTCTTCCCGTTCAATTGGCAAGATCGCTTGTAAAGAAACACCTACTGCCATCATCGACCCTTTATCAACAAGTATTGCCTCCATGCCCGCATCTCCCTTCAATATATAGCATTTATACAACGATTATGGAACGACAACTCCAATTTCCTTTTGGTATTTGCTATGACCGTCTGTACTCCCTACCTTCTCAAAGCCTTGTGTCACGTAATACGCATTCAACTTCTCATTATCACCAACGCAATCCAGCCGGATATACTTCTTGCCAGAAAGAAATTGCAAGCCATTCTCTACCCACGCTACGATATGCTTGCCTATCCCCGCCCCAGCATAGTCTCGTGACACGGCCAAGCGATGAATCATTACAGAATCTCCTAGGTCGGTATCAGGCCAAATATGGAGATCCCACTCTTCTGGTTCCATGAGCACACAAACCGTGCCAATCACAGTATCTCCTTGCAATACAACATAGGCAGATCCACTGTCAATGCTCGCTGTAATATCATCTCTGCCGTATCCGTCAAGAAAATGTCCCCATTGTCTTATTCCCTTGCTGTGGAGCCACTCAGCCGTCTCTAGAAATATGTTCAGCATTGCCTCAAAATGCTCAGATGTCGCCTGGCAAATCAGATATTCCTGAGCTAAGTAATCTTGCTTGATGATCGTATTCTCCATTATTGTCACCTCGTATGATGTTCCACTTATTCCTCTTCTAATAATAGGATGCAAAACAACCCACATCTAGCGAATATCGAAAGGTGGGTTGCAGTACGTTTAGTTATGCAGCTATTCAAAAACGGATCTAAGGGATAGAACTCTCACGAAGTCCTCTTTTCTTCCTATCTCAGATTTTAACTATACCACATTTTCTCACAAAACAAAAGAACGAACGTTCGTATTTTTCATTCAAATGACAGCATCAAGCTCGAACAATAAGGATAGAAAAGGAGTAACTTTACACTTGGGCAAATCTTCAATGGCAATCCAACAAGCACCAAGTGAATCCTCCCCATCTCCGCCCACTCTCAATTCATGATCATTAGGTATGTCTACATTGTAAATGATGCCAATGTGGTGGAGCTCTTCTAACGTATCCTCAGCATAGGGATAAATCAGGGTGTAGGAGAGAGCGGTTCGTATCGTTCCCGAACAATTCGCGATTCCTGTTTCCTCTTCAATTTCCCGTAGCAGCGCTGCATAGGGCTCTTCTCCAAACTCAATTCTTCCACCCGGAAGATCCCATTTACCGGTATGCGGGCCTCTTGCTTTTTTGATCAGCAGGATTTCATTATTTCTCATCATCACACCATAGACTCCAAGGTGAGTATGTTTTATTACGCGGTTCTGACTCACTACATCTCAGCCCCTTCTGTTAAGAGGATCGATGCAAGTTCTCTGCTCTGTCGTGTCTCGCCTACTGCCTCAACATTTCTTACTCCGAACGGGACGTGGACGGAAGGTGCGATTCTCGCAACTCCTTCTATATGCCCAACCTGGTCATCAAAGAAGATGTGTGGTTTAAAGATTTTCAGTACCCGCTCCTTCTCAACTCCGCCTAAGAAAAATGCTTCATCAATCCGAATATCCAGCTTTCGTAGAGTGGAAATCACCCGTTCATGCGCAGGCGCATTCCGTGCCGTCGCGATAGCTACTCTTATTTTCGGTCGATAATTTGGATTCTCAATTCTACGATTGATCTCTCTCCGCTGCAGCTTGGAAATTTCGAGAAAGAAACGCAACAATGGCCCGGCAGGGAGCGGCTCTCCCGCCTTCAACCGCTCATGCTGGTGAAACAGCTCAATTGCTCCCTTTTCATATACAGCCTCTGCCGAATCATCTGCAATAATACCGTCGAAATCAAAGGCAATACGGAGCTCTTCATCTTCCTCATCATCAACATAATCAGTCGGATACACGCAACCCGCTGGCAACCCCAACTCAACGGCCTGCTTCACATCATCCTTATTGCCAGACAAGAAGAGCGACGCATTAAAAGCATCCATATATACAAACGGATCATTTCCCGTGACGAATACCGCCCGTGTAATAGGCAGACCATAATACTCTATCGATTTGAATACGCGCAGGCCGGTATCCGGATCATTACGGGACAACAGAACGACCTCTACGGCTTGATCACCGATATCCGCATCGTTCAGACCGAGCAATCTCTTAATAAGTGGGAAAGCCACACCTTTATTCAGCACTCGCTTCTCATTCTCACGCTGATACTTCCGATATTCTTCTTCACCATGTTCCTGAAAAACAGCATCTGATTCTGTCAAATCAAACAACGCACTCGACGCTACAGCCACTACCAATTTATCTTGGATGTGATACCCCATATCATTTTCCTCTCTGCTAGATCTCCTGTCCTTTTTGGATATGCTCGCGCATTTTCTCCCCAATGATGTCATAGAACGACACGATATTATCCTCAGGACCGTTGACGATGCGTTTATATGCCTTCCCTATCGGATTGGCCTGGGCTCCATGAGCATTCAACAGGTACCCTCCATCAACCTCTTCCCATCTGCATGCTTCGCCCAGTTCAATCCTCATAATCTCTCCTACATAGATGCCCCAAATCGCCGCTATTGACCACACCTCTCGATCGAGCGGCTTAACCATATCATCATGACTCGCATAATCATTCGCGTAGTTATCCAATATGTCTTCCACCCGATGAATACTCTCGCTGCTGAAGTCCAGCGTGTGCCCCGTCTTTTCAGCAATTTGAATGGCTAGCTTCGTATGATGTACGACCATTTCATGCAAACTGTATGCTTCCATGTTGTTGTCCTCCAATTTATTCTCGTTGTCGTTATTCTCTATCTTTTCATGAACAAGCATGCCCAGGCTCACTATACTAGTTAGTTTCACAGTAACGCCTTCTGAATAAGGATGCCATTCTTCTTTCCCAGTCCGCTGTTTCTTAATGATCAACTTCTTTTACATACCCGGCCATTTGTTCCTTCCAATACTCCCAAGCAGCCAAATATTCAGGTAAATCATGCGGATGGTGCTTAATACTTAATCCGATTCGTATGTACAATTGAATCATAGCTTCCTTGAGCAATATGGACTGTTCTGATACTTAGATGCTAAACATTCATTCCTTCACACTTCTGCTTCCCAGTCCATTCAGACTTGCGCAGCTTGTAATACAAATGCGGCTGCTTGTCGATATCGATCTCACTATACTGAATAAACCCACACTTTTGGATCACTTTATTTGAAGAAATATTGTTCAAGCGTGCAACTGCATTCAGCTCAGTTACATCCGTATTCTCGAACAAATAGGTGATAAGCGCTCGCGCCGCCTGCGTCATATATCCCTTCCCGGAATAATCTTGAGAGATTGCATACGCAATTTCCCGATTCGGAGACGGCAATTCATCCTTCATCCCTGTTACGCACCATCCTATAAACGCACCTGTCTCCTTCAGCACAATTCCTAAGCGTAGGCAAAGATCACCAATGTGTCCGTCTTCTGCAACCGCCTGCAGAAATTGTTTATTTTCTACCAACTCGTAGTTGGCCATCCAATCCAACCTTTGCTCCTTCGATGCGTTCCAATCCGGTAAGAATTCCAAAATAGCAGGCTCCTGCGTTAATGCACATATAGCATCCACATCTTCCATTCGATACTCCCGCAGCAATATGTCGCCACAATCAATTGTTAACTCTGTCATTCTGGTCAGCACTCCCCTGATGATACAATGTCGCTCCCCCAGAAGGGAGTTCGATTGCCATTCTTACAATGTGTAACCGCTTCCCGAACAGGATACGGAAGCAGATTATGCTCGTCCATCTCATTGACATGAATCCAATAAAACTCCAAATGTGCTTCCATCGATCTGGGATTCCGAGTTGGATCGATATCATGTACATCAGTTATAAATAAATGATTGATTTCCTGATGATAAACATTGTTGTCTTCATAGCCCGCTTCAACCGCACCAATATACTGCTTCACTTCACACTGTAGGCCCATCTCTTCGAATATTTCACGAGACAGCGACTCCTGCATTCCTTCCCGAAATTCAACATGTCCACCAGGCAGGAACGTATTGTCCATCCCAATACAATGTGCCACTAGCAGGTATTCCCCTGATAAAATAATGCCTCTGGCTAACACATGATATTTTTGTCGCATCTCATGCTGCATTTCGAACTCAATCCTCTCCGATGTCATCGTTATATGAAGCTTTATGTAGGAATGCACTTGCGAATCTTTCATATGAAATCTCAATTACGAACGACTGGTATGTGCCAAAATATTCACAACCTTACCGAAAGGATCACGCACATAGAAGCGTCTCACTCCCCAAGGCTCATCTGCAGGCCCGTATTCAATCGGGAAACCAGCAAGCTCCATCTTTTCCAGAACAGCGTCGACAGCATCGACATCATCCACTTCAATCGACACATCCGGAACAGGCGTGTCTGAACCTCCTTGTGACGCTATACTAATCTGAACACTCATTTGAGCGTCATTTCCATAGGTAGCAATCCAACCGTGATCCATCATGAGATCAAGTCCCAATATTTCCTCGTAGAAACGCTTGGCTTCCGATAGATTCAATGCAGCTATATTGGCAACGATTCGTTTAACCGTCATAGGTACCTCCATCATGAGAAATCAGACCTTGACTCCGTATTCACCTTATACTACCATGAACTTCCTTTCTTAAAGTGTACTTTACCTACAAAAGGAAGTATATACTTTCATTCCGATGAAGCGATGATCACTATATGCATCGTAATTTTGAATTGTTTTGTATAAAAGCTTTTTCGGGATTTGGCAAAAAAACAAGCCAGAGCGTGTTGCTCGAGCTTGTCGGAATTTGATTGATTCTACTGTTTAAAATTTCTTTTTGCCCCAACGACCTAAATAGTTTTGCGAAACGATGAACTATTTCAAGTACTATGCCAAAAGTGCGCGAATCTTTTTCCTTTTTGCAGTAGAAACATCGCCGTTTGAAACGCCGACACTAAGCAAGACTGGTGAATTATATTCTTTGGCGAAGAAATCCTCTGCTTTTAATTCCGCCAATACCTCCGTACAAAGATCAAGCAACTTATCGCGGAAACGTTTCATTTTGCCATCTGATCCCAAAGCCGCACTATACATGGCAAGTTCGTTGCAAATCGGCTCGAACAAATCGAGCGTAAAATTTGTGCCTTCATAACGCCATTCGTTAGTGGCGTAAGCAAAATAATCCTTATCTGAGGGATCTTCAGCCACAAGTTTTTCGAAATGTGTTTTTGTATTTGCCGCGTCCGCTACCATAGAGCCTTCATCATCAACGTACAGGCCAAAAGAGATAATTACTTCATGTCCATGCGCTTTTATTATTTCGCGGAATGATTTTTGTGCGGCTTGTTTCAATGGTGCTTTTAATGCTGCAAAGTCAAAGGCGGGCAGTTTGGGCATAACGATAAGGTCTTTGATATATGCATCAAAAGTAGGGGCAACGGTTGTCAATTCCCAATAATATGTTTCGTTAATATTCCGCCAGTCTTCTTTTCCATTGACAGGTTCGCCGTTTTTGCCACGTCGAACTTTTCGAGTTATGAAAGCTACAGACGGCTCCCCGCTTGTCCCACACTCCAAATAGTTTAAAACAAAGAAATCATAATAAGGCGCACCCAAGATGCCGCAAATTTCCAATAGATTTGGAATGTCATAGAAGAGCGGGGGCATATCACGCGCCTTGTGTCCGGCATAGTGCGTTGGAAGACTTTCATCTCCAGGACGGTGACCGATTGCATTAATATAATCAATTTTTACATGCCGAATCGTATTGCCGGATCCATCAAGAATAGGAAAGCCATTGCGTTTAAGTAATCCACCATTTTGAGATGTGGACACAAACTCAATGTAAGAAGCGGGAAGTTTAACGCCAAGCCGTTGCTCCAACGCTGCTAATTCCTCATCGGATGGCAGTGGCAGGGTAAAATACGCTGATCCTTCCCTCTTCCATAAGTTTTTAAAATCAGCTTCAGTAAAATAACTCATCTAGGTACCCCTTTTCACAAGCATTCTTTGCGTTCACCCAAAACATCCAAAACAAGGCGTAACACAAACGTCGCCACGCAAAATATAATTATTGCCGTTCGCTAAAATTGATCTCCCTACGCCGTATTGCTTATTCGATGTATGTAAATACATGCCCTTACTACTGATCCAGTTCTTTGCACGTTCCGTTCACTTCATCCCAAAATTCATTGTTCAAATCAATTTCTAAAGACAGTTCACTTAATTCAAAGGGAACCTCTAAATCTTTACTTTTGAGTACTCTCAAAATCTGTTCAAATTGTTCTAACGTATCTGCAATTTTAATCGGAACCCACTTTCCCGTTCCGTGATATGAAAAGTAGACAGGAAAGCCATGATCTTTTTGAGTAAAGTCAATATAAAAAGGATCGTCCATCGTGTTCACCGCGAAAACATACCAGCCATCTTGCCAATCGCCGTTTTTATCTGAAACGAGAAATTCCCCTGAGAGAGAGTTAAAGCGATAGCCTTCCTGTATTTTATTAAAATCATTTATGTCTGCGTAATATGCTGGGAGCATTCCTATATAATCAAAGCAGAAATCAAGATTAATAAATTCTACTAGCTGCTTCGGCAAGGTTGGAATCTGTTTGGCTTCCTCGGGGATTCGGGCTTCAACGGATATCACTTCCTCCCTATCACCCCTTTCGATGATTTGAAGGATCTCTGGGTTCTTTAGTCGTTTAACTAAGTTGTCGGCTGTTCCAAAATACACCTTTTCCATAAGCGTATATGGCAATGACTTAGATTGTTGGTATAAATGTGTTGCATTCGTGGTGAGTTGCAAAGCTTCTCTAAGATGTATCAGCCCCTTCAAGCCATCAGGTGGCAACTTAACAAGCACGATATCAACCCATATACTTTTAGGTCTATCCTTCATCGTCTAAAACCTCCAGTCTGTACTGCAAATACGGTAGCATACCCATCCACTAAAATCTACATTTAGATACAACCGCTATTTTAGCGATTGAACTTTTTGGAGTAATCTGCTGTAATTAATGTAGTTGAATTTTGATAGAAATCGTTGAGAATTTATATAATCGAGGATTTAAACATATGTTAACTTTAAAACCTGTAATGCCCGAATTCAAAATATCCACCACTAACCTAAAGGTAGTTTATACAGAATCAGATGGTGTAAAAGTTGAAGTTGGTGCTATACCATTGAAAAATCCGCAAAGCATGGATTGGGACAAGTGTGTGAATATTGAAATTTGTTTCCCACTAGTGGCAGAAGCTAAATGCGTAACTGTACCTTTCTATGAGAATCATTATAATGGTTATCATATTGATGTTCCTGATCAAGAAAAACTTCATCATTTAGGTTTTTATGAAGTGGCTAATTCTACATACCTACAGGAAAACGTAAAGAAATATGACCCTAAAAATAGGCTTGGTCTAAGGCATTATATGATTACAGGATATGATAGCTATGTAGAATTAATAGCATCCACGTATTCGGTCAACTGTGAGGTTTAACGTGGGCGCATAAGCCTTTCTGCCTGTTGTTCAATTCACTCTCCACCATCTATACTGGAAAGATGACGAAAGAAGTAGAATCCCTACACGAGTGGAGTTGTTGAGATGTTTAAGCTAAAGGACATTGGAACCGATACGTCGCCTCCTGATCTTGTCAGACACATCAATGAAGGCAATCTCTCAGAGCTGTGCGATGCCATTGCACAGGGCTGGGATATGGAACAAGAGATTAGAATAAGCCAATATACGACTGTGATCCCAATAGAAGCAGCCTTAATTGCAGGACAATTCGAGGTAATTAAATTGCTTATCGAGCACGGTGTGAATTTGAATCATGAGAAAAAACCGTCCTTCCTGCTCGCTGTTCGCTATTGTGAAGAGGAGATCATAAGATACATCGTGGCGCATGGAGCCAAGGTCGATGCCCTGGATCAGCTTAAGTCCAATGCCTATCAACAAGCTTATTACGGGAACAAACACAACCTCCCGCTTATCCATGAGCTTGGCTTGGATGCAGCCCATTATGGCGGCTATACACTACGTAAAGCCGTTAACGATCGGGATTGGCGTACGATTGAATTCATGCTTCAGTATGGAGTGGATATCAATTTCAATAAGCCGGATATGGTCTTCCCTTATTGTGCAACCCCCTTAACCACTGCCGCACGAAATGGCGATTTGAAGATGGTTCAATACTTAGTTGAACATGGAGCTGACGTGTGTATATGTGAAAAAGGCGGTGATCGTGCCTATACGATTGCTGTGCAAAATAAAGATAGCGCTATGTCTGTGTATTTGAAGTCCCTGGAGCCTGCTGATTTTCATAGCATTGAAAATAAAAGATTGGCATTGAAGAGCTATAAGCTGCCGCAAGGACTGATTGATTTTCTATTGGGAGACAAGCTGCGAATCGATTTGCCTGACAATGAGTACGAAATCGGCTACATCGAGTTCTTCACTTTTTCAGATACGATTGAAATGAAGGCAGGCAGGAAGAAATTGCTGCGTCTCTCCGCGGAAGTTGATAATTATTCTTCGATTCTCCTTGTCTGGAATCCAAAGACGAAATGCGTCGGCTACTATGATGAAGAACACCAGGAATACGGAGACGTATGCAGCTTCGAGGATTTCCTTGCACAGCCAGAGCTCTATATGACGAAGATTGTCGAGGGAGATTTAGTGACATAAAACAGTAGTTCTAATTTTGTGTCATACATATGATGTAATGAGAATCAGGTTAGTAAGCTCTCGAAATATCGAGAGCTTCTTTATTGTATATCTAGTTGATGCTAACCTTCTAACACAGTTTTCACTACATTTTCTCGATCATATTGCACACCATATTGCCAAACGTTTTAATATCCTCTAAATAGTCATAACTTGCAGGATTTCCACCCTGTTGATTGTACATTCTTACTGCCACCGTTTGATATTTCGGAATGACAAGGCAAGCGCAGCCAGTTATGCCGAGCGATTGAAACGAACCTCCCGGAAGCTGATCCCCCAGCTCAGATGCAGCGCGCGGAACATCCTGAACAAACCAGAAAAATCCGTTCCTTGGCAGATGCGATTCTAATTGAGGTGGGGTGCATATGGATGTCGCCAGCTCGAAGACTTCTGCTGGAATGATTCTTGTTCCCTGGTACATGCCCCTATCTAAATGAAGCTGTCCCCATCTCGCCAACTCACGTGCACTTACAAATAAATTCCCATCATTCCCCTGATCATCCGTATATTCTTCATGAAGCCAGACCAGATTATCATCTCGTTTTTTGCTCCATCCTGTCTCCGTAAATCCGCATGGGTGGAACACTTTTTCCTCCATTACGTGGACAAACGGCTTCTCATACAGCTTCTCCATCAACTTAATAAGTATGTTTACACCCATGTTGTTATAGACCCAGTCTGTACCGGCAGAAAACAATCTTCGATTCGAATGATGGAGTTTATGCGTATGAGTCAGCAAATGCCGTATCGTCGTTCCGCTCAGCATCGCTGCCATTTGTTGATCTGTGATATCTAAGTAGTCGTCTATGTAGTCGTCTATGTAGTCCGTGATAGAGTCATCCAAGCTGCGGATTTTTCCTTCATACAATGCTAAGCTGACCACGAACCCTAGATATGTTTTTCTCACTGATGCGACGTTGAAGCGAGACGCTGCATCTACAATGCGTTGCCTTGCCCTGTCATGAGTCCCAGAGTACCATTCGTTAACAACTTTCTGCTCATGAAGAATATAGGTAGCCGCTGCTGTGGCTGAAATTTGATGTCGAATCCGCTCAACATATTCATTCAATGCTGCGAAATGCTGCGTACATGGCTTATTCATAGATTACTCTTCCCCCCTTCTGCTTCGAATCTTAACAGATCGTTTATTTCTTATCTAGTTCCCTCAATTATAAACATAGGTATACATCCCCAGCATGGTGCATATAACGTTACACATCCAACTACGCAGCATGAGATTCCGTAAACAAGCCTATTTCGAAGACACCTCTTCACGATTACAAATCGTAACGGACTGAAATAAAGTTATATATCAGGCATATCTTTACAAGATTTCATTTTATAGTATAATGTTTTCGAATTGTATTTTCACAAATTGTACACATCTACATTAAAGGTGGTGGCCACTAATAACTGCACGAAGTATTTTGTAAGCGCTTCGTTTTTGTACGATGCAGGTATACTCATTGAATGAGAGGGATTGCTGATGGCAGGTAAAAAGTTAACAGCCGAGCACACAAGGCAGGAATTAACTCCCGAACAATACTCATCAATTGCGAAGTCAGATCACTTCAGAAAGCTGATTCGAACCAAGAAAACCTTCATAATTCCTTTCACAATCTTCTTCCTCTGCTTCTATTTCGCCTTGCCGATCCTTACATCCTACACGGACATCTTGAATTATTCCTTTTACGGCAGTATTACATGGGCTTGGGTCTTTGCCTTTCTGCAATTTGTTATGACCTGGGCATTTTGTATGATTTACTACAAAAAGGCATCGAAATTTGATAAAGCCTCCGACCAAATTATTGCTGAGAAAGGGAGGTAGACTATGAATACTGCTGCATTTATTATGTTTTTGGCCATCGTTGCCTTGACACTTGTAATTACCTATTGGGCTTCGAAAAAGAGTAAATCTGCAAGCGAATTCTATACAGCTGGAGGCGGCTTGACTGGATGGCAGAACGGGATGGCGATTGCTGGGGACTATATGTCAGCGGCTTCGTTCTTAGGAATTGCGGGGTCAATTGCGTTAGCAGGATTTGATGGATTTTTCTACAGTATCGGCTTCCTTGTTGCTTACTTAGTCGTACTCTTCTTGGTCGCAGAACCTTTACGAAATTTAGGAAAATATACGTTTGCGGATATGATTGCCGCTCGCTTTAAAACGACAAAAATTCGCGGATTCGCTGCGTTTAACACCATTGCCATATCGATCTTCTACATGATTGCACAGCTTGTAGGTGCAGGAGCTTTGATCAAGCTGCTTCTCGGCATTGATTTTGCAACCTCCGTCATCATCGTAGGTGTTCTTATGACAGTCTACGTCACTTTTGGCGGTATGCACGCAACGAGCTGGGTACAGATTGTCAAAGCAATTCTGCTTATGGCCGGGACACTTCTTATCTCGATTCTTGTGCTATACAAATTCAACTGGAGCCTCACAGGCATGTTTGATCATGTCAAGGATGCAACGCCACTCAAAGAGAAATTCCTTAATCCCGGTGTTAAATATAAAGATGGTCTTGATACACTCTCCTTAACGATGGGATTAGTACTTGGAACCGCAGGCCTTCCCCATATTCTTGTCCGCTTCTTTACGGTTAAAAATGCGAAAATAGCTCGCAGCTCGGTTGTATACGCAACTTGGATTATCGGTATTTTCTATGTGATGACGATATTCCTAGGTTTTGGGGCTGCTGCATTTGTTGGAAATGGAGATATTACCGCTGCGGATAAAGCAGGAAACATGGCAGCTCCGCTCCTCGCAAAAGCACTGGGTGGCAATATGCTATTTGCATTTATTTCTGCTGTCGCCTTCGCGACCATTCTCGCCGTTGTAGCAGGACTTGTACTTACCGCCGCTGCAGCCTTCTCCCATGACTTCTACAATCAAATCTTAAGAAAAGGGCAAGCGACAGAGAAGCAGCAGGTCAATATGGCACGTTATGCTTCCATCGGGATATCTGTGATTTCCATTATTCTAGCCTTGTTTGCACAAAATCTTAATGTTGCATTTCTCGTATCGCTAGCGTTTGCCGTTGCAGCAAGTGCAAACCTTCCTGTTATTTTATATACGATTTTCTGGAGGCGATTTAATACGAATGGTGCGATCTGGGCCATGATGGTTGGTCTGATCGCCTCCGTGGGGCTCGTTCTCGTCAGTCCGAACGTATTTCATCCTGAAGCTGGAAAGGCGATATTCGTTGGACACGCACTGTATCCGCTCACGACTCCAGGTATTGTCTCCATTCCGCTCGGCTTCATCGCTGGTTATATCGGCACCATATTGTCGAGAAAAACAGGAAAAGCCGACAATCAAGTCGAATTCGATGAAATTCTCGTACGCTCTAATACGGGAATCGATACCACGGTGTGATCCTTAATTAGCAAAAAGCATCCGTTCTGCGGATGCTTTTTGCTGTATCTCTTGCTCACAATGCATCATGGATACGAGACGTTGCATCATCTGCGACGCGATGCCCTATCTCGTCTTGATAGCCTGAGTACATTCGGTTACACTTCGCTCCCACCTACTTTGAATCTGATCTGATCGCTTTACATGCAATGGTGAAGATACGAACTATTTATTTTTCAATCTATTGTTAAGTGTCGGCGACAGAGAGCTACTTTACGAAATTTGATTTACTATGAGCCACTAATATATTACCGCTAGGGTCATAAAAATCGAAATCCATTACCAACTTGTACCCCTATACTCTTTAGGCCTTTAGCGGAATCAATAACAACCCCGACTCTAACGGACTGAGGTGTAATGCAGCTTGCATATACAGCGTGAGCAGAATGGTGACGGCGAAATAACCGATACAGTAGCTCATTGTGATTCCGAGTCCTATGGAGTATTCCCGATAAGCGAAAAGACCCAAATGAAACAATGGATGCTTAACCTTCTTCTCAATGAAGATGAAGATAATCCAAAGGAACAGCGCTACTGCGAACAGTCCGAACGTTTTTTCCGATATCCACCCCCAAGTTTGAGCCACGGACAAGGCGATAAGCAGTGCGGTTAAACCTGTTCCGTACGTCAACACGCCGAGCCAGTCAGTCTTCGTTTTTTCGCTCGATTTATCATCTTTTAGAATTAGAATACCGGTGACCAAACCAACAATACCGATCGGAACGACCCGTAGAACATGGAACGCCATCCAAATTCGCCGATTAGTAGACCTCCGGCAACAGGACCAATGAGAGAGCCTGTCACCCATGCGATATTGTTAATGCCGAGTGCGACCCCAAGTTCATTAGGCGGAAATGTCCGTATCAAGATCGGAGTGGATGCCGCCATCGCCATGGCAGCACCGGTACCTTGCAGAAGGCGAGCCGCGATTAGAACTGCGCCGGAGTCTGACATACCGCAAAAAGCAGTAGCAATCGTGAACAAAGCGAACCCCCATAGAAAAATGCGTTTGGTACCGAACATATCGGATCATCGGCCAGAAGGAAGGAGGAATACTGTACTAGTAATGTAGAACGAGGTGATCGTCCACATTCCCGTTCCAATCGAAAGATGCAGTTCTTCCATGAGTGGAGGGAGACCGTTAACCACAATCGTAGCATCTAGATTCGTAATAAATGACACGAGTGTAACCACGAGTAAAATGGACCACTTGCCCGACTGCTTGATCTTCATCATCTTATGTCCTCCTCCACGCTCCCATTCTTCTCATGGTCAAGCAGCCATTGTTTCCGAGATATACCTCCTCCATAACCGCCCAAGTCGCCGTTCGAGTTGATAACACGGTGACATGGAATCACAATCGCCATCTGGTTGGCTCCATTTGCTTGGGCTACGGCACGATAAGCACTTGGCTTTCCAATCGCCGAGGCAATGTCGGCATACGAAGTCGCCTTACCCGGAGGAATTTGCCGCAATTGTTCCCACACCTTCTTCTGAAAAGGCGATCCAAGCAATTTCACTGGCGTTTTGAATTCTGTTAACTTACCTTCGAAATAATCTCTGAGTTCCCTTTCAATCGAATTGATCGGCGCTGTGCTGCCCGGAATGACCACGGATTTTGTCTTCCTTCTCAGGCGTTCAATCTCTCGCTCCAATCCTCTGCGGTCTATAAATTCGAGTAAATATAGCGCTTGTTCATCAGCGATTGCGATCATCGGACCAAGACGCGTATCCAACCACGATGCCTTTAAAATCTGTTGATTGCCCAGCCCGGCAGGTGCTGTACCCATAATGCGCGAAAACGCATCCCTGAAGCCGCTGCCGGATTCATAACCTGCGGACAACTGCGCTTCTATGACCGTGCTGCCTGCCCGGATATGCTTCAAGGCTATTCCCATTCGCCGAGATCTCGCATATTCAACAAAAGTCATTCCGAACCTCTTCTTGAACTGGCGGCGCGCAGTTGAAGCATCCACGGATAATTTTCGGAAGTCTTCGTCCGTCCAGCGGTGTTCCGGGTTTTCTTCCACCGCGTTGACTAGTTTACGAACCAGCTCCGAGACATGGCTCGGATGGGATAGCGGACGGCAGCGCTGGCAGGGTCGGAATGATGCCAGAAGGGCTTCCTTGGCTGTCTCATAAAATTCACAATTTTCAAATTTGGGTTTCCTTGCCGGACATGTAGGTCGGCAAAACACACTGGTTGTCTTCACTCCGACATAGAAAATGCCTTCATACTCGGACTTTTTATCGATAAGCGCCTGGTAATACACGAGTTTCCTGTCGGTCGGTATCATTCTGCTCCTCCTTTTAAAACGGTTTTGAATTCTTTGAAGCCATTGCGAAACACTGTTATGATTATAACGTTTCCGAAAAATAGTTCCGCCGAAAATCGGGCATTTATTTTTTCATGTTAATCCACATTAAAATATAGAAGTCAACTTAAGCGAAGCGTTGATCAAGATGCCTTGCGATTCGGGAAATTCCAGCAACCCAGTAGCCGTCCCCCCTATTATATATCTACAGGAATAGATCGCTAGTAAGATCAACATAACGTACAGGTTCGAAGGAGGAGATCAGTAACAATGAACGTAATCGTAACGAAATATAATGAAGACTGGAATCGTATGTTCGAGGATGAAGCACAAAAAATAAAAGCGATATTCGGAGATGAGTTGATCGACATCCATCATATCGGCAGCACTTCAGTACCCGGGCTACAAGCCAAACCGATTATCGATATGATGCCAGTTGTAAAGGACATCACCAGAATCGATTCTTTTAATGAGCAAATGAAGGAACTTGGTTACGAATGCATGGGCGAGTTCGGCATGGAAGGAAGACGGTATTTCAGAAAGGGCGGAGATCATCGAACCCACCACGTGCATGCGTTTCAGATGGATAACATAGAAGATATTCAGCGCCATTTGGCAGTAAGAGATTTTTTGCGAACACACCCCGAGGTAGCATCACAATATGGCAGCTTAAAAGAAAGACTAGCGCGACAATACCCTGATGACATCGAAGCTTATATGGACGGGAAGGATTCGTTCGTGAAGAACCTTGAAAAAGAAGCAATAGATTGGCATGCTTAAACTACCATCCGTAGAGTCGAATTCGACTTGAATCCGGTTAACGTAGCGACTTGAATGCCACTCGGAGTTCTGAAATGAAAAGTTCCGGCTGTTCCCAGGCTGCAAAGTGTCCGCCCTTGTCGAGTTTATTATAATGCATAAGTTTGGGATACGCTCTCATTAAGCTCCATCCGAAGGGCAATTCCTATTCCATTTTCCAATGACTATGTTTTTTCTCATTTCACGCTGATAAACTATCTTTATATTTGAGTTACACTGGATTACACGGAAAATAGTGAAGTACTATTAACTACCGCTCCTCTTCTCTTATGGCTTTACAAATTCAATTGTACTTTTCGAATATTTAGCATGCTGTCAAGACCAGTAGGATCTTGCTGCACTTTAAATCGCACAAAAGCGTCTGCTTGCTCGGATGTACGAATGCGCATTGGCTTCGTCTCCATGTTTACCAAATTCAGCATAACTTCAGCCACAGACTCCGGACGCTGTGGAACGGAATTCCGTTTGGAGAACGTGCTTATATACCTTTCAAAAACTGGTTTGTATTCATCTTCTTTAATACCTCCAGTTTGTTCTATATGCGAGAGTACCGTGTTATTGAAATTGGTCGCTATCGCGCCTGGTTCGAGCAGAGTAACATCGATGTTAAATGTAGGCTTGTAGTAAGTGGCTAAACTCTCTAACAAACCTTCGACTGCAAATTTGCTCGCACAATATATTTCGTTTAAGGGTTGACCGACTAATCCTCCAACACTTGTTGTTGCTATAACATGCCCGGACTCAGCTTTGCATAAGAGGGAGAGACCAGCCCGAATGGTATGCATTACCCCATAGACATTTGTATCAAAAATGCTTTTGATTTCCTCAAATGTTGCTTGCCCTAGGGGCCGTAAATAACCGAATCCTGCATTAGCAAAAAGTACATCCAAATGACCGTGATTGTTCTCGATCGTTGCAAAAGCTCTTTCCAATGATTCAGGTTTCGTAACTTCCATTTCAAGAAAGTGAAGATTTGCTCGGTTTCCATGTTTCTCCTGATCACGTTGAACGTTACGTGTACCTGCATAAACCGTCCACCCATTATCAGCAAATAAATTGGCAGTAGCTAGACCAATACCTGATGAAGCACCAGTAATAGCGATAATTTTATTCATGTATAAAACCCCTTAATATTGAGTCGTTTAAGCAGTGGATCTTTTTCTCATTAAACTGACTGATCCCAGTTAGCTGACTGGTAAAAGACTTCTTCATTCATAAGTTACTCTAACTATACAAGTTGAAGTAAACTTTAAGTCAAGAGAAACATTAAATAAAAAGATCCTTTGGATTCTTCTTAAGAACCAACACATCATAAACTGTTATTTTTTTGTTTATTTTTTCAAGGTGCTCCAACGTTAAAGTTAATTTTTTTTCAACACTTTGTTTATGTTCTAACAGGATTTTTCTTCTTTCTTCTAAGGTTTTGTCACCTTCATAAACCATAGCAATGTATTCTTTTATTGTCTCCAAAGCCATTCCAGTATCTTTTAATGCAATTACTAACTGCAACCATTCTAATTCTTTTTCCTCATATACTCTTCGTCCGCTTCTATCTCGATTTATTTTGGGCAGAATACCCTCCTTTTCATAAAAACGTAATGTGGATGCTGATATTCCATACATTTTTTTCACATCATTTATTGTGTAAAACATAAAATTTATCACCCTTCTTCGTTAAAGCTTACTTGAGCATCAGTTTAATTCATTATCATTCAAAAACATTATAAAAAGAAGAATCCAATATTCCAAATGGATTCTTCAGATTGAACATATTTTTGAGAAATTAATTATTTAGTGATTCTACATCACAATTTACTATATTAATCTGTTTTCAAACCATCTGGTGCGAGTAAATCAAGCATAGGTTGGCGTGCTTCAGGTCCATATGCCACACTTCCTACTGGAACTGCATTATCTATGGCTTCACTTACTTTTGCAATCCATATAGGTCCAAATCCTCCACATAGCTCGATCATTTGTACTCCCTCTTTGACAAGTTGCTTCGCAATTGGTATTACCCGCTCTTTGTCATTAAAATCGATTCCAACAGCAATAAAAATACAATGCTGGTTTCCAGTGGTGATAGTATTTTCTTCTGGACTAAATCCTGGAGATAAATAAATATATGCCCACTTATGAAGCGCCATAAAATCATCCTCCAAACCTATCCTAGTCGTTTTATATAAAAATTATAAATACAAAAATTGTTTATTGCAAATACCATACATTTTATTTGGAGGTAATGCATTGTCTTCATGTTTATCCTTGTTTGTTACACATGTCCGCTCTTAGCGCCCCAATAATGGAGACGATAAATTTGTCATGAATATCAAAAACAGAAAAGCACCTTCAAAAGTCTGGATAATCACTTCAACATCCGTTTGATAATATTATTTTTATTACACTATTAGTCCTATTCACTTTTTTGTAATTCTGTACGATAATAGTAATGACTCAACTTTTGCAAATTCAGGAATTTACGCAAATCGAGAGTCAAAACATAATGCGTGAATACTTCTTTGGGGAGGTTTTGAATTTATGGAATGAAGGACAGCGCTGAAGACGTGATTTCCTCTGAAATGTAACCGCTTACTTTGTTGTGGTAAATTATCATCTAAGAAAGGGAGTTATCTTTTATGAAAAAGACATCCATGTTGTTGCTCTTGTCAGCCGTTTTAATTTTATCTTTAGTGAGTGGCTCAGTTGTTTCAGCTAGTCCTTCAACTTCTTTAACAAATGAATTGACCAAAGGTCAAAAATCTCCTGTAATGATGGCATACTACAGAACATGGCGTGACGTAACCATGCCACACGATGCAAATTCAACTCTTCCAGACCCTAATGTGACAGCGATGACAGATATTCCTGAAGAAGTCGATATCGTTTCCGTCTTTCACTATGTTAACCCGGGTACAGATGAACAATTATTTTGGGACACACTTCGTGATACATATGTGCCTACCTTGCACGAACGTCAAACCAAAGTGATACGCACGATAGATATCAGGGAGCTTTATAACGTCCCTAGTATGGGTAAAACGCCCACCTCCAAAGAATATGATGATTACGCGCAATCCTTAATTGATAAATACGTAACTCCCTACAATTTAGATGGCTTAGATATTGATATGGAAGAAACGTTAACCCAAGAAAAAGAAACAAAAGCATTTGGTACTTTTGAAGCTCTGTCTAAACGCTTAGGGCCAGTATCGAATAGCGGCAAACTGCTTATCTATGATACAAACAAAGACAATCACAGCCTATTCAAAAAAGTAGCTCCATTTTGTGACTATTTGTTCCTTCAAGCTTATGGCAGAACCCCTAGTAGACTCGATACTACATGGGCAACTTATAAAAATACGATCTCCCCTGATCAATTTCTTCCGGGAATATCTTTTCAAGAAGAATTAGGTGCAAACTGGGGTGATGCACAGGAACCATTTGAAACAAGTAGAGCTTACAAATATGCCACTTGGCAGCCGAAAGATGGCCCAAAGGGCGGAATGTTTATCTATGCCATCGATAGAGATGGCAAAGTATACGGAGATAATTCAATTACGAAAACAGACTTTAGCTGGACAAAAAGATTGATTGATGTCATGAGAAACAACTAAATATCCTTAATTTCGGGTGCATGAGCGTTCATTCATGCACCCGACTACGTTCACTTTCCGACACACCACTGTCCACATTGTATGGCTCCGAGTTAGTTATTTCCCTAACCAATATCAAAAAAAGAACCCTTCTTAGGCATTACACCTAAAGAAGAGTTCAAAACAATTTATATCATGCCCATATACATAAAATAGAGAGATAGAGTTCCCATACCATTCATTAAACCGATTCCGGAAGCTCTTCCTTCTGCTCCGGTTCGGGTGCCAATTTTTTGGCCAAGAACATAGCGACGATAATCGCTGTAATACCACCGACAAGCTTGCCGACGATCATTGGGAATATCATTTCCTTCGCAACCCCAGCCGTAAAGCCGAGGTGATCGCCGAATACGAATGCGGCAGAGACAGCGAATGCAACGTTGATGACCTTACCGCGCACATCCATATCCTTCATCATGCCGAACATCGGGATGACGTTAGCAAGCGTTGCTACCAAGCCTGCTGCAGCAATCTCGTTCATACCGAGCATTTTGCCCAGCTTCATAAGCGGCTTGTTGAATACCTTCGTAATGACGAATACCATCGCAAAAGCACCAGCCAATACAATGGAGATATCGCCAACGATCTTAATTCCTTCTTCAATCGGTGCAAGTCCCGGAATGATTGTAATATCGGTCAATTGCTGCGTGATACCAACCGCAAGTCCAAGCGTCGCAACAATGACGATGAACTGACCGAAGATCGTGAAGCCCTTAATCATTCCATTCGGGAATTTCCATAAGCCTAACACAATCAGCACTGCGAACAGGATGATTGGAACTAGGTTGGTCAAAATCATTGAAATCGAGTAACCTGCCACCAATCCCCCGATTAAGCAACCAAGAGGAATGGTAACTATACCAGCCAATACGCCGGTTGCCAAGTACTTCTGGTCTTCCTTCTTAATAATGCCAAGTGCGACTGGAATAATGAATACGATTGTTGGCCCGAGCATGGCGCCTAGAATCGTACCCGCGAACAATCCCGCTTCCGGCGTCTGTGCCAATTCTTGTGCGAGTGAGAACCCGCCCATATCGTTGGCTAACAGCGTCGTTGCAAACATTGCCGGATCTGCTCCGAGCGCACTGTACAGCGGTACGACCACCGGACTTAGCACCTTGGCCAATACTGGGGACAGAGAGATAATCCCCACCATGGCTAGTGTGAGCGACCCCATTGCCATAATACCCTCATCGAACTGGTGACCCAATCCGAATTTATACCCGATGCACTTGTCGAGCGCACCGAGAATCATGAAGATAACCATGCCGTATATGATGATTTCATTAATCTCCACGAACGTGCTCCTCCATTCTTACCTAAGATCAAAAGCGAACTTTTTAAACTACCTATCGGAAGTGTTGTTTGAGTTCTTCGGATGGAGAAGGTATCACGGAATAATGAATAATCCGCTTTTGATCCATGGAGGATACGAACACCTTCATCCCCTGCTCGACATCGCTCACACTACCCGTGAATACGGCGAGGAACTTGCCGCCGATAGCCATGCCGAGATTCATTTTCTTCACGTGAATGTCACTTTGCTTCAGTGCTTCATTCAGTGCATAAATACCGGAAGACACTGTAGAAGTCTCCACAATTCCAAGCGCATCCACAGGTAGTGAAGCGTTGCTGCGTTTCAGCCCCTCGACGATTTCGGAATGAACACCGTGCAGCTCGAAATCGCTAATACGGAAATCACTTGCTTCCGCTCGGGCTGCTTCCATCGCAGCCTGAACATCTGCCGTGTCTCCGCTCATCATAATGAGGAACTTCCCCGGACAGATCGGCTTCATATGATGCACGCTGACGGGAGAAGTCTTCAGCATGCGGTCAGCCGTCTCATAGCCTTTGCTAATGCTGCGCAGTTCAATCACACCGATTGCACTAGTCATGAGATACCTCGATGGAATCGACAATGCCGACAATAACCGCGTCGACCGGTATGTCTGAGTTCGTGAATGATGCACGGGCTGCGCTTCCCGTTGTCACGAGCACAGTATCACCGATGCCCGCTCCTGCATTATCCGCAGCGACGAAGTAATCACGCTGAACGGGTTCATCATGATTCGATAACGGCTTGACCACCAGGAAGGTCAGACCATTCAGTTTGTTGTCCTTGCGGGTCGCCCATAGGCTGCCCGTAACTTGTCCCACGATCATAGCTTCACCCCGCCGTTATCTTCTGTGCACCTGCATCTTCTGCATCCGCAAGTAGTCTTGCGCGAGCGGTGTAATGATGCTGTGCCGATCAATGACAATTTCTTTTCCGTTATGCAGACGATGCTTCTTCAATTCCGCTTCCGTAATAACCTTGCGATTCAACACTAGCGCGTGGGACGCTGGGTCACCTACTACGGATTCAACCCGAGTATCTTCCTGTGCAGCCACTGGCTGTTGTCCAGCTTGCAGTTTTCCAGAGACATTGCCATTCTCTAGGCAGGCTGCAGGAAGATCCTGCTCTTTTACCAGCCGAATGCCGTAAGCACTAAGCTTTGCCGCAAACTCGTCATACATCTTGTACAAGAGTACAGGTGCCGTCGACTTGTATTTGCGATACTGCAACCCTTCTTCGAGTGCGATAACCTCTCGTCCCTTAAGCAGCATCGTCAAGACAAAACGTTCACGCGGGCCTGCACTTATGCCGTTAGCGAGATTGGCTAACAGCTGAATACATAACTGCGGAATAATGAGTACATCACAATCTCTGAGCGTCTCATCATAATAACGAACGTCAACATGCGAATTTAGTACGCTCTCCAATTCCGGTACCGCTTCCATGGATAGAAGAACCGCTTGCTTTCTCGCTGCAGCCGGTTCTTTCTTGTCCTGTTGCCCTAGTCTTTTGATTACCTCTGCTGCTACGGCTTCAATGATTGCAGCTCGGTCTTGAGCTTCTATGTTCATTTTTTCACACTCCTAAACCTAGATGCTCTGCTTTACAATTATGCCCTTCGTCCCTTTTGCAAAGCCGCATGCATTTGCCTCATCATAGTCGATATGCATGTAAGTCTCATAGTTGGAGCTGACGCGTACAAGCACATCGTCAAAAATAAGCGGGCGCTTGCCAAACACTTTCACCTGTACGATCTCGCCATTTTTCACGTTGAACTTCTCAGCATCCTCAGCTTTCACATGAATATGACGCTGTGCAGCGATGAGTCCTTTTTCCAATCGAATCATGTTACTGCCAGAAGCAATCACGATGCCCGGAGTTCCTTCCAGCTTGCCGCTTTCTTTTACAGGTACAGACACACCAAGCACAACAGAATCTGTCAGTGATACCTCAACTTGAGATTCCTTGCGCTCAGGGCCGAGCACGACTACGTTATGCAGTGAGCCCTTCGGACCGATCAGTGTAACGCGTTCTTTACAGGCATATTGCCCAGGCTGGGACAACTCCTTCGCCTTCGTCAATTGATAGCCTTCACCGAACAACGCATCGATCGCTTCCCGGTTCAAATGCACATGCTTGCCGGATGCTTCCACCTCGAAGCAGGCTTCATTCTGCACACGTTTCACCACTTCGTTAATAATGCTTTCTACCAGTTGGTTATCCACCTTTTCACCTCATTTATCGTAGTGTCCAACACGGATGCGGAACATGATAATCCAGAACAAGGAGGACAAACGGTTCAGCGAACGGATAATATCTTCGCGATCTGCTTCGCCATGCTCCTTCTTGAAGGCCTGATAAGCCAACAGTTCCGTCTCCCTTGTCAATGTGCGCAACGCATTTATAACAACAACCGCTTCGCCCATTTCATAGCTGGGTTGAAAATGTTCCAATCCAAAGTACTTCTTAGGAAAATGAGATTGCTCTCGAAGTTCCTTCGCTGTCATCCCAAGCAAATGAAACTCTTCAATGCTCTCACTCAGTACCTCGCATCGCACGACTCGCCGTACGAATTGCAGGATTTCTTCCAAATCATCGACCAGCTTGGTCATGTTCAACTTGAAGCAGCTAATTTGCGCTTCTAATAATTTTGTTTCTAGTGAATCCAACTTCCCGCGGAAGAGGATCCGTGGATGATCCTTGAATACAAGCATATTGCCATATAAATGGGTCATATGCTCCGGCTTCGTTTCCAAAAAACCGCCATACAGCGTGCGAAACCGCTTCTTGCCTTCTGTCGCAGGTTCGACATCCAGGTTTTTCGTAATCTGCAGTTTAACTTCCTTAGTCGCCGACGGTGCCTCCACCGTGGCCGTATTCGCCCCAAGTTCAGGAGCCGTCACATATCGGAGTTCGATCTGGTGATCGGTCAAGAAGCTCTTGGCCGACGGCGTTAGAATTGTACCTGCCGCCGTCTCATATACGGCAACATCCTTCAAATTCTGGTTTCGAAAATGCTTGCGGAGTTCGCTTTCCGTAATCAGAGCCATGTTCTCACATCCTTCTCGTGCGAATGCGTGTTGTTCAAATCCATATCGTTAACGCCAATCATCTCGGCTTGAACAAGCCGATTCATCACGATAGATGAGTTGCAGGATGCCGAGCTTAACGCCTGCATCCTGCTTCATCTCTTTCAATAAAACTCGTCCGGAATCTGAATTACTCTACTGTTTTTGTCTTAGGCAAGATTGCGTCCACTTCGGAATGTGGTCTTGGAATTACGTGTACGGACAACAATTCGCCAACACGTTCTGCTGCTGCTGCACCTGCATCTGTAGCTGCTTTAACTGCACCTACGTCGCCGCGAACCATTACAGTTACGAGACCTGCACCGATTTGCTCTTTGCCGATCAATGTAACGTTAGCCGCTTTTACCATTGCGTCTGCTGCTTCGATTGCGCCTACCAAACCTTTCGTTTCTACCATTCCCAATGCGTTTGCGTTTGCCATAATAAAATTCCTCCTAGTAGTCAATAAATTAGAATTAATTGTATATAAAGTGTTGAGTTACCATTGTTGTGAAACAAATAAATAGGAATCCTCATGAATCTATCAACTTACAGTTTTTCGAGAATACGAGCGACGATCATGCCGATCAGCTCTTCTTTGTCTCCTAAATTAAGGCTTGCCAATTTATCTTGCTGAGCCACAGGCTGCTCCTGCTCCATCAAATCTTCCATCTCGCGAAGTCCATAAGCGACTCTGCGGATATTGAGCAGGTTAAGTGGGCTGATGTTGTCGGATGTCGAGCTGCCGCCAACGGCACCGCATCCCAGCGTAAGCGCCGGTGCAATTGCTGTTGTTGCGCCGATACCGCCAAGTGTACCCGGTGTGTTCACAAGCAAGCGGGATACTGGCTTCTTCAATGCGAACTCGCGAATGATCTCTTCATTTTCGGAGTGAATGACCATCGTGTGGCCTGCACCCTCGCCATGCAGAATCTCGATGCAGCGCTCGCATGCCGCTTCCCAGTTGTCTTCTGTGTAGAAGGCAAGAATCGGAGCCAGCTTCTCGCGAGAGTATGGAACCTTCGGTCCAACTTGTGTCTCTTCTGCGATCAGCACGCGTGCATCTGCTGGAATGCTCAGGTTCGCCAGCTTCGCGATATGTTCCACACTGCGTCCGACGATTTGCGGATTCATAGTGCCATTGGCACGCATAATGAACTTGCCAAGCTGTGCTGCCTCTTCCTTCGAAAGGAAGTAAGCCCCCTGCTTTTTAAATTCCGCAATTACCGCATCCTTACTGCATGCTTCCACAACAACGGATTGTTCGGATGCACAGATTGTGCCGTTGTCGAACGTTTTGGAATCCATGATGCGCTTGACTGCAAGCGGGATGTTCGCACTCTTCTCAATGAAGGCAGGGCCGTTGCCCGGACCAACCCCGATTGCCGGCGTACCGGAGGAATAAGCGGCTTTGACCATCGCTGTTCCACCAGTTGCAAGAATCAAGGCAACATCTTTGTGCTTCATCAATTGATCCGTACCTTGGATCGTAGGAACGGTCATGACGCCGATGGCACCTTCCGGACAACCTGCTTGCACAGCTGCCTCGCTGATGTCCTTCACTGTTTCCAAAATGCTCTTGAGCGCGTTCGGATGTGGAGAGAACACAATGCTGTTCCCAGCTTTCAACGCGATGAGCGCCTTGTAGATAACTGTCGATGTTGGATTCGTAGACGGAATCAGACCCGCAATAACGCCGACTGGAACCGCTACCTCCATCACCTTGTGTGCCTTGTCATCCTTCAACACGCCAACTGTCTTCATGTCCTTGATCGATGCATACACGTGCTTCGAAGCAAATGAGTTCTTGATGATTTTATCCTGCCAACGGCCGAAGCCAGTTTCCTCATTTGCCATCTTCGCGAGCTTCTCGCGATGCTTGTAGCCAGCATCCGCTACTGCCTTGACGATTGCGTTAATCTGCTCCTGCGTCATGACGGCAAGCTTGGCTTGTGCTTCTTTCGCTTTCTTGATCAGATCACGGACTTCTTGAATGGATCGTAGGTCTTTATCCAATGTTTCCATCAATATTCCTTCTCTCTACTCCATTTTTTACGAACTTGCTTTTTTTGTGCTTTTGCTCCGTTTCGCGGCTGGTGAAGACACTGGCTTTACGCGTGCAGCGCCGCCATTACCGGTACTAGCTTGCTTCTGCTTGTCGCCAACAGTTGACGTATTCAAACCCGCAGAATTCGAAGGATGAGCGGTTTTCGTTATGCCAGCGTTTGTCTTACCTTCAACAGTACTGTTGCTAGCCTTAGCAGCAGTTGATTCTGCTTTCGCTTGCGAAACCTTCGGAGCAGCTACTTGTTCAGACTTAGTAACAGTTTCTACCTTATCATTAGCGTCCTCAGCTGCAGGGGCTTCATCTGCTTGTATTGCGATAACGGAATCCGTGATTCCAGAGATGCGTTCCTGGCCAGTTGCAGCAGCTGCATTGATGTTTCCTTCGGTCGACTCTAGCTTGACCGACTTCGAAACTCCTTCCGAAGCATCATGCTTTTCGCTTCTGAAATTCTTCTCGTCAGCTTCGTTGATGCTCGTTGCAGCGAACTTATTTGCAACATCCTTAGCTTCATTCGTATCTGTCACAGCTTCATGTTCAGCCGCAATCTCAGATACGAGTTCCGCCTCGCCTTGTTTATTTTGACTCGTGCTGTCGCTCTCTTGCACCTGACAGTGATTGTCCCCTTCATCATCAGGAGTATCCGGAGTCGCAACCATTGCTGCTGTCTCTTCATGCATGCGAGCAATCACATGACGAGTGACAAGTACATCCAGCTGCTTGGCCAGCTCTGCTCCCGCGTCAACGGCAGCTTGTACAGCTCCGACATCACCATCGAGCTTCACCGTTACCAATCCACCATTGATGATCTCAACACCGATGCAAGTAACGCTTGCTGCCTTTAAAGCGGCATCTGCGGCAGCGACTGCTCCGAGATATCCCCTAACTTCAACCAATCCTAATGCACTATTTCTCATCGCCCGTTACCTTAATAACTCGTCGGATTGTCTGCGACGAATTGAACAGCGTCTGCGAACGCATCGCATGCTGCCTTGCAGGCCGATTGACTGCCCGTAAGCAATGCACCACCGAAGTTCGTTTCTGAAGGTGGTCCGAAGAAAGCGGCAATTGTCACATCTGCGGCCTTCAGTGCTGCATCAAGTGCATACATTGCTTCAAGTGGAGGAGCGATTAAGTAAGCGATCGCTTCTCCTTCCTTGATGCCTGCTGTCTCGGATAAGTGCGTTCCTGTACGGGATACACAGTGAGCGAAATACGTAATGCTGTTATCTTCATTTGCACTCACGAAATGCGCTCCGCTCTCGATGAAATCCGCAACGGCGCTCATGCCGCTGCGCACTTCTTCTGGATTGGGTCCTGCCAGAATACCAATGACCTCGCCTGCCAGCTTCGTTGAAGCATTGGCCGATCCGGCATACATGCTTTTTGCATAGACAACATCAACGGCTGCTGCTTTTGTCGCTTCATCCAATGCCACGTACGTGACATCGTCAATGTCAGCAGTAATAATACCTAAGCTCTTATGGTGCGGCTTCAGCTCCAGCTTGCTTGCCATATCCAGGCTTACGTTGGAAATGAGCTTCATGCCGAGCACCGTTGCATGAATCGGTTCGTTTCTCATACGTGCCTTCCTCCTTGCGATAGCTTATAAATTGCGTGTTCAACTTGTCGTGATTATTGAACGACATTGGAATGAACGCTACAGTTTCAAATCAATACCTGATGCTTTGCGGTCAATCATCGTCTTGATCAGCTCTGCAATATGCGCGCCGGCTTCAACTGCAGGCGTACCGCCTGAGTGAATGTTGGAGATAACCGTGCGTCTCGCTTCAGGCATACCTACCGTCGGCTTATAAGCGATGTAGGCACTCATTGATTCAGCGGTAACCAATCCTGGACGTTCGCCAACGAGCAGACACACGACATCCGCTTCTGTTACATCGCCAATGACATCCATGGAAGGAACGCGGCAATGCTTAACAAACAAGATATTGCCGACTTCGTAACCATACATCTTCAGACCTTGTGTGATGGATGGAATGATGTCGCGCAAATTGGCTTCAATCGCGGCGGAACTTAAGCCATCGCCAACCATAATCTGAACTTTCGCCTGATTGGTCGTACGCTGTTTAATCGTCGCAATCGTTTCATCAGAGAATTGGCGTCCCAAGTCAGGGCGCGTAATATATTCATCCTTGTCCCGACATTTTGTCGCAATCGGCACAAGATTCATTTCCTTCACGAAGTCCTCAGACACGTAGGAGAACACGGCATCTTGTGCTGCAGCATGGTCAGCACGGAAGCGCAGCGACGTAATTGTCTTGTATCGTGGGCCTGCACGCCATACGCCAAGGCGTGCAGGTGTTTTTTCTTTCATTTTCAAGTAGCCTTCGCGGTCCTCTGGATCCGGTACAAGCAGCAGCTTGCGCAGATCGATATCTGTAATATCATCCAGACATTCGCCATCGTCCAGTTGCTCTTCTGCAGGCATGGTGGCTTGTACCAGCCCACCTACGGCAAACTCCGTTTTTCCCTCTTGCGGAGCAGTCACTTCCACTGCCTTCGTGACGACTTCCTTCACTGCTTCTGCAGCCGGCACCGTCTCGTTTCCTACCATTTCGTTCAATATCGACTCAATCATCGATTTTAGATCTTTTTCGTTCATGTGAGCTTCCTCCTTTCCCTACTTAAGAAACACGGATGCGTCTCCGGCTTTTTTCGTCAACTTGCCATTTTCAATGAAGCCCATCTTCTCCATCCATTGTTCGAACTCGCGGATTGGACGCAAGCCAAGCAATTCACGCAGTGTCGCGGTTTCATGATAGCCCGTTGTCTGATAGTTAAGCATGACATCATCGCCATGCGGGATGCCCATGAAGAAGTTACAACCTGCTGTAGATAAGAGCACAGCCAAGTTCTCCAAGTCATTCTGGTCAGCCTTCATATGGTTCGTGTAACAAGCATCACAACCCATGGAGACGCCTGTCAGCTTACCCATGAAGTGATCTTCCAAGCCGGCGCGAACGACTTGCTTCGCATCGTACAGATACTCAGGCCCGATAAATCCAACAACAGTATTGACTAGGAACGGATTGTATTTCTTCGCAAAACCGTAGCAACGCGCTTCCATCGTCACTTGGTCAATGCCGTGATGCGCTTCGGAAGACAACTCCGAGCCTTGCCCTGTTTCAAAGTACATGACGTCTGGCCCTGCTACTTGCCCGTGCTGCAAGACAAGCTGCTGCGCTTCCGCAATCGTGTCGGCATTGAAGCCGAATGCTTCATTCCCTTTTTGAGAGCCGGCGATCGATTGGAAGATAAGTCCTGTCGGTGCGCCGCGCTTCACCGCTTCCATTTGCGTGGTAACGTGAGCCAAAACGCAAGTTTGCGTTGGAATCTCCCACTTCTGACGGAACTCCTCGAATCGCTTCAATACACGCGTTACACTCTCAACAGAGTCGTCAACTGGATTGAGACCAAGTACAGCGTCCCCGATACCGAAGGTCAAGCCTTCCATAAGGGAAGCCATGATTCCATCCGGATCATCTGTCGGGTGATTCGGCTGCAAACGTGCGGACAACGTACCTGCACGGCCAATCGTCGTATTGGCAGTAGCCTCAATGCGAATCTTCTTCGCACCGTACATCAGGTCAAGGTTGGACATAATCTTCGCAACCGCTGCAATCATTTCGGCTGTCAACCCGCGCGATACGCGTTTAATGTCAGCTTCGGTCGTGTTCTCATTCAAGATCCACTCCCGCAGCTCTTCAACCGTCCAGTTTTGAATTTCACTGTAAATGCGCTCATTAACCCCATCTTGGATAATGCGGGTAACCTCATCTACCTCGTAAGGAACGGCTGGATTGTTGCGCAGATCAGACAGCTTAATTTGGGAGAGTACTACCTTCGCAGCTACACGCTCTTCGGACGAAGTAGCACCCAGCCCAGCCAGTGTATCCCCTGATTTTTCCTCGTTTGCTTTTGCCATAACTTCCATAAGGCTGCTGAACTGATACACGCGGCCAAACAGTTTCGTTTTTAAAATCACAAAAGCTCCTCCTTCCAACTCAATATCAATTTGTCTTAATAATCTCCTCTAATGAAATACGAGGGTTTTAATGACGACTGGCAGCACCTTGCCATTCGCAATCGGCTTGCCGATATCGATATAGTCGCCGTTGTCAACCACAACACTATCGATGCAGACAACATCCTTCTTGTAGTCAAGCAGGGCGTACAGCGTCTGTCCCAGCACTTTCGCCATGTCGTGATGGACGATCACGATGAGGGGATAATCCCGCTCCAGCAGCTCGGACATGCCTTGATACAGCCCTTGCGCATATTTCTGAACCTCTTGGAAGCTGGGGCTCTTCTTCCCTTCCAATGCGATCGCAACCCGCTGCAGATCGTTGTTCAGCTTGAACCAATTCAGCTTGTCGGCAATCGCCTGCGCTAGCGTCTCACTGCTTCCCGACTCATCTGCCGCAGCAAGCTTCAGAATCGGAATATTCTTAATCGGGAAGCTCTCTTCCGTGTACGTAATCGTGCTGCCGCTAATTTCCGTCGTATGAGACCCTGCTCCAACTACGGTTGCTCGGATGGTCTCAGCCGATCGGGCTACTGTCATTTGCGTCGTAAGCGGAGACGCTGCGATGGCACGGCCGAGCAAGATGCCGATGTCACCGTACTGGAACACATCGCCCGTCGCCTCTTCATAAATGTAGTCCGCGACGCCGCCTGAGAAAGAAATGCACGGAATCGAACGATCCAGCTTGATCCCTTTATTCGTAATAATCGTGTTATAGAAGTCGCCAGTCTGCCTTAGGCCAACACTCTCTTCGAGCAGCTTGACCATCTCTCCGATAATCGGCTCCAAGTCGGCTGGAGTAACTTGCTGACCGAGTGTGAGCTTAATGCCTCTCCGCTCTGCCAACTGCTTAATTTTCGGTGCAATGTACGTCACTTTATGTGTGGCTTGATCCACCTTAATGAGTCGTCCACCGATATCAAGGCAGCCTGTATCGATGAGATCGCCGCTAGCGAATAGCGCCAGATTGCTCGTACCTCCGCCAATATCGATATTGACGATGGAAGTCGAATGCTCCTTGGAATACGTATGGGCACCTGCACCTTTCGCAGCGATAATGCTCTCCAGATCCGGGCCAGCCGTCGCAACTACGAAATCTCCAGCGAAACCGCTTAGCGACAGAACCGCTTCGTTGGCATTGTCTTTGCGAGCTGTTTCCCCCGTAATAATGACGGCGCCTGTCTGAATATCTTCCTTGCGAATGCCAGCCTTCGCATACTGCTCTTCAATAAACACCTGAATCTGCTGCATATCGATGCGATTGTCCTCCATTACAGGCGTGAAGCAAATATCGCTTCGATATACAACTTCTTTGTCCGTAATGACCAATCGCGGCACTGTGAAGGAAGATGCCATGTTCTGAATGTGTAGCTTCGATAACACAATCTGTGTCGTAGAAGTCCCCATATCGATGCCTACACTCAGCAATTGTTCTTCCACTTTCCTCACCCCCACCGATTGATTTCCTTCTAACTCCACTGGGCATAGTTCCTGAATCGCATTGTGGTAACATTCGAACAACACCATTCGAACAAAAAAAGGCTTAAAGCACCACTTCCGATTCATACCGGATATGGTTGACTTTAAGCCTCTTTGCTTCTAAAACTACGCCCTTGTAGTTCGAATATTTATTTTTTGAACGTAAATGTAACAGCTGTGCCTTTATCACTTGATGCAATCGTGAGCTTCCCTTTCAGCTTATCCTTCACATAGCTGCGAACAATCGACAGCCCTAAGCTCTTGCGAGAGGCTTCTTCTACCACGAATCCTGTTCCGTTGTCTGCAACAACAACGGTAACAAGACCTCCTTCAACTTGCGCCGTGATCGTGATTTCACCAGATGCACAATCCTCGAACGCATGCTCATAGCTATTGTGCAGCAGCTCACTTACAATCAACGCGATATCTACGGTACGATCACTATCTAAGCAAATACTGTCCGTTGAAGAGATGTTCACACCGACAGCATGGCAATGGACGAAGCAGCGCTCAATGTTCGATGCTATGAGTCGTATGACATCGAGCAGATCTACCTGAGCATCGATTTCCGTTGATAGCAATTCATGAGTTGCCGCAATTGCCAATACCCGGCTGACACTGTCATCCAGACATTTCTTAGCCTCGGGGCTCTTGCATTGTCGGCCTTGAATGCGCAGCAGGGACGCCACCGTCTGCAAATTATTTTTCACCCGGTGGTGAATTTCACGAATGGCTACCGACTTCGAGATAATCTCTGCTTCCTTGTCCTTAATTTCGGTTACATCGTGCAGAATGACGCCTACGCACAGATCCTTCTCCTCAATAAATAGCCGCTTTACTTGGAAGTAACGGCCCGCAGCCTTCACATCTGTCGTCAATGGACAACACGGCGAAGATGAATGCTGCTTCATAACCTCGGAGAACATCGTCTGATCGAGCGACAAATTGTCATAATGCAAGCCCTGTATATCCTCTAAATAACCAAGCTGTCTATAATACGCATCTGCCTGCTTATTTTTGAGCTTCAAAAATCCATGCTTGTCGAACACGAGAACAGCGTCCTCCAACTGATTGATAAGCGAATCCTTGAAGCGAAGCATAGCCGTCAGCATAGAAGACATCTCGCCATCTTCATACGGCGCTCCCGCCATATTGAAGTGAGCTTGAATATTGTCACTCACATCTTTTTCATAAATGACGACCGCAATGACGCCATCTTGATTTTTCATCGGATATACCGTCTGCCGAACAAGATGATTCTCCTGTGTGTTGGCGACAAGACCTTGCGACATAATGCCAGTCTCCAGTGTTCTCAGAACGCCAGGCTCATTCTCGCGCAGCGCCTTCTCTCCCGTAACTGGCCGCTCATACAAGGACTGTCGTTCGCTCGGACGGCGATGATATACGACGATAGCCTCGTTCGATACACTGGACAGTACATCAATGAACACATCGTCTTGTACCTCGGTATGTTCAAAAGACTCTGCAATTTCGCATATCCATGCCATATCCGCTTCAGACAACCCCGTATGGAGTCTGCACAGCTGCTTGATTCGTTCTTTGAAATCAATCATAGGACATGACGATCGTGGTTGCGATTTCCATCATCGGACATCGTCTATCCATACTTAATTTGCGCAGGGTTTGATAGGCTTCCTCTTCGGTATAGCCATTTTCCTTCATCAAGATCCCTTTCGCCTTCTCCACTGCTTTGCGCTCTTCCATCTTCTGCGTCAGCTTCGATAGATTCTGCTCCAGCTTGCGTATCTCCTTGCCTTTGGCAATGGTCACTTCCACCATGGGAATGAACGACTTTTCATCAAGCGGCTTTACCAGATAGCCAAGCGCACCGACAGCCGAGGCTTTCTCGATTGTTTGCTTGTCGCTGAAGGCGGTCAAGAGAATAATCCCTCCTGCCAGCTGCTCTGATAAGATTCGTTTACTAGCCTTGAGCCCATCGAGGATGGGCATTTGAACATCCATGATGACGAGGTCAGGCAGATGCTTCTTACATAATTCGATGGCTTCAAATCCATCGGAAGCTTCGCCTACTACATTGTAGTCCGCCTCTTCGAGCATCTCACGAATATCCATTCTTGTAATAGGTTCATCGTCGACTATTACAATTTTTCCATTCATGTGTCATGCACCTCATTGTCTGCCGTTATTTGCTTGTCTATTGGTATTGCGCCTCTTGAAATAGAATTAGCCGTTTACGCCTCCAAGTATTGCTGAAGCGCCTCCACTCCCACATTCTCTATCGTCGAGACTTCAAATATCTGCTCCACACCAGCCGCCTGCAGATGAGCTCTCGCTTGTGCGATTTGCTCCTGCGACTCGGCCAGTTCCGCCTTCGTCACCACGCCGATGACCGGCTTGGCGAATACAGTTGCGAAGGCCGGTGGGAAGTAGCTATCTTCCTTCGTGCAATCTTGCACAAGCCCGATTACGTCAGCATCTACGCTCGATACGAGCAGCATCTTGTACAAATATCGGTTCTCGATGCACTCGCCAGGCGTATCGATTGCTTGGTCGAAGCTTTCAATCGCTTGCGTCTTTTTATAGGCAATTTCTTGACCATGCAGCCATTGGCATAGAGTCGTCTTGCCAGAACCGGTACTTCCGGCGAAAATAATTTTTCTCATCAGCTTCTTCACCTACGTTCTTGTTATGTTCGCAGCAGTTGAGAAGCCTAAAATATTTTGCAGTCCAAACAGCACTTCACTTATGGCGGATTCGACAGAAGATACATCGCCTGTAATGACGAGTGATCCGCTGAAGCGATCGACGAAGCCAATCTGTACGCCAGCCGCCTTCGTCGCGATATCCGCTGCAATAATGGACGCCTCGCTTGGTGTTATCGTCATGACTCCGATTGAATCATGTGCGTCATTCCCTAATCCCAGCTTCTTGTAGATATCTGGATTCGGATTCGCGATAATATGAGCCAGCGTGACCTGTTTACCAGGCACGTACTCTTGGATAACGCGTTGTTTCTCAGTGTGTTGCTCCATACCATCATCTCACTCTCATGTCAGAAACACGTGAAATTGCTGTAAAAAAACATAAAAGCCCCTTAAAAGTTCGCACAGGAATTTTAAGAAGCCTCTTTGCTTGGTTTTGTATGCAACACGCCGTTGTGTTACCTTTACTATATTTTAATACTGCAAACGTTGTCAATACACATTCAGACAAAATTCGACGCAAACCTACGATTGAAACATTTTGTTCAAAATTTCAGCCACATCTCCAGTTTTTGGTACACGAGGATTCGTCGCTGTACAGCCATCTTTCAACGCGCCATCGGCTATCGACTCTCTCATTTCGTCCAGCTGCGACTTCTCAATTCCGCATTCCTTCAGCGTCTGCGGCATCTGCAATTGCTTCTGCAGCTGCTTGATAGCTTGCACCAAGCTGCGTACACCGCTCTTCGGATTCGGTGCGGATAGACCCAAGCTCTTCGCGATTTCTGCATAGCGAACCGCTGCAGCTGTGCTCTCTTCCCTGCCATAGCCTGGCTTATAATTTGCATTGAATTCAATAACATGCGGGAGCAGCATTGCATTCATGCGGCCATGCGCAATCTTGAATTTGGCTCCTGCGACATGCGCAATGCCATGATTTAGCCCGAGCGAAGTAATATTAAATGCCATGCCCGCAATACAGGAGGCATTATGCATCTTCTCACGTGCTTCTAGATCTCCACCATCTTTATATGCACGTGGCAAGTAAGCAAACACCAGCTTAATTGCCTTCTCAGCAAGCGCATCGGATATATCATTCGCTTTAGTAGACACATAAGCTTCAATCGCATGCGTCAATACATCCATTCCCGTATCTGCCGTAATGAAGTCCGGCACACTCTTAACCAGCTCCGGATCCAATATTGCCTCTTGCGGCAGCATTTCATCGGACACAAGTGGGTATTTGATGTTTTTCTGTTTGTCGCTAATAACAGAGAACGATGTCACTTCTGATCCTGTTCCGCTTGTAGTTGGAATCGCGACGAACGGAATCTCCTGCTGGTTCAGCAGCTTCTGCGCAAACAGCTTCATTGCCTTAGCCGCATCAATCGCAGATCCACCGCCAATTGCAATGATTAAATCTGTGTTGAACGCACCCAATGCCTCAACACCTTCAGTTACGATTTCAACAGGAGGATCGGGTACGATATTGCTGAAAATATATTGCTCATTGCTCTCATGCAGTCGGTCGAATACCATGTTGATCATCCCTGATTTGACCATGAATGGATCGGTAACGATGAAAATCCGCTTATTACGCCATTCCATCAGACGATCCAGCGCGCCATGACCCATATAGAGATCGGCTTTGATCGAAAGTTTATCCACGTAAAGCACCTCCAACGAGTAGTTGCAACAAAAAAAGAGGCCTCTCAAAGGGATGGTTCCCTTCAAAAAGCCTCTTTGCTTGTTATGTCGTGTGCACGCCATTGTGCAACTTATCATTCAATTATCATCTATACTGTACATCGTATCGCAAACATGCGTCAACCTCAATAGGGTCGAGTTCATCATTACGACAAATTTGTATAAGTCCGTGTTCAAAAAGGCCGGTTTTCAGCACCGAGAAAGTTGGATGAAGCTAGGACCTGAGGAGCGGAGCGTACGTTTTGGGTACATGAGCACCGGAAGGTCCGGCTGAATTCAAATTTCGATGCCGAGTCCACTTCATGATTTACTTCGTGATCAAAAGCGGACTTTTTGAACAACCTCTATAAGAAAAAGTTGGGACATGCACATCATTGTGCATCTGATTCTTCTTCGTTGAAGAACGTCCCGCTTGCCTCGCTTGTACATCATCGTATATTCGGCGGCGACCACCAGGCCAACTCGACTGCATTGTCGACTGCCTTCGAGAAATATAAAAAAGCCTAGTGAGGCGCAATCGTCACTAGACTTGTAAACCAGTCACTTTCGCCTCGAAATGACTGGCCTGGCAAAGTTACTAGACAAAAGACCTGACTTAAGACCGAGGATTCAGCCTATTACAGTGGCGGGACCGTGTTGGATTTGCACCAAACTTCCATTGTCTATAACTTCTTCTGTTGTGCATGACGTGAATGGTCGTCCATTCGACATTTATTATAGCACAAACGATCTGAAGCGCAATATGAAAAAAGATAAAAGTTGAGGATCGAAATCGTTAAGAGTGATTTGCCCGTCAATATGTTCCCGCAGATGTGAAGCTGCCCTGCCCTTTGAGATAGCAATCGAAAAACTGTACGAGAATATGATTCATCGTCTCAAGACAGTAATAAGGATTAATTTCTGCCATCCTACCGCCCTGCAGCACATTAGATATTAGCGGGGAAATGAGGGATAGGTCGGTAAGACTCATATGCTCCGCTCCTTGGAAATGGACGGTATGCACTACTTTACCGTTTTTATCAATAACTTTGTTAGCTGCATAAGGGGATTTGCTGTTGCGCTGTAGGAGTTGTACCCACACAGCGTCAGAATAGATATTAAGAAGCGGAGTCGTATAGGTCTTGTTGCTTGCCGCAAAATCATCGGTCTCCTTGTTGTATACGAGCTCGCCAAACATCGCAGCATCGATATTAACAACGGCGCCAACATCATTACGCTCCCTGCCAAGCCAAGTGCTTGCTGCTCCGCCCATGGAGTGTCCAAACACACCTATCTTTTGAGTATTCACTAGCGCATAAACCTGGTCACTGCTCGTTTTTGCTTTTTCCAAAATCGTATCGATTACAAAATTCATGTCATCTGTACGCAGCTTCATCCATTTTTGAATAAGCCCATACATTTGCTCTACCGTGTATTTGCCCATGTTGGAGCCATTGACTTCCTGCATATATCCCGAATCGATGAATGTCCTGTTTCCATCTTCAGATTCCGTATAATAAGAATGATACGGATGATCGATAGCGCATACTACGTATCCGTGGCTTGCAAGCTCCATATAGGTTGAGGTATTGCTTCCTTTGCTGCCGAATGCACCAGGAGAAAATACCAACAGCGGATAGGTTTCGTCTACTTGTTCAGGATACCAAAACTCAACATTGACGTGACGATTTTCTCCTGTGTCTGTAAATTGTTCGATACGATTTTTGTCAACATAGGTGTATGATGAGGTTGCGACTTGATATTTCCCCGTAACAGGTAGCAAATGATACTGCGGGAATACGAGAGCAGGAATTATAGCGATGACGACGAGCATAAGCATAGCAATAGTATTTCTGATAACGCGGCTGCTTTTATATTCTTTGTGCTCCTCTTTGCTGCGTATGAGCGTCCACACTCCAAGAAGCGCCCAGACAAGCAGCAGCAGTCCAAGTCCCATCCAACGGAAGCTCCACTCGATGACCGAAGCCAGTGTGAAAATTAGGAATGCTGCAAAAGCGCCAATCCTTATCATGGCTTTGATCTTTTTCTGATACGACTTCGTACAAATGCGATATAATGCAAATGATATTTCACAAACTGCTGCAATGATCAATATTATGTTTCCTATCATCCAAATCCAAGCCTCCTCTGCTTCATTCGTGCAGCATCAGCATACATAACGATTGGTGCAGAGTAAATATGAACGACACTATGCTGTATGAATAACAAAGTAAGCTGTAAAAAAGACGAGGTAAGCTGCTGCCTCCCCGTCTTATTGTTCTTCATCATTTTTTAGTTTTTGTAGCTTCTCGTTGATTTCCATTGCGACCTTCCTGTCACTGCTCCATTCAAGCCAACGGACAAGCAGGGAGATAATTGCGATTTCAAATGCGAGTATCATTGTGTTAACTACTCCCGTTACCCAACCCATCCAATTCGTGAAAATAAGCAACACTACTTCCAAGATCACAAAATGGATCAAAATTCGCAACCGCATCCCCTTTTCGCTTGTATCATCAGCAGAATAATAGAACAAAGGACTTGGCAAGACACCCACCAAAGCGCATATCATGATTGCGTATATATGATGGAAACCGAGAGAAAATATCGAAGCATCCGAGCCGTCTACCCATATATTTAGATGATTCAGCAGGGTGATGAATATGACAATGCCTGCAAATACAAGCAAGTAATTTCTTACAAAGCTTTTTACAATCTCTGAAACATTCATGTTCGTCCCTCCCTATAGACCAAGCATCGATTTCAGAATCGGCACATATTGACGCGACACCATAACCGTCTCTCCATTATCCATTCTCGCCTCGAACCTGCCGCTGATAGACGGCTTGATGTACGATATTTTAGCGATATTGAGAATGCTAGATTTCGATGCGCGGAAAAACTTCTTTCCCTCAACTATCTGTTCGAGCTCGTACAGCTTCTGTTTCGCTTCAAACACCTTATCCTTGCAATACATAAATACCTTGTTATCCACCGATTCAAAATAGTACACATCGCTGAGCTTGATTTGGTGAATCGTATCCTCTTGAAAGCCCATGAGCATCTTATTTTTCAGTTTTATCCGTTTTATTAGACTCATGATTTCATCATTGACTTCATGACATCGTATAATAATTTCTTCTTCCTTCTGAATATCGATTTCTTCGATTGATATTTTCATAGCTATTATTCACCGCCTATTTACACCTTTTGTCGGTCATCGCTAGACTTTTTCATTTCCTTACACCAAACTCACTCTACTAAGTATAATTGTGGTTCATAAAATTGGAAATATATTTTGATAAACGCTTGATAACTGAAAAAAAGCGTGCCGCTCAATGAAGAGTGACACGCTCGCTTTTTCGGTTACAGCAGCACTTGGGTAACCAACTTACCTGTTATGAAATTAAATATTATTGAATTTCGAGCTTGTAACGAACATCCTCATCGGCAAATTTATACACATACAAATGATACCGGCCAGGTTCCGCTTCGACTTGACCCTTCATCCAATTTCCGTCTATATCAACAGGATACAGAACTTGCTCATTATCGCCCTCGCGGTACAACACCCAATTTACGTGTTCGCCCTGCTGCTTTTCCAATCCAATGTTCAACGATGTTGGTTTGTCCAAGTCAATCATGAATACATCCTGCTTGTCGTCTCCTTCAAGCGTTCCATTTACCGTCCGGCCTACTGGTACCGGTCCATTAGCCATGTCAGGCGCATCATTCGGTTCAGTCTCCTCAAATAAAGACACCTCTGGTTCAGGCTGTTGCTGCGCTTCCGACTTAACAGACAGACGATACGACTGATCTCCTTCTGTTGCCGCATATACGTGTAAATAATAGGTTCCCGGCTCGGAAACGGATATAGAGCCAGCTAAGCTGTTCCCTTCCCTTTTAGTCGGATAGGCCTGATAATTGTTCGGGTCAGACTCATGGAATAGCACCCAAGCTACTCCCAGTTCCTGCGCCGATTCCAATTCGATCGTCCATTCCCCTGCCTGCTTCGCGTCAAAACGATAAATATCCAGCGCATCCTTATTACTCAATTTACCGGAAATCGTTTTTCCTGTATCGTCGAGTCGAACAGCTGTCTTCCATGTGTCGTTTGGCTCACGATCCGCAGTATCTTTTTGATCGCCGTCTTTATCCCCATTGTTGCCTTCGTTGCCGTTTCCGGGATTGGTGCCGCCATCCGGCAATTCTACATCCCCACCGTCTGCACCTTCGGGAAGCTTGCCATTGAACACAACATCATAAACGAAATTGCCTTCATCATTAACACGGTAATTAGTAAAGTATGCCGTAAGCGTCTTGTATCCGTTCCATGGTTTGTCTGACAAAGATTGCAGGAAGCCATCCGTCAACTTGTTCATCGACTGCCAATCTTGTTCTACTCCTGCAGAGGCACCGCCGACATAAGTGCCGCGCAGTTCGTACGATTTGAACAAGCCAGAATTACTTTTCTTAACGCTTCTGTTGCGAAGTCCAGCCACATTCGTGATCTCATCGTAAATTTCGAGTTCCGGCTTCTGCTCTACCGCTTGTAAATAGTCGTCAGATACGAGCGGTGTCGACAATTCTTCATAGCGAGCAACCGCCTCGTCGATAGAGCGCTGGTATGATTCGTTCGTGCGTGCATCGCCGCTTATGGACGCGAGCTGCTGCTCATAAGCATTCGCATCATTGTACCGGATGGCACGATGAATCCGATCCATCGCATTAAAGTCATGATGATATAAATAGTCGTATAATGCAAAGGAATAATTATAAAATTGCCATGATCCATATTTTGAATTTACGGTATCCGACACAGTGAAGCGCTGCCCCGGCTCGTCACCAACCAAATAGCCGACAACCGACTTGCGGGGCTTAATTCCCTCCATTCGCGTGGCGCCAGCGAAGAATTCGGCTCCGCCTTCATCGAACCATTGCATGCGTCCGCCTTGATACAACGGCCCTTGTCCAAACTGGCCCGGCACCTCAAAGCGTGCTTGCAAATAATGGGTAAACTCGTGCCGGAACAACTCCTCCAAACTATAAATACTTTGATTTTCCGTGCGATCATACGTAAAGAAGGTACCTACCCCTTCGATATAAATACCGCCGTTTTCCGTGTCGTACCCGTACAAGAACTTGTTCATCTTGTATTCATCCGGACTGTTATAAATGACGATCGTAAGTACATCGTCTGCATTTCCCGCCTCTAATGGCTTGTCATTGCCAATGACCCGGTGGAATTGGGCCTTCACTTCTTTCGCCGCCCAATATAAGCGTTGGAGTTGCTCTTGGGTCAATTGGCCCCCCGCCCGGAACACTATCTGGCCATCATCGAATTCAACCCGCTGCGGTAAATAATGTTCCTTTCCGCGCTGCTTCAGTTCGTCGATATCAACCCGGTTGCCAAAAGCGTCCTTCTCATCGTAATTCCGTGCAATCTGATCTGCTGCTACGAAATAGAACTCCCCAAGCTTCGGCTGCGTCTGCATAACGTCCGTCAGCACCCGGTTCGCTTTCTCCGGATCGCTATGATAATGCCCGAGCGCGCCAGAATAGTAAATTGCATTGCTGGTCAGCCATTTCTTATCCTCTGCTGTGGAACCTTCGCTCCCCAGACGGAATAATTGCTCCAAATATCCGTCTATATTGCCTTTGAATTCGGCCTTCTGATCCGGCTCGGTCATGCGATACATCAGAACATACCCGACGCCCTGGATTACGTCGTAGAAGGCCTTTCCAGATAAGAAATTACCTCCTAATTGCTCTTGGCGATCAGTAAAGTCTGACAACAGTCCGGTCAACCGGTTGACGATATACGTATCAACTGTGACGTTAGAAATCAGTCTGCCCGTTGCCGAAATAACTGAATGCTGCACTTCATTTCCCCAAGTAAAAGACGGGTTATCAATAATCGCCTTTATAGCAGGCAGCATTTTCTCACGGAAATCCAGCTCATTAAGGCGACTCAGCTCCTTATTGTAATACCCCAGGTATACACCAGAACGCAGTACCTCTACCAACGTTGGAATACCCTTCATATCCTCAGTTGTAAATCGTCTTCCGCTCTCCTCCAGCCGATCAATGATCGCTTGCATGCGATTTTCGTCCGCATAAAAACGTCGACTATCCTCATTTAATTTGAACAACTCAGGAATCTTTTCCCAATCAATGCTTACCAGCAGATCTGTAAGCTCCTCATACGACAGTGCATTCAAATCGGCCATGCTGTATGTGGATTGTTTGCTTATGCTCTTTACAGCCCGGGCAGGCGGCTCCGGGATCCCTGGATCTTCAGACTGTTCCGCCATCGGCAGTCTTCCTTCCATGTCGGACGGCAAATCAGATCCAGAAGGTTCTTGCTGTGCGATCACATTGTGAATTCCAAACTGAGCGGCATCTTCCCGAACCTGCAATCCTCGCTCCTCAGCTGCTGCGAAGCCCGCTGTACTCCCCGTCGCGACAGTGGCCGCCAACAAAATCGAAGTCCACTTCATCCATGCTCGTTGTTTCATCTGCTCCTTCATCTGTTGTTTCTTCTGTTTTTTCGTCAGTTGTTTCGTCTGATGTTTCATCTGCAGTTATCCCCCATGTGTATATTGGTGTACGTTCACGATAGATGAACGATAAACCTAATATCGGCGTCACACAGAGCTACAGTCATGCAGCTAAATTCCTGTTTTTATTTCCGAATAGTACTTTCGACGCAGCAACTTCTTCCCAGAATTAGGACGAAGACCATACATATTCGAATCCCGTAAACCTTTACAAGGGCGCTTTCACCCATTTCATCACATTGTCGAATTTTGCAAGTAATGAGGAGGTCACTCTAAAATAAGAGCATACAAAATCAGTTTCCTTTTCATCAAACTAGGGAAAACATCCATTGAATAAATCATTAATTCTGGGGATTTGAGAGAAATTATATCTCTTTTTGGCAAAAATAAAGGGCAGCTCTCCGCTGCCCTTTCGATTAATATGTTAGTTTTTTCCTGTATATTCGTTTATAACCACCTTCCAGCAGCGGCGCTGATTCTACAAACTCCCAACCTTGTCTTTCGTAAAATCCAATATGATTCGTGTTCAAGTATAAATTATCATATCCGAGCCGCTTTGCCTCTTGTACAACATATTGTTGAAGCGCAGCCGCGACTCCTTGTCCCCTTGCTGCTTCCGTCACATACAAGCTCGCCAGCCATGGGTACAAATCTTGACGACACTTAAAATCATTCATCCATAGCGATACCGTACCTACAGGCTGCTTATCCAGCAAAGCCACGAATGTCATCGGCACACGGTCGACATGGACATGATGTTCTGTCGCGTACTTGATCGCTTCGTAGGGCTTATCGCTTGCCCATTGCTGCCACAGCCAATGACTCACCTGTTCCAGTAAATCCATTCGGTCTTTCAAATTGATAATTTGCAGCAAGATCGTGGTCCCCTTCCCTTTTCACGAATTCACCAGTTCTAATGTATTCATTTGTTTCCTTTGTCGTAGCCCTATTTTCCGTTATCGTACCAAATCTACGAATACACGGACAACCCATATTTTAGCGACAATGTTGTTTAAAATCGATCGAGTTCTATTCTATTCGCGTATTTTGGATGGTACGTATCCAGACATGTCTGCCTCCTATCCAGTATGGATAAGGAGGTTTTTTGGTTTCTACAACTTGCTAAAACATCATCATTCATGTGGTGCAGTCCACCAGTAAGGAGGCTTTCGTATGGTTACCTTTCTCAAAAACAACAAAATACTCGCAATATTAATGCTCAATATATTTATTGTGATGGCCGGCGTTGGCATGCAAGCATTGCTTGTCGCGAAAATCATTCAGGCATTCGGTAAAACGAAGGTAATCAAAGGCTCTCTTCTCTTAATGTCAACTGCCTATATTGTACTTTTATTCGCTACTCATTTTTGGAGCATATTCCTTGTCACTTCCATCATATTTTTTGCGGTATCCATGCTTCGGCCAGCGTTGAATACGCAATTATCCAAGATGGCAGGCAATGAGCAGGGGGATGTAGCCGGGATGAATAATGCTTACATGAGCGTTGGAAATATTGTTGGCCCCACTTTGGCTGGTTTCTTATTTGACGCCAATCTATTCGCTCCATTTATAGCGGGCTGCTGCATTCTTTTCATCACTTTTTTAATGATAGTTAGATGGAATTAAACTGTACCTTTCAAAAAGATGACAGAAAAAATCCCGCATCCGAACAACGGTCGCGGGATTTTTGACTTATTTCATTTTCCAACTGGTGACTTTAACGACCGCTTCGTCAGCGTTCTTGAGGTCTGCTTTCCCCATATCCCACAGCTGGCTCCATTGCTTCACACGGTTCTTGCCGTTAGGCGGCTGATTGTATTGGTTGGTATCTACGATTTTTGTTCTCTCGTCATAAAATTTTTTCATAAATGTCTTCTCGTCGTTACTTTTGCCTGAGCGAGACAAAAGGCCTTCAAGTGTTCCAGAACCTCCAGTAGCGCCCTGATTTAAGGCTGTATCCACAAAGGAACCGATCGTCAGCGCAGAATTGAAACCGCGTTGGCGCGCTTGCTCCACGCTGTATTTTATGTAAACCTTATAAAAGGTTTGCCACATTGCCTCTCTCCACGCACTATTGTTTTGCAAATTTTTGATTTTGCCGCAGAACACTTTTTCGCTATCGTTAATTTTCAATATCGATCCTTTCATTGACCCATTAACACCAATTCGGGACAAGCCTCCTTCAACCGAAGGTTTAGAAGCTCCGCTAGCAGCGTCGAATTCCTTGAACAAAGTCGGGCCGTCCGGATGCTTGTCGTTGTCTCCCCCTGTCGTGGCTCCGAAAATGCCGATTGTATACCCGCGATCATCATCAATGTCCTCGCAGTACCCATAGTACTCGGTCCATTTAAGCGAGTCCTGCTCAGGTTTGTTAATGAGTTTCATAATATTGTCCCACTGCTCGCCATCAAGTCCTGTATTGGCACGAAGGAACTTTAGCGTCTTTGCTGAAAAATTGTCATCGGGAGAGCTTGCAGCAGAAGCCTTCGATGGAAGCAGCGCAATTACTCCGGACAAGGAAACAAGTAAAGAAAATGAGAGCAGGACGGCCATTAATTTTGTCCTTTTCATAATTGGCCTTTCGTTGAACATACCAGTAGCACCTCCAAAAATAATGGTTTAAAGCGAAACTCCATGCGAAACTTCAAACCTTTTTCATCTCCTTCCTTCAAGATCGAAAAATGATGCCAATGTTGCTTGATTTGCTGTTGCTCTTGGGCATGCCACCCTGAATATTATGAAGCTACATCTAAAAGAATTCTTTACTTATTTGTGAAATATGGAAAAAGACGGGAGATAATAACTCCCCCGCCTTCTACCTTTACCGTTATTCTTCATTACACTTCCCGCTGGAATATGGTTCTGATAATAGCTCCATTCCTGCTTGCATCCTCGTCTTCCAGCATCTTTTCATGCTTCCCGCTTCCTTGATACAGGTTGTGATCTCCAGAGGTCCAGTTCTCCCAGTAATTATGCGTTGACTGCTCTTCCGCATATTCCGAGCGAATCAAGTGAATACAGGCATGAGTCCTTCCAGTCGTCGCCACGCTGTCAACCCATGACTTGTATTTGACGATGTTCTGAAGTACTTCCTCTCCGTCTGCTTCAGGCACATGAGCGATGAAGCGCGAAATTTCGTCCTGCAGCGACTCAACATACGCTGCCTGATCCGCAGCTTGGAGCGCGTTCTTTCTTGGATAAGCGTCTAGCATAATGAGATGAGCTACTTCCCGCCCATCGCTTTCCAATTGTTTGGCCACTTCGAAAGCCAAATTTCCACCTGCCGAGTAGCCAAGCAAATGAAGAACTCCTTGTGGCTGCAGCTTCTGAATATGGTTCGCATAATAGCGAATCATATCTTCCGCTTCGATAAAATCAAATGCGTAAATCGCGGTTAGATCTTGCAGTTCATCCGCCATTTTCATGAACACCTGACCGTACCCCACAATTGGCGGGAAACAGAACAGGGATACTTCGTTATCCGGGTTCCATACCGAACATACATGTTCCTCAACCTGACTTCCATGGGCTTCAAAATATTGCGCCAATTTTGCCACTGTCGTATGGGCAAAGGCATCACGAAGAGAAATTTCCAGCTTCAATTCTCGCCGAATCTTCCCGATTGTCTGAATCAATCTCAACGACTGCCCGCCGATCTCGAAGAAATCATCCTCAATTCCAACACGTTCTATACCCAATACCTCCTGCCATAGATCGGCAAGTGCTTGCTCCAGTGAATTTCGAGGAGCCGTATATTTAGCCTGCTGAATTGCAGGCATCGAGATCTGCTGCTTAGCCAGCGTTGCACGGTCAACCTTGCCGTTGGCTGTCAGCGGCAGCTTTTCAAACTGATGGAAGCGGGACGGAATCATATATTCAGGCAGTTGCAGACGCAATTGTTCCCTCAGTTCTGCCTTGTCAATTGGATCTTCGGCCACGACAAATGCACTCAAATCCAAAATACCCTGGCTATCCGGAATTGCCAACACAGCAGCCTCTGTAATCCTGTCCATTTGCTTCAATCGCGCTTCTATCTCTCCCAGCTCAACCCGGTAACCGCGGATTTTCACTTGATGATCGCTGCGACCTAAGTACTCGATCGTACCATCCGCCAGTACTCGGCCACGATCATTTGTCAAGTACAACCGCTGATTCAAAGCGATCGGTTGACTGACGAATCGCTTGTCTGTCTCAACAGGCAGGTTCACATAGCCTCGGCTTACTCCGTGTCCACCAATTGCGATTTCTCCCACAACACCCATCGGAACTGGTATTGCATTAGAGTCGACAATATAAACCTGTTCGCCGGCAATCGGTCTTCCTAATATCGGTCGGTTCCGAAAAAATTGGAACTGTTCGCAATCCATCTTCAACGCTATGGATCCGATTGTTGTCTCCGTCGGCCCATAATGCTGCATCACTTCGGCACACTCATACTTGGCAAAGAAAAGCTCCACATCCGCACAGTTGATCGACTCCCCGCCGAGCACGACCAAACGAAGATAGTCGTTGACGATATGCTCCGCAAAACACTGACTTCTTACAAGAAGACCGAACAGGGACGGTGTCATTTTGACGTAAGTGATTCTTTCCCGGATAAGGTACTCCAGCAATTTTTCCGGATCCATGTAAGTATCTTTACCAGGCAAGTACAGCGCCGCCCCGGACAATAGAGCTGAAAATACGGCCGTATATCCAAGGTCAAAGGCGAATGAGGAAACAAGGGCTGTGCGATCTTCCTCCATAATGCCAGCTTCTTCGATAAACCATGTTGCATAAGCTGCTACATTTCGATGCATAATTTTGACGCCCTTTGGCTTCCCCGTACTTCCCGATGTATAAATGACGTATGCCAAATCGTCCAAGCTGCGACTTGCATTCAGCCTATCATTGCTGACACCCGACGATTTTGCAGGAAGCCGATCCAAACTCAGACACTCCACCGGAAGATGCAGACTGGACTCCCATTCGCTTATCGTCAGCAGCAGGGCTGTCTCCGAATCCTTCAGCATGTATGTCAACCGCTCTGAATTCACCTCAGGATCGATCGGAAGATAGGCACCGCCGGCTTTCCAAATCGCGAGCATCCCGATAATTAATTCCGGTGATGGCGGCAGGAAGAGACCAACGATCCGATCCGGGCCTACTCCTCTGTCAACCAACAGCTCGGCGAGGCGGTCTGCTTGTTCATTCAACTCCTTGTAAGTTATCCGGCGGCTTTCACCGCAAATGACAGCGGATCGCTCAGGCGTTCTGTTGGCTTGCTTTGCATACCATTGATCCAAAGTGTGCTCCGCACAACTATTCATTGATGCACCTTGCGTATAGACTTGCATCCGCTGCCGTTCCTCTTCGTCAAGCAAAGGCAAATCCGCGAGCCGCTGCTTTGGCTCCAAAACAGCGGATTCCAATAGCACTTTAAAATAAGATGCCCATTGTTCAATCGTTGCACGGTCAAACAGATCCGCAGCATACGTGAAAGTAAGGCTCATCCCTTTTTCATGCTCAATGGCGGTTAGCGTGAGATCGAACTTTGCAGCGATTCCTTCATACGGATAGGCGGTTAACCGGACATGTTCAAGCTCCATTTGCTGCTGCTCCATATTTTGCAAGACAAGCATGACATCAAATAAAGGACTGCGGCTCATATCCCGCCGACTAACAACCTTTTCCACCAGATCTTCGAATGGATACTCTTGATGGACGAACGCATCGAGCGCGTTTTCCTTCACTTCCAGCAAATAGCTTAGAAACTCTTTTTCGCCGGCTGGGTTGGTACGCAGCGCCAGTGTATTGACAAACATGCCCAGCATATCAGCAAGATCTGCATGCGGCCTGCCAGCAGTCGGCGAGCCGACAACGATATCGTCCTGTCCGCTGAGACGCGACAGCAGCGTACTGTACGCCGCCAATAGCAGCATGTAGAAGGTAGTCCCTGTATGTTGCGTTAGTTTTGTCATTTCTCCGGTAAGATGGAGATCCAATTCCAGATGCACCCTGTCTCCGGCAAAACTGCGTGCAGGCGGTCTCGGGTAGTCCAGAGGCAAATCCAATACCGGAAGCTCTCCTGTATATTTTTCCAACCAATAGGCTTCCTGCTTTTTGTAACCTTCCATCATCACATACCGGCTTTGCCAAGTGCTGTAATCCTTATATTGAAGGCGCGGGATCGGCATAGTCTCGCCAGAGTACAGCTTCCCGAACTCCTTGATCAATATACTCATTGAAACGCCATCCGAAATGATGTGATGCATGTCGAACAGCAGCAAGTGCTGTTCCTCTTGCACGCGTATCAGTCCTACACGAAGCAGCGGAGCGCGCGTGAGATCAAATGGGAAGTAAAACTCGCGAATCGCCTGGCTCGCATCCTCTTCGTTCGTCTCCGTATAAGAAACGAAGAATTCCACCGTATCATGTACGAGCTGAACGGGATTGCCCTCCACCATTTCAAATGAGGTACGCAGTACCTCATGCCGCTGAATTAGGCCATGAAGCGCATCATTTATGCGCTCCAAATCAACTGGCCCTTCCAAGTGGAAAATGTTCGGCATATTATAAGCCTGTTCTTCTCCTTGAAGCTGCTGCAATACATACATCCGCTTCTGAGCAGAGGATAACGGATAGTAATCTTGATTTGGCATAGGAATCAAATCTTCATACGGTGAGCCTGCTGATGATTCGATAATTTGGCTCATCCGTTCAAGCGTAGGCGCCTGGAATACATCGTGCAGCTTGATTTGTGCATGCAGCTGTTGATGAATCCGTGAAACCAGCGTCATTGCTCGTAAAGATTGGCCTCCTAGTTCAAAGAAATTGTCGTTCAGACCTACCCGCTGTACCCCTAATACATCCTGCCATAGCATCGCAAGCCTAATCTCCGTTACTGTCTGCGGCGGCAGGAACGCACTGTCCGATACCTCATTCTTTTCTGGCTCGGGCAGCGCCATGCGATCAAGCTTGCCATTTCTCGTAAGCGGAAGTTCCAACAAATGCATGAAATGCGCAGGAACCATATATTCAGGCAAAGCGACGCTAAGGTGATGTCTCAATTCAGCTGGTTCCAGGCGCTTGCTGCTTACGTAATAAGCGCACAAAACCTCGCTTCCAGCCGGCTCTGCCCAAGTTACGACCGCCGCTTGGCGAATATCGGCATGAAGCAGGAGTCGCGCCTCAATTTCGCCAGGTTCAATCCGATAGCCGCGTATTTTGACTTGCTGATCGATTCTTCCCAAATATTCGAGCGTTCCGTCCGAGAGCCAGCGCACCAAATCCCCAGTTCTGTACATTCTTCCGCCTGCAATAAATGGATCCGGCATGAATTTCTCATGTGTAAGCTCCGGCAAATTCCAATACCCTGCAGCTACGCCTTCGCCCCCAAGACACAATTCCCCAGGCACCCCGACTGGGAGCAGCTGACCCTCCGTGCTTAATACGTAGGCTGTCGTCCCCTCAATCGGCCGGCCGATCGGAATGTTGTTTTTGCTATGGACATCCTCGATTGCGAATGCAGTCGAGAATGTTGTGTTCTCGGTAGGTCCATAACCGTTCCAGATCATAAGCTTTGGACATGCCATCTTCACAGCGTAAGCATGCTTCGGCGAAAGAGCCTCCCCGCCAATAATCAGGTGCTGTACGCTGGCAAACAGAGCCGCATCCTCATCGGATAGATGATGGAAGAGAGATGTCGTCAAGAACAGAACCGTAATCCTTTGCTCCGTCAGAAACGCCCCTATTCGACGCGCGTCCAGCAGCACGTCTTTCTCAACCGGATGCAAGGATCCACCGTGCAGGAGTGCTCCGAAAATTTCAAACGTAGCCGCATCAAAGCTTACCGAACCAGTCTGTGCGAAGCGATGATTGTCATGGAAAGGCACATACCCATTGTTGTTCACCAGATGAAGTACATTTCCGTGCGTTACCAGCACTCCCTTTGGTCTCCCCGTGGTGCCCGAGGTATATAGAATGTAGGCCGGCTCATCAGAACCACAGTCATGCGCTTCTTCAAGCTCCAAACGTTCCAAATCCTCTAGCGCTACTAAAGCTTGATCCTGAAGATCTCCATTATCAAGCTGGATGACCGTTCCCGGATAAGACGCCGGAACTGTTCGTTTTTGTGCAGCCAACAGGAATTCCGCTCCGCAATCGCCCAAGATATACAGGCGACGCTCCTCAGGCGCGTCCGGATCCAGCGGCACATACACTCCACCCGCCTGCAATATTCCCAGTACCGCAACGACGAATTCGATTGAGCGTTCCGCCAGAATGGCAACGGCTGCCCGCGGCTGCATTCCTTCTCTCCGCAGTCTAGTGGCAACAAGACTCGCTTGTATCCACAGCTCCGCATAAGTGAGATGCCGATCACCGCTTACAATGGCCGTCCGATCCGGATATAGGCCGGCTATTTCCTCAAATCGCCGATCAATCGTCGTCGTTCGAGGCTTGGTTTGGATAGGCAAGCCGCTGTATGCCATCAGTTGATTGAGCTCATCGTCTCCCCTCATTAATCTAACTTCACCGAGAGTCGTATCCGGCTCAGACGTCACATGATTCAATAGCTCCGTCAAATGACCAGCCCATCGTTCTATCGTTTCCCGCGTGAACAAGGCGGTAGCGAACTCCAATGATCCGTAGTAGCCAGCCTCGCTCTCGGATACCATTAAGCTGAGGTCAAACTTGGCCTGCGTATCGGCAAGCGGATAAGAATCGACTTTCAAATCCGAAAGATCCTGCTGTAAGGTTTCGGCATTTTGAAGCATGAATATCACATCGAAGAGCGGATTGCGGCTCAAATCACGCTGGATGACAACTTGGTCAACTAATTCCTCAAAGTGATACTCGCCATGTTCAAAGGCATCAAGCGACGTTTGCTTGATTTCCTCAAGGTATTCGGCAAATGCTTTTTGTTCGGAAGGGAATGTGCGCAAGGCCAGCGTATTGACAAACATCCCCATTATACCTGCGAGATCCGCATGCGGGCGTCCGGCTACCGGCGAGCCAACAATAATCTCCTCGTTGCCAGACAAGCGGGACAGCAGGGTACTGTATGCCGCCAAGAATACCATATAGACGGTAACCCCTTGCTTCAGTGCCAGCCGCTGGATCGCTTCCGACAATGGTTTCTCCAGCTTAAAATCAACTCGGTCGCCTGCAAAACTGCGCAAAGCGGGACGCGTGAAATCGGTTGGCAGCTGCAAAGTCGGTAGTTCGCCCGTGAAATGATCGAGCCAGTATTGTTCCTGCTCCCGGTAAGCATCGCTAAGCGCGTACTTCTCCTGCCATACGGCGTAGTCTTTGTATTGCAGCTTTAACGGATCCAGCGCTTCGCCCGCGTACAGCTTCACAAATTCAGTCACCAAAATATTCATTGACGCACCGTCCGAGATGATATGGTGCATATCCATCAACAGCAAGTGCTGCATTTCACCAAGCCGCAACACGGTTGCGCGCAGCAGTGGCGCTTCGCTTAGGTCAAACGGGCGAAGGAATGCCTGGATGAGCTTCTCGACGTCGCTTTCCTCCGCTTCCTCATAAGATACAGAGAAGCTCCATTTGTCTTGTACCTGCTGTATCGGCTCGCCATCTATGATAGCAAACGAAGTGCGTAGCGATTCGTGACGGGCAATGAGCGCATGCAGCGCTGCTTCAAGCTGTACCCGTTCCAGTTTTCCTTCAAGCCGCAGCGCCACTGGCATGTTGTAGCTAAGCTCGGCTCCTTCTAATTGATGCAGGAAATAGAGCCGTTTTTGGGACGATGACAGCGGGTAATGCGTCCGTTCTCCTGCCGGAGTCAATGCCTGATACACCGCACTGCCTTCCACAGCGTCCAGCGCAGCCGCCAGTCCTTCGACCGTTGGCGAAAGGAACAACTGTCTTAACGGCAGTTCTATTCCGAGCAACTGGTGAATCTTTGATACGAGCGTCATCGCCTTCAATGAATGTCCGCCCAGCTCGAAGAAATTGTCATGAATGCCTACGCGTTCAACGCCCAGTACCTCCTGCCACAACTGCGTCAGCTTCGCCTCAGCGTTGGTTCGCGGCGCTGTATATTCCGCTGCCGTTCCACTTCCCGATGGTTTCGGCAGTGCCCGGCGATCCACCTTGCCATTCGGTGTCAGCGGAAGCTCCTCCAGCTGCACGAAGTACGATGGAATCATGTACGATGGCAAAGATTCAGCCAAGGCGGCGCGGATCTCGACTGCCGCAAGCATTTGCTCATCCCTTGCACCTGTTATATAGGCGCATAATTCCTCCGCATGATCTTTTTCCTCTTTCGTTTCTGCAACAGTTACGACGGCTTCGCTTACGCCCGGAATACGCAGCAGGCTGGCTTCGATTTCGCCTAGTTCAATCCGGTATCCCCGAATCTTCACCTGATGGTCGATACGTCCCAGATGCTCCAGCCGCCCGTCTGGCAACCAGCGCGCCAAATCCCCGGTCCGGTACAGACGTTCTCCAGAGACGAACGGATTGTCCACAAATTTCTCGGCCGTCAGCTCTGGTCGCGCCCAATATCCGCGTGCGACGCCCGCACCACCAATACAGAGCTCTCCTGCCACACCAATCGGCCGCGGTAGCAGCGCCTCGTTCAGCACATATACCTGCGTATTCGCCATCGGCCGTCCGATGCTGATTCGCTCCTCCCCGTCCAAGCGGTCGAACGTGGACCACACGGTCGTTTCTGTCGGCCCGTACATGTTGTACAGCGTCGCATCCGTATGCTTCTTCAACTGTCGATACAAGTTGGAAGGGAAGGCCTCCCCGCCTACCAACAGCGTCTTGACGCTCCGCAGCTGCGCCGCGCTCCGTGCATTGCCGAGCAGCAGCATGAGACGCGAAGGCGTCATCTGCATCATCTGCACCGGATGCTGAGTCAACAGTTCTCCCAATACGGCTGGATCCTGCTGCGCTTCCTCGCTTGCGAGGACGATCTGCATGCCGCAGCTCAGCGGCACCCAGCTCTCTGCGGCGAAGATGTCGAAGGACACCGTCGTTACGCACAGCATCGAAGCATGCTTCCTGAACGGAAGCTCGCGGATCATTCCCGTGATGAAATTCACCACGTTTCGATGCTCCACCACGACCCCTTTCGGCGTGCCGGTCGTACCAGAGGTATAGATGACGTATGCGCTGCCGGATGGCTTTATTTCCACGCCGAATGGCTCGGAAGAATATCCTTCCAGCAGTTCACGATCGTCCACATCTAATGCATAACGCAGCGATGTCTCCTGCAAGGCAGATATTGTCTTCGCATATCCTGCATCAGTAAGCATTGCCTTCATCCCGGAATCCCGGATTATCGCCTCCATACGCTCCTTAGGAAGAATTGGGTCAATTGGAACGTACGCGGCCCCGGCTTTTAGGATTCCTAACAGCCCTGCGATGAGCTGCGGCGAACGATTTATTAGCACGCCTACATGATCTCCCTCCGTTATGCCATGAGCCTGCAGCCATTGGGCAATGCGGTTCGCCTGCTCCTCCAGCTCCCGGTAAGTCAGCCGCTGGTCTGCACATACGACAGCCAGTTGATCCGGCGTCTGTGCTGCCTGCCGCTCGAACAACGAAGGAATGCTTGCCTCTTCCGGAATCGCTGCCTTTGTATCATTGAACTGCACGAGCAGTTGTTCTCTCTCAGCCGCTGTCAGCAGTTCCAGCTCCTGTACCGGAATGCTTGAGTCCGCTGCAATCTGTTCTGCAATTTGTACAAGATGCCTTTGCAAACGCTCCATTCCATCTTGTTCGTACACCTGCGCATTGTAGTCAAAATGAAGCGTCATCTCTTCCCCAGGCAAAATCATCACATTCAGTTCATAGTTGGTTTGTTCCTCTGCATGAACTTCCGTAATGTTCAGTCCTGCCGCATCCCCCAGCGCGCCTGCCTGCTCCTCCACCGGGTAGTTTTCGAACACCAGAATGTGATCGAACAGCTCTCGATTTTTCGAGCTTTGAGCTTGAATTTCATGCAGCGGATAATAGTCGTAAGCCTGGGACGCCAGTGCTTGCTCTTGAATTCTTTGTACCACTTGGGCTACTGTGTCTCCCGGCTCGCACTTCACCCGAACCGGAATCGTATTGATGAACAGCCCGATCATCCCTTCCACGCCAGGGAGATTTGCCGGTCTGCCTGACACCACGCTGCCGTATACCGCGTCGCTTGTCCCGCTGTATTGGTGCAGCAGCAGTCCCCATGCCGTCTGCAGCAGGGTATTTACCGTCACTCCCTGCTCCCGCGCTGCTTGGCTGATCCGTTCAGTTCGATGCCGATCTAGTGAACAGGTCACCCGCCTTGCTTCATATCCCTGCGCTTGGCGCTGCCGTCTCGGAAGCTCTACCGCTTGGTCGAAGCCCGCAAGCAAATCTATCCAATAGTTCGATGCCGTTTGAGCATCCTGTTCGGACAGCCAGCGTATATACTCGCTATACTCGCTCACTCGCGGCAATTGCGGCTCCTCTCCCTTGCACAAGGCCGCGTACACTTCAAGGACTTCCTTGACCACGAGCGGCAGGCACCAACCATCCATCAGAATATGATGGAAGCTCCACAGCAGCTGGTGCATCTCCAGTCCCGTACGCACGACCACTACACGCATCAAGCCGTCCGCCTCTACCGCAAATCCTTTCTTGCGGTCTTCTTCCTTGAGTAAGCCCAACGCCTGCTCTTGTTCCGCTACACTCTTCATCGATAGGTCGGAATAATCAATCTTCAAGGTACGGCTTCGATAGACCACCTGCAGCGGCTGATCGCGCCAGCCGCTGTCTACGCTCGTCCGCAGTACCGCATGCCGCTGGATGACCATATTCCAGCTTCGTTCCAATGCGATTAGATCCAGTTCTCCCTGCAGCGAAATGAGCATTTGGTTCACATAAGCGCCCGCCTGAGGATCCAAGCGGCTGTGGAACAGCATTCCCTGCTGCATTGGCGTCAAAGCATATACATTCTCGACGTCCCCGATGTGACGATTTCGCTGTACCAGTGCTTCCAGCTCCTCAATCGTCATACCTGGCTGCATCACATCGCTAGGCGTCAGTTCCGTGCATTCTTTTGCTGCACAGTGACGAATCACTTCCTGCAAATGATGCTTTAGCCGCTTGCCCAACTGCTGCATCGTTTTTTTGCGATATTGCTTGGCGCTATAGCTCAGATTCAATGTCAATGTTCCTTCGGCGATCATGCCGTTAAATTCGAGCGTGGCTGCCCTTTTTTGCCTGCGGCTTGCCGCATCCCCGGACGAAAGCGAAGACATTTGAAGCGCGCTGCTCTGCAAGTCCTGATCGAACTGCCCCAAGTAATTAAACGAGATCTCAGGCGCCAACGTCCGGATACTATCCTCCCGCGATGGGGACAGATAGCACAAAATGCCGTACCCGACGCCTTTATGCGGAATGCTTCGCAGCGTTTCCTTGACCAGCTTGATGCACCGCGGCAGATCCAGATCCGCTTGCATGTCAAGCATGACCGGATACGCACTCGTGAACCAGCCTACCGTCCGGCTTACGTCCACATCCGGCAGGATGGATTCCCTGCCGTGCCCTTCCAACATGACGGCAACCTGCTCACTGCCCGTCCATTCTTGAATCGCCATTCCCAGTGCGGTCAGCAGCAGATCGTTAATCTCCGTCCCGTATGCCCGGTTCGCTTGCGTTAATAACTGCTGCGTTTCGCGCCGCGACCATTGCAAGGTAAACGTTGCGCTGTTTTCGACCGTGTCTCCGCCTTGATCGTAATCCTTCGGCAATGGTCTTTGCTCCCGTCCCGTCATCTGACTCCAATATTCACGTTCCGCCTCCATAGCCGGACTTGAAGCATAAGCAGTCAGTTGTTGCGACCAGAGTTGGAACGAATCGGTTTTCAACGGAAGACGAATGTCCTGCCCTTGTACAACCTGCTCGTACGCCGTGGCGAGGTCTTCCAGCAAGATCCGCCAGGATATACCGTCAATTACGAGATGGTGAATCACGATGAGCAAATGATCGCCATCACCGCATTGGAATAAGCCCAGCTTTACGAGCGGACCGGTCTCTAAGGAGATGCCGGAATGCAGCTCGCGAGCCTTCGCTTCCACTAACCGACTCCACGACGGCTCCTCCAGCTCTTCCCGTCCTTCCTGTAAATCGGTACCCTGCCGACCGTTTTTCCGAATCTGTTCTTGCCGGAAGTCGAAGACTTCCAAGCCGTAACTTTCCCCTTCATTCACGGCACGGTTCCAAGCAGTATAACTGCCATCCGCTGCAGGCGTGAACACCATTCGCAGCGCGTCATGGTGTTCTGTAATCCGCTTCATCGCCAGATGCAGCGCCTCTACCTCAAACCGTTCCTCCCGATACAACATCACAGCTTGGTTGAAGTGATGCGCATCAACCAGATCCCGCTCAGCAAACCAGTGCTGAATTGGCGTGAGCGGTACCGAACCCCGAACCTGACCCTGATCCGCAATGCGGCTAACTGGAGCAATGTATTCGCTGAGCTGGGCCGCAGTTGGATATCGGAACAAATCCTTCATCTCCAGCCTATAGCCAGCCTGCATGAGCCGGGACATAACTTGAATCGCCTTAATTGAGTCGCCTCCCAGGTCGAAGAAGCTGTCATGGATGCCGATCCGCGGCGCCCCGAGCACCTGCTGCCATACCGACACCAATGCCTGCTCCTCTGGCGTGCGTGGAGCTGCATACAGCGCTTGGGTCATAACTGCATCCGGCTTCGGCAGTGCTTTGAAATCGATTTTACCGTTGGTCGTCACCGGCAATTGCTCCAGTCGCATGAAGGAGGACGGAACCATATATGCCGGCAGCGTAGAAGACAGCAAGCTACGCAGTTCAGAAGGCTCCAGTTCGCCACCTACGACATAAGCGCACAGCTGGAGGTTGCCTGAGGCATCCGGCAGCGCGGCCACGACGGCTTCGCTTACCTGAGCTGATCGCAGCAGCTCGGCTTCTATCTCGCCCGGCTCGATCCGATAGCCCCGGATTTTCACTTGTCCGTCCATCCGACCCATGTACTCGAGATTGCCGTCCGGCAGCCAGCGTGCCAGATCCCCTGTGCGGTAAATGCGTTCTCCGGCCACAAACGGACTGGCGATAAAACGTTCCGCCGTCAGTTCCGGCTGATTGAGATACCCCCGAGCCAATCCCGGCCCGCTAATGCACAATTCGCCAGGTACGCCGATCGGCTGCAGTTGACCATTCGCACCCAACACATACATTTTCGTTTGGCCAATCGCTCTACCAAGTGTATGAGACTGCCGCGGATTGCTGACTGGCAAAGCGGCTGTCACTACGCTGTTCTCCGTCGGCCCGTACTCACTAACAAACTCAATGTGGCCGTATGCAAGAATTTTTTCAATCAACGCCGCACCGATCTTCTCCCCGCCGGTAACCATACTCCGAACAGTTGCCAGCTGTTCCGGCACGATCATTTCGAGCAGTGCCGCGAGCAGAACGGCTGGGAATTGCGTATGGGTAATCTTCTGCTCAACAAGCGTACGGATAATGACTGCCGGATCGTTTAGCTCTTCATCGCCCAGCATGACAACAGTCGCGCCTGCAACGAGAGGGCCAAAGAAATGCGAGATGGACGCGTCGAACACGAATGGGCTCGCATGCAGCACCCTGCCTTCGTCGAAGTCATAGTTCTCTGTCTTCCATTGAAGCGTATGAACGATGCCTCCATGCTCCACCATAACGCCTTTCGGCTGACCGGTAGTTCCTGATGTATAGATTACATACGCCAAATTATTGCTATTCGCTGTGCTCGGGAGATCTTCAGGCGACTCCAACTCTATATGGTCATCGTCCAAACCTAGCACCGGACAACAAACATCATCCACTGCTGTGCTCGATAATAGCAGGGTAGCGCCGCTGTCCTCCAAAATAAATCGTACACGTTCCGCTGGATCCTGTGGCGATATCGGCAAATAGGCTGCTCCTGACTTCAGCACGGCAAGCAGTGCTATAGCCATTTTTACGGAGCGTTCACACTGTACAGCAACAAGACTTTCGGGCCCTGCCCCATGATGGCGCAAGACTCGAGCCAACTGGTTCGCCCGTTCGTTGAGCTGACGGTACGTCAAGCCATCTCCACCGCATGCAACGGCCAACCGCTCTGGCGTCTTTGCCGCCTGCTTCTCGAACATCGCTTGCAATGTTATATCCATGCTCTGGAGCGATTCAGCATTATCCGTTCCATTATTGAATGGCTTCGACATATTGAACTGCATCAGCAAGTGTTCCCGTTCCACTTCCGTCAGGAGGCAGATGCTTCCCAATGTCGCCTGCGGGTTCAGGGTAATCTGACGCAAAAGCTCCACAAAGTGACCAGCCCAGCGTTCAATTGTAGATCGTTCAAACAACATGTCGGCAAATTCCCACGAGCAGCGCATACCGTTCTCGTGTTCGATCACCGACAGCGTCAGATCGAACTTGGCCACATTGGACTCGAATGGATACGAGGTGAGTTGAAGCCCTGGAAGATCAAACTCCACCTGATCCATGTTTTGCAGAACAAGCATCGCATCGAAGAGAGGATTGCGGCTCGTGTCGCGCTGCCGAACCACCCGTTCTACCAGTTCTTCAAACGGATAGTCTCCATGCTCAAAGGCATCGAGTGCCGTCTGCTTTACTTCCTGTAGATAGGTCGCAAAGCTTTTCTCTCCAGACGGTTGCGTCCGAAGTGCTAATGTATTAACGAACATCCCCAGCATGCCTTCCAAATCTGCATGCGGTCTTCCCGCCACCGGCGATCCGACAACGACCTCTTCTTGCCCCCCAAGACGTGCCAGCAGCGTGCTGTAAGCAGCTAGCAGCACCATATAGACCGTAGCGCTACTCATACGGGCCAGCTCACGCATTGCGGAGGTAAGATCGCCGTTCAGTTCTATGTCCACCCGGCCGCCTTTGAAGCTGCGTACGGCTGGACGGGGGTGATCAACCGGCAGGTTCAATATTGGTAATTCGCCGGAAAACTGTGCCCACCAGTATGCTTCTAGCTGACCGTATCCCTGACTAGAGATGTAGTGCTCCTGCTGCCATACCGCGTAATCTTTGTACTGCAGCTTAAGAGGCTCCAACGCTTCTCCCGCGTAAAGCTTCGCAAATTCGCCTATTAAAACGCTGATTGAGGTACCGTCTGAGATAATATGGTGCATATCGAACAGCAATACATGTCTCGCTTCTCCAAGACACACGACGGTCGCACGCAGCAGCGGCGCTTCGGTTAGGTCAAACGGACGGAGGAATGCATGAATATGCTCCTCAATCTTTTCTTCCTCAGCCTCCTCGTAGGACACAGAGAAGTTCAACACGTCCTGAACCAACTGTACCGATTCACCATCAAAGATAGTAAACGAAGTGCGCAGCGATTCGTGGCGGGCAATTAGTGCTCGCAGCGCATATTCCAGCTGCACCCGATCCAGTTCTCCTTCAAGTCGCAGTGCCACCGGCATGTTGTAACTAAGCTCAGCACCCTCTAACTGCTGCAAGACGTACAACCGTTTTTGAGCCGAAGACAACGGGTAATGCGCCCGTTCTCCTGCCGGGGCCAACGCTTGATAAATCACGCTGCCGTCCACAGCCTCCAGCGCAGCGGCCAGCCCTTCGACTGTTGGCGAGAGGAACATCTGTCTTAGCGGCAATTCTGCCCCCAGCGCCTGATGAATCCTCGCTACGAGCGTCATCGCCTTCAGTGAATGTCCACCCAGCTCGAAGAAATTGTCATGAATGCCTACGTGTTCAACGCCCAGTACCTCCTGCCACAACTGCGCCAGCTTCGCCTCAGCATTGGTTCGCGGCGCTGTGTATTCCGCTGCCGCTCCACTTCCCTTGATTACAGACGGCTTCGGCAGTGCCCGACGATCCACCTTGCCGTTCGGTGTCAGAGGAAGCTCCTCCAACTGTACAAAGTACGATGGAATCATGTACGCTGGCAAAGATTCAGCCAAGGCGGCGCGTATCTCGGCTGTCGAAAGCATGTGCCCGCTCGTTACATAGGCGCATAATTCCTGCGCATGATCTTTATGCTCTTTCGTTTCTACAACAGTTACGACGGCTTCGCTTATGCCCGGAATGCGCAGCATGCTGGCTTCGATTTCGCTTAGCTCAATCCGGTATCCCCGAATCTTCACCTGATGGTCGATACGTCCCAGATGCTCCAGCCGCCCGTCAGGCAGCCTGCGCGCCAAATCTCCGGTTCGATAAATCCGTTCTCCAGCAACGAACGGATTGTCCATGAATTTCTCTGACGTCAGCTCTGGACGCGCCCAATATCCGCGGGCAACTCCCGTGCCTCCGATGTACAGTTCTCCTGCTACGCCGATCGGCTGCGGCTGCAGCGCTTCGTTCAACACATACACCTGCGTATTCGCCATCGGCCGTCCAATGCTGATCCGTTCATCCCCTGCCAAGCGATCGAACGTAGACCACACAGTCGTTTCCGTCGGCCCGTACATGTTGTAAATTTCCGCATCCGTATATTCCTTCAGCTGTCCATACAAGGTGTAAGGGAAAGCTTCCCCGCCGACCAGCAGCGTCTTGACACTCCGCAGCCGCGCCGCACTTCGCTTATCCCCAAGCAGTAGCATGAGACGCGAAGGTGTCATCTGCATCATCTGCACCGGATGCTGATCCAGCAGTTCCGCCAGTTTTGCCGGATCCTGCTGCGCTTCCTCGCTCGCAAGAACGATCTGCATGCCGCAGCTCAGCGGCACCCAGCTCTCCGCGGCGAAGATGTCGAAGGACACCGTCGTGATGCACAGCATCGTATCATGCATTCCAAACGGCAGCTCGCGAATCATTCCCGAGATGAAATTGACCATGTTCCGGTGCTCCACCACGACCCCTTTCGGCAAGCCGGTCGTTCCGGAGGTGTAGATGACGTAGGCGCTGCCGGATGGTTTTATTTCCCCGCCGACAGGTGCAGAAGTATATGCGGCCAGATCTTCTGCGAAGGAGAATGAGGTGGCCTCATTGCTAACACTTGTTTTGTCACCGTTTTGGTCACCTTTCTGGTCGTCTTTATGGCCTCCTGCCTGATTGACGTATCCCGTCAAACCAACCATTTCTTCCGCCCATTCATCATTCACATCATCCTGCGATACTTTATCTAGACACAATACATGGTACAGCGATACATCGTGCAGCCCTCTCACAATCCCAAGCTGTGTCGAATCCGTCAGCATAACCCGCATCTCGGAATCCCGGATTATCGCCTCCATACGCTCCTTAGGCAGAATAGGGTCAATTGGAACGTACGCGGCTCCGGCTTTTAAAATCCCCAGTAGCCCTGCGATGAGCTGCGGCGAACGGTTCATCAGCACCCCAACGCGCCCTTCCCCTATTACGTCATGAGCCCGCAGCCATTGGGCAATGCGGTTCGCCTGCTCCTCCAGCTCCCGGTAAGTCAGCTGCTGGTCTGTGCACACGACAGCCAGTTGATCCGGCGTATGTGCTGCCTGCCACTCGAACAGCGAAGGAATGCTTGCCTTTTCCGGAATCGCTGCCTGCGTATCATTGAACTGCACGAGCAGTTGTTCTCTCTCAGCCGCTGTCAGCAGTTCCAGCTCCTGTACCAGAATGCTTGAGTCCGCTGCAATCTGCTCCGCAATTTGTACAAGATGCCTTTGCAAACGCTCCATTCCATCTTGTTCGTACACCTGCGCATTGTAGTCAAAATGAAGCGTCATCTCTTCCCCAGGCAAAATCATCACATTCAGGTCATAGTTGGTTTGTTCCTCTGCTTGAACTTCCGTAATGTTCAGCCCTGCCGCATCCCCCAGCGCGCCTGCCTGCTCCTCCACCGGGTAGTTTTCGAACACCAGAATGTGATGGAACAGCTCTCGATTTTTCGAGCTTTGAGCTTGAATCTCATGCAGCGGATAATAGTCGTAAGCCTGGGACGCCAGTGCTTGCTCTTGAATTCTTTGTACCACTTGGGCTACTGTGTCTCCCTGCTCACACTTCACCCGAACCGGAATCGTATTGATGAACAGCCCGATCATCCCTTCCACGCCAGGGAGATTTGCCGGTCTGCCTGACACCACGCTGCCGAATACCGCGTCGCTTGTCCCGCTGTATTGGTGCAGCAGCAGTCCCCATGCCGTCTGCAGCAGGGTATTTACCGTCACTCCCTGCTCCCGCGCTGCTTGGCTGATCTGTTCGGTTCGCTTCCGATCCAATGAACAGGTCACCCGCCTTGCTTCATATCCCTGCGCTTGGCGCTGCCGTCTCGGAAGTTCTGCCGATTGGTCGAAGCCCGAAAGCAAATCTGTCCAATAGTTCGATGCCGTTTGAGCGTCCTGTTCGGACAGCCAGCGAATATATTCGCTATACTCGCTTACTCGCGGCAATTGCGGCTCCTCTCCCTTGTACAAGGCCGCATACACTTCGAGTACTTCCTTGACCACGAGCGGCAGGCACCAACCATCCATCAGAATATGATGGAAGCTCCATAGCAGCTGGTGCATCTCCAGTCCCGTACGCACGACCACTACACGCATCAAGCCGTCCGCCTCTACCGCAAATCCTTTCTTGCGGTCTTCTTCCTTGAGTAAGCCCAACGCCTGCTCTTGTTCCGCAGCATCCTTCATCGATAGGTCGGAATAATCAATCTTCAAGGTACGGCTTCGATAGACCACCTGCAGCGGCTGATCGTGCCAGCCGCTGTCTACGCTCGTCCGCAGTACCGCATGCCGCTGGATGACCATATTCCAGCTTCGTTCCAATGCGATTAGATCCAGTTCTCCCTGCAGCGAAATGAGCATTTGGTTCACATAAGCGCCCGCCTGAGGATCCAAGCGGCTGTGGAACAGCATTCCCTGCTGCATTGGCGTCAAAGCATATACATTCTCGACGTCCCCGATGTGACGATTTCGCTGTACCAGTGCTTCCAGCTCCTCAATCGTCATACCTGGCTGCATCACATCGCTAGGCGTCAGTTCCGTGCATTCTTTTGCTGCACAGTGACGAATCACTTCCTGCAAATGATGCTTTAGCCGCTTGCCCAACTGCTGCATCGTTTTTTTGCGATATTGCTTGGCGCTATAGCTTACATTCAAAGTTAACGCTCCGCCGGCAATCATACCGTTGAAATCCAACGTAGCTGCCCTTTTTTGCCTATGGCTAACTGCATCCCCAGAAGAAAGCGGCGATATTTGGAGCGCGTTGCTTTGCAAGTCCTGGTCGAACTGACCCAAATAGTTAAACGAAATTTCCGGGTCGAGAGCTTGAATTTTCGCTGATGCCAAATAACGCAAAATTCCATAACCGACGCCTTTATGCGGGATGCTTCGCAATGTTTCCTTGACCAGCTTGATGCGCATCGGCAAATCCAGACCCTCTTTCATGTCCAGCATGACCGGATACGCACTTGTGAACCAGCCTACCGTCCGGCTAACGTCCACATCCGGCAAGATGGTCTCCCTGCCGTGCCCCTCAAGCATAACGGCCACTTGATCGATTCCGGTCCATTCCTGAATCGCCATTCCCAGCGCGGTCAGCAGCAGATCGTTAATCTCGGTTCCGTATGCCCGGTTCGCTTGCGTTAATAACTGCTGCGTTTCGCTCCGTGACCATTGCAGCGTCAACGCTGCGCTGTTTTCAATTTTATCTCCACCTAGCTCGTTATCCTTTGGTAATGGGGCTAAACTGACATTCTTCAGTTGATTCCAATATTCATAATCCGTTTCCACAGCCAGGCTTGAAGCATATGCTTCCAATTGCTGTGCCCAGGCTTGGAACGAATCGGTTTTCAGCGGCAGCCGGATGTCCTGCCCTTGTACAACCTGCTCGTACGCTGTGGCGAAATCCTCCAGCAAAATCCTCCAGGAGATGCCATCAATTACGAGATGGTGAATCACGATGAGCAAATGATCGCCATCGCCGCATTGGAATAAGCCCAGCTTCACAAGCGGACCGGTCTCTAAGGAGATGCTGGCATGCAACTCGCGAGCCTTCGCTTCCACTAAACGACTCCACGATGGCTCTGCTTGCTCTTCCTGTAAATCAGGATCCTGCCAATCGTGCATTTGCCGATCCTTCTCTCGGAAGTCGAATACTTCCAAGCCGTAACATTCCCCTTCATTCACGGCACGGTTCCAAGCGGCATAGCTGCCGTCCGCTGCAGGCGTGAACACCATTCGCAGCGCGTCATGGTGTTCTGTAATCCGCTTCATCGCCAGATGCAGCGCCTCTACCTCAAACCGTTCCTCTCGATACAACATCACGGCTTGGTTGAAGTGATGCGCATCAACCAGATCCCGCTCGGCAAACCAGTGCTGAATTGGCGTGAGCGGCACCGAACCTCGAACCTGTCCCTGTTCCGCAATGCGGCTAACTGGAGCAATGTATTCGCTGAGCTGGGCCGCAGTTGGATATCGGAACAGATCCTTCATCTCCAGCTTATAGCCAGCCTGCATGAGTCGGGACATAGCTTGAATCGCCTTAATTGAGTCTCCTCCCAGGTCGAAGAAGCTGTCATGGATGCCGATCCGCGGCACCCCGAGCACCTGCTGCCATACCGACACTAGTGCCTGCTCCTCTGGTGTACGTGGAGCTGCATACAACGTATGGGCCATGACTGTATCCGGCTTCGGCAGCGCTTTGAGATCGATTTTACCGTTGGTCGTCACCGGCAATTGTTCAAGTCGCACGAAGGTGGACGGAACCATATATGCCGGCAGCGTAGAAGACAGCAAGCTGCGCAGTTCAGAAGGATCCAGTTCGCCGCCTACGACATAGGCGCACAACTGAAGGTTGCCTGAGGCATCCGGCAGTGCGGCCACGACGGCTTCGCTTACCTGAGCCGACCGCAGCAGTTCGGCTTCTATCTCGCCTGGCTCGATCCGATAGCCCCGGATCTTCACTTGTCCGTCTATCCGGCCCATGTACTCGAGATTGCCGTCCGGCAGCCAGCGAGCCAGATCCCCTGTGCGGTAAATGCGCTCTCCGGCCGCAAACGGACTGGCAATGAAACGTTCCGCTGTCAGCTCCAGCTGATTGAGGTACCCCCGGGCTAATCCAGGCCCGCTAATGCACAATTCGCCAGGTACGCCGATCGGCTGCAGTTGACCATTCGCACCCAACACATACATTTTCGTTTGGCCAATCGCTCTACCAAGTGTATGAGACTGCCGCGGATTGCTGACTGGCAAAGCGGCTGTCACTACGCTGTTCTCCGTCGGCCCGTACTCACTAACAAACTCAATGTGGCCGTATGAAAGCATTTTTTCAATCAACGCCGCACCGATCTTCTCCCCGCCGGTAACCACACTCCGGACGGTTGCCAGCTGTTCCGGCGCGATCATTTCAAACAGTGCCGCGAGCAGACCAGTTGGGAATTGCGCATGGGTAATCTTCTGCTCAACAAGCGTACGGATAATGACTGCCGGATCGCTCAGCTCTTCATCGCCCAGCATGACAACAGTCGCGCCTGCAACGAGGGGGCCAAAGAAATGCGAGATGAACGCGTCAAACACGAATGGGCTCGCATGCAGCACCCTGCCTCCGTCGAAGTTGTAGGTTGCTGCCTTCCAACGAAGCGTATGAACGATGCTTCCATGCTCCACCATGACGCCTTTTGGCTGACCGGTAGTTCCTGATGTATAGATTACATACGCCAAATTATTGCTATTCGCTGTGCTCGGGAGATCTTCAGGCGACTCCAACTCTATATGGTCATCGTCCAAACCTAGCACCGGACAACAAACATCATCCACTGCTGTGCTCGATAATAGCAGGGTAGCGCCGCTGTCCTCCAAAATGAATCGTACACGTTCCGCTGGATCCTGTGGCGATATCGGCAAATAGGCTGCTCCCGACTTCAGCACGGCAAGCAGTGCAATAGCCATTTTTACGGATCGTTCGCACTGTACAGCAATAAGGCTTTCGGGCCCTGCCCCATGATGGCGCAAGACTCGAGCCAACTGGTTCGCCCGTTCATTGAGCTCCCGGTATGTCAGACCAGCTTCACCGCATACAACGGCCAAACGTTCCGGCGTCTTTTCCGCCTGCTCTTCGAACATCTCGTGCAGTGTCATTTCTATATCCCGTGACAACTCAGCAATAGTTCCATTATCTTGTTTGAATGACTTCATTTCATACTCATTGAACTGCTTCAGCAATTGTTCCTGTTCCGCCGCCGTCAGAAGGCCGATGCTTCCCAATGCCGCCTGCGGATTAAGGGTAATCTGACGCAAAATCTCCGCAAAGTGACCGGCCCATCGTTCAATCGTGGATTGCTCAAACAACATGGCAGCATATTCCCATGAGCAGCGCATGCCGTTCTCCTGTTCGCTTACCGATAGGGTCAGATCGAACTTGGCCACATTGGATTCGAACGGGTACGAGGTGAGCTGAAGCCCTGGAAGTGCCAGCTCCGCCTGATCCATATTTTGCAGCACTAACATCGCATCGAAAAGAGGATTGCGGCTCGTGTCGCGCTGCCGAACCACCCGTTCCACCAGTTCTTCGAAGGGATAGTCTCCATGCTCGAAGGCCTCGAGCGCCGTCTGCTTCACTTCCTGCAAATAAGTCGTAAAGCTTTTCTCCCCGGACGGTTGCGTCCGTAGAGCCAATGTATTAACAAACATCCCCAGCATGCCTTCCAAATCCGCATGCGGTCTTCCCGCCACTGGCGATCCGACAACGACTTCCTCTTGTCCCCCAAGGCGCCCCAACAGCACGCTGTAGGCGGCAAGCAGTATCATATACACGGTAGTGCCGCTCGCGCGGGCCAGCTCGCGTACGGCAGACGCAAGTTCACCGTCTAGCTCTACGTCAACCCGTCCACCCTCGAAGCTGCGCACGGCCGGACGAGGTTTATCAACCGGCAGGTTCAGTACCGGCAATTCGCCGGATAACTTTTCCACCCAATACGCTTCTAGTTCCTCGTACGCCTCACTATCGGCGTAATACTCCTGCTGCCATGCTGCATAATCTTTGTACTGCAGCTTAAGCGGAGCCAACATTTCTCCCGCGTACAGCTTTCCAAATTCATTTACCAAAATGCTGATCGAGGTGCCATCCGAGATAATATGATGCATATCGAACAGAAGCACATGATTCGCATTTCCGAGACGCACGACGGTCGCTCGCAGCAGCGGCGATTCGGCCAGGTCAAACGGGCGAAGAAATGTACGAATGAGCTCCTCGATTCCTTCTTCATGCGCTTCCTTATACGACACGCCCCACTTAACCTCATCCGATACCATTTGCACCGGCTCTCCATCCATGACGGCAAACGAGGTTCGCAGCGATTCATGGCGGGAGACAAGTGCTTGCAACGCCGTTTCCAGCCGTACCTGATCCAGTTCTCCTTCAAGCCGCAGCGCTACCGGCATATTGTAGCTCAGCTCTGCCCCCTCTAACTGCTGCAGGACATAGAGTCGTTTTTGAGCCGAAGACAACGGATAATACGCACGCTTGCCGATCGGTTGCAACGCTTGATATTCCTTGCTGCTAGCTGCCGTTTTCAGCGCTGCCGCCACTCCTTCGACTGTCGGCGAGAGGAACAGCTGACTGAGCGGCAGTTCTGCCCCCAGCACCTGATGAATCCTCGATACGAGTGTCATCGCCTTCAGTGAATGTCCGCCCAATTCGAAGAAATCGTCATGGATGCCTACACGTTCAACGCCTAGCACTTCCTGCCATAATTGTGTCAGCTTCGCCTCGGCGTCGGTTCGGGGTGCTGTATAATCCACTGCCGTCCCGCTTCCCTCGATTCCAGACGGTTTCGGCAGTGCCCGGCGATCCACCTTGCCGTTCGGCGTCAGCGGAAGCTCTTCCAGTCGGACGAAGTGTGCCGGAACCATGAATCCCGGAAGTCGTGCGGACAGGGCCTTACGCAATGATGTCATCTCTATGGCTTGGTTCGCGACCACATAGGCACACAATTCGAGCTCTCCCTGCTTCAACTCGCAAGCGATGACTGCCGAATCCGCAACTCCTTCGAGCTCGGTAAGGTGCTGTTCAATCTCGCCTAATTCGATCCGGTATCCTCTAATTTTTACTTGGTGGTCATTGCGCCCGGCAAATTCCAGACTGCCGTCAGGCAACCAGCGTACCAGATCTCCCGTTTTATACAGTCGTTCCCCTTCCACAAAGGAACTTGGGATGAATTTTTCCTCAGACAGCCGTGGTCTCTTTATATATCCACGCCCTACTCCTGCACCGCCGACATACAACTCACCATATACTCCGATTGGCTGCAAAAGATCCTGTTGAGGGTTCACGACATAAAGCCTTACATTTGGAAATGGCTTTCCGATCGGTACGTGCCCCGATGTCGTTAACGGATACTGCTTCGGAGCCCCCGTCCACTCATAGAAGGAGGAATCTACGGTCGCTTCCGTTACTCCGTAACAATTAATAATCCGCATTCCATGTCCGAACCGTTGAAGCAGCCAATGGAAATCAGGGTTAAGACAACGGTCTCCCCCCAAAATTAAAAGCCGTAACGAAGGGATATCTATTTTCCGCTCATCGATGTATTTCATAATGGTCATGACTAATGACGGCGTCGAGTTGAGCAGTGTGATCGCATGCGTACGGATTAATTCCGCTATTGCCGCGGGCTGCAATCGCAGCTCGCTTGGACAAATGACCATCGTTCCGCCAAAAGGAAGTGTACGTGCCATATCTTCGACAAATACATCAAACGAGAAGCTGGCCATCTGCAGCAATCGGACTTCCTCTGAGTCCAAACTGTAAACTTGTTTCCAAGCAAATATTCGTTCGATTACATGCCCATGCTCAATCATGACGCCCTTCGGCTTGCCAGTAGTACCCGAAGTGAAAATAACATAGGCCAAATGTCCAGGCTCAGGCAGTTGCTGTGAAGTGCCTTCCGCTGCTGCTGGGGCATCGTTTTCCAAATAAACAACATCGTAATCCGCTCCCCATGCCTCGCCGCATTCCCGTTCTGCAAGAAGAAGACGGGCACCGCATTCTTCCAGCATATAGGCAATCCGTTCGGTTGGATAATTGGCATCCAGCGGTAAATAGGCAGCACCCGATTTCCAGACTGCCAATACGGACACGACCATCCAGACGGAACGAGATACAAGAACGCCGACAATTTCCTCAGGACCGGCTCCATGCTGTTTTAGTACCTGAGCGTAAAGGCCGGCTAGATCATTCAGCTCTGCATAACTCCAATTACGATTGTCGAAGATGACTGCCGTACGATCCGGATTCAACAACACTTGTTCTTCAAACAGTTCGAGCATGGTCTTGCTGCCTGCAGGTTCAATCCGCGCCGGGTTAAACTCTTGCATCAATTGACGTTCCTGTGCCGCCGTAAGCAGAGAAACAACTCCTAACGCCGTTTCAGGCTGTTTCACTACATGGCGCAAAAGCTCGGCAAAGTGTTCCGCCCAACGTTTAATCGTATCTTCCGTGAAGATTGCTGACGAGTATTCCCAACTGCAGGAGAATCCCTCCCCCTGCTCGGATACGATCAGGGTTACGTCAAATTTGGCTACCGTGTTCTTCATCACATACGGCGCCAACTGAAGATCGGGAAGCTCAAGCTGCGCCTGATCCATGTTTTGCAGGACGAGCATCGCGTCGAAGAGCGGATTACGGCCCTCGTCGCGCTGCCGAACAACTCGTTCTACCAGTTCCTCGAACGGATAGTCCCCGTGCTCGAAGGCATCAAGCGCTGTCTGCTTTACCTCCTGCAAGTAAGCGGCAAAGCACTTTTCCCCGCTCGGGTACATCCGCATCGCCAGCGTATTGACGAACATCCCCAGCATGCCATCCAAGTCTGCATGAGGCCTTCCCGCCACAGGCGATCCAACAACTACTTCTTCTTGACCCCCAAGGCGCGCCAGCAGCGTGCTGTAAGCAGCAAGAAGCACCATGTACACCGTAGTGCCGCTCGTGCGGGCCAGCTCCCGAACGGCAGACGAAAGCTCGTCGTCCAATTCTACGTCCACTCGGCCGCCTTCGAAGCTGCGAACGGCCGGACGAGGATGATCCGCCGGCAGGCTCAGTACCGGAATTTCGCCCGCAAACTGTTCCACCCAATACGATTCCAACTGCCCATACACTTGACTATCTGCGAAGTGCTCTTGCTGCCATGCCGCGTAATCTTTGTACTGCAGCTTAAGCGGAGCCAACGCTTCTCCTGCGTACAGCTTTGCAAATTCATCTATCAAAATGTTGATCGAGGTGCCGTCCGATATAATATGATGCATATCAAACAGCAGCACGTGGCGTGCTTCTTCAAGACTCACGACGGATGCACGCATCAGCGGAGCTTCACTTAGGTTAAACGGGCGGACGAAAGCCCGTATGGACTCCTCGATCTCTTCTTCCCGAGCTTTCTCATAAGCCACAGAAAAGCTCCAGTTTTCCTGTATCCGCTGCACCGGCTCGCCGTCCACAACAGCAAACGAAGTGCGCAGCGATTCATGGCGGGCAATGAGCCCGTGCAGAGCTGCTTCCAGACGCTTACGATTTAATTGGCCTTCAAGCCACAGCGCCACCGGCATGTTGTAGCTTAGTTCAGCTCCCTCTAATTGCTGAAGGACGTACAGCCGTTTTTGGGCCGAGGACAATGGGTACTGTACCCGTTCGTCTGCCGGGGCCAACGCTTGATACCCCGTTCTGCCAGCCGTATCGTCCAGCACGCTCGCAATTCCTGCAACCGTCGGCGTGAGGAACAGTTGTCTTAACGGCATTTCTGTCCCCAACGCCTGATGAATCCTCGATACGAGCATCATCGCCTTTAAGGAATGACCGCCCAATTCAAAGAAGTCATCGTAAATGCCTACGCGTTCCACACCCAGCACTTCCTGCCATAATTGGGCTAGTTCCGCCTCAGCGTTGGTTCGCGGCGCTGTATAATCCGCTGCCACTCCGCTTCCCGCGATTCCAGACGGCTTCGGCAGTGCTCTGCGATCCACCTTGCCGTTTGGCGTCAGCGGCAGCTCATCGAGCTGCACGAATAGGGACGGCATCATATACGACGGCAACGATGCGGCCAATGCGGCACGCAACTCGGCTGCTGCCAGCGGTTGTCCACCCGTTACATAAGCGCATAATTCCTGTGCATTCTCTTTTGTATCGTTCGCTTCTACTACCGTTACGACGGCTTCGTTTACACCCGGGATGCGCAGCAGGCTGGCTTCAATTTCGCCCAATTCAATCCGGTATCCACGAATCTTCACTTGATGGTCGATCCGTCCCAGATGCTCCAGCCGCCCATCAGGCAGCCAGCGCGCCAAATCTCCGGTTCGGTACAATCGTTCCCCAGCCCCGGATACGAACGGACTGTCCACAAATTTCTCGGCCGTCAGCTCTGGCCGCGCCCAATATCCGCGGGCGACTCCCGCACCACCGATACAGAGCTCACCTGCCACGCCAATCGGCTGCGGCTGCAGCGCCTCGTTCAAGACGTACACCTGCGTATTCGCCATCGGCCGTCCAATACTGATCCGTTCATCCTCGCCCAAGTGGTCGAATGTGGACCAAACGGTCGTCTCCGTCGGCCCGTACATGTTATACAGCTCTGCGTCCGAATGCTTTCTTACCTGCTCATACAGGGTGGAAGGGAAGGCTTCACCGCCAACCAGCAGCGTCTTGATGCTCCGCAGCTTCGCCGTGCATCGCTTATCCCCAAGCAGCAACATGAGACGCGAAGGTGTAAGCTGCATCATCTGCACCGGATGCTGTGCTAACAGTTCCGCTAGTACGGCCGGATCCTGCTGCGCGTCCTCGCTGGCGAGAACGATCTGCATACCGCAGCTCAGCGGCACCCAGCTCTCCGCGGCAAAGATATCAAAGGACACCGTCGTGAGGCACAGCATTGCATCATGCGCCACGTACGGTAGTTCGCGAATCATTCCCGAGATGAAATTGACCACATTCCGGTGCTCAACGACGACCCCTTTCGGCATACCAGTCGTGCCAGAAGTATAGATGACGTATGCGCTGTTGGATGGTTTTATTTCCACGCCGACAGGTGCAGAAGAATACCCGGCCAGCTCTTCGCTGAAGGAGATTGAGATCGCTTCACCGCCAACACTTGTATTATCGCCAATATTGACGCCTTCATGGTCGCCCTGATTGTCGCACTTATCGTCACATTCATGGACACCATCAAAGCCTCTTGCCTGATTGACATGCTCCATCATACCCAGCAGACCGACCATTTCTTTCGTCAATCCATCATCCAGACATAATACATCACGCAGCGATGTGGCCTGCATTACTGTCACACTTCCAAGCTGAACCGAATCCGTCAGCATTACCCGCATCCCGGAATCCCGGATCATCCCCTCCATTCGCTCCTTAGGCAGAATAGGGTCAATCGGCACATAAGCAGCACCTGCTTTCAAAATCCCCAGGAGACCGGCGATGAGCTGCGGCGAACGGTTCATCAAGACACCTACGCGCTCTTCCTCCACCACGCCATGAGCCTGCAGCCATTGCGCTATGCGGTTGGCCTGCTCCTCCAGCTCCCGGTAGGTCAACCGCTGGTACGCGTACACCACTGCCGGACGATCAGGCGTCTTCGCCGCCTGCCGCTCAAACAGGGAAGGAATACTTGCCTCTACAGGAATCGGAACCTTCGAGTTGTTGAACTGAACCATTAACTGCTCTTGCTCGGCCGCCGCCAGCAAGCCGGCACTATTCAGCCTGACTTGCGGATTAGCAGAGACCTGACGCAGCAGCTCCGTAAAATGATTCGCCCAACGTTCAATCGTTTCTCGATCGAACAGCATAGAACTGTATTCGAGCGAGCAGCGCATTCCTTCCTCGTGTTCGCGTACCGATAGGGTCACGTCGAATTTCGCCGCGTTATAGTCGAACGGATAAGAGGATAAACGCAGTCCCGGAAGCTCCAGCTCCACCTGTTCTGTGTTCTGCAAGACGAGCATCGCGTCGAAAATCGGATTGCGGCTCGTATCGCGCCGGCGAACGACCTGTTCCACCAGTTCCTCGAACGGATAGTTTCCATGCTCGAAAGCCCCAAGCGCCGTCTGCTTTACTTCCTGCAAATAAACGGCGAAGCTTTTGTCTGCGACCGGATACATCCGCAGCGCCAAGGTATTCGCGAACATTCCAAGCATGCCTTCCAGATCAGAATGCGGCCTTCCCGCCACCGGCGAGCCGATAATGATCTCTTCCTGCCCGCTAAGACGCGATAACAGCGTACTATATGCTGCAAGCAGCACCATGTACAACGTGGCCCCGTTCGCTCGTGCCAACTCGTGCAATGACGAAGCAAGTCCATCGCCCAGCTCGAAGTCTACTTGGCCTCCTTCAAAGCTGCGCAATGCATGGCGCGAATGATCAACCGGCAGGTTCAGCACCGGCAATTCGCCTGCAAACTGTTCCAGCCAGTAAGCTTCCACCTCGCGGTACGATGGCATCTGTGCATACTTCTGCTGCCATACAGCATAGTCCTTATATTGCAGCCGCAGCGGCTCTAATTGTTCTCCGGCGTACAGCTTCATAAATTCTTCTATAAAAATATTCATCGACGTGCCGTCCGATATAATATGATGCATATCAAACAACAGCAGGTGCTGTTCTTCGCCGAGACGAATCACGGCCGCGCGCAGCAGCGGGGCCTCACTAAGGTCAAACGGACGGAGAAATGCTTGGATTTGCTTCTCAACGGCCGCCCCCTCAAATTCCTTATAAATCACGCGCAACACCGGATCATCCTCAACCCGCTGCACCGGATCTCCATTCACGACAATGAACGAAGTACGCAGCGACTCGTGGCGGCTGACCATCGCCTGCAGCGCGGTTTCCAGACGAACCTTATCCAATGCCCCCTCGAGCTGCAGCGCCACCGGCATATTGTAGCTAAGTCCCACCCCCTCTAATTGCTGTAACAAGTACAGCCGTTTTTGAGCAGAGGATAGCGGATAATATGCTTGCTTTTCTACAGGCAGCAGTTCTTCATACGTATGACAAGTTAAGGCTTCCATTGCCGCTGCCAATCCTGCTACCGTAGGCGCCTGGAAGAACAAGCGCAATGGAACTTCCACATCAAAAGCCTGGCGAATACGAGATGCAAGTGTCATCGCCCGCAGAGAATGACCGCCTAATTCAAAGAAATTGTCATGGACGCCCACGCGCTCAACACCCAGCACTTCCTGCCACAACAATGCAAGCTTGGTTTCCATATTTGTTCGTGGAGCCTGATAATCTTTGCCCACCTTGGCGCCATCCGGCTTCGGCAGCAACTGGCGATCGACCTTTCCATTCCGTGTAACAGGCAGTTTCTCAAGCTGGACGAAGAATGTAGGAATCATATAATCCGGCATTACCGCCCCGAGAGCCTCGCGCAGCTCGGCAGAAGAAAACTCGCGTTCACCTGCGATATAGGCGCATAACTCGTTATTGCCGTCCTCATCCCGATGTACGACAACGGCTGCTTCTCGAACCTCCTTGATCCCGAGAAGCCGGTTTTCGATCTCACCAAGTTCAATTCTATATCCACGAATCTTCACTTGATGATCCATACGACCTAAATATTCGATGTTCCCATCCGCCAACCAACGAGCCAAATCACCTGTTTTGTACATCCGTTCACCGGAAGAGAAGGGATTGGTGATGAACTTCTCGCGAGTACGTTCAGGCTGCTTCAAATAACCCTCTCCGACGCATGCACCCCCGATGCACAACTCACCTGCAACACCTATCGGCTGCGGGCAGCCCAGCGGATCCAAAATATAAACAGAAGAATTGCTGATCGGTCTGCCGATTGGAGGAAGCTTTGTCCCGATATCATTCGGCGTAACCGTGTACGTAGTAGCAACATGCGTCTCGGAAGGCCCGTAGTGATTATGAAGAGTCACCCCACGCCCGCCCAAATAACGCTGCAGCGACTTTCCGACAACCAACGCCTCTCCTGCTGTTATGATGTGACGCACGCTGCTAGGCCACGCGAATTCATAAGTTGGGTCATTCCATGCAAACTTTACAAAGGAAGCAGGCAAATAAATCGTTTCTATGTCCTGATCCTCGATATATCGGAAGAGCGCGACGGGATCCCGACGCATCTCCTCATCGACGACATGAAGCGTCCCGCCCGCAAGCAGCGTAGTGAAAATTTCCTGGTAGCTGACATCAAAGCTGTAGGAAGCATACTGAAGCACATTTTTATGAAAAGGTATGTCCGTATGCTTATGTTGATAAAGCACAAGATTGATAAGGTTTCGATGATTCAAAATAACGCCCTTAGGGTTGCCCGTAGTCCCGGAAGTATAAATGACGTAAATCGGCAATCCATTTTCTTCGCCCAATGAAACCTCAGTCGACTCATGGACGCTTCTTCTAATTTCATCATTCTCAGATAGCAATTCGCTCATTATCAGCATTGTTCCGTCATAGGCGAAGCTTTGAGCCATCCGTTCTGAATCGATGAGCAAGCAAGCTGCCTGGGAATCCTCGAGCATATAAGCAATACGCTCCTCCGGGTAGGACGGATCGATAGGCAGGAAAGCCGCGCCTGTTTTAAGAATCCCTAATAAGCCGATTATCATATGAGGAGAACGACCAGCCATAATGCCGACTATGCTGCCCTCCCCTATGTTGCGATGCTGCAAAGCAAGCGAAATTCGATCAGAACGTTGATCCAACTCTTGGTAAGTAACCATGGTTTCACCACATACCAGAGCAATGCCATACGGAGTCTTAACTGCCTGCTCTCCGAACAATTGATGAATGGTCGCATCTGGAATCTCCATGGAACTTCCGACATGCCAAGACGACAGCTTATTCCGTTCCTGTTCACTCAGCAAATTCACTTTACCGAGTGCAATCCCCGGTTCATCGACCGCGTGCCGCAGTAATTGGATGAAATTTTGTTGCCAACGTCCGATCGTGTCCCTTTCAAACAGGGCTGTTGCGTATTCTAGACTGCAATGAAGCTGATTTCCCCATTCACTGACGAACAAGGACAAGTCAAATTTCGCAGTAGGATTCTCCAGTTCAAACGGAGATACCTCTACTCCCTGCATCTGAAGCTCGGATTGTTCCATGTTTTGCAGTGCAAACATGACGTCAAAAATCGGATTTCGGCTGACATCCCGTTGTTGAACCACTTGCTCGACAAGCTCTTCGAACGGATATTCCGCATGTTCAAACGCTACGATAGAAATTTGCTTGACTTCTTCAAGATATTCGGCAAATGTTTTCTCCCTGGATGGCGTCGATCTAATTGCCAATGTGTTCACGAACATTCCTAGAATATTGGATAAATCAGCATGAGGACGGCCGGCAATAGGCGTCCCGACAATCAGATCTTCCTGACCGGATATCCTTGAGAGAAACGCGCTATACGCAGATAGCAGTACCATGAACAAGGTAGTTCCCGTATTTTGCGCGAGTTTGCGCAATTTGTCGGTCAATTCCGCATCTATCCAGAAATCGAGATGGCTTCCTGCAAAGCTTTGTACTGGCGGACGAACAAAATCATAGGGCAAGGAAAGAACCGGAAGTTCTCCTCCAAGCTGCTCCAGCCAGTATTCCTTATGCAGATTGTACGCCTCGGAATGCTCCTGCGCGTTCTGCCATACTGCATAATCCTTGTATTGAAGAGATAGCGGCGGCAAGCTCTCTCCCATATACAGACTCGTGAGTTCCTTTATGAATATCTCCATAGATGTGCCGTCGGAAATAATATGATGCATGTCAAACAACAACAGATGCCGTGTATCTGCCAGCTTTATCAATTGGATGCGCAGCAGCGGCGCTTGTTCCAGATTAAAAGGACGAATGAAATTCTGGATGATCTCTTGGAGCTGATCCTCCTCGACATCGCGGAATGACAGCGAAAAATCAGCTTCCGGGCCAATGATTTGAACGGGTTCGCCATTTACGAAATCAAAACGTGTGCGAAGGACTTCATGGCGAATCGTCAGCTCCTGTATAGCGGATTCCAATCTTGCTACGTTCAATTGTCCATTGAGCAGCAGCGACGCAGGCATATTATAGCTTCGCTCCGCTCCTTCGAGCTGCTGCAGAACATATAGTCTTCTCTGTGCAGAAGACAGTGGATAATATTCCCGCTCCCCAACAGACTGCAGGCCTTCATGAGTGATTTCAGCCATTCCGTCCACAGTCAGTGCCATGGCTTCAACGGTCGGGTACCGAAATACGTCCCGAATGGCAATAGGACTACCCATACTCTGATGAATGCGAGATACGAGTATCATCGCTCTTAGTGAGTGGCCGCCAAGTTCAAAGAAGTTGTCGTGGATCCCCACTTGAGATACATGCAATACTTCCTGCCAAAGCTCTGCGAGCTTAGCTTCCGTAACAGTTCGTGGAGCTGTATATTTGGAGGCTCTCGCCATATCTTCTACGGGCTCCGGCAGCGCCTTCCGATCCAGCTTGCCGTTTCTTGTAAGCGGAAGCTCCAACAAATGCACAAAATGCGCAGGAACCATATATTCAGGTAAAGCGATGCTCAGGTGATGCCTCAATTCGGTCGGCTCCAGGCGTTTGCTCCCCACGTAATAAGCACACAAAGCCTCACTTCCCGTTCGCTCTTCCCATGTCACGACAGCCGCTTGGCGAATGTCATCATGAAGAAGCATCCGCGCTTCGATTTCGCTAAGTTCAATCCGGTAACCCCGTATTTTGACCTGCTGATCGATTCTTCCTAAATATTCGAGCGTTCCGTCCGGCAGCCAGCGAACCAAATCCCCAGTTTTGTACATGCGTCCGCCTTCAATCCAAGGATCCGGTACGAATTTTTCCTGCGTAAGCTCTGGCAAATTCCAATATCCTGCAGCGACGCCTGCGCCTCCAAGGCACAATTCTCCAGGCACTCCTACTGGAAGCAGCTGCCCCTGAGCGCTCAGCACGTAGGCTGTTGTCCCCTTAATTGGCCGGCCGATCGGGATGTTTCTTTTGCCGTTTTCTTCCATAACTGCAAATGCAGTTGAGAAGGTCGTGTTTTCGGTAGGACCATAACCGTTCCAGATCGTCAGTCCCGGACATGCCTCCTTCACTGCAAACGCATGCTTCGGCGACAGAACCTCTCCGCCCATAATCAGATGTTCTACGCCAGTAAACAGACCCGCATCCTCATCGGCCAGGTGATGAAAGAGCGAGGTCGTCAAAAACATGACTGTGATTCCATGATCCTTCAGAAACGGCCCCATCCGATGAGCATCCAGCAGCACATCCCTCTCAACTGGATGCAAAGAGCCTCCATGCAGGAGCGCTCCAAATATTTCGAACGTAACCGCATCAAAGCTTACCGATCCGGTCTGCGCGAAGCGGTGATGGGCGTGGAACGGCACGTATCCATCGTTATTCACCAGATTGAGTACATTTCCATGTGTCACCAGTACGCCTTTTGGTCTTCCCGTTGTACCCGAGGTATACAGGATATAAGCCGGGTAATCGGAGTCGCTGTCGTGTGCTTCTTCAAGTCCCAAGCGCTTCAAATCCTCTTGCGCTGTTAACGCTTCATCTAGAAGAACCCCGCCATCAAGCGTGATAACCGTCCCTTGGTATGAAACAGGTGCTTTGAATTCTTGTACGGCCAACAGGAACTCTGCTCCGCAGTCACCCAATATATACAGATGTCGCTCCTCAGGCGCATCTGGATCGAGCGGTACATAGACTCCACCCGCCTGCAGAATTCCCAGTACCGCAACGACGAATTCGATTGAGCGTTCCGCCAGAATGGCTACGGCTGATCGCGGCTGTATACCTTCCCTCCGCAGCATGGCGGCAACAAGATTCGCTTGAAGGCGCAGCTCCGCATAAGTGAAATGCCGCTCACCGCACATGATGGCTGTCCGATCCGCATATAGGACGGCTATTTCTTCAAAACGTTGATGAATTGTCGTTTGAGACGTGGTTTTTTGGACTGGCAAGCCGCTGAATGTCATCAGTTGATTGAGCGCGGCTGCTCCACTTAATAACCTTGCTTCGCCAAGTGTCGTAACCGGCTCAGACGTCACATGATTCAACAGCTCCGTCAAATGGTTTGACCACCGTTCGACCGTTTCCCGCGTAAACAAGGCGGAAGCGAACTCCAACGAACCATGGTAGCCATCCGCTCTCTTGGATATCATCAAGGTAAGGTCAAACTTGGATTGCTTATCCGTAAACGCACAGGACTCGATTTTCAAATCAGGAAGATCCAGAAGGGAGTTCTCCGCGTTTTGCAGTACAAATACGGCATCGAAGAGCGGATTTCGGCTCATGTCGCGCTGGATGGCAACTCGATCTACCAGTTCCTCAAAGGGATACTCGCCATGGTCAAAAGCATCGAGCGCTGTTTGCTTGATTTCCTCAACGTATTCGGCAAATGTTTTCTGTCCGGAAGGGAACGTGCGCAATGCTAGCGTATTGACAAACATCCCCATCATGTCCGCTAGATCCGCATGCGGGCGTCCGGCTACCGGCGAGCCGACAATAACCTCCTCGTCACCGCTCAAACGGGAGAGCAGAGTACTGTACGCGGCCAAGAACACCATGTAGACGGTAACCCCTTTATCCAGCGCCAGCTTCTGTACTGCTTCCGACAATGTTTTCCCCAGCTTGAAATCAACCCGGTCGCCTGCAAAACTGCGCAATGCCGGACGCGCGAAATCGGTTGGCAGCTGCAGAACCGGCAGCTCGCCCGCAAAATGATCAAGCCAGTATTTTTCCTGCTCCCGATAAGAATCGCTAAGCACGTATTCTTGGTACCACACCGCATAGTCTTTGTATTGCAGCTTCAGCGGGGGCAATTCTTTCCCGGCATACATACTCGTAAATTCCTTGACGAATATGTCCATCGACACGCCGTCAGAAATAATATGGTGCATGTCCAACAACACATAATGGAGATGACTTGCCGCACGAACAATTTTCACGCGTAGAAGTGGCGCATGACTGAGATCGAAGGGAATGATGAATTCTGAGATCATCGAATGAAGCTGCTCTTCTTCCACGTCACAATAGTCAACTGTAAGCGCTACTTTTTCGTGTACGCTCTGCACTGGCTCTCCGTCTGCCATCATGAAGGAAGTTCGCAGCGATTCATGACGAGCAACCAGTTGCTGCAAAATTTCTTCGAAAAGCATCCAGTTCAGCATGCCTTCCATTCGAAGAACGGCTGGCATGTTATAACTTACCTCTGCTCCCTCCAACTGCTGGAGCACATAAATTCGCTTCTGTGCAGAGGTAAGCGGATAATGTTCCCGGGTTTCAGCTTGTCCAATTCCTCTAAATGCTTTGTTCTTCCGGGACACTATTACATCAGTCAATGTCTCTACGGTAGGATACTGGAACAGATCACGAAGTGAGATGTCGGCCTGCAGTTGCTTCTGGATGCGCGCTACCAAAACGGCCCCTTTCAACGATTGCCCGCCTCGTTCAAAAAAGTCGTCCCCCATGCCTAACAGACTGATACCAAGCACCTCTTGCCACAACTCTGCCATTTCCTGTTCAGCAGGATTCCGCGGGGCAATGTACTTGCTGTCTTTCTCCAACTGTCCGGTTGGCAAAGGTAATGCCCGTCGATCCAATTTGCCGTTCACGGTGAGAGGCATCTGCTTCATCGGAATAAAATAAGCAGGAATCATATAGGACGGCAACGTTTTGCCAAGTGCTGTCCGCAGCTCCTTTACCGGGTAATCCCGATCCGCCACAAAGTAAGCGCACAGACCGATATTCTCCGCTTCCCCCACAACCGTAACGGCTGCCTCTCTTATGCCTGGAAGCGTCAATAGATGCGCCTCAATTTCTTGGAGCTCAATACGGTTGCCGCGAATTTTCACCTGATGATCGATTCTACCCAAATACTCCAGCCTTCCATCCGGCAGCCAGCGTGCCCAGTCGCCGGTTCGATACATTCGTTCGCCGGGAACGAAAGGATCGGAGGTGAACTTATCAGCTGGTAACTGTGTTCGGTTGAGATAACCGCGCGCTACGCCAGAACCGGCAATACACAGTTCCCCTGGTACGCCGAGCGGAGTGAGCTGCCCTTGTGAGGTAAGAATATATACTCGTACATTTGGAATCGGGCGCCCAATTGTAACAGCCTTCTCTGGCTCTAGCTCAATCGCAGTCGTCACTACGGTATTTTCGGTCGGACCATATTCATTCATCAATTCCATGTTGGCATTCATCGACTTCAAACGGCTGATGAGCGCTGTCCCAACGGCTTCCCCAGCCAGCACAGCGCTTCGTACCGTGCGCCAGTCATCGGGATTCATACTCTCCAGCAATGCCGAATAGAAGCTCGGTGGACTTTGCATATGGGTAATGCGACATTTAGTGATGACCCCACGAATGGCCAACGGATCTTTGCTGTCTTGATCGTTCAACAAAACAACCGCCGCTCCTGACACAAGGGGGCCAAAAAAGTGGGTCACGAATGAGTCGAAAATGAAAGGATTCAACATTAACGCCTTGTCACCAGTTATAAACCGGTAGCGGTTCGCTTTCCATTGAAGCGTATTGGCCAAGCTGCCGTGCTCGATCATAACACCTTTGGAGTTCCCCGTAGTGCCAGATGTATAAATCACATATGCCAAATCCGCAGGCTCGACAGTTCTTCCTTTCATGAACGCTGCAGCCCTATCCGGATGCTCATTATCCTCAAAATAAATAACGGAACTATTGCCGATGATCTCCTCCGCCAGAGACCGGTACTCTATCGAAGTCAACAGAACCTTAGGGCAACTGTCGTTCAACATATAACGAATCCGATCCATCGGAAATTGTGGATCAAGCGGAAGATAGGCTCCTCCTGCCTTCAGAACAGCCATTAAACCAACCGCCATGTCACAAGACCGATGAATCATGACGGCGGCAATTGTCTCCGCACCTACGCCTTGCGCGCGAAGCACAGCTCCCAACTGTTCTGCTCGCTCATTCAGTTCTCGGTAACTCAACTCCTCGTCTCCAAAAATAACCGCTGGCAGCTCAGGAGTGCGGGCAACCTGCTCTTCAAATAAAGTGAGCACCGTAGCGTCAGAACGATAATCTGCCTTCGTCCCTGCAAATTGCTCAAGCAATAACTTTCTTTCCTGTCCACTTACCAAGACATATTCGTCCAATCGAGAATGTGGCGATGCTACCGCTTGGCGCAGTAATTCTAGGAAACAAGCTGTCCACCGCTCTATCGTGTTGCGACTGAACAAGGACGCCGCATATTCCCAAGTGAAGGAAAAACCCTCGGCTTCTTCTGTAACCGTGAGCGTCAAATCGAACTTAGATGCAATATAGTCAAATGGATAAGTGGAAAGAAGCAGGCCTGGAAGCTGAACCATAGATTGTTCGGAATTTTGCAGCACAAGCATTGCATCGAAAATCGGATTACGGCTTGTGTCGCGCTGCTTCACAACCTGTTCCACCAGTTCCTCAAACGGATAATCCCCATGTTCAAAAGCGGATAATGCCGTCTGGCGAACCTCCTTCAAGTAAGCGGAAAAAGGTTTAGTACCTGCAGGAAGCGTACGCAGTGCCAACGTATTGACAAACATGCCGAGAATGTTTGCCAAGTCGGCATGCGGACGACCAGCCACTGGCGTGCCAACAATGATCTCCTCCTGCCCGCTAAGACGAGACAGCAGCGTGCTATATGCCGCAAGCAGCACCATGTACACCGTACTGCCGCTCTCCTGCGCCAGCTTGCAGATCCCTTCCGCCAACTCGCCTCTCAGTTCAAAATCCGCTCGACCACCCTCGATGCTGCGCATCTCCGGACGCGGATAATCAGCCGGCAGGTTCAGCACCGGCAGCTCACCTGCCAGTTCCTTCTGCCAATAGGCTTTCTGATTCATATAGGCTTGCGACTGACGATATTCTTGCTGCCACACCGCATAATCCTTATACTGCAGCCTCAGCGGGGCGCTATCTTCTCCAGCATATAGAGATGCCATTTCTTCCGTTAAAATTTGAACGGAAATACCGTCTGAAATAATATGATGCATATCGAACAAGAGCAAATGGCGCTCTTTCCCAAAATGAATGACCTTCGCTCGCAGTAGTGGGGCAGTACCGAGATCAAATGGGCGGATGAATGCCTGGATTTTTTCTTCTGCTCTGCTTTGTTCCGTTTCCTCATAAGATAAGGCAAAAGCAGCGGCATCATGGATTTGCTGCATTGGCTCTCCGTCCACAACCGTAAACGAGGTGCGCAGCGCCTCATGGCGGGCAATAAGTGCTTGAAATGCCGCTTCTAGTCGTTCCTTATCCAAATGACCTGCAACTTGAAAAGCAGCCGGCATATTGTAACCAAGACCTGCTTCATCCAGTTGATGCAGCACATATAATCGTTTCTGTGCCGATGACAGCGGATAATGATCCTGCTCCGCTGCGGGAAGAAGAGACTCATAGACCCGCTCGCCTGCTGAAGTGACCGCTTGAGTCAATGTCTTCAGATCGGTCGATTGAAAGATATCTCGCAAGCCAATTTCGGACTGGAACTCCTGATGAATGCGCGTCAGCAGCGTCATCGCTTTCAGCGAATGGCCTCCGAGCTCAAAGAAATTATCATGGAGTCCCACGACATCCTTATTCAATACCTCCTGCCACAACAGCGCCATTTGCTGCTCTGCGCCTGTCGTTGGACGAACGTATTCTTTGTGGGATGCAATTGCATCAGGTTTCGGCAAAGATTTACGATCCACCTTGCCATTCGGCGTCAAGGGAAGCCGATCAAGCTTCATATATGTGACCGGTACCATGTAGTCCGGAAGCTTCGTGGAAAGGAATGCCCTCAATTCGGCAATCTGCGACTCAATATCTCCACCTGTATAATAGGCGCAAAGCACAGACTCTCCCTGTGCATCGGACATATTGGCAACCACCGCCTCGCGGATGTCCCCGAACTGCATCAAATGCGCTTCAATCTCTCCCGGTTCAACACGGAAGCCGCGAATACTGAGTTGATCATCCATGCGGCCTAGAAACTCTAAATTACCATCTGGCATCCAGCGGGCCTGGTCACCGGTTTTGTAAATCCGTCCGCCTGCCGCATAAGGGTCTTCAGCGAAGCGCTCGCTCGTCAACTCTGGCCGATTCAAATAGCCTATTGCTACTCCTTCTCCTCCGATACACAGCTCGCCGGCTGCTCCTACAGGCTGCAGCGTTCCTCCCGCCCCTAGTACATACAGCTTGACATGGGGAAGCGGCTTGCCAATGGGCACAATTTCTTCATTAAACAGCTGTCCACCCTGTTCCAATTCATAATAAGACGCATCGATACAAGCCTCTGTTACCCCGTAGCTATTCAGGATGCGCATCTTGGAGCCAAACCGCCTATTCAATCGAAGGAAGTCGTTAGCCGCAAGGCGATCCGAACCAAGAATAAGCAATTCAAGCTTACCGGTACTCAGGCGATGATCGTAAATATAGTCCATTAACGGCACTAGCAGGGCAGGTGTCGATTCCAGCAGCGTAATGCCATGTTCTACAATCAGCCGATGGAGCTGCGGCAGCTGAAGACGAGCCTCATTCGGGCAAAAAACGAGTACTCCCCCATTCGGCAATACTCTGGCTAGATCACCGGCAAATACATCAAATGAGAAGCTGGCAAGCTGCAGCAGCCGAACCTCCATTTCTTGAAGCTTGTATTCTTGGCGCCACGCCCAAGCCGTCTGCATCCAGCTATGGTGTTCTACCATAACACCTTTCGGTGTTCCCGTTGTCCCCGAAGTATAAATCAGATAAGCAAGCTGTTCTGGGCTACAATGAACGCCTAAATTCGCAGCATCACCGGCATAACATTCATCCTGCTGCAAATTCAAGATCACGCAATCTTCAGGCACAGCAAAACTAACGGAAGCGGCCGTCAACAAAATGCCGGCTCCACTATCAGCCAACATATAAGCAAGCCGTTCGGGAGGCAAAGAGCGATCCAAAGGCACGAAGGCTCCGCCAGCCTTAAGCACAGCAAGAACCCCCACTACAATTTCAAGCGAACGTTCACCTAAAATCGCCACGGGGTGTCCCATCTCAACCCCCTGATTTCTCAAGGTACGAGCGAGTTTATTGGCACGTTCATTTAATTGGCCGTAGCTCAACGACGATCCGTCCATTCCCGATAGCACAGCCATGCGATCCGGCGTCTTTACGGCCTGTTCCTCGAACTGTTCATGCAGCAGACCTCCGGGATGCCAATCACATTTTCGTCCCGCACTCAAGCATTCAAGGATTTCATTGCGCTCTTCCGGCGGCATTACATTAATTTGGGCTACCGCCTCCATCGGTGCTGCCATTCCTTCCCGGAGTACATGCATTAATCTCGCAAACAGGCGCTGTATATCTTCAACTGCGAAAAGATCCGTCAAATAATCGATTTGGATCGCCATCTCGCCAGTTTTTACATTTTCACGGATGTGTACGGTTAACTCGTTATCTTGATGGCCATTTCCGAGGGGCATCGTGTCATATTGTATAGGGGCATCTACCGGAACAGTGTCCCATGCCATAGGATGATAATTAAAGAAAATGGGCAGCAGCGATCCCGTAAAACCAAATCGCTCACGGAGCTCAGGAATGATGCGATTGTAAGGGTATTTCTGATGTCTAATTAGCTCGCCCTGCTTCATTTTCACCCGTCTCAAAAGGTCAGCGAAAGACATTGAACCATCTACGCGCATGCGAAATGGTGTCGTGCTGACGAGCATTCCGACCATCATTTTCTGATCAGCAGACGTTCTGTTGGCATACATGGTTCCTAATACAACCTCTTCTTCTCCGCATAGTCGCGCGAGATAAAGACATAGAGCCGTTACAAACAAATTAAAGGCAGATACTTGGTGTTTTTCGCAGAATTCATGAATGTCTGTGCATAGGGATGAGGGAAGTTGATGTCGACTGTAAGAGGCTTCACTGGTGGCCGTCTGGGATGCGCGCTCGGAAAAAGATAAGCTTGTGATTGGCGGCAACGTACTAAATTCTTTGTCCCAATATGCCTTATCCTTAAGGAACCGGGAAGAATCAAGATAGGCAGCTTCGCTATTAAGAAGTTCTGTAAAAGAGGGCGCTGATTCCAATGGAAGCTCCTCATTACGCAGCAAGGACATATAATTGTGAATGATTTCGTTGCCAAGCAGGTTCAAGGAATAACCGTCAGCTATCACATGATGAATTTTCAAAAACAAGCGAGCCTCCAACTCTCCTGTCCGGAACAACGTGAATTCAAACAATGGGGAGTCAAATAGAATGAGAGGCTGGCGCGAACGCAAATCGACGATCTCCCGCCATGTTTCTTCTCCTTCCCCCCTGACATCTAGTACATCAACATGGAATGGCTCGAACAGAGCAGTATAAATTTGCGGCTCCTGGCCGTCAATTTGTCGTAATCTCACTTGAAGAGAATCATGCCGGGAAACCAGCATATGTATGGCCTGTATAATCTTCTCTTCGATAATCATTCCCTGCAAGGTAAGCAAGCTGTTCAGCAAGGCAACGGTTGTATTGGGACTAAGCAGTTCCATATACCATACTCTTCGCTGCGCTTCTGTTAGCGTCCAGGTATTTTTTACGGTTAATTGTGATTTATTACTATTTGACATATTCATCCTTCTCCCTAATTTAAATGAAATGCAGTCAAGGGCGTTTTTTCGGAAAGATTTAATATCTATCAAATTGGGGTTCTAGGGGTGTAAAAAATCTGGAAGGTGCTCATGGTGAGAAACATATAATTATTACAATAGATGTAAGAAGAGATTTTTATGTTTCTGTCATAATTTAGGTATTATCATGTCTGATTGAGGTATTAATTTATCCGTAACGGTACACTTGGCCTGAGCGACGACGTTAATTCTCTCCTGCAAAAAGGTATCGAACGCAAATCCTCCCGTACCTTTGGCAACGGAAGCATCTTGATTGCGAATATATCTGCTGACTAATCCCTGATGGACATTGCGGAATTTGATAATTTCATCATAAATATCGACAAGTAGGGTCAATTCTGCAGAACAATCTATGCCCGATTTCAAATCGGCGGTATAGATTTGCTTTAAAGATGGGGAAGCCAATACATTTTTGATGCAAAATTGCTCGCTCGGCTCCAAATACGGCAAAAGCTCATGAGTCGTTTCAATATAAGCATCGTCCGCAGTACCCGTAATCAAATCGGTTAGGATCACGCCCGCAATATGCACGCCACTAGGCGCATTGTAGCTAATTCCATTAAGCTTGATGGGAAAAAAATAATCTCTGAAGAAGGTAATGAAAAATACGGGATCTACTCCCTTATGTACCTCCGCGTTTTCTTTGCGCACCTGCCGCATAGCCGCTCTAACAGCATTCAGAATCTCTATCCGTTCCGGCATGTATGGATTTCGCTGAAGCTTCACTAATTCCTCAACCGCTGGCTTAAGCGCAATATCCGATTGTTGGTGCCTCGTAATAAATGCGACTTCACTCGCATCTCCCGTAAACGATCGCAAACATTCGGCGGGGTTATATGCAATATACGAAGCATAGGTATCTCTGGGAATTAAGCCAGTCAGTGAAGAAAATAACTCCAACATCGAGTACACCCTGTGCAGTTCAGAAATATTGATTCCTAGTTTTAAGCACGAAACGAAGTATATACCCAAGTCGCCCATTGCCAGCACCTTATCCTTGTAAGGGCGATGGTATGCAAAATCGACTAGCTGCTGATTATCGGCTGACAGAAGTGGAAGGCCGATCCTCATAAGGTCGGCGGGAGAACCCGTTTTATTCAGGTGGGGAAGGTCATGTACTACAAATCGACTAAAGTGACCCAATGGATAATGCAGGTCCTGACCAATGCAATTCACGCTAGTCATATCACTCTCTCCTTCGATATGAAGTTGGTTACGAGAAAGATAGTAATCTATGATTCTTGTGGGTTTAAACTATCACATAAAGGTTTTGATGTCAATTTTATCCTTTTCACTTATAAATACCTGTAACTTATGTTCTAGCTCAATTTGTGGCTTCTTATGGGAGTGTTTAGTTGATTTGCTAGAAATAGAGGAGACTACAAAGCTGATCGACTAAAATCAAGCCTCCAATCATGATTGATCAGAGGCCTTTACAATAAAGTTCTTTAATCCAAAACATTAATTCGCTTCCACCTGTGGGACGACGGCATGATGAAGTGCGGTGTCGAGCTCCGATGTATATTGATTGCGCTGTTCTTCCGTCCAGCCGAACGCAGAAGCCATGTAGGCAATGACCGGCTGCTTCCAATCCCGTACCCACTGGATGTTAAAGAAGAGTGCACCCGTTCGGCGAATGAAGAAGTCCACCGGCTTCAATGTCATTTCTTCTTCCATGGCATATAACAGCGGGACAAGCACTTCTAGCGGAAGACCGCTTTGTTCCGTCTTGCTCCGATAACGGTCGGCCAGTTCGAAGATTACATCCACGTTAGAGCCGTACATACGTGCCCAGCGCTTGGCCAGTGCCCCATCAAGCCCATTTCGTATGCCTTCATTCATTTTGCTTTCCACGAAGCTCGGGAAATCGGCCGAGCCGCCTACATGCCCGCCTGATATGGGCATCTGCTTCGTCATTGCAGCTGTAAACGCAATTCCTTCTTCTTGGCTAAGCAGCTTCATGACCAAATCAACGATCATTTCAGCCATTTTACGATATCCGGTCAGTTTGCCGCCTGCAATCGTAATCAATCCAGATGGAGATTGCCAAATCTCATCTCTGCGGGAAATCTCAGATGCATTTTTCCCTTCTTCATAGATGAGCGGCCTTACCCCTGCCCAACTCGATTCAACGTCGTCTGCGGTAAGCTGAAGCGAAGGGAACATATAATGAATCGCCTTCATGATATAGTCACGATCCGCCTTCGTCATGACAGGTTGAACCGGATCTGCCTTATAGAACGTATCCGTTGTGCCTACATACGTTTTTCCGTCGCGTTGAATTGCGAACACCATTCGGCCGTCCGGCGTGTCGAAGTAAATCGCTTGCTTGAGCGGAAACTTCGACTGATCGATGACGAGATGCACCCCTTTGGATAGTTGAAGATGCTTGCCTGTCTTCGAATGATCCTTATTACGAAGGTCATCAACCCAAGGACCTGCCGCATTGATAATCTTCTTGGCACGGAATTCGAACGCTTCCCCATCCAATTGATCAACAACACGGACGCCAACAATTTTTCCGTTATCATACAAAAACGAATCTACCTTCATATAGTTCAGAGCCATGGCTCCATTCCGAACGGCTTCCTTCATGACTTCAATCGTCAACCGCGCGTCGTCAGTTCGATATTCTACATAATAACCGCCACCTAAGAGCCCTTCCTGCTTCAACAGCGGCTCACGTCTAAGCGTCTCTTGCTCCGACAGCATACGGCGTCGCTCGCTGCGCTTAACACCAGCCAGAAAGTCGTAAACACGCAAGCCGATCCCAGTGCTGAATTTGCCGAACGTTCCGCCGCGATGAAGCGGAAGCAGCATCCACTCAGGCGTTGTTACATGCGGCCCATTCTCATATACAATGGCGCGCTCCTTGCCGACTTCAGCTACCGTCTTCACATCAAATTGCTTCAAGTAGCGGAGACCGCCATGAACAAGCTTCGTTGAACGGCTAGACGTCCCTGCGGCGAAGTCCTGCATCTCGAATAGTGCAGTTCTCAATCCTCTCGTTGTCGCATCCAACGCAATCCCTGCGCCCGTGATTCCTCCTCCAATAACGATCACGTCAAGCGGCTTCTGACCCATTGCTTGTACGATAGATTTGCGCTTCATAGCGGAAAAGACAGTTGTCATATGATAACCTCCCTCGTCATAAAGACGGCATGAAAAGTAAGTACTCGCCCATGCTCACATCGAAAACAAAAAAACCGCAATAACACTAAAGTCATAGACTAAAGTGCAATTGCGGTTCTCAATTCTCCAACCGAATTTAAATATTAACTTATTTAAAATTGTAGCATATTCGTGCTCTTATTTAAATACTTTTGTTGCCTCAATGGCTTTGCCCCAGCCGGAATACAAGGCATTGCGGCGTTCTTCCTGCATGGACGGTGTAAAGGTACGATCAATGCTCCATTGCGCCGCTATCTCGTCCCGGTCGCTCCAGTATCCTACAGCCAAACCGGCAAGGTATGCCGCGCCTAGCGCAGTTGTTTCAAATACTTGCGGGCATTCCACCGGTACGCCCAGCATGTCGCTCTGGAACTGCATCAGGAAATTGTTCTGAATTGCTCCTCCATCCACACGCAGCTTGGTCAGCTTGATGGACGAGTCGGCCTCCATTGCAGTCAATACGTCTTTCGTCTGATAAGCGAGCGATTCCAATGTTGCGCGGATGAAGTGTTCTTTCGAAGTGCCGCGCGTCAGGCCGAAGATCGCACCTTTCACCTCACTGTCCCAGTACGGCGTACCCAATCCGACGAAGGCTGGAACGACATACACGCCGTCTGTTGACTCCACCTTGCTTGCATATAACTCACTATCCTTGGATTCCTTGATCATGCGCAACCCATCGCGAAGCCATTGAATAGCGGAGCCAGCAACGAAAACGCTTCCTTCCAGCGCATATTCTACTTTGCCGTCAATACCCCAAGCGATTGTCGTTAGCAACCCATGAGAGGACTTCACAGCCTGTTCGCCAGTATTCATCAACATGAAGCATCCCGTACCGTACGTGTTCTTGGCCATGCCCTGCTGGAAACATGCTTGCCCGAACAGTGCCGCTTGCTGATCTCCCGCAGCGCCCGCAATCGGAATCTCCTCGCCGAAGAAATGGAAGTCCACCGTTTTGCCGTATACTTCGGAAGAAGAACGCACCTCTGGAAGCATCTGCTTCGGAATCGTTAGCAGCTCCAGCAGTTCATCGTCCCACTTCAGCTCATGTATATTGTACATAAGGGTACGTGAAGCGTTGCTATAGTCTGTTACATGCACATTGCCGCCCGTGAGCTTCCAAATAAGCCATGTATCGATTGTCCCGAACAATAGATCGCCACGCTCTGCCTTTTCCCGCGCGCCAGGAACGTTATCGAGAATCCATTTGACCTTAGTACCCGAGAAATAAGAGTCAATGAGAAGCCCCGTCTTGGAGCGGAACAGTTCACCGTAACCTGCCTCCTGTAATTCATCGCAGATGGACTTCGTCTGTCTCGATTGCCATACGATCGCATTGTATACCGGACGGCCAGATTCCTTATCCCACACGACAGTCGTCTCGCGCTGGTTCGTAATACCGATGCCTGCAATTTGTTTTGGCTTTACGCCGGATTCAATGAGGCATGTCGCGATGACAGCCAAAATCGTTCCCCAGATTTCCTGTGCGTTGTGCTCTACCCAGCCCGGTTCAGGGAAAATTTGCGTAAATTCCTTCTGGGAAACGTGGACGATTTGTCCTTCTTTGTTGAACAAGATGGCTCTGGAGCTCGTTGTGCCTTGGTCAAGAGATAAGATGTACTTTTCCATATAAAATTCCCCCATATTCAGTAGTGGTGAATCCCTATCTGTTGAATCATCATGATTCATTTCATCGTGATCCATGCAAGAGGATTAAGTGATCATGCACATCACGGAAAAATTGTTGATTATATCCTAGCGATAATACTTATCGAACAGCATTTTTTCTAGACAAGAACAACGAAAATACAAGGATAACAAGTGCGGTACCCGCTACTGCCCATATTACTGCATCAAACTGACCTAAAAATACATTTTTATAAAACAGCCCACCGAGCGAACCTCCAAGCAGCGGCCCAACGACGGGTATCCAGGCATACTTCCAATTGGAACCGCCCTTGCCTGCAATCGGCAGCAGCATATGCGCGATTCGCGGCCCCAGGTCGCGTGCTGGGTTGATGGCATATCCCGTTGTTCCTCCTAATGATAACCCTATGCTGACAATGAGAAATCCAACAATCAGTGGATTCAAACCATCCGTGAACTTGTTGGCGCCAATCGCCAAAATACCGAGAACCAAAATGAACGTTCCTATCATTTCACTAATTAAGTTGGAGAATGGATGATAGACGGCTGGACTTGTCGCAAATACACCCAGCTTCGCCCCCTGATCCTCCGTCAGTTTCCAGTGCGGCAAATAATGCAGAAATACAAGAACAGCTCCAACAATAGCGCCTAGCATCTGTGCCGCTATGTACGACGGTACATCAGCCCAAGGAAAATTCCCAATAAAAGCGAGCCCCAATGTAAGTGCTGGGTTGAGATGGGCTCCGCTTATCGAACCTACGGAATACGCCGCAACCGCGACAGCCAAACCCCATCCCATCGAAATGACAATCCAGCCCGAATTTGCGGCATACGATTTCTTTAGTGATACCCCTGCACATACGCCCCCGCCGAGTGCAATCAGTATCATAGTTCCAATAAATTCTCCCCAAAACGCCGACATATTGACCCCTCCTGTTGTTCATTCCTGTTAAGAAAATGCAAAGAGACCTACGTTCAAGCACACGTCGCATCTGCTGCAAGCAGAGATGACAACGCGTTTGAAAGTAGATCTCCAAGTCTCCGTAACAGTATTAACTTGATTCAAATTTTATTTAAAATTGTAAGCGTTGTCAATCACTTTTTTTCATATTTTGTCCATAATTTCGTATTTGAGGTTGTAACCGCCTCGGCACCAGCTTGCAGAGCGAGCTCCACATCTTCTCTCGTCGAGATGAACCCCCCTGCCAAAATTGGTAGGCTTGTTCGTTCTTTTACTTTGCGAATGACGTTCGGCATGCCCCCTGGCAATACTTCAATGACATCGGGCTGCGTCGTCTGCAGCAGCTTGCAACTCTTCTCCAGAGCGCTATTGTCGATCAAGAAGATGCGCTGCACAGCTACGACGCCTTTTTGCTTCGCTTTTTGAATGACGCTGGATTTTGTCGACAAAATCCCGTACGGTCGATACTCCTGACAAAGGTACTCCGTCGCGTGAGCGTCGCTTTGAAGTCCTTGGATCAGATCGATATGCAAAAATAATTTCTTGTTCGCTTGATGTACCATACTGCAGGCGTGCTTAAGTTGAGCGATATGGACATCGAGCAGGACCAAATATTCGTATGGTGAAGCTACGGCTTTCTCCAAGTCTTTCATTTGCCTCGATGCGGGCAATATTCGCTGTTCATAAAAATTCATTGGTCGAGCCCCTTCGGTTGAATCGATCTCAAGTTATTCCTATGCTGTGGTAATTCTGTTCATACCTTTCTAATAGTAAGTGTGATCTTGCTCATATGCAAGTATTTTTATATCTTACACGCTTACACAGCCACCGGAAAGTGAAATAAATGAAAAGAACCTCCGATTATTAGGATCGAAGGTTCCATGTCAGGTTATATTTCGACACTTCCAGAATAGGAATCTAAGCCTGTCCTTGGAGGCTCGCATAATAGGAGCCATGTTGGAGCAAGCTTCGGTGCGTGCCATGCTCCGCAACGGTTCCCTCCTTCATGACGAAAATAATATCCGCATGTTCCACGGTCGACAAGCGGTGGGCAACCATGATGGTCGTCCTCCCCTGCATCAACTGCTGCAATGCCTTTTGCACCCAGTGCTCCGATTCCGTATCAAGCGCAGACGTCGCCTCGTCAAGGAGCAGGATCGGTGCATTTTTGAGCAATGCTCGTGCAATTGCAATCCGCTGACGCTGCCCGCCGGACAAGGAGGCGCCCCGCTCCCCTACTGAAGTCTGATATTGATCTGGCAGCTCCTCAATAAAATGATGGGCGTATGCGGCTTGCGCTGCAGCCACCACTTCCTCATGGGATGCTTGCGGGTTGCCGTAACGGATATTCTCTTCGATGGTTCCGCTGAACAAAAATGCTTCCTGCGGCACATAGGCAATCAATCTGCGAATTTCCTCCAGCGTATAATGCCCGAATGATTTGCCTAGGAGGCGAACATCTCCTCTTTCAACCGGATAAAATCCGAGCAGCAGCTTAATCAGTGTGCTCTTCCCACTGCCGCTGGCGCCAACGATAGCTGCTACTTGTCCCGGATATACCTTCATCGATACTTGGGATATGGCTGTTTTTCCAGCAGCATAGGAGAATTCAACATCATCTAGTTCGAGCATCGGTGCTGCCGTGTTGGTATGGCTATCGATGTCGTCCGCTCTATCGATTGTACCAGTTTGATTTACAGTGTCGTTGTTCAGATCAGGTCTAAGGGTCATATCAAGTATGGCATCTTCACTCTTGATCTCACTGCCGAATCTCTCCGGCTCTTCTTCTTCATAAAGCAGCTCCTGGACTCGACTTGCACCAGCCAACGAGTTTTGGATAAGCGACATCGTAGAGCCGACATTCATGAACGAATGAGTCAAGTGAATTTGCAGCACGGCCAATGCCGCTACCGTCCCCATTGAAATGAACCCGTATGCATACAGCAAACTCCCAATAACAATAATTCCGCAAAACGTAATGTAACTGACGAAATGATTGACCGCTGCGAGCAGCCCCTTCTTATGGGCAATCTGACTCGATAGTTCCGTTACTTGCTCGTTCAACGCTTCATATTGTCCATAGATCGATCGAATGCGGAACAGCTTTACCAACTGAATCCCACCAAGAAAGTCGGAGAATTTCTCAGTCAGCTTAGCGGTCACATGCAGATGCTGGTCGTATAGATTCCGTACCGTATTTACGAACCGCGAGCTGATATAGAAGGATAAGAGCAGCACGAGTAAAGAAACGCAGGCAAATTGCCAATGCAGCGCGAACATCATGATGATGGAGCCAAAACTAATCATAATCTCGAGCAGCATGGCAAACAGGATGCCGCAGTAGGTCACTTCCAGTGTCGACACATCATTATTCATCCGGGACAGCAGCTCACCGTTGTGGGTTCGCTCAAGCATTGACATTCGCAGGCTGCACATCTTCCGATACAAGCGCTCACGTATGTTCGCCAGTGTCAGTTCCACACTTCGATGAAACAAATACGTGAACGGCGGAGCTATCAGGTTCAACAGCAGAATGGAGCCCCCCAAAATGTACAGTCCTCCATACATAAGGGATATATCATTTGACTCGGCATAATTAACCAGACTCTGCACTAACAAGCTGAAGGATAAAATAAACAGGGTGTTTACGGCGCCGCTCGCAATCATACCAATGTAATAATGCAGCTTATGCTTTTTGCTCATGAAATTCATCATGCCGACTATTTCTTTCCCATATGTAATCATGTCAGATAGTCTCACGTGCAGGCCACCTCCTCCCGCCCTGATGGCTCAGCAGAGAATTGTCGATGATATAAGCTGGCGTAAGCGCCGCCCTTGACCAATAATTCATCGTGCGTTCCTGCTTCGACGATCCCTCCGCCTTCCATCACCCATATTTCATCTGCGTGTTGAATGGTTGACAAGCGATGTGCGATGACGATCGTTGTTCGGTCTTGCATGAGCGTGTCGAGCGCTTGTTGAACGAGATGTTCAGACTCTGTATCCAAGGCAGATGTCGGCTCATCGAGCAGCAGTATAGGCGCATCCTTCAAGATTGCACGCGCAATCGTAATTCGCTGTCGTTGTCCACCTGACAGCAAGCCTCCACGCTCTCCGACCTCCGTCTGATAGCCATCCGGGAGTTCCATAATAAAAGAGTGCGCATGAGCAGCCTTAGCTGCTTCGACAATTTGATCAAACGCAGCATTAGGCCTGCCGTATCCGATATTGTCGGCTATCGTTCCGCTGAACAAGTAGGAATCCTGCGTGACAACAGACAGGTTCGAACGCAACTCATCTGGATTCCAATTCGATACGGAATGTCCATATACACGTATCGTTCCTCCGTTACAAGGCAATGAATAAAATCCACATATCAGCTTCATGACAGTGCTCTTCCCGCCGCCGCTGGCGCCGACTAACGCCACGGTCTTCCCCCGCTCCACCGCGAAACTCAAATTCCGAAGCAGCAGCGGTGAATCCTTCTCATAGGCAAAGCTAACCTGTTCAAAGGCGATTGGCATTTGATCCCGTATGCCACCATCATTCAAACTTTCGTCTGCAAGCTTCTCTCCTTGCTGTTCGACAGGCTGGGACGCAACATCATAAATCCGCTTCAATGCACCGCCCATCTCGAACGTATGTGTGATAAGTGTCGGGATGTTTTGCAGCGGCTCGAGACATAGATTGAGCAGGTAAAGGAATGTAATCAGCTCTCCTGTGCTGAACGAGCCTTGTGAAATTAAATAACTTCCATATAGAACGGAAAAGACGACCGGACTCATCATTAGCGTAAATAAAACCGGCGTAATGATGGCTTCTCTTTTGCTGACGGCCAGTTTTTTGAGCAGGGTGAGCTGCAGCAGCGATTGATAGGAACGGAACAACAAGCCTTGCAGCAAATAGCTTTTGACAAGCACCATGCCGTTCAATGTGTCCTGCACGATGGCATTCATCTGTCCCGTGCTCTCCTGTGCTTCTTCTGTCAATTGCTGCAGCTGCTTGCCAATCCACTGAGACACGAACAAAGATACTGGCACAAGTAATATGCTTAGCAGCACAAGCTCCCACCGGATCCAGAGTAAATAAGCAAAGCATCCGATAAACAGGAGAGGATGATAGAACCATTGCGGCAAGTCGCGTATCATGAACTGGTTTATGATTTGCATGTCGTTTGTGAATCGTGAGACCATATCACCCGAGTGCTGCTTATCCAAATAATGGACAGGAAGTTTTCCGATATGACGCATCATAGAGTTGCGTACATCCCGCATTGTACGGGCGCTCCCTTTTTCAATCCCGAATGTCATCATGTACTTCGCGGGAACGCCTACTGCAATAACGACAAGCACCATATACACGGTGTTGATAACTACCTGCCCATCCCCTCGTTCAGCCTTGGCGGTCAGTTGTTGGATCAGACTGCCCGTCCATATTTCGATCACCGCCGCAGCAATGGCACATAGCATACCGGCAATTAACCAGCCCTTGTGCGACTTCGCGAATGATACTAGCCATGCCACGGACTTCCATAGGGCAAACACACCTTTTTCTTTTTGCTGCTTCACGTTACGGTCTCCCCTTTGTGTCCCATAGTCGCGGCACCGCTCACAAACTGCCCCCTTCTACAGCATTCAAGCATTGCCTTCGCCGAAGTCGAGCAGTCTGTGCGCATGAGCAGGCTATGAGCATCAGTTGGTCTGTGTACATCAGATAGTTGTGTGTATCAGTTAGCTGTGTGCATCAACAAGCTGTATGCAACAGGAGCTTGTGTGCTTCAGAAATCTGTATACATCAGCAGCCTTTGTGCTTCAGCAATCTGTGTACATCAGCAGCCTTTGTACATCAGCAGTCTGTGGTGCGTTTAGCTACTTATCGCCAACTGATGCAGGCCTGCAAGCATGCCTTTCTTCATCAGGTGCCAGAAATCTGTACAACTAGTGGGTAACCATTGTTTGCTCGAGAATATGCCGAATGATTGCTTGCATGACGTTAGCGTTCGCTTCCAAGAAAGGCGGTTGAAGCACTTCTTCGTGTACACCGCGTAGGTTGTATTCCGCATACCTGCCGCGAGTAGCCTCCTGCCATGTTGCGAGCTGCTCCCCGTCTGCCTGGTTCACCTCGGATGGCTCCGCCATCAGTGCATGAATATTGGCATCAATGATGTCGGAGTTAACGAGTTCAGTCGCGTACGACCAGTACGCCCTCATCTTGTTTTTAACCTGATCGCGGAGAAGAGGATGGTGAACCAGCATTTCTTTCAGTTCCTCCACACCCTCAATCATTTGATCGATGTCGCCGTCGAATTCGTCTACTTCATGCACCTTCAGCTTCCGCAAGGAATCAACCATGATGACATCCGATACCGGATACCCTCGGCACTCCAACGCTTTCGCAACCTCGAACGTCAGATTGCCACCTAGAGAATAGCCTAACAATATAAATGGCGGCTGCGGTTGAACAGCAAGGATCGCATTCACGTATCGTTCAAGCAGTTCCTCCCGAGTTTCAGCATCATCGATAAAGTCAATGCCATGCAGGATGCAGTGATGATCCAGCTGCTTGGCCAGTTCCAAGTAGCTGAGACCGTAACCAAGTCCCGGAGGGAAGCAGAAGACAGGGATATGACCGTTTTCGTTCAATTTCATAAAATGATTTCCTGCCTTGCCTGCAAGTTCGGATTTCAACATCTCGTACGCCATCGCTTCAATTGTCGGCTCCCGGAATACGCTGTGAATTGGGATTTCAACCTCAGTCTCGGTATAGACGCGCTCCACTAGCCTCATTAAGCTTAAGGAATGACCGCCAAGCTCGAAGAAATTATCCTTAACGCCTACCTGACCTAGCCCGAGCACCTCCCTCCATATGTGAGCAAGCAGTACTTCTTGCGGCGTGCGCGGGGCCACGTATTCCGAGGCTGCCTGCACGTGCAATCCAGGGGCCGGAAGTGCCTTCCGGTTCACCTTGCCGTTCGGTGACAGTGGAAGCTTATCGAGCTGTACGAAGTAGGATGGAAGCATATATCCCGGGAGCTGCTGAGCCAATGCTATCCGCATCTCACCAGCCGTAATCGGACGAGCTGCTACATAGTAAGCGCATAGGCGCTTCTGCCCGTCACTTTCCTCCCTGACGATGACCACAGCTTCTTGGATCGCCTCAAGGTCTAACAGATGGGCTTCGACCTCACCAAGCTCGATTCGATAACCACGGATTTTCACCTGATCGTCTTTCCGTCCCACATACTCTATCGTTCCATCTGACAGCCATCTTGCCAAGTCACCCGTTCGGTACATGCGATCACCCGGAACGAACGGATTATTCACGAACTTGGCTCCTGACAAATCTGGACGGTTCAAATATCCTATGGCTACTCCATCGCCCGCTACGCATAACTCACCAGCTACACCAATCGGCTGCAGAACGTCTCCCTCGCCAACAATATATACGGCCGTATTGCCAATTGGGCGTCCGATCGGTATGGTAACGGCGCTGTCAGCTACTTCATCAACGTTGTGGCTAGTCGCAAATACGGTGCTCTCCGTTGGCCCATATACATGCTTAAGCTTGCCTGGACCCAGATGTCGGAGCGCCTTGCGCACATGGCTCACAGATGCGCGTTCCCCACCGAACAATATCGCGCGCATATGGCGCAGGCTGTCCACTCTCAGATCGACGAGCAGATTGAAATAGGCGGTTGTGATGAACATAACCGAAATCTTCTCGCTCTCGATGGTGTTGGCCAATCGTCCAGCGTCGAGTACTACCTCGCGCGTTATCAGGACAAGCTTCGCTCCATTCAGCAAGGCGCCAAATATGTCGAAAGTCGAGCCGTCAAAAGCGTAGCTGGATAATTGCAGCACCGTGTCATGCTGATCGATCTCGATATATTTCGCATCCCGCACTACTCTGACGATGTTGCGGTGAGTTGTTAAATTCCCCTTCGGCATTCCCGTTGTACCTGACGTATAAATGACGTAAGCGAGATCAGAAGCCCCATTATGCTGCTCCAGATTCGTGCCATCTGTGTGGTAGGAGCCCTCATCATCTACAAGTACAACCATGCAATCCGCAGGAATATGGTTCGCCTGCAAATGACGTTGAACGACTAGAAGCGAAGCTCCCGAATCGTCGATCATGTATCGAATGCGTTCCTCTGGATAGTCCGGATCAATTGGCACATATGCCCCGCCTGCCTTCAGGGTTGCCATAATCGCTACAATCATGTCTAGCGAACGATCCGTCATTAGACCTACGCAGCGGCCGGCTTTTACACCCTTACCTCGCAGTGTTCTCGCCAAGCGATTCGACCGTTCATTCAACTCGCGGTATGTGAGCCATTCTTCTCCGAATTGGACGGCAACCGCATCCGGCGATTTCTCTGCCTGCTCCTCGAACAAATGTTGAATCGTCTTCTCCCGCGGATAATTCGTTATCGTATCATTAAATACCAGCTTGACCTGCTCTCTTTCCTGCAGGCTCATCATATTCAGCGACATTAGCTTCGCATTCGGTTCTGCGATGATGGCATCAATTAATTGCACGAAATGCTCTCCCATGCGCCCCGCAGTCTCACTGGCATATAAAGCAGTCGCATACCCTAGACCACAAAGTATCCCTTCTTCATTCTGTTCGGCATGGAAGGTCAAATCGAACTTCGCGACAGAATGGCTGTGCGGGTATGGACTTATCCGAAGTCCATCGATATGGAAGGAGCCTTCCTGTGCATGCTCTACACTGAATATCGTATCGAACACTGGATTGCGGCTCATATCCCGAGACTTGTGAACCTTCTCCACCAACGTTTCGAACGGATAATCCTGATTCTCGAATGCGGCGAGGGCTGTATCCTTCACCTCGGTTAACAGTTCCGCGAAGGATTTCTCACCAGTTGGATAATTGCGAATGGCGAGCGTATTGACGAACATCCCAACGAGCGGCTCCAATTCCGTATGATTGCGGCCCGCGATCGGTGTTCCGACAATGATATCGTCCTGTCCCGTATATTTGTGCAGGAGCACGGTATATGCTGCAAGCAGAACCATATATAAGGTTGCGCCGTAGTTTGCCGCTAATCGTTGCAGCTGCTCGGCCTGACTGTTCGTTAAGGTGAACAAGGCCACATCACCTTCGAACTGCTGTACAGCCGGTCGCACATAATCGGTCGGCAATTCGAGCGTCGGCAGTTCTCCGTCCAATTGCTTCAGCCAATAGGATTCCTGATGCGCAAGCTTCTCTGCATATTCACTGGATTGCTGCCATACAGCATAGTCCTTATATTGGATACGCAGCGCCGGCAGTTGATCGCCTGCATATATCCGGGAGAATTCATTCACGACATGCCCCATCGTTACGCCATCGGAAATGATATGGTGCATGTCGAACATCAGAATATGGCGTTCATGTCCAGTTTCAATCAATCCGACTCTGAGCAGCGGTGCTTGATTAAGCTGGAATGGACGTACGAAATGAGTGATCAGCGCCACTGCATCTTGTTCTGATGCAAGGTGATATTCGATAGCGAACTCCACCTGCGGGTGAATGCGCTGCACAGGCTCACCGCGTACCGTCTCGAAGCTTGTCCGCAGCGATTCATGTCGGTTGATCAGCTCCTGGAAAGCCTGTTCGAATCGCGCACGATCCAGCTCTCCTTCGAGAATCAGCACCCCCGGCATGTTATAGCTTACCTCGGCTCCTGTCAGCTGGCTTACAATGAACAGCCGTTTCTGCGCTGAAGATAACGGATAATAGGCTTTTTCCTCAGCGATAGGTATTTCCGTGTAAAGTTCTTGATGCATCTCGGTTATCGCCTTCGCCATCTCCTCGATGGTCGGATGACGGAACACACCTCTTAACGGGAAGTTGACGTTCATTTCCTTGTACAGCCTGCTCACCAGCGTCGTTGCCCGCAGCGAGTGACCGCCCAGCTCGAAGAAGTTGTCCTTCACGCCTACACTTGCTAATCCCAATACATCCTGCCAAATGCGTGCAAGCCTTGCTTCCGTCTCTGTACGCGGCGCGACATACTCCGTTCCAGTCTCAATGCCGCCTTCTGGCTTCGGCAGCGCTCTCCGATCGATCTTCCCATTCGGCGTCAGCGGCAGCCGCTCCAACTGTACGAAGTAGGACGGAATCATGTAGCCTGGCAGCTCCTGCGACAATGCTGCCCGCAGCTCGCCCGCCGTGAGCGAGCGCTCTGCTGTGAAATACGCGCACAGCTGCTTCTGGCCCGCATGATCTTCCAGTGCCACCACGGTCGCCTCCTGTACCGCCGGTACATGCAGCAACTGCGATTCCACCTCGCCCAGCTCAATGCGGAAGCCCCGAATTTTCACCTGATGGTCGCTTCGGCCCACATACTCGATGCTGCCGTCTGGAAGCCAGCGCGCTACGTCACCTGTCTTATACAGCCGCTCACCAGGTGCGAACGGGTTATCAAGGAACTTCTCCTCCGTCAAGTCCGTTCTCCCCCAGTACCCGCGTCCGACACATGCCCCGGATACGTAGAGCTCGCCCTTCACGCCGATCGGCTGCAGCTCAAGGCTGTCGTTCACGATGTAAATGCTCGTGTTCGCGATCGGCTTGCCGATTGGCGGCAGACCAACCTCGATAACTTCCGGCGTCATCGTGTAGGTCGTCACGACATGAGTCTCCGATGGCCCGTAATGGTTGTGCAGGCAGATATCGAGTCGCTTCAAGCACGCCTGCACTTGTGGTGTCACGACCAACTGCTCGCCCGCCGTAATGATATGGCGAACGCAGCGCGGGAATGCTTCGGCCCACTCCGGCTCGGCGAAGATGAATTTCAGGAACGCCACTGGAATGAACATCACATCGATTTCATGCTTTTCGATTTCCTGGAACAAGCGTACCGGATCCTTGCGCATCTCATTGTCGACCATATACAAGCTTCCGCCGAACAAGAGCGCAGAGAACATTTCCTGATAGCATACATCGAAGCTGCCGGACGCATATTGCAAGATCCGCGAAGGCATCGGAATGTTCGTGCCTTTCTGCTGATAATGCAGCAAGTTGACTATGTTGCCGTGCTCCAGCATGACCCCTTTCGGATTTCCCGTCGTTCCGGATGTGTAGATGATATAGAGCAGGTTGGACGGTTTGCTGCCATTCGGTACGTCAGCTCCGTCGCCTTGGTACAGGGACTCATCGCGTACATCAATTAGGCGGACGTCATCAGGAATGATCCCCGGCAGCTCCGATTGCGCCAACACCAGCTTAGCCCCGCTGTCTGCCAGCATATAGCGAATACGCGTCTCAGGATACTCGGGATCGATCGGTACGAATGTGCCCGATGCTTTGAGTACGGCCATCACTGCGACGACTGTATCCAGCGTTCGCTCGACAATAATGCCGACAGGCTGCTCTGCGGTCACCCCATACTCACGCAGCTTCCACGCAAGCTGATTCGCCTTCCGGTTAAGATCTCGGTAACTCAATTGCTCGCTGCCTGAGACAACAGCGACAGCCTCCGGCGTCCGCTCCACCTGTTCCGCAAACAGTTCATGAACTGTCTTGTCGCTTGAGTACTCCATAACCGTACCATTGAATTCATGTTGCAGTTGAGCCTTCTCCTCGCTGGTTACCATTTGCAGTGATGAGATTGCTGCTTGCGGATTATGAGTCATGCTTCCAACGACCTGCAGGAAATGGCCGCAAAGCCTTTCAATGGTCGATCGATTGTACAATGCTGTAGCATACTCCATGGTGCAGTAGAGTCCATCGCCATCTTCTGTTACGGTCAGATTCAAGTCGAACTTAGCCATGCCATATTCAGCACCGTATGGCTTCACCTGAAGACCATCCAGATCGAATTCCCGATGCTCTGTATTCTCAAGGGCGAACATCGTGTCGAACACCGGATGACGACTCATATCTCGCGAAATTTGCACGTTCTCCACGAGTTCCTCGAACGGATAGTCCTGATGCTCGAACGCTCCCAGCGTCGTTTCTTTGATTTCCTCCAAGTAGGTAAGCACAGTCTTGGACCCTGAAGGATAATTGCGAATCGCCAGCGTGTTGACGAACATACCGATAAGCGGCTGCACATCGTCATGCGTTCGACCCGCAATCGGTGTTCCTACAACAATGTCTTCCTGGCCTGAATACTTGTGAAGGATGATCGTGTATGCCGCTAGCAGCACCATGTACAAGGTAGTTCTCGTATCGGCGGCTAATTTCCTCAAGTCTTGGCTCTGCTCGCGATCAAGCGAGAACTCGAACAGCGCACCATCATGACTCTGTACAGCAGGACGTACATAATCAGTAGGCAGCTCAAGCACAGGAAGTACGCCTTCCATTTGCTGCAACCAGTAAGTTTCTTGGCGCTTCAACTGCTCGATCTGCTCCTCGGAACGCTGCCACGCAGCAAAGTCCTTGTACTGAATGCGAAGCGGCTCAAGCTCATTCCCACTGTATAAGCTTGTGAATTCCTCGATCATAATGCCAATTGACGTGCCGTCCGAAATGATATGGTGCATGTCGAACAGGAGAATGTGACGCTGCGGAGCAAGCTCAATCAGCCCCGCCCTGAACAGTGGCGCTGTGGACAGATCGAAAGCGCGAATGAATTGCCGGATTTGCTTCTCGACTTCCGACCTTTCCAGGGCTGACATCTCTTCCACTACAAAATCAACAGTCGGATAAATGCGCTGCACAGGTTCTCCATTCACCATTTCAAAGCCGGTGCGAAGCGTTTCGTGACGTGTGATCAGCTGACGGAATGCATACTCTAATCGGTTCCGGTCAACATCGCCCTCAAGCAGTAATGCTCCTGGCATGTTATAGCTCTGCTCAGCTCCTTCCAGCTGATGCAAAATGAACAATCGCTTCTGCACCGAAGATACCGGATATACATCCTTCTCCTCAACTGTCGGGATGGGTGCGAATTTGCGTCCTTGACCATCTTCCATGAGCGCGGCCATCGCTTCCAAAGTAGGATTGCGGAACACATCGCGCAGAGACAGGCTGATATTCTCTTCTTTGTGCAGCTTGCTGACAAGTGTCGTCGCTCGTAATGAATGGCCGCCCAGCTCGAAGAAATGATCCTTTGCACCGACTCGGCTTAGACCGAGCACTTCCTGCCAGACTCTCGCAAGCCGAATTTCCTGTTCACTTCTAGGCGCCACATATTCCGTCTCTGCTTGTACGTGCTCTTCCGGTTCTGGCAGGGCTTTGCGATCTACCTTGCCGTTAGTCGTCAACGGCATCTGTTCAAGCTGAATGAAGTATGCCGGAATCATATAACTAGGCAGTTCTTTGGCAAGCATTGTTCTAATCTCGCCTGCAGGAAGCAGACGATCTGCTACATAATATGCGCACAGCTGCTTCTCTCCGTCCTCGCGGCCTCGGACGACAATCGTCGCCTTCTGAATCGGCGCCACTTTGAGCAGCTGCGCCTCTACTTCCCCAATCTCGATGCGATGACCTCTGATTTTCACCTGATCATCCATTCGGCCAACATATTCAATCGTTCCGTCCGGCAGCCATCTCGCCAAGTCCCCAGTACGATACATGCGCTCTCCCGGTACGAACGGATTATCAACGAATTTCTGTGCAGTCAGTTCTGGACGGTTCAAATATCCGCGAACTAACCCTTCTCCCGCTACACACAGCTCACCGGATACCCCTATCGGCTGTAAATCATTTCGTTCATTGACGATATAAATAGCTGTATTACTAATTGGACGACCGATCGGTACACTTACGGCTCGCTCCGGAATCTCTGTCACATCATGCCATGTCGCATATACCGTGCTTTCAGAAGGGCCGTAGGCATGCTTCAGTCTTCCCGGACCAGTCTGTTCAAGTGCTTTACGGACATGCGCGACAGAGGAGCGCTCGCCTCCGAACAATATCGCGCGGATATGACGCAGGCAGGATACGTTTACGTCAACAAGAACATTGAAATAAGCGGTAGTAATCAGCATGACCGATATTTGTTCCGTTTCGATCAGCTCCGCCAGCTTGCGTGCATCAAGCAATGTATGATGAGGAACAAGAACCAGTTGGGCCCCATTCGTTAATGCCCCGAAAATATCGAATGCGGAGCCATCGAAAGAATAACTCGATAATTGCAGTACCTTATCCTGCTCCGAAATTTCGATATAGTTGGTATTCTTCACGATGCGTACGATATTGCGGTGTGTCGTCAGGTTGCCTTTGGGATTACCCGTTGTCCCCGAAGTGTAGATGACGCAAGCCAAATCTACAGCTGTACTCTTCGATTCCAACTTCGAAGCATCCTCATGATAAGACTGCTCATCGTCAAGTATAAGGAGTCTAGCTGCTGATTCCGTATTTGGCACACGCTTCTGCAAATGCTGCTGAACCAGAATGACACGAACACCCGAATCTTCCAGCATGTAGCGAACGCGCTCCTCCGGATACTCCGGATCAATCGCGACGTAGCCGCCTCCCGCCTTCAAAACGGCAAGCATCCCAACAATCATGTCGATCGATCTTTCAGCCATGAGCCCAACTAGTGCTTCTGGCTGCACACCTTCAGATCTAAGTGTTCTGGCAAGGCGATTCGCCCGGGTATTCAGCTCATGATACGTCAGCTTGGTATCTTCATAAGAAACCGCGATTGCCTCTGGCTGTCGCTCCGCATGTTCCTCAATGAACTGATGTAGTGTTGCTTGACGAGGGAAATCCGTCCACACATCATTAAATTCATGAAGCAGGCGATGCTTCTCATCTTCGGACAATAACACGGCATTGCTGATAGGCTGGTCTGGCTGGAATAACACAAAATGAAGCAGTCTGAAAAAATGTTCGAATAGAGTGGCAATATAGGAGGCGTCATAGCGGCTTTCATCATAAAGCACCTCCAAATGAAGGCCATCGTCCTTCGCATCGAATCGGAATATGACGTCAGAGCTGACACTAAGGTCGATAGAAGCGGTATGTATGGCTGAATAAGACACTATCGTATTCATCACCGGAAGTCCGTTCGTGTCCATCTCCAGGTTTAGGTTGTGTACCATCTTCCGAAACGGAAGATGACGATGCTCCAATGCTCCTCCGACAGCTGTCTTAATTGACCCCAATACGGAACGAAAGCTGCTTCCGCGTGTCAAATTCGTCTTCATAATGAGTACGTCACGAGGTGATGAGTCATCATCCGATTCATCCATCGTCGGCATGCCTACAAGCACATTTTCTCGGTTCGTATAATGGTGGAGCAAGCAAGTGGCCCCTGCCAATCCAATCATGTACAGGGCAATATCCGAACCGTTCGCAAGAGTGTTCATTCTGTCTGACAGATCTGTTGGGAGTGCTCGGATCATAGACACTTTGGCGGCATTCGTATCCGCGTTCGCTTCTCTTCCGTGTGTACTGCAATATGGCAAGATGCTCATGCTGTCATCCGAATCAAACATCCCATTCCAATAGGCTTCTTCTTTCTCATATACCGACTTCATTCGTGAACCTCCCTGTCTTAACGGGTGTAATGAAATAGGAGAGCGCGTTCCTGCAGCGGCCACGCGCTCCCGCAATTACACAGTTCCAAGCTCAGCATGTATCGCTTGTGTACATGTACAAATGTAGAACAAGGTTGTGCACCTAGTTAACCAAATTGATAGAGCTGCAACCCTAGCTATGATCGTTAGATAAGCGGGGTTTCTCAGGGTGGAGGCGGTAAGGCATTGCTGCCTTACCGCAATACCTGCTGCCAGACATTTTAGAACGCGAACTCGATCGTATCGATCTTGCTCTTTTCCTGTGTCTGCTGTCCACTTATCGAAATATCTTGAATGCGGATGCGAGGGTTCTCGCATACTTGGGACAGAATTGACAAGTAATCTCTCATCATTCTGTGTATGCCAGCTGCTTTGAACAGCTTGGAAGCATACAGGAAGCTTCCCTTCATCCCATCGTCTTCTTCCGATACAGACAGCGTCAGATCGAACTTTGCGCTGACCGAGTCATCTGTCACGTAAGGCGATATCGTCAATCCACCGATTTCGGCTTCAAGCTCCTCCGTATTCTGGAGGACGAACACCGTATCGAACAGCGGATTGCGGCTTGTCTCCCACTGCAGCTTCAAGAGGTCAATCAGTTCCTCGAATGGATATTCCTGATGTTCGAATGCACCTAATGTTGTCTCTTTCACCTCTGCCAAGAACGATTGGAACGTTTTATCGCCCTGCGGACGGTTACGAATCGCGAGGGTATTGACGAACATACCGATCAACGGCTCCAAATCGGCATGATTGCGACCCGCAACAGGAGTACCAACAATAATGTCATCCTGACCGCAATATTTGGATAACAGAATCTGATAGGCGGACATTAAGACCATGTACAGCGTGCACTCATGATTAGAAGCAAGTTGGTTCAACTGTCCCGTCACAACCGGGTTAATTTCGAATTCGATCTGCTCCCCATCGAAGCTGCGAACCGCCGTTCTATCATAATCCATCGGCAACTCTGCGTTTGGAAGATCGCCTTGCAGCACACTCATCCAATAGTCTTCTTGGCGCTTCCTCCGTTCGAGATTCTCTCTCGCCTGCTGCCATACCGCATAATCTTTGTACTGGATACGCAGCGGAGGCCGTTCTTCATTCGCATACAATCGAGTAAATTCATCAACTAAATTGCTCATTGAGACACCGTCAGAAATGATATGGTGCATATCAAAGACGAGAATATGCCGATCCTGCCCAACTTCGAACAACCCGACCCGCAATAATGGCGGATGCTCCAGGTCGAACGGTCGGATAAATTGTCCAATCATCTCCGGAACTTCATCCTCGGATGCCTGTCTGTAGTCAATAGCGAATTCCGTATTGCGATGGATGCGCTGCATCGGCTCGCCCTCTACCATCTCGAAGCCAGTACGCAATGTCTCGTGACGAGCGATAAGTTTCAAAAATGCCGTCTGGAATTGATCCCGATTCAGCTGTCCTTCAAGCACCAGCATGCCTGGCATATTGTAGCTGAGCTCGCTTCCTTCCAGCTGACTCATGATATAGAGTCGCAACTGAGCCGAAGATAACGGGTAGTATTCTTGCTCCTCGGCGTTCGGAATGGCTGTATACAATGAGGTCTCCATTTGCGAGATTGCTTGAGCCATCTCCTCGATGGTCGGATGACGGAACACACCTCTTAACGGGAAGTTGACGTTCATTTCCTTGTACAGCCTGCTCACCAGCGTCGTTGCCCGCAGCGAGTGACCCCCCAGCTCGAAGAAGTTGTCCTTAACGCCTACGCTCGGTAACCCCAATACATCCTGCCAGATGCGTGCAAGCCTTGCTTCCGTATCTGTACGCGGCGCGATATACTCCGCCCCAGTCTCAATGCCGCCTTCTGGCTTCGGCAGCGCTCTCCGATCGATCTTCCCATTCGGCGTCAGCGGCAGCCGCTCCAACTGTACGAAGTAGGACGGAATCATGTAGCCTGGCAGCTCTTGCGACAATGCTGCCCGCAGCTCGCCTGCCGTGAGCGAGCGCTCTGCCGCGAAATACGCGCACAGTTGCTTCTGGCCCGCATGATCTTCCAGTGCCACCACGGTCGCCTCTTGTACCGCCGGTACATGCAGCAACTGCGATTCCACCTCGCCCAGCTCAATGCGGAAGCCCCGAATTTTCACCTGATGGTCGCTTCGTCCCACATACTCGATGCTGCCGTCTGGAAGCCAGCGCGCTACGTCACCTGTCTTATACAGCCGCTCACCAGGTGCGAACGGGTTATCAAGGAACTTCTCCTCCGTCAAGTCCGTTCTCCCCCAGTACCCGCGTCCGACACATGCCCCGGATACGTAGAGCTCGCCCTTCACGCCGATCGGCTGCAGCTCGAAGCTGTCGTTCACGATGTAAATGCTCGTGTTCGCGATCGGCTTGCCGATTGGCGGCAGACCAACCTCGATAACTTCCGGCGTCATCGTGTAGGTCGTCACGACATGAGTCTCCGATGGCCCGTAATGGTTGTGCAGGCAGATATCGAGTCGCTTCAAGCACGCCTGCACTTGTGGTGTCACGACCAACTGCTCGCCCGCCGTAATGATATGGCGAACGCAGCGCGGGAATGCTTCGGCCCACTCCGGATCGGCGAAGATGAATTTTAGGAACGCCACTGGAATGAACATCACATCGATTTCATGTTTTTCGATTTCCTGGAACAAGCGTACCGGATCCTTGCGCATCTCATTGTCGACCATATACAAGCTTCCGCCGAACAAGAGCGCAGAGAACATTTCCTGATAGCATACATCGAAGCTGCCGGACGCATATTGCAAGATCCGCGAAGGCATCGGAATGTTCGTGCCTTTCTGCTGATAATGCAGCAGGTTGACCATGTTGCCGTGCTCCAGCATGACCCCTTTCGGATTGCCCGTCGTTCCGGATGTGTAGATGATATAGAGCAGGTTGGACGGTTTGCTGCCATTCGGTACGTCAGCTCCGTCGCCTTGGTACAGGGACTCATCGCGTACATCAATTAGGCGGACGTCATCAGGAATGATCCCCGGCAGTTCCGATTGCGCCAACACCAGCTTAGCCCCGCTGTCTGCCAGCATATAGCGAATACGCGTCTCAGGATACTCGGGATCGATCGGTACGAATGTGCCCGATGCCTTGAGTACGGCCATCACTGCGACAACTGTATTCAGCGTTCGCTCGACAATAATGCCGACAGGCTGCTCTGCGGTCACCCCATACTCACGCAGCTTCCACGCTAGCTGATTCGCCTTCCGATTGAGCTCTCCGTAGCTTAATTGCTCGCAGCCAGAGACGACAGCAACAGCATCTGGTGTCCGCTCCACCTGTTCCGCGAACAGTTCATGAACCGTCTTGTCGCTTGGATGCGCCATATCCGTATCATTGAACTTATCCTGAAGCAGCGCCTTTTCCTCATTTGTTACCATGCTCAAGTTAGATAGACTTGCTTGCGGGTTATCCAGCACCGCATCGACTAATTGTTCGAAATGTCTTGCCATTCGCTCAATCGTGCCTCGCTTGAATAAATCTGTTGCGTATTCAATGCTGCACACGATTTCCGCTTCATCCTCTTCCGCTTGGAAGGTCAAATCGAACTTGGATACGGTGTGTTCATTCGGCACCGACTGGAGTCGTACCCCATCAATCTTCATTTCACCTTGATCCGCATTTTGCAAAATAAACATCGTATCAAATACCGGATTGCGGCTCATATCGCGCATCACTTGCACCTGTTCGACCAATGCTTCGAATGGATAATTCTGATTCTCGAAGGCGCCAAGCGTTGTTTCTTTTATTTCATCCAAATAGGATAAGAAAGTCTTGCTGGCAGCCGGATAGCTTCGAATGGCCAGCGTATTGACGAACATGCCGAGAAGCGGCTGTAAGTCTCCATGGTTCCGGCCTGCGATCGGCGTACCTACGATAATGTCCTCTTGAGCGGAATACTTGTGCAGCATAGTCTTGTACAGCGCAAGAAGCACCATGTACATTGTGGCTCCGTTCTCCGCTGCAATTCTCCGCAGCCCCGCACTTCTCAATGGATCTAGATTGAACTGCAGCAAATCTCCGCGGAAGCTTTGCGTTGTCGGACGAATGGAGTCCGTCGGCATTTCCAGCACCGGAAGCTCTCCACCCAGTACCTTTAGCCAATATCCTTCTTGCAGCTTCATTGCCTCCTGCTGAGTATCCGATTGCTGCCATACGGCGTAATCCTTATATTGAATCCGCAGCGGCGTAAGCTCTTCTCCACTGTACAAGCGGACAAACTCATTGATGAGAATGCCCATCGACGTACCGTCTGAGATGATATGATGCATATCGAACATGAGAATGAAACGTTCTTCGGACAATTCGATAACTCCGATTCGCAGCAGAGGCGGCTTCTCCAATTGGAAGGAACGGACAAACTGCTGCATAAGCTTCGAAGCACCTTCCTCGCTTGCGAGCACATGCTCGATTGCGAAGTCTACTTCCGGGTAAATCCGTTGAACAGGCTCGCCGTTCACAATCTCAAATCCAGTGCGCAGCGTTTCATGGCGCTCAATCAGTCTCTTGAAGGCTTCTTCCAATCGCCCAAGATCCACAGCTCCCTCAAGCAGCATCATGTTCGGCATGTTGTAACTCAGTTCCGCCCCTTCAAGCTGATGAAGAATATACAAGCGTTTTTGAGCCGAAGACACCAGATAATGCTGGCTTGGAGCCGCCACCGGGATACTCACATGCCTGCTTCCCTCCGCATTGCTGAGTCGCTTCGCCATCACTTCAAGCGTCGGATATTGAAATACGTCTTTCAACGGCAACTCGATATTAAGCTCCTGATGCAGTCTGTTTACGAGCAGCGTCGCCTTCAGGGAATGACCACCCAACTCGAAGAAATGATCCGTCACGCTTACACTGCTAATACCGAGCACATCCTGCCAAATTTGAACAAGCTGTGCTTCAAGCGGCGTCCGCGGCGCAACGAAAGTCTCTCCGCTCCGTCCTTCTTCCGGAGCCGGCAGCGCCTTGCGGTCTACCTTGCCGTTCGGTGTGAGTGGAAGCTGTTCCAGCTGAATAAAGTGCGCTGGAAGCATATAACTTGGCATAGCTTGACCCAGCACTTCGCGCAAATGATTCGCCTCAAGCGGACGCATCGCTACATAGTAGGCGCATAGCTGCTTCTCGCCTGTGTCAGTGTCTCGTGCGACGACGACCGCTTCCTGCACATCCTCTACATTCAGCAGTTGCGCCTCGATTTCTCCTAGCTCAATCCGATATCCGCGAATTTTCACCTGTTGGTCGATTCGGCCAACATATTCAATGGAACCGTCAGGAAGCCATTTCGCCAAGTCTCCCGTGCGGTACATCCGCTCTCCCTGGACGTACGGGGAATCGACGAACTTCTCTGCCGTCAAGTCTGGACGATTCAAATATCCTCGTGCCAATCCATCACCTGCCACGCACAACTCGCCGGCAACGCCTACTGGCTGCAGCTTATTGTTCGCATCAACGATATAGATTGACGTATTGCTGATCGGACGTCCAATCGGTACCGTCACCGCATTCTCCGTGACTTCGTACACATCGTGGCAAGTCGCGAATACGGTACTCTCCGTCGGGCCGTATACATGCTTGAGTGCACCTGGCGCGACATGATTGAGCGCCTTGCGAACGTGGCTGACAGATACCCGTTCGCCACCGAATAAGATAGCCCGAATATTGCTCAAGCAGGAAGCCTGGACATCAACCAGTACGTTGAAGTACGCCGTCGTGATGAACATAACCGAAATCTTCTCTTGTACGATCAACTCAGCCAATTGCCGTACTTCCAGAAGCGTCTCGTGTGGTACAAGAACAAGCTTGGCCCCGTTCAGCAGTGCACCATAGATGTCGAAGGTCGACCCGTCAAATGCATAGCTGGACATTTGCAGCACGTTGTCATGATTTGTGATGTCGATATACTCGGTTTCTCTCACCACACGTACAATATTGCGGTGCGTCGTCAAGTTCCCCTTCGGCTTACCCGTCGTGCCGGATGTGTAGATGACACAGGCTAAGTTCTCGCTGCTTGCGTCTGTGTTCGCCTCAAGATTCGAACCGTTGCTGTCATAGGATGTTTCGGTGTCAAGATGGATAATTGCATCAAGTGGTGATGCGTCCATGACTGGAATTTTCCCCGTTAAGTGCTGCTGTGCCAGCATGATTCGCGCACCGGAATCTTCAAGCATGTACCGAATCCGTTCTTCCGGATATTCCGGATCGATTGGCACATACCCGCCTCCTGCCTTCAAGATTGCCAGAATACCAATAATCATATCCGGCGAACGTTCAGACATGAGGCCTACCAGCTTATCCGTTCCAACTCCGACTGCCCGCAGTGTACGTGCCAATCGGTTCGCCCGATCGTTCAAATCACGATACGTCATCTGGACATCTCGGAAGGAGATGGCTACTGCATCAGGATGTCGTTCGGCTTGTTCCTCGAATAAGCCATGCAGCATCATGTCTCGAGGGTAATTCGTAAATGTATCGTTGAATGATTGGACCACTTCCGACTTCTCGGCTTCCGTCGCGAGCTCCAGATCTTCTACAGCAATCCGTGGATTGTCTACGATCTGCTCCAAAATATTGTTCAAATGCCCCATCAACCGTTCCATGTCTGCTTGTACGAAGCGGTTAGCATTGTAATCAAACCGAATAGAGATTTGTTCTCCCGGTACAACGATCAAGTTGAAGTCGTAATTGGTCTGTTCCTCCACCGCTACATCAGTTAAGGATGGCATACCGTGCTCGTCGCCGCCCGCCTGCTCTAGCTGTTCGTCCATCGGGTAGTTCTCGAACACCATAATTTGTCTGATCGCATTCTGTTTCAGCGAACTGCGAGATTGTATCTCATACAGCGGATAATAATCGTACTTGCCGGACTCCAGCGCTTGTTCTTGAAGCAGCCCCATCAGTTCCGCAAAGCTGGTGCTTCCCTCGCACTTGACGCGGATCGGAATTGTATTAATGAATAAGCCGATCATCGTCTCAATGCCTGGCACCTCTGCTGGTCTGCCTGATACGACGCTGCCGAAAACAACATCATTTGTGCCATTGTATTTTTGCAAAATAACGCCCCATGCCGCTTGCAGTAAAGTATTAAGCGTAACCTGATGCTTTCTCGCCGTCCGGCTAATGGATGCGCTCAAGCCAGCATCCAATTCACGACTCCATTTTTCAGCCTTATATGGTTCGCTATCGATTCCCGCCGATGATTCTTGCGGGATCTCTGTTACCTGATCGTAATCAGCCAAGTATGCAGACCAATAAGTCCCGGCCGCCTCCTCGTCCTGCTGCCCTAGCCATTCAATGTATTGGCTGTAAGCTGGAACCGCTGTTCTATCCGGCGACTTCTTCTGCAGCAAGGCGGCATACGTATCGAACAGCTCTTGCATCAGCTGTGGCAGGCACCAGCCGTCCATCAAGATATGGTGAGAGCTCCACAGTACACGGCAGCTCAATTCCCCTGTACGGATAGCCGATACACGCATCAGGGCACCTTGTGCGAGATCGAAGCCAAGCAGTTGGTCACTGCTGACCGCTTCCTTAATGAAGGATTGCTGCTCCTCTTCATTCAAAGCGCGCACATCCTGGAACGAGAATCCGATTGGTTTGTTCCGGAATACGACTTGTACCGGTTCGCCTTGAGGGCCGCTAATGAAGTTCGTTCGCAACACAGCGTGCCGCTTCGCCAATTCGTTCAGACTGCTGGAGAACAGTTCCACATCAAGCGTACCTTCCAATGTGAACATCGTCTGCTCATGGTACGCCCCCGTCAGACTGTCCATCGCGCTGTGGAACCACATTCCCTTCTGCATCGGCGTCAATGCATATACATTCTCGATCTCGCCGATATGCTGCATTTGCGAAGATATCCGATCCAGCCACTCCAAGCTAAGTCCCTTAAACAAGACATCACTTGGCGTCAATTGCGTCCGTTCCTGTGATTCGCAGTGTGCGATAATTTCCTTCAGTGATTCTGTAAGGAAATCGCCCAATTCCTCCATCGTCTCTTTGCGATACTCCTTGACGCTGTAACTTAATCCCAGTGTCAATTGGCCTTCTGCGATCACGCCGTTAATATCGAGCGGATACTTGCGCTCCTGCTCATCGCTAATCTCCGAACCGCTTGCATATGGAGATACACTCAGTTCGTTATTGCTCAAGTCCGCATCGAACTGTCCCAGGTAGTTGTAACGAATTTGTGTCGTTGGCGCATCATTCCAAGCCTGTTTGCCCGAATTGGATAAATACCGGAACAGACCGTACCCAATTCCTTTGTTCGGAATGCGGCGCAAATCCTCTTTTACCTTCTTGATCTGAGATCCAAGACTGTCGTTCGCTTCCATCCCGAGCTCAAACGGATATTCGGTCGTAAACCAGCCAACCGTCCGCGTAATATCCATGCCTTGTATAATGGACTCGCGTCCATGCCCTTCCAGCGTAACCAGTATGCGCTCGATGCCGCGCCACTTCATGAGTGCCCTGCCAAGCGCTGTGAGCAGAATATCATCCATTTCGGTGTTGTAAGCACGGTGAACATGCTTCAGAAGCCGTTCTGTATCTTCCCGATTCCACTCGAGCACGACGGATTCACTATCGCGCTGCAAGGAAACCGTGCACTCGCTGTCTTTAGGCAGGGCGGCCACTTTCGTCTGCGCGACGCCGAGCCAATAAGCAGATTCCTTATCCATCGCTGAACTATTCGCATACTCTACTAGCTGTTCCGCCCATGTACGGAAGCTGTCCGTCTTCATCGGCAGACGTACTTGGCGTTGATTCAGCGCCTGTTCGTAGCCTGATGCGAGATCCTCAAGCAATATTCTCCAAGACACGCCATCGATGACTGCGTGGTGGATAACGAGCAGCAAGTGATCACCATCACTGCCGTGGAATAAGCCTGCCTTGACCAAAGGCCCTGCCTGTAGATCAATACTGCCTTGAATGTGGTTTGCTTCCGCTTCAATCGCTGCGGCAAAATCCGACTGATCCGTTAAATCGATCTCTTCCATACTGAAGAGTTCGCCCTCTACTAGGGATCGATTCCAGAGCGAAAATTCTCCTTGTTCCGTTCTCTGAATTACAATACGAAGCGCATCGTGGTGTTCAACCAACTTTTGAAGCGCCTTGCGCACTGCATCTGCGACAAAGCCATCCTTGCGATACAGCATTACCGACTGATTGAAATGATGCGGATTCGCAAACTGCTGATGCTCGAACCAATGAAGAATCGGTGTCATCGGCACCTCACCGACGACTTCTCCCTGATCAGCCGTTCGATTAATCGGCTGCATGTATGGAACCAACTGTGTAACCGTTGGGAATTTGAACAAGTCGCGAATTTCAAGCTTGAAGCCCGCCTGCTGCATTCTTGCTGCCACTTGAATGGACTTGATGGAATCTCCGCCAAGCTCGAAGAAGTGATCGGTTATCCCGACACGTTCGATGCCAAGTACGGCTTGCCATACGGTTGCCAGCATCTGTTCCGCTTCCGTGCGCGGAGCAACATATTCCGATTCAACTTGAAGGCTTCTCTCTGGAGCCGGTAAAGCTTTGCGATCCAGCTTGCCGTTCGGCGCCAGCGGCATCTGCTCCAGCCTTACGAAGTATGATGGAATCATGTAGCTTGGCAGTTCGGCGGCAAGTGCGGCTCGCAGGTCACTTACTGTTGCTTCTCCGTCTGCTACATAGTAGGCGCAAAGTGACTTCTGTCCGCTCTCGTCTTCCCTCGCAACGACGACTGTCTCCCGAACCGCGTCAATATTCAGCAGCGCAGTCTCCAGCTCGCCAAGCTCGATTCGATAGCCGCGGATTTTCACCTGATGATCAATCCGTCCTAAATATTCGATGTTGCCGTCTGGCAGCCACCGCGCGAGATCACCTGTTCGGTACATCCGTTCACCCACGGAAGGCACCAATACGAATTTCTCTTCTGTCAGTTCTGGACGGTTCCAGTATCCGCGCGCCAATCCGACGCCCGCGATGCACAGTTCGCCCGCGATGCCGATCGGCTGTACTTGATTGTGCTCGTTCACGATATAGATGCGTGTATTGTCAATCGGCTTGCCAATCGGCACACTCACATACGTTTGGCCTAGTTCGCAGTCGAAGTACGTGACATCAACCGTTGCCTCTGTCGGACCGTACAGATTGATGAGTCGTGCTCCGCTGGCAGGTACAACATACTGATGGAATCGCTCGACCTGCGATGCCAACAGCGCCTCACCGCTCGTGAACACCTGCTGGAGTGGAGACAGACGATCACGCTCTGCCTCAGGCAGCTGCTCGATATGCTCGAGGAAGGCGTGCAGCATTGATGGCACGAAGTGCATGGTCGTAATTTCGTACTGTTCGATCGCCTCAACGATTGCTGCCGGATTCTTCTCCCCGCCAACTGGAAGCATAAGCACCTTCGAGCCGACAAATGCCCACCAGAACAACTCCCAAACAGATACGTCGAACGTGATCGCCGTCTTCTGCATAATCGTGTCATCCGCGCCAATCGGGTACCGCTTCTGCATCCACAACAAGCGGTTGATGACTGACGTATGCTCGACCATAACCCCTTTCGGACGTCCGGTCGTACCAGATGTATAGATGATGTAGGCGATATCGGTTGGCTTGTTGACCACCTCAAGGTTTGAGTTATCCTGATCGTACGAGTCAGCATCATCCAGATTAATAACGCGGCCAGCAAAATCAATTGCTTCACCCACGCTGCCTTGAACAATCAGTACTTGAGCCTCGGAATCGTCCAGCATATATCGGATGCGTTCTTCTGGATAATCCGGCGCGATCGGCACATAAGCGCCGCCAGCTTTCAATATCCCCATGATGCCAACCATTAGCTCTAACGATCGTTCCGCCATAATGCCGACGATCTGATCCGGAACAACGCCTGCTGCTCGCAGTGTCCGCGCCAACTGATTGGCACGATCATTCATCTCCTGGTAGGTCATCGTATCTGCTCCGTACAACACCGCCGCCGCATCCGGCGTCCGCTGAACCTGCTCCTCGAACATCCGATGAATCATCTGTTCGCGAGGATATTCGACTTCCGTATCATTGAATGCCGTCAGAAGCTCTGCCTTCTCGACGTCGGTCGCCAGACGGACATCTTTCACAGCAATGGCCGGATCAGCTGTTACCTGCTCAAGGACGTGAATCAGATGCTGCCGCACTCTCTCCATATCTGCTCGAACATACATGGCGGCATTGTACTCGAGGCGAATCATCATATCCTCGCCAGGCATCACTACGAGATTGAAATCATAGCTCGTCTGCTCGGCCACCCGCACGTCAGTAATGTTCAATTGTCCCCGCTCATCACCAGCCTGTTCCATTTGCTCTTCCATCGGGTAATTTTCGAACACCAGAATATGATTAATCAAATCCTGCTTATGAGCGCTGAGCGCCTGTATGTCATACAGCGGATAATAATCATACCGCCCTGACTCCAGTGCCTTCTCCTGAAGTTGCTTCATCACGTCGGCAAATCTGTCATCCGCTTCACACACAACACGAATCGGAATGGTGTTAATGAATAGTCCAATCATGGATTCAATGCCTGGGATTTCCGCCGGTCTGCCCGATACGACTCCGCCGAATACAGCGTCGCCGGTATTGTTGTACTTCTGCAAAATAATGCCCCATGCCGCCTGCATTAGCGTGTTCAGCGTCAGCTGATGCTGCTTCGCTACCCGATGCATCTTCGCAGTTAAAGCCTCGCCCAGTTCAAATACGAGATTGTCAGCAATATATACATCGCTGCGCCCGCTCGATTTCTTCTGAGGAAGAACCGTTTGCTGATCGTAATCCGACAGATAGTCACTCCAATACTGGGATGCAGCTGTGTAATCCTGCCTGTACAGCCATTCAATATAGAGACTGTATGGCGATGCTCCCGATCGGCTGCTTGACCGTCCATTTACGGAATCGGAATACGTCTCGAGCCATTCTTGCGTGAGCTGCGGCAAGCACCAGCCATCCATCAGAATATGATGAGAGCTCCAAATGACATGACTGCAGTTCACGCTCGTCCGCAACACGGACACCCGCATGAGCGCATCGCGCTCCAGATTGAAGCCCCGCTGCTTGTCAGCTTGCGCCATCGCTTCAACTCCATCCTGCTTCTCATGCTCCGGCAATTCCGTTAGATCCTCGTAACTAAATTCCAGATTCTTATTCCGGTATACAATTTGCAGCAATTCTCCGTTCCAGCCGCTGAAGAAATTGGTGCGAAGCACCGCATGGCGCGTCGCGAGTACATCTAGGCTGCTTGCGAATAGCTGAACGTCAAGCTCTCCTTGAATCGTAAAGCGAGTCTGTTCAAAATAAGCGCCCGCTTGACCGTCCATCGCGTTATGGAACCACATTCCCTTCTGCATCGGCGTCAGTGCATAAATGTTCTCGATGTCCCCGAGATCCCTCGTCTGCTCCGCAATACGCTCCAGATCCTCAATACCAAGCCCGTTAACCAATACGTCACTTGGTGTCAATTCTGGCTTATCTTTCGATGCGCAGTGGGCAACGATCTCCTGCAAACTTCCCTTCAGCAATCCTGCCAGTCGGTCGATCGTATCGCGGCGGTATTGCTTGCTGCTGTAGCTCACTTCCAATGCAAGAACCCCAGCCGATATCATCCCGTTAAAATCAAGTGTGGTGTTACGAGCCTGACGAACGCTTATCTCTGCTCCGCCCGAATATGGAGAGACTTCCATCTCATTGTTCTGCAAATCCTGATCGAATTGTCCCAAATAGTTGAAGCTGATTTCTGGCTGAGCTGATGCTTCTGATCGTGATACATTTTCCGTACCTGAGTCCGATAAATATCGATGAATGCCATAACCGATGCCTTTATTCGGAATACGTCGCAAATTTTCCTTCATTCGTTTGATTCGATAGGACAAACTCTTGTTCGGATCGCTCTCGAGCAGGAATGGATATTCACTCGTGAACCACCCCACAGTGCGCGAAATATCAAGCTCCGGCATGATATTTTCGCGGCCGTGTCCTTCAAGTGTAACTAGGGCTTTCTCATGTCCACACCATTGCTGTATAGCCATGCCGAGCGCCGCGAGCAGAATGTCGTTCATGTCCGTGTTATAAGCCCGGTGAACATGCTTCAGCAGCATATCCGTCTCCTCCCGGCTCCATTCCACTACGACCGACTCGCTATCCTGTTGCAAGGATGTCTTCGCTTCGAAATCCTTCGGCAAAGGCAAAATACTCGTTGCATTCGCTTCTGCCTGTTCCCAGAAGACTTGTTCCTCTATCATGGCTTCGCTTCGTGCATATGACGCGAGCTGATTCGCCCATGTGCGGAAGCTGTCCGTCTTGGCAGGCAGCCGAACAGGCTCTCCCTTCAACGCTTGTTCATATCCAGTAGCGATATCCTCCAGCAAGATGCGCCAGGACACACCGTCAACAACGCCATGGTGCATAACAAGCAGAAGATGATCCCCCTCATCGGTACGGAACAATCCGGCTCTTGCCAACGGCCCATCGTGCAGGTCGAAGCCGCGCTGAATCTCCGTGGCCTTGGCTTCAATGATCTGCCGTACATTCTGCTCATGATCACCTGATGCTGAGCCAGTAAGGTTCAGAACTTCCAGATGGAACAATTCTCCCTCTTCGATTGCGCGATTCCAAGCTGTATAATCACCTTGATCATTCCGTCGGAATACGATGCGCAGCGCATCGTGATGTTCCGTTACTGCCTGAAGTACATTGCGGATTGCCGCTTCGTTAAAGCCTTCTCTCCGGTACAGCATGATCGACTGGTTATAGTGATGCGCGTCGGCAAACTGCTGTTCGAAAAACCATCCAAGAATCGGTGTAAGCGGCACATCACCTGATACTTCACCCTGATCTGCAACCTTGCTTGCCCTCTGCAAGTGTGATCCCAGTTGGGCAATCGTTGGATACTTGAACAGATCACGAATTTCAAGCTTATAGCCTGCTTGCTGCAATCGGGAAGCAACTTGGATAGACTTGATGGAGTCGCCTCCAAGCTCAAAGAAATGATCCAGCACACCGACTCGTTCAATACCAAGGACGGTTTGCCATACATTCGCCAGCGCTAACTCCTCTTCCGTGCGTGGCGCCACGTATTCAATCCCCGTGTGCGCACCCGCTTCCGGGGCAGGCAGCGCCTTGCGATCGACTTTCCCGTTCGGTGTGAGCGGCAGGCGATCCAGTTGAACGAAATAGGATGGAATCATATATGCGGGCAATTCATCGGCCAATGCGGTTCTCAGTTCACTCACCGTCAGATTGCGATCCGCAACGAAATAAGCGCATAATGCTTTTGTCCCGTTCGGATCCTGACGCGCCACGACGACACTCTCCCGAACAGTCTCCACCTTGAGAAGCTTGGACTCGACTTCGCCGATCTCAATGCGGTAACCGCGTATTTTCACTTGATGGTCGATACGGCCTAAATATTCGATGTTGCCATCCGGCATCCAACGAGCCAGATCCCCTGTGCGGTACATTCGGTGATTCTGCAGGAATGGATCTGCGACGAATTTCTCACTCGTCATCTCTGGGCGATTCCAATACCCGCGACCGACGCATGGGCCGCCGATATAAAGCTCACCGATGACACCAACCGGAAGCAAGGAACGTTGTCCGTCCATAATGTACATCGTTACACCCGGCAATGGTTTTCCAATCGGCAGCGCTCTCGGAACAGTTGGAGTCGTTGGTTCATAATAGCTGGCATCGATGCATGTCTCAGTCACGCCATAGCTATTAATGATGCGGAACTGCGAACCGAATCGATCCAGCATCTTCTGAAACTCATCCGGCGGGCAATAGTCCGATCCAACGGCGACAAGCTTCAAGCTGCTGATATCCAGCTTGTTCTCATACACATATTCCATAAGCGGAATGACGATAGACGGCGTGCAGTCGAACATATGAAGACGATGCTTCCGGATCAATTCGTAGATTGCAGCCGGATTCGCACGTGCATGCTCAGGGCAAAGAACCAATTCCCCGCCATGCAGCAGCGCACGAATCAAATCACCTGAAAATACGTCGAATGAGAAGCTCGCCCATTGCATCCAGCGAATGCTTTCTTCCCGCAGACGATATTCACGTTCCCAAGCCTTCGCCATAACTGTCAGTTGTCTGTGCTCAATCATGGCACCCTTCGGCTGTCCGGTCGTGCCCGATGTATAAATGACGTAAGCTAGGTGTTGTGGTTCAGTGATGGACACAAGATTGGAAGCATCCTCGGCATAGGATGACTCCTCATCAAGCAGCACCCATGTACCGCCGAACGATGAGAGAGACTGTAAATGGCTCTGTGCCACCAATACGTTTGCCTTGGAATCCTCCAGCATGTAACGGATACGTTCTTCCGGATATTTCGGATCAATCGGAACGTAAGCACCGCCTGCCTTCAAGATCGCCATAATGCCCACGATCATGTCCAGCGAACGGTCTGCCAAGATGCCGACGAGCTGCTCCGGCTGCACGCCGTGTTGACGAAGCGTACGTGCCAGACGGTTCGCCCTCTCGTTCAACTCCCGATACGACAGTTGTTCATTCTCATGCACGACCGCAGTTCGTTCCGGTGTAAGAGCGGCCTGCTCCTCAAAGAGTTGATGAACCGTGTGCTTCTGCTCCATTTCTGACGGATCATGATTGAACTTGAAACGAATTTGCTCTTGCTCACCCGGCGTCAACATCCCGAGCACGGAGATTTGCGCCTCAGGCGACTGTGCAATTGAATGAAGCAGCTGTCGATAATGATCCGCCATTCTTACGATTGTGTCTTGTCTGTATAAGGACGAAGCATACTCCAAGCTGCAAGCGAGCCCATCCGCTCCTTCCGCAACGTCCAAGCTGAGATCGAACTTGGATATTTGGTGTTCGAAGCCATACGGCTTCAATTGGAGTCCTGGAAGTTCAAAATCCTTGTTCTCCATATTTTGTAGGGAGAACATCGTATCGAACAGCGGGTTGCGGCTCATGTCTCTTGTAACATGAAGCTTCTCAACAAGCTCTTCGAATGGGTACTCCTGATGTTCAAATGCAGCTAACGCCTGCTCCTTCACTTGTTCCAAATAAGCACGGAAAGTCGATTCTCCAGCGGGATAATTGCGAATTGCGAGCGTATTGACGAACATACCAATAAGCGGCTGCAAATCGTCGTGCATTCTCCCTGCGTTCGTCGTGCCGACGACAATATCTTCCTGACCCGTGTACTTATGCAGCAGCACCGTGTAAGCTGCGAGCAGAACCATGTATAACGTCGTTCCGCTATCCGCTGCGAGGCGTTGCAATGCCGTACTTATATCCGAATCGACCGTAAATTCATAGGTCTCCCCTTCGTAGCTCTGAATGGCTGGACGCGCGAAATCCGTTGGAAGCTCAAGTACAGGAAGTTCGCCGCTAAATGCTTGCAGCCAGTAGGCCTCCTGCTGCTTCGAGCGCTTCTGCTGTGCTTCCGATTGCTGCCAAGCGGCAAAGTCTTTATATTGAATACGCAGCGGTGGCAGCTCCTCACTCCCGTACAACCGAGCGAACTCCTCTACTACGACTCCCATAGATGCACCGTCAGAAATGATATGGTGCATGTCATAGAGGAGCACATGTCGATCCGGCGCCATTTCAATTAAGCCAACCCTCATCAACGGCGGAGTCATCAAGTCGAACGCTCGGATAAATTCGCGGGCTTTCTGCGCCGCTTCCGCCTCGCTTGTCTGCATATACTCAATGGCAAAGCTTACATCCTGATACACCTTCTGCACCGGTTCTCCGTCCATCAGCTCGAATCCGGTACGCAGTGTCTCATGTCGTGCAATCAGCTTGCGGAATGAGGCTTCGAGGCGTTCTCTATCCAGCAGTCCCTCCAGCAGCATGGCACCCGGCATATTGTAACTCTGTTCCGCACCTTCGAGCTGCTGCAGGACATACAGCCTCTTTTGCGCTGAAGATACCGAATAATACTCGCTTTCCTTTACCCGTTCAATCGCGCTGAACTCCTGCTGCTCCATCCCTTCCATAAGCAAAGCCAATTCTTCGATCGTCGGATTGCGGAACAAATCCCGAAGCGGCACATTGACGTTCAACTCCTTGTGAAGCTTGCTTGCCAATGTAGCTGCCCGCAGCGAGTGTCCGCCAAGGGCGAAGAAATTATCCTTGATGCCGACCCTTTCCACACCAAGCGACTCCTGCCAGATTTGCGCAAGTCGTTCTTCAAGTGGAGTACGAGGCGCAATATACTCCGTGCCAATAGCCATGTTAGCTTGGGGATCGGGCAATGACTTGCGATCCAGCTTGCCGCTTGGCGTAAGTGGCAGCTGTTCCATTTGCACAAAGTGAGAAGGAATCATGTAATCCGGCAGATTGGAAGACAACGCCTCCCTTAATTCCGTCACAGTAAGCTCAGCGTCAGCTACCATGTACGCACACAGCATATGTTGGCCATTACCGTCCGGCCTAGCATCCACGATGACCTCTCGCACACCCGCTACCTTCTTCAAGCTCGACTCGATTTCGCCCAGCTCGATACGGAATCCACGGATTTTGACTTGGTGATCAATCCGTCCCAAATATTCAATTGTGCCGTTCGGCAGCCATCTGGCGGAATCACCAGTATGGTAAATGCGTTCACCTGGCACAAATGGATGAGCCGCAAATTTCTCTTCCGTTAATTCCGGACGGTTCAAGTAACCTCTCGCCAGTCCCTCACCGGCTATGCATAATTCGCCCGGCACATGTAACGGCTGCAACTCTCCAGAAGTATTCAAAATCAGTACACTCGCATTAGAGATCGGTGTACCAATGGTGATGGGTTGATCCTTCTCGAGGCCGATTGCGCAGGTCGCCACGACGCTGTTCTCTGTCGGTCCATATTCATTAAACAGCTTTACATCAGGAAGCTGCTCCTTGCTTCTAGCTACTAATGCACTGCTGACACTCTCGCCAGCCAATGTCACTGTACGCAGCGTAGACACAGATTCGGCCTGCATCACATTGAGCAGCGCTCCGTATAGATTTGGTACGCAAATGAAGTGCGTGATTCCCGATTGGCTGATAGCGCCATGCAAGGCGAGCGGATCCTTCGCGTCTTCTTCCTTAAGTAAAAATAAACCTGCGCCGGACAATAATGAGCAGAACGCGCTCATGACGAAGCCGTCAAAGGAAAATGAAAACAATTGCAGAACCCGGTCGAAGGAAGAAAGCCCGTATGTCCGAATTCTCCACAACAGCGCATTGACTGCGCTTCTATGTTCAATCATGACCCCTTTCGGATTGCCTGTCGTGCCCGAAGTATAGATGACATATGCCAAGTTGCTTGAATCGGACACAGAGGAAAGTTCCGTCTCGTCGTCATGATAATTATGTTCGCTATTCATATCCACGATCGTGCCTTCATAGGTGACACGCTCGCGAAGATGGTCTTGAAGCAGTAGCGTCTGCGCTCCCGAATCCTCGAGCATATAACGAATGCGCTCCTGCGGATATTCAGGGTCGATCGGAACATAGGCCCCGCCAGCCTTCATGATGGCTAGCAAGCCTACAATCATTTCGAGCGACCGTTCGGCCATGATGCCAACGAGCTGATCGGATCGAACGCCAGCGTTCTGTAACGTACGCGCCAGCCTGTTCGCCCTTCCATTTAGCTCGGCATATGTTAACTGTTGCTGCCCATAAACTGCCGCAACAGCATTCGGCGTGCGACGTGCTTGTTCCGTGAAGAGTTCATGAATTGTTCGGTCACGTGGATACTCTGCAGCCGTCGTATTAAATCCGTGCAGGAGCAGCGATGTTTCCTCATCCGAAAGTAAGCGAAGATCCCCTAAATTCGTATTTGGCTCAAGCAATACGATGCTCAGCACGCGCTGCAAATGCTCAATGATTTGCGATATAAATACCGAGTCATAGACACGTTCGTTATATACAACGCTCAAAAGGAGGTTCTCAGCTTCGAACTCAAATTGGAACAATACATCTGCAACAACCGTTGGAATAAAGTTAACGGTATGTATATTCTTCAGAGCTGCCATCGTATTGATGACAGGCAAGCCATTCTTTTCTTGTACATTCATCTGCTCAGTTATGAGCCGGAAGGGGATATGCTGATGTCGAATCGCTTCTGTAAAGGATTGTTTCAGTGAAGTAAGCAAGGATTTGAACGTGAGCTCTTCATTGACATTCTCCTTCAATAGGACGACTTGATTGATGGGAAGTCTCTTCTCCCCTGCTTTTCGCACGATAGGCATGCCGATGACGATGCGATTCTCACTCGTGTATTTGTGCAGCAAGCATTGGATGCCACCTAGTAAAATCATGAAGGCTGCTTGATGCGAGCCCTTAGACATGCGAATAATTCGTTCCGAAATTTCAGCAGGCATCGTAACAGAAACGGAATAATGTCGTGCCGCTTCACTGCTTGGAGTGCTCGTGTAGGGCAAAGTCGTAGGCGTATCTTCAGTATCGAGTTTCGCTTTCCAAAATTCGATTTCTTTATCAAAAGCCATTCTGATCATCTCCCCTCTCAAATCAAGTAAAGCCCCTAGAGGACGGCATCCGTCCATCCGGGTACGTGCCTGTAAATCCATTGCACGCAGCCCGAATGAACGAAATCCAATCCTAGTGTCATGAATGACGCGTTAACAACCGAACAACAGTGTCAAATGCAGCGATTTAGAATGCAAAGTCAATTTCTTCTTCCAATTCTTCCTCTTGATAAGCACTGCCGCTCAGTTGAATATCCTCCAAGCGGATGTCAGGCTGCTCGCAAGCTTGAGATAGAATTTCCAAGAAGTCTTCTGCGAAATTCGCAATCATGTTGGCGGAAAACAGCTTTGTGCAATATTCAAACTGCCCGCTCAGCATGCCGTCTTCGATAGCCATTTCCAAGGTTAAATCGAATTTCGCAACCGTGTGTGATGGAATTAGAGGCTCGAAGGCCAATTCTCCCAGGTTGATCGTGCGCGCTTTTGCGTTCTGCAGGACGAACATTGTGTCGAATACCGGATTACGGCCTGGAACCCAAGCATCCTCTAACTGCTCCACCAGCTTATCGAACGGATAATCCTGATGCTCGAAGGCGCTCAGCGTCGATTCCTTCACTTCCTCTAAATAACTGCGGAACGTCTTGTCATTATTTGGGTAATTGCGAATCGCAAGCGAATTGACGAACATCCCAATTAGCGGTTCTACATCTACATGGGTTCTGCCCGCAATTGGGGTACCCACAACCAGGTCATTTTGTCCTGAATATTTATGAAGCAAGGTCGTATAAGCCGCCAGCAGCACCATATATAGGGTTGCTCCCGATTGGGATGCCAAGCGCTGCAGCTTCTCGTTCAACTGCCCATCAATCGCAAAGTGCAGCTTATCTCCTTCATAGCTGCGCTGTTCGCCTCTTGCAAATTCGGTCGGCAGCTCCAGTAACGGAAGTTCATTGCCCAATGTCCGCAGCCAGTATTCTTCATGTTCCTTCATCTGCTCGCTGCTTGCTTCTGCTTGCTGCCACAGCACATAATCTTTGTACTGGATTTCAAGTGGAGGAAGTTCCTCCCCGTTGTACAAGCGAGCAAGCTCATCAACCAATATGTCCATAGAGATCCCGTCCGAAATGATGTGATGCATATCGAACAGCAATAGATGTTGTTCTTCTTGCTCAAGTTGGACAAGTCCGACTCTCAGTAGTGGAGGCTGCTCCAGATCAAAATCGCGGACAAACTGCTCGGCAACCTGATCGATATCCTTCTCTCTCGCAGTCGAATACTCTAACGCGAAATCAACGTGCTGGTGTACGCGCTGTACAGGCTCACCATCAACCATTTCGAAGCTTGTGCGCAGTGTGTCATGGCGTGTAATCAATTGCAGAAGCGCCGCTTCCAGTCGATTTCGATCGATGTGTCCACTGACGGACATCGCCCCCGGCATGTTGTAGCTCTGCTGCGCTCCTTCAGCCTGGTGCAGAATGTATAACCGCTTCTGGGCTGAAGCCAATGGATAATGCTCGGCCATTGACGCGATAGGAATCGCTCGGTGCTCCTGCTTCTCCAATTCGCCGATCGCCTGCGCCATCGCTTCCAGCGTCGAATAGTGGAAAATATCCCGCAGCGGAAGAGCAACGTGCATTTCCTTGCTTACCTTGCTTGCCAACGCAGTTGCGCGCAAGGAGTGCCCTCCCAATTCGAAGAAGTCGTCCTTCACTCCGATTTGATCGAGACCGAGTACTTCCTGCCATATGCGAACGAGCTTCACTTCCAATGCTGTTCGTGGTGCGGCGTGATCAGTTCCCGTCCGAATCACGTTCTTCGGAGCAGGGAGCGCTTTACGATCAAGCTTGCCGTTCGGCGCCAGCGGCATCTGCTCCAGCTGAATGAAGTACGATGGAATCATGTAGCTTGGCAGTTCAGCAGCAAGCGCCGCTCTAAGGTTACCTACCGTTGGATCGCCATCTGCGACATAATAGGCGCAGAGTGATTTCTGTCCGTCTTCCTCTTCTCGCGCAACTACAACCGTCTCCCGAATTTCTTGGACATTCAGCAGAGCAGTTTCCAGCTCGCCCAATTCAATCCGATATCCGCGGATTTTCACTTGATGGTCGATTCGGCCCAAGTATTCGATATTGCCGTCAGGCAGCCACCGTGCCAAGTCTCCGGTTCGATACATCCGTTCGCCGACGGAAGGAATTGTAACGAATTTCTCTGCTGTCAGATCTGGACGGTTCCAGTAACCGCGCGCCAACCCTACTCCCGCGATGCACAGTTCACCAGCAACGCCGATCGGCTGCACTTGATTATGCTCATTCACGATATAAATGCTCGTATTGTCAATTGGCTTGCCAATCGGCACACTTACATAAGTCTGGCCTGGCTCGCAGTCGAAGTACGTTACGTCCACCGTCGCCTCAGTCGGCCCGTATAGATTAATAAGCTGCGCTCCGCTTGCAGGTGCAATATAACGGTGGAACCGCTCGACCTGTGAGGCAAGCAGTGCCTCGCCACTCGTGAACACCTGCCGCAGCGGTGCGAGACCGCGCTCACGCTCTGCATCTGTCATTTGCTCCACATGCTCAAGGAACGCGTGCAGCATGGATGGAACGAAGTGCATCGTCGTTATTCGGTGACGCTCAATCGCATCCACAATCGCATGTGGGTTCTTCTCCCCACCGACTGAAAGCATAAGCACCTTCGAGCCGACAAATGCCCACCAGAACAGCTCCCAGACCGATACGTCAAACGTGATCGCCGTCTTCTGCATAATCGTATCTTCCGATCCTATCGGATAGCGCTTCTGCATCCACAGCAAGCGGTTGATGACCGAAGTATGCTCGACCATAACCCCTTTTGGACGTCCGGTCGTTCCCGACGTATAGATGATGTAGGCGATATCGGTCGGCTTGTTGACTGGCTCAGGATTCGAACCGTCCTCATCGTATGCTTCTGCATCATCCAGATTGATGATGCGGCCCGCGAAGTCAACCGCTTCTCCCGCGCTTCCTTGAACAAGCAGCACCTGAGCCTTGGAATCGTCCAGCATATATCGAATGCGATCCTCTGGATAATCCGGTGCGATAGGCACATAGGCGCCTCCTGCCTTCAGAATCCCCATAATGCCAACCATTAGCTCCAGAGAACGCTCTGCCATAATACCGACAATCTGATCGGGTTCAACCCCTGCCGCACGCAGCGTCCTTGCCAGCCGGTTCGCACGTTCGTTCAGCTCTCGGTAGGTTATGACGTCATCCCCATACAGCACTGCTGCAGCATCCGGCGTCCACTGCACCTGCTCTTCGAACATCCGATGAATCGTCTGTTCGCGAGGGTAGTCGACAGCTGTGTCATTGAATGCAGATTGGACTTCTGCCTTCTCCGCTTCGGTAGCGAGCTGCACTTCAGCAATGGAGATTGCAGGATTGCCTGTTACTTGCTCCAGTACATGCATCAGATGATGATGCAGCCGTTCCATATGACCGCGATCATACACTTCCGAGTTGAAATCAAAGCGAATGATAAGTTCATCACCCGGCACGACCATTAGATTGAAATCATAATTGGTCTGTTCAGCTGCTTGAACATCGGTTAAAGCGAGAGCTCCGTCGTTACCGTCTCCGGTTTGCTCCATTCGTTCGTCCAATGGATAGTTCTCAAACACCATGATGTGGCTGATTAGTTCCGACTTCTGTGACGTTCTCGATTGAATCTCATAGAGCGGATAATAATCATATCGCCCAGATTCGAGTGCCGCATTTTGCAGCTGCTCCATCACGTCTGAGAAGCTTGCGCCGGCTTCGCAGCTTACACGAACCGGAATCGTGTTAATGAATAGTCCAATCATCGATTCGACACCCGGAACATCAGCAGGTCGACCCGATACGACTCCGCCGAACACCACATCTTGCGTCCCGTTATACTTCTGAAGCACGATCCCCCAAGCGGCTTGCAGCAGCGTATTTAACGTAACTTGATGCTGCTTGGCAATCCGAATCATACGGGAAGTAAGATCAATTCCGAGCTTGCGGGACGCTTGTTCCAGCACATATGGCTTATCCTTGCCTGTGATCTTCCCATTTGGCAATCGAGTCTGCTGCTCGTAGCCCGCCAAGTACCCGTTCCAATATTCTGCCGCCGCACTCATGTCCTGCTCTGCCAGCCATTCGATATATCGGCTATAGTCAGGCAGGTTGGCCTCTTTGTTCCGCATGGATTCGGCAGATCCGGGAATTCCGACCGTTCCAGTAGCTTCAGTAGTTCCGGCTGCATGATTCGTGACAGCTGAGTATATGCGGAACAACTCGTCCGTCAACTGCGGCAAGCACCAGCCATCCATCAGAATATGATGAGAACTCCACAGTACATGGCAGCTAGATGCCTCCGTACGCATCAATGTGACGCGAACAAGCGGATCGCGTTCCAGATCGAACCCTTGCAGCTTGTCGCTCGCGACAACACGTTCCATCACAACTGCTTGCTCATCAGCTGGCAATTGGCTCAGATCCTCGTACGTGAATGTAATTCGTCCTTCCCGGAACACCACCTGTACCGGTTCCCCGTCCAAGCTGCAGAAGTTCGTCCGCAGCACGGAATGCCGGGCAGCCAGCTCGTGCAGGCTCTGGGCAAACAGGGCAGGATCAAGCTCACCTCGCAGCGTAAATCGGGTTTGTTCGAAATAAGCACCCGATGCGCCTTCTTGACCATCGAGAGCGTTATGGAACCACATCCCCTTCTGCATCGGGGTCAGCATGTACATATTTTCGATGATGCCAAGCTCTTTCGTCTCTACAACAATCTGCTCCAGCTGTTCGATACTCAGTCCTTGCAGCAGGAGATCACTCGGTGTCAATTCTGTCTTCTCACGTGAGACACAGTGGTCGATGATCTCAAGCAGACTCTCGTGGAAATGGCCTGCCAGCAGTTCCATCGTCTCCTTGCGGTACTCTTTCTCGCTGTAGCTCATATCCAAGGTCAATATGCCGTCAGTTATGGCGCCATTGATGTCGAGGACATATTGACGTGTATGCAAGGCGCTTCCATCGGAACCTTTCGAATATGGAGACAACATCATACCGCTTCCCATCGAGTCTTGATCGAATTGTCCCAAGTAGTTGAAGCTAATCTCTGGGGCAGCTCCCCATTCCAAGTTATCTTGCGGCTCAGACAAGTAGCGGCATATGCCGTAACCGATTCCCTTGTTCGGAATCTGCCGCAATTCTTCCTTCGCTCTCTTGATGTGGTACGCCAAACCTCGATCTCGCTCCGCTTGCAGCAGAACCGGATATTCGCTTGTGAACCAGCCGACTGTCCGTGAAATATCTAATTCGCCTACGATTGGCTCACGTCCATGACCCTCTAGGTTGACGAGAATTTGATTGTGCCCACTCCATTTCTGTATGGCTATCGCGAGAGCGGCCAGCAAGATCTCATTCATATCGGTGTTATAGGCTCGGTGCACCCGCTTCAGTAAATGCTCCGTATCCTGTTGATTCCAAGCTACGGTGACGGAATTACTGTCCTGCTGCAGACTTGATTCTGTGTCAAAGTCCTTCGGCAGCGGATTCGCTCCAGCGTTCAAGACGTGTCTCCAATAGCTGCGCTCATGACCCAAATCCGTGTGTGCAGCATATTCGACCAAACTCCGTGACCACGTAGCATAAGAATCGGTCTTCGAAGGCAAGCGGATGTCGTCACCCTTGCACGCTTGCTCATAGCCTGTCGCGATATCCTCCAGCAGGATGCGCCATGATACTCCATCCATGACAGCATGGTGGATCACGATGAGCAGATGATGGCCTTGCTCGCAGCGGAACAATCCAGCCTTCACAAGCGGCCCGCCTTGCAAATCGATGCTAGCCTGTATGTCGTTCGCTTTCGCTTCGATAACCTGTTCAGCATTTCCACTGTTTGCGATATCGAAGGCAAGGAAGTCGAACAGCTCCCCCTCTTCAATTGCCCGATTCCAAGCCGTAACCCCAGCGTCTGATTTACGGAATACCATTCGCAGCGCATCATGATGCTCCACGATGGTTCGTAAAGTCTTGCGCAGAGCCTCCTCATTAAATCCGTCCTGCCGATACAGCATGAACGACTGGTTATAATGATGCATGTCATCTAGATCCAGTCCGAAATACCAGCGTTGGATTGGCGTCAGCTCAGCCTCGCCAGACACCTCGCCTTGATCGGCTATCCTGCCGATCGGCTGAAGCTGCAGACTCAATTGCGCTATCGTCGGGTATTTGAACAGGTCGCGTATTTCCAACTTGTATCCAGCCTGATGCAGACGCGATGACACTTGAATCGATTTGATCGAATCTCCACCCAGTTCGAAGAAATGATCATTCGTTCCAACCCGCTCCACATGCAAGACACTCTGCCATGCGGCAGCCAGCGCAATCTCTGCATCCGTGCGTGGAGCTTCATATTCCGTCCCCGTATACGCCGCGCCTTCCGGTGCTGGAAGTCCCTTGCGATCCAGCTTGCCGTTAGGCGTAAGCGGCATCCGCTCAAGCCTCATAAAGTGCGACGGTATCATGTAGGCCGGCAATTCCTTCGCCAATGCAGATCTCCATTCACCTGCCGTCAGCTCACGATCGGATGTGTAATAAGCACACAGTACCTTCCGCCCTCCCCCATCTTCCTGCGCGACGACGGCTGCTTCGCGGATATGCGGCGTTTGCTGCAGCTTCGATTCGACCTCTCCGATTTCGATGCGGTAGCCGCGAATTTTCACCTGATGATCGGTGCGCCCGATTAATTCAATGTTGCCGTCCGGCAGCCATTTCGCCAAATCCCCTGTACGATACATGCGTTGACCGTCAGCGAACGGATCGCGCACGAATTTGTCTGCTGTCATTTCTGGCCTATTCCAGTATCCGCGTCCGACTCCGGCGCCTGCGATATACAGCTCTCCAGCCAGACCAACAGGCTGAAGCGACAAGTTCTCACCGAGAATGTACATCGATACGTAAGGAAGCGGCTTACCGATTGGCACAGAGCGTACTGAATCTGATGAAATCGGCTCATAGTAGCTCGAATCAACGCAAGCTTCCGTGACGCCATAGCTGTTAATAATGCGCATGTGTGAACTGAAGCGATCGCGCAGCTTGCGGAATTCATCTGCAGGACACAGATCGGAGCCAATAATTAATAATCTCAGGCTGTCGATGTCCAGGCCATGCTCATACACATGCTCCATAAGCGGAATGACGAGAGCAGGTGTCGATTCGAACATCTGAATGCCGCTGCTGCGAAGAAGCTCTGCTAATGCACCTGGGTTCGCTCTTGTATCGCTCGGGCAGAGTACAAGCTCTCCTCCATGCAACAGTGTGCGAGCGAGATCACCTGAGAATACGTCGAACGAGAAGCTCGCCCATTGCAGCCAGCGAATGCCCGGCTCATGCAATTCATACTCGGCCTTCCAAGCCTCTGCCATCGCAGCAAGCTGACGATGCTCGATCATAACTCCCTTCGGATTGCCGGTTGTACCCGATGTATAGATGACATAACAGAGATGGTCTGGCTCGCAGTTCGGCTCCAGGTTCGTATCGTCCTCATGATAGGAAGCTTCGTCTTCCAGCAGCACCCACGTTCCCTCGAAGGTCACTTTATCTTGTAAATGACACTGCGTCAGAAGTATACTTGCCTTCGCATCTTCCAGCATGTAGCGAATGCGATCCTCCGGATATTCCGGATCAATCGGGACATAAGCTCCGCCTGACTTCAAGACGGCCATAACTGCCACGACCATATCAATCGAGCGATCGGCCATAACGCCAATTAAGTCATCTGGCTCCACACCTTCTGCCCGCAATGTTCTCGCAAGCTTATTCGCCCGTTCGTTCAACTCGCGGTAAGTCATGCGCTTATTCCCGAATACGACTGCAGGTTGCTCCGGTGTCCGTTCTGCCTGTTCTTCGAACAATCGATGAATCGTTCCGTCAGGAGCTTTCAATGAGCGAGTTGGATTGAACACCTGCAAGATCTCGTCGCACTCGTGCATGGTAAGCATCCCTAGTTCGCCCAGTTGCGCATCCGGGTGATTGACGATGTTCTTCAACAATTGGTTGAAATGCTCTGCCATGCGGTGGATCGTCTCTGATTTGAACAAGGAAGTCGCATACTCGAAGCTGCAATCCAGCCCCGCCTCATCTGCCTTCACATCCAAGCTCACATCGAACTTCGATATTGTGTATTCCAGCGGATATGGCTTCATTTGAAGCTCGCCCAGGGAATCAGCCATCATGTCCGTATTGTCTAGGGCGAACATGGTGTCAAACAGCGGATTGCGGCTTAAGTCCCTAGTCAACTGCAGACCTTCCACCAATTCCTCAAACGGATACTGTTGATGCTCGTAAGCCCCCAGCATTGTGCTTCTAATCTCATCCAGATATGAACGGAATGCCTTAGCACCTTCCGGATAAGCACGAATGGCAAGCGTATTGACGAACATGCCAATTAACGGTTGAAGTTCTTCATGTGTTCTGCCGGCAATCGGTGTTCCGACCACGATGTCTTCTTGGCCCGTATACTTGTGCAGCATGACGGTATAAGCAGCTAGGAGAACCATGTACAATGTCGTTCCGGTGTCAGCGGCAATTCGGTTCAAACCATCTGCCACGTCCTTATCGATCCTAAATGGCAGCGTGAGACCGCCGTATTGTTGCATGGCCGGACGAGCATAGTCTGTTGGCAGCTCCAATATCGGCAATTCACCTTGGAATTGGTCAAGCCAATATGCTTGCTGATGCCTCAACTGTTCTTTCTGGGCTTCTGATTGCTGCCATGCCGCATAATCCTTGTATTGAATATGAAGCGGCGATACCTGTCCCCCGTGATAGTGCCGCATGATTTCCTGCAGCACGATACCGATCGATACGCCGTCGGAAATAATATGATGCATATCGAACAGAAGCACATGCTGTTCCTTCGTCTCCGCAATCTCGATCAACCCGACACGAAGCAGCGGCGGCTTATCAAGCTCGAATGTGCGGATGAACTGTTTTACTTGCTGCTGAACCTCTTGTTTTTCGACTTTCCGATATTCAATCGCGAAATCCACAGTATCGTGTATTCGCTGTACAGCCTCTCCCTGCACAAGCTCGAAGCCGGTACGCAAAATATCGTGACGCGCAATCAATTTGCGGAATGCAGCCTCGAACCTGCTTCGATCCAACTCGCCTTCGAGCAGCATGATACCAGGCATGTTATAGCCCTGCTCTGCCCCTTCAAGCTGGTGAAGGATGTACAGCCGCTTCTGAGCGGAAGATACCGGATAATGATCCTGAACCTCAGCAACTGGTATCGAAGAATAGGATTCCTCCGCCATCTCGGACATGGCAGCTGCCAGTTCTTCTATCGTAGAGAAGCGGAACACATCGCGCAGCGGCAACTGGATATTCATCTCTTGGTGCACCCTGTTAACCAGCGCAGTTGCTCTTAAGGAATGTCCGCCTAGCTCGAAGAAATTGTCTGTCACGCCGACCTGCTCAATTCCAAGCAGTTCCTCCCACATGCGGGCTAAGCTAGCTTCCATTGGTGTACGCGGCGCTACGTATTCCTTGCCCGTGTTGATGCTGCCTTCCGGTGCAGGCAGCGCCTTGCGGTCAACCTTCCCGTTGGAGGTAAGCGGCATCCGCTCCATCTGCACGAAGTAGGATGGAATCATGTAAGCTGGCAGCTCCTGCGCCAATTCGGCTCTCATTTCCCCTACGGTCAGTTGCCGATCCGCCACGAAATAAGCACACAGCAGCTTTTCGCCATTCTCCTCTCGTGCAACAACAACGGCTTCACGAACCGATTCTACCTTCGTTACTTGGGCTTCTACCTCGCCTAGCTCGATCCGATACCCGCGAATTTTTACTTGATGATCAATCCGGCCTAGGTATTCAATGTTGCCGTCTGGCAACCACTTCGCCAAGTCGCCTGTCTTGTACATCTTGCTGCCCGGTTCGAATGGATTGTCACAGAATCTGTCCGCGGTCAACTCAGGGCGATTCAAATATCCGCGTGCAAGCCCTTCTCCTGCGACGAACATTTCCCCAGCCACGCCTATTGGCACGCATTGTCGATTCGCATCCAGAATATAAATGCGCAAGGTCGGAATTGGGAATCCGATATTGCTTCTTGCCTGCTCAATCTCGGTTTCCGTGATCTCTTTGTACGTGACATGAACCGTAGTCTCGGTAATCCCATACATATTGATCAATTGCGTGCGCGGATATTTCGCTCTCCAGTCCTTAAGCAGCTGCGGACTCAGCGCTTCTCCGCCGAAGATCACCATTCGAATGTTCAATTCTGGGCTTCCATCCGTAAGTGCTTCCCTTATTAATTGATAGAAATAGGTCGGAGTCTGATTCAAAATCGTTACCCGCTCTTCAGCCAGCAGCTGCAGGAACATCGCAGGGTTTTTGGCTGTCAGCTGCGGTACAACCACCAATTTCCCTCCGTATAGTAAAGCGCCGTACATTTCCCATACCGAGAAGTCGAAGCAGAAGGAGTGGAACAGCGTCCATGTATCGGTTGAACGGAAGTCGAACAGATTTCTGCTGTTGAACAACAGCCGCACGACGTTCTTATGTTCAATCAATGTACCCTTCGGCTTGCCAGTCGTTCCCGATGTATAGATGACATAAGCCAGATCGGAAGGTTTGTTGACTGATGGCGGGTTGGACTTGTCCCCGCTGTATGTCTGCTCGTCATCAAGGAACAACACGGTGCCCTCATAGGCGACTTGATCCCGCAGATGTCGAGGCAATAGCAAAATATCTGCCCCGGAATCGCTCAGCATATAACTGATGCGCTCGTCTGGATATTCGGGATCGATTGGTACGTAAGCTCCTCCCGCCTTGAGTATGGCGATTAGCCCCACAAGCATATCAGTCGTACGCACGGCCATGATGCCTACCAGCTTGTCTGCCCCGATGCCTTCTGCACGCAGTACCCACGCCAAGCTGTTAGCCCGTTCATTCAGCTCCTGGTAAGTCAAGAGTCCGTCTGTTCCCGTTACAGCAATCGCATCAGGCGTTCTTTCGACCTGTTCCTCGAACAGTCGGTGAATCGTCTTATCACGCGGATAATCCGCTGACGTATCGTTGAACTGTTCCAACAATTGCTGCTTCTCTGTCTCCGTTATGATGCCAAGCTGCTCCAACCGAGCATCGGGATTGCTTATGACTGCTTCCAGCAATTGATTGAAATGGCATGCCAGCCGTTCAATCGTTTCTCGATTGTACAAGGCGGTTGCATATTCAATGCTGCACGCCAGGCCATCGACATCTTCTTCGACATGAAGTGTAAGGTCGAACTTAGCAACGGCATGCTCAATCGGATTCGGCGTCACGGCAAGTCCATCGATGGACCATGCGCCTTTTTCTGTATTTTGCAGGACGAGCACAGTATCGAATATTGGATTACGGCTTACATCTCTTGTCGGTTGAATATGATCAACAAGCTCCTCGAACGGATATTCCTGGTGTTCATATGCTTGTAATGTGGATTGCCGAACCTCCCCTAGGAAGGAGCGGAACGTCTTCTCTCCAGCCGGATAATGGCGGAGTGGAAGTGTGTTGACGAACATACCGATAAGCGGCTCGATGTCTGCATGCGTTCTACCGGCTATCGGCATCCCCACGATGACGTCTTCTTGTCCGGTATACTTGTGAAGCAAGGCCGTATACAACGCCAGCAGCACCATGTACATCGTGGCATCCGAACCCGCTCCAAGCTGCTTAAGCTGATCCGCCTTGTCGGCAGGAACAATGAATTCCAGTGTGCTTCCTGCAAAGCTGCGGAATGCAGGCCGAGTGTAATCCACTGGAAGCTGCAGAACCGGAAGCTCGCCTCGCAATGACTCCAGCCAATACGCCTTCTGTTCTTCCATCTTGGACAAGTATGCTTCCGAATGCTGCCACGAAGCATAATCCTTGTACTGAAGACGCAATTCAGGCAATTCCTCGCCGCTATACAGTGCAACGAATTCATCCAGCAAAATGCCCATGGATGCCCCGTCCGAAATGATATGATGCATATCGAACAGCAACAGGTGCCGATCCGCATCCACTTCGATCAGTCCGACCCGAAGCAGCGGTGGCTTATTCAATTGGAACGCCCGTACGAACGAGCGAATGACTGACTCCGCTTCCGAGGAAGCTCCAACTGTCCAATGCTCGACAGTAAATTCTACATCGCTGTAAATTCGCTGCATGGGTTCCCCGTTGTGCATTTCGAACCCGGTACGCAGCACTTCATGTCTTGCTATCAAGCTGCGGAATGCCGCCTCCAAGCGATCGCGATGGAGCTTGCCTTCAATCGCCATGACGCCCGGCATATTGTAGGACAGTTCTGCGCCCTCCATCTGATGAAGAACGAACAGCCGCTTCTGCGCGGAAGATACCGGGTACCACTCTCGGTCTTCCACCCGAGGTATGGATGCAAAGCTTTCCTTCTGCATCCCCTGTATGGCGAGAGACATTTGTTCAATCGTCGGGTAGCGGAATACATCCTGCAGTGGCAGCACAACACTCAACTCCCGATGCACCTTGCTGACGAGGGTCGTCGCGCGCAAGGAATGGCCGCCCAGTTCAAAGAATGAATCTGTAACGCCTACGTTCTCGAGACCAAGCACATCCTTCCAGATGAGTGCGAGCTTAGCTTCCAGTTCCGTGCGCGGCTGGATTTGCATATTCAAACGCATTCCTTCCCCTGGTTGAGGCAGGGCTCTGCGATCCACCTTGCCGTTAGGTGTCAAAGGAAGTTCTTCAATCTGAATAAAATGCGACGGGATCATGTAAGCTGGCAGTTCACGAGCCAGTGTCTCCCTTAGTCCACTAGCCGATAGCTCAACTTCCGCTGTGAAATAGGCGCATAGCTCCTTCTGTCCACTCGAATCCTCCCGCGCGATTACAGCCGCCTCTCCTACTTCATCGACCCGCAGAAGATAGGCTAATACCTCACCTGGTTCAATCCGGTAACCGCGAATCTTCACTTGTTCGTCGCAGCGCCCGATAAATTCGATCGAACCATCTGGCAGCCATCTCGCCAAATCGCCTGTCCGATACAAGCGTTCGCCTGGGATAAATGGATCATTCACGAATTTCTCTGCCGTCAATTCCGGACGATTCAAGTATCCTCGTGCCAAGCCATCTCCGCCCGCATACAGTTCGCCGCATACGCCAACGGGAAGAACGTCCCCAGCTTCATCCAGCACATACACTCGCGTATTGCCAATCGGTCGGCCAATCGGAATCGAGCCTCGATCCAAATCAGCAGCCGTAATGGTATGGCAGCAGGTGAAGGTTGTATTTTCCGTCGGCCCGTAGCCATTAATCACCCTTATACCGTTATGCTTCTCCATCACTTTGCGCACGTGCGTAGGAGATACAACATCTCCACCCACCAGCAGCTGTTTGACTCCGTAGAAGCCCTCGATTTGCTGTTCAACCATGACCTGGAACAAACCAGCTGTCATCCACAACGTCGTCACCCGATGACGCTGAATCGCTTCGCTCCAATCTGTAAGCGACACATTGCCAGGAGGCAAGATGGCCAGCGCAGCCCCATTCAGCAGACTTCCCCATATTTCAAAGGTTGCTGCATCGAACGAGATTGTGGAACCTTGCAAGAAGACATCCGAGCTGTCGATCTCGACATACGTCGCGCCGCATACGAGCCTGACCACCCCGCGGTGCGTTACGCAAACCCCTTTCGGTGTTCCCGTAGACCCTGACGTATAGATGATGTATGCCAAATCGTCTCCAGCCCCATCAATAGACAGGTTTGTACTTTCTATATCTTCCATTAAGTTGCTTACGTCTGTCTCGTTAACATCCAGCACGATCACGTTAAGATGTTCAGGCCATAAGCTGCACAGATGCTTCTGTGTAACCATCGTCGTAATGGATGTATCTTCGAGCATTGCACTAATCCGCTCTTGAGGGTAAGCCGGGTCGATCGGTACATAAGCCCCGCCGGACTTCATAATTGCCAGTAAGCCAACGACCATATCCAGCGATCGATCCGCGCAAATGCCAACCAGTTCACCGCTCGTTACCCCGGCATGCCGGAGTCTCCGAGCCATTCGATTGGCTGCGGCATTCAATGCTCCGTAGGTCATCTGTTCATTTCCAGACACGACAGCTAGCGCGTCTGGCTCATGTTCAGCTCGCTCCTCGAACAATCGATGGATCGACTTCTCGCGCGGATAAGCCACGAACGTATCATTAAATTCGCTCATCATTACGGCACGCTCTTCATCCGTCGCCAGCTGCAGCTCTCCTATGGATATCCGCGGATTCGATGCAACTTGTTCCAGTACATGCAACAGATGCTGCTTCAACACATTCATATCCGCTTCTTCGAGTGCTTGTTTATTAAAATCGAAGCGAATGACGATATTGTCGCCAGGTATGATGATGAGGTTCAGATCATAATTCGTCTGTTCTGTTACGGTAACGTCTGTCAGCTTCAGTCCACTGCCGTCTGAACTGTTAAATTGATCGAGCTGCTGCTCCATCGGATAGTTTTCAAGCACCATGATGTGAGTAATGAGATCCTGCTTCAGGGTGCACTGTGCTTGGATTTCATACAACGGATAGTAGTCGTGCTTGGCAGATGACAATGCATCTTCTTGCATACGCGTCATTACTTCTGCAAATCTTTCGTGCGCCTGACTGCTCACACGCACGGGAATCGTGTTAATGAACAAACCAATCATCTCTTCGATTCCGACTAGTTCTGCTGGTCTGCCGGATACAACGCTGCCGAATACAATATCTGAAGTTCTGTTGTATTTCTGGAGCAAAATTCCCCATGATGCCTGCAGCAATGTATTCAATGTCACTTGATGCTGCGTTGCAACTTGATTGAGAGCGAGGCTCAGGCTTGTGCCTAGATCGATCTGAACCTGACCTGCTTCATATTGACCAGAATGTCTGCGCCCCTTGCTATGCGGAAGTTCTGTCGTCTCTTCAAATCCAGACAAATAATTGTTCCAATAGGCCGCGGCTGCGGATTCATCCTGCCGCTCCAGCCATTGAATGTATTGATTATAGGAAGGTACCGAAGCAAGAATCGGCTTGTTGCCTTCCACCAGTGCGGAGTACGTACTGAATACTTCAGCAGCGACGAGCGGGAGGCACCAACCATCCATGACGATGTGATGGGAGATCCACAGAACTTCATACACCTCGTCTGCCGTCTGGAGTACGGACACGCGCATGACATCCCCATTCTCAAGGTCAAAGCCTTGTGCGCGTTCCTTGGCCGCTTCGTTCCCAATCGCCACAGCCTGCTCATTTGGATTCAGAGAACGCCAATCTTCGTACTTTACGCTGATGCGCTTGCTCCGAAATACAACTTGCAACGGCTCGCCGTTCGAATCGACGAGGAAGTTGGTACGGAATACAGCATGCCGAGCCGCCAGTTCATTCCAGCTTGCGGCGAAGGCTTCGATGTTCAGCGTTCCCTCAAGCGTTAAGCGTGTAAGCTCGAAATAGGCCCCCGCCTGGCTGTCCATTGCTGTATGGAACCACATTCCCTTCTGCATCGGCGTTAATGCATAGATATCCTCTACTTCACCGATACCGCTTGTCCGTTCAACGATCTGCTCCAGCTCTTGAATGCTAATGCGCTGCAATGACACGTCACTTGGCGTGAGCTCTGTTCGCTCCTTGGCCACACAATGATCGATGATTTCAAGTAAGCTGTCCCGAATCAAGCTTGCCAATCGCTCAATCGTCTCGACACGATATTGTGTCCGTCCATAGCTGATGTCGAGCTGCAATTTGCCGTCCGAGACCATGCCATTCATGTCCAGCAGATAAGGTCTTAGCTGATCTCCCCCAATATTGCTGCCTGTAGAATACGGCGATGGAGAAAACCCGCTGTTCTGGAAATCTTGGTCGAACTGCCCCAAGTAGTTGAAGCTAACCTCAGGTGCTGTTCCCCAATCATCCTGCATACCCGCGTCTGATAAATATCGACAAATGCCGTAACCGATCCCTTTATTCGGAATGCTGCGCAAATCTTCTTTGACCGACTTGATGATTCGCGGCAGTTCTTCCTCAGAGCCCACCTCGAGAAGCTGCGGATACTCACTCGTGAACCAGCCTACCGTGCGTGTGATATCAAGATCTGGCAGGATCGACTCCCGACCATGTCCTTCCAAATTAATTCGGATGCGCCCATGCCCACACCATCTCCGGAATGCAATGCCGAGTGCCGTTAAGAGAAGATCGTCCATCTGCGTGTTATAGGCCCGATGCGCCTGCTTCAACAGCAGTTCGGTCTCAATAGCACTCCATTCAACCGTGACCGATTCGCTATCTCGTTGAAGAGCAATTCCCGCGTAATCCGTCGGCAGTGGAGTAATCGTCGTCTGTGCGACTTGGTGCCAATATTTCAGCTCCTCGTTCATGTTAGACTGCTGCGCATATGCTGAAAGCTGTCTTGACCATAACCGGAAGGAGTCGGTCTTGTCAGGGAGACGAATCTCGCTGCCTTGAAGTGCCTGTTCGTATCCGGCGGCAAGATCCTCGAGCAAAATGCGCCAAGATACGGCATCAATAACAGCATGATGAATGACGATAAGCAGGTGATCTCCATCTGGGCAGCGGAACAATCCTGCGCCTACAAGTGGCCCTGCCTCTATATCGAACCCCGCCTGAATCACATCGGCTTCAGCTATGAGCATGTTGTGAAGAGATTCTTCGCTTTCTACGCCAGCGGAACGTTCCTTGATATCCAACACATCAAGACGGTAAAGCTCGCCTTCTTCGATTCTCCGGTTCCAGGCCGCGTATTCTCCCTGTTCCGTGCGGCGGAATACCATGCGCAGCGCATCATGATGTTCCGTTATCTTGTGCAATGCATTGCGAAGTGCCGCTTCATCGAATCCATCCTTGCGATGCAGCATTATGGATTGATTGTAATGATGCAGACTCACTTCATCTCGATCAAAATACCAGCGCAATATAGGAGTGAGCCCAACCTCACCACTCTCTTCTCCCTGCTCAGCTTTTCGCTGAACCTCCACCAGATGTGGAATTATTTGTTCAATGGTCGGATACTTGAACAGATCCCGGATATCCAGCTTATATCCAGCTTGCTGCATGCGAGAAGATACTTGAATGGACTTGATCGAATCTCCACCTAGCTCGAAGAAATGATCCAAAATACCCACTCGCTTGACTCCAAGCACCATTTGCCAGATGCTAGCCAGCGTTTGTTCCGCTTGGTTACGAGGCTCCACATAAATCTTGCCGGAATAGTCCTGACCAGACGGTGCAGGCAATCCATTCCGATCGATTTTGCCGTTCGGCGTAAGCGGCAATCGCTCTAGCTTCATGAAATAAGACGGAATCATATAATCCGGTACTTGTTCTGCTAGGGTTGAACGCAATTGCTGTACGGATATCTCGCTGTCGGCAACATAATAGGCGCACAGAGCTTTCAGTCCATTTTCATCCTCGCGCGCTACGATAACGGCTTCCCGCACGAGTGATGTTTGCAGCATGCGCGTTTCAATTTCCCCTATTTCTATCCGGTTACCCCGAATTTTGACTTGATGATCGAGCCTTCCAAGGTATTCGATGTTTCCGTCCGGCAGCCATCTTGCCAAATCACCTGTCCGATACATCTTTCCTTGTGAGTAGGGGTCATCAACGAATTTTTCTGCTGTCAAGTCATCACGGTTCAAATAACCTCTGCCGACACCGGCTCCACCTATGTAGAGCTCTCCTACAATTCCAATTGGCTGAAGCGCCTTGTTCTCGTCTAGAATGTACATGGATACCGAAGGCAGTGGTTTACCAATCGGAAGCATGGTGATGAAATCCACACTACCATTTCTCTCGTAATAGCACGCATCGACGCAAGCCTCAGTCACGCCATAGCTGTTCAGGATTCTCATTTGCGAGCCGAATCGTTCCATCAGCTTGCGATATTCCGCAGCCGGGCAATGATCCGAGCCCACAACGAGCAGGCGCAGACTGCTTACATCCTTCCCTTGTTCATGCACATAATCCATCAACGGAATAACGAGGGCTGGGGTTGATTCGAATATGTGGATGCGATGTCTTGCGATTAGCTCGCATATCGCTTCAGGATTAGCTCGCGCTTCGCTTGGGCAGATGATAAGCTCGCCTCCGTACAGCAGCGCTCGCACCATGTCTCCCGTAAATACGTCGAAGGAGAAGCTTGCCCATTGCAGCGTCCGAATTCCCGGTTCGCCTAATTGATAGGCATGCTTCCATGCATCCCCCAAGGCTGTAATCTGCTTATGCTCAATCATGACGCCCTTCGGCTTTCCAGTTGTACCGGATGTATAGATGACATAAGCCAAATGATGTGCTTCGTTGACCGACTCCAAGTTATCGCGGTTTGCTTCATAGTCGTTCTCATCATCAAGCAATACCCATGTTCCTGTGTAACCGAGCCGTGTCTGTAAATGACTTTGCGATACGAGTACTCTTGCATTAGAGTCTTCCAGCATATATAAAATGCGCTCTTCTGGATATTCAGGATCTATCGGAACGTAGGCTCCACCCGCCTTCAATATTGCAAGTATACCGACGACCATCTCAATCGAGCGGTCTGCCATGATGCCTACGAATTGCTCTGCTGCTACACCATGGGCTCGCAATGTTCGAGCGAAGCAATTGGCTTGTTCGTTCAGTTCCTTGTAGGTTAGGTGCCGATCTCCGAACACGACAGCAACCTGATCAGGCGTGCGTTCGACCTGTTCCTCAAACAACTGGTGAATCGTTCGTCCAACTGGCTGCGGCGTTGACCAATTCCCGTTGCTGAAGCGTGTCAGGATGATCTGAGCTTCCTTATCACTGATCATGGACAACTGCTGCAAGCTCTGGCTCGGATTACTCAACATCTGATCAACGATGGTCATCATTTGATCGATGATACGAATGACTTCATGCTCTTCGAACAACTGTTTGCGATAATCGATATTGAAAATGATCTGATTATCATCCATCATATCTTCTACGTGAACTGCAAAATCGTCTACCTCATGACCGCAAAAGCTGCTGCGTTGGCGGGCGGCTAGTTCTCCGTGACTGAACCAGCGTATCGGCATATAGTCGATGGAAATACGGTACAAATCCTGAATCTCAACACTATTATTTTGCTCTCTTAAATCAAGAATAAGCTGGTTGTAAGGATACTTCTGATGTCGCAAAATTGCTTTTTGCTCTTTGGCAACGTTATGTAGGAAGGTTAGTACATCTTGGTCTGGGGTAATCGTCAAACGAGCGGCTACCGTGCTTACGAACATGCCCAGAGCATCCTTGTCTTGCCTGGAAGTTCGATTCGCATAAGCGGCACCGACAGCAATATCGTTGTTCCCTGTCGTCTTATATAGAAATGCGTATAAAGAACCTAGAAATAGAGTAAAGAGACTGATATTGTGCTGCTGGCTAAATTGGTAAAGCTTCTCGTACATTTCTCCGCTAACCGTGGTGCTTGTCCGACTGGCCTCAGTGCCGATTGAATGAGGAGGGTAAGATTTGATACCTATCACTTCTGGCATTGTGCTGAACTTATCCAGCCAATATGCCTTATCTTTCGCGTATCGATCAGATTGTTCATACTCTCGTTCCGCGAATATGTAATCCAGGTAAGTGCTCTCTTGTTCGTCCGAGTCCGCGTTGCCACTCAATATTGCTGTATAATTCTTCATGATTTTATAAACGATAAGATGAGAAGAGACTCCATCCGTTACAATATGATTCATTTTCAAATTGAACCATGCTTCCTCATCATTGACGTTAAATACGACAAAGTGATATAACGCTGGGTCGAACATATGGATAGGAATATGATTAAATCGCTGTAACCAGCTCTCAGCTTCATTCTGATTATCCCACTCTAAGTAATCAACGTGAGGGACGATTTGCTCTACGGGAGCAAATTGCTGCTTCGGCTGATTGTCTGTCATTGCGATTCGTATTCGGAAGGCATCATGCTGCATGATCACTTGATATATCGCCATTTTCAAAATCTCAACGTCTACCTTGCCTCGTATGTACATTGTTCCAGCAACGGTAGTAACTGACGTATTAGGATGCATCATTTCTGTGTACCAGATTCTGCGCTGCGCTTGCGTCAAAGGATACCATTCGTTAGGATTCGCGTTCACGTTGACTCTCCCCTATTCGAAAAATATTCGTAAGCGTCCGGAAACATCATCAGTGGATTCTGTTCCAAAAGAGTTCACAATCATATCCGCAGAAGAGATAAGATCCATGGCTATATGAAGTTATAATTGCTCGTCATGATCGTGGCTATCAAGGTTATTGTTGAAAAATCGTAAACTGTGATGGGGATCTAAGTTGGATTACGGGCAAAACCTGTTCCTGACAAATTGCGACGAAGTAGTGTAGAGGCAGAAACGAATATAGACATTTATGAGGCTCAAATTAGGCATTGCTTGTGATGCTGGACACCTCCTCATATAAAACTCTACATGCGTAATTCTATGGAGGAAGAAGATGCACCTTTTGTAGAGAAAGTTAATGATTTCCATAACGTATTATATACAGTATTGAGGCCATTAACAATATCATTTACTATAAATTAGCATAATTCTTTAATTTTTTGTAAATGATCACCGTTTTTTGTCAATCATTTTTCACAATTCACCCACTGCTGCACAATCCCCTAAAACAAAACAAGACAGAAGCCCCTCTTCCTCTATGCAATCGAACTGAAATTTGCATGAAGAGCGGGCTTCTGTCTTTTATGAATTTACGTACATCTGATTCGAACATGCATGGATTTAACCATCATAATTGACAACATAGCTATGAAGTTCCGTATGATAATACCCTTCGCTATATTCAATCAACGCCCCGTCAATGTCATAAGAATAGCGGGAACGCTTTAATAGCGGCATTTCGTGACTGACTTCAAGTATTGATCTCGCAGCCTCTGGTGCAGTCGCAACAGCAAACTCGTCTTTATATTTTCCAAGCTCGATATGCTGATCTTCGAGCCATTCATACAGCGACTGCTCGCTCAATTCAGATAGATCGAGCCCTTCCTCCTGCAGCCTTACATAATGGGTATAGTGAATATATGGCGTTCCGTTCAAATCATATACCCGTTCAATGCACAGGCAATGTCCCCCGAACAATGGAAATGGAATCGTTCCTGCTTCATTGTGTATGACCTCGGCCCGAATGACTCTTTTCTGAATTTTGTGGCCTTCTTCGACTAGGATTTCCGTGAACCGCTTCCATTTGGACAGCTTCGAGACGGAAGTATTGCGAATGACCTTGGTTCCCTTGCCGCTTCCTTTCTCCACATACCCTTCCTGCACAAGCTCAATAATTGCATTGCGTACTGTAATTTTGCTAACTTGGAACTCTTCTTCAAGCTGCGGTTCCGAAGGGATGTATGTCCCTAGCGGATATACACCGTGCAAAATGCGCTCTCGCAAAATATTTCTTACCTGTACGTACAAGGGACGTTTGTTGCGTGACAATCTCAATGTTACTGCCTACCTTTCTACATCTATCCCAGACTCCACCATCGCTCGCAGCACCTCACGCTCCGTGGCCAATGGTGTATCACCCTCAAATGTGTGCGCAAGCATGCTGGAAGCAGCGGCGAACTCTACCGTCTGCTCTGGAGCGAAGCCTTGGAATTCTCCGTGCAAAATACCGCATGTATAGGCATCCCCCGCTCCGATCCGATCATGAACCGCAAACGTTAATCGTTCCGAGAAGGTAAAGGATTCCTGCTTATACATGAAGCCTTGCAAGGAATGCGTCTGATTCTCGTGAATAGCGCGGTGAGTACCTGCTATGACCGAAATATTATACAGCTTCGCAACTCGAGGAATCAACTCCTCCAGCTGTTCGCACCGCTCCGTCTTCTCCGTCTCCATCCCGAGCGTCAGCATCGCGTCCTTCTCATTCATCATGACGATGTCCGCGAACCTGAGCATCTCTTCATAATGTGCTCTTGCCTTCACATAGCCCTCTTCGCCCCAATGCGCAGGACGATAGTTGCAATCGAAGATGACAGTACCTCCCGCAGCCTTAACGGCGGCAGCTAATGCCTTCATATGTTGGCGAACACCATCATTCATCGCGAGTGCAATGCCGCAGAAGTGAATCGCATCGATGCTGTCAGCAATCCCACTGTATGGATACACATCATTGGGCGCCGTATTGAAGCTGCTTCCAAGCCGATCTGTATAAGTTACGCGCCCAGGACGGGGACCGAATCCTTGTTCTAAAAAGTACATGCCGATATATTTGCCGCCACGGCTAATAAATGCCGTGCCTATCCCGAGCTTGCGCAGATATGCCTCCGCAGCTTCGCCAAGCGGATTGTCTGGCAGCCGCGATATCAAATAGGCATCATGGCCGAAGCGAGCAAGCTGCGAGCTAACGTTGACGCCTGTACCCGAAAACGAGTAATCCAGATGACTTGCTTGGCTTAATCGCTCCACGCCAGGCACCGTCAGTCGCATCATCACTTCGCCGAAGGCCGCTACCTTCTTCATGCCCAGCTTAGGCACATTAGGCATAATACTCGACCCATTTCTTCATCTCAGCGTATAAAGTGCGAATATCCTCTACCTTCGTGTTGCCCGTTGCTTTGTCCACGATTGAAGAGTACACATGTGGAATGACAATTGGCACCTTCGCTTCCAGTGCAATGCGCAGGATCGCTTCAAAGTTATCCAGATCAATGCCGCCAGTCGGCTCTAGTGCGAACCCTTCTTCACCGCACGCCTTTGCAACCGCCCGAAGCTCTTCTTCGCAAGCAAGCCCATTCATCGGGAAGTATTTCAATGCATTCCCGCCCATGTCGCGTACAAGCGCAATTGCACTCTTAATAGGAACAATGGCCTTGTCTGCCTGATCCGCACTAACTGGGCCTGTCGAGATATTAACGTATCCCACCTGCCCAGTCGGCGATACCAAGCTGTTAATCCAGCTATCCTTGCCATTCAAGTTCGCGCGTGTTGCCCCAACCGAAGGGAATACTTGATTGATATGACCGCCGCCATAATGCTTCGCAATCTCTGCCACTACAGCCGCCTGACGATTGTCGCCAGCTCCGAGTCCGATTGAAACTGCGTCGTCAATCACTGCGCCATATTCCTTCATCGCTTCTACAGCAGACTCAACCGTCGGATAATTTTTGGACAGGACGCCAACAAGTACATGACCTTCTGCCGCCTCGAAAATTTCCTTTGCATTTTCCACACTGTTTGCCAGCACATTCAGCGCCGCGCGTCCTTTGTATAAACGTTTATCCATATTAGACATGAGTAGGCCCTCCCACTAATTTGCGAATATGTGACTCAATGACGTCCATGTCATCCCCCATAAGCGGACGCGGATCGATATCGAAGTATCCTTGTCTAACCCCGTAGTCACGGGTATAAATGGCGATCTCCCCTTCTTGCAAGCCCTTCACAACGTCCTTCGCCGTCGTGCTGGCCAGAGCAGGATCGATCTGAATGCGAGCACGGTATATTGCACGCCCCGCTTCATCCTGTACAATCGTGCATGTGACACCCTGGAGCTCATTCAGCGGCATAAGCTTGGCAAGCTCTGCCTTCTCCTGTTCGCTCTTGTCTTCCTTCACCATATATTCGTCCAAAGCCTGCAGCAGTCCGAACACGGATTCTTTGCCTACCTTCATGCTCCGCCCGATCCCGTGAAGCTGTTCCTTCACCCATTCGATGGCTTGACGTTTGCCCGCCACTATGCCTGTCGTTGGACCTTCAATTGCTTTGGAGCCGCTATAGATCGCAAGGTCAGATACCTGCACATACTTGTGCAAATCTTCTTCCGCAGCCGCATCGACGATGAGCGGCACCCCATTACGCTGCGCTACTTCCCATGCTTCCTCAACGGATATCATGTTTTTTTGCACAGCATGGTGGGATTTCACATAGAGAATTGCCGCGGTGTGCTCATGAATGGCATCCTCGATATGCTCGGCCTTGCCTTCGTTCGCATACCCAACCTCCACGAGTTTCCCGCCGCCTAAGTAGACCATCGTCTCGACAGGTGCACCGTATTGGACATTATGACCTTTTAACATAATGATCTCGTTCTTCTCAATCGGATCTTGATGCAGGCGGAGGCTCTTGCGGCGATTGCCTTGTGTCACGATTCCCGCAACAGACAGTGCAATCCCGCTTGAGGCTGAGTTGACAATAACGGCAGCTTCGGAATCGATGAGCGCTGCAACGTAATCGCCTGCTTTATCGACGAGGTCGGCAATTTCTACATAGCTCTGTCCGCCGACCTTCATCGCTTCCATTACTGTATCGGACACAGCCGATACACCGAGAATACTCATGCGTCCGCTGGCATTAATGACGCGCTTCAGTCCGTACTTTACATGCAACGTACTCGCCATTTGCAAACACTCCCTTGGTTACGATATGTTGATGCCCGATACGGACATCGCCTTCTGAATCGATGAGTTCAATTGGCTCATTGCGTACTTCGAACAGCGTCAAGTTCGCGCGATCTCCTACTTGGATGCGACCAAGCTCCGGTTTGCCTAACCACTCCGCAGCACGCTTCGTTACGCCATCGATCACTTCTTCGAGCGTATACCCTAAGTACAAGAACTTCGACAGCACATGCGCCAAGCTGTACACAGGACCGTTCTGCCGGTTGCCGCGATAAATGTCCGAGCTGATTGTATCCACGGGAATGTGATGACACTTAGCCGCTTCCGCTACCTTGAAGGAGAAGCTCGCCGTACCGTGTCCAACATCCAGATGGACGCCACGTGCTACCGCCTCCTTCAACACATGAAGTGGTTCTCCCTTCGCATCAAATAAGTTGTTTGCTTTACCATTTAAATAATGTGTGATGATATCCTTCTGCTGCAAATAAGGAACGATCTCTTCAATATCCGGAGGTGCCGACCCGATGTGCACCATAACAGGGAGCCCCCTGTCTTCGGAAAACTGCCGTGCCTTGCGAAGCGGTTCAATGCCGCCGTCCAGCACAACACTTCGACTAATCCGAGCTTTGAGGCCAACAATGAAGTCTTTATATTGTTCTACCGCTTCCTTCACCGCTGATTCATCGATCCAAGACATATCCGACAATTCATCGATACGCTTCAGTCCAATTTTGGAGATATTAAGGAATGCCAGCACATTCGTGACAGATTGTTCCGCCTTCTCCTTCAGTTCCCCTATTCGCTCTGCCCCCAAGCTTCCGGCATCAATGATGGTCGCAACGCCTTGCTCGACACCAATCTTATCAATAGCGTCGCCATAAGGATCAAATTCCTCGAAGGCATGGACGTGCATATCAATCCAGCCGCTTGACACGTATGTATTCGTTCCGCTGTAATCCAATATCCGGCCACCTTGACCCTTGCCTGCTTCCGTGATGGCGGAGAGAGTTCCATCATCGACTACGATGTCTATTTCTGTACCGTCCACATACTTCACGCCTCTTATGACGATCCGTTCGCTCATGCTGCTCACCTCGCTTCGCGTAAACAATCTATCAATCTAACAACTTGATTTCACATTGGAAGGATAAAGACTAAGCGAAACATTATAATGTTTGAATTCATAGTAGCACCGCATGTTACCGACGTCAATATAACGTTATAATGTTTAAGCATATAAAAAACGAGTTATCACGTTTCTGTCATAACTCGTTAACTAGACACCTAATAGTGCTCTTTATTCCTCCGGAAATAACTCTCTTAATCGACGCAGAATTATCGAAACATTCCCATTTTGAATAACGGCTGCGAACATTCCTTCATTGAATCGATCGCCACGAATATAGCAGGTCATAAGTTTACGAAGCGTATCGATATCCGCGTTCCTAATTTGTTCATCGATATTGTTCCTGATGTCCTGATAGGTTTCGTGCTCCGCGAGCCAAGCTTTCCAATCAAACACAACCAAAAATCCAATATCATCAAGCGCTTTTCGAAATGCGGTAACAACTTCACTTTCACAAGGATACCCGTTCACGATTCGAATATGTTCATGATCGGCGTCTTGTAAACAATCAATGAAAACGAGAAGTCTTTCTATTTCTGTCCTTGCTAGAATATGAATGTCACTCAATGCGCCAACCACCCTTTACAAAAAATATTCGTCTGCAAGTTGTAGATTTCCCGCTGGTACCCATCCTTCTTCGGTGTTCATCCGGTGAGTGCACCATCTCCAACCATTCAGCTCCCTATAACCCACGAGCTGATCGCCTTCATCAACATTCAATTCTCGTGCGGTATAGTCCTCAAGGACAATTGCTTCTGTCCCCTTAGTGTCAAGGAGCTGCATCGGAACCCATCCGCTGATTTTTTGGTTCCCCTCTGATTGCGTCGTGCAGAAAATCCAGTTCTCCCAATTTTCAGGCCCTTCATATTTTTCCCCCATAATGACGGATTGTCCCTTTATTAACGTCAGCGGATTGGGATAATTGGATCTATGCTTCTTGATCACGATATAATCGTTCATTTGCGCACACCTCATCATGTAATTACTGCTTCACATACGAGTATTGTACCATCATAGCCTTTCCCAGAAAAGAACAAATGTTCGATATCATGAAACGTTACTTACCCCACGTACTAGCTGTTGAGGCTGAACATTCACATCCCTCAAAACATCATTCTCGCCTTACCTGTAATACAGTTCATCGCGCTTCTTTAACGGCAAATTTTAAGGCCATCCAGTGTGGATGGCCTGCATATTGTCACAATGTATATTCATATTCTCCTTTAATCACAAAATACGAGCCTCGAATTGTTCCCGCCAATTTTGATTTCTGTCTGGCGAACTTAAACTTCCCCTCTAACTCCTTTGGTACCTCCATCCCCTCAGAAAGCTTAAATCCAACAGCTCGCTTCTTCGGGTCATCCACCGTATACATGACATTGAGCCCAAGACCATCCTCATAAAAAACGTAGGTGATTTGAATATTTTCCACTTGAAAGTGCGACGTTTCTAAAGGTTTGGCCGCAAACTCAATATCACGTTCCTCTTTCAAGATTCGGTTCACGTAATCAAGGTTCTCCTGACTTTCGCTAGCTGGTACAACCGTAAATTCATGTTTGTATTTATTCATGAAGTAACGGGCTTCGTTAGCACGTAAACCAGCAAGTGTTTCTGCTACAGGTGAAGATTCTAAACCAACCGTAGACACATTTTTAAAATCAACGATATACGACACTTCGATCCCTCATTTCTCTTTCTTTGGTTTCCTAATTCTCTTATCAAATATAATGCCAAAAATGATGATTCAAGGGAAAATTTCGACTGGCAAATTTGCTGGTTTATTAAATGGTGTTCACATAGACTGGTATTAACAAATGTCTCTCTAGATATACGACGTTGTTGCATCCAATCCCCTCATCTAGCGGGGCGAAGCAAAACGCTCCAATCCGCCAATCGCATGCTGTATTTAACCAAATTGGATCGACCGTATCGATTACGAAGGAGCAGTTCATGCAGACATTTAGCCGCTTGAAGGAGGGGAAGTCACCTTGACCATCTCTTTATTGTCAGCATGAATGCTTTTCATTCCTTCAAAAAATGGATACTCCCTGCTTAAGTATTTTTCTAACTCTCCGTTATCATGAAGAAGCTGTTTTAAGTAATATTTTGAACTGTTTATCCTTTTTTGAATTTCCTCTTGATTCTGTGTTGTCGATCCGTGTCCAGGTATGTGAGTCGTTATTTGATGATTTTGCAAAATATTTTCTGCTTTATTGATCGTATGTACATAGTCTTCATAACTGCTAAAGATGAACGGAAACTCAACATCTGACAGGTAATCTCCAGAACAAAATAGACCATATGGTTCGATCACTGTAAATAAACCATCATTCGTATGACCAGGTGCTTGATAAAATGTCAGCGTTATCGAATCTAATTCTAATTTATGTCCATCCGCTGAAACAACAATATCTACCGTTGGATATACGGGTGAATAGCTTCTATGTAAATAAAAGGATGGATACTTTTGGAACAAATTTTTATCCATTATATCTGAATAATAGTATGTGATTCATCCTTAAAATAAAGTATAGTTAGTATCTAATTAAATAATCCTCTCATTAAGGATGTGTCAGCATGCGTATTAATAAATATATAAGTGAATCTGGAAAAGCATCTAGACGAGGTGCCGATAAATTAATTACCGATGGAAGAGTTACTATTAATGGTAAACTTGCAACTATAGGAAGCCAAGTTGAAGCTGGGGATGACGTTCGAGTAGATGGCAATCCAATCCAAAACCGAGAAGCAAAGCATAATGTCTATATTGCCTTAAATAAACCTGTAGGCATCACTAGTACAACAGAAAAAGGTGTAAAGGGGAATATTGTTGATTTCGTCAACCATCCATTACGAATATTTCATATTGGACGCCTGGATAAAGATTCAGAGGGCCTAATTCTACTTACAAACGATGGCGACATTGTTAACGAAATTCTGCGTGCTGAAAATAAGCACGAAAAGGAATATATCGTTGCAGTAGACAAGCCAATTACTCCTGAATTCTTGAAGAAGATGTCAGAGGGTGTCAGAATATTAGGTACAACAACACTGCCTTGTAAAGTAGTTCAATTATCAAGATTTGATTTTCAAATCATTTTGACACAGGGGCTTAATCGTCAAATTCGCCGCATGTGCACTGCATTAGGATACAGCGTTCGCCGATTGCAAAGAATCCGAATCATGAATATTCATTTAGCCAACCTTCCTGTTGGACAATGGAGAGATTTATCAAAGAAGGAGCTATCTCAATTATTTAGAGACTTAAATTATGAGCCAAAAGAATGGTAAAAACTAAGGGACATTAGAGTCCATCCTGCTTAAGGATGGACTTTCTTAACGTTTGTCGATTAACTCGATTTTTTCAAAAAATGTCTCCGCCATATTCTCCGCGCTGTCTGTAACAGCAAGTAAAGAAACAGGACGCAATCCAGTTGTCCTTAGATGCGTCCAAAATTGAGTTCTGTTATGCGGTCTTATTCTGGGAATATGATGACCATTTTTTTGCTGCCTAAATATTCAACCGAAGTATTAAGCTGCTCCGACACAAAGCGAACTGGAACAAACGTGCTGTTATTTCTCAGTAGTAAAGGAGCGTCGGACATCACAGTTCGCTGGTTTATCTTAACTTGCCTATTCCCCACAACCCAACGAATCGTTTTGCTGTCTTTTTGAATCGTTACCTCCTTCGTACTCTGGTTCCAACTTACATTTGCCCCAAGTTTCTCGGAAATGAAACGGATAGGTACGTAGGTACGGCCTGTCTGAATGAATGGCGCTGCTGTTAGATTGTAGATACTGTCGCCCACATAGGCTGCCTTGCTGCCGATCACCAAGCGTTGAGTCTTACGCTGAGACTTAATACCATAGTTATCCGCATTTAATTTTTTAAATATTTTATAGGTTTGGGTGCCTTGGCTTAAGTCCAAGTAGTTATCTTTCAACTGCAGTCCGTATCGTTCTGCCCCCGTATCCCAATGAAAATCATAACTATTATTTTGAATCGGCTCCAAATCCCACACCCGGTTGTTGTTCAAATGTAGGATTTTTAGGGCTTTCAAATTTCTTAACGGTTCCAAATTCCACACTCGGTTGTTATTCAAGTAGAGGGAATCCAACTTGTTCAAATGGTTTAATGGTTCTATATCTTTAATCTTGTTAGAAGAAAGATCCAAAGTAGACAAGTTAGTTAATTTTGCTAAAGGAGCAAGACTCTCGATGTTATTGTTGTTAGCAGAGAGACCTTCGAGATTGTTGAATCCTTCTAGCAGCTTAAGATCAGTTACCTGGTGTCCATCAATCCCCAGATATGTAAGACTTTTGGACATCATTCGTAGCGGCGAGAAATCCTTAATTTTATTGTTAGATACATTAAGATATGTCAATTTTTTCATATCTCCGAGAGGAGCTATGTCTTCTATCGCATTGTCGTCCATTTTCAAATACGCTAATTCTGCGGCACTAGAGAGTGCTGGAACATTCGAAATTTGATTGTGGCTGGCGCCCAACTCAATTAGACGAGGCAATTGTTTCACTACATCTAACGATGAGACCCGATTCCAACTTATTTCTAGATATTTCAGCTCCTTCATAGCTGACAATTCCTCAATCGATGAGATTTGATTGGCTTTGAGACTGAGAGTATGGATCTTTGAGAGTTTCTTTAGCGGTGCAAGATCAGTAATTTCATTAATGTCTAAATCGAGATCTGTGATATTGACGGCATACTCCAATCCCTGCAGATCTTTAATTCCTTTACCTGACAAAGATACAACGGTGAGAGATTCTAAATCCGTTTTGGTAAGTGGGTCATCGTCTTTTTTACCTATCCATGAACGAATCGATTTTTCGAGATTTCCATCTTTAATAATCGGTTCTTGGCTAACCGCTTCCATCGAAGCTTGTCCTGGAAGGGCCAAACTTAGGAAAAAAATAAAAATAAGTAAGCTTACAGCACGTTTCTTCATGATGATCATTCCCTCTGATGACTGTATTTTGTTACCTTGAGCTACTCTTGATAAGAATAGACATAATGAATATCCGTTACGCTATCGACAAATTAGTGTAACACCTAAAGTTTTCTAAATAAATAGGAGAATGTTGGGTATCGTGAGGGTGGCTTATACATCGAATGATTAAGGAATTAATCGAACAAGTCTTATTCCCGATACATGCTTTGGATTTGCCTGAGGGTAGCAAGCATCGTACCTAGAGATCTATCATATATGGACTCAACATGTGCGCTGGATTTCAAAGGATTGAGAAATAATTTCTCGCAATCCTTCAAGTCCATCTACCGGGATACGCTCTTGAGTTTCAACGTAATCAATATGATGTTCCCGATAATACTTCTTCCAAAAGCCTACCGCTCGTTGGTTTGCTGCTAACTGACAGATGGAAATCTTCCCAGAAAGCTGCCCAAGCACCTTCTCTACTGTGATCGATGCAATGTTCGTACCCCGATATCTTTTCAATACAAACAACTCTTGCACGGTATAATCAACATCTTCGGCTACAAATGGTGAAGCACAAACCAAAATGAAGCCGTCTGTACGAAATCAAGGTTCATAAATAACAACGGCAACCAGTAATGCTGCTAGTGGTATAATGATCGCGGTTACGATACACTGTTTTCGATTGCTGGAATACTTCCATTCGATAAAAAAATTGAACGCTCCTGTAATCGTCAAAAATGATATCCAAAACATCTTCAATACGATGGTCTTGGAATAGATGTAATCATAATAGAAGAAGAATACACCTAAATAGATAATCGCTACTATGATCAAGCCCCACCATTGTAGTTTCTTGCCTTCTTCACGAATCTCCGTTTTTTCGGGCCCGATAATCAATCTGCTGAGTACCGACTTAAGCAGCACTATAAAAAGAACGATAAATGAGATCATAGATGAGTTGGGCATCGTATTCACCCCTTTATTTTTATCAGATTCGAAATTCTACATGGGTACGTTCAAGCAGTCGTATTTCTTCTACTCGCTCTTCCCCGATTTGTTGATAACTTCCCGCAGTTGATTGGCATAGGTTTTTCCTATTTCGTATCCTACTTCAGAATGATTCAGGTCGACTAGTAAGCCTTTCTTTCCTCTCTCTGCACCTAATGATAAATCGTACTTAGCAATCGTATGGTCAGAATAAGTAATGGTCATGCGATATTCTGCTGCGTAATCTAATGCGCCTGGCAATTTCGTCGCTGTATCGGTTGCCCTTTCGAACTTCTTCATGATCTGCTCATTACTACTGCTATAATTGCTGCACTTCTCCACTCGTTCCAACCCTTGACACTCTAGCTCTATAGAAACTATGGATTTACTTCCACAACCGGTAATGCCTAACAACATTAATAAAAGCAGTAATGTAAAGATTCCTTTATGCATAAGTATCAGCTCATTTCAAAATAAGATTGCTGTTTAGACCAGACACACTGTAGAGCAGTATTCACGAGCGTGCGAAAATTTAGGAACAATTTATGTATCGTTCAAGCAGCTTCTGAATGGCATTATATAGAAACTGATTTTATGGGGAGAGGTGCTCTTTCATGAGCTTTTACGGCACGATTGATTCCATCAAGTGGTTTACGGTCTGGGATTTAATCCTTAGCGCTTTGAATTTATTTGTTCTGATCTGGTATGCTGTGCCGATTCAGAAATATTACAGGTGGTTAGACTTTGTGCCGAGTATCACCCTTCTTGGAGCAGTTATAAGCATTTTAGATGGGGATACTTCAGATCTATCCTTGCTCATCTATTCTTGGACATTCCTCGTATTCATCTGCACCATCAAAAAGATATTCAAGCCTTCTCGACGCATCCTTGTTCCTAAGTATCGAATATGGCGGATTATAGTTTGTATCGTCGGGGTGATCCCCTTTGTAGCTGCACTGATGTTCGCAGGGCAATTGAGGTACAATCCGGTAAGCGACTTAAGCAGCCTGAGCTACTCCCAAGCATTTGTAAAAATGAATGAGCGACTGTCAGTGGAATACCCGTTCAGTGATTGGAAAAAAATCAATTGGGATGCGCTAAGAAGTAAGTTCGAGCCTATCTTCCAAAAAGCTGAGAAAAATCAGGATAAAGCGCTCTATTACCAGACCTTGAAGGAATACGTCAGCTCCATTCCCGATGGTCATGTCGGTCTTAAAGAAAATAAGGCAGAGCTTAAGGCTGAAATTGGAGGCGGATTCGGCATAACCGCGATCCGTCTGGATGATGGTACGATATTCGTAAACAAGGTCATTAAGGATAGTCCTGCTGAACAGATAGGAATCAAAGTCGGTGCAGAGATTGTGACTTGGGATGGCCGTGATGCGCAAGAAGCCTACAACAACTCAGGTTTTATAGTCACCTCGTTGGCTACAGAACAAGCGAAGATGCATCATCAAGGTCTGCTTATGACACGAGCCCCAATTGGCAAAGAGGTGCAAGTCGCCTTTATCAATCTAAACGAAACGAAAACCCAAAAGGTTACACTTCAGGCATATGACGACAACTTCCTAACTTTACAAAGGGACAATGCTGGACAGGACATCATCGAAGGTCAATTATTAAGCAGCGGATACGGCTATTTGAAGATTAATTCATTTCAGAAAGATCTCTTCTCTACAAGTCCGGAAGAAATATTGACCAGCAAGTTGCAGGCATATCTGGATCATCAAATGAAAGGATTGATCATTGATGTTCGAGATAATCGAGGAGGTGAAGACCAATTAGTAGCGGATATAGCCCGGCATTTTGTACAGGAGGAACGCTTTTACGAAATTACGAGCTATTATAACAGGTATACCCACAAATTCGAGTTGAATCATAATGAAACTAGAACGCTCACGCCAACAGAACCATCGTTCAACGGGAAAATCGCCATCTTAATCAACAGTCAAACGGTCAGCTCTGGAGAAGGAATTCCATTAGCCTTGAAAGGACTGCCCAATGTCAAAATCATTGGATTTACGCCTACCAATGGCTCATTTGGTCTATACACAGCTCCGATTACCATTCAGCTGCCAGAGGGATATGTCGTACAATTGCCAGATGGCAGATCATTGAACCGCAACCATGAGATTCAAGTCGACAGCGACTTTAGCGGAAAAGGAGGCGTTACCCCAGATATTCAAATTCCGCTAACAAGAGAAACGTTTAAGGCCAAGTATGTTGATAGTATAGATGTGGAGTTGGAATATGCGATTAAAGCGCTGCAATAAATCCGGATGTAGTGCAGTCTAATTCGATAACATTGGAAGGAGGAGCAACCGTCTTCCAGAAGTGGAGGCTGTTGCTCCTTCGTTACTAACCATGTGCACACTCTCCACACCATACATAGTTCCCGTTATATCTTCGAATGCAGGATTGAACCCACTTTCTCTTGTCTACGTGAATGCGATGGGAGCGGCACTTCGATATTGCTACACTGAAGCATCTGAGCTGCTGGACTGCTGTGCAGATGAAGTTTCTCCTTTAGCAGCCTTCATCCACCTTCGTAGTCGGCGTATGCATAACGCCAATCCATAGCAAGACCCAGAGTGGCGCATTGCCAATTGCATGTGCAGCGAACGAAGCCCATGTCGAACCCGTATACTGTGCAATCCATGGTGCAATGAGCATGCCCGGAAGCATTCCGATAAAATGCCATTTTAAGCATGCATGTATCAACCAAGCCCACAGCAATCCGTTAACGACCCAAGCGTATGAACCGAATAGATCGATTTGCAAGGGAAGCATATACCCTCTCCACATTAGCTCTTCGCTGAACATAGCAATCAAATGCAGCGGAATGAACCAAGCAAGCAGCTTCCCATTTCGACGCAGCGGTGTATGAAAAAATTCAGTAGGCGGTATGGAATACTTCTTGAGCGGATTGAAAGGCGCCGGAAGGTATGGAGGTGGAGCAAAAAGGCGTTTGCGTGCGAAATATTTACCTACCGGTTCTAATAACTGATCAAATAAAATAGTAAAAACAACGGCTCCAATGACCCACAGCCAGTCCTGGCTATCAATGGGCGTTAAGCGGAATCGCTCTATGAAGGATGCTAGAGACAGAACGCCGCCATCTAACCAATAAAGCAAAATACTTACCGGCAACAGCATGATGACAGGTGCCCATAAAAAGAACCAGAACGAAAACAAAAGGGAGGCGCCCCTGTTCACTAGCTTAGGCGTCCAAACATAAAATCCGCAGTACAGCACTGCTCCTACTACTCCGTATAGTAAAATCTGAGCCCACAGCGACATCCACATTCTCCTCAACTTTCAACTTGAAGTATAATCAGGATCATTCTGCTGTTCGATTGTTTATGATTTGAATGACAAGCCCGCTTCCTGCAATGCATTTCTAAGCTTAGGCAATGACGCTGGGCCCATTCCGTGAAATTTCATAATCTCTTTTTCGGTGTGCTTAGCCAGTTCCTCCAACGTGGTTATTCCATTGTGCTCCAACGCACGTCTAGCTGGTGCTGAGAGAATCGCTAGAAACCCCTCCTGCGGCTTGCGCGCTTGCTCACAAACCGGACAAGTTGGACAATCTGTGCTTTTATAATATTGATGTCCCTGTTTACATGTTCTTAGCGTTTTATTGGACGCGGTCATAGTGGTTGTCCCCTCTCCTATTGCTAGCTGTTAATTGTACATGATAAGCAGATCTTAGGCCGAGATGCTGCAGCCACAACACCTTCCACGATTATACATTCAATTGTGTTATGACAAAAGATATTTGCTTACATCTGAGGGAATTTGACGTTTTTGCTTCCCTTTCACCTTCGCTTCGGAAGAACGGAAACGGAATCATTATTAGAAATCCTGCGAAAAAACAAACACTAGCTAATCGTCTTGACTCTCCTCTTAGGGAAGGCCTTACACTACATAAGGAAGGGAGGAAGCAATCGTTTGTACACCGTAAAAGAAGTATCCGAGATGTCCAATATTACAATCAAAACGCTTCATCATTATCACAAAATTGGTCTCCTCTTGCCAAGCAAGCGAAGCGAAGCTGGATATCGGTTATATGGAACGAAAGAGCTTGAACGTCTGCAAGAGATTCTATTTTACAGAGAATTAGATTTTTCCTTAGATCAAATCAAGGAAATGATGGAACATCATTCAGATCGACTATCTATTCTTGCCCAGCAGGAGGAGCTGCTCCTCCATCGTAAAGACAGGTTGGACACCATTGTTCAAACATTACGTAAATCCATTGAGTGTAGTAAGGATGGTGAATCTATGGATAACAAAGAAATGTTCATAGGGTTTGCAAGCGAAGAAGAGTGGAACAAAGCGCTGATTGAACAAAATGAGTATTTGAAGGCTTCGTACGGGATGGATTCTCTGGAGGTTGCTCCTGAGGAAGTTCAGAATATCAATGAACAAGCAGTTGAAGCCATGACATTCATGAACAAAATGGCTAATTCCTTACGAGATGGAATTAAGCATAACGATGAGAAAATAGTCAGTCTTATTCGATACCATCTAGCGTTTATGAATAACCGTGGGCACAATACGTCTGCTAAAGAATTTGCCGCACAGACTCAATTTTTTCTTAGTGATGATTTTCATCTTAATATGCTCGAGAGTCAGCAGACTGGATTGGCTTATTATCTTGCAGCTGCGGCAGCGTCTTTCGAGACAACAAATTCATAACTCATCGCCCAGAACAAATGGGCATATAAGCTGATATATTTGATTACTAAAAAGGCCTTGATCCTGTAAATCTCAGGACTAAGGCCTCTTCATTATGTTTATCGTCTACACCACTGGCTGAAGCTCACTGTTAAGAGCAAGCGTACGTTCAGTTGACGCATGAATTTCTTTAAATAGCTCCGGGTTTTCCGCAAGTGATACACCATAGGATGGTATCATTTGCTTGATCTTTGGTTCCCACTCCTTCACATATTGCGGGAAGCATTGCTTAATGACCTGCAGCATGACATGAACGGCTGTTGAAGCACCTGGAGATGCACCAAGCAAGGCAGCAATCGAACCATCAGCAGCACTAATTACTTCTGTGCCGAACTGAAGTGTACCTTTGCCGCCATGTGACGTATCTTTAATGACTTGCACACGCTGACCTGCCACGACCAAATCCCAATCCGCGCTCTTCGCGTCCGGGACAAAATCTCGCAAATCCTTCATGCGCTTTTCTTTGGATAACATCACTTGTTGAATAAGGTATCTTGTCAATGGGACGTTCTTCGCTCCAGCTGCTAGCATCGTAAAGAGATTATGCGGCTTCACCGATGTAATCAAATCGAACATGGAGCCCGTCTTCAGGAACTTTGGCGAGAAGCCAGCAAACGGTCCGAACAGCAATGTCTTCTTGTTATCAATATATCTAGTATCCAGATGCGGGACAGACATTGGCGGAGCGCCAACAGGAGCCTTCCCGTATACCTTGGCATGATGCTGCTCTACTATTTCCGGATTATTGCATACCATGAACAATCCACTTACCGGGAAGCCACCGATACCTTTGCCTTCAGGAATTCCTGATTTTTGCAGCAAATGAAGACTGCCACCCCCGCCGCCGATAAAGACAAACTTTGCCGAATGGCGTTCAACGGTACCGCTTTGCATATTCCGAACCTTCAGCTCCCATAAGCCATCCTTCGTCCGCTTCAGATCATCCACACTATGCTTGTATTGAATCGCAACGTTTTTGCTCTTCAGATGGTCAAGCAGTATGCGCGTTAAAGCGCCAAAGTTAACATCCGTTCCGGTGTCAATTTTGGTAGCTGCCATCGGCTCATTCGTCGTTCTGCCTTTCATAATAAGCGGAATCCATTCCGATAGTTTGGCCGTATCATCGGAGAATTCCATACCTTGAAACAGCGGATTATTTGATAGCGCTTCAAAACGATTTCTTAAAAAGGCGACATTGCTTTCCCCTTGGACTAAGCTCATATGAGGCAAGGGCATAATAAAATCCTGCGGATTACGGATTAATTTGCTGCTTACGAGATAAGCCCAGAATTGCTTTGAAAGCTGGAATTGTTCATTAATCTTAATCGCCTTGCTAATATCTATGGTTCCGTCCTTCTTCTCGACGGTGTAGTTAAGCTCACATAGCGCAGCATGCCCTGTTCCTGCATTATTCCATTCGTTAGAGCTTTCTTCTCCTGCGTTAGCGAGTTTTTCAAAAACTGTAATTTCCCAATCCGGTGCTAATTCTTTCAGCATTGTCCCCAAAGTCGCGCTCATAATTCCGGCACCAATTAAGATAACGTCTGTTTTAGTTTGTCTGTTGATCATTTTTACCGTCCTTACATGCTAATGTATTTGTAGAAAAGATATAGGCGCACCTGCCTGCTTGACTCATTCATCCAGATAGTCAATCGGGATGCATAAAAACCAAGGCCTTCTCCCAACTACTTGCAAGGAATGTTGCTTTGGTTTGCTCCGATTCCAGTGAATAACCGCCCTGCGAGCCCCCTAGTTTGCGCTGTACTGCTTTTTTGGACTTGAAAAATGCTCTTCGCAATAACATCGTGGTACCACCAATTTTGGATTAGCGATCATCCCCAATATGCTTTTCTCACCAACGACTTGTAAACAGCAATCTTAACAGCAAAAAATTCAACCTGAGAGCAAAGTTCCATGTTCTCAGTGGAAAGGAATATCAATTGAGACCCCTTTGTTAAACTCTAGATTCAAAAATGATTGAATCTCCTCATTTGCTGTATATCTGGGGTGCCGTGACTCCTTTAGAGGATTAATATTATCATAACATAAAAAAATCCATTTGTTAGTATTGATTTTAAACATAAATGTATGGATAGTCATTGATTTTTGTTTGGATCAGGTCATACCGTCCAAACCCTCATTGTAAATAAAATGAGGCTCCCACCTAAGTCACCTTGGACTGGAGTAGCCTCATTGTATTATTTAACTGTTAATGGACTAGATTACTTCGACTTGAATGGCATTGTCGGCTTTCAAGAAACTAATTTAAATAGAAACAAATTAAAATAACTTGAACTTTAACATGTACATCAGAATTCTTTTTACAAAAACATATATAGATTCTACATCATTAGAATTCATTGATTCCCACGGTGCAGTTTTCTCTATTTTTCCCCTAACGACTTGATTCTGTGGTGATAGAGATACGATTGTTCCATATACAGTAGCCTTTTCATTTGCAGTTACTGTTGCAGTTGTTGATGATGATGTTGTTGCTACCTACCATTTACAATCTCGAAGACTCGACAGAAACATACAAATTAATATTTGTTTCAAGTTTCACTCCTTAATCTATAGTTTATGAAACGGTATTTCTACACCCTCATCAATAAAGATTCCTTCAGAAATATCGATATAACTCATCGTATTTCGAATCCAATACAGGTTCGGTTCCACTTTAAATAAATGGGTATCATGTTGGTCATGGAAAGAAATAATATACGAGTTTATTCCCTCTTTAATTATGAAGGATGTTTGATATTCATCAGCGAGTTGATAAGTACCTGCGAGATTATCAGCACTATTGAATTTCATGATACTAGGATGCTTTGGAGCATCAGGTTCTTTACTTTCACTAGCTTGGTTTAAGAATTCTAATATTTGCTGCTCGTAAAAAGGGCTTACCTCTTCATTCGTTAAGAGAACCGTCACCTCTCCGCTTGTCACGGAACATAAGCAATGCGACGAATAGCCAGGCCAACCACCAGAGTGACCAATAGAACCGTCTTGAATGATAAACCCACAACCATATGAGCTATGTAACGGTGAAGGAGTAAGGGCGCGATTCACCATTTCAAGCGATACTAATTTACCTTGAAGAAACCCTTTTACAAATCGGGCTATATCTTGAGCTGTTGCATAAATGCCTCCGTCACCATAAAAATCGTGTTTCTTATCGATATCTTTAAAAATCGGATCGTCTGTTGCATGGATATATTTCTTATTTATAAAATCAAATAGCTTACCGACAGCAGTTAGTTTCAATTTTGGCTTCGTTGTCGTGTTTTGAAGTTGAAGAGGTTGGGCGATCATTCTTTGTAAATAATCCTCATAAGAAAGTTGACTTGCCTGTTCGATAATTTTAGCTAGCAAAACATAATTTGTATTTGTATAAAGCCAACCGCTACCTGGTAGGAAATAAGGCTCCTTGTTATGTAAAATATCTTCAATTTTCTCAACTGAAGAATTATCGATATATTCTGGGATACCGGATGTATGCATCAACAAATCTTTAATCGTTACATCTTTAAAGATACTTGTATCAAACCACTTTGTTAGGTTGTCTTTAAAATGAATCACCTTCTGCTCTATTAATTGAAGAACCATTACAGCAGTGTACATTTTGCTTAAAGAAGCAATGTTAAATAGTGTTTCCCCCGTAATCGGAACTGAATTCTTCATATCTGCAAAACCTATTGTCACATCTACAATTTCGTTATTGCTCGTTTCTACATAAACTGCACCATTGAACTGGATTTTTTCAAGCGTAGAATAAATAGAGTTAAACATAATTAAGCCTCCTAAATATATTAGTTGTCTAACATATTGGATGAGAAGAACTCAAATGAACTCTTCAGCTGCAATTTGTTTCAATTTTTTCGTAATTCTTTCTAACTCGTTACGTTCGGCAACAGTTAGTTTAGAAAATAAACGATCGGCCACAGAGCGCTCGACATATTCTTGCTTTTCAAAGTACTCCTCGCCTTTAATTCCTAGCGTAATAAACACTTCTCGGCGATTATCAGGATTGATAGCACGATGAATAAACTGGTTTTTCTCCATCTTCGCAATAAGCTGGCTTACTGCACTAGAACTAATGTTCATTTCTATAGCAATCTCACCTACCGTTATTTTGTTGGCTGCATATACAATATCCAGCAACACGGCTTGCTGAGTGGTGATAGAGCTAGCTAAATATGGTTCATAGTGTTTAAAAATCAAGCGGTTAATGGCATAATCAGCTTCATTAATTTGTTTTACTTGTTCATAGATGTTCACGCAGCTCACCCTCTGAAATATGTTAGATACCTAATATATTAGAGGGGCAGCTGCGATAAGTCAAATTATTCGATAATGGATTGTAGTATGGTAACTTAGCTTTTAACCGATAGCAATTAATGTTGACAATATAGGTCGGAATAATTATAGTTTACTAGTATCAACATTCTTCTAAGAAAGCGGGTTAAACATGACCAATCACATTGAGAACAGACAATTGAGTTTTGGACAGAAAGACGCCCCTATTAAGGTTGAGGTATTTTTGAATTTAACCTGCCCTTACTGCGCAACCTTCTTCGGCATCGCGGAAGATGTTCTGCCAGCCTTCTTGGAACAAGGTCAAGTTGAATTTATCGTCAAGCATTATGATAAGCCTAGAGAGATGCTGTTAAATGGAACGCTGGTTAACTTGTTCTTGGACTATAGAAATCCTGCTCGTGCAAGAGAGATTATCAAAGAATTGTTCAAAACCCAATCCCAATGGGATCAGTTGAACAATCAAGAAATCAAAAATCTGCTAGCTTCCAACTATCAACTGCAAGAAGAGCCGGATAACACGGAAATTAGCTTGCATGTCACGGCAGAAGCCATTCGCAGAAACGTGAAGATGGTTCCGACTGTATTTATCAACGATAAAGAATATCAGTTCCCTAAAGAAATTGATGCAGACGAATTGAAGGCTGAAATCGAAGCTCTCCTGGCAAAGTAATCTCTTTGTCGCCAAAGCTCTGAACATATATTCTTAGAGCACGTTCATTTCATTCGTTTTGTTGAATTCCTTATCTATCAATTCCGACTTTACGCATATGTTTACACTACACATAAGATGCAAGCATGCACAATCTACAGGAGGACATTATGAAGCAGCATTTATCTAAATCCTATCGTCTATTGTTAACGTTAACGATCTTTGCCGTATTTCTAACCGCCTGTGGTGCAGGTAAAACTGGCGATTCTGCCAATTCGAATATCGCGAAGGATGCCCAAGGAGCATCACCGAAAAAAGTGCTTCGCGTCGGGACTTCTGGCATTTATCCGCCGTTTGTATCAAAAGGTAAGGACCAAAAGCTTGAAGGCTATGATGTCGATGTATTGAATCTAGTTGGCGAAAAACTAGGCTATGAAATTGAATGGACGGTAGCTGAATTTTCCGGATTATTCGGCATGATGGACAGCGGTCGTATCGACACTATCGCCAACCTAATTGCCGTTACCGATGAACGGAAAGAAAAATATGACTTTACCGATCCCTATGCATATTATTCAGTTACTCTCGTCGTCAAAAATGACCGTGATGATATCAAGTCCATGGATGATTTGAAAGGGAAAAACCTAGGTGCCCTGCTTGGCAACAATATGCATAAGTATGCAACAAAGTGGAATGAAGAGCATGGGAATGAGATCAATATCCGTGCCTATCAAGACGTAAGCGGTACATATAAAGAAGTGGATATGGGGCGGATTGACGCCTTCATTGACAGTAACTTTGTTGCGCACTCTCGAATTAAAAAGGAAGGCTTACCGCTGAAGATTTTCTCGGAGAAGCCTCTCTACACAACCGAGAATGCATTTCCATTTGTAAAGAGCAAAGAGAATGAAGAGTTCATTAAGCAGTTCAGCAAAGCGCTGCAAGAGTTGAAAGACTCCGGCAAATTGAAGGAGCTTTCGGACAAATGGAGTGAGATTGACGTGACGAAACCTTAAAGCTCGTCATTCAGCTCATAATTAGATGTTACAGATCCCCCTATTTCAGGGGGTTTCTTCATTCCCTATTCAACATGAATTAAGACTACAATTGGTGGTGTCTATCCATGAATTTTGATGTGAAATATATGCTTGGGCTGTTTCCATCGCTGCTCGAATATTTGCCGCTCGTCCTGTACATCACGCTGCTGGCTTTCTTATTCGCTATTTTGCTAGGCATGGTGTTTACTTGGATCATTTCAAATAAAACGAAGATTATATATCCGATCTTACTCGTAATTATTTCTTACTTCCGGGGAACGCCGTCCCTCATTCAAATCTTTGTTTTTTATTTTGGTATGCCGCAGCTGTTCCCGTGGATGAATTCGATGGATGCAGTTACAGCCGTCATCATCGCATTAAGCTTGCGCAACGCCGCATATCTATCGGAAGTCTTCCGATCTGCGTTGGCATCGGTAGATAAAGGGCAAGCTGAAGCAGCTTTATCCGTCGGTATGACAAGATGGCAAGCAATTCGAAGAATTGTACTGCCACAAGCTGCAAGAACCGCAATCCCGCCAACCGGGAACTATTTCATTATGATTTTCAAAGAAACCTCGCTCGCCTTTACAATTGGGGTCACAGACATGTTGGGACAAGCCAAGCTGGAAGCGGCTGTTACTTATAAGTTCTTGGAGGCATTTCTGGCAGTTGGATTCATCTACTGGGTCGTCACTGCAATCTTCTCCTCGATTCAATCCCGAATTGAATGGAGAATGGAGAAGCCTTATCGATAGGAGGAGCAACATATGATTACAATCGACAATTTGCATAAAAGCTACGGAAATACCGATGTGTTAAAAGGGATCAATCTTCAAATCGATAAGGGTGAAGTTATTGCCATCATCGGCCCATCTGGCTCAGGAAAGTCCACCTTTTTACGTACGCTCAACTTATTGGAACAGCCTCAGAGAGGCACGATTACCATCGATGGTGTTCAAATCAACGCGGAGAAATATACGAAGAAGGAGGTCTATCAGCTGCGACAGAAAACGGCAATGGTGTTCCAGAATTATAACCTTTTCAAACATAAAACAGCTCTGGCGAACGTTACGGAATCCCTAATCGTCACTCGCAAGATGAATAAAGCGCAGGCTGTAGAGATCGGCATGAAATTGCTGCACGAGGTCGGATTGGAAGGCAGAGAGCATCATTATCCGGCCGTGCTCTCAGGTGGTCAGCAGCAGCGAGTAGGTATCGCCAGAGCATTAGCGCTTGATCCCTATGTGATCTTATTCGATGAACCTACATCGTCATTAGATCCGGAATTAGTGGAAGAAGTGCTGCATGTCATTAAGGAAGTTACGAAGAAAAATACGACCATGATTATCGTTACGCACGAGATGGATTTTGCTCGAAATGTAGCCGACCGCGTCATTTTCATGGCTGATGGTCACATTATCGAGGAAGGAACACCCGAGGAGCTATTTTTGCACACGCAAAATGAAAGAACCAAGAAGTTTATTAGAAATTACGTTAACACGCTCAATGGATATTCAACGGAATATTCGATATAAAGCCTCTCTTCTCCATGTTACAACGACGCTGCTGGCATCATCATTGTCAGCAGCGTCTGTGCAAGTAATAAAAAGTTCACTTCTAAAAGGGATATTTCACATACATTAGATGGTTCTATTAATTGGCCATCCATCTGCATGGAGTAAATATAGTATTAGACCGAGTAGCATCAAGCTGTTGCCCATAAATGCTCCACAGCCGTTGCCTCGTACTTTAATTTTCCGTTTTTTACTACATGTTATGATTATGAGGTTGAGCCCTTTTTCCGTAAGATAATTTTTGTCTATCACAAATGTGACCACATTAATTCCCCCTATCTGCAGCCATTCCAGCGACTTTCAGAGATATTTTATACGTAGGGTTATTCAACTGTCGTCTTTTCCAAATGCAGCTCTCGCAACAATAAAAACATAGGCAGCCCAAAAGAAACTCCTACAGTTAATGTGCCAAGTATCGGAATCCAGCACAAACTCATTTTCATCCCGGTTCGTTTTCCCTCGTATCGAATGAACACTAATAATACGATCACAGATACAATGACATCTAACCAGGCAAATGAGCCAATTCGGGTTCTCTCTGCTTCTTCGATAAGCAAAGGTAACTGCAATCCATGTTCGTATATCCAGGGAATGAGCTGAGAGTACGGCAGCACAATCCCAAGCAACGCTAAAACCCCATATAGAACCTTCATCTGATTCCCCCACTAAAATAATGACATCAGCTTTATGGAAAAAGCCTATGGCTTCACAGCACTCCAGATGTATTTTTGTTCCTTGAACCCAATTCTCCCGTTGATCATGTTCTCCTCTAATTTCTTAGCGAGCTCATCCTTCATTTCTGGTTCGGTATAGTCTGGATTTCCAGGTATGTCAGAGAGGATCACCAAACGGCATATCTGATTTGGTCGTGGCATAAACAAATGTAACGTTTTGAATCTCGGCCGCCTCCTCATTCGATATTCACAGGCATTTGCATAATTAAACCTTCTATGACCAAGGAATAACTGCATATATCATACTATTGGATTCCATATTGAACCATATTCGAAAAATAGCTGGAGTACAAGCCTTGAATCACAAAAAAAGCCTGCAACAATTATTGCAGACTGATTCATCGGTGTTTCCTCATGATGTATTCCATTAACTCATACTGTCAGAAGAAAATAAAGTTCTAGACTGAAAAATAAAGTGGTAGACTGACGATACTTCATTAAGTTAACGGGCAGAATTACACAATACAGTCGCCCAGGGCTGTGATAAAATAGCACAATAAAACATGGTCAAATTTGTAAAACGATCGCACGCACTGACAGTATATTATTGTTCGGTCGTGTTACTCTGTTCATAGAAGGAGTTATGCCGCCCTGGGCCAGAATTTTCAGCCTTACATCTTGCCCAATTCTATTTATATCCAACTCATTGAAGCCAAAATTAAGAACTTGTGTCATTGCTTCGGTTATTAAGAGCATATCCAATTTCAGTACGGTGATGGGCTCCGTAACTCCCATTTTACACGAAAACTCGCATGAGCCTTTTTTTACTGCTGCATTTCATATTACAAGCTGTCTTTTAAAAAAATTTTTTTCAAAGTGTCGATTTGAAGATACCGGTTCGTTGTATTTATTAAGAGGTCAATTTTTGCTTTTAAAAAGAAGGAGGAGATTTTTATGCTGTTTATGTTGATTGTCAAAGCCTCGAAGAATTCGGAAGCCGGAAATCTTCCGAGCCCTGAGCTCATGGAAGCCATGGATAAGTACAATGAGGAATTAGTTAAGGCAGGCGTGCGGGTTATGGCGAAAGGACTTCATCCAAGTTCAAATGGGATTCGCCTTTCGTTTCCGAAACCAGGGGAAAAGCCAGTGGTTACGGATGGCCCATTTACGGAAACGAAAGAATTGATTGCCGGGTTCATTCTGATTGATGTGAAGTCGAGAGAAGAAGCCATCGAGTGGGCCATGCGGATGCCGGACCCGCAAGGACATGGGGAAGGTCAGATTGAATTGCGGCAAGTATTTTAGTAGGCTTTGTACATTTGAAATCATAAACATCTCGCTAAGCTAATGAGAACGTTATTTCAATGGAACAGCGACAGTCTAGGACTTTATTCTCTCGTCCTTAGCTGTCGCTGTTCTTATTTCTCAGGTCAGTCTAAAACTATTTTATGGAGTCTGGTGGTATGACCAGTATCTTGATCATATTCGGAGCCATCGGATTCCCTGTACTTATTGAGATTAAAGGATATGTCCCCCTGCCCACCCTCATATAATTCTAAAAAACCACCCCGGAGGTACCATGCAAATGAGTGATGTGCTAAGAGCAGTGGATGATGAAATAGAGCGGCTGACGAAAACACTTATTCAACAGCAGCGACAGGATGGATCCTGGCGTTTTTGCTTTGAAAACGGGACGTCAGTTGATGCTTATGTGATTATTCTCTTTCGATTGCTGAACGTTCCGAATGAAGAGTTGATTAGGCAGCTGCATAACCGGATTCTTGCCGCACAGCAGCCAGATGGCTGTTGGAGACTGTTTGCCGATGAAGAAGAAGGAAACTTGTCCGCTTCGGTTGAAGCCTATTACGCCCTGCTTTATTCCGGGTACAGCCAGACGGCAGACGAACCTATTCAGCGAGCCAGGCGATATATTTTATCCAAAGGCGGTCTCGGAAAAGTGTCCAACATCATGACCACAGCCATCCTCGCCGCCACAGGTCAGAGGAAATGGCCTGCATCCATCTCGTCCATTCCGATCGAGGTTGTTCTTTTTCCAACTTATTTTCCGATTACTATTTATGATTTCTCAGGATACTCAAGGGTTCATCTTATCCCAATGCTCATTATGGGCGACAAGCAGTTCTCGATGAGCTCCGCTCATACGCCAGATCTATCTGATCTTTATGTTCGAACGATGGACGAGGAAGATCCTCTCCCCCGCAGTTTCCAGGAGATACAAAACATGATAAAGGAAGGGCTAAAACTGCTTATCGGCACCCCCCGTTATATCCACGAAGCAGCTACAACCAAGGCCGAGCAGTTCATGTTAAAAAGGATTGAAGCCGATGGTACACTCTACAGCTATGCGAACAGTACAATTCTCATGATTCTCGCCCTGCTTGCCCTAGGGTATGATCAGCAGCATCCTCTCATCACCCGTGCCATTCAGGGACTTACCGACATGCAGTTCCATTATAACGGGACAACTACAATGCAGAACTCCCCGTCAACCGTATGGGATACCGCTCTGCTTGCCTACACATTGCAGGAAGCCGGAATCGCCGCTGATCATCTAACGATCCGGCGTGCCGCCACGTATCTGCTATCCAAACAGCAGGATAAGACTGCCGATTGGAGCATTCATAACCCGGACACCATTCCCGGGGGCTGGGGATTCTCGGAGACCAATACGATCAATCCCGATGTGGATGATACAACCGCAGCTCTACGGGCGATCAGGAGGTTATCTAATACCAATTCTACTTACCTGGAATCTTGGAATCGCGGACTGAATTGGGCTCTATCCATGCAAAATAAAGACGGAGGCTGGCCCGCATTTGAGAAAAATACAGACAACGAAATACTCACCTGGCTCGCCATAGACGGCTCCAAATCTGCGGCCATTGATCCCTCGGAGGCTGATCTTACTGGGCGCACATTAGAGTATCTCGGGAACTTTGCCAGACTCGATAGCCGGCACGAATTCATCAAACGGGGAACAAATTGGCTAGTTCGCCACCAGGAGAAGGATGGATCCTGGTACGGGAGATGGGGCGTTTGTTATATTTACGGTACTTGGGCGGCACTGACGGGATTGGCAGCGGTCGGCCTTCCAGCTAACCATGAACCCTTACAACAAGGAGCCCGTTGGCTTATGGACATCCAAAACCCGGACGGCGGTTGGGGCGAATCCTGTCAAAGCGATCGGCTGAGGCACTATGTGCCCTTAGGGGAAAGCACTCCTTCTCAAACCGCATGGGCGTTAGACGCCTTAATCGCTGTTCAGACACAGCCAACACCAGAGGTCGATCAAGGAATCCATAGACTTATCGCATTACTCCATGAAGACAACTGGAAGAGCACATATCCTACAGGTGCCGGCCTCCCCGGTTACTTCTATTCTCATTATCACAGTTATCGCTACATCTGGCCTCTTCTGGCGCTAAGCCACTATAAGAAGCGGTATGGAAATCCATAGAGCTAAAAAAGAACGGCACCGCATTCGCTGCGGTCCGTTCTCGTTTTTCCATTGGGGGTGTCACAACTATCGCATGATTTGGAACTACGATTATTAACTTGAGCACTATTCTGTGAGGATATCCATTTATTAATCATAAAACCCTAAAATCTTTCATACTTTCTCCAAGAATATAGTGCGAGAACCACATCAAATTCTGCTTCATAATAGCCACATTAATTCCTGGCTGGTCAGAACTATAGGCCATTCCTTTAAATATAATGAATTCTGTATCAACTCCCATATCCCTTAATCCTTGATATAGCTCATATCCATTTGAAATTGGAATTCTTGCATCCTTTTAGCCATGTTGGATTAAGGTGGGCGTACAGGCTGATTTAATATACGTCATTGGTGATGTTTTCGTATATATCTCTGGATCATTCCATGGATTATTTCCTAAATGCATCTTAATAAAGTAAGGTATATCTGTATTTACATAATGGGTACTCCAATTTGTAATTCCACCCCCAACTGAAATAGCTTTAAATCTACTACTATATGTAGAACAGAAAGCTGATATATATCCCCCGTTGCTCCATCCCATAACTCCTACACTATCTTTATCTACAATCCCTTTGTCTACTAGACTATCCACTCCAGATATAACATCATCGTAATCGGAAATTCCCAGTTTTCTATAGCTTGCTTGTAAAAATTCATTACCATAACCAGAACTTCCCCTGTAGTTTGGTTCTAAAACGATAAAGCCTTTTTCAATAAACTGTTCAATCGGATATTTCTCATTAAAACAGCCTGAAAATATCGGAAAGGATGCCCAAGCCGGGCCACCATGGATTACCACTAATAAAGGATATTTTTTATTTGCGTCAAACCTTACTGGGGTTGATAACACTCCTTCTATTTCAAGACCATCACTACTTTGCCATGAGATTATTTCCCTGTTACTTGTAAGCTTTCCTTTGAAAAAGCTATTTTCATTCGTTATTTTTTTATCGTCTACATAGATTTCAAAAGTTTCATTTGTTATAGCTTTATTATAGGATATATGATTGCCATCCATTGTTATAGAAGCGTCCATTATAAAGCCATCTACTTTTTCGCTTACCTTTTCCACAGTGCCATCCTCAGATAGCAACCCAATAAGATAATTCGTTTTATTCTGCCATCTAATTAAGATTCCTTTAGCTGTCCACCGTAATGGAACAACCGTACTATCAAAATCTGTTAAAGGTTGAATTAGCTCTCCATTATTAATATCATATATCTCGAGCGTACTGTCTTGTATATGGGTCTTATAGTATTCCTTCTCCCTTATGCTTGCCGAGTAGCATATTTTGCTGCCATCAGGAGAAAAACAGACGCTCCCTCCCAACAACTTATCTATATTCATCTTTTGCAGCTCGCCAGCTTTAATATCTAGTATGTATAGATCTCCATTAAAATAATCTCCCATATTTGGGCTTGGTGTAGCCATTAATACAGCCTTTTTCCCATCATTTGAAATATCAAATTCACGGACATGAAAATCCTTACCATTAGTTAGTTGATAAACAACGCTATTTTCGTTTTCTATTTCAATGTAATATAAACAATTATTCTGGTGTTCCTTACCTACATGATGGAAATCTCCATATAGTTGCTTACGTTTCTTTAACGTCTCTGATTCTTTTGCCTGTGCAACATAATAAAAACCCTTGCCAGTAGGCTCCCATTGGAATTTACTGACCCCTTCTTTCTCATTAGTAATTTGAACCCCACTATGACCATCTATCGACTTAATAAAGATCTGATTTTTCTTATTATCCCCGTCACCGACTGGGCTAAGGTATGCGATATCTCTAGAATCTGGAGACCATAATGGGTATGTACTATCTATATCCCCAGTTGTTAATAGATAACTCTGCCCCTTATCTTTTTCATATATCCATACATGATTCCTATATATATTGTCTTTCCAGTTAGCTGTCTTCTTGACAAATGCTACGTTTTTGCCATTATCACTTATATTTGTACCTGATAAGGTTGGTAATGAAATAATCTCTTCTATACTTAGATATGCTTTTTCATTCATTTCCATTAATCCCCCCCTCGTAGTGCCTAAAGATACGCTTTTAAACTCTCCATACTATATTCGGGGTATTATTCAACTTTCCTACCCGGTAGCTTAGCAAAATGAGCAGGCTTCGGCAGCCTGCTCAACAATATTAGCCTTGGAATGGAACAGTGGGTGGTTTTACTAGCCCAAGTACAGCTTTGTAGTCCGAAGGTATATAAGTCACAGCTTTTAACTCCGTGATGACTTGCATGTACATTTTGTCAGGATCAGGCTGCACGACTCTATATTGAATAGTGGCCACGCCTTTCGAGAATTGGATGCCCGTGATCTCGAGTCCATATCCAGAGTGAGGGGCCAGGGCGGATAACGTAACTCGTGTGACAGAATCCGTTTCTTTTTCCGAAGTGATTTTTACTTGGTTGAGATCGGAAGTATCAGGTGTTTCCGGTTTTGTGTTTTTAATGAATGTTAACGTTTTGCGGATCATATCGGCAGCTTCTGCGCGGGTGATATAGCTCTTAGGATAGAAGCGTTGCTTGCTATCTAGGGATACGATCTTGGCAATAAGCAGCTTCTGAATACTGTCCATGTATCCGTCTGTCACCTGGTCGGCATCCGAAACGCTTTGGAAAATTTCGATCCATGCATAATTTCCTTTATGGCTTACTTGCCCAAATAGCCATTTGGCGAATTGCTCCCGTGTGACTTTAGCAGAAGGATTAATGTCTTTCGCAATGCCTAGCCCGTTATATTGAGCGATGATGAAGTCTTCCGCGTATGAAGAGTTGTTTTTAACCTTCGTATAATAGTCGGTTGCCTCCGGTTTCTTGATAAATTTAATATTGTCGATGTTTAAATCCAGGCCTTTTACGATCATTGTCACTGCTGTTGCCGCGTTCAAGCTTTCTTTCCCGTCTTCCTTACTCTGATTGTTCTCTTTATGAGCAAAAGCGGAACCGCTAATGCCCATGCTGAAGACGGCGATTAACATGAGTAAAATCAATGGCTTTTTCATTACATGTCTCATCTTGTTTCCCTCCGCATATCTTTATTATTCCCCTAGACGTGAATGTGCTGAAATATGTTACATAGATGGAAAAATAATAAACCTCTTAATCGACTCCATATCACAAAGGATGTAAATTCATCATTTCCGTTCGAGAAAATGTCCATAAAAAGAGAAAAGGGACGCCCACAACCTTGCGGGCGCTCTCCATTGATTTCGGCGTTGACAAAGTATGTTCTACATAAACACCTTGTTCAGCAACTCGAATTGCTATACGCTTATAGCTTTCTCTCCGCTTCATGGCTACGCCATGCTCCTCGCCTATGGATACCTTATTTGCTCTGCGGTTTCAAATTTTTATCCAAAAACTTGATCATTGTACTGAAGAAATCGATCAAGTTCTCTTCGCTAGTGAAGCCATGTCCTTCATTATCCTTGACCATATACTCCACTTGCACGCCGCGTTTTTTGAGTGCTTCGACAAGTTGGTCGGATTCTGCTTTGTTCACCCGCGGATCATTCGCCCCTTGAGCCACGAATAATGGAGTTACGATCTTATCGACGTGGAACATCGGCGAAACTTGCTTCAGCATTTCTTTGTCCTTTTCGACATCGCCGACACGTTCGTTTAAGAGATTTCTCATGGTCTCCCAATACGGTGGGATCGATCCCAAGAACGTGAACATATTCGATACACCTACATAATCAACAGCAGCAGCATACAATTCCGGCGTTTTCGTAATGCCCGTCAAGGTTGAGTATCCGCCAAACGATTGGCCATAAATACCAACTCGTTTCGGATCAGCAATCCCTTGCTGAATCGACCACTTCACACCGTCAGTAATATCATCTTGAATTTTCAATCCCCATTGTTTATTTCCTGCATCCCTAAAGGACTTCCCATACCCCATTGATGCACGAAAATTCACTTGAAGTACGGCATACCCGCGGTTTGCGAGCAATTGTGCTTCCGGGTTGAAGCCCCACGTATCACGTGTCCACGGTCCACCATGCGGATTTACGATCATCGGCAGGTTATGAGGCTTTTTATTTTTCGGTAATGTTAAGTAACCGTGAATCGTCAATCCGTCTCTGCTCTTGTAAGAGATCGGATACATATCAGCCATCTGATCTGGATTAAGCCACGTACTCAGATTACCTAAGGATGTTAACTCACCGGATACATTATCGTACAAATAATACATCCCATAAGTTTTGTCATTCGAAACACTAACGATCAGCCTCGTCATATCCTCGTTATAATCATTTAGCCCGATTTCACTTTCACTGACGCCAAGCTTCTGCTGCAGCTTGCGGTACATCGCCTCGAATTTATCATCGAAAAACGCCAAATGCGCTTTATCTGTCACATAAACAGCCGCCAGCATTTTATCTTGATTTTTATCGTAATATGCTTCAGTTACGTCAACTTCCGGATGCTGATACAGAACTTCTTCCTCACCCTTTACATTCAGCTTGACGAGCGCCATCTTGTCCCGACCATTATTGGAGACTGCATAGATCGATTTACCGTCTGCCGAGAAACCAAGCGGATTCATCGCATCCCCGTTATTTAACGTAACCAGCGGTTTGAACGCCTCTTCCTCCGTATCGCGGTACAACAATGTACTTACGACACCGTCGCTTTCAGAAGCGAGCCGAATCTTACCTTGACGATCAGCTACCCATGCCGTAATGTTCCCTGGGTTTTTGGCGATCAGCTTCGTTTCCCCTGTCTTTACATTCAATTTATATACATCGAAGATGGCAGCATCTTCTTTATTCATCGAGATCAGAATTTCGTCTTTCACACCAGATAATTCGCTCACGAGTTGAACACTGACCTTGTCGTAAGGCGTCAAATCCACTTCCTTATTGCCATTAAAAGTGGACGAATACACATGGAAATTCTCGTCTCCGCCCTTATCTTTGCGATATAGAATGTTATCGCCTTTCCAGAAGAAGCCGGCGATATCGCGATCTTTCGAGCTTGTCACGCGAATAGGCTCGCTTTTCTCACCGATTTTCTCTACAAACACATTGGAACGGTTCTCCCAAGTACCCGCATAAGAAAGATACTTGCCATCTGGAGAAAGCTCATACCCAAAGCTGCCCGGACTCCGAAAGAAGTCTTCCACGGAAATTTGTGACACACCTCTGTCGTCCATCGTTGCTAGCATTTTATTTATGTGATTTTTAAGCACAACAGCCGCTTGAGCTACAGTCACTGGCTGATCTTCGTGTAAGCTTCCATCTGCATTCCCTTGAATGAGCCCAAGTGCCTTGGCGCTTGTTGCATATTCGGCCAAGCTCGTTTCTCCCTGTTCCTTGCCGAGTGCCCGCACCATCATGCGTGCCATCTCGCCGCGTTTGATCGGAGCGTCAACGGAAGTGAATTCTCCTTCCTTCAACCACCCTTTCTCGGAAGCAACCTTCATCGGATCGATGCCATGTTGATAGGTAAGCGATACTACCGCATAGCGGATAAAATTTTTAACAGAAATCGCTTGATTTTGTTGTACCCCTTTATCAACGATTCCCTTCGTTGCGAGTACCTGTACTTCATCTTGATACCATGGTGCTGCTTGTTTCGCTCCATCCTGTGCCATGACTGACACGGGAACGGATACGGCCATAATAGCCGCAATCGCTGTGGAGACTAGTCTTTTTTTTCTTGCATTCATGATTTAAGTTTCCCCTCTCTGCTTAACGAATATCGATTTGATCAATTTTGCGCATTGGTCAATTGAATCGTTCATACTATATGCTCCATACTCTTTTCTCCATACTCTCTCCCATAACAATATCCTACAGGACGTAATCTTCTTTTTTCTTACTATACTCTTACGAATTTCTTAAGCTGACTCTATGTGCGATAATTGCCACTGTTCAAAAACATATGTGTTCAAGTAACTATCCATGAAGCTGATTTTAGCCTCTCTCAGACCACGAGCCAATTTTTGAAGATCGGTCAAACTATCCTGCCCATCAGCATAATAAAATGAGCAGACTGCGGTAGTCTGCTCAACAATGTAACGTATTCAACTATCGTGTCCCTTTAGCCTAAACAATCTACCTGAATCAAAGCTTTCGTTCATCTCAATTCATCAAGATTAAAGTCCATAATATCCCCATGCTTCGCGTAGTGTATCAATCCATTGACTTCTTTTTGAACTCTTTTCGTTCCATTTTCATACTTCCACCAATTATCTGGCCTAGTTGTTTGATCTAATACTGGATGAAAACTATATTCAAACCATGAAGGCGCATACCTTAAAAAGGTTAAATGACATCTTCGCATATGATAAAAGGCCGTGCAGATCAAAATTCGCTTCATATTATTCAGCCCGATATGATTATCCAATGCAGCTAAGGATTCAATCACATTCTCCTTCGTATTGGTTGAAATCGTCTCTATAATGATCGCATTCTCCGGGATACCTCTTTCTATCGCAAACGATCGCATGGATTCAGACTCGATAAATTCCCCATTATATCCTCCTGAGAAGAGCAATCTAGACGAACGTCCCTGGAAAAACAGCTCCACTGCAGCTGGCGTTCTATATTTATTGCTCGTTCTGCTAGACGGCACAACAATACAATCGCACTTAGCGTCATCATCTCGTATTCCCTGAAACAAAATCTGATGTGCGAGCTCCTTGGATACCTCTCCTTCTTCTAACTCAGATAGATACAACGTTGTCCCTCCTCTCTTAATCATATATATGCAAAGTGTCGCTCGAAGGGCAAAATAACGATGTTTTCGGGCATTTTACGTGACTCGAAAGTCTATCGTACACCCCTTAGCTTCTATTAATTAATTTCAAGGCTTGCTGTAAATCTATATCTTCTTCAATATGTTTAGGTGTCCATTTGATATAGATATCTGGCTGAATCCCTTTTCCGTGTATTGGGTGTACTTCGGTTTTCTGTTCAAGTCTTGATATGGGATAATATAGAGTAAACTGATTGTCCCAATTGATACTAACTAAGTCACTATAATCATTTAGTCCCATAGTAGCACGTCCTACTATTGTTACTTTGGATGATCCTTTACTAGTCCCCACAAATTCCTCACCGGCACTTGCACAATAATAGTCCGATAATATAATTACATTTTCTGGGTTATCTTCCCCTTCAAAATCGTTTACTCTGTCAGCTATAAATTCTGAAAAATCAAAAGCAACAAATCCTTGATTTCGATAGGTTTTAAATTGATTTTCACCACACTCTAGCATTTTAAGCGTATCTTCATCATCTGTTGAGCTTCGAACTTTCTCGGCAAATTTTAAAAATAGCTCCACATTACGATCAGAACAATTAAATTCTCGTACTTTCAGTTCAGTACTTGGTTTTTCTCCTTCTTTATAAAAATATCTCACTAAAGAATTACTAGCATGAGCATTCCCTCCGCTATTATGTCGGACATCAACAATTACATTTTTGCTTGCAAGGAGGTCATCCTTATGCTTTTCAATTAGATTCACGATACGATCGGTATCTCCAAAATCAGAAAGGGTTACTAATAAAGTGTCTTCGTTAATAGAACGAATATCATAAGTTGACTTTTTAGGAGTTCGTCGATATAAATTCAATTCCAGTTCAACTACATCTCCATTCTCATTAATAAGCTCAAAATACGTAGCCTTGTTTAGGATTTCATCCCATTCCTCTCTCTCCGGATGAGATTCTCTAAGCATTGCACGTTGCTGTTTTCTTATCGAAGAAATCGATTGTCCGTCAATAGAAACAATTCTTGCCCCTTTTCCAAATCTGTTCTCTTCATGAACCTCTGTTACGTATAAGGTGTCTTCGTAATTTCTTACAGTAAAACCACAAGTTTTAACTTCTACCTTTTCTGAATGATGTAAGTGAAAATACATATGGCGATCTTGGAAGCTAATAAGATATTCATTCACAATTTCAGCAAACTGTTGTGGTGTCATTAATTCACTGGATTCAAGGCGCTCTATTTTTTCTGTAAAATAATCAGGATTATCCCAGCCTTTTTTCTCCTCATACCCTGCATAATCCTGATGCATGATAGATACAATCTCAGCAAATATATTTACGTATTTCAATTTATATTTCCCCTCCGTATCTTTATTAGACAAAGACTCTCATCGAATAGTTTGGTTATACTCGAACATTTTATGATCTCTTTTCGGCTTCAACATCAAATATCTAACGCCAGTCATTACATCGCATGATGTGACCAGGAGGATATTCAAAAGCACACTCATTAATAAGTGAATAGTTAAGCTTCCGACTAATAGTCCCCCTTTGTAAATAAACCCGACCCTAGATAGCTTACCTCTTAGGTCGGGTCATGTATTTACACAGCTTTTTCCATTATTATACATCTAGTGGAATAGGAGCACAAGGTGTCGAATCGGGAAGTAGAATGACTGAAAATTATTTAGAGAAATAAACTATTTGTTCAATGCGTTAATCAGCAAGATTATTTTTCTCCTGCTGAATACCGGCATAGACCGCCTCGCAGATATCCGTCGTAAATCTACCAGACATCCCCTCCAGTGCAATATTCGTAAAGGCCACAACACTTAGCTCTTCCTGTGGATCAACAAACCAAGAATGACCGTACGTACCGCCCATCCTCCACGATCCTGGTGATTCAGGCGTGTTCGCAGCTAGCGGATCCTTCAGCAATGTAAAACCTAATCCAAATCCTCTCCCAGGCCAAAACGGCATATTCAGGTCACCAATTTGATTGGTTGTCATTTCAGCAACCAGCGCTTCTGGAAGAATAGGTGCACCGCCTAGTCGCAATGTTTCCAGCAGCTTAAGGAAGTCTCCTGCGCTGCCAATCATACCAGCCCCGCCGGAAGGATAAGCGGACTTATCGAGTGCCCGATTAGGAGCAAGCTGAAAACCAGCTGTCCCTTCTACAAAAGGTATGGCATCCATTTCGAGCAAGCGGCGAGGTTCCCCAGGATGATCTGCATAAGCAGCTGTAAGTCTCGCTTCATCTACGGCTACAAAAGCCGTATCAGTCATCCCAAGCGGTTGTGTAACGAGTCTTTGAACGGCTTCACTGAGAGGCATGCCCGTCACTTTTTCAATTACAGCGCCCAGTACGTCCGTTGCTATCGAATACCTCCACATTGTTCCTGGTTCATATAGAAGAGGCACTGATGCGATCCTCCTCAGATTTTCCTCTAATGTGATTCTTGCTGCGTCCATACCATCGGATACACCAGCTAATTCATAGGTTCCGTTATCCTCTTGAAAGAACCGATAGGTTAGCCCGGCCGTATGTGTCAGCAACTGATGAACTGTTATAGAAGCATGCCCCCCATTTGGCAAGATGGGTCGAAAATACGGAAGCCACGTTTCCACCAAATCGCTAAGCTGTAATTTCCCCTGTGAAATCAAAACTAAAGCCGCTACAGAAACGACTGGTTTCGTTACCGATGCATACCTAAATAAAGCGTCTTCTTGCATCACCCGCTGCTGCTCTCGATCAGCAAGCCCTGCTGCCCTATTGAATACCAGTTTTCCTTTCCATGTAATTTGAACCACAGTACCCACAATTCTTTTTTCCGAAAGTGTGTGATCAATGACATTATTTACGAATGATTGCAAATGATTTGTCTCGATGCTGCGCATATTCTCATTCCTCTCCAGGCGTAGTTGTTGATTCATTCAAGCTTGTGCGTTTATTATAAAAATAACCTCCTTCTTTTAACATAGGATGTTAAAGCTTCTTACTTCAAAATACGATGATTATAAAGGTAATTCTCAAGAATATCGTTGAACTCTAAGGAGGATCTTCCCGTGGACGAAATTGATCATCACATTCTGTTTCAATTGCAAAATCAAGCGAGATTATCAATGACCGACTTGGGCAAATTAGTAGGCCTGTCTCAGCCAGCGGTAACGGAGCGCGTGAAGAGAATGGAGGAAAAAGGCGTTATCGAAGCGTATCGTACCGTAGTATCCCCACCTAAAGTGGGCAGAGCTTGTACGGCCTACATGCTTTTTCGAACGAGGGATTGCTTTGCCTTCTTAGATTTTTGCCGTGCAGCTCCTGAAGTCGCAGAGTGTTATCGAATCAGTGGCGAACACAACTATTTATTAAAAGTATTGACAGACTCCACGCATGGTTTAGAAGCGTTTGAAAATAAGTGCGATCCTTATGGCACCTATACAACCCTAATTGTGATGTCATCCCCTATTGCATATAAAAATCTAATTGAGGGGACGAATTTGCTTGCGTAGTACGTTTCGGTATTTTAACTGAGGCAGAACACACAAAAGGAATCCTCATATCGGATTCCTTTTTCAGTATTCGTTTTCGTATTTTTATGCTTTTTCTTTGGAGAACGCGGGACTTTGAACCAACCAGGCGACAATTAGAGCAGGGAGTAAGAGGATAAACAGGGACCCTGGTAGAAAATTTGCCCCTAGCAACTCAAGCAGGAGCGCACCGCTCACTCCTCCTCCACCAATGGCAAGATTCCACACGGTTACAAGCATGGATTGAGCAACATCAGAACTTTCGCCCCCTGCTTGGGCAATTGCGGTCTGCAGCAAGGTGGCCGCCCCACCAAACGTAAGTCCCCACACCGCAACAGCTGACAGAATAATGATCGGTTGTTCGCTGCCAATGCCCATGGCGATCGAAGCCAACGCGAATCCTGCAAGGCTGATGATCACGAGCGTTCTCAGAATACGGTCTATCAGCATCCCTACAATCCATAAACCGAACACCGAAGCAATGCCGAACACCAGCAACACCAGATCAGTTCGATTGGCAAGTAAAGTACCAGCTAGATAAGGAGCAATATAGGTGTAAAGTATGTTGTGCGCCAACACCCAAGTGAACACAAGAAACAGGGTTGATCTCACACCAGGAAGTTTGAAAATCTGGAAGAGTGGAAGTTGTTTGCTTGCTTGTTCCCCTTCGTAATCGGGCAGCCTCCACTGTACCCAGACAAGTAAGAAGGTGGTCAATATAGACAAGGAACCGAAAATCATTCGCCATCCGATATGAGTACCTAATAAGGTTCCGATAGGCACACCTAGCGCTAATGCTAATGGCGTTCCAACCATGGCTATGGCCATTGCTTTCCCCTTCTGTGAATCAGGCACCATGCGACGGGCGTAGCCTGCGGTCATCCCCCATAACACGCCAGCTGATACCCCAGCCAAGAAACGAGCCACAAGGGTCAGACCATAGGAAGTAGAACATGCAGTTATCGAATTAAATAGAAGAAAACCAATAAGACAAAGCAGCAACAGCGGTCGGCGTCTCCATCCACGAGTAGCCGTTGTTAACGGAATGGCGGCAATCAGCGAACCGATCGCATATACCGTAACTAGCTGTCCAGCAAGTGACTCCGTGATCTGGAGATCTTGTGCGATTTGTGGCAAAAGACCTGCTGGCAGACTTTCCGTCAGAATGCATATGAAGGCTGCCATGGCCAGCGCTAACAAACTAACGATCGGAAGACGGTTTGCAGGCACTTCGTTAGAGCTGTTTTGGGATGCAACCCTCGTTCTTGTGTTTACAATCATGCCAAGTCTCCTTTATCGATGGTTTTCATGCTTCGGGTTTAAGCATATAGAAAACCGTCGCAAATTGGCATGCAAGATTAAAGGAATTGGCAACAATCTTCCGTCATAATTCAGTTATTTTTCTGTTATTTCATTTATAATAAATGCAAAAAAAGGCGGCATCGTTAGATACCGCCTTCCGACTTACTTGTATATCTCCACTTATTGAATATTACTCTATTTACTCTCAAATTTCGTATGGATGTATAGTAGCTAACATGCAGTGGAAGCTACACACGGATTTATTCATAATTCTGTACGGGATCTGCTGCTCCAGCCTCCGTCATATCTAGAATTGCTTGAAATACATTTGGCGGGTATTCCGCAATCCGGTGGCATAGATACAAATACCATTCACGACCAAACGTCAGATAAATCCGAACAGGATAACCTGCCTTCTTCAATCGACTGCTCAAATCAGGCCGAATCCCATATAACATCTCGAATTCAACGCCCGGCTCATGGATCCATCCCCGCTTAATAACTTGATCAATGATAGACTCGTCATGAGTAGCGATCGACAGACGATGCCCTTTGCGGATGGCCTGCTCTATAAGCTGTATATATCGCTCATTTAAGGCAGATGAACGCGGCATGGCGATCTTCTCCGTTTCTTGGTACGCACCTTTCACAATGCGAATCCGTCCTGAGATATCGTTCAAATCCTGTGCCGTACGGTTCAATTGTGCCTGAAGTGTGATGCCGAGGTTCGCATATACGGCTGCTGCTTTTGTATAAATCGAAAGTATGGCGTCTGTCTTAGCTGATTCCTCCATGCTGACAAACAGCTCGACGTCGGCCTGTCGAGCTAGTGCGGCCATTGCTGTCAAATTCTTATAGGCCAATTCGCTATCTATCGATAAGCCGATGTGAGATAGATCGAACGATACGCGAGCTGGTATTCCATGTTGAGCCAACGTATGAATAAGCAGCGTAAGCTCCAGAGCCGCATGTTCGCAGTCTTGGATATCCGTCGTATTTTCACCGATATATTCAAGCGATATAGCGTACCCTTTATCGGCTAGCTTTCGTCCTACCTCAAGGCCATCCTGGCGATTCTCCCCTGTCACATACTTTGCTGCCGCGCGCTGCAAAAGCTGATAAATGGCGGGTGTCTGTTCAACAAAAGCCTTCAAATCAGCTCGACGGGCAATAGATTTCATCGTTTTAGAAAATTGCTCTTCCACATTAGTCGTTGTTATCATCAAATGATACCTCCTCTTATCTATAGGTTCAATCTACAGGATAAGAGGAGGTTACGATTGTAAAAAATTGCGCTTATCTAAACGGAGATAGCATAAGCTTGAGGTGTTGCCCCTACTATTTTGGCAAAGGCTTTTATAAAATGGCTTTGATCATAGTAGCCGGCATCTACGGCAATTTCGGCAATAGAGCGCCGTTTCTTCAGTTCCTTCTTGGCATGATTGATACGAAGTAGATTTTGATACGCATGAGGCGGCAAATGCGTTCCTTTTTTGAACATGCGGATAAGATGATATCTGCTGATCCCGGCTTCATGCTCCAACGTGTCGAGCGTGATCCGATCCGTATAATGCGCATGGATATATTCCTTGATCAAATTGACGTACTTCGTTTCCATTATTCCATATGGCTCAAGCGTCAGATCGTATGCATGCTTATCTACAAGCTTGTGCACCAGTTCGATTAACGATGTTTCAATTTCTAGTGGAGTAGCACTGCGAGTCAGTGCCTCCATGGTGCGATTGAGCAGCATGCTGCAAGCTTCATTCCTCCCAGTTTCGAGCAAGAAAGGGATTTGAAGACGATTAATATCAGGCATTTCAAGATGAGCGAACCATTTCGCCTTAATGAACAACATTTTGTATTTCCATTCTTCATCTTTCGCAGGCTGGCAGGCATGTAGGATAAGCGGCGGAAAGCTGATTATTCTTCCCTTCTCAACGCGCCACAAGTCGCCATCACACCATGCCTGCGTTTCGCCTTCATCGATTAAACCGATGGAATACTCTTCGTGAAAATGCTTCTGATATGCCAGGTCACTCTTATGGCAGCGCTTCGCTTCCAGGAAAGGGAGCGCTTCATCACGGTAAAAGGTTACATCTGTCATTTTCTAACCTCCAAATGTTCAACTATACTTCCCAATCATAATCAGATACGTTATTTCGCCAATCGCATTGCAAACAACAGACATTCACATCATTATGACTGTTTTTGGGGTTATGATGGATATTTTATAGAGACTAGTTCCACCCTCTTGTTTATATCGGTATACTCGTAGGTAGTGAATATAAGAAGCTGTCGTGGCAACCGGATCATCGCATGAAAGAAACAGCAATACAAGTAGAGAACCTGTAATCAGAAAACTCATTACATACTTCAATGCATCCCCACCTAATCGGAGTATTCGACTCTCTCATGCATGGTTTGCCGCGCAATTTTGGGCTTACTATACGTTCCTGTATTGCATTTATATGATAACCAAGAAAAAGCTGTTTCTGTTATTAATGATTATATCTTTATCCATAGCCATTTATAACACGCCATTATTCCGCTTTGAAAACCTATTTACAGGATATAATGTAGTTGTGGCTAATATTTTCGGAACTTTGATGTTTATCAATTTATGGATGGCAATATCAAGAGTTTTAGTGCAAATAAAAAATAAGTAACGTGAGACATATCAAAACACCTTCAAGCAAATGCCCTTATATCGTAAGATACGGGCGTCAAGCTTGGAGGTGTTTTTACGTTTGAAAACTTGACATGTCTTTCTTAACAATTACAATTCGAATGCTCATCTCGAGATAAACGGGATATCCATCACAGGATCATCCTTATCTCTAAGATTTCAATCTATTGCAGAGTTTCATTAATTAAGATACTCATCCTTTAAAAGCCCGTAATAAATGAGGTCTTCATATTCACCCCATTTTTTCACATGTTGTCTCAGTGTTCCTTCGTATTTCATACCCAGCTTTTCCATTACTCGTCCCGATGCAGGATTTTTCCCTAAAAAACGTGCATAAACTCGATTCACATTCATTTCTTCAAATGCGTATTTGACAATTCCCTTCGCTGCCTCTGTACAATATCCGTTGTTCTTATGCGCTTTCCCTATCCAATAGGCCAATTCACCATGTTCAAACTTGGGATTCAGTCCGATACAGATGGCTCCGATTACATATTGATCTTCCTTATGTACAATTGCTAGTTCGAGTGAACGATTTCCATCAAAATTAACGGCATGTGTATTGATCCATTGTTCTGCCATTCCATCCTCATAAGGATAAGGAATGTACAAGGTCATCTCCGCAATATATTTATCACCTGCTAATTCTTGAACAATTTTCGCATCATCTAAACGAAACGGTCGCAATAGCAATCTTTCTAATTCAATCGTCGGCAATTGCTTCATATATACTCCCCCTATGCAACCTAGATAGCTTACCTCTTAGTCTGGGTCATTGCAGTCACAGCAGTCTTGAATTACGAACACAATAATTACTGGATACCTGCGGTTCCAAACGTACTGTCAATTACCTGTTTATAGTTATCCCATTTGAAGTAAAAAGGCCCTAAAGGAATCGTTTTATTATCATGATCTTTCATGAAATCCTTCCAGATTACGATATCTTCTTCCCTCTCAATAAATACCGAAATAAATCCACAATCTTCGTCGCCACACCAGGGACATACTAAAATCGGATATCTATTGTACATATATTCATGTTGTTCTCTCAACAAAAAATAATCGATCATAAGTTTTTGATTCGCTTCGCTCCCCCAACCAAGACATGGAACCAAGTCATGCTTTTTGAACATTTGATAGATAGATCTTCCGTCAATAATCAAATCTGCGAATCGGGTGTTCTTATTTCCATCTTGATTCGGATCAAGTTCATCAAATCGAGTGGCAGGCTTCGTTTCCAAGAAATTAATTTTTTTCATTTTACTCTCCTTCATAACTGTGACATCAGTCATTTTCTATAAATCGAATGTGCGATATCCGGCATAGCGTTCAACTATTCTTCCCATTCATAATCAAATACCTCATAAAACTCTTTCGTCGCAAGATTCCTCTCAAAGGCACATTGAGGCTCCCGATCTATAAAAGCTAGAATCGAATCATCTATATTCAATACCTTCCCAATCGAAATAAATTGATAATTATCGATATCATCAGGATCGTTTTCTTCTTCATACCCCGTAAAGAAACTCCATCCCGTATCCGATTCTGAGCCTTCATTAGGAAAGTCCCTTACCATAAAATTAAATTCATTTCGCTCCAGCACATCGTTCGTTACAACAACCTTCTTCTCAAAATAATAATCCCAATTTACAGCGCTAGGATCATGATGCATCGTGTCGCAAATATGTTCGATTTTAAAATGGATTTCTTGACCGAAAACCAGATCCTTAATAGATACCGGCTCATTCCGTAATGTTCCAATCAGTTCATCACCTGATCGATGGATGATTTCAACCCACATTCTCTCTCCACAATATTCTGCATCTTCTTCGTCACTAAGAAAGCTAAGCTTGACCAACTCTCCAACCTCAATCTTGCTCAATACATACTCACTAGGCACATAAAACGTATAGGGCGCTTCCTTATGTCTTTCTACAACACTGTCCAAACTCCATGTCATTTTATAAATATCTCCTTTGCACTTCAGGTGTTCTCATACCATACTTCATCTTTGGATTCTGTAGCAACATCATTATTTATGATAAATATCGGACAAATGCAATCTCAGAATAAATAAATGTTGTCTGATTTTCATCCATCTTCGATGTTCACGTTCATTGATAATTCAATCGACGTTTTAGAGACTCCCTTAACCATTCCTGTAATCCATCCGTACTAATAAAATTATCGGTTCCAATCCTAACGACGGGAAACAACAATGAATCGACATCTCTACTTCTCATTGATTCTTCACTTGAAATGATGGCTCTTACTTGGGATTCAGTAATATGTAACACATAATGAAAACAAGCAGTGTTCATGCCCCTCCCATTACTAACTATACATTCCATTCTCCATAAAAGTTTCCACGAACTAACAAAAAAAAGCCCTCCCGTAAGGAGACTACTGCAAAAGCCCCAATTTCATCGAGGTGAAAGCCCAAAAATGGAAAATAGAGTCCCCTGAGAGAAAAAAAGCAGTCCATCCTCACCGAGGTATGGGCTGCTTTTGCTCTATTAGCTTTACCATCCACTTTGCGTTTCGAACGCGGTGAGGTAGCCTTGTATTCGCATACGAAAGAGTCCCTGGTATTTAGCTGTGTGAACTATAACCCTTAATGTGGACAGGATAAAGAAAGCACTACGCTGCCAGAAGATGATTCCTATATTCGTTAGGAGTCATCTTCTTTAATGTCCATTGATATCGCTCGGTATTGTAAAAGTGAATATACTCATTAATTCGATTCCGAAGTTCGTCAATACTTGTACAATCTTTGTACTCTAATTCGTCTTTCATATGACCGAAAAATGATTCCATTGGTGCGTTATCATAACAATTTCCTCTTCGGGACATGGATTGTCTAAATCCAGTTTCACTTACACGTTTTTGGAACTCTGGATGTGTATAATGCATGCCCTGATCCGAGTGAAGAATGGCTTCAGGATGAATATTTCCAACCAGTCGTTCCAGTAGCTTGTCTAGCGTTCGATTCACAAGAGACAGTTCCAGCGAAGTCGACAAATGATGTGCTAAGATCTCATTCGTAGAACCGTCTTTCACGCAAGAGAGATATCCCCATTGCTGCCCATGGTTGTACTTGAGATATGTTATATCTGTGAGCAGTATTTTTTCCGGCTCTGCCTGATCAAAATGACGCTTTAGCAAATTAGCGCACGTTTTATGTTCTTGAGTAGCTTGAGCTATTTTCCGATAAGGGTTAGCTCGACGTACTTTTGCTATGAGATTATATTTACGCATGAGTCGACGGATTTTTTTATGGTTCATCACCACGTTATCCACGTTCTCGAGATTCATTTTAATTACGAGCGCACCGGCTTTTCCGTTTAAACGATCAAAGTGGGTCTTAATGAGCAACAGATCACGCTCATCGGCCTCCTCTTTTTGTTGACGGGTATCTTCGGCTGAAAGCCACCGATAATAACCGCTAACACTTACCTTAGCAAGTGAGCAGAGATGGCGAGTCAAACCTTTTATACTAAATTGACGAACGGTTCGATTAACAAGCTCGAAGCGCAATGATGTGCTTTTGTCTTGCTTCGCCTGCCTTTCTAGTGCCTTCAGCTTTTTTAGAAACTCATTTTCTATCTCCAGAAGCTTGATCTTGGCCTCAGCTCGTCTTAATTTCTCCTCGACTGAAAGCTCTTTACTGGAGGGTCTTCCAGAGCTTCCTTTGCCTCGCCGTTCCTCAAGAAGACCTGCTTCGCCATGAGCGGCGTAAATAGATCTCCAACGCTTCAAACTCTCCTTTGGTTTACGTGAACTAAACATATCTAAATCAAAGGCAGGAGTGAAGGATATATTCGACTCTGATACACGCAATACGTTTGGATTTCCCTCAAGTTTTTTGATTTGTAACTCGCTATACCGCATGCTCATACTCCATTCTCAATAAATAAATTCAATCATAAACGTAAAGAACCCGAGAGAGGCACTTTTTTAAAATGTCCATCTCTCGGGTCATAGTTCAGTGTCCATACCATGGGATCTTTTCATTTCTGCATTTTTATGTTCAATGATCGGTCTGCGTTTGATTCGTTCTTTGAACGTGTCGCTTAATTCGAACTCGATCTGTTCCTTGAAATGTTCGGCGATGATTCGAATCGAGTAAGTTTTGCTCTTGGAGCCTGGCTTGTGACATCCTTCATGCATCGGACACGTCTTGCACTTCTCGACGTCAAAGTAATACACAAGAGAGCGACTATCTCCACTGGTCTTGCTACCTTGAACCGCCTTGCGCTTACTTTGCTCACCGGCCGGACAGACGAAGAAATTGGCGTCCTTGTTATATTCAAATCCTTCCCGAGGCTGGCCTCCCTCGTGAACGACGGGGTTTAGCGGTACGACAGGTAATATGTTCTCCTTTTTCATTCTGCCAAATTATCCTTACCGGAATATGCAGTATCTGCCGGGTAGCCTTAGATAAACTCTGCGTTTGCATATGATTTGAATGGATTTCGTCAAAGCAAGGACGCGAGTGTCCTTATGGGATGATATACGAGAAAGAGGCATATTGGCCTCGTTAGTAGAGGGTCTTCACATGAAAACAATCGCGGAGAAAATCTTTCTTTCTGAAGGAACGGTACGCAATTGCACTACAGTGATTGTAAAAATGGGTGTTAAAAATCGCGAAGAGGCCGTTAAAAAAGCACGAGACGAAGGCTTACTGGCTAGATAAGATAATAAGGCATTATTTTTAAAATGGGTCATAGAATTGGTGGTTTTCACCTTTCTATGACCCATTTATTAGGGTTACAAGTACGGTTACAGGTTACAGGTTACAGTCCATTCCTTGCTTCAATTAGAGGAGCACCATTTGATTAGTTGCTCGCAGCTATATAATAGCGAGCAATACATCTATCGTTTTTGTCAAAAACTTTTACGTCTGCATTTCCTCGTTCGTGGGCAAGCACATAACGACCATTAACAATTTCAATATTCTCTTTAGAAGCAATCGAGTAGCTTGCGCCTTTCGTAGGTATTAACCATTTTACTCCTACTTCAATAGGTTGCACTGCGCCAGCAGAAGGACATTCTGCTCTCATAGCGCTGATGTTACCTTGACTGCTTACTGATGGAGCAGCCAATGCAGAACTTGCTACCGAAAACAAAAGCACGACACTTAATAAGCCCATCGTTACTTTTTTCATTTTAATAGTCTCCTTTTGTTTGATAGTTGCTCCTCTGCCTTTATTATATGATGCGCTAAAGGAAGGAAATAGTAGACAATGATTACTTTATATAGTGATCTTTTGACTTTAATTTAGATGTCCAAAGAGGAGGCTATGTAATGCTAATCTAATTGAAATTATGTATATTTGTGGTGTGATCTTGATATAACTTGCATATATTAGTGTCTATTGAGCTATATCGACTTATCGAGATATATGTGAATATACCAATATGTATCATAAGAGTAAGAAATAACTACAAATAAAAAAAGGCCATCGTTATTGGCGTAACGAAGGTCTCATGAATAGACTGCTGGGGATTTCCCCGCGGTGCTTTGAATAATTATTTAAGCACCCTTCTGATTAGCCGCCAACTGAAACAGAAGGAGTAAAAACATTGTGGCTGTCCCAGAAGTCATTTTACGATTTTCAAGCCCCACTAAGAGTTGAATTTCACAAAGGACCTCATCCTCAACTTAGCGGTGGAGTTTGAGGTTCTTTCGTTCATGAATTGGGATGTTCTCATTTCATGCGAACACTTTTGGGACAGCCCCTGCTTTTTACACAAACTGTATTCGTTTTGCAGGGATCTCCGTAAGGAAGGCCTCAACCTAATCAAATCCTTTATTTCTTAGCTGCATATTTCCGCATATCGAAGGCAACAGCCGCTACGATAATCGAGCCTTTAATAATCAACTGCCAATATGGGCTTACGCCGATGAAGGTTAAACCGTAGTTAATGACCGTAAAAATAAGTACTCCCGTCACTACACCAGGAACCGTTCCGATGCCCCCAGTGGTCGACACGCCACCGACAACGCAGGCGGCAATCGCATCCAATTCGTACATATTCCCGTAGTTATTCGTCGCTCCCCCGGTTCTTGCCGCTTCGAGAACCCCGGCCAGGCCATACAGCGCGCCAGCAATGGCATAGATATACACAAGGTTTTTGCCCACGTTAATGCCTGATACCCTTGCTGCCTGCTGATTCCCGCCGATCGCATACATGTTTTTGCCTAATCTCGTTTTGTTGAACACGACCCATACGATAAACGCAACTGCGATTGCGATCACCACAATAATCGGAATGGATACACCGCTAAACCCAATGCTTCCTGTGCCGAAATATTCTTTAAAATCAGGCCGCAAGCCGCCGATCGGCTGCGAATGATTCGGAGCCGTGTCAAAGTATAGGGAGTTGACGCCATACACTGCAACCATCGTACCTAAAGTCGCTATGAATGGAGGCACCTTGAACTTCGCGACGATTATACCGTTAATGAGTCCAAATATTAGGCCTACAATGACTGCTAGTAGAATCGGCACGAATAACGGCAGTTCCTCCAGATCGGGGAAAAACCTGCGCGCATAATCGGTTGTCTGCAGCATGGACGCCGATACGACCGCGGATAAACCCACAATTCTGCCTGCAGACAAGTCCGTACCGCCTGTAATGAGCACAAATGCAACACCCAGGGCGATAATAACCCGTGTAGATGACTGATTCAGGATATCCCGGAGTGGATTTAATCCTATAAATGAAGGATCGTAAATCGCAATTCCAATGATAAGAACAGCCAGAACCATATAGATGACATTTTGGGAAATAAAACTTTGAATTCGCTTCGCGTTCATCGTAGATCTCACCTTTCTCTGCCGCTTAATGCTGTGCCGCTAGCCGCATGATTTCCTCTTCCGTCGCTTCCTTCCCGTTCAAAATCCCAGTCAACCGCCCTTCGGACATGACCATAATGCGATCTGACATCCCGATGAGCTCCGGCATTTCCGAAGAGATCATAATAATGCTTTTGCCCTGCAAGGCCAGTTCAGCAATGATCGAGTAAATTTCATACTTAGCCCCAACGTCAATGCCGCGGGTAGGCTCATCCAACAGCAATATATCCGGTTCCGTCAGGAGCCAGCGTGCAAACAGCACCTTTTGCTGGTTCCCGCCAGACAGGTTCATAATGAGTTCGCGCGTAGACGGTGTTTTGGTTCTCAATTTCTGAACCATCGCATCCACTTCTGCCTTCTTCTTCTTCCCGTCTAATAGGAAATAAGGCTTGCGATAGTGATCCAAATTCGCGATTGCCGCATTCTCATGAACCGATAACACCGGGAAAATGCCTGTCACGCGTCGTTCCTCCGTTAACAATGCCATACCATGTTTCTTCGCAATGACGGGAGAATCGATCCGTACCTCCTTGCCTTGAATCGAGATGGTACCCGATTGGATGTCCCGGAGTCCGAATAGGGCCTCCATCAATTCAGTGCGCTGTGCGCCTACCAATCCGCCGATCCCAACGATTTCACCACGGTGCAAGTCAAAACTCACATGGTTGAACGATTTGGGTAGAGGGGAGGTCAGTCCTTGAACGCGCATCACGACCTCGCCGGGCACGTTGTTCCGTGGTGGGAATCGGTTCGTCAAATCGCGTCCAACCATTCTAGAAATAATCAGGTCCGTTGTTAATTCGGATGCCGGCCACGTCCCGATTTTTTTCCCATCTCTCATAATCGTCACTTCATCTGATATTTGCAGGATTTCTTCCATTTTGTGCGATATATAAATAATGGCGACGCCATTTTTTTTCAACTCTCGAATGATTCGGAACAGCTGCTCAACCTCGACATCGGTAAGCGATGACGTCGGTTCATCCATCACAATGATTCGGGAATGGAAGGATACAGCCTTGGCAATTTCGATGGATTGGATTTTGGAAACCGATAACGTATGAACCATTGTCTCGGGCTGCAACTCGATGTCCAGCTGTTTGAATAAATCACGCGTATCTCGCGCCATTCGCTTATGATCAATAAATCGTAGAGGGCCAATCCCTCTCGTCGGGAACCGTCCTAGCCAAATATTCTCCATCACATTTCGGTAAGGTACAGGGTGAAGCTCCTGATGAATCATCGATATCCCGATATTCAATGCCGTTTTGGAGTTCGGAATCTGCACAGCTTCGCCTTTCACCATAATCTCGCCTTCATCAGGGGTATAGATCCCGAAGAGGCATTTCATTAACGTTGATTTGCCCGCTCCATTTTCGCCCATCAGTGCATGTACGGTTCCAGGCCGCACTTGCAGCGTCACTTGATCCAACGCCTTAACTCCGGGAAATTCCTTGGAAATGTTGTTCATTTCGAGCACGAATTCATGCTGTCCCATCCCTTTCGCCCCCTAAGTCTCTTCGTAAAAAGAGGAGGTACGAATAACGAATCATTCTACCTCCCCAACTTGAAGCCAATAGTTCAACGGTTCACATTACTTCGCGTCCGCCATATTGTCTTTCGTAATTTTCTTATAAGAAATCCAGATATAATGATTATCCGTGATCTCATAGCCGACATTTTCCTTCGTAGGTTTCTCGCCTTTCGCCAGCACGCTTGCAAGCGTGATCGCAGCCTTTCCTTGGTTCTTTGCATCATTCAGAACGGTTCCAAGCAATGTGCCTTCTTCCAATGCCTGCAGCGCCGGTGCTGTCGCATCTACACCTACCACAGGAATGAATTTGTTATCCTTGAAATAGCCATTCGCCTTCAATGCCTCAATGGCGCCCAAGGCCATATCGTCATTGTTCGCAAAGACGGCTTCAATCTTATCGCCATGTGCAGCCAAGAACGCCGCCATCTTCTCTTGCCCTTTTACGCGATCCCACATCCCGGTATCTTCCTGCAGCTTCTCAACTTTAATCCCCGCGTCTTCGATCGCTTGGATCGAGTACTTCGTACGGAGTTCAGCATCCTGATGACCAGGCTCCCCTTTTAACATGACATATTGCAAAACGCCATCCTTGTTCTTATCCGCTCCCGGGTTCGCCTTCCAGTAATCCGCAATGAGCTGACCGGACATTGTACCCGATTCCTCTGCCTTCGCTCCGACATAATAGACTTTATCCCATTTCTTCATATCTTCCGGCAGAGGCTCGCGATTCAGGAATACGACCGGAATGTCTTTGGCCATCGCCTTATCGATAATGACACCCGCTGCTGTACGATCAACAGGGTTAACGACCAAGGCTTTAACCCCTTTCGTGATGAACAAATCCACTTTATCGTTTTGGGTCGGCTGTGAATTCTGACTGTCCACGATATCGGCTTGGGCAATCCCTTTCGCTGAATCCGAAATCGCATTCCGTACGCCTGTCATGAACGTATCGTCGAACTTATAGATCGCAACACCTACTTGGGGTTCACTGCCACCGTCACCGCTTGAACTTTTCCCGTTTGCGCAGCCGCTAACAACTGTCGCAATTAATGCACTCGCCAGAATCAAAGCTGATACTTTCTTCATTTGATCAAGACCTCCTCAACATCATTCCTGAATACCCTAGAAAAGAATACGCTTTCATTATGATGGATTCTCATGGGATTCGGTATCGAAAATCCTCCTGAGTTCTATCGAAATTCTCATCACCTTGCGCACTGAGTTATTTTACAAACGGAAACAACAGCTTCTGGTTTTCTGGCCACAGCATATTGTCCAGATCAATTAGCTTAACGCCTGTATCTATTCTTTCAGGTACGTTCCGCCCCTCAATAATGTCGACGGCGTACTTCACGGCGAGATATCCGTTATTAAATGGATTCTGCAAGACCAGCGCCTGAACAACTCCATCCTGCAACAACCCCATTGTTTCAGGCGGACTATCGAATGCGATCACCTTCACTCTTCCACCATGGCCGGATCGTTGAACCTCACGCCCTACGCCGATTGAAGATTCTGCATTTAATGCAACAATCCCGTCCAGGCTTGGATATTGGGCGAGCCATCTGCGTGTAATCTCCTCCGCATTTCGTTGATTGGACTGTGAATATTGAATATCCACTACACGAACATTCGGAAATCTGGCCACATAATCTTGAAACCCTTCTTCCCGTTGATTCGCATTTTTGGCTGCCTCTACAAAGTTCATGACCGCAATTTGACCCGATTCATGAATCAATTCGATCATTCGCTTCGCGGCCAGCTGCCCTGCTTCATAATTGTTCGTACCGACATACGTCTTCACACGTGCGGATCCAACCTCTGAGTCGATGGATATGATCGGTATGTTTTCATAGGCAATTCGATCGGTCGCTTGTGCTAACCCCATATAATCACTTGCCGCAAGAATGATGGCATCCGGACGATTCTGAATGGATTGATTCACTAATTCAATCTGACCTGGAATATCATCTTCATGATTTGGAGCCAGAAAATGAAGCTTCACATTGAATTCCTTGGCCGCAGCCTCAGCCCCGCTCTTCAGCGTGTTCCAGTAATCGCCCTGATTCATCTTGACGATTAGGTCTATAGCGAGCATATTATCCGACATCATATTGGTCTGAATGGAACAAGACGACAGCGAGAAGGAGAGTGATAAAATCACGATTAACAATAGATTCATTCTTCGATTCACGACTCTGCCTCCCTTTCATCCCGGACAATGGGAAGCCAGATTTTGACCGTCGTGCCTTCTTCCAGCTCGCTCTCGAACTCCAGTCCATAGCCTTGACCGAAGCATAGCTGGATACGATCATGTACATTTTTCACGCCAACGCCTGACCCACTTTCACTTCTTACCTTCTTCGTTAGAAGACTGTTCACAATCTGAGGACTCATGCCTAAGCCGTTATCCGTTACTTGCAGCATCAACTTATCTTCTACAATAGCGGCTGTTATGGTGATCATCCCTTCCTCCTGCATCATCTCAATCCCATGCACGATCGCATTTTCGACGATTGGCTGCAAAATAAGCTTCATGGTCATGCAATCCAATGCCTCATCCTGGATATCTATTGCATATTGAAATTTGCGTTTATAACGGATGGTCTGAATGATTAAGTAATGTCTGACATGTTCAATCTCTTCTTGTACGGTGATGATGTTCTTCCCTTTACTCAAGCTAATCCGAAAAAATCGCGATAAAGATGTAATTGCCGTAACGACCTCCCTTGTTTCTCCCCGTTCCGCAAGCCGGATGACCGAATTCAAGGTGTTGTATAGGAAGTGTGGATTGATCTGTGCTTGCAGCACATCAAGCTCACTCTTGCGCTTCGCCTCTTGCTCCACAATAATCTGATCCATTAACTGCCGAATTTGCCGAAGCATCATGTTGAACCGGCTGGACAATTGATCCACTTCATAGATGCCCATCGTCGAGATCGGTACTGTAAAATCCCCTTCCCCCGCGCTCTTTACCGATTTAGCTAGATTCTGAATGGGCAGTGAGATTCTCGCAGATACAACGATCGACACGAATAGAACAATCAGAATGACGATTACGAGAAACCACAGTATAAAGGTATTTAGTTCAGACTTGGTTGTTACGATCTCATCTTTGTAGGCAACGCCTACAACTTTCCAGCCGATCGGATTTACCGTTTTGACGGTAATCAGCTTGCTCTCGTCATTGCTGTTATCTTGGAAGCTTCCATATGCGTAGGTAAGGACGCGTTCTAAGTTCTCATACTTTAACCCTGCATAAATCAGTTGCTGCTGCGGATGGTAGACGATGTTGCCGAAAGAATCGATAATATAGATATAGCCCCTCTTGCCAAAAGATACTTGCTTGCTTAATTCGTTGATCGTCTTGAAGTTCATATCGATAACCAGCACACCCTGATCGGGCTGCCCCCGCCCTGTACGATACCCAGCTTGCTTACTGATGGAGACGGCCCATTTGTAAGTGGTTTTAAATAAATTCTGAATATGAGGCGAGGAGAACGATAATTGATCTGGGCGCGCCATAGCGGCCTCGAACCAGCTTTGCCGCTCTAATTGTGTATTGCTCCGCATGGTCAGTTGAGGAGTGTTGAAGACCAGCTTTCCTTGCTTGGTAAACAAGGCGATCGAAATCAAATCTTCTCTTGTTTTCATAATAGATTTCAGCTGCTCTACTAAAATAGGATTCGTCACGGAAGGACTCCTACGAATCAGGTCTTGAACGACGTCGAAGATACTTGTAATGTTGTTCACATATATCTCCAAATTATAATTGACCTGCTCTACGACCTGCTGAATATTCAAGTCCGCATTTGTCTCTGCCGTACTGGAAAATTTGTTATACAGCATGACGCTGACCATACACACCGCAGCAACGGTTATGAAAATAAATGTTTTTGCGATAATAAACTGAATGCTCCTGACGTTGATCATGCGACCTTCACCCTCGATCCCGATTGCGGTATTCCTTGGGCGACAATCCGTAGCGCTTGCGGAAGCTGAAGCTGAAATAATTCGGATCCGCATACCCTACCTTCTCACCGATCTCGAACGCTTTGAGATCCGTTGACCGCAGCAGCTCCTTCGCCGCTTCCATTCTTAGCTCCAGTAGGTAGCTTACGAAGGTGGTTTTGGCTTCCTTCTTAAAAATATGGCTGAAGTAACCTGTGCTGATGTGCAAATGCCTGCACACCGTATGAATCGAAATATCCAGATCCGCATAATGAAGCTTCATATACGCTTTTGCGTCATCCACCAGCTTCTTGTAGCCAGTCTGCCGCTCGACGGCGATGCAATTCATAATTTTCATACATTGATGAAGCATCCAATTCTTTGCCTCTGACGCATTATTGCAATGATAGATTTCCATCAATGGATGTACGGCACCCCCGAGGAACTGCTCGAAGTTGACGTCCATATCTTTCGCCACTTTCATCATGGCTGTCCAAATTTCGATCCAATAGATTTGAAAATCTTGCAGCGAAACCGTGCAGGATTCCACGACATCAAAAAACTCGCCCATCATCGCTTGCGCTTCTTCTATCGTCCCTACCTTCATACAGCGGATTAAGGCCTGCTCCTTCATGTCGTCGAATACAAGTGGATTCACCCGCTTCGCCTCTACATCTTCAATCCAGATGACGCGATGATTTCCGTGAATCAATCGATAATGCAGTGCTTGTACCGCTTCCTGATAAGAAGATGCCAACTCGGACAAATCATTCACGACAGTTCCCACGCCAATCGTTACCGTTATTTTGAGAAATCGATGGACACTCTGAAGAATTTCTTCTACGATCCCGATCGTCTCCTGACTCATCCTATCTCCCTCTCGGCTTGCGCTCATCGTTAACACAATGACATGATCATGGTGAATAAATACCCGTCCCGGCATATGCTTCAGCACGAGCTCCTCAGCAATATTGCATATTGCAAATTGCAATAAATAACGGTTCTTCTCTTCCTTGCTATGATCCATTTGAATCGCAGAGACCAAATAAGCGGAACCCGATAAATCCATCTCATAACGCTCGCATTTCTCATGAATATCCTCCAATGAACACTTGCCTGTAAGGAGAGAAGATAAAAATACATGCTGCAATACAGGTAAGCTCTTTCGATAATGATCCTGTAGCGTTAGTAGATTGTTCTTCTCCGCAACCTCCTGATCCATCTGCTGCTTGACCTTCACCAGTGCGGCTTGCAATTCCGCAGCGGAAAATGGCTTGAGCACGTATTCGTCTATATGGAGCTTGATCGCCTTCTGCGCATATTCAAACTCATCGTAGCCTGTTAATATCATGATTTTCATCGAAGGATCATGACTACGAATCCACTCCGCGAGCTGCAATCCATTCATGAAAGGCATATGAATATCGGTCACCACAATATCCGGCTGCAATCTTTCTATGTACTCCATTGCCTCTTGACCATTCTCTGCCGTCTCCACGACCGTAAACCCTAATGACTCCCAGTCCATTTCATGCAGCACACCTTCTCGTACATCTTCTTCATCATCAACGAGTATTAATTTGTACATGGACATCCCCCTTTTTATGAGAAAAGCTAAAAAAGCCGGCAATCGAATGCAAGCGTAAAGTTGCTTTCAATTACCGGCTGTTGCTCGTATGAAATTATTATTCGCTAGTAAATTGACTTCACCTGTATAGTTCGGAATTAAATGACCGCATCTTCCGCATGCCAGTCTTTATCTAACCCCATTTATTATGTCTTGAATTTGTTGAATGTGCCTTTCTTCATGTAGGTACGTCGATTTCACCCAATCAATCAATAACATCTCTTTAAAGGCAGGGTGAACAAAATGTCTTCTACTCAGTATCGATGGATCCTCTAAGGCGTTTAGCATTTCAACAAACTGTTGTCTGGAACTGTTTAGTTTTGCAATGATGTCTTCATATTCGTAACGTTCATCCGTTGGCTTTACAATGTCCGGAGCCGCTAGCTTTATTTTTCTGTCCAGTAAAGAATCGATTGATTTGTGTTCTACGGATGATTCTTCTGTATTCTGTAACCCCCTCTTAATGGCTACGACATATATTTCTTCTACCTTGGCAAGGTGCTGACATATCTGACCAATACTCCAACTATCCTCATCTTTTCGTTCGTTTAATTGATCTCCATTTAATCCTTTCAGAATTCCGAACAGTTTGTCTCTTGTTTCCTTTAAGTTTTGCTTGATTTCTTCCAGTTCCATAGAAACCTCCCTTTCATTACTTGTTGTGATGAAACGGTTAGAACATTACGAAGTGGTTGTCAGGTGGGTGTAAAATTGCACAATAGATGGGGCTGCACAATGCGGATAAACGAAACTGCTGATGTATGACTGGGCTGCTACTATCATATGTAAATACATTTCATTTAGAATATTCTGCAAAATGCCCTCCTGTTCCTTCCTCTCCGGGAGTCATCCAGTGTACGAGAGCAAAAAAAAGACAGCGTGACTCCTCCTTAAATAGGATTTCGCTGTCTTTTCTCTTTGTTTAAGAGCTAACGTAATGGCTCATGAAACTATCAAATCAACTTCCGGCTGTACCACTTCTCCCCGCGGAAGCGCCAGAGGAAGACGGAGCCGCGGATCCCCCACTCTATGACCATTGCAATCCATACCCCCATGATACCAAGGCCAAGTGGTATCCCGAGTACATAGCCCAGAATGACACGGAACAACCACATCGTGAGCATAGCAGTAATCGAAGTAAAGTTGGAATCACCCGCTGCACGAAGAGCCGATGGCATAATAAAGCTGATCGACCATAAAAATGGCTGGGTAATCGCAATCAGCACCGTAAGTTTAAAGATCTCCGGAATGATCTCTGCCGGAGGAGAGAACAATCTCACGATCCAAGGGAATAAAGGCATGAGAATCACTGCCGCAATAACGAATATGATGGAGGACAGCCACAGGAAAGACTTGATAAACTTCCTCGCATCCTCAATATTGCGTCGTCCGATGCATTGGCCTACGACCGTGACGATCGCGATGCTTAAGGCATTCGCTCCGATCTGGAACACAAGCGATATGGAGCCGCTTATGGCATTGACCGTGATCGCAAGCGTACCGAGCTGAACGATAAACGTCTGTGTAAGCAGCTTCCCGCCGTTAAAGAACATCTGCTCCGCTGCAAAAGGAACGCCGATAATCATAATTTTTTTCAAAATCGAAAAATCCAACTTTAGTGCATTCTGAATTCGGAACTGCAACGTCTGATTGATCTTCAACAAATAAATTAACGATATCACCATTCCCAGCACACGAGCCGTAAGCATGGAAATGATCAATCCGACTACGCCCATATCGAGTACCGTAATGAACAATATATTCAGAAACAGGTAGGTCAAGTTCATAATGAACGATAGACCCAAGCAGGCCTTCGTCTCTGCCACGCCGCGCAACGCCCCCGTCACAGCTTGAAAAATCGCAATGAACGGGTACGTGAGGCAGCTCCCGATCAAAAAGATCCTTGCATTATCCAGGACATCCGCTTCTGCACGACCGAACAGTAAGTCTAGTGTGGGGTTATGAAAAATAATAACGACCGCGCTGATCAAGATCGACAGCAGCGCAACTGCCGAGATGGCTTGAGCAGCTGACTTCGAAACCATATCCGCATTGCCCCTGCCTTTATACTGTGCGACGATGACGGTTCCCCCCGTCGCCACAGCTACAAACACGTTGACCAAGAAGATGTTCAACGAATCCACCATGCTGACCGCACTTACCGCCGCTACCCCTGAGGAGCTGATCATGGCCGTATTCAATAGGCTCATCAAAATAATAAAAGCTTGATCCACAAATATCGGAATAATAATCGCGATAATTTGCTTATAATCAAGCGTTTCTCCTGTGAAATATTTATTCAACAGGAAGGTCGTTCTTCTCTTTATACTGGGAACAATTGTACTCACCGTATCATCTCTTCTTCATGTATTGTGCCAAGGATCCCCTTGACCTCACATAGTGACGCACTATTATACCACTCTTTAGAGGAGATGAAAGTGAGGTGTGTGTCCTTATTTACGCATATTTCGTGATTTCCGAGCACCGTACTCGCTTTTGCAGTCTTTTTATATACATATGGCAGAGATACGGCTTCATACTCGCCTACACATCATGTCCAATCATAATGAAACATACTTTACGGTTGAGTTCGAGATCACTCCTACAGAAAGTTCCTTTTTTTTACTGTCCCGAGGGGTTCTAATCGCCGGTCACCCAGTCATTTCATCGCATGCAATTTCCAAGGGAATATTCCGAAAGCTCATTCACTCCTAACCGAAAAGTTGAGCTTGCGGCAAATCGCGTTCGATGCTGGATTAAGAATGGAAGAAACGGCATGAATAAACTTGTTCATCATTGTTTCCCTGGCATAGACAACGGCTTCCGCAACAGCAAGTGCCGCTATCCCTTTACCCCCTGATATTGTGACAGGACACTCCAGCCTATTTCATAAATTTTCTCTTCCCTTCCTCCGACTTCTAGAAGTTACAGTCCTCTTTTAGCATCTTTCAAGTCAGCTCTTCCATTTTTCTTATTCTATTGTCTGCTGCCTTATTAAAGTTACCTATTAAATCAATTCCTGCTAATAATATAACTATTATACTTATTATGTTCGCAACTCTTGTCATAATGGTTAGCGGCGGGTATTCGTCATTAACCGCAAGAGATAGCAGTGTGTTAAGAATAAAAAGGATGTGTATAAGGATTATTAAGAATGAAATCAAAATCTTACTTTTCTCTGAGCCTCTTTGAAATCGGGATAGCATTATACATAATATCCCCGCTACTGCAAAAAGAAACGAAAACCAATAAGCATCTTTCTTTGGATATACCTCATATTGTTTCTCAAAACCCAACGTTGCTATGTCAATTTCAGCAGAAGTATAGATCCTATATGAAATAGAAGATATATATATAATAATGGAGAGAATCAACAAATTTATTATAAACCAACCAAACTGTTTCATTTACTTACTTCTCCTTAATAATACATCATAACAGCTTCATAACCTGTCTCTTCTCTAATCTCTCTTAAAAATGTTAAACTTCTGTTTCTTTATCTTCGATTCCTTCCCCCTGGCAATTTGTAAAGATTTGATCTGACACTTACATGATAGCTACATTCATTTCCACTTCCTCATCTACTTAACTACTGTAGTTCCCCATCCATCATATTCGCCATTACATTCTTCTACTAAATCAACAAGAATATCCGTAACTTCATTTATCGAATGGAAGTCGACGTAATCAGAACGATAGATATGAGAATAAATTTTATCGTCATTAGGAGCATCTGAATCGATTTCGAATCCCAAAAGTTTAACCTTAGCATCGAAATACTCTTTATCTTCAATAGATTGAAAATAGACCCAATGGTCTACCTGTCTCACATCTTCAAATGTATCCCCTGACTCTCGTAACTGATCGACAACTTTTCGATTCCCCATATGTTGAATTTGATATTTGTCGGGGTAAAGGTACTCAAAATAAAAATCCCAAGGATTTTCCTCTTCAAGATGAAGAACCTCTATCTCATATCCATGTTCCAAGAAATATGTCTCTGCTGCTTTTTCTAGCTCGTAAGGTTTAGAAAAATAATAAAATACATCCCGTATCCCATCAGTAGTCACCCTGCCAACATGGAATCCAAAACCTGCACTTTCATCATTGATTTTATCTTCTAGGTCGTTGATTAATTCAGCCTCTTCATTAATTGGAGTACCGCTTTCTCCAGGGTTTTTGATTCGTATTCTTAAAACCATCGGATGTGGATACTCAGATTTCTCAATCTCCTTCCAGATATCCATATCCAATACAACTGATGCAAACTTACCTTCAATCTCACAAAAATAAATATCCCAATGATTAGACATATACACTATACCTCCTCAGGAAATCTCATCTTCTTCATACTATTTGCGAACCAAGTGCTTAGCCAAACATATATTACGACAAAACCTATACCCAATCTTTCGTGTAATGTTGCTTAAAGCTCTTATTTCTTTAAACGTAATTCAAATTCTTGACATGCGATAACGAAAACCTCGTCATATGTATATATTACATATTGCTTTAACTCCAGACCTCTTGCATTCTTTATATCTCTAAGTATTTTTGTATTACCTATTTCCACGAAGCTACCACTTTCATGGTATGGATGATCAAACATCTGTAAACTTACATCTAACTCAACCATATTAAAGTAATAAACTTTCTTGAATAGCAATTCGTATTTAATAAACTCTTCATCATCTGATTCTGTACATAATCCTCCGCTTATCTCGCCAATTAATGTAACTTCTTTCTTTTGATAATTGAATTGAATATCATCAAGGAAAATCGCGTCTCTTCCATGAATTTCACCCAATTCGGTTTTTATAGCTTTGATTTTTTCCATCTCTTTCAACCTTTCTAGCCCGATGCGTAGCGTAGATAGTTTTTAGGCGATTTTCATCTTTTCCAGAGTTCTCGATCATAGAAGTCTAATTCGAAATGTTATTTTCATTTTTATTTTTCCTTAGATGAATTTCGTTGACAAAATGTTCCTCGAAATAGCAAATGGTACAAGACCTATTGTAAGCATTTATATGGAAAAGACAATAAGCCATACGTAAATGATAGAGGTTTTAAGATTTCTATAACAACGAGCGCTTTCCAAAGAGACTAAACAACCTTAGTCCGGTTCAATACCGAACTAAGGTTGCTTAAAGGCAGCTTCTTTAGTGATGTCTACTTGACGAGAGTTTAGCAAGGCTCCAATCACAAGGGAGCTGCTGCGAGGTTAAATATATGCTCAGTTTAGATGTCAATCCTGGAATCATGTGAGATCGAACCCAAGATACACAGCCATAGCACTACACGTGCTGGATCAAGCTTCTCATCTCATTCACTGGTAAGTATCCGGAATTTTGCAAGTAGGTCACGATTTTTTGCATATACAGTGCATCAATTTTAGGCCAATAAAATCCAGCCTTGCTTAAGGCGATTTGTGTTTGTAACGAATCATGCTTGACAATGGCATAATCGCCTTCATGCTGTTCTCCTGCTGCCATTAACATTTGAATGTCATGAATGTGCTTATCATCCTGAGATAATCGAAGCATAAGATCCTGGAACGCCGCACCATCCAACAAAGCAATCTCATGCCCCGACTTGTGTAGCAATTGCAAGACCTCGCCAAGTCCAACTTTGTGATGATTGTACACATGGAAAACGTAGTTTTCCCCAGCGCTTGCATCTGCTTTTATTAAGGCAACGACGGCTCTGCTGCACGCATCAACAGGAGTAAACTCTATATCATTAGATATGAATTGATTCGAGGCAACCCCATGTTGCAACATAAATTTGAAGCGGCTCATAAATGCATTGTCCGCGATATTATGTTGATGTTGCCCATCACTGTGCCGGTTGGTCAGATTGCCCACCCGGTAAATGGCAGCGTCCACCCCATTCGAGATCGCTTGGAATAGTGCATGTTCCGCCCAAAATTTACTTTTCACATACACATTATCCTCATAATTTTGTTGTACGTAAAAATCATTTTCGGTAAATACATGCTGCTCTTCCCCAAATGTAATATGACCTGATACGCTCATCGTGGACATATAATGCAGCCTTTTATTACGTCCTACGAACGATATAAGCTCTTCAAGCGTTGTTACATTCGCTTTTTCAAAATCAGCGTAATTACCGAAGTGTTTGGTCAACGCGGCAGAATGGATGACACTACTGATCGTACTGTCAAGTTGAGCATATTCAGCATCGCTTAGGCCGAATTGTTTCTCAGATAAATCCCCCTTTACGATAACAACCCGGCTGCTTAGCATAACTTTATACTTTTCAAACTTGTCATGAAAGTAAAAGGAAATCTGTTCCAACAACCGATTCCGTGGGTCTCTTCCCCGAATCAAACAATATACTCTGCTATTGGTTCCATCCAGCAGCTCCGCAAGTAAATGTATGCCCAGGTAACCCGTGACCCCTGTAAGCAATACATTACCGATAGGGTCGTAGGTTGCATGAGCGATGTCTTTCTTCGGAGGCTTGAGAAATTGCAGCCTAGATGTATCGGAATGCAAGTATTTTTTTGAACCATGGTCAATCTTTTGCGCGATTTTTTGTATGGTTTGCAGATCGTAGTAATCCTTAACCGTTACATGCCATCCTTCTGTCAGCCCTTTTGCCAATGCCTCCATAATTTTCATGGAGTGCCCGCCTAAGTCAAAGAAGGAATCGTGGACGCCAATTGAAGTTTCCTTCATCCCTAACACGCTTGACCAAATCTGTACAAGTTTTCTCTCTGTTGCATGACGAGGCGCGATATAACTTGCAGATGTTTGCAGTACACTGTCGATTTTCGGGAGAGATTTCGTATCGATTTTCCCGTTCGGCGTTAACGGCAAACTGTCCAGTTGCACAAAATACGTCGGAACCATATAGCTTGGCAATCGCTCGCTCAAGTATGTCCGCCATTCCTGTGCGCTGCCTTCTCCGACCAAATACGCCGCCAGTTGCTTTTCCCCTGGCCTGTCTTCCCGCACGATGACGACAGCATGCTTGATCGCCGGCAACTGACTTAGCACCATTTCAATCTCTCCGAGCTCAATCCGAAATCCTCTGATTTTCACCTGGTCGTCGATCCTGCTTACATAGATCAGGTTGCCGTCCGGCTGGTACTTTACAGCATCTCCCGTTCTGTACATTTTCGCTCCATACTCACCGCTGAAAGGATCCGGAAGGAATCGCTCCTCTGTCAGCTCTGGACGATTCAAGTATCCACGAGTGACCCCTGCCCCGCCAATGTACAGCTCCCCGACGACACCGATTGGTACAGGTTGTTGATGTGGATCCAACACGTATAACTTCGTATTCGCTATTGGTCCTCCAATTGGCGGTATGCCCTCCTGCAAGGGGCTGACCTCTGTTGCTGTAGCCACGACTGTACACTCTGTAGGGCCGTAGTTGTTGATGAGTGCAAAAGGCAATGAAGCTGGCGGCGACTGCCGCAGCATATCCCCCGCCGTCAGCAAACAGCGTAACGATGTATGCGACGGCCAAGGCAGATGAATCATGATTTCGGCCATCTGCGTTGGCATAAAACCGATCGTAATTTGCTGTTCAACGACCCAATTCTGCAACGCTGCAGGATCCGTTCTTACGCTTTCCTTGCACACATGCAAACTAGCGCCTCTGCTCAGATAGGGCCATATTTCTGCCACTGCGGCATCAAATGCGATGCTTGCTATTTGACTCGCACGATCTTGCTCCGTAACTTGGAAAAATTGCTGGTGCCAGAACACCATATTGATCAGTGTGTGATGTTCGACCATAACCCCTTTCGGATTCCCTGTAGTTCCTGAGGTGTAAATCAGATAGGCCATGTTGTGCGGCGTCGTGGTGATTGACGGATTCCGGTCGCTCTCCTGTGACAGCATCTCCTGATCGGCAGCGCTGTTCAGACAGATGCGCGTAATCGGCTCCGGCACCCAACCGCTTGTCTCACTCTGGGTCACCATCAACTCAATTCCCGCATCCTGGGTCATGTAAGTCAAGCGCTGCTGCGGATACGACGGATCCATCGGCACATACGCGCCACCAGCTTTTAAGATCCCCAGGATCCCGACGATCAGGTCCGCCGAGCGTTCCATGCAGATCCCAACCAGCGTCTCCGGCTTCACGCCATTCTTCCGCAAGTAGTGCGCCAGTTGGTTCGCCCGCGCATTCAGTTCCCCATACGTCAGCTGGCGGTCTTCGTCAACGACTGCCACCGCTTCCGGCCGTGCCGCCGCCTGCTCCTCGAACAGCTCCTGAATTACCGGATCCCGTGGATACGCCGTCTCCGTCCGGTTCCATATCTCCAGTTGCTGCTTCGTTTCTGCTTCGCTAATCAACTGCATCTGGCCTATCGATCGCTCTGGATGCTCCGCCACTTCATGCAGCCATCGCTCGAAGTGTACCGCCATCCGCTCGATGGTTGACGCGTCGAATAAGTCCGTGCTGTATTCGAAGCTGACGCGCATCCCCTCTTCGGCTTCTTGCACGCCTACCGTCAAGTCGAACTTCGAGACCGACATAAAGCTGCTTATCGTATCCATCCGGCGTTCCAAGTCCATTGGCAGCTCGCTCGGACGGCTTTGAAGCGTAAATACCGTCTGAAACAATGGCGCATAGCTCGCCGACCGCTCCGGCTGCAGCGCCGCCACGATCTTCTCAAACGGGATGTCCTGATGCTCCTGCGCTTTCCATGCTTTCCCGCGCACTTGCGACACCAACTCCCGGAAGCTCGGATTGGCCGACACATCCGCACGGTACACCAAGGTGTTGACAAAGAATCCGATCATCCCCTCAATTTCCTCGTAATGCCGGTTCGCAATCGGACTGCCGACGGCGATATCTGTCTGTCCCGTATAGCGGGAGAGGAAACCTTGGTAGGCTGCGAGCAGTGTCATGAATAACGTCGCTCCCTCTTGACGACTGAGCGCTTTTAACTTGACGAGCAAAGCGGCTGGAAGATCCACTTCATACAGCTCTCCCCGATAGCTTTGCTGCGCTGGACGCGGACGATCCGTCGGCAGCTGCAGCACTGGCAGTTCCCCGCCTAGCTCTTCCTCCCAGTACGCCAACTGACGGTTCATCACGTCTTCGCTCAGCCAGTTCCGCTGCCAATGCGCGTAGTCGGCATATTGCAAAGATAGCGGTGCCAATGCCGCTGGCTGCCCTCCCGCAAACGCCTCATATAGTGCGAGCCACTCCCGGACGAAAATGTCCAGCGACCATCCGTCAAAGATGATATGGTGCAGCGTGCACAGCAGCACCCAATCGTTCTCTCCCATCGCGATGGCCTGCGTCCGGATTAACGGCCCCTCAGCCAGTTGGAACGGTTTGTCTGCCTCCGCTTGCATGAGCGACTTCATCTCGCGCTCTCTGTCCTCGCTTGCCAGATGGCGAAGGTCCGTCATAGGCAGACGCTCAGGCTGGTGTTCGCGAATGATCTGTACCGGCTCGCCGTTCGCCTCGCCAATGACGGTGCGCAGCACTTCATGACGCTGGATCAGCGCATCGTAGGCTTGTTCCAACGCATCCAGCTTCCAGGCTCCCTGCAATCGCCATGCGCATGGAATATTGTACAGCGGACTGTTCGGTTCCAGTTGATCGAGGAACCAGAGCCGCTGCTGGGCATACGATACCGGCATATGCACGCCTCGTTCCACCGCTTGAATCGGCGGACGCTTCTCCCCTTCTCCACCTTGCGCTAACAGCGTTAATTGGCGGGATAAGCTCTCGATCGTCGGGTATTGGAACAGGTCGCGCACTGCCACCTCCACGCCGAACACCTCGCGCAGACGCGAAACCGCCTGCGCCGCCAGCAGCGAGTGGCCTCCCAAATCAAAGAAGGAATCATAGATACCGAACCTCTCCACACCAAGCAGTTGGCCCCATACCGCCGATACGAGCTCCTCTCCTGGCGTTTGCGGCGCCGCATAGCCCTCTTGCGACGACACTGTCGGGATCGGCAGTGCCCGCGTATCTATCTTCCCGTTCGGCGTTAACGGCAAACTGTCCAGTTGTACAAAATACGTCGGCACCATATAGCTTGGCAAGCGCTCGCTCAAGTATGTCCGCCATTCCTGTGCGCTGCCTTCTCCGACCAGATACGCCGCCAGTTGCTTTTCCCCTGGCCTATCTTCCCGCACGATGACGACAGCTTGCTTGATCGTCGGCAACTGACTTAGCACCATTTCAATCTCTCCGAGCTCAATCCGGAATCCTCTGATTTTCACCTGGTCGTCGATCCTGCTTACATAGATCAGGTTGCCGTCCGGCTGATACTTTACAGCATCTCCCGTTCTGTACATTCTCGCTCCAGACTCACCGCTGAAAGGATCCGGAAGGAATCGCTCCTCCGTCAGCTCTGGACGATTCAAGTATCCACGGGTAACCCCTGCCCCGCCAATGTACAGCTCCCCGACGACACCGATTGGTACAGGTTGTTGATGGCGATCCAATACGTATAACTTCGTATTCGCTATTGGCCCTCCAATCGGCGGTACGCCCTCCTGCAAAGGGCTGACCTCTGTTGCTGTAGCCACGACTGTACACTCTGTAGGACCGTAGTTGTTGATGAGTGCAAAAGGCAATGAAGCTGGCGGAGACTGCCGCAGCATATCCCCCCCCGTCAGCAAACAGCGTAACGATGTATGCGACGGCCAGGGCAGATGAATCATGATTTCGGCCATCTGCGTTGGCATAAAACTGATCGTAATTTGCTGGTCAACGACCCAATCCTGCAACGCTTCAGGATCCGTTCTTACGCTTTCCTTGCACACATACAAACTGGCGCCTCTGCTCAAGCAGGGCCATATTTCTGCAACTGCAGCATCAAATGCGATGCTTGCTATTTGACTCACACGATCCTGTTCCGTTACTTGATAAAATTGCTGATGCCAGAACACCATGTTGATCAGTGTGTGATGTTCGACCATAACCCCTTTCGGATTCCCTGTAGTTCCTGAGGTGTAAATCAGATAGGCCATGTTGTGCGGCGTCGTGGCGATTGACGGATTCCGGTCGCTCTCCTGTGACAGCATCTCCTGATCCGCAGCGCTGTCCAGACAGATGCGCGTAATCGGCTCCGGCACCCATCCGCTTGCCTCGCTCTGGGTCACCATCAACTCAATTCCTGCATCGTGGACCATGTAAGTCAGACGCTGCTGCGGATACGACGGATCCATCGGCACATACGCACCCCCGGCTTTTAAGATCCCCAGGATCCCGACGATCAGATCCGCCGAGCGTTCCATGCAGATCCCGACCAGCGTCTCTGGCTTCACGCCTTTCTTCCGCAAGTAGTGCGCCAGTTGGTTCGCCCGCGCATTCAGTTCCCCATACGTCAGCTGGCGATCCTCGTCAACGACTGCCACCGCCTCCGGCTGTGCCGCCGCCTGCTCCTCGAACAGTTCCTGAATTACCGGATCCCGTGGATACGCCGTCTCCGTCCGGTTCCATATCTCCAGTTGCTGCTTCGTTTCTGCTTCGCTAATCAACTGCATCTGGCCTATCGATCGCTCTGGATGCTCCGCCACTTCATGCAGCCATCGCTCGAAGTGTGCCGCCATCCGCTCGATGGTTGACGCGTCGAACAAGTCCGTGCTGTATTCGAAGCCGACGCGCATCCCCTCTTCGACTTCTTGCACGCCTACCGTCAAGTCGAACTTCGCGACCGACATAAAGCTGCTTATCGTATCCATCCGGCATTCCGAGTCCACCGGCAGCTCGCTCGGACGGTTTTGCAGCGTAAACATCGTCTGAAACAATGGCGCATAGCTCGCCGACCGCTCCGGCTGCAGTGCCGCCACGATCTTCTCAAACGGGATGTCCTGATGCTCCTGCGCTTTCCATGATTTCCCGCGAACTTGCGACACCAACTCACGGAAGCTCGGATTGGCCGACACATCCGCACGGTGCACAAGGGTGTTGACAAAGAATCCGATCATCCCCTCGATTTCCCCGTAATGCCTGTTCGCAATCGGACTGCCGACGGCGATATCCGTCTGTCCCGTATAGCGGGAGAGGAAACCTTGGTAGGCGGCGAGCAGCGTCATGAATAACGTTGCTCCCTCTTGACGACTGAGCGCTTTTAGCTTGATGAGCAAATCGGCCGGAAGATCCGCTTCATACCGCTCTCCCCGGTAGCTTTGCTGCGCTGGACGCGGACGATCCGTCGGCAGTTGCAGCACAGGCAGTTCCCCGCCCAGTTCTTCCTCCCAGTACGCCAACTGACGGTTCATCACGTCTTCGCTCAGCCAGTTCCGCTGCCAATGCGCGTAGTCGGCATATTGCAAAGATAGCGGTGCCAACTCCGCTGGCTGCCCTTCCGCAAACGCCTCATACAGCGCGAGCCATTCCCGTACAAAAATGTCCAACGACCATCCGTCAAATATAATATGGTGCAGCGTGCACATCAGCACCCAATCGTTCTCTCCCATCGCGATGGCCTGTGCCCGGATTAACGGCCCCTCAGCCAGTTGGAACGGTTTGTCTGCCTCCGCTTGCATGAGCGACTTCATCTCGCGCTCTCTGTCCTCGCTTGCCAGATGGCGAAGGTTCGTCACAGGCAGACGCTCGGGCTGGTGTTTACGAATAATCTGCACCGGCTCGCCGTTCGCCTCGCCAATGACAGTACGCAGCACTTCATGACGCTGGATCAGCGCATCGTAGGCTTGTTCCAACGCATCCAGCTTCCAGGCTCCCTGCAACCGCCATGCGCATGGAATATTGTACAGCGGACTGTTCGGTTCCAGTTGATCGAGGAACCAGAGCCGCTGCTGGGCATACGATGCCGGCATATGCACGCCTCGTTCCACCGCTTGAATCGGCGGACGCTTCTCCCCTTCTCCACCTTGCGCTAACAGCGTTAATCGACGGGATAAGCTCTCGATCGTCGGGTATTGGAACAGGTCGCGCACTGCCACCTCCACGCCGAACACCTCGCGCAGACGCGAAACTGCCTGCGTCGCCAGCAGCGAGTGGCCTCCCAAATCAAAGAAGGAATCATAGCTACCGATCCTCTCCACACCAAGCAGCTGGCTCCATACCGCCGCAACGAGCTCCTCCGCTGGCGTTTGTGGCGCTGCATAGCCCTCTTGATTCCACGACGACACTGTCGGAATCGGTAGTGCCCTCGTATCGATCTTCCCGTTCGGCGTTAACGGCAAACTGTCCAGTTGCACAAAATACGTCGGCACCATATAGCTTGGCAATCGCTCGGTCAAGTATGTCCGCCATTCCTGCGCGCTGCCTTCGCCGACCAGATACGCCGCCAGCTGCTTTTCCCCGGGCCTGTCTTCCCGCACGACGACGGATGCCTGCCGCAGAGTCGGGTGCTGGCTGAGCACCGTTTCGATCTCCCCGACTTCGATCCGGAATCCTCTGATTTTTACCTGTTTGTCCATCCGCCCTAAATAAACCAGATTCCCATCGGGCATCCACTTTACCCAATCCCCTGTCCGGTACATGCGCTCTCCCGCAACGAACGGATTGGATACGAATTTGTCTGCTGTCAGGTCAGGCTGGTTCAAATACCCGCGTGCCACGCCGTCTCCGCCCAGACAAAGCTCCCCCGGCACGCCGACAGGATTCAAGTGATTGTGCTGATTGACCACATACGCCGTCGAGTTGCCTATCGGTTTACCGATAGGGATCTGTTCCTCATACGCACGGTCACGGTCAATCAAGAAACACGTGGAGAACGTCGTATTCTCGGTCGGACCGTACCCGTTCCACAGCGACAATTCAGGAGAAGAACGCAGCACCTGATTGACATGAACCGGCGACAATGCGTCCCCGCCGATGATGAGATGCTGAAGACCTGCGAACAGGGCAGCGTCTTTTTGAACAAGCTGGTTGAACAATGGAGATGTCAGCCACATCGTCGTCAACTGATGACGATGTACAAACGCCGCCAGCGCGGGCGCATCCAGCAACGTTTCCCTTGGGATAGGATACAGCGATCCTCCGTTTAGCAGCGCGCCGAACACTTCAAACGTGCTGGCATCGAACCCGATCGCACCGGTTTGAGCCATTCTATCTTCGGCGCTGAAAGGGATGTAGCCCGCTTGTTTCACCAGACGAACCACGTTGCGCTGCTCCACAACGACGCCTTTCGGGTTTCCGGTAGATCCTGACGTATACATGACGTAAGCTGCGTTTTGCGGTGTCGTCATGGCCGGCGGATTCCAATCGCTCTCCTGTGACAGCATCTCTTGATCCGCAGCTCTGTCCAGACAGATGCGCGTGATCGGCTCCGGCACCCATCCGCTTGCCTCGCTCTGGGTCACCAGAAACTCAATTCCTGCATCGTGGGCCATGTAAGTCAGACGCTGCTTCGGATACGACGGATCCATCGGCACATACGCGCCCCCGGCTTTCAGGATCCCCAGGATCCCGACGATCAGATCCGCCGAGCGTTCCAAGCAGATTCCAACCAGCGTCTCCGGCTTCACGCCTTTTTTTTGCAAGCAGCGCGCCAGTTGGTTAGCCCGCGCATTCAGTTCCCCATACGTCAGCTGGCGGTCTCCGTCAACAACAGCCACCGCTTCCGGCCTTGCCGCCACCTGCTCCTCGAACAGCTCCTGAATCACCTGATCCCGTGGATACGCCGTCTCCGTCCGGTTCCATATCTCCAGTTGCTGCTTCGTTTCTGCTTCGCTAATCAACTGCATCTGGCCTATCGATCGCTCCGGATACTCCGCCACTTCATGCAGCCATCGCTCGAAGTGTGCCGCCATCCGCTCGATGGTTGACGCGTCGAACAAGTCCGTGCTGTATTCGAAGCTGACGCGCATCCCCTCTTCGACTTCTTGCACACCTACCGTCAAGTCGAACTTCGCGACCGACATAAAGCTGCTTATCGTGTCCATCCGGCGTTCCGAGTTCATCGGCAGCTCGCTCGGACGGCTTTGCAGCGTAAACATCGTCTGAAACAATGGCGAATAGCTCGCCGACCGCTCCGGCTGCAGCGCCGCCACGATCTTCTCAAACGGGATGTCCTGATGCTCCTGCGCTTTCCATGCTTTCCCGCGCACTTGCGATATCAACTCCCGGAAGCTCGGATTGGCTGACACATCTGCACGGTACACAAGGGTGTTGACAAAAAATCCGATCATCTCCTCGATTTCCCCGTAATGCCGGTTCGCAATCGGACTGCCGACGGTGATATCCGTCTGTCCCGTATAGCGGGAGAGGAATCCTTGGTAGGCGGCGAGCAGCGTCATGAATAACGTCGCTCCCTCTTGACGGCTGAGCGCTTTTAGCTTGACGAGCAAAGCGGCCGGAAGATCAGTTTCATACCGCTCTCCCCGGTAGCTTTGCTGCGCCGGACGCGGACGATCCGTCGGCAGCTGCAGCACAGGCAGCTCCCCGCCCAGCTCTTCCTCCCAGTACGCCAACTGACGGTTCATCACGTCTTCGCTCATCCAGCTCCGCTGCCAATGCGCGTAGTCGGCATATTGCAACGATAGCGGTGCCAATGCCGCTGGCTGCCCTCCTGCAAACGCCTCATATAGTGCAAGCCATTCCCGAACGAATATGTCCAGCGACCATCCGTCAAATATGATATGGTGCAGCGTGCACAGCAGCACCCAATCGTTCTCTCCCATCGCGATGGCCTGCGCCCGGATTAACGGTCCCTCAGCCAGTTGGAACGGCTTGTCTGCCTCCGCTTGCATATGCGATTTCAGCTCGCGCTCCCTGTCCTCGCTTGCCAGATGACGAAGATCCGTCACAGGCAGACGCTCAGGCTGATGTTCGCGAATGATCTGCACCGGCTCGCCGTTCGCCTCGCCAATGACAGTGCGAAGCGCTTCATGACGCTGAATCAGCGCATGGTAGGCTTGTTCCAACGCGTCCAGCTTCCAGGCTCCCTGTAACCGCCATGCGCATGGAATATTGTACAGCGGACTGTTCGGTTCCAGTTGATCGAGGAACCAGAGCCGCTGCTGGGCATACGATGCTGGCATATTTACGCCTCGTTCCACCGCTTGAATCGGCGGTCGCTTCGCCCCTTCTCCCCCTTGAGCTAACAGCGTTAATCGGCGGGATAAGCCTTCGATCGTCGGGTGTTGGAACAGGTCGCGCACCGCCACCTCCACGCCGAACACCTCGCGCAGACGCGAAACCGCTTGCGTCGCCAGCAGCGAGTGGCCTCCCAAATCAAAGAAGGAATCATAGATACCGATCCTCTCCACGCCAAGCAGTTGGCTCCATACCGCGGAAACAAGCTCCTCCGCCGGAGTTTGCGGCGCCGCATAGTCCTCTTGCGACGACACTGTCGGAATCGGCAGCGCCCTCGTATCGATTTTCCCGTTCGGCGTTATCGGTAAACTATCAAGTTGCACAAAAAATGTTGGCACCATATAGCTTGGCAATCGCTCGCTCAAGTATGCCCGCCATTCCTGCGTGCTGCCTTCTCCGACCAGATATGCCGCCAGTTGCTTTTCCCCCGGCCTGTCTTCCCGCACGACGACGGTCGCCTGTCGCAGAGTCGGATGTTGGTTGAGAATCGCCTCAATCTCACCAACTTCGATCCGGAATCCTCTGATTTTCACCTGTTTGTCCATCCGCCCTAAATAAACCAGATTTCCATCGGGCATCCGCTTCACCCAATCCCCTGTCCGGTACATGCGCTCTCCCGCAACGAACGGATTGGACACGAATTTGTCCGCTGTCATGTCAGGCTGGTTCAAATACCCGCGCGCAACGCCGTCTCCGCCCAGACAAAGCTCTCCCGGTACGCCGACAGGATTTAAGTGATTGTGCTGATTGACCACATACGCCGTCGAGTTGCCGATCGGTTTACCGATAGGGATCTGTTCCTCATACGCACGGTCAATCAAGAAACAAGTTGAGAACGTCGTATTCTCGGTCGGACCGTACCCGTTCCACAGCGACAATTCAGGAGAAGAACGCAGCACCTGATTGACATGAACCGGCGACAGCGCATCCCCGCCGATGATGAGATGCTGAAGACCCGCGAACATAGCAGCGTCTTTTTGAACGAGCTGGTTGAACAATGGAGATGTCAACCACATCGTCGTCAACTGATGACGATGTACAAACGCCGCCAGCGCGGGCGCATCCAGCAACGTTTCCCTTGGGATAGGATACAGCGATCCTCCGTTCAGCAGCGCGCCGAACACTTCAAACGTGCTGGCATCGAACCCGATCGCACCGGTTTGAGCCATTCTATCTTCGGCGCTGAAAGGGATGTAGCCCGCTTCTTTCACCAGACGAACCACGTTGCGCTGCTCCACAACGACGCCTTTCGGGTTTCCAGTAGATCCTGACGTATACATGACGTAAGCTGCATTTTGCGATGTCGTCATGACCGGCGGATTCCGATCGCTCTCCTGTGACAGCATTTTCTGATCGGCAGCGCTGTCCAGACAGATGCGCGTGATAGGCTCCGGCACCCATCCGCTTGCCTCGTTCAGGGTTACCATTAACTCAATCCCCGCATCGTGAGTCATGTAAGTCAAGCGCTGCTGCGGATACGACGGATCCATCGGCACATATGCGCCCCCGGCTTTCAAGATCCCCATGATCCCGACGATTAGATCCGCCGAGCGTTCCATGCAGATTCCAACCAGCGTCTCCGGCTTCACACCCTTCTTTCGCAAACAGTGCGCCAGTTGGTTGGCCCGCGCATTCAGTTCCCCATACGTCAGCTGGCGGGCTTCGTCAACGACTGCCACCGCTTCCGGCCGTGCCGCCGCCTGCTCCTCGAACAGCTCCTGAATCACCTGATCCCGTGGATACGCCGTCTTCGTCCGGTTCCATGCCACCAGTTGCTGCTGCTCCTCATCCTGAGATAAAAGACGAATGTCAGCCATTCTTTCTTCAGCATTATCCAGCACCGTATGAATAAAATGATCAAAATGACGAATCCATCTTTGAATTGAATCTTCATGAAAAATATCTTTATTATATTCAAAATTCGCTGCAATCGTTCCATTACTTTCCTGTTCAACAAATAAAGTCAGATCGAATTTGGAGACCTTCTTTTCCAAAGGAAACGGAGCGAGCTTTAACCCGTGCAAATCGAAAACATTTGTAGCATTGCCCAGAAAAATAGCCGCATCTTGTTTGCAAGCTTTTTGCAGTACAAACCCCGCTTGGAAAACTGCTGGAATACTCATATCACGCTGAAGACTGTTTTCGCTAACCATAAGCGAGAAGGGATAATCCTGATGATTGGTACAATCCGTTAATTCTTCTTGTACTTGCAGAAGCAATTGTTTAAAAGAGTCATTTTCACTAAAACGCATCCGAATCGGAAGTAAATTCACAAAGTAACCACAAGAATGATGGAAATCTCGATTTTTTCTACCGTATCTGGGCGTTCCAACGATAATTTCGTTTTGCCCCGATAACCGATGTAAAAAAGCAGAGTAGAGAGCTAATAACACGCGATTCAAAGACTTGTCTTCTTTATTGCAAAATGCAGACAGCTTCTCGCTCGTTTTCGCCTGCAAGGCAAAAGGCGCCAATCCCCCGGCAAAAGCAGGAACAGGCGGACGCTTCTTATCAACTGGCAGTTCCAGCACAGGAAGTTCGCCTGATAGTTTATGTTTCCAGAACTGCGCTGATGTTTGCCCGGCTTCGCTCTGTAACAGGCTTTCCTGCCAACTGACAAAATCCGAATACGAGAACTCCACGCATTGCAGTTGGGTATTCTCTTGCAGATCTCCGTTATATAAACGTTTATACAATAAACCAAACTCATCTAATATCAGAGATAAAGACCAGCCGTCAAAAACAATATGATGGAGTATGATGTACAGCACATAATGTTCCTCGCTAAAACACAGCAACCTGACTTTAAACAATGGCCCATTGCTCAGGTCAAAACTCTCCTGAGACTCTGCCAACAGGTACTGGTTAACTGCCGACTCTCCCCAATCCCCTACTGCGATTGACTTGAAATCGAGAACTGGTTCGCTATACACTTTTTGCACATGCTCTTCTTCCATTATAAAGACAGTTCGGTAACATTCATGACGTTTTACGAATTCAATAAAAGCATTTTGTACAGTTTCTATATCCAGCTTTGAATAAATATGCCACGCAAACGATTCATTGTAGCAAGTGTTGTTTGGATACATCGAATCATGCGATAAAAGCGGGATTTGTCCCTTTGACAACGGAATTGTTTTGATAAACGTTTTACTTGACAAGTAAACCATCCCTTTCCGAATATGATTTTTTACATGTTCCCATACTCTGTTTCCTCACATCCGTACAGTACAGTTATTGAATTCATAATCAATGACGCTCTATTCAAGACGGACGTCACCACTTCCTTCCCTTCAATTTGCTGGCACCTTGTCGCCCTAATCGTGGCGACAAATGGTACCTTTTGTAATTATATAAAGGAATTATTAAGAATCATGTCGAAATCCGTTAATTTTTTGTAACACAATACGAATTGTTGTTTTTTTGACATAATTGTAAAGTTTATGATCTATACCCAAAATGTGCATCCACCAATCCAAAATATGAGTTATGAACAGCTTCACTCCAGAAAAACGAAAGTAACACAAAGAAAGCCCGTACCTTAAAGGCACGAGCCGCCGACATTTATGTTCAAGCTTAACGATATTTAATCTTCAAATCACCGGCACAGGGTAATGTACGTATCTCTTGATGAAGGCTTCTACGAAACATCTGCTAGAGATCAAGGGCCGCATTGCCCGCATGCGAATATTGTGTTAGGCGATCGATCTGCCATCCACTTGCAAACCTCATGTTCGTAATGAAGAGCTCTTGGGGGACAATGGTTTTAAGACATTAACCACCCTCTTAACTAGAGCTTTCGATTGTATGATCAAAAACATGATGGGTGTTTTCTGCCCTATTATTGCTTCATTTCTGAGAATAATAAACCGTTCGATGCAATCCTCCAGCCTGCGTTTTGTATATATTCATATTCTACTTTTGAAGTTTTAACGTCTCTTTCTCCGTCTAAGCCTACATACATATCAAGAATTGCCTTTGTTCTGTTCCCATTCTGTTCGATGGTAACATTGCGTATAGAATCCTTTGATTGTTGGGAGTAACCTCCGTCGAATAATTCCGCCAGAACTCCGTTTGTATCATGTTGTATACGGAAATCTCCCATGATTTCTTCAATGTACTTCGGAGTGTAAAATGGATCAAGCTTGTTTCTAATGTCCACTTCAGTTGTTGCATCACAAATATAAGTAAAGTAGTGATCTTCTGATTGAAAGCTATCACACCCGGGATCTAACGCTTTGTTACGATCCATCTGGCCAAATACAACAATCGTCGATAACTGGTTTTCGCCTTCTATGGCCAATCGAATCGCTTCTTCTTTCGTTAATTCTTGCTCGACATTTGTCGTACAGCCAACCAGCAGAAAAAGCATAGATAACAACAATATCTCTAATTTTACTATTTTCAATTTGATCGTCCCTTTTCATTGGCCTGAACATTTTATGTATTTGCTAGTCAATGCCCTCGATGACAGGTGTAAATACGTCGCAACCCAGCTTTAGATAGCTGGTATCTTAGGCTGGGCCGCGTGTTGTCTGTTTTAAACAAATCTATTTCCCTTATAATGACTCTGCTGCAAATTGATAAAATGCCTCTGCATCCTCTCGAGTAGCAAATCCGGCCTGTGCCATCTTGTCGCTGCCTCCGCCTTTGCCCCGATAATCGGCCAAATGCTGTTTGAAGAAGGCACCGCAGGCAAGACCATCCTCTCCTCCTCGGGCGAGCAGTACCTTATGATCAGAGTTGGACATGAAAAGCACGATAACGTCACCTTGTTCGGTGAGCTTAGCAGCCAAGTTCTGCATGTCCTTCAGCATCTTATCCGTGAATACATGCTTAACTAAGCTCCCCTGACGGTCTGCCAACAGCTTCTCAGCCAGATAAGCATCATTCTCAGCCTTCACCGCATTCAATTCAGCTTGCAGCTGCTTCTGCTCCTGATCCCATTTTTCAATCCGATCCAAGATCTCTTCCTTTCCCGTATTGAATCGGGCCGCTAGACTACCGAGAATCTCCACACCGGCATTAAATTCGTTCAACGCACGGTATCCACACTTAAAATAGATACGCATATGCCCCTTCTGCTTCTCAGCTCTCAACAGCTTGATCATTCCAATCTCACCTGTTGCTGAGACGTGTGTGCCGCCACAAGCGTTATACTCGATACCTTCGATTTCAACGATCCGAATATCGTCAGTTACCTTGGGCTGCTTCACAAGCGGCAGCTCCGCAGCTTGCGCTTGAGTCACAACATAATTCGTGACCTTGCGATTCAGGTAAATCTGATCATTAACCTCCAGTTCCAACATCATAAGCTGATCCTTCGGCAAATCAGGTCGGGCAACATCAATCGTGGCATAATCCTCACCTAGGTGGAAGCTGAGCGTCTCCGCCTGGCATGCTTCCAGACACATAGCTGACAGCAGATGCTGACCGCTATGTTGCTGCATATGGTCGAACCTTCTATCCCAATGCAAGCGGCAGTCGACCTCTTCCACCTCAGGAGAATGCTCGACTTTGTGCAGAATTTCCCCTTCCTCGAGAACGACATCAAGAACTGGAATTTTATTGATCCACCCCAGATCGCAGGGCTGTCCCCCACCGTGTGGATAAAAGGCTGTCTCATTCAATACCAGATAGGTTCCATCCTCCCGCTCCAATCTGCGAGTGATTTGTGTCTTCCACTCCCGGATATAGGCGGATTCATAATATAGCTTCTTCGTCATCTTTATGTCCTCACTGTTCCTAGATTACATTTACTTTACTATAAAAGAGCTCTATATTCTTCTGGTATTAACTGAAGTCTTTGCTGAATTGTTAGTAATATACGATACGATTCTAAATCTCGGGTTTCAAGACCGAATCTAGAATCATCCATAATGACTGGCTTATCAAATTCGATAACTTCTACAACTTCCCCAGTATAAATCTCTTCTTTATATTGCTTATATGTAAACTTCTCTTCTTGCTTCACTCTTTCGATTTTCGTAAGTACTCCGTCCATGAAGGAACATTCAAATCGTGTACTTATATACTCACCATCAGCATCTTTTCGATGCTTAAACACGATAATATCCTCACATATAAGGTTGAAAAACACGATATAACCAATATCCGTCCCTGTAAAAACAACTACACTGTCCTCAAAACAATCATAAAAAAATTTCCCTGACGACCAAATACCTAAAGTGTCCATGCTGCATTCATCCTTCAAATGATTGATTATTCAACATGATTCTTCATTCTGAAGAATCTTTCTATATACAACACCATGAATATGTACAAGCATTTTTTGCTTTTCTAATCCCTCAAATAAATTCAACATATCACCAAATGGATCTTCGAAATACGAAGCTAAGTGTTTAAGAATTATTATATTTTCTGAATTGTTTTCAAAATTCATATTTAGCAGGTCGATCCATGTAATTGATTTTATACGTTTTCAATCCTTTATTTGTTCTCCTTACTAGATCTAGTCTCTCATACATCTTATAATACACTTCTCCATAGTTCAGTCCTTCGGGTAATGATTTTATCAATCGTATTTCAGCGATCTCTGATTCCGGTAATTCATCTATTTCCTCTACCTCTGCATAAAATGCCATCCCATAACTATCATGAAACGCATATATGCCTAATGGTGATAATTCAAATTTTATGGAGCCTGTTTCCTCATACAATTCTCTGCTTGCTGTTTCTATAATAAATTCTCCTTCTTCTCTTCTTCCTCCTGGAAGCTCCCAAACTTCTCGATTCCTGTTTCTAATTATAATTAGTTCATTTTTATATTTTGCTATCATAACAACAAACGTAATCTTGTCATGTAAAATGTCATCTAGCTCGTACCATAGAAAATCCATAGGATTGTCATCCCTTCATCTTTTAAGATTCTGAATACAAGAACGATTCAAAAATGACTCAAAATGCCAACCACTTGAATCTCCTGAAATGTTTATGTTTTAATTCAGTCCCCAAACCGATGGTACATATATAATATCCAATTTCATTTTCACTTTATCTCCCTTCATGCTTCAGATAATTTTCGTCTAATGTTTTTATATACACGAAATGACCCAGCCTATGCTCTTATCTTAGGCTAAGTCATCATTCCTTCCACGATTATACAGCTTACAATCAAAGGGCGATAGCCTTGATCGTGTTATTCTTGTTATTCTCCATTTACCGCGATCATCTGCACCACCGGTCGGCCGTCACCCTTCAGTTCGATGTTACCAGCGAGTAGTTGTGAAGACCCGTCCCCGTCTAGAAATATGGCCTCATTCAACTCCCCATCGGCAATACTTCCCTTAATCGCAGTACGAAATTTTTCTGCCGTACATTTGGTAGAAGTAACAACCAGGTATAATTCCCCATAATTATCATAGACCATACCACTGCGAAGGCGCTCGTCATCGGGAAACGGCAACCCTTCTTCTTCAACCGCAATTCTATACCAGTTGCTATCGTCCTTTATATTCATACTGATTCCACCCTGAGCCCAGAAGTTCGCAGCATCTGAGATATGTAGATCATCGACGCTTGTAGCTCGTTGCACGTCGACTATTTTTGTGACCCGATCATAAACGATGGTTCCCCGAGCATATTTGACATTAAACCAGCCTGATCCGTATTCTTTCGGACTTCCGCTTACGGGCATACCATCCATAGCCGCGATGCTTAACAACTGATTTCCCCAAAAGAATCCACCATTTATCCCATTGGTTCCCGATTTCACGACGTTGTCGTTTATGCTATGAAGCGAAATACGACTCGGCTCCGTCTTCAGCACATGAAGAACAACACCGTTATCAGCAGTTATTTGAAAGTAGTTCACTTCTTTTGGATGATCGCCTTTACTTAAGTGCCATATCGTAACGACCTCTAAAATTAGATATAAAGCACATAAATAAAATGGAAAGGAACGTCTTATAACAGCGAATCTTTCATTCGTAATTCCTTTCATATCCGCTCGTCCCCTTATTCGTTACTTGATAATAGATATGACGTTCTTGGAAAATTTCGCTGCGTAGATGGTGTTATAAGTGGTTGGCGCCTTCCATGATTATACATCTGACATTCAAGGAAAAATAGTCTTCTCTATGGTGTTAGATGAGGCCATGACTCTCTTCGAGTTCCTATCGATTCCTGTAATCGCTAACATTCAAAAAAGGGAAACACAGCTATGTACTTATTAAATTTACCTTCCCATTCGTTCCAATCACCTGATCTCAGAGTCCCTGCAATCTGCAGCCCTGATGGTTCTACTGATGCCCATAGAAAGAAGTCAGTTTTACCTTCTTCACCAAACCAACATGGCTGACCAATATGATTCATAATTATTTGAGATGGGAGCAAAGAATAAATTTCAGCCAATCTATCCCATGAATCGTTAGTGAATTTCTCAAAATCCAAACAATATACACGATCAATATTAATAATTGGTTCGTCCTTAATCTCGGAATTATCGTAAAAACAAATTATCAATTTTGTCTCTCCTTATATACACTCGTAAAGATTAACTCGTTACTGTAATAAAAGCCTGATAAAAACCATATCCGCAATTTTAGCGCCAACCTTTCTTTGAGTAAGCAAACCTTTCTCCGGATGTCAATCCATTACCTTACGAGGGTAAGTCCATACGGTAATTCTCGGTCATGAATCCAGGCTTCAACAAGCTTGTTAAATAACTCAGGTTGGGCAAGAGATACTCCATGACCAACATTAGGTATGATAACGCCTTTACAATGGATTGTGTTATCTACGATGTCTAATAAGGATTTCCTCATCATTTTCTTCTCTTTTTCCCCAACCGTAATTAAAATCTTTGATGTAGACTTGCTGAAATCTGTTGGTATACGAAAAGACATGTTTTCTTCTAAAATCTGAATAAGAAGGTTCATATCCATGTTACTGGTTTCTTTATAATAGGTTTCAAACATTTCCTCACCAATGTATAACTGTTTGGCTTGAAGCTTCGAGAAAGTTCGATTTTTTATTAGCCCATAAGTTAACCGGATGGCAGGTTGAATCATTTTATTTACAAATGGAGCTGGTCTAACAAGTGCACTATTTATTATTGAATAATCTACTATATCTGGGTTCATACTTAGTATTTCCATAGCAACTTGTGCGCCTAAAGAAAATCCGATTAAAATAACCTTTTTGCCTTGTGCTTTAGTTAGAATCAAATTTAATATTTCTTCAGCACAATTCTGAATTGAGAAGTCTGTGCAAGGACTCTTCCCATGTCCAGGTAAGTCCGGAACTAAGCAATGATAATCTTTAAAGTATTCAATTTGTTTCGCCCACATCCAACCACTCACTCCTCCCCCATGTAAGAAAACAATGAGAGAAGCTTTTGTATTTCCCGACTCTGTGTAATGTAGCTTCAATGGATTCCACCCTTTACTGTTTCATTTGATCTTACTTGACTAGTTTTTCAATGATTTCAGTTCATGTTCTTGTTTATGGATTTATCCAGATTTCATCTTATGTAGGGTCAGCGACCGTCGGCGTCACGTTTAGATTCCGTAGGGTTGACTCCCTGTTTCCGCTTCTCCACCGAATTCTTCTCGGGGAACGAGAGCCGGGAACTCGATGCGTAAATGTGTTGCAAGATGATGTTATTGTATGCGTCGAATTGCCTATCAGATATTATGTTTAATAAATCGGTTTGTAAATCTTAAAGGTATCAAGATCAATCACTATATCTATTCTTCTATCATTGATTTTTTCAATTTCTTTCATTCCATATTCTTTACACAAGTATTCATAGATCCCTTCCGGTCTTTCACCTCGAACAGTAATTTGACCAAACATTCTTTCAAGTTCACTTATTTCTAAATCAGAATTAGACAATAAGTACTTATGTAAAAAGTAACCGTCTAGTTCGATTATCAACTCAATTACTCCCTCTCTTTTACGAACTCACTCTTTTCCCCCGATTCGTATACGTTCTGGGATTGAGAACCCGAGAGACCTAAGCCGTGTCAATTTGGATCAAAAGGAATTAACCTTGCAGGCTTATAAGCTGAGTACGGGGTTCTGTCACCTACCAAGAGCAAGCCCATAGCTCAAATACGGTGTTATTTGACTTTCTTCGAAACTTCATCTAGCTATTTACTGTTTCTATTTTTTAATACTGCGCATGAAAAGTCCCAGGATTCTGTACTTAACCGCTCGATCCGTAACCTAATCCACATCCTATTTCAAGCCTGAACGGCGTAGTGTTTAAGAATAACTTCATTATTTCCCCAAATATTCTATTGGTTTAGATATCCTTAATCGTATTTCTATATTTATTAATGGAACCAATGATACTATTAATCGTCTCCTCAAATTCATCAATTAAGTATTCTAACTCATGTTTCAGTTCATCGTTATTCCTCCAATAATTTTGATTCACATGTAAGATTGCACAGAACAAATCACCTGTGTAGTGGTCACCAGAGGCAATCGGATTACGAATCAACCGTGTGAAAGCAATCGGCAGTATGTAATCTAGGCTAATTTGCTGCAAAATCATTACTCTTAGATCTTCATTTGTAAAATCCTTTAAGGGTGTTTTTCTTAATCTATGTACATTTATGATGAGACCTGAATTATACTCTGGATGCCCCCAATCACATCCTTCAAGGTCATCTAAGGACTTATTCAAATCGAAATTAAGCAACTCAATGTCACCACCAGTTCCTTTGCAGGTATTTCACATAATGTTCTTGTATCTATCTCCGAATCCGAGAGCCTTAAGGAGCTAGGCATGGGATTCTGCGCTTATAAATCTTATCTAAAGATTTGTAATCTTCTTTACTAAAAGTCATTCCTGGAACGTTATCTAGCCATTCAATTCCTGTTTCAAAGAATTTATATTTATTAATTACTTCCATAGGATTATTCTTATCTATTCCAATCCGGTTCCACTTTATCTGATCATTTGTCGTTTCCACCTCTGCAACAATGACAGTACATGACAAATCGCAATCATCCGGACACATTAGTATCGGTAATATCTTAATAACATCCTTCGATTCATATATATGCTCTATTACTTTCGATTCCTCATCAAAACTTATCCAATCAACGATTGTTGGAATCAAACCTACAATCATATCATCAGGATAGAATTCATTTAATATGTCATCCAGAGGCTGCTCATCAATTAGTATTATTGGATGAGCAATTTTTACATACTTGCTTTTCCGATTCTCAACCGATAGTTTGTTTATTATGTCTTTCATCCCCTTAGGATTACTCCAATTTCTTTGAGTTGCGCAATAATATTACACTTTTTGATGTTCTTCCATCCATTCTTCAAGTGCCACTTTAATTAAAAATCGATCTTTTGAAGAGATGCTTTTAATTTGATTCCATTGTCCATCAACAAGTTGCAAATGGTAATGACCATTTATATCTGAATCTGGGTACCAACCTAGATCAAAGAGTAAAACGTCTTCATTTTCAGGAATGTACCATTTTCCATTATTAATTTTCAGCTTAACTATTTGTAATAAATCTTCTGTGAAGAATCCCCAGTTCTCAATTAGGTAATCATTACCCTCACTAAGCATAGGATCTATATCGTAGAATTTGTTATAGGTTACGGCATAACCTGCTGGCACCTTAAGTTGCATTAGATTCAATTATCTCATCCTCTCATACATACTTTGATCATTTGGATCAGCTACACTTAGTTGGAAAGAGAAAATAAGGGTTGTTTATTTTAGATGATGCCACGTTATGAATCATTGCCGATATTCAATACAGTTACTGTTATCCCAGTATTACTAGTGACAAAGTTGATTGACCACATGTGACTTACTGACAATTTCCCACTAACTTTATCAAAAGTTCTTTTTACTAAAAACATTTGATCTACGTTATAAATTACTGGATAAACTTTATCAAGGCCATGTTTAAGCTTAAGCTCTCTAGCCGCTTCACTTACAGATTCACTACTTGCTTGAATCGGCTTCAGTCCGAATTTCTCAACTAAATATGAGTTATATTCAGTTATTTTTTCGGAAATTTCCTGACTAAATATTACAACCGTTTGTAATTTCAAGTAAAGGCATATCGTGGGTTCAGTAGTATTCATTCAAAAGTTTATTTATATCGAAAAATAATACATTGAAAATCAAAAATTAGTTGACACAATTTTTAATGCGTGATAAAAATGTTAATATCCATTTCGGAAAACTACATATTTGGGCTATGAAAGGATAAAGTAGTGGAAATCTCCCTATCTCAGAGAGCTGATGGTTGGTGTGAATCAGTATATAGATTATTCATGAAGTTCGTCCTGGAGCATCTTTCATAAATCTCACTTGTGAGGAAATGAAAGACGGTAGTGAATACCGTTATCAAATAAAGTGGTGAAGAATTTTGTTCACAACTAGGGTGGTACCGCGATATATATATATCGTCCCTACGTATTTACGTAGGGACGTTTTTTATTTAGGTCTTACTCTTGTTCTATCTTCATAACTAGGGTGGTACCGCGATATTTTATCGTCCCTACGTATTTGCGTAGGGACGTTTTTATTTAGGTCTTACTCTTGTTGTATCTTCACAACTAGGGTGGTACCGCGATATTTCATCGTCCCTACGTATTTACGTAGGGACGTTTTTTATTTGAAAGGAAGTGGTTGTATGAGAAAGGATCTACGATAGAACAATATGAATAAAGACCGAATCGTAATAGACAAAGAAATAGAAGAAGCAGAGAGGAGATAAAGAGATGGATTCACAGCAATGGACATCGAAATTAGGTTTCATTTTAGCTGCAGCAGGTTCAGCAATTGGCCTTGGCGCGATATGGAAGTTCCCATATATGGCCGGTATTGGAGGCGGCGGTGCGTTCTTTCTTATTTTCATCGGTTTTACTTTATTAATTGGTTTACCGTTATTATTGGCGGAATTTGTAATTGGAAGAAGTGCACAAAAAGAGGCTGTTGAGGCATACAGAGATATTGCTCCAAAGACGCTATGGCCGTGGGTCGGCAAATTAGGGATTGTAACCTGCTTCATATTGCTTTCATTCTACAGTGTTGTAGGAGGATGGATTCTATTATATTTATGGAACGCAATTACAGGCAGACTATGGGAAGGAAATGGCGCGTACGAAGCAACTTTTGGTGAAATCATTTCCAATCCATATTTGGCGGTTGGAGCACAGCTATTATTTATTTTGATTACTATTTTTATCGTAAGTAAAGGTGTACAAAACGGTGTTGAAAAAGTAAATAAATATTTCATGCCAGCACTATTTGTTTTATTCTTTGTATTAATTGTTCGAGCACTTACATTAGATGGTGCTGGAGAAGGAGTTCGTTTCTTCTTACAACCAGATTTCTCACATGTAACATCTGAAATTGTGTTATATGCGATGGGTCAATCATTCTTCTCATTATCTGTCGGTGTAGGAGTCATGGTAACGTATAGCTCATACTTACCGAAAGAAGAAAGTTTACCGCGTTCCGCATTTTCTATCGTCGGTTTAACGCTTGTGATTACATTGCTTGCAGGTCTTGCTATTTTCCCGGTTGTATTCGCATTTGGAATGGAACCATCTCAAGGGCCAGGTCTATTATTTATTGTATTGCCAGCGATTTTCAGCAAAATGGCATTCGGAAAGCTATTCTTCATTATTTTCTTGTTACTTTTCTTCTTTGCAACGATAACATCAGCAATTTCTATGTTGGAAATTAGCGTTGCCTCTTTAACGAAAAAAGGGAACGGGAAACGCGAAAAAATGGCGCTGATTGTCGGATTACTAATCTTTGTTGTAGGGATTCCGTCGGCGCTATCCTATGGTGTATTAAGCGATGTGACATTGTTTGGAAAAACCGTCTTCGATTTAGCAGACTTTACAGTAAGTAATGTTCTTATGCCACTCGGTGTATTATTAGTTGCGATCTTTGTACCGTTAAAAATGAAGAAAGATGTATTAATGAGAGAATTGGAAGTAAGTGAAAATAAAGGCTATAAATTATTCGTATTATGGTTATTCTTACTTCGCTATATAGCACCAATTGCAATTATAATCGTATTTTTAAATGTAATTGGAGTGATTTAGAAATACGAAGGGCCCTAGCATAACATTATGTTAGGGCCTTTTCGTTATATTTTTTCCGTTTCAAGAGATAACACTTGCACCTTACGTAACGTTATGTTTTATAGTATAGTTGCCGGCAAATAGATGCGCAGCACAAAAAGAGGTGATTATGAAGCAGCTTTGGAAAGTCGGAGATCTTGCTAAGCTCACAGGACTCACATTACGAACATTGAGATTTTACGATCAGATTGGCCTGTTTTCTCCTTCGGCGCATTCCGATTCGGGGCACAGGCTGTATAACCAGGCCGACCTATCGAGACTGCAGCAAATTTTGTCCTTAAAAGAGCTAGGCTTATCGCTTGAGGAGATTAAGTCCGTAGTAACCGGCGGCCATTTTAGTCCGCTGCAAATTGTGTCGCTGCAAATCGCCCGTCTAAAAGAAACGATCCAGATGCAACAAAAGCTTTTGGCCGGATTGGAATCCGTGTCCGAACTCATGCTTTTGAAACAACCAGTGACGGTTGAAGATTTTACAAAATTATTAGAAATGATGAAAAAGAGCCAAGAAAAAGTGATCCTCGAACGTTGGATGAACTGGGAGCATCGCCTGGATCAGCTTGGCGACCTCCTCGACAAGGATGCTGACGAATCGAATCAAGGGAGCTGAAAATCATGAACGAACGATCTTCCATTCATCACACTTTCGTCGTTGAACGAGTGTACAAAGCTCCGCCAGCAAAGGTTTTTGCCTACTGGGCGAATCCTCACATGAAAGAGCAATGGTTTTCGAAAGCAGATGAGTTTGACTTCCGTGTCGGCGGTGGAGAACGCACACAAGGTGGGCCTCCCGGCGGAGCAGTGTTTACCTTCAATGCCCGGTACCACGACATTGTGCCAGACGAGCGCATCGTTTATACCTATACGTTGGATATGGGCGAGACGCGAATTTCCGTTTCCGCAACGACCGTCGAGTTCAAGCCAGAGGGAGAAGGCACAAAGCTGATTTTCACCGAGCAAGGCGTCTTTCTCGATGGCCACGATACGCCGGCTCAGCGCGAGCAAGGCACCAAGGAGATGATGGATAAGCTGGGTATGCAGCTGGAGATCGACTAACCTATTCAAACTATGTAAAGGAGGAACGAGCATGACAGAAAACCATGCGACAAATAGCGAAACCAGCTCAGCGGAAGAATACGAATTGGTAACAACGAGGGTGATACATGCATCCCCTGCTCTCGTTTACGAAGCCTGGACTAAACCCGAGCATTTGGCTCAGTGGTGGGGCCCGAACGGGTTTACAAACACTTTTCACGAATTTGATTTACGGCCGGGAGGGACATGGGAGTTTGTGATGCACGGACCGAACGGAGTCGATTATCCCAATAAAAGCGAATTTGTCGAAATCGGGCCAGAACGGATCGTGCTGCGGCACGTATGTGAACCCCATTATCAACTCACGGCAACCTTCGAGGATCTTGGCGGCACAACCAGACTAACTTGGCGCCAGCTTTTCGAAAACGCTGCCGTCTTGAACGCTATCAAGAAAATTGCATCCTCAGCCAATGAGGAAAATCTTGATCGGCTCGAAACGCAGTTGCAGAAGATGTCCATCTGAGAACTTAAGACGTGGGAGGAACGGGCATGACGGAAAACCATGCGGCAAACAGCGAAATCAGCGCAGCGGAAGAAAACGAATTGGTAACAACGAGGGTGATACATGCATCCACTGCTCTCGTTTACGAAGCCTGGACTAAACCCGAGCATTTGGCAAAGTGGTGGGGTCCGAACGGGTTTACGAACACTTTTCTCGAATTTGATTTACGGCCGGGAGGGATATGGGAGTTTGTGATGCACGGACCGGACGGAGTCGATTATCCCAATAAAAACGAATTTGTCGAAATCGGGCTAGAACGGATCGTGCTGCGCTATCTATATGACCCCCATTTTCAACTCACGGCAACCTTCGAGGCTCTTGGCGGCACAACCAAACTAACGATGCGCCAGCTTTTTGAAGATGAAGCCATATTCAACGCCATCAAGGAAATCGCATCTTTACACACCAAGGAAAATCTTGACCGGCTCGAAGCGCATTTGCAGAAGATGTCCATCTGAGAGCCTGAGTACCTTTTCCGATAGACTCCTGCCGGTCGCGAGGCCGGTTTTTTTCATGTATTCTTGTAAGCGTCACACGACCCAGCCTTACATAGCTCTATCTTAGACTGGGTCGTGTGTTGTCTGGAGAATCTATCGCATTTCCCTTCTCATTCCGGCACTAATTTCAGTTCATTTCCTGCCTTTCGGTATTCATTCGGTTCGATACTCGTGACGTGGTATTGTCCGGTCGACCAGTCATCCACCTGGTCATGGTACCACTTGCTCAGCACATGTCCGGATTGGCCGGGCCCCACCACATTCATCGAACGGGTCGGATTGGACATATCGATGACCGTTCGCCACGGTGCCCCATGGGTGACTTCGCCGCTCTCCGCATCCCAACCTGCGGCCCCGACGGTGACACGGCCGCCGCCCATCGGAACTGACTTGGCATTAAAAATCAGATCCAACGGCTTCACAGCGCCTAGAGGATGGGCAAAATCAACCTGATGGAACTTACCCCACTGCCATTTGTCCGGATGTTTGCCCTGCAGCGAAACAGCCTGATCCACAGCCAGCTGGAATGCCTGCAGCGCCACCTTTTCGATTCCGCCTTTTTCGTCGATCCATGGCTCCCGCTCGCCTTGAAGCGCTCGGCGGAGCATTTCATCCTTAACAACCGATTTATTGTTAAACAGTTCCATCAAATCAGCGTTGATTTCGGATTTGAATAGCACATCATCAAAACCCTGCATCCACAGCTCAAAGCCAAGCGGCGCAGCCTGATCCGGATCATTCACTTTATTCCAGCCTTGTATAAGCGAAAGCACGTCGCGGTCGATTTGCCGCAAATCCGGCGAGTCTTTGATCTTGGCAATCAACTCATCAACAAACTCTTCTGCCTGAAGGTTATGGCGGTCAAATTGAAGTTTTTCCATATCCTCTATGGTTAGCTTATCCTTGGCAGACAGCACCTGTTGGATACGCGCTTCACGGTATGGCTGGGACCAGACGTCCGTTAGATGATACGGATAGCTGTCTCCGATCACTTTATTGTTCGCCGTAGCGATATACCCTTCCTTTGGGTTCACGGTTGTGGGCAGTTCATCCCACGGGATATATCCCATCCACTCATATTCATCCGTCCAGCCTGGTACCGGAACCGAACCGTCGCCTTTTTTGCGGATCGGAATCAGGCCGTTCCCACGGTAGGCAATCGTGCCATCCGTAGAAACAAAAACAAAATTTTGAGCAGGTGCTTGAAAATGTGTCAACGCCTGCTTGAAATCCTCCCAGTTCTGCGCTTTCGCGAACATCTGAACCGCTTCGAGCTCGGTCGTTGCATCCAAGGCGGTCCATTTCATCGCAAGCGCTGTTTCCTGCCGCTGATCATGCGCGAATTCAGAGATAATCGGGCCATGCCGGGTCACGACAACTTCATAGGGCACCGGAGCCTCGCCTTTTACCTTAATTTCCTCTTGATAAACCTTGGCCTCCTCCCATTTCCCCATATATTCGAATTGATGCGGATTGTTCGGGTTTCTTTTCTCAATATAGAGATCCTGTACGTCCGGACTCAGATTCGTCACCCCCCAGGCTATCGTGTCGTTATGCCCGAGAATGATCCCTGGAACGCCCGCAAAAATCACTCCGCTCACGTTCAGCTCCGGTGCTGTGAGATGCGTCTCATACCAGATGGACGGCGTACTCAGACCTAGATGCGGGTCATTGGCCAGCATCGGCTTGCCGGATACCGACTTCTCTCCAGATACGACCCAGTTATTGCTGCCGTTAAATGGATCCCGCGGAACCGCGGTAGCTGCCAGCGCTGTCACATCGACCGGTCGTTCTTTTAACGCTTGAATGATCATTGCCCCATCCTTCGGATAGGTTGGCATAAGCGACTGAAATTTCTCTGTTGACAGCTTCTGCGCCATTGCGTACCTAAAAGCCTGCCCCTCCCAGTTGCCTGCCAGATCATAGGCCATGTATTTGCCAATCGTCAAGGAGTCCACAGGCTGCCATTCCGCGGGTTCATACCCCAGAATCGCAAATTCGACCGGTAGTGAACTGGCGGCTTTTGCATGCTTGATGTACTTGTTGACGCCATCCGCATACCATTGCAGCACCTGTCGGTACTCTTCTGAGTAAGCTCCCAGAGAAACCTCTGCCGCACGCCGCAAACTAAACGCCCGGAAAAATTTATCCCGGTCGATTGCCTTAGCCCCCACTACTTCACTAAGCTGCCCGGAAGCCTGCCTGCGGCTCAAATCCATCTGGAACATGCGATCCTGCGCCGTTACGTAACCTTGAGCCATGTAGAGATCATGTTCGTTTTGCGCCTCGATATGCGGAACACCGGAAGCATCCCTCCATACCGTCACTTCCTTTTCCAGTCCAGAAATATTGAGTTTCCCTTGTACGACAGGCAGGCTTTTATTCACGAACCAATAAACGTATCCCCCTGCGCAGGCAAGCAAAAGAACTAAGACCAAAACAATGATTCCGGTAATGCGCGGCCAGCGTTTTTTCTTGTGACGTTTGACGCTCGGAACGGTTACAGCGGCCAAAAGATTCATGCAGAACCCCCTCTAGACTAATTTGGATATTTGTGGATTATCAACCATTATAAGTGGTTAAGCGCTTACAAACAAGCACAATATCTATTCATAATCATATTAATGAATACTCTTTCTAATGTTCATATTTACGGGTAACGTGAAAAGCCGTAAATCATCGGATAACCCGATGACTTACGGCCTGGCTGTTGAAATTTCTAATGTACAATCCCGAGAGAACCTTAAGGGAGCCCCACGCGACCGATGGTGGATCTAGCTTCGGAGCAAACAGACAACCCTAGATCTTATCGATTTAAGTTGATTTCTTCGATTTATTGGAGCCGATGTATGGGTCGGCCGAACGGATCATGCAGAGAGAAGAAGCAGCTTCCGCTACCATCAAATTGTGGAGTGGATGGAGCTGGATGGAGCTGGATGCACCATGGGAAACCTTTTCTCCAAACACTTGCGCCATCATCGGTTTTGAATGCGAAGAAGGCGTGCGGCGCAATCAAGGGAGATTAGGCGCAGCGAACGCTCCAAATGCGATCAGGCAAGCGCTCGCAAGTCTCCCCTGGAGAACAGCGGAGGGTCATCGCCTTGTCGATGCGGGAAATGTGACTTGTTCCAATGACAAGCTTGAAGATGCCCAGGCAGCATTGGGCTGTGCCGTCTCTGATCTCTTTGCCAAATCTGCTACTCCCATTATTTTAGGCGGAGGACATGAGACGCTATATGGACATTATTTAGGTGTCCGCCAGCATATCGGACCAGATGCTCCGCTAGGAATTATCAATATTGACGCCCATTTCGACCTACGCCCCTACGACACTCAGCCATCATCAGGAACGATGTTCCGCCAAATAGTAGAGCAGGATCAGAGCAGCAGCTACTTGGTGCTTGGCATCCAGCGTTTCGGGAATACACAAGAACTGTTCGACAAAGCGGACGAACTCGGTGCCCGCTACATTCTAGAAGAAGATATGTATGAAGGACAGATGGATAGCATCCTTTCAACCTTACGAGTGTTCATCGAACAGCAGGATTATGTCATGCTCACCCTTTGTACCGATGTTCTCAATGCGGCATTTGCGCCGGGAGTCAGTGCTCCCTCTCCTTTTGGATTAACACCGATGGTCGTTCGTGCCCTTATTCGCTCGGTCGCCGCTAATAAGAAAACGCTTTCTTTTGATATTTGCGAGGTGAATCCATATGTTAACGAGAACGGGAGAACCATAAAACTGGGAGCATACTTGACGAATGAAGCGATCATGACATTTATGGGGAGGAACACTGATGACGCTGGCGCTTAATCAAGTGAATACGATATTTTTGGCTGTAGCCCTGCTTGTACTAGGAACCTTTTTTGTCAGAAAATCAGGAGTACTGCAAAAGTTTTGTATTCCAGCGCCCGTTGTCGGTGGACTGCTGTTTGCTATCCTAGCAACGTTTCTGAAAACGACTGGACTTTTGGAAATTACCTTGGATACTTCGCTCCAAAGTCTATTCATGCTCACGTTCTTCACTACGGTAGGATTGGGAGCAAGCTTTCAACTCATCAAATTAGGCGGCAAGCTGCTCGTCATTTACTGGCTTGCCTGCGGATTTCTCGCTTTGGCGCAAAATAGGATCCTTGGTGCACTTTTAGGGTTCACCATTCAAAACAAAAAGACCTCCAGCCCACGATGTGGAACTGGAGGTTTTGCTGTATTTCTGCAGATGTTAAGACACTTCTTGTTGCTTGACTATAGTTATTTTCTGTCAAGAAGTACTCCCGATTTATGAACAAAAGCTTGCGGAAATCGACGAGCAAATCCATTTTCTTGAATCTATAAAGTCCAACCTGCAAGAGCGCATCCGCTTCATTCTAGACGAAAGACAAACAACAAACTGGGAGGAATAACGATGAGTATGTACGAAGTTAATGAACAATCATTTCAAGGATTTATTCGCGTGCAAGGGGTTACACTTGTTGAATTCGGAGCATCATGGTGTCCGCCATGTAAGGCGCTTCTGCCTATTCTCGACGAGTTGGATCATCAATATGGGGAACAGGTAACCGTACTCCAGGTAGACTGTGACGACTCCCCTGCCATCGCGTCCGAATACCGCGTTATGTCTATGCCAACCGTCATGATGTTTCATAACGGTGAGCCGGTAGAAAAACTTATCGGGCTAAGGCTGCTTCATTTTTTTTGGTAACCGCTCATAGTTGTAGACTGCCACTTATCCAACGGGGAAACTGGTTATGGTACTGCAATCCAGTGTGTCTGCCAAGGAATCGAGCGTAATAAGATTTGCAGCCTCATGAAGATAAGCTCCAGTCGCTCCCTTCCTGCTGTCGTCTTCACAGCCGGGCATACGACCACCCAATGTCAACAACACGTCATGCCAGCCTTGTTCCGCGATTGTTCCTGATTTCTTTTTTTAGGATAGAACACAATGCTCCACGAAGTCATATACCATAATGTGAAGGGGGAGGGCTATCCATGAATTGTCCGATATGCGAATCACAATTTATTACATACTTTCATCGTTATAGCCAATTTAACTTATTGCAATGTTCTAATTGCGAGTTGGTATTTCAGGAAGGATTATCAAATATCAATACTAAAAAATTTATTCCGGAAATTTATAATGAAGCTTGGTTATCTATGAGAGAGCCGTATAAAGAATCTACTTTTGTTGAATTTGCATTATTCAATATCACTTTAATTCAACAATTTCACGCAACCAAAGGAAATCTGCTTGAAATAGGTTCTGGCACCGGTGAATTTTTATACGCTGCACAAGCTGCGGGATGGAATGTTTCAGGTTTAGAACCATCCGCCACTTCTTGCCAATATGTTAAAGAAAATTACGGTATTAAATTGAATAACAGCATGTGGGAGCGATCGCTTTTCCCCACACAACCAACCTTTAACGCCGTTGCTTTTTGGCATGTGCTCGAACATGTTCCGGAACCAATTACTTTTCTACAAGAAGTTCATTCTGTACTTTATGAGGATGGTTTGCTATTTTTTAGCGTTCCAAACCATCACTCCTTTACCAATGAAATTTGCGGAGTTGAATCTTTACTCTATACAGAAGTCGATCATTTATTTCATTACTCTAATTATAATTTACCTTTATTGCTGGAACAGGCTTCATTTGAACCAATTACTATCTTTTCTCGCCAAGCTCCGCACCGAATTCATATGGATATCAATCTAAGTCTACAGAAATCGGACCGATACAAAGAAATTTCTATACCACAGAAGATGGCTCTTATTCCCCATCTCCAAGCAGACATGCGCGGACATGAATTGTATGTCGTAGCACGTAAAAAGACGGATGTCAAGCCAAACGCGACAAAATGATTTAGGCCGTTTTCCAAACTAGACATTGTATATCCGACATCCCCCTAGTAACCTAGCATTCAATGTTTATTCGAATCTATCTTTCTCTGCACCCGCCGCCACATAGCGGACTCCCCACAATCCAATCGTCAGCACGAGCGATGGCACCGTTCCCATCGAATCCATTCGCGTTCGCGGTTCAAGCGTACCGGCAGCGAGCGCATGGCTCACAGTCTTCTCTGTCATTCGGTACAGGATGACAAAAAAATAGAGGCTGACTGTCAGCCTCTATTTCTCAATATACTCAACTATTTTCTGATTCACAAGTACTCCGCTTATTTTTCCGATATCTATCATTTTACCCAAAGAAACAATCGCTTGATAGGATCGCTGCTGGGTCGGCTCGGCCGAAGTCCCGCCAGTGCTACCATCTGCTCCTCCGGCTGGTTGTCCGCTCCCGCCGCCATTCTGATCCTGCTGCCCGCCGCTTGTGGAAGAAGAAGCGGCCCCCGAAGAACAGGGATGCTGCACAGGACGATCCTTATACGTCTGCTCGGTGCCACCCTCCAGCTTCAATGTAATCGTGCCCGCCTGAAAAGCGGAGCATTCCGCCTCCGTTCCGAACTCGAATATAAGCTCTGTCGTCGGCTTCCATTCGCCGTCCACGAAATCTTCGACTTGCCTCGCGTAGACTTGCGGTTCGATCTTATTTGCCCGCTCTTGCGGAGACGGCGCAGGATTGGACGCAGTGATATCCGCCACTGCGGGCTTGCCGCTGTCGAAGACGCCGGAAGCCGCCAATCCGCCGCCGATGCCGCCGATGACCAGGATCGCGGTCGCGAACCACACCATCGCTTTCCGGTTGCGCCGCAGCCATCTGACGATGGGCGGCGATAACTCACTGCGGGCCTTGACGTATGCAGCCTGAAGCGGCGCGCCCGCCTGCTCGAAATAGAGCTTACGGTTCGTCCGGTTTTTGAACGCGTCTTGGTCGTATTTTTTGAAATAAGCGACCACCGCCGCGACATATCCCGGCTCGAGCTTCCTTTCTCGCGAGAACAAGCGCTGCTTCTCGGACCAGTTCATGAACAGATAGACGGTCTCCCGGTTCGGCGCATGCAGGTGCAAATAATGGAGCAGCGCTCCGTATTCGATCAAGCCTGTGTCGGCATCCCGGTAGAACGCCAGCACTAGACGCCGGAAGCGGGACGGCTCCAGATCCTTCTGCAACCAGCGTCGTCCAAGTTGCTGCAACCGATCCAGCTCGGCAGGCGATAAGCCGCCGAAGATCGATTCATCCGGCTCGGCGTCGCGGAACCAGCGATATGCAGCCAGCATGACATTCGCCGTGGATTGCACCTGAGGCGAATAACGGGCGACCCATTCCCTCACCTCGCCCGGGTGCGCTAGGAAACCGATCTGAAGGAACGCTTCCTGGCGCGTCTCCTCCAGATTCAGCTCCTTCAGCAGGAACACATTCGCCGCATAAGACAACTGCTCCATCAAGAGCAGCATATCTTCGTCGGCAATCCGCCCCTTCTCCGCGAGCAGGCGGTCTACCGTATCCAGCACCGCGTTCACGGCGGACACCGGCTCCGCATCATGCCGCAGCTTCTCGGCGAGCTGCCCGGCAGCCAGCTCGGTGAACTCAGCCTTGCACAGCAGTACCGGATGCTGGCTGGACCAATGGTGAGCCAGCTTCACAAGCTCCTCGGCCCGGACGATCTCCTGGAATTTCTGCCGCATATACGGGAAGAAAAGCTCCACCGTCTTGCCGCCCCGCAGCAACGTGTCGAAGAAAGGCTTGCTGACGCTGTCGCTGCCCTCGATGAGCGCATAATAGGCTTCCGTTCGCTCACGGCTCTTCGCCTGATTGGCTTCATATAAGCTCCGGATCAAGTACCCGAGCAGATCGCTGCCCAGCGCCGCCCCGGCAAGCGCTTCGAATTCCATGAAGCATTTCACGATAGCCGGATCGGGCATCTCGCCCTGCTTGACGAGCTCATACTCGCGCTGGAAGCCTCCGCGGAACAGCTCCGCCAGCCGCCGCTTCGACTGAACAGCCCCTTCCGGCGCCAAGTAATCGAGCATCGAACGCAGCGCGCCAACCCGATTCTGCATATACATAGAATCACTGCCTTCCTCGATCTGGTACAAGACAGCCAGCTCGTGGCAGCTCGCGATCGCGGTATGCCGCTGCGAGTCCATACCCTCCAGCATCTGCTCGTGGAAGACATAGAAGGCTTCCGCCCGCCCGGGCTGATCCAGATTGCTCCAGGCGAAGCTCAAGTAGGGCTGCTTCCCCAGATCGATATCGACATTCGTCACCCGCTTGGACGCGAGATCGAAGGTATAATCCTTGTCGATGCTGCGATCATTCGGGCGCAAGCTCCCTTGCTCGACGAACGTCAGATGAATGCCCTTCCGGCTCTGCGGCTCCTTCGAGAACGTCAGGAAGCCGAACGCACGGCGGTACGCATACGGCAGACTGCCGTACAGCACGCCGACCAGCTGCAAGGCAGTCTCCGACAATTCCTCCACCGCGACGTCGAGCGCCACGAACACTTTGCGTCTTGTGACAACGGACGAGATGACGGCGAACAACAGCTTCTTGAACATCTTCTCATCGATGCCGAGGCTCGCGAGCAGGGAGGTCGGCGAAGCCGAACGGCGCGCTTCCGCCGCGGCAGGAATCCTCTCCAACTCAGGCAGCTCTGTACCCTGCTCGATATCATAGCTGCCGCCGAAGTCCGCGTTCAGCAGCGAGGGGTAGTCCTTCACCGCTTCAGCCACCTGATCGGCGGGCATAATATAGTTATGGGTGAAGAAGGCGCTGCGCAAGCCCGTGAAATCCGCCGCCTGATAGATGCTGCGGCCTAGGACGAGCTGCCCCATCTCAGCGTGGAACAGGTGCAGTGCTTGCGGATAGCGCGCTTCGTCCTTCTCACCGCGCGCGGCCAGCTCCGCCGGTGCGTCATAGACACAGAACGGATGCAGTACTTTTTTGATGAATCCTGTATCAAGCCCGCCGGAGACCGCGATCGTGTCGAAGCCTTCGTTGAAGCGGAAAATACCGCGCCGCTCCCGCGTGTACATTTGCTGCTGGATGCGAGAGGATCTGTTCGATGTCAATGCTGCTCTCTCCCCTCGATATAATCCAATTGATGCAGCAGCCAGATGAACGGCTCATCTACCCGGATTGGACTGACAACCCCCTGCAGCTTCTGATTGACCGGGTTGCTGCCCAATGCCGACACGGCGAAGTAGGCCGTATTGGAGAAATAGACATCCATCGTTCCTTTGAATGGACGGTCCACCTTCTCGATGAAGCGCCGGATCTCGCCGTCGATATTATGGAATTCCGTCAGATCGAGATATTTGCGATGAACCATATTGTGGAAAATATTGCTATTCGACTTAATATAGTCTCCATCCTCATCCTTCAACGCATGCAGCATGTCGCTCTTCGTCAGTACGACCGCCGTCGGAATGTTGGTCTTATTCTTGTCCTGGTAAGCGATGAAGTCGCCGAACAGCGTCAGCACGACATCGCGCGGCTCGTCATATTGCGGTACCCAATCGTCCGAGGCTCCGCCGTATTGCATACGGATTTTTTCACGAATCGACCGAATTTGCAGCGGATCGATCATGAACAGAATGCCGGTCGAATTTTTAATATGCTGGCCATGCAGGCCGAGATAATCCTGATCAACCATCCCTTCCCCCGCGACATCAAAAAACACCAGTGTGAGCGGCGGCTTCGTCTCATCCTTGAAGACGAATTGAAAGATGAACGGCTCCTGCATCTTCTCCTTCTGCGTCGACGCGAGCAGATCGCCGCGTTCGAACAGAGGCTCCTCGTACAACGTGCGGAACTTGCGGCTTATCTCCGCATTGAGCGGCATGCAGGCGGCATCGAAATGATCGGCCGTCACATGCTGGAGCGTATGAATCAGCGAGGTCATGTAGACCGATTTGCCGACCTGGGAAGCTCCGATAATGGAAATGATATTGCTCGGCACCTTCCCTGCCGTTACGGGCAGCTCATTATGGCAGTGCGGGCACAGCCTTCTGCGCGTGACGACGCCATAGCGGTCATTCAGCCCGATAAGCACATGGTCGGAATACAGATGATGCTCCTCGGGAACATCGCGCGGCTCGATGACCGCCTCCATATCATAGACCGTGTCCAGGCCGAAGCGGTCCCGGTATTTGTTCAGCTTCTCATCCTCCTGCAGCGCATAATTCTCGTCATCCTCGCGGTGATGCGCCGCGCGGAACACGACCTCCGCCGGCGAGAACTTGCTGAAGCAGTACGGGCATACGATATCATAGAACAGCGGCCGTGACGCCGGCTGCGGCTTGCGCTTCAGAAAATCAAAAATCCCCAATGTCTTCTCCTCCTCATTCCGGTATCAGCTCGTACAGCTGGCCGTATTGGCGGCCGTCGGTGAAGAAGAGCCGAATATAATCGTCCTTCCCGATCTCAATCTCCGGCAGCATGTTCCGGCCCGGGGCGAACGGCTCGACGAACGGGTAGACCGTACCGTCGTCTTTACTGGCGGGATAGCCGCCGTGCTTCTTCACATAGCACAGCACATCCGCAGGGAGCGGCACCTCTGCCGCCACCTGGATTTGCGCCGTCTTGAATGTTTTGAACCAGCCGCCTTTATAGCGGATCGAATAACAGATTCTCGCCCGGCCGGTGCTCAGTGCGATCCGGTTCCCGCCATCCTGCTGGATGACGAGCTGCTGCTGTCCATCCTCCTGCAGTAGACAAGCGTAGATGGTATAGACGAGCCGCCCGATCCCATCAATCCGGTCATGGTACCCGTTGTTGGCTTTGTACTCGTCTCTCGTATATAGCTTCAGCTCCGCGACCGGCGGACGCTCGGCCGCCAGGCGATCCGCCGCCTTGTGCACGTAGACGGCCTGAATCGTATCAGGCCACAGCCATCGCAGCGTACATCGATCTTCGTCAATACTATGTGCCAGTCTGCGGATGATCGGCGTCTCCGAACCCGCTTCCGAATAATACATCTATCATAGCCCCCTCCACACTAGAATCCACGGCTGTTCTGATCGGGCTGCCGTCCGGACAGGCTGCTGCCTTCATTCCCTGCCGCTCCTCTTCGCGGGCGGCTTTCCTGCTGCCGCTGGCTCTCCTGCACAGGCACGGCCAGCGTGAACATCGCAATGACGCCCGCCAGCACTAGATCGGCGCCGAGGCGCACGGCTCCGTCCGCAAGCGGTCGTCCGGTCAAGCCGGCCTCCAGCAATAGACCAGCAAGCAGCCCCGCCACAGCCCCGCCGATAGCGAAGCTCTTGGCGAGATAGCGGTTGTCGAACACGAGGCCGAGCGACAAGCCAAGCGCAGTGCCAATCAGCGCGAGGGCAATGACATGCAGCGCCTTATAATAGCCGCTGTCCCGAAGCGGCCCGGAACGCTCCGTCACCAACGTCCGATCGCCGATGCTGCTGTAGATCTGCTCGAAAACGAACGACAGATCGTCCGCTTTGGACACATCGTAATACTGGCCGCCGGTCTCGTCCGCGATCTGGCGTAGTAGGCCCGAGCCTTCCGCGTCCACCAGACTGAGGCCGATCGTGTGAACGGCAATATGCTTCGCCTTATAATCAGCGAGCACTTCGTTCGTATTCACTTCGCTGAAGCCGTCCGACAGCAGGACGGCCATCGTGCCGCCCGAATCAGCCGGATTGTCCTTAATATGTTTCATCGCTTCGGATAGAGACAGGCCGATATCCGTACGGCCCTGCGTCGGCTGGAGCCCATCCATCTTAGCGAACAGCTCATCCTTGACAGCCTGATCCTTCACTTGCACGAAAGGCTGAAGCAGGGTCACGCTGTCGTTAAATACAAACACAGCTACCCGCTTGTCCCGATCCATCTCTTCGATCATTCGCTTGGCCGCTTTATAGCGATCCTGGTTCGGATCCGTCTGCTCCATGCTGCCCGAATTGTCGATCACAAGCACGATATTTTCGATCGACTTCACGCCGCCGGCTTCAATCTGGTAGGCCGCTTCGAGCGTCAGCCCCGCGATGAACAGCAGGACGAGCGTCGCGGGCACGAGCACCAGCCACGATGTGCCCGCATACCGCTGCCGCCACGATTGGCCATTCAGCTGGGGCGAGATCATCTCGGCCGTCAGACAGGCCAGGCCGATGAATAGGGCGATGATCCCGAAGTAGAGCCCGCTCACCACGACATCCGGCCAGTGGCCAACCAGACGACACAGCAGCCACTCCCCGGCGGCCCAGCCGACCGTGCCTCCAATCAGGCTGAACAGCACCATGAGCCAATTCACTTTTCGCTGCATAAATATAGCATCCTCTCACATAATCTCACAAAAAATACGTGTTCATAAAGGCCGGTATTTACATATACGCTCAGGTAATCGTCATGACTCCATTCCAGGTCCGCTGCCCCGGATGCAGCTTCTGCCCTTCGGATCAATGCGCTGGCGTTCCGCTTCCCCCGAGAACGGCAGCAGTCCGTACGGAAACCCGGCGGACACTCGCCTGGCATACCCGGATTATCGGATAGGCGGCAGCAGTTCAGGATCGATACCATGGAATCGGTACCCGTTCTGCACGTAGCTCTCGTAGTACATTTTGCCATTCCGGTAATACATCAGGTCCTCGACGCGGAAGCCGCCCATCATGTTCAGCTTCTCTACCCCGCTGCTTCGCTTCTCGTGCACGCAGCCGAGCTTGTAGATACGGGACGTCTCCTCCTCGTTCAACGCATACCGCATAAATTCGCTCGTCGCGTCGCCGAAAAAATATTTCTCCTCGTAGCGGTGCTTATGCGTATAATCGAGCAAGCGGATATGAATGCCAGCATACTCCTCCAGCGTCCGATTCAGCTTCTTGAACAGTTCGTCCCGCGACAGCACCTCCTGGTTGCTGTAGTCGATCGTCACGTTCGCCCGCCGCAGCAGTTCTTCCTCGAACGTCTGCCGGAACGGAGCCGCGGTCAACATATGATCCCGGCATACCTCGCACAGTCGCGCGGCCAAGGCTTCTATCCCCTGCTCCAGCAGGCGGGTGACGCTGCCCATATACCGCTCTTCGCCGAAGGCCCCCGGCCCCCGCTTCGCCTCGATGTCCCGCATGACATCCGCCGTCACACGTTCATAATACTCCATAATATTTTGGCCGATATAATCATCAGCCCGACGGATGCTGGCGAGCGCCGCTTCCCGGAGCGTCCGTTCCAGCGACTCCATCTGCTGCACGTACTGCTTGCAGATCGCGTGCAGCCGTTCCAGCTCCGCTTCATATTTCCGATACAGCCGCAGCTCCGTCTCCAGCCGCAGCACCTCCAGCTTCTGGCAGTACACGGTGTCGAAGAAGGCGCGGATGAAGCTGCGTACATTGTGCTTATCCATCAACGGCAGCCGTTGGAACGATTGCGCCTCCACCTTCTCGCTATACTTCTGCTCCAGCTCCGCCCGCGCCGCTTCCAGCGCTCTTGCCGCCTCGCGGATGCGGCCGTGCAGAAGCGGCCAGACGCTGCCCGCTTCCTCGGCCTCGTTCGTCCAGGCGTACACATGATAGAAGCAGGTATCCGTCTGGGCGGCCAACCGCTGCCGGATCGCATCATGCAACTCGTCGTCCGGAAGCTGCCGGATCGCGCTCTCGGCGGCCCGTTCATAGTTCTCCCGGAAAAAAGCGGTGCAGCCGCTGCCGAACAGCGCTGCCTCTGCTTCGCGCAGCGTCATGCGCTTCAGCTGGCTGAAGCTGATGCCATGCGTCATCAAGCCGTTCATGTCGCCGAGCCGCTCCGCGGCCGGGACCGTCTGATCGACCTGGGCTTCTATCGCTTCCGTGTTCAGTCCGAACCAGGCAAGCTTCTCCGCGGCCGTTCGCTCGGGCCCGCCCTTCATCCGCTCGGTCAGCTCCCGGAAGAAATGGTACAGCACAGCGAGCGCTATCGAATGATTCGGGCGCTTCACCTTCGAGAAGCCCGCCGAGACGAACCCGATCCGGCCGGATTCGGTCATCAGATTGTTGCGCAGGGAGGTGTTGTTGTAGCTATCCATTCCATGCGCCCCAGCCGAGTCGATCCGCTTCCGGTTTTTCAACAGGTTCATATGGCAAATGATCTCGTAATTGTCTTCTTCGTCGAAGGATGACATGCCGCGTTCATTTTTGTCCGTCAGCACATAGACGAGATCGAATAACGGCGAAGCGGGATGCGTCACCTCGATCGCAATCCTGTCTTCCGTCACATGCAGCGGGGCCGAGAACGAGTAGTCCGGACTCTGCATATAATCGAGCTCACGCAGGAACGCGACTCCCGCCGAGCTGGCATAGCCGAAGGATTCGGCTTGTTCCCGCTCGCTGATGAGCGCGTACAGATCCGTCTGCACCGACTTGAACGATTGCTGAAAAATAGCTTCCGCCAGCAGCGTAATTTCCGGCACCAGCACAGTGAGCGGATCATCGGCCCGCGTAATGACCGCCAGATGAATCCGATCGAACGAAGCATAGAGGCGGCCGTACTCCGCGATATCGCTGCTCACCTTCCGCAAGATGCGGTTGAGCTCAAGCAGGCCGCCCTCCTCCGCGTAGAACATACGGTGCACATCGCGGCGTATCGTCCTGCGGCTGTCGCTATCCCCGCTTCCGCCGAGCGGAAGCACGAGCCGGGCAACTCTGCCGCCGGGTTCTGCGCCATGCCGTGCGGAAGCGGCGCTGCGGGCGGCGGAATCTTCCCCGCCGGAGACTTCTACCCCTAGACCACGGGACGCAATGTGCACGTACATGACGCCGGCACTGTTATCCCATTTCCGCTCGCTAATCTGGATCATCGGCTCAATCGCGTCCCCCGCCTTGTTCCCGATGAAGAGGAACACCGTCGGATAATGAATGCTGCTCTGGTTATCGTCCCGGCCGGTGAGTCGATCCTCGTCGCGCGCATATTCGGTTGCGAACCTTTCCACTTTGGTCTGCGTCATCATCTTATTTCAACTTTCTCCGAATGGCGTTCAGCTTGGTCGTCAACTGCTTGTAGAACTGGTACGTATCCTCGCCGTTCGCCAGTTCGATTTTCTCGTATTCCAGCCGCTCGCGCGCCTCTAGGAACGCCGTGTACAGCTCATCCAGCTTCGCCAGCAGCGGATCGACATCCTCCGTTGCCGTCATCTCGGCGGCGCGGCGGGCCGATTTGCGCAGCAGCGTGCCGCGATGCTTCTCATCCAGGCCGCGGAAGTGCTCGTATACCTCGTACTCGACATAATCCCGGCTCTTCATTAGATTGACGAACGGCTCCCACGCTTCCTCTTCCTCGTCGCGGTCATATACATAGAGCGCGCCTTTTTTGCAGATCGTTCCGGTGTACATCGCTTCGATGAATTGATCCTGCTGCTTCTCCTCGTCCTGATGCTGTCCGAGCAATTGCTCGAACTCCACCACCTTCGCCTTGATCGCTTCGTACTTGGCCAGCTCCTCACGCAGACGCGCGATCAGCTCCGGCGAACGGATCAGATTCTCCTTCGCCAGCTCCTCGCTGATGCTGCCGAAAATATCTTTGGTCTCAACCGGCTCCAAGCCCTCTTCGAGCAGCCGCTTCAGATCCAGGTATGCGCGCTTCACTTCCCCGAGATTCGGCTTCGCGGCCTGCAGCTGCAGATCGTAGCTTGTGAGCATGTCCGTGAGGTTGAACGGCTTCGTGAAGACGACGGCATAGCGGTTGCTCGTATTGTCGTCCATCCCCTTCTCGATGACGGTCTTGAACCGCGCGCCCCGCTCGAACTCGGTGCGGACGCGGGCGTTGTATTTCTGCACCCGTTCGTTCCGGTACGTATCTCCCCATGATTGCTCCGGGATTGGGGAAGGAAGATACGTCCAGTTCGCCTTGTCTGTCTGCACGAGATGGCGGCCGATCCCTTCTTTGTCGAGAATCGTGCGCTCATAACTCTCCTCGTATACTTTGAGCGGCGTATAGACGAAGAGCGGCACCCCGTTATGCGTATTCAGCCAGAATATGCGGTTCTTCACCTCACTCTCCTTGACGGTGAAGTTCGACTTGCCGACCGCATTGTTCTGGTAGTTGCGGATCCCTTTGAGAATGCTCGGCGCCTTGACGGGCACTGATACGAAGCCCCAGCGCGGAAAATGCAGATTGCCCGAGCTGTTGCTCAAATGGAACACCGGAACCGCCTCGTCATCCAGCTTGCTCGCGATCTGGCGCTCGACGAACTTATCGATCGACTCGTCGTTGCCGAACTTCATGACAAGGAACTCTTCCATGGATTGCGTAATCAGATCGCCGAACTTGTCCGACAGGAAATCCGAAATCGATCTGACGATATCAAGCTCCTGCTCCTTGACCCATTGGTTCGAGTGATTCAGCAGTTCCAGCGAGAAGTCGCGGATCAGGTCGTCGACTTCCTTCTGATCCATAATGTTGCTGATCACTTTCGAGATGTCCGGTACGCTGACGATGTTCCAGTAATAGGTCCGGTTCCCCTTATGGTCGGCTTGCTCCTCGCCGTTGATCAGAATGTCGCCGTTCTTCTCGAAGATCGAGTTGAGCGCGTTCAATATTTCAGTAAATACACTATAAATGCGGTTGTTCTCATGGTTCAACAACTGATACAGATCTTCGTAGAATTCGATCATCTGCTCCGTGCGCTCCACATCGGCATGCAGCCAATATTCCTGAATTTTGGCTTCGATGTACATATTTTTCTTCTTGTCCTTGGAAATAAAGGCGCTCTTCGCATCGCCGAGACGCTCGCTCGCCTGCTCTTGTGCCGCCTCGATGTCGCGCGGAATATGATGCAGATTTTCGCGCAGCGTCTCGATGTAGGAGAGCAGCATTTTCAACAAGCAGAAGCCCTTCTCCGTGTAGATAAGACGAGACACATAGAACGGCCCCTGCTCCGGATGGAGGAACATCCGCCGGATCTGATCGGTGAAGCTGCCGACGATCTCGCCGGGAAGCTGCTTCTTCGCCTTGATGTATTCCTCGCGCGCCCGTGCTAGGAATGTCTGCTCCAGCTCCGTATCCATATTGACGACTTGCATTTTGATGACATTGTTATAGCTCAGGCGCTCGCTGTTCTCGAAGCCTGGCAGCGGCTCCGGCACGCGCGATTCGAACGTCTGCACCATCGTGTCGAGATCGACGCCTAGCTTGCGGGCGAACTTCTCGACCTCCTCCTGGCTCGGCGCCTTCTGGAACATCTTCTCCATCTTCTGGAACAGGCGGTACCCGAGATAGGTCGTCATCTCTTCAATCGGCAAGACGGCCGACGAAGCCCCGATGATGTTGTATTCGTAATTCGCCGGATACGCCCGGTTCATCTGGGCGATATTCGTGCGGATGTTGCTGATGTAATCGTGAATCGCGAATTCCTCGCCTGACTGCTTCTCCTCGCTCGCCATGAAGTTCGTGATGTTCTCCGCCGTCACGTTCATACAGTAGTCATACGCGTTCTCCAGCAGCTTCCCTTCCGTGTTCGTCGCCGAGATCAGATGGCACAGGTTGAACGGTGACAGCGGAGAATTGACCGTCAAAATGTTGCCGTACTTCTGCCGGAAGCGCTCGCCGCGGCTATCGACGTTCATCCAGTAATCAAGCTCCTTGAGCGCAGCGTAGCCGTTCTTCTTGATATATTCGCGCGTATGCTCGCTTAGGCTCTTGTTCGACAGGTTCACGTCCGGAGTGAACAGATAGCCGAGCGTATTGACGCGATCGATGCCCGCCGAGCCATAATCCCGCTCGATAATGCCGCGCACGATATAGGCGATGTCCAAGAAGCAGCCGCTGCCGGTCCCGCCGGACAAGCCGGACAGCAGAAACACCATCAGCTTCTTGTTCGTGCCGACGGACAGCGTCTTAATCTTCTTGTCAATCGCCTGCACGACCTGATTGATCTTGGTGAACAGAAGCAGGCGGCCCGCCTGGCGCACGCCGGCGGCGCCGTTCATTCCGTCGGTGATGCTCAGCTCAGGGGAGAGCCACTCGGTAATATATGGCTCCAGAATGCTGCGGTTCTGCAGCAGCCCGCCTATCTCGGCGTTCGACAGCAGCACGAATTCATTGAGCGGATCGAGTCCGATGCCGCGGTATGTTTTGTTGCGATCCTGTTCATTCGTCTCGAATGCCAGGAACTCCACATTGTCCGGCTTCCCGCGCTTCTTCTTCGAGATCGGATCCTCTGGCAGCTTGAATCTGCGATTGATCTGATACTTCAAGCGCAGCAGGGCGTCGATGCCGGTCCCTCCCAAGCCGATAATCAGGATCGGATTGTCGATCGTGTCGACGCGGATCTTGTCGCTGACGATGCCTCCGCCTAGCGATACGTCCAATTGCTGAATATGTTCTCTGACGATTGGTTTCATAAATGGATGTTCCTCCCTATCATTTCAAGTTCAAAAACGGGCTTGCGGAACGGTTCTACACGATATATTCAATCCAGACCGTTTTATCAACCTGTTGCAGCGGCACTGTAATCCGGTCGCCGCTCTTCATCTCCAGCCCTCTGCTCGCATCGACGGCGCGGCCCGATTTCTCAACTGTCCCGGCCGATCCGTTCTTGAGCAGGATGCGGTCGCTCTTGCCCGGCATAAACACCATCTTCTCGGTCTCCTTGAACTCAGGCGCCAACTGCAGCAGCTGGTGAATCGTGAATTTGCCTTTGAAGGCGGTCAACTTCTTATATTGCGGATAGGTCTTCTCTCCCGTATTCTCATCGCGGATCTCGATGACCATCTGGCCGACGAAGCCGCGGTTCGCCTTCTTCCATGCCGCGAGGAGGAACCCGGCGGTCAGAGCGAGGACGATGAGGACGATAGCCGCATAGACGATCCACGTCGGGAACGGCTTAGCCGCATCTCCTTCGCCTGCCCCTGCTTGAGCAGACGATCCGGCGCCCGCGGGCTTGGCGCTCACCTTGACCGGCTCCGTCTCCCGGTAGAAGCTTTTCTCCTCCGCCCTTACTATGATCTCGTAATCATGCTTGTCCTTCACCTCGAATTCCCCTTCGAAGCGGTTGCCCGCCTGAGCGAGGGGAAGATCGACCGTATCGCCGGTATCGAGATCCTTGACATTCAGCACGGCGCTCATGTTCTGGTACAGCGCATCATTTTGCAGCTTCCGGCCATTGCTGGTCAAGTAGGCGCCGATTTTGATTTTATCGCCTTTTTTATACGTTTTGGCCGAAATCGGGTCCATCGTCAGATCCAGATCATAGTTGAAGACGAGATTAATATCGATCTTGTCCTTATCCGCCCCCTTGACCTTCAGCTTCCAGTCGCCCTGGACCGGTTGGATCAGCTTCAGGAGCGAATAGCTATTCGAACGGGATAGCTGGACGTCATCGGAAGGAATCGCGACCTCCTTGCCGGACGGGTCGTACAGCTTCAATTCAACCGGCTTCGAGGACAGGATCGAAATATTGGCCTCCATGACGTTCGCATTCGGCACGTTCACCGTCACGTCCTGATAGCTCCCGTTCCCGGTGATCGGCTGGACCGGAACGATTTTCAGCTTCTGATGGCTGGCAAAAATTTCGCTCAATATTTGCGGAAGGTCGTCCGCCGACGATGTGACGAACGATTTGCCGTTCGTCTGCTTCGACAATTCGGCCAGCGCTTCCTTGTTCAACTGCCCGTCGGCGTTCAGTCCGATCGTATAGATCGGGATGCCCTTTTGCTTCGCTTCTTTTACCGCCGCGCTCAGCTCCAGATCCGACTTCGCCTGCGTGCGGCCGCTGTTCTTGTTCAAATAGTTGTTGCCGTCAGCCAGCAGCACGATCATCGGCTCATGGGCCGGGTCGGCTCCCTGCTCGAGCACCTTGACGCCTTCCTTCACCCCAACCGCGATATCGGTATAGGCCCCGCGGTTCAATTGATCGATGAACTGCTTCAGATCCTCCTTGTCCTCCTGGGACTGAATTTCCAGCAGCGCTTTCTCGCGTTCGATTTTATCGGTATAAGCGACGATGCCGACTTTGTCGCCTGCGGAAGACAGCATATCGATGAACATCTTCATCGCTTCGTTGCCGATCTTGTCTGTATCGCTCGTATCCATCGAATTACTCACATCGATAACAAGCATGGCATCGATCTTCGAGGCCGCCTCGGCCGCCTGCGCTGCAGGCACCTTCCCGAGCATGGGCAGCAAGCCGAATGCCAGAGTGAATAACATCATGTAAGCAGCTAATTTTCTCCGAAGCATAATTGTACTCCTTTATCATAAAGTGATAGGTTAATGGCAGGCACACATGCGCCACTGAAGAAGGCACTATTTTGTTATACCTTATAGTTATTAAGATTAGATGAACATTTTCTGAATTTTCTCGACTTCCCCGCCACCATATCGTCTGAAATGACAATATATTTGTCGATTCTATCACCAATCTGTCATTATGATATAATCAGTAACTATAAAGTTCAACCTTATTCGACACTATGCAATAGGGACAAAGTCATCCGAATGAAGGATACAATTGTCGAAATTTGTCTAATCAGTATACGAATACAAGGACACGCAGCCTTGATAGTTTACTATGGGCTTGCGGAGCATATCCTATTACTCTAGTTTGCTGTTAAAAGGAAGGAACTCACTATGTTAGCATACTGTTGTATCGCAATTTTGTTTCTATTTGTCGCCAGCCAGACCGTCCTCTATTGGGTTCGGCGGAAGACGACGCCTTCGCCGGCGGATATTGACGCCCGGCTTGTCTCTATTGTGAACGGAGAGAGCGGGAGACCGACATGAAAAAAATACCTGTCTATTTCAGACCGTACCGCAAGCCGAAGCATCTCTATCATCTCGTGCATCGATGCGGCTCGTGTCAGGCCTTCACCGCGCTGGAGGAAGATGTCTGTCCTGTCTGCGGCAAAACCTCGCTGCGCCCGATCGAACGGTACGCGGCCGCCCGGGTGAGGCGATCAATGCAGACGAAGCAGCTCTTCGCCCTGCTGCTTGGGCTCATCGGCATCCTGCTTAGCGACACATTCGGTCAGATGGCGCTCTGCGCCGCAGCGTCCATTCTGCTTATCGGCCTGCTCTGGTTCGTCCAGCGCAAGGCGAGGTCCGCCGAAGCCAGCCGCGAGCTGGACCAGCTGCTGCAGCGCGAGCAGGAGAAGCTGGCTCAGGATCTATACCGCGACTGGGAGCACGCCTTCTCGCATTGGGATGACGACAAGCAGCTCACCTACGAACTGCTGCGCCAGCTGCTGCCGTTAATCCGCAACGATACGATTCGGCTGCAGCAGTTGGCACTGCTTCATTACTTCGCACTGCGCAAAGATATGGAGCTGGAACTGGAACCGCTCTTGCTACAGCAATATGATCCGCTATTGGCCGATTACATCGGCGAGATCGCCAAAATCAAGCGGGATCTGATCAAGGACCGCACGTTCCAGTTTGTCATCCATTATGAGCCGGAAATTCTCGGGCTGGACAACGGCCAGGACATCCTGGCGGGCGTGGCCGGCGCGGCCGTACGCATGAAGCGTTACGTGCTCGCCTATCCCGGATTGGTACGACGCTACGCCCATCGACTGCCGAAGGTGCGCTTGCTCCGGCTGCACCGGATGATTCGACAGCACCCGCATGAAAAATGGGATCGCATCGCCGACGAGGTGAACCGGATTGTGCGCGAGAAATACGAATGGGATCCTGACTTTCAGGACTCGGCCGGGAGAGGCTAATGTATATGACGATCCGAGACGTCCTGAACCCGCTGAATTGTTATGCACTGCCGCGGTGGTAATGATTGGATTCAAGGGGATTCAAATGCTGGCCTCCGTGCGGGCCGCAGACCGGATGCAGAAGCATTTCAGCCGGTTCAAGGATTATTTCGAGGCGCAACTGGAGGACAGCGGTGATGCATCGATCAAGACGAATCTGCTGGCCAATCCGATCGTCACGGTCGAAGCTGTCGAATAGCGAGGGCTTGTCATCCTCCTACTTCTGTAGGGGGATTCTTTATTTCTACTACATCTTCAATTGGTAAAAATATGTGTGAAACGTTGCTAAACTCTTTTTTCAACCGACTCGGGCCTACTGTGGACAAAAATCTCAAACCCAAGAAACAACGCAAGCGTAAAAATAAAACAAAGAAAGGCAAGAAGGGAGAAAAAGCTCTACCACGACTCCAAGAAGAATCAAGCGTCTCGTGGAGTGGAGGATGCGTCACACCGACAAGATTGACTATTGAAATTTCATATAACGATCTTATCTACGCTCCGAGAGCCTACCTCCTAGTTACGATGGTTCGAGCTTTGGAACATAAATATTCAACCCTAGATCTTATCCATTTAAGTTGATTGCTTCGATTTGTTCTCTTAGCCTTTCGTGTAACGTCGCCTACTGCTCTTAATTTTTTAATCTTAATTCGAATTCTTCACATGCGATCGTCGTCATATGTATATATTACATATTGCTTTAACTCCATATTTCTTGCATTTTTTATATCTCTAAGTATTTTTGTATTATATATTTCCGCAAAACTACAACATTCATTGTATGAATCATCAAACATCTGAAAACTCACATCTAACTCAACCATATTAAAGTAATAAACTTTCTTGAATAGCAACTCGTATCCAATAAACTCATCATAATCCGATTCTGTACATAATGAACCACTTATCTTTAACTTCATTCTTTTGATAATTGAATTGAATATCATCCAGAAAGATCGCGTCTCTTCCATGAATTTCACCTATTTCGGTTTTTATAGCTTTGATTTGTTCCATCTCATTGATACCTCTTTCATCTTATTATTGAGCTTTCTCATGATTTTTGCGAAGCTTGCAAATACCACGATGATATCTATGAACTTCACGAACAGATACAAAGTAAAGAAATGGCACGAACCTCCTTACCTTAAAGATTACTACTCTCTAACTTCTCTTTTTCACCCTTACCCATACGATATATCACATCCGTTGCTTTGTGCCTCGGCGCAAAGTTGCGTTGTATCTCTTCCAAGAAGCACTGAACTGCAGGGGCCAAATACCGATTTTTCATAACCATCAAATAGACTGTACGTTCCAACGCAGGTGAATCCAACGTTTTGCGGACAATCGATTCATCCTTCGGTTCAACCAAATAATTTTCTGGAATAATAGCAACCCCAAGGTTTTCTCTTACTAATGTCAGTGCAGTCTCAAACCGTTCGATTTCGAATTTGATGTTCGGAGATGATTGCTCGAACGCAAAGGCTCTCAAAATATCTTCTCTCGTCTGGAAACCTTCCATGCTAATAATGAAGGGTTCTTTCTCCAACTCTTTGAATGTAATGGAATCCTTCTGGGCTAAAGCGTGTTCCCGATGCAGCACTAGGACTAACCTTTCCTTATACAAAGGGAGCGATTCAATATCGCCTTCATGGATGCACTGGTTCGTAATGACGAGGTGGGTATGGTATTTCCGCAAGGAATCGACGACCGCCTTTCTGCTCAGCACCTCGAACAGCTTAATATGCATCGAAGGAAAGCGACTGTGATATTCACGGATCACTTGGGGCACCCATTGCCTTACGGACTCGATCATGCCAATCACGAGCTCCCCTCTTCCGGTCAGCTTTACTTCCTCCATCTCTTTTTTCAAAATGTTCATTTGGGAGAGCAGCCGAATCGACTTCTCATACAACACGCTGCCCGCGTCCGTCAGTTCGATTTTTCTCGTGCTTCGTTCGAACAACGGCGATCCGACCTCATGCTCCAAGTTTTTAATAGCATTGCTTAAAGAGGGCTGTGATATATGCAGTTTTTGCGCGGCTCTGGAATAGCTTAACTGATCGGCAACCGTCACAAAATAATGGAGTTGTTTGATATCCAGAACGATCTTCCTTTCCCTATTTATAGCTTAAAGCTATTAATATATTTATATTATATATTTAAAATTATAAGAATGTCATCATATAATGAAACAACAGCATACGAGAAAGGGTGGGGTCATTGCGAAAATCGATTGGAGCCGATGTATGGGTCGGCCGAACGGATCATGCAGAGAGAAGAAGCAGCTTCCGCTACCATCAAATTGTGGAGCGGATGGAGCTGGATGCACCATGGGAAACCTTTTCTCCAAACACTTGCGCCATCATCGGCTTTGAATGCGAAGAAGGCGTGCGGCGCAATCAAGGGAGATTAGGAGCGGCAAAGGCTCCGAATGCGATCAGGCAAGCTCTCGCAAGCCTCCCCTGGAGAACAGCGGAAGATCATCGCCTTGTCGATGCGGGAAATGTGACTTGTTCCAATGACAAGCTTGAAGATGCCCAGGCAGCATTGGGCTGTGCCGTCTCTGATCTCTTTGCCAAATCTGCTACTCCCATTATTTTAGGCGGAGGACATGAGACGCTATATGGACATTATTTAGGTGTTCGCCAGCATATCGGACCAGATGCTCCGCTAGGAATTATCAACATTGACGCCCATTTCGACCTACGCCCCTACGACACTCAGCCATCATCAGGAACGATGTTCCGCCAAATACTAGAGCAGGATCAGAGCAGCAGCTACTTGGTGCTTGGCATCCAGCGTTTCGGGAATACACAAGAACTGTTCGACAAAGCGGACGAACTCGGTGCCCGCTACATTCTTGAAGAAGATATGCATGAAGAACAGATCGATACCATCATTTCATCCTTACACACGTTCATGGAACAACAAGAATATGTCATGCTCACCCTATGTACCGACGTTCTCAATGCGGCATTTGCGCCGGGAGTCAGCGCTCCCTCTCCTTTCGGATTAACACCGATGGTCGTACGTACCCTTATTCGCACAGTCGCCGCTCATAAGAAAACGCTTTCGTTTGATATTTGCGAGGTGAACCCGGCTGTTGACGAGAACGGAAGAACCATAAAATTGGGAGCATACTTGACGAATGAAGCTATCATGACATTTATGGGGAGGAATACTGATGACGCTGGCGCTTAATCAAGTGAGTACGATATTTTTGGCTGTAGCCCTGCTTGTACTAGGAACCTTTTTTGTCAGAAAATCGGGAGTACTGCAAAAGTTTTGTATTCCAGCGCCCGTTGTTGGTGGACTGCTGTTTGCTATCCTAGCAACGATCCTGAAAGCGACAGGTCTATTGGAAATTACCTTGGATACTTCGCTCCAAAGTCTATTCATGCTCACGTTCTTCACCACGGTAGGATTGGGAGCAAGCTTTCAACTCATCAAATTAGGTGGCAAATTGCTCGTCATTTACTGGCTTGCCTGCGGATTCCTCGCTTTGGCGCAAAATGTAATCGGGGTTTCCCTCGCCTCCTTATTCGACATTCATCCGCTTATTGGGATGATGGCAGGAGCCGTGTCTATGGAAGGCGGACATGGAGCGGCAAGCGCATTTGGACAAACCATTGAAGATCTGGGAATCCATTCGGCATTGTCAATTGGGATCGCGTCAGCTACCTTCGGTCTAATCGCAGGCGGTCTGGTTGGAGGCCCTACGGTAAAATATTTGATAGCGAAATACAACCTGAAGCCGACGGAAACAAATGAAGAAGCAGCAGCGAGCGTAGAAGCATACGTTCAACCGATAACGACAAATTCCTTCTTCATCCAAGTGCTGCTCATTACATTCTGTATGGCGCTTGGCACGTATTTGGGAGAACTGTTCACGTCAGCGACAGGCTTTGTCCTTCCTGGATATGTCGGAGCCATGTTCGTGGCCGTTATCGTCCGCAACATTGTGGACAGATTTAATCCGAATGCCATCGACATGAAGAGCATCAATCTGGTTAGCGATGTTACACTTGGTATCTTCCTATCCATGGCGCTTATGAGCATCAAGTTATGGGAAGTGGCGGATCTTGCCCTTCCGATTCTCGCCATCGTGCTGGTACAAGTCCTCTTTATCGTTCTGTTCGGGATTTTCGTTTTGTTCAGGTTGCTGGGCAAAGACTATGACGCCGCCGTGATGGTCGCCGGTTTTACAGGACATGGCCTCGGCGCCACGCCTAATGCAATGGCCAATATGGCTGCGGTAACGGAACGCTTCGGGCCTTCCCGCAAAGCGTACCTGATCGTTCCCATTGTAGGCGCCTTTCTTATCGACGTGTTTGCCATGCCGATAATCATTACAACGCTTAATTTATTTAAATAGAATCCTAATGTAGCTCGTCCATCATAACAAAACCTCCAGTCCACGATGTGTGGAATAGGAGGTTTTTTTGCTCTTGCACGCATCCGTTTGAGAAAAAATAAAAAGAGAACCGAACCTTTTTCCGACAAAGTGACAATATAGTGTGTAAGCTGCTTACTCAGGAGGATCCTCTGAATGCAAAGTGAATATATGTACCAATTGCTCACAAAAATGAAAAATGGCAATCAACAGGCGTTCCATACGCTGTATGATGCCACCTATCAGGACGTCTACCGGACAGTCTCCTTTCTAGTGGATCATCAGCAGGATCGAGAAGATGTCATGAATGAGATTTATATGCAAATGTGGACCTCACTTGACAACTATGATACGAACAGACCTTTCCACTTCTGGCTGCGCGGCTTGGTAATCCGTCAAGTGCAGAGATTTCGGGTCAAGGGCTGGCGGAGATTCCGTATTTTTGAACGCATTCGTGCCTTCTCCCGGGAAGAGTCTCATTGGGATCAACCTACTGTGTTGATGGATGAGACAAACCAAATGATATCGCAGGCAATCCAAAAACTGACCGACAAACAGCGAACGGTGATCATTCTCCGCTTTTTTCACGACTATACGCTCGAGGAAATCGCGACATTGCTCGACATTCCGCTCGGTACAGTGAAGTCCAGATATCATGCCGGCCTGCAGGCGCTTCGAAAAAACGTATGGAGTCTTCCCCCGGAAAGGATGGAAATGATCAATGACTATCGAACGCAAAATCCGTGAGCATCTGCATAAAGAAGCAGAAACTATGGAGTGCCCTCCGGGCATTTCCAAAAGAATCGAACAATCCTATTCTCAATATTTGCAACGAAACAGGAGTGAAAAAACGATGAAAAAACGATTTATTGGCGGTATTGTCGCTGTCGCAATTTTGATCCCTACTGCAGCATTTGCGTCCTCTCCCTTGATTGAAATGCTTACTAGAACACCATTGACTGCTGAACAAGTCAAGCTGGATGAGGTTGGCAAAGCAACGCTTGAGAAGCTGTATCAAGCATTTCCCGAAACAAAATCATTCGAGATTATCGATGCAAGCTACGTTCGAGGTGACGCTGATTTCTCCCGCAAAAAGGGGCAGCCGACAGACTCCTCTAATGCAGCCACAGAGAATGTGAACCAAACAAGCATCGTACTGCAGGAAAAAGGAGGAACCGGCAAAAAGATTACCCTTCATACAAACGGTATTACAGGCGAGGTTGAACACCTGAATCAAGAGAATTGGGAGCCTAAGGAGAAGCCGCTCATTACGTTAACCGATCAGGAAATCAAGGCGAAGGTAGATAATCTCATTGATAACATGTATGGCAGCATCCGAGAATACGAGTTTACTATGGAGCAAATGGAGAATCCGAATCAAAAAACGTTGATGATGAATTATACCAAGAAGGGAGCAAAATCACCGTTCTTCCAGGTATTTGTTCAGGGCAATACAATCAGTCTTTCTCGGATCGGAGATAATTAGTCTACACCAAGTGATTGATCACAAAACGGAAACACCGTGGAAAAACTAACGAAGCAAGTATGTACACGACTACATCGAGATTGGTAAAAAAGTAATAGGAGGCTGGTATCCTTAGTGTACAGGATACTGGCCTTTTTCGTTTAAAAGGCGCTTAGCATGCCCGTTAGCCATTAGCTTGGTAAAACAACTATTTTGGATACATTACATCAAGTAGTGGTTGACCTTAACACTAATGTCAGGGTTTATAATGAAGAAGAATCATTCGTGAAGGGGATTTGAATATGAGAATCGGTGAACTTTCCGCCCGAACTGGGGTTAGCCTTCGCTCACTGCGTTATTATGAGCAGCAGGGATTGCTTACTCCCGCTAGGCATACGAATGGCTACCGCGAATATTCAACGTTTGCGGAAGAACAAGTTCGCACCATTCAGTTTTATTTAAGCCTTGGACTTACAACGGAGCAAATCGCTGGATTTCTGCAATGCGTCCTCAAGAATGAAGAAGCCTTCTGCCAAGAAGTGCTCCCGATATATGAGCAAAAGCTTGCGGAAATCGACGAGCAAATTCATCTTCTTCAATCTATAAAGTCCAATCTGCAAGAGCGCATCCGCTTCATTATGAAGGAAAGACAAACAACGAACCGGGAGGAATAACGATGAGTATATACGAAGTTAATGAACAATCATTTCGCGAATTTATTCGCGAGCAAGGGGTTACACTTGTTGAATTCGGAGCAACGTGGTGCCCGCCATGTAAAGCGCTTCTTCCAATTCTTGACGAGTTGGATCATCAATATGGGGAACGGGTAAACGTAGTCAAGATAGACTGTGACGACTCCCCTGCCATCGCGTCTGAATACCGCGTTATGTCCATGCCGACCGTCATTATGTTTCATAACGGCGAGCCGGTAGAGAAATTAGTCGGACTCCGTCCAAAAAGTGTGTATGAAGCGCTGATCGAGCGATACGCTTAATTTCAGGAGCTCCATTTCTTATGGAACAAAGAAGGGCATTTCTGTCCTGTTTTTATCCATGACTGAGCTGATCCCCGTAAAATAGACAGTAAAATAAAATGCTTTAACAGTCTTAGCTCGTGCTTCCATCGGGCTAAGGCTGTTTCGTTTTTGCTGTAACCGCAGTGATATCTGTGCCCAAAGTAATATTCCTGATGCATATTCAACGTTACAACATCAAGGCTTATACATAAAAAATTCCCCCCGTAAAAAACTACGAGGGGTAATTTTTTTCAAAAAGTATTCTACTTGAGGTCTGATCCATTTAACTAATGAAATTTTGAGGAACACATTCACGAACACCAGCATTTTTCAATGAGTTAAATAAAGCTGCATCGATGATTAATATAACATTGTTGTCAGTTCCATCTTCTAAATCATAGATTACCCAGTATGCGTTATCTACTGTAAAAATACATTTTCGTTCTAATTTAAATCCAGGTGGTACAATTGGGAGTGTCGCAACTGGTACACACTCGTTCGTATCTCCTTCAGCACCGATAAAATTGAAAGTTTGCTGGTCAATTTCATAGATATTAACCGGATCAATCTCCACACCTTTATCTGGAACTTTAATTTCATCTTCAACTAATAGGAAAAAGCGTTCGTTTCGAAAATTGAAAAGACATCTCGCCCCAATTTCAAATGAAGCCATTTATATCCATCCCCTTTTCGCAACATTTGTAGATTTCACGTTGCTTTACATAATATGCTATATTAATAGATTCGATAACGGCACGTACCAGTCAGAAGAAAATCAAGGTTTTAAACTACCTTCCAGGTAAAAGCTTCCCCCACCTATTTAGTGCTGGCCGTGATCGTGATTACATTCTTTCTGCACACCAGACTTTTAAGTGATGATATTATCGTGCAGAGATGAGGTGATAGGATTCATGAATACGTACAGAACAGCAGAAATCGCGCGTAGCTTTGGAATCCATCCTAATACTGTGCGCCTTTATGAGGAACTTGGTCTTATTCCAAAACCGTACTGAGGAATAAGTAAAAGGCTTGCAGGAAAACCTAAATCCGGTAACTTCATTAATTAACGGATCTAGGAGGTTGGCAAATGGCAAAGTTTTTTGTATTAGCAGTATTATTATTGGTGGCAGGTTGTTCGTCCCATAACAATATGATGCAAAAGCAAGTGACTCCTAAGCAAACACGAACTTCAACTCATGATCATACTAGTGCGCCAAACTCTGTCCTCACACAGGCATCATCAACAGCTACGTCATGGAAAGAGCGATCTTCCATGACAACAAAAGAAGCACAAAATGGAATTCCATTGGATTTGTTGGATCTGATTCGAACACCGGATGGAAATCCAGCAAACCAGGTACCTACAGGGAATCCTGAAAATAAGGAGCCAACAGGTTCAACAGGATCAGTACAGGAAGGTACTATGGATAATCATTTATCCGAATTCGAGCAGCAGGTTCTGGATCTAGTAAATCAAGAAAGGTCCAAAACAGGATTAGGTTCCTTAAGTAGGAGTGTAGAATTGTCAAATGTGGCTATGGTCAAGGCACAGGACATGTACAACAACAATTACTTTGATCATAATTCTCCCACACATGGATCCCCCTTCGATATGTTGAAGGAATTCGGGATTACATTCAACACTGCTGGAGAAAACATCGCAAAAGGGCAAACTACCCCTACCCAGGTTATGAAGGATTGGATGAATAGCCCAGGCCACAGAGCAAATATACTGAATAATAACTATACCCATATCGGTATTGCTTTTTATAACAACACATGGGTTCAGGAATTTACTGGATAACGCCTTTCATCTCCCAACAATAACGGTTCAAAAACCCGCAATTTATGCGGGTTTTTGGCACTTCAGGCTGACCCCTCTCCGTCTATTGGCAAGTTGAAGTTCTCTGATGCTCCCAGATAACGATGTACGAACATCCCACTTAGTAGCGTTCAACTCACTTTTAAAATTCAAGTCAATATGTCGTAATAATGGTAATATATTGAATAATATCATCTTTTAAACGAGGTGGAACAGTGTTAGAAGATATTTCAAGAATTATTGCCATCGTGATATATATGGCAACTATGCTGAGTATAGGGTGGTATGCTTTCCGAAAAACGACAAACTTGACGGACTATATGTTAGGGGGACGTTCCTTAGGGCCTGCTGTAACCGCTTTAAGTGCTGGCGCTGCCGATATGAGCGGATGGCTGTTAATGGGGCTTCCGGGAGGAATTTACCTGACAGGACTGTCAAATATCTGGATTGCCATTGGCTTATCGGTTGGCGCCTATCTGAACTGGCTGTTTATTGCTCCACGTTTGCGCACATACACGGAAGTTTCCGGGAACTCCATTACCATTCCGTCATTTTTGGAAAATCGATTTAAGGATAGCACCAAACTTCTGCGGATTGTTTCCTCCATTGTTATCCTCATTTTCTTTACGTTCTATATTTCCTCAGGTATGGTGGCAGGAGCCGTCTTTTTTGAAAACTCATTCTCTCTTCCTTACATAGCGGGGCTGCTCCTCGTATCCGGAGTGGTTGTTGCCTATACATTGTTTGGGGGCTTTCTTGCTGTCAGTTGGACGGACTTTGTCCAAGGACTTATCATGCTGCTTGCTCTTATCCTTGTACCGGTATTAGCAATGAGCGAGACGGGTGGGTTTGCCAACACCGTTGATACAATCAGAGCCATAGATCCGTCCCTCCTAGATTTATTTAACGGAACTACTGTGCTCGGCATCATCTCTGCAGCTGCCTGGGGACTTGGCTATGTTGGCCAACCGCATATTATCGTCCGATTTATGGCCATCCGCTCTGTACAAGAGACCAAAACTGCGCGACGTATTGGTATGGGCTGGATGGTTGCCACATTACTTGGCGCTTCATTAACAGCATTAGTAGGTCTTGCTTTTTTTGCACAAACAAATTATACATTGTCTAATCCAGAAGCTGTCTTCATTCAACTTGGACAAATTTTATTCCATCCGTTTATTGCCGGACTTGTCCTTGCTGCCGTATTGGCTGCAATAATGAGCACGGTTTCTTCTCAGCTCATTGTAACCTCAAGTGCATTGACAGAAGATTTATATAAGCTGATTCTGCGTAAAAATGCCTCTGATAAAGAACTTGTGTTCTTTGGACGAATGGCTGTTCTAACGATTTCAGTCATTGCCTGCCTGGTTGCGCTGGGCGGTGAAAACAAAACCATTTTAAGTCTTGTCGCTTACGCCTGGGCCGGTTTTGGCGCTTCCTTTGGCCCCGTTATCCTGTTAAGCCTGTACTGGAGGAAAATGACCAATTGGGGTGCCATTGTCGGAATGTTAGCGGGCGCTACAACAGTGATTATTTGGAAAAATATTGACTTGCAAATCACTAGAGATATATACGAAATCATTCCCGGATTTATCGTCAACCTTATCGTCATTATTGCCATAAGTCTGTTTACCTATCAACGGGACGAAGCTATCGAGAAAGAGTTTGATACCAGCTTGAAACGGTTACACACAAATGTAGAAGAAGCATGATCAATTTTGGCTTACATCCCTGCAATACGCCGAGAACAACGCTCGAATGATGCTCACTCGCCTTGGAGAAATGAAAACGAAATTTACAACAAACCCTACACTTTAACACCAGACTTTGCTCTGGTGTTATTTTATTTATGCAAAGAGAGCATTAAGGAGGGAGCTGATCACGTGGAAACAACAATCAAGGTAGAAAACTTGAGCAAGTCTTACGCCAATGTCAAAGCAGTTGATCATCTAAATCTATCGATTTGTCGTGGTGAAGGTTTTGGCTTACTGGGCGCAAACGGTGCAGGCAAAAGCAAAAGGGTTAACCATTCTGTTGACCTACCTTGCCTTATTAAGTTATGCCTGCGGCTCTTCAAAAAGTGGCCGATATATTACCGCTAACACAGGGCATTATGATGTTAAAAACCGCTTCACTTAGCCTGCCAATGGATCGTGTTATCACTCCCGTGGTTGTGATGATTGTACTTACAGTAATATGTAGGAGTATGTCTCTGCGCTTCTTCAAATGGGATTAATAGTGATATAAACAGTGACAGTCTAGGACATTATTTTCTCGTCCATGCTGTCACTGTTTTATAACAACCTATATTTTCATAAACACCTTGTACTACTTCTCGAGGAAAGGAAAGTTAGAGGCTCTTTATACTCGGGCAATCATTTCACAATTATAGTTGTGCCGTCGAATTTCGTAAGCTTGAATCCGCAGAATGGCTCGTTAAACGTATGCCGGTAGTTGCGAAGCAAACCAATGGCGGCAGCCTCGCCCAAATTCATGCCATGGAAACAATCAGAACGATAATGAATACCTGCAAATGCCCGAGCGATGGCCAAGTTATTGGCAAGCTTATTCAATTCACCGCCTATTGTGAGCGGCGCTCCGTTAAAGGGCTCAAGGGACAGACCGTCTTTGCTCACTGTAACTGGGTTCGGGAGAACAAAATCTTCGTTGAAGAACGCCTTTAACATCGTAACGCCTGCGCCGGCAATTACGGCATGACCTGCCGGATAGGACGGATGTGCCGGGCAGCCTTCCGGATAAGCCTGCGGCAGCAAGTAGGTTCCGTATTTATTGAAGGTTAGATCAACTGCAGGAGAATTCACGAGTTGCTCATTAATCGGATAATTTGCATTGTTCGTTATTTTCTGTTGAACGAGACCGCCAAACTCTTCCGGCCGCAGTCTCCGATGCACAAGAAACTTCTGATACCAGGCAGACTCCATCGAGAAATTCGCGGCCCGTGCGACCAAATCCAAAATATACGGAGAACCAAAGGTAACAAATCCAGTTTGGGCGCGCGAATGGAAATACGGATTGGCCGGATCAAGTGCAGAAGATCCCAAGCTCAACAAATATAAACAGGCCATTAACACACCTTGATAAGAAAAATCTTTATGCACCCATTCACTCAGATCTCTTCCGTTTCTTAAAAAACGAGGTTCAGGATCGTAGACAATGGAAGCAGACGGAGCAGCACCATTTTGAATGCTCAACCATGTTTGATAATCCGTTAAGAAATGTTGACCCGCCAAAGGGATTTTGTATTTTTGAATAATAGAAGTGGCGCCAAATGGAATATCTTTGTATAAAAATTGTGAGATATACGGCCCTACCAGATCTCCTTGCGTAACGCCGCGAAATAAAGTTTGCGGTGTTACTTGTCCATTTATTTTGGGCCCGTAAAAATCCTTCAGATTCGAAAGGCTCCCCGCTGCTTCAGCTGCTAATGGATCTCTATCGTAGCTGTTGAACGGAACATCCCGTAACAACGATTCCCAGTATAGTTCTACCATATCGCTGGCGGCGGCTGCACTGTTTATCGAAGGCGGGGCTGGAATCGTTAAGGAATGTCCGTCGGGACCAGCAAGATCATACACGTAAGCGCCTTGCGGATTAACGAACTTGAGCGTTCCACCGAGTGGAATTTCCTCGAATTTACTTGGCTTGCCGCTCTTCAATGCTTTGAGATATGCCCCGTAGGCATGCTGATCAACTTCTCCAAGACCGTTATGCGGCAGTCCCTTCGAGAAATTTCCGATTTTGTTCGGATACTTTCTTTCATCGTGATTGCAAGGCTGAGGTAGGATTTTGCGCGACTTTTCTTCTTTAGCTGCTTGTTTTCGAATTTGATACGCTTTATGTCGTCTTTCCTTTGGATCTAAAGGGCCGAGTACACATGAGTCATCCATACGATTCCTCCTTGAGCGATCAGTGCAAAGCACATAGTTCTTTACAGTCTATTCAAATATATCGATTTAGTATGGATATATGTAGAGGACATGACCATAAAAGGAAACCTATTTGGAATACAGTCAACGTTTCATCGATCAACTGATTCTTAAATTCACTACCACGATCGGTATGGAATAATTGGATCTGACGTAGAACACTTTGTGCTAAGCAAATGCCCGCATTTCGAGTGCAGCATCTTTGTTAGGCCCCGCACTGAATCCATTAATTTCTCGATTAAAGAGATCGACAAACATACAGATGTAGTGCCATCTGTTTTTGACTCTAATGCTTTAATCAAAAGGGGTTATCCGGTATCACTTTTTTATAAATGGTTGAAGGTTCTACATTTTTGACCATTCTGTACAACGATAACTTGGGTTTATTGATTTCACCTGAAATCTGGTAGCCTATCCTCTGATACAATTTAATGGCAAGATGGTTCTCTTTCTTTACCGTCAGAGAGCATTTGGCAAAGCCTTGCAGGCAAGCCTGTTCCTCGGCAAACTCAAGCAGCCTGGTACCCATCCCTAATCCCCGGCTCTCGGGCAATAAGGCGATTGTTCCGATGTGAAACTCGTCATCTTCTCCCTCCTTCATGGTGATCATGGAATAAAACATTTTGATATTCAGAATATTATAAACAACAAGACCCAGCATTCGGAATGAAAGCAGCTGTTTAAATGTGGGCCATGCAAGACGATTTAAAACAGGTACGGGATAGCAAGTAATCATCCCTAAAGTTTTCCCGTCCATTTGAGCTTCGTAAGCGTATTGATGACTAAAACGATTGTTCTCCTGCTGCCATAGCGTACGAAATGTCCCTTCGACCGTGTTATTCTTCTCAGATCCTGCAAGTGAAAACGCCATATATTCCAATGCCATTACATTTAGCTTAGCGCTGACCATGGATCGACGATCAGCCTTTACAATAGAGATTTGATTCATTTCCTAGCACTCCTTTTTTCTTTCTATATTATTGATGTTAATTATCATCTTTAGCTTTGAAACCATGATAAAACGTATTTAAGAAAAGCTCTGCAGCCGATTTTTTAGGCACATTACCTTCATGTACCTGCTCCCATGTATGGAAAAGCAGGGCATAAAGCGTATTCAAAATCCATTCGCTGCTAACCGTTTGCTGAAAGTAACCTCTTTGTTGTAACAACTCAATAACGCGTCGTAAGGGTTCCCTCAGCTTCTCTTCGGCTTCACCTAATTCTTTGTTGTTAAATACAGATGCATCATGACCTAGAAAATAGATTTTGTCACCTAAGGGGATTAACGCTTCAATGAGTTCCGGGATATAGTTTTCGCTTCTTTCCTCATCTAGTGGAATCTGGTTTACGGTATCACTTACCAGTTGTATAGCCCGATGGCCCAAGAGCAGCATCAATTTCTCTCTGCTTTCGACGTAGCGATGAAGTGTAGCAATGCCAATTCCCGCATATTCCGCAATTTCATTCATCGAAGCAGTAGGATTTTCAACAAGCAATATAGTAGCCGAATCAAGAATTGCATTAAATCTCGCTTCCTTCAACGCTGACAAGCCTTTCTTCATCGTCAATCTCTCCCTTTTTCTGTATAAATTCGTCATTTTTTTGATAGATAAATATATCATTTGATATTATCATAAATCATTTAAAACAAAGTGTCCAACTGTTGAATGTAGCTTTTCATGACGAAGTTACAGTAATTTTTCTACTATTATTGAACTCCGATTGTACTTCATTTTGCAGAATATTTTTTTAATGAAGTTGATTTCTAGCATAAGGTTATCGGTTTACTTTAAAATTCACTTCCGGTTATTTGGTCATCAGCCAGTTGCACCAATTATGGTTAGTAATCGTTTCATCTACTCTACTCCTTACTTCAAATCAAAAACTTAAAATGCCCAGCTACCTTTACGGAAAATTGGCTCTACAGTTCCATCTGGTAGAATACCGTCGATGTCCATCTCACTGCTGCCAATCATAAAGTCCTCATGTGTTACTGAAATATTTGCACCTAACGCTTCAAGCTGATCGTTTTCTAAATCTCTTCCTCCCTCTAAGCAAGTTGGATAAGCATTACCAATCGCTAAATGGTTCGATGCATTTTCATCAAACAATGTATTAAAATATAAAATCCCCGATGCTGAAATTGGCGATTCATGTGGTACAAGTGCTACCTCACCTAAATAGCAAGAGCCTTCATCCACATTCATAAGCTCCTGTAATAAATCATGTCCTATCTGTGCTTCAGCTTTAACAATTTTTCCTTCTTCAAATGTCAGTTTAAAGCCGTCGATAATATTCCCTTGGTAAACTAATGGTTTTGTACTGCTTACATAGCCATTTACACCTTGTTTCATCGGTAACGTATAAACCTCTTCTGTCGGCATATTAGCCATAAAGATAGTATCATCTGGCGTTTTACCACCTCCAGTAATCCATTTATGCTGTGGTGCTAATGCAATTGTTAAATCAGTACCTGGCGCTGTATAGTGAAGCTTCGCATATTTTTTATTGTTCAGTAGAACCGCACGAGATTCTAAATTTGTTACATGTTCACGCCATTTTTCAACAGCATTGCCTTCACCAATACGAACAGCTTTAAAAATAGCCTCCCATAATGCTGGTACTTGATCTTCAGCAGCTAAGTTCGGGAACACCTTCGATGCCCACATTGGTGAAGGAACTGCTACCAACGACCAAGCTATTAAATCCTTCATTACGGTGTTGCGATTGTTTCTCAGAGCAGCTCCTGATACCTTTTGATAGGTAGCTAGACGATCGGCTGAAATACCTGTAAATTTATCAGGGTCTGCAGCATCTATCATTAATAGTGCTCCTTTACGTTCGATCAGCTCATCATTCATTTTGACTATCCATTCTGGGAAACGATTAAATTCTTCATCTGAGGCATGCTCAAAGTAAGCACGATCCATTTCATCATCTGATAAGTTAACATGAACACGTCCTGCACCAGCCTTATAAGCCTCTTTCACAACTAAACGGGCGAAATCCAATGCATCCACAGATGTATTGACTAATAAGTATTGCCCTGGTTGAATATTGACACCGACTTTTACCAAAAGTTCTGCATATGCTTGTAATTTTTCTTCAAAAGTCATATTATTTACCTCGCTTCTGTCCAATTGTTTTTTACCATCCGTTAGCTTTTATTCATTTTTGATAGATAAACATATCAATTGATATGAATATAAATCATTTTAAATAAATTATCAAGCCGTTGAACCTCATTTTTTCAAAAGTGTGGTAAAAAATATGTAAATCTAGGTTATAGAGTAAATAAAAAAGAATCCATTTTGACAAGAGATTAATCAAAATGGATTCTTTTCTTTTTGAATGAACATTCCTTTTTATAAAAAGTTTGGTCAATTAAATGAGCCTTGTTTACTGGTTGTACAGGTTTCCTTCTCGTTTCTGGGAGTATGATTACGCAAATGCAAATAAACGGTATGTTTCGTAATTTTCAACATATTTGCCACGATTGTAGCCGCATTTCTCATATTAAACACTCCCCGATCATACAAAAGACCGATAATGTGCTTATTTCGATTTGCATACGATATGTCAGGAGAAGCATCCACCGCTTCAATCGTCAGCTCTATCATTTCAAGAATCATATCCTCAATGGATAATGAAAAATTTTCCTCCTGTGCTTTTGTTTCAAAACCCGCTTGCGGTAAAAAAGTCTGAAGAAATCCAGAAAACGATTCATCCAAGTTTATGTTAATGCACATAAAACCAATAATTTTGCCAGCTTCACCACGAATGGCTATCATGCTTGATTTCATTGAGTGGTTGTCCTTGCTTTTGGTAAAATAACTGATCGCTTGCTTTGCGTTAGAGTACTTAGCCTCACTCAACATCTGCAAAGCCATATTCGTAATCGGGGCTCCTAATTCTCTGCCCGTATGATGCCCGTTCGCGATTTTGATAACAGTATTTTGATAGTCTTCCAAGCTATGCAGCACAATCTCGCTGGCATCTCCCAAATAATCGGCCAAGCCTTCCACGATGGAGTCATAGGATTGCAATATCGCCCGATCATATTCTGTAAAATTCTTATTCTTCATAATTGGTAATCCTCCCTTCTATGTGTATAGTTGCCAATAGAACTGATTGACTCAACATTTGTTCATTTAATTAACCAATTTATAGTATTATTCTATAAATCATAGCCCCGATTCATCTCATGATTGAAATCACGAATGAGTCGACTAATCAATAAAAAGAGAGCTTTCTTAGGTGTCAATGACAAGCCACCTGAGAAAGCTCAAAAGATATTTAATTAGAATAATGCTTTCAAACTTGCAAGGACAGTGAGAACGCCCACAACAGTGACAAAAATATTGCTAAGTTTTCCTTTGTATTTAGCTAGCGCAGGAACTTTATTGATCGCATACATTGGTAAGAGACATAAGATAGCAGCAACTAGCGGTCCGCTGAGAGTATCTATAATTCCAAGAATGCTTGGATTTGCATAAGCGGCATACCAGCATGTTAATACTACAAAAACAAGGATCGCTCTCTTAACTGTTTTTTCTTTGAGGTTTTTTCCACGTGCTTTACCGGCCGAGATAATCATGTCACGCATTACCTCGTATACTCCTACATAATGGCCAAGAAAGGACTTTGTTACGGCCACAAACGCAATAATAGGAGCTGCAATAGTGATTAGAGGCGAATTAAGCCGATTGGCAAGGTATGAAAGTACTGATAAATTCTGTTCTTTTGCTATTACAAGATCATCTGGAGTCAAACTCAAGACACTACTCCAAACAAAGAACATAACGACAATGAAAGTCATGATATAACACACTTTTTGTATTTGAGAACATTTGGCGTCTGTAGCTAGTATTCCATAAGTTTGTCTCTGTTTCATAACAAATGACGATATCATAGGAGAATGATTAAACGAGAATACAATAATTGGCAGTATCATCCAAATCATATTGAAGTATCCTCCTACTCCTGTTGGAGCAGTAGAAACACTTGAAAAACTAAGCATCGACGTATTCCACTGTGGAATTAAAGATATTGAGATAAAAAGCAGCGAAGCTATAAAAGGATATACTAGCATACTCATTACCTTTACAGTAATATCTTGACCGAAGTTCAGTATAGCTATAAGACCGAGTACTAATACAAGCGATAAAATGGCTCTTGGCGGCTCATTCATGTGCAATTGATTCACGATAAAACTACTTGCAGTATTTGTTAGTGCAACCGAATACATCAGCACGATAATATAAATCGAGAAGAAAAATACGATGTTAAAAATTATACTTGCCTTATTACCGAAATACTCTCTTATCGTACCTGTAATCCCCTCATCAGCAGATTTGGAAGCATATATCATTTTAGCAAGCGCCCTATGCGAGAAGTACATAACAGGAAATGCAAGTATTGTAATTAACAGTAACGATAATAAACCACCTGCTCCCGCATTAATAGGTAAAAAGAGTACGCCTGCTCCAATTGCTGTTCCAAAAAGGCTCAATGCCCAGGTGGTATCTTGCTTGTGCCACTTTTTGGGATCTGGATATTTTTCGTTTTTCCCTGTAGTATTTTCAGCAGTAAATTCAAGTTTTTTCGCTGTATTCCCATTCATATTATAATTCCTCCTTGTATACTGGTTAACTACTTTATCATTTCCTCTCTTTTAAAACTGTTAAAATTGTTTACGTTTTCAAAACTATTTAATGCATACTATTACATTATGTGGCAATGGTAGATATCGATATTCACTCCTCTCATCCTTGAAAGCAGCATTGGAGAATGAACCTTAATAACTGTGATTTTTTTCACAAATCATGAGTTGTAATCCCATTTTTTTGCTATAACGCTTACATTTCAGTGTAAATATTGTAATCTTTTATTACTATAATTATATATTATTATTATCTTATTTTCTAGTAACCTTATCTTCGAAAATTTTGTTTTTAATAGCAATTCCTGTGGGAGTGGCTGCAATTCCACCTAAACCTGTCTCTCTTAATTCGCGAGGCATCTGTCTTCCTACTACGAACATCGCTTCAATTACTTCATCAGCATTGATGATGTTGGTTACGCCTGCTAATGCAATATCCGCTGCTACTAAGGCATTAGCCGTTCCAATAGCATTTCTCTTTACACAAGGAACTTCTACCAAGCCTGCAACCGGATCACAAACTAGACCGAGTAAATTTTGCAGTGCAGTTGAGAAAGCGTCAGATGATTGCTGAGGTGTTCCTCCGGCAGCTTCTACTGCTGCTGCTGCAGCCATTGCTGAGGCACTACCTACTTCAGCTTGACATCCTCCGAAGGCTCCGGAAATACAAGCGTTATTTGCTACTACCATTCCTAATAAAGCTGAAGTGAATAGAAAATGAACCTTGTCTTCATGACTTAATTGTAAACTATCTTGGATACTAAACAGCACTCCCGGGATTGTCCCACTTGCACCTGCAGTTGGAGTTGCACAAATAACTCCCATCGACGCATTTACTTCATTAACTCCGATAGCGTTTTGGACCCCGAGCATCATCAAATCTCCAGAAAGGGTTTTTCCGCTTTCACGATATTGTTTTATTTTAACAGCATCCCCTCCGGATAAACCGGTCGGAGAAAATACTCCGTTGCCCTCAGCGCTTTTCTTTACAGCATTCTCCATAGTTACTAAATTTCTTTCCATTTTTCTCCAAACATCTTCATAAGAAGTTTTAGTTTGCTCGATTTCCTGCTCAATTGCTAATTCATAAATTGGCTTTTGTCTTTGATTAGCTGCATCGATAATTTCCTTTATAGTCATGTACATAAACTTTTCACCCCTAATCTAATTAAAGAATAATGATATTAGCTGCACTGCTAGAATTTCTCAATTCCTTCTGAACATCACTAGATAATTGAGAATCCACATCAAATTGATATAAATATTTTCCTGACTTCTCCAAACTATAAAAATTGTTAATTTCCACATTATATTGTTTAAAGATCCTGCGTAATATAAATTCAAGGTCATCTCTCTCGGAAATCGCTATAATAACCGGCAATGGCCCTTGAAGATGTAAGCCAAACCCGTCAATTTCTATATGTTTAATTTCAATTAATCCGCCACCGACTGAAGTTCCCATTGTTCTAATATTTCGATTTCCATCCTCCAGATAAATATCTGCAGTATTCGGATGACCGGCAGGACTATCACCTGCTTCTTCTAAAAAGGTAATGTCAATTCCTTTAGATTCTGCTATTTCAATAGCACCAGGCACCCTACTATCGTCGGCAGCAAATCCTAATATACCGGCAATAATTGCAAAATCAGTTCCGTGTCCTTTATGGGTTTCAGCAAATGATTCATAATACCTTACCACAACTTTTTTGGGAAGACCTTGAAATAATTTATTGGCAACTGTTCCAATAGCTAAGGCACCTGCAGTATGTGAACTGGAGGGGCCGATCATAACCGGTCCAATCACATCAAAACAACTTTTGTAATTAACAACCCTTTTTTCTTTAACAGGTACTAATTTCATGTTCATATAAGTTTCCTCCCCATAGTTGCCATACTAGTCACCCGCCCACCATGTAAGGGTTTTCAAAAGTAAAACTAAGAATCATCAAACCCTTTCTTAGTACGAATTGAATACTTGGATAAATTATCGTTGTAATCATACTCGTTGCAATCAATGCCATCAAAACAACGATCATTTTCTGATCTTTCTCAAAGAATAACTTAAAATAATTTATTACAGTAATTATTTTTTATTACTACACAGACAGAGTAGCACATAGATAATCGCGAAGTCAAACAAATGATAATAAATTATTTTTATCGGAATTTTTTATTGCAAATTTAATGTTTCTCCCTTTTAAAATTCTAAAAAACTTGTTATAAGTTATAATAGGGTTGTCTATTTTGAATGCTGGCTTCTTCATTAAACGAAATCCTTGTCGATAAAAGACCCGAAGTTGGGTTGTCTATAGCTGAAAAAAGAAGAATGCATCCTTGTACGAGAAGTAAAGCGCATCTTTTATTGAGATTTTGCTCAACCCTGGAATTGAATATGAATTCGCGAGCAATTTCATAGTGAATAAAATTCAGGAATAACTGATAAGGAGGAATACTTAAATGGATAATGAACTATTTCGACATTATCAAAATATAATGAATTATTTCGGGGAAATTTTGGGATCTAATTATGAATTTGTATTACATGTTTTAAATCCTAATGGGGGTTCTCAAATCGGTCACATAGTCAATGGAGACTTAAGTGGAAGATCTTTAAATGGCCCTTTAACTGACTATGCAAAAAAATTAATTAACGAAAAGGTATATCTAAAAAAGGATTATGTTGTAGATTATGTTGGAGAAGGACCCAGAGGTAAAAAATTCCGTTCATCAACTTTATTTATAAAAGATCGTGAAGGTCAATTACAAGGTCTTTTATGTATAAATTTTGATGCGGATGTCTATAGGAAAGTCGCAAAGGATATATTAAAATTGGCCAATCTAAGTTCAGCTATAGATCTTATCGAACAGGAAACTGACCAGGAACAACCTATTGAAAAACTTACCGATAATATTCGTAATATCATTTATGGAGTAATAGATAAAGATATATTAGAATCCGGTGCTCAGTTATCACCTGAACAAAAGAGACTTGCTATTTTCAAATTAAAAGAATACGGGGTATTCGAAGTTAAAGGTACAATAAATGAAGTTGCTGAAATAATGGGAATGTCGGAATCAAGTGTTTATCGTTATCATCAAATGATATCTCGCAACGACAAGTAGCCCCAATCGAATCAGAACAATAAATCGAGCAATACAAGACATAGATAGGCGTATACAATTCTCAACTAAATGAATGTAAATCAAAAAACCTTGGATCAATCCGAGGCCGTAGAGCGAAACAAAAGACGACTATTATTCTATTAATGGGATAATAGTCGTCTTTTTCACTGTATACACAAGCCTGTACCACTGGCTTCTCACTTCGGTAGCTTTACTATTCTCTTCACGTTAAGAGCGAAGATTGCCATTATGCCTTGTAACTCCATGCCAAAAAGATCCGAGGATAACGACACCATACCCATGTCTATGTTTGAGTTCACTGTTCTTCGCCTCAATTTTGTAGCGTTCTCTTGCCTTTGTTTTGAAATATTCTCCCTCTTGGAATACCATTTGCTCGGTGTGTAGTTTTTGGCAGTAGGTATTTCATCCACTAGACCCTTTTTACAGCGCGCATATAAAATTTTTACTCATAGCCATGTATCCTCGATAAAACTCTAGTATCAAGTTTCAAAACAATAAGCGTAAAATGATAATGGAAATAATACCGCCCAGTACGGTTCCCAATAAACTTCTTGTTTTTATCGCAATTAAAAAAGTCGGTATGGCTGCAAAAAATTCAATGTTGTTGGTAAGAGATGTAAGCTTTCCGTCATGGATAAATATCTCTTGACCTATCAGAGCAGCAATAACGGAAATGGGGACATAATTTAACCATCGCATTGCCCATCCTGGTAATTCAAAACGACTAAGCACCATCAGAGGAACGACCCTTGGAATAAATGTTACAAAAGCTGTGCCTAGAATAATCAAAAAAATGTCCCATCTTACTTCCATTTTTCTACCACCATTCCTATTGTTGAAGCAATAATTGTAGCCACAATAACGCCCATACTGCTGGACAAAAAGAAAGAACTTCCCACAGCAATGACCACTGCAATAATGGCGACAACGATATCAAGTTTGATTCTATTTCGCCCTACCATAGAGAGTACGAGAATTCCAATAAACATAGCTGGCAAGGCAAATGCTAGTCCGAATTTCTCCGGATTCGAAATCCATTGTGCCAAAAATGCTCCTGCTAGATTCGCTACAAGCCAATTTACATAAGCGGTTATGTTGAGACCATGCATCCATTTCTCACTGATTCGCTTTCTCTTGGCCGCCTCGGTAATCGCGACACCGAATGTCTCATCGGTGAGTAGAGAACCTACTAGCATGTTGCGAAGTGGAGTAAGATGCCGGAAATAAGGTGCTAGTGCGGCACTAAGTAAAATATGACGAAGATTGACAAAGAAAATCGTAATAATAATGGCAGTAATCGAACTACTTGCTGCTATCATACCCGCAGCAATAAACTGAGCTGAGCCAGCATAGAGAATCATAGTCATCAGAGCGATCTCAGCGATGCTAAGTCCCGCAGTCTTTTGGATCACACCTGCAGCTAATCCGATACTTAAATAACCCAGCAGCGTGGGGACACAATCTTTTACTCCTTGGATAAAGCTATCTTCATCTCTCGGAGACGAATTTATTTGGACGTTCGACAGACTCATTTCATTCCCTCTTTATTTTCAAGTATTAGAAGCTAACTTACTAACTACTACTAAAAAGTGAAAGAAAATACGGTTCAATTTATTTGAACCGTCTTCCAGTAACAACATGAAATAGGTTAGGAGTGTTTTTCCAAAGCGCTTCTGCTTTCTCTGGGCCCACTTCTTTCACTAATTCTGAGAACATAATATCATGCCTGATGTATTCCATCGCGATTAACACAAGTGCCGGGTCTTCCGTTTTTACCGCCCATGCAGGTGTATTTGGCGAGAAATTTGCAATTAATACTTCCTCATTGTCCCGTGCAACAATCGTTAAGCGACCGTTCATACGTTCCTCAGCTACTTCTGGAGCCATGTAATTGTGATGAGTAGTTGCTCCAAGCTGAATCTCAGGTGCTCCAAAAAGAATAGAAAAGACGTGGATATCATCCTTTATCCGCGTATCTACAGCACCTTTTATCGAATCGACTTGTGGTTCCCAGATCGACAACCATATTTCTTTGTTAGCTTTATCGATGATGTCAATCATTTCGGCCACAACGCGCTCATCACTGCTGATGCGTCGAATAACATCTACTTCTTGTTCACTTTCTAACGCAGATAAATTCTTTTCAAGATAATCCATAGAATTGTCAAAGTCATTACGCAATCGATGGATTAACTCTTTTGCTGGTAAAGGTGCATAGGTTACGGGGTCAGAAGGTACTGTGTACACCGCACCTTTATCCATTAATTTTGCCAATACTTCATAAATCGTTGAACGAGGCACACCCGACCTTTTGCTTATTTCATATCCGGTTATAGGGGAATTTTTCAAAAGCCCTATGTACGCTTTACATTCATATTGTGAAAAGCCCCACTTCTGAAGTTCTTTATAAAGTTCTTCCATGGCAACTCCTTTAGTAGTTAGTGTGTTACTTACTATAAAATAAAATGGATTACCTGTCAAAGCAATCCTGGTTCCGTTATCGAAAAATGATCGTCAGACCACTGTTTTGTTCCTGATTCTTCAACTTTTGGGCGAGGTATAATTGCCCAGAAAAGGAGGATCAGTCCTTTTTAATCCAATCCAAGTACTATATAGTTGCATGAATTTTACTGATAAGGAAAGTTATATTCCGTTATCATTGTGCGAACTCTGGCTCGTTCATCCACACTACAATATATCTCCCCTCCTCCCTAAGACCTACTGCCCAAACCTTGTCGGACATGTAGAATATGTAAAAAAGCATAACAAAGGATCGGTGCAGTTACTAGGATGATGTCCAGTATCAAACCATATGGAATTAACATACATCCTCTTATTCCATCCGGATTTCAACAAGATATATTTCTAGTGAATAATAATATCGAACTATGTTCATATATTCACAAATAATCCGTATGACCCATTAAATATACTCAAAACTGCTGTATATTTAACGGTGTAAACATGTATCGTTATGCAAGAGTATGCATGTTTGCAGGTATTACTAGGCAAAGCTAGGGAAATCTAGTGACGCAAAACTAAAGGGGCTAAGGAAGAAATTCTATGCCAGCCAGTTGCCGATTAATAGACCCCCATCTCTATTAGTCGTATGGTTGTTTTTGTATGATCCATGGCGAGATGCCCCACCCTAGCTGCCTATTAATAAAATCTATTGATAGGAAGTGAATAACGGATGAAGACTGGGAGAAAGCGCAGCGCCCGAAGATTGTTCGCAATGACGGTAATGACCATCATGATGTTCGTGTCTTCGTTGGCGCCGACTTACGCAGGAACGACTGTTTCCGCAGCACAGGAACCTGTGCTCAAAAATGCAACAAAAGAAATCCGGAATGTCATGTACTATGGCGATTGGTCGATTTGGGGAGGACAAGGAAACTTTTATCCCAAAGATATACCGGCCGATCAATTAACCCACCTGAACTATGCGTTTCTCGATTTTGATGCCCAAGGCAACCTTGTCTTTACGGATAAGGATGCGGCAGTAGAAGCGCCTGTCGGCCAGGATGGCGTTCAATGGCAAGCGGCCAATGCAGGCATCCTTATCGCCCTGCAGCAATTGCGCGCAGAAAACCCGAATCTGAAGATCGGCATCTCTCTTGGCGGATGGTCGAAATCAGGCGACTTCGCTGTCGTTGCAGCCGATGCTTCCAAACGGGCAAATCTGATCCAAAATGTCATGAAATTCATCAAGTACACGAACATGGACTTCGTGGATGTCGATTGGGAGTTCCCGGCTGAAGTTCGACAGCCTGATATGGTCGATAATAAGAACGATGAAGGTACGAAATACGCTATACCAGAGGATAAAAACAATTATATTTTACTGCTGCAAGATATCAAAAACGCATTGAATAAGCAAGGAGCCCAGCTTGGTAAAGCGTATGAACTGTCTGTTGCGCTTCCGGCGCCGAAGAGTAAGATCGATATCGGCATTGATGTGCCGAGACTGTTCAACATTGTAGACTTTGCCAACATTATGACTTATGACATGCGCGGCGCATGGGATGAAGTAAGCGGCCACCATACCGGCTTGTATACGAACCCGAACGACCCGCTCACGGGCAACAACCTGTCCATCGACGAGAGCGTGAATTATTTGATTCAGCAAGGTGCTGAGCCGAATAAGATTGTGATCGGGGCGGCCTACTATACTCGCGGCTGGGATAAAGTGTCGCAAGGATCCGATCCGAATCATCCGGGGCTATTCGGCGAAGCAGCACTATCCGCCAAGGATGCGGATCAGACTCCATCCCGCGGCGCGGTTGGCGAGGCAGCGCTCGCTGTTGGGGACGGCGGCCGCCGAACAGGGATTTGGTCTTATCGCAACCTCGACAAGCTGAAGGCCACTTACCCGAATCTCAAAGAATATTGGGATGATGCATCCAAAGCTCCCTATCTGTATGATGGGACAACTGGTGTATTCTACACGTATGACAATGAAAGATCCATTCAAGAGAAAACGAAATATGTGCTTGAGAATGGTCTGGGCGGCGTCATTGCTTGGATGGCTTCCAACGATGCCCCTACTGCGGATCCTGCCAAGCGTGATAAATTAACAAAGACAACGAAAGAAGGCCTCTTCGGAAGCCAGGCGTTGACAGCACATGAAATCCAATATACCAAGCTGGATGTTACGGCGGATGTGAAACCGTATACCGAGGCTTGGGGCAACAATAAGGGATATGAAATTACCCTCTTCAATAACGAGTCTATGACCGAATCGAATCAAGTGTTGAAAGCGGTGGAAAGAGGAGCAAAAACGGTTAAGCTGCCGAAGCTCTACATCCAAGCCGATGGACCGTTGACTTCCGGCGATTATTTAGCGGGAACCGTAACAAATGAGAACGGTTACACGGCCGTCGATTTGAAATCGGTCTATGATGCCAAAACGATTGAACCTGGCAGATCCTATACATTCAAACTTAAGGGAGATGCCAAGATTACAAGCATGGAGCTGGTTCAGCGGGTGTCGGATAACAGCCCAGAGATGAACAGACAGCTCATTCTGGGTGATGAAGCTCCAAGCAAGAATCAACCTCCTGTATTGCATGGCATAGCAGACCTGACGCTTACAGTCGGCGACAACTTTGATAAGCTGGCTGGCGTAACTGCTACGGACGCAGAAGACGGAGATCTCACATCACGTATTGCCGTGACGGGAGAAGTTAATACAAATGCAGCCGGCAAGTATGAGCTGGGGTACTCCGTTACGGATTCACAAGGATTAACGGTCGAGAAAAAACGCATCATTACAGTTAACGAAACGACAGCTCCGGGGCATGAATTTGGGGTTGGCCAAGGAATCGAGTGGCCGAAGCAAGTCAATTCTCCATTCGTTGATATGGTTGCATGGGTTACCAAGCCAGGATACTCCAACAACGGCGCCCCTAACCTCGCCAGAATTTCCGAGGATACCGGCGTGAAATTTTTCAATCTCGGCTTTATTCAATCCAGTTCGCAGCAAATCGCGGACGGCAAAGTGCAATGGGGCTGGGGAGGATATTCCGTACTGAATGAAAAGAATGCGGATAACACCCAATACCAAGGGATTAAGCAGTCTATTCGGGAAATTCGCGAAATGGGCGGCGATGTCACGATCTCGCTGGGCGGTTTGAATGGCGTATCGTTCTGGGAAGTGACTCAAGACACCGATACCCTCTTCAATACGTATATGGAAATTGTTAAAGGCTATGGACTGACCCGCTTAGACCTTGACATTGAGGGCGGCGCTCAGAACAAAGCCCTGAATGTCGCCAACGCGCAGGCGATTAAGAAGCTTCAGGATGCAACGGGAGTCGATATTGTATTAACACTCCCTGTACTGCCAAGCGGTCTGACTTCTGTTCAATTGGATGTATTGGAAGCTTACTTATCTGCCGGCGTGGATGTCAAAGTCGTGAACATCATGACGATGTGCTATGGCAGCGGAACGCTCCTGCCTGGCGAGAACTATGGTTCCGCTTCGCTGAGAGCCGTTGATTCGACGAAGAATCAAGTCAAGCAGTACTTCAAACAATTTGCTAACACGGATCTAACGGATCAAGAGGCTTATGGCCTCATTGGAACGACGCCATCCATCGGCTTTGAAGGCGCGGCTCATCCGATCTTTACGACAGAGTGGTCCCAGTTGGTTGTGGATCATGCGATCGAGAAAGGGCTGGCGATGACCTCCTTCTGGTCGATGAACCGGGATGCGATGTTGGAAAACAACAATGGCGTAACGGCTCAATATCAATACACAGATATTTTCAAAGCATTCGGAAATGGAAGCACCCCGCCGGTCGCTTCTAAACCAGTGATTCATGGTGCAACAGATAAAACGATTTTCGTTGGCGAGCAATTCGATCCGAGAGAAGGAGTTACCGCTGCGGACAAAATGGACGGCGACCTGACCGATCGCATCGTGATCGTAGGAGCGGTTGACTCCTCTACTCCAGGAGCCTATAAGCTGGTGTACACCGTAGAGAACAGCCAAGGGCTGCAAGCGGTTGCAGAACGTACGATCACTGTCGCAGAAAAGATGAATCACAAGCCAGTCATTCATGGCGCAATGGATAAAACGATTCTCGTTGGCGAGCACTTCGATCCGAAAGAAGGGGTTACCGCTACAGATGAAGAGGACGGCGACCTGACCGATCGCATCGTGATCGAAGGCACAGTTGATTCCTCTACTCCGGGAACCTACAAGCTGGTGTACACCGTAGAAGACAATCAAGGTCTGCTAGCCTCCGCAGAGCGAAAAATCACCGTTATCGACGGGTTCGCGGATACGTATGATCCGAACAAGATCTACTACGAAGGTGATTCTGTCATTTACAAAGGAGAGAAATACACAGCTAAATGGTGGGTACAAGGCCAAGCGCCGGATTCCTCCCAAGCATGGGAAAAAGAAGTGATTCCAAATGAAGACGGCAGCGTGGATTACGTGCCGGGCAATGTGTATGTAGAAGGCAATTTGGTTCGCTATGAGGGCAAGCTCTACCAAGCCAAGTGGTGGACGAAGAGCATTCCGGGCAGCGATGAATCCTGGAAGCTTGTAGAATAATAGCAAGACGCAGTTGTAACTACAGGGACTGACCCTTCACGGGTTGGTCCCTTTTGAGAATCAAGACGAATCTTACTTATTCGGGCCAAGGGCCAAAGTCCTTCCGATTACGCGAGAATATGAAAAAAACAGCTAGATCAATTTGATCTAACTGGTCATATGAATTCCTACCCATATTAATTTAAAAGTACCAACTTCCACTTTTGGGCAGCGGTCCCGTTATCCGTCCAGATCTGCACGTTCGTACCGTCGTTCGTGCCTGATGCGGATACATCCAGAGCCTTATTGCTGTTACTATTAATTAGTTTATACGAGCCATCTGTATTGCGTATGAAACTCCATTTCTGTGCACCTGAACCGTTGTCATCCCAAATCTGTACGTTTGTACCGTCTGCTGTCCCCGAACTTTGCACATCCAGTGCTTTGGCGCTAACCGCGTTAATCAGTTTATAGGTGCCATCTTGGTTTCGATACATTGTCCAACGCTGAGCTGCTGATCCGTTATCTGAATAAATCTGAACATTTGTGCCATTCGCTGCCCCTGATCCTTGAACATCCAATGCTTTTCCACTGTTTACATTAATTAATTTATAGGGTCTTCCCACAAGCACATCGTTGCTAGTCAAGTTTGGATCCTTGGAATATTGCTGCCATAACTGATCGACAGTCTGGCCAGTTACGTTCACCCATAATTGTTCACTATAAGTTCGATTGCGAAGATTGAAGTCCATCTCATTGACAATCGACGGACGGATCCGATTTTCCAGCCATACGAAAAAGCGAGCTGTAACTTGGTAACTATCCGTATATTTTTGATTAGGGCTATAATTAGGCAGGAACCATCCTGCCGGACCATTATTTCTGCCATATTTATAACGGGCATAGTCCGCGATCCCTTCGGTCATCCATCCGGGACTCCCCCCAGGGTAGGCTTGAACGATATGCATTAACTCATGGGTCACCGTATCGATATCTTCCGGATTCTTTCGCAGCCAATTAGAGTTGAATCTAACCTTGCCCCCTCCTGCTTCCGCAACACCAGAGTATGTCGGATCAATTGTAAAATATACTTTCTGAGCTGCCTGACCATTGAAACGTGCAACCATTTGAGGATATACGATAAAGAAGGTATCAATCATTCGTTGTTTCACTGTCGAATCAAAAGATGGATCCTCGTTATTCATTTCTAATGTGTAGGTTCCGTCTGTGTAGGAAGCAGTCTCGGCAGAAACCGCCATCACTTCAGAACTGAATAGTACCATCATCATCAAAATCATTGACAATTTTCGAATCAAATCCTATTCCTCCTTGTTTGAACCGAACTAGCTCTTATCGTTGTAGATCCTTGGTTCCAAGCGTACCGGATGTCATCGATTACAGCCGGAAATTTCGCTTAACGCACGTCAGCAACGTGTTTTGGCCACCTAACACCAGGGACATGCGATATCGCTGATAATTTCCACCTTCATCGAAACGTTCCTCCTTCCCACCCTAAAATCCGCAGCTGTTCCGTTACTTTAGCGATAATGGTTCCCCCCAAAGCTGAGGCCCACCAGGAAATATTATGCAGTTTATTCCTTTTTATGAAGTCTACTGCTGATTTTGTGATCTCTTTATGGTTCATTCCCCCTCTGCATTTGTGAAAAATTGAAGCAAGGGCTGCCGAGTCAATTGGTAGCCCTTGCATAAGGTTTGGTTGTTGAACATGTGCTATTAAACGATTTAAGTGTTGTCGATCATCATTTCGGCCTGGCGCAACTTTAAGGATAAAACGTCCAACTGATTTTTTTATCTTCTAGAAGCGCTTCCCCAAAATATTGTGTACTTTCCCCTTCTAAATTGATTTTGCTATGATTTCGGTAGTGAAAGAAGCTGCTGCAGGGCATGTTTGATCGCCGCCGTCACCGGCGTACCGATCGGTAGTACGGCCGGATCCGGAAGGATCAGGAGTACGAGCTCCTACGGGAACATGAGAAAAGAGCGTATCCTATTTGGCTCGCTCTCTTCTTAATAAATATTTGTAATTTCTCGCAGTGGGATTTTCTTTGTCGGTTCTCCATTTGATGGAACGAATAATATCGTTCTTATTGCATCACGATCTGTTGCTTTTCCAAGCTCATGTACAAGGACTCTATCCATTGAATTGGGTAGAGAATATAATCTCGATGAACTATATTCTAACGTCTCTCATTCACGTGATCATTATGGCAAGCCAGGCACGATGATGACACTTAATTTTTGAACGTAATTTCACCCACCTGTGTGGAAATGTTGAGCGTTGCACTTTCGGATTGAGCCTTACCAACATATCCATGGAGTTCTTTGGATACAACCTTTGTGGTATTTGTTTCTTTTTCAAGAGCAACCTGATTATCGATAGTTCCTATTTTTGTTGATAGATTTACATATAGAGGTGCTGGGTGATCAGGTAGAGCGAATTCGACGCTACCAACGTCAGTAGATATGTTACTGCTTTCCATACCAATTACATCCGTTACAGTAACGTCACCGGTATCGCTGCTCACATTTAAGTGTTGGACCGACAATTCTGACTCAACGGATATGTTGCCAACTTTATTTTCTATCTCAAGGGATTTCAATTCTTTATACGGAAGACGAATCGTTAAAGATGGCAATGGCCCCATATTTATGATCTTTAGTTTATTTTCAAGGATAATCTGTAATGTTCCATCTTGGATCGACGTAGTCACGTTGGTATCCATTCCTAGTGAATTGCCCTTGGATAATTCCAATTCTGCTTGATTGATTTTTTTGTCGCCTATAACTGTAACTATAGCAGCGTTACTCTGAATTTTTAGGGAATGAATGTTAGTTACATCTATTTGAGAAATATCCCCTTTTACTGCGTTCGAGACATTTCTCATGTCTCCTGGATTTGCAATTGTGTTTGTCGATATAGAAGAATTTTGCTGGAACAAACTTGGTGTACTAGTGACGGAGGATTCTTTCGCACATCCGGCGAGTCCGATACTGGCAGCGGCCAGGAGAATCATAGTTAACTTCATATTGTTGCTCATACGTTTATCTTCCTTTCTTCTGCATTAGATGTGTTGATTAACCTGGAATCGTTCGTACTTATGCTCCATACTCTTTTCTCCTCTCGCTCTCTCATATCTATATCTTACGGGACGTATTCTTCTTTTTTCTTACTTTACTCTTACGAAATTCTTAAGCTGACTCTATGTGCTATGATGCTCATGAAAAAACTTTTTCAATGGAACGGTAAACACCGTCATAACAAGAACCATAGTCACCATGTAAACAGACAGCCATAAAGCTTTAACATAGTCTCATGTTACTTCATGATTCACTATCTTTCTCACCATTCCGAAATAAAGAAGTGTCAATCAGATAGATAATAAGAACAAAACCAATCTCAGAAAAAATAGAAAAATGAACGGACGTCATCCATTCATCAATCAGATGAACGGCAATAAAATCGAGGAGTATTCGGAAAATAGCGTTATGGTATTGATTAAAATGCTGATCAGTAGCGAGGAAATACCTTGCCTTCATAAATATAAATAATACTTTGGTAACCGCGTCAGCAACGAACGATAAACCAATAAACAGAAGTATCGATGTCCACGATTCGTATTGAATCCCTAATACCTCGAATATTCCAATATGGAAGAAAAAGGACACAATAGAGCTTATTATTTTCTCTACCGTGCCCATCTGAATTCTCTTGTATTAAAATGTGTTGAATTGATTTTTTTCATTACTCTGCTTGATGCAGCATGAGGTTTTGATAAAATGCTGAGTCTGGATCACCGTTTTCGCCGTTTTCGATAAATTGCTCAAACGTTCCTTGGAATCTTATACTCCCTTTATGCAATAAGTGAATTTTACAATGTATATTTCGAAACTCATGTAAAGTATGAGTGGAAAGAATGACTGTCGAACTTGTACCAAGAGTAAGTCTTTCTATTCTTTTTAAAATTTGCAATCTTGCTTCGAGATCAACTCCGGAAGTCGGTTCATCAAATACATACAGCTTCCTTTGCATAAGCGTTACCGCCAGAATACTTAAGTATCGGCGCTCTCCTATAGATAACTGACCAAATTGGGTGTCCCATACTTTTTCCATTAACTCAATTTCTGAAGATTCCATGTATTTATCGGTATATGGAGTATTCGAAACCTCTATACTATTATTGTGATCCGTGTACAAAAAAAACCGAAACAAATCCTTCCCTTTCAAAGTCGAAGGAAACGATAACCCCTGTAACTGATAAATAATTTCAGAATGGTTAGGTACACCTTTGATTACATCAGGTCTTGGGATAACATTTGTAATCAAATCAAAAAGCGTCGTCTTGCCGGAACCGTTTTTTCCTATAATGACGTTTACTATACCCGGTTTAAAATCTACAGTTAAATTTTCCAAATTACTCTTATTACAATTCTTATGCCTATAATTTAAATTCTCAATTGTAATCATATGCCTGCCCCAATTCATGTTCGATTTGTCGGGGATACGATTCTTGTATATCTCATCCCCAAAAGTCCGATAGCCGTATATAAAATCAGGCCGAATACGATATGAGCCGAGCCAAAATTCATATATTCCCTACCCGTTATGAATTCTGCTATTAATAGATTCAAAGCTCTAACCAGTTCTAATGGATTAATATATAACAGCAGGATTCCCCACGACAATGATTGCGACAAATTATTAGCGGTTATTAACAAAAATACAAGTAGGAGCATATTCAATACAGTAACTAGTGATTCTTGCTTCATCGGGAAAATCATAAGTATTAAAAAGAAGAACATTATCGGAATTGCCCCGATTAAGCCCGCAACGACGGAACTAATCATAAATAATATAATTTCTGTAGGGTTATGTAGACTGCATAAGCTGGTCACTAGAGAAAAGATGAGGATCGAAAGAATCAGGAAGGATAATTGCGTTAAGACTTTTCCTATAATCATAGGATACTTCGTGCCCGAAACGAATGCGAACATTTTCAAGAAGCCATCTTCTCTCATACGGATCAAACTTGTGGTAACCTCAATAGACATAACAAATGTAATATAGGCTAAGAACATGCTGGCTTGATATTGAAAAAAAGAAGCTTCTGGCTTAGTCATGATCCAATTGTAATGATATACGAAAAAGAGAATTAAGGGTAAAAGCAAGTACCACAAGAAACTCACTTTCTGATTCAACGTTATTTTTGCATACAATCTAATATACTCTCGAGCAACTGACAATGTAACGTTCACTCCCCGTTAACCGAATGGAATCATTTGAATTACAAAATCATTATTTTGCTTCTTTCTGATCAACGATCATGGTCTTTTTTCTGAAAAAGTAAAGTATCAATCAAATAGATAATAAGAACAAAACCAATCTCAGAAAAAATAGAAAAATGAACGGACGTCATCCATTCATCAATCAGATGAACGGCCATAAAATCGAGGAGTATTCGGAAAATAGCGTCATGGTACTGCTTAAAATGCTGGCCAGTAGAGAAAAAATACCTAGTCTTCATAAATATAAATAATACTTTGGTAACCGTATCAGCAACGAACGATAAACCGATAAACAGGAAGACTGATGTCCATGATTCGTATCGAATCCCTAATACCTCGAAAATACCAATATGGAAGAATAGCAAAAAGGCAGCCACGCCGAGCAGAATAATGAGCAATAGTATACTTACTATCACAATAGGAACTATCTTTCTCATGATTTCTTTATTCCTTTTCGTTTTCTATCCTCATTTTTAATAACATGGTTACAAGTGAAGAAGCCAACTATTGAAGCTGGCTTCTTTTTTCATCATATCCTCACCTAGAGTAATTATTAAATCATTATTCTTCTATTTCATCCTCAATTTCATGGGGAAGGGGCTTTTCTTCTAACAGAACTGACTTTTTGCTTGCCTCCAAGCTATCCAGAAGTTCTCTAGCGTCCCCTTTCAGTAAAAAGCTCAGATAATTTTGATATATTCCTCTAAGTAATTGCTGAACTCATAAATTGGACTATCTTTTCGAAAGCGTTACTTCCTCTTCTTTGTTATTCCATTTGATCTTTGCTTTTAATGAATCTGTTTGAAGTTTCTCACCTGCATCTTGTTCTTTTACATACTTGACACTATAAATGTAGGGAGGTTCTTTGTTGATCTGCGTCGATCCAGAAGCATTGAAATCGCTATTTAGAAACTTGAATTCAAATGAATTCAATAAGCTTTCTTGTCCAATATATTCGAAGCCGATCTCAAAGTGATCGGGTACCGAATTTTGCACAACTTTAACATTCCAAAACTCACCACTACCTTTAAAGACTTGCTCTTTTCCACAGCTTGTTAGTGTGAACAAAGTGAAAATAACGAGTATAGTAAAAAATAAAAACGAGCTTCGTTTAACCTTCAAAGTCCTCAACTCCTTGACAGACTACAAGGTCTAACATATTCATTTCTTTTAATCCTTGATTTACAAGCCTCATGCTTCCTTCCAGTTATGAGGGAGAACTCACAAGCTACAAGTTTCTGTTCCTGTGAGTTCAATCCGCTTATTTCAGCTTACTGAGATTTAGGGTATGCTTGCTGGTGTGATAGCTAACGTGCCCTATTAAATCACTTCTTCTTACTCCACAAGAATGTTTTTAGTGCAAATAAGATCAAGACAACCGTCAGAGCAATCGAATAGTACATGTTTGCGTGGTCATATGAGATTGTATAATTCCATGACAAGATAACCATAAGTACAAACAATACCATTACAGTTTGATCTGATTTGAAAATGTTCTTTTTGAAAATCAAGCTACCTACAAGAGCGGCTATTATTAAAACAGCAAATACAATTAGCAGAATATTGTGCATAGCCCCTCCTTTCTGTTCGATTAACTATTTGAGGTTATAACAAAATATGGTGCAGGGAGCCAATGAAAATTAAACGTTACTCCCTTTCCATCGTTTTTGTAGGACAGCTCATTCGCAAACCATAAAGCTCCGAAACCAGCAACCGCCGACCAGAACGACACGATTTGACCTCCAGGAATCAATGACGCCATGCTTGCTAAAAACCCAGATAAGCCTGCACCTTGATTAAGTGCATATACCCAGCTCTTTGTTTCTGAATCGCTGTATGTGACAGCAACTCCCCACCAGTATACATTGCTAAACGCATTTGTTTGAAATTCACTTGGCGGCACAATCTTGATCTGCCCATTTTGAATGGACAGATACCCATCCTGTAAAGCTTCATTCATTCTTTCTACACCTATAACGTATTGGTTGTAAACTTCTGGGGAGACGATGCTTTTTGCCACAGGATCAAGAGAGAAGCTTTCTTCACCAATGATGATGTATTTATCCATCACCGGAGCTGCTTCCAAGACACTTCGAGAAAAAGCATCCTTGCCAATCTCAAGAATTCGACTTTCCTGTGACTGTTGCTGAAGATTTTTTGCAATTGAGGCCTCTGATGCGAATGCTGCTGGAGCAAAGACTGACAATAACATGCTTACACTCAATACTGAAGTGATGATTTGCTTTTTCATTTTTTTCCTCCTTAATCATATTATGATTCGATATCTTATGGATCTGACTTTAGAACTAAATCAATTTTTTGATGAGGTTTGATGCGGTATGGACAAAAGAATTCTCTGAAGCAATCCTTTAATGTCAATCACTACAACCAAATAGAATAGGCATTCCTCCTCTGTTTAACGGCTACCCGATCCAATATTACAAAGATTTAGTTGGTGTTATAATGATTCTAGCTGCTTTCTTTGCACGGCAAAGGAATGAGCGCTTCAGAGTCGATTTTCGGTGTTGCCTGCCTATGCTCATCTGGAATCGGCTCTATATTATTGAAACAAGAGTGCTAGCTTGACTAACACAGCATCCTTGAGACAACCTCTTTAATCGTGTTATCTTGCTTGAGAGAGCAGAATACGACTAGCTCCTTCTATCTTCTTTTGGTTACCTTTATTCTTCGTTTCCGAAAAATTCATTTTTTGAAGCTGCAATATGTACCAGTCGAGTTCCTGACTAATTTCCACTACATGTCTATCACTTAGGTTTTTCATACTTTCTACTGTTCTTGCCAATCGTTCACGCAATTCTTTAACTTTTAATTGAATAAATTCCTCTTCTTGAGTTAGCATCGAGATTGGATACCCCCTTCTCAATGACAATTTAAACCAGGTTTCCTATATTCGTAATTTTTTTCCTCTAACAAAACCTTTTCGACATATTCTGCCATAAACAAAAGTAAGAGGTAGGATAAGTAATAATAATTACTTTCCTTCCTCTTACTTGGTCGAGTCATCAACTTGTTGTTGTGCCCATTTGGGTAATATAAATAAAATTAAATTGAAACAATCATTCGCCCTGACACGAGAATCCACACCTATATAATGCAAAATACTCAGCATAAAGCAGTCAATAGCTTCTTCATATTTTTTAAGCTGTATGTAATATCCTGCTTTTAACTTAAAATACAGAGCCAATTCAGATTTTTTAAAAGGCGTCTTATATTCAGTGTTGATTATTTGAGATTCATGCTTAAGTAAAATGTCAATTGAAACTGTATCTTTATTATGAAGGTATAATTCGAAAAGCTCGTTAATGATATGGATGGTTTGATCAGATGAGGATTGCTGTAAACAGATAAGGAGTTGTGATATGGCCTGCTCAGTATGTCCTTTCTTGCCAAGGATGCAAGCTTCATTAAGCTTAATGTTTTCTTGTATTTCTTTAAACGAGTACTTGTTACATTCGTGCATGTAATGCTCTGCCAAAAAGTAATTACCCAAATAGTAATATGAATTGCTAGTCAGAAGCAAGGCACGAGCTCTGGTAAGTGGATCACTCTTATACTCTTCCACAACAGCAGAGAGTAATTCAATGCTCTTTTCATGCATTTGTAGCGCGTAAGCATGAAAGCCTAATTTGAAATGAATAAGCGCTTTCTCCTCTTCTGGGAAAAAACCAATGTAATTAAGAAGGTATATTCCTGTATGGAATGTCTGCTCCAGCCTGCTAAAATCATTACGTTCAATCAAGTACGTTTGAAAAAAAGCTTTGGCAACGTAAGGTTGTACTCCGTGCTCTCTGGCATACTTTGCGATTAAAGCAAATAGTGTGAGTCTAATCGTATTATCAGTCACAGCTTCTGTCATTTTGTACAGCTCTTCAATTAAATCGTAGCTGTCTTCACTGTCAGATTGCAGGAACCTGACTGCTATCTTTTCAATAACTGTGCTTTCGCCCCTCTGAATAGCTTCCATTAGCAGACGTTGCAGCACCTTCTTACGCCTCTCCGTTACGATGTAATGACCAACCACATCCGAATATGGAATGGATAACGAAGAAGTTAAGGAAAGAATAGTAGTTAATTCAGGATGCTTTGTCTCTCCTCTTTCGATTTTCGATATCGTTCCTTTAGGAATACCTGATAAAGTAGATAAATGCGGTAAAGTGTATCTACGACTCTTCCGATAATCGTAAATTAACTCACCGATTAGCCTATTTCCTTTACTCAGACCATCACCTTCTTTCAAAAAGGCCTTACTACTAAAATGAGTACATTACATATTTCCACCCCTAAACTACCATATATATACTATTTTGTAAACATTCAACGACAGGGAAGAAAAATGAATAATGATAATGGTTTAACCCTATATATTTGAACACATAAAGACTTAAAAGCGCTTTTTCATTCGAAAGATTGTAAAATGAAGTTCGATAGAAGTAGTGATGTAGTAGAGCCCGTTAGTTTTCACACTATCTAGCGTGTCCTAAATCTCATTAGGCTGAAAAATTGAGGGGATGCTCCTGATTCTCTGACTACTATATCTTGCGAACCTAGGGCGAAACTTCTGCTGCGCAGATACGGCATTATACAATGCCGCAATGATTGACTTGGTTGACTTACAAAAAAAACCTTTTGAGAAATGATATGTTATATTTCTTATGTTTGTTAACCTTTGCAACAAGTCAGATTTAATCCCAGTCCTAAATAATGGAGTGATTTTATTATATAATTCAATGATATGGGATGGTAAGGAATCAATGTAGTTCTTAATATCAGGATTTCTTTCTGATTCTTCTAAATAGAAAATCGCTTCTCGTAAAGAAGCTGCTAAAATTTAAAATTTGATGTCGCCTCAGTCACAAACACTGATATATCTTCTGACTGTATTAAGAACTTTCTCTTGAGATAGATAAAATCATTATGAATAATAGCTAATCCAATAATCCAACGAGTAATAATTTCTTCAGCAGGAAATGCTTCACTGATACGAATAACACTACACTGCTCCATTTAAATTCTCCTTCTAGAAAAGTTTCGCCTAACGTTCTTGTATTTACGAAACGATCCAGCCTTAGATAACTTAGCTCTTATCTTAGATCGGGTCATTTGTTGACTAGTTTTTCCACCATTATACATCTGTAAATCGAGGACAATGTGAATGTAATGTCATCGGATGTCGATCTTCTAATCAACTAGCGTCCCTCAATTGTTCAAAGACATATATGGGAGATGAGATTAAAGAACTAGATAATGAACTGCTCAATAAATATTATTCGGAGCAAATACTAAACTAAAAAAGCTAATATTATGGTCGTTGTTTGGAATACAGATAAAAATTCAAGGTAGGCCTCGCATTCGCATTCATTACATATATCGTTATTGTATTCACCAGGAGAGCCTTAAGTCAGTGTCAGCGAACAGGACGTCAGACTTAGACTCGTAGGGTTTTCCGGCTATTTCCGCGTTCTCGAAACTCATCGACCGGATCGAGAGCATTTGCCCGATGCGTAAATAATGGGGAAGCTACAATCTCCTTTCACTTGCAAATTCGTTATTATCAAGAAATTGATCTATTTTTAAATTTAATGGAAAATGTTTATGGGCAGAAAATAAAGTAAGACAGCCGACAATAAAGCCTAATCCAGTAGTTAAGTATAGTCCGGTTAAAGAACCTATTTTTGGAGGAATAAATCCAGTGAAAATATATGAAATATAAATCACAGAAGTGCAACCAAGCAAAGAATAACCTAGAGCTTTCACTCCTCTTCTACCATTGCTAAAATCAAAATTTCCATTGTTTTTAATGCTTTTTGCCCCTTTTATCTCCCCCATAACGACGAGCTTACTTCTTTTGTTGTTGGTGACTTCCAAAATAAATCCATCATTTGGGTTCATATATTCAAAAAAAATTATTATTTCATTGTTTATACATTCCACCTCAATTTTGTTAGCCAATCTTGATACATATAATAATTTCACATTTAAACTATCAGCAATATCATCTGACTTGATTTTTAACGTTTCAACTTTTGAAATTTCATCTCCATTTATCAACTGATTCCCCGAATTCCAGAATATAAACATTGTTCTTTTGAGTTTTGTGGAATAAATTCCATTAATTTTTTGTGGATTATGAGCCTCATTACTTAAGAAAAAATAAGAATTACTTTGATATGACAATTGCTTTCGATCAGTAAAGTAATAACTAGTACAGTAACCAATGATTGCCCCAAGAATTACTCCCGCAAACCCTCTATCTAAAATTTCTATAAGATAATTAAAAATAAAATCCAATTCTTCACCTGCTTTTCAAATAGATATTTAAGTAGTTTCGGTTAAGGTTCTTGTATTTATCATTCCCGTAGGGTTCCGATGCGCTTGCGCAGATAGTCAGTTCGGGTGTTTCCGCTGAACCGCTAATCCGAAGATCCTCTGTGAACCGAGGGCCAAATGGCCCGAAGCGTGAATACAATGTTAGGTCAAGTTTTTGACTTCAAAAGCGCCCCCACAACAATCCTTAGACATAAATCAGTTTAAACTTAAAATTAAAACATTTTTTATTAAAATTATCAGCTACATAACTTATTTCCATATTTATATACCCATTTGATTCTGACTCTTCTCCAATGTATAACCCTGTAAAATCAAGAGACGGCAATTCTTTAGGAAATCCAGGATAAATCAAAATAGATTCGTTACCTGCCCATTGCATTCCATAGTATCCAAGAGAATGTTCATGAAAATTCTTGACCCATCCACTGAAATCTTCAGGCCCGAAATAAATACCGCCAAACTTTAACTGAACCATAGGGTACCTAGCAACTGAATCTCCATTATTCTCTATTGATATCAAAAATCGTGTGTTTGGAACATAAATCGGTACACAACCTGTTTCTCTTTCTACATGTAATGTAGGTTCAATATAATCCGTTCTAAATGGAGTAATTCTTATTGAAAGCTTAGGTTTCGCAGTTGAAGCAATAAATGCAAGACTAGCAATTAATAGTGCGATAATTGAAAACGACATACTAAGAATAGAAACAATGTTCATTATTGGGGAGAAATTATTATTCAAATCATAAAATGAAATTGGAGTTATCAATAGGATTATTGAACAAATAATAATAAAAATCGAAACTACAAGAGATGAATAAGCCAATTTCCTCATAGTACTCTCCTTAATATTCTCAACGATTTCACCTAACGTTCCTGTATCTACGAACCCAAGAGGCTTTAGGGAATACCAGAAACGTACGGAATTAGCCTCTGATCCTACTTCTTCGCTTACACTTTTTTTCGAATCAAGGACACATCCCGCAGCCAGATACGGTGCTAGGGGAAGTACTTGCTTTCCTGAATAATCATAAATCTTGAAGTTTATGTACCTCTATCTCCATAATCATATCTTCAACTGTTGAGTTGAAAATTCTTGAGAAGCCACATTTCTCAAGCTTTTTTATCATATTTTTATCTTTTACTATCATTGTATTTTTCGTATTCTGGATCTCTTCAATATTATCAATAGTTTGGGCAATATAAAAAACCATCCCTGCATCGTTTTGAATGAAATTTCTAAAAGTATAACGTATTAAGTCTATTTCGATATCATCATAATCAAAAGAATCATGAATGGTAATATCACCAATATAGTATAAACTTCCATTATCAAAGGGTGTGTCATATAATTCTCTATCAATTATTTCATCAGCTCTTGAGCCTATTACCATATGATCGCCATCAATTGCATCAAGCCAGTAAAACCAAGAAACATCCATACGTTCTCTCCAAGCATTTGGGAATTCCGTCATTGTCATCTTTGCAATTATTAATTGATCCCTATTTTCATCAATCCAATATTTCTTTTTCAATTGTTCTTCAATTTCATCTGTTATTTCATATTTATCAATTATTAATTCCAAATTAGAAACAAGCTTTATTGTGTGGACTATTGGATCTATATCGGAATTAAAGTCCACCTCAGGAAAATCAATATGTTCACAATATGTTTCATAAGCGACGGAAGGAAGCACTTCATACTCCCTTCTTCCGTTTGATGTTAATAAATCAATGTACATAACTATCATCTCCATTATTTATTTTGCAAGTATTTCACCTAACGTTCTATACACAACGTCTCACCGACTTAAGAATCGCCAGGATCCGGCCGCGATGCATTTAATCGGTACGGATGTGTTCACTGATTCGTCATTGCTGCCTATCGCTTCTCGCGGATCGGAGACAGTAGCGGATCTTTTAATGTTCTTTATTCTCCTACAATGCGCAGTCAATTGCCCTTCATACAGTTTTCTCATAGCAATGTAGCATCAATTTATGAGATAGAATTGTTTTCAAACTCTCCTTTAGAGATCGAATCTGATATGCAAAAATCATCGTTTATTTTGATCACAAATAAAACTAACAATCGTAGAAATATCATGTAGTTTTGTTCATGCATTTTTTCGTTTTCAGTACTTTTGGGTTGAGTATGACTATATCTATTTCTTAAATCCCACCCATTATTGAATTGAGACTTGTTGAGCGTATAGTTTATATAATCTTGCTCAGGTTTTGAAAATAATGAGCTTTCAAAAACAATTACTTTTTTTGTTTCAAGTTTATCTATAGCACTTCTCTTTGTTTTTGAAGATCTCCAATAGTTAATTACTTGATTAAAATATAAATCCCTCATGACCAAAATTACAGCTTTATCCTCAAAAGTAATATATCCTTCATTGTCACTTTTTAGATATTTCCTCTCCAATAGCCACTCAATCTTCTGACGGCGGTATTCTGGGTATTCAACTAATTTGAGGGATTGATTGCATAACAGCTCAAAGAAATTTTTATAGATACTTTGATTTTTCTCGTTATATCTTAATCCGCTTTGATCTGAGAAAAAGAGAAATGCTGCATAGTTATATTCTTCTCCAACACCGTATACATACTTTTTATTTACTAATGAGGGTATATTCCCATATATTAGATGTTCAGAGCGTATTTCAAGTAATTCAAATTCGATTATGCCTTCTTCAACAAATAAAGAAAATTGTTTTAGAACCGACTCTACTGCCGGCATTATATTAGTACACTTTTCGAGTAATGTAGAGTGAGTAGACGGCATATTTATATCAAAATTTACTGCTTGAAACTCATTAGACAAGTACTCTTTAAAAAACCACTCAATGACTGACTCCAGACGTACTCCTAAGCTAAATAATTCATTATAATATCTGTTAATTTGCAATAAAGATAGCATGTTCATTCGATTAAAAGCCATTCCTGTTAAGTAAGCATTTCGAGAGCGAGAATCAATGATTCTTTCCATCACTCCCATTTGATTAGGTTTGTTTACAAAATTACATCTCATTTGAGAATCAACAAATTCAAACAAATATATGAAGTTATTCAATAGTGTTTCAAAATCTTTGTTTTCTTCAAGCCATTTTGTGCTGTATATTGCCTTTATTGACATCCCATCTACATTAACAATAACAGCTTCTTCTTGACTCTTTGAAAAACCTACGCAAGTTTCCACTAGGATCCCAGAATCTCCAGGGAAAAGTTCCTCTTCTACTTTCTCTACTCTTTTTTTTGCATTTAATAAAGTTCTTGGTGAAAGAACAATTTTGTCTTTATTACTTTGGATATTTACAATAAGCCGCAAATAGTTTAAGTTAGGACTTTCGCTATTAATATAGTTAAGAATTATTGTTTCCTTATCCGAATTTGTTAGCTCTTTTGGGAAAATTAACTTTCCTTTTTCCACTGTATGCTGCATCTCATATGCATCTAACAACAACTCTGCTGATGATTGATCGTTCAGCATATATTCTTTAATTACTTCACCAAAATGTTGAACAAGGGTTTTATATCTCAATAGTTGATAAAGCCAAAAATTCTCTTCATGCATAAGTTGCTTAAATTCTTCATCTGTGATTCTTGCGTATACTTTAAATTTTTCAAAAAGTGCCCAAAAATCTTCTCTATATTCTATATTCAATTCATTAAAAAAACCTGTTTGATTCTTCCCGTTAATAGAATTAAAAAACCGCGCAACCTGCTTAAAATATATTTCGACTTGACTTTCGTACTTTTCAATCTCATTCGAAGTCCACTTTGGCAAGTAAAGCTTATGATCAAAATATTGTTTTATATTATATATTTCAATCATATCGTTGATGTTTGCTAGTTCTTTTTCCTCTTTGTGTTCCATTAAAAAAGCTTCAATTTCTTGTAGAATATGCCCATTTGCTGAGTCATTTCTCGAATAAAACTTGATCTCCCTCATTATATATGTCCCCTAAACTCTATTGACTTCCGATAACTTTATCTATTGTCACTTTACAACCCTTTCATATATTCCTCTTATTAACCGAATTTATTATTTGGATATGTTACCTTATAAGTCCCCAGGTTGAATGATTGGAAAGCCAAAGTCTTTTGGCGAGCTTATCAATGACAACTCCAACTACATCAGTACTCTTCAATACAGAATCTCTACTTTAAGCAGATACATGCATTACTACCAGAGGATATATAAAAGACACTATTCACTTTATTATGACGCAGACCTCGCCGTTCAAGCTATTGTAGAACATGAACTCTATTTAAAAGATTTTAAAGACACTCATCATATACATAATTAATTTCATACTTCTTTGTATTGAGAGCCTGCTGATTTCTCTATTTATTGATTCTGTCGTATGCGTTCTTTTATCTACGAACCCGCGAGGCTTAAGGCGCGATTGTGCCTTAAGCCTCGTAGGATTGTTGGCCGATTCATCTTCTCCTCACTTCTCGCTAACCAAGGACGTGTCCGCAGCGTAGATACAGTGTTAGCTGATGGGGGATGCCATCATCTCATATTCGAGATTCTTTCGATTACGAATGACGACGTTTTTTTGCTTCAACATTTTTTCAATCCTTTGATACATCTTTTCTGATATGGTACTATATATGTAATAAAGACCAAGTGCGCTAACACTTGGTCCATACAATTGGCTTGGATGGGTAATCCCTTCTTAGTCATTCATGAATGGAAACCCACCTTTGGCGTCCAACCTTGGGGTGGGTTTTTACTTTCTCTTGTTGTTATGATTAATGTACGTTAAAAGAGCAAGAATGAATGTTCCAAAGAGGAGCATGATCGTTATCGCATCTTTTACTTCCATGGCTTCACCTCCTTTCGAAGGGAAACCATGCCCACCCAAGATTCAATTGTAGTTATATTTTACCTTTTTCCACATCCACGCACAATCGTTCCTATTTTGGTTTTGAACTTTAAGTCAACCATCATGCCATTCAGTCCTTATCTTCCCTCGATTCGAGAAAAACTCAGCCATCATCTTTATCTGCCGATCTTCTAATTCCTTTATCGGTGCAGCTTCAATGGATATATCTGAAAATCTATCGATAAATAATGGTTCTTTCTTTAATTTTCTCATCGCTCCCATTGATATATCATTCGCTGCCCAAACAACTCTCTTTATTGAGAAAGATAGCAATATTGCGCCGCTACACATGGGACACGGCTCGCACGTTGTATATAACGTCAACTCTCTTTTCTTATATTTCTTGTTCTCCATATCCAGCATTAATTGTGATGCATTTCGTATCGCATCAACTTCGGCATGTGAAGTTGTATCACATTCAGTAAAGACCTTGTTTCTTCCCTTACTAACAATCTCACCTATTGAATTTACTATTACTGCTCCAATTGGATAAGTTCCTTCTTTCATCGATTTCTCAGCTTCCTCAAAAGCCGCAAGGAGATACTTTCGATCTTCGTCCACCGAATCACCTCATTCTCATCCTTCGGTCATGTCATATCTCATTCCCGTATTTCACGACACGAGCCAGCCTTAGATAGCTCTCATCTTAGGCTGGCTCGTCTGTTCTCTAACCTTCATCCATTATTATACATCTGGCAACCATAGGGCGAAAGCCCCCAGCGTGAATACTTTGTTATAGGTTCACTGCGGCACCATAAAATCACTTCAAATTAACGCTCTTCTGAATGTAATATCTGATCGTTTACAAACGCTTTAATGAAGAATAGTTCATCTCCAATAGGCTTTCTTTTATTTTCTTCCTCAAAAGTCTCTAATGATTCCTCTAATGAAGTTGAATTTGTGGCTTTACTGGCCGATCTTAGCTCTTTCCAGAACAATTCCATTTCTTCGATATCGCAAATCGATTCATGACCAGCTATGAAATGACTCGCGTCGAATTTCTGGATATCTTCTATCATTGGCTCTAAATGAGACTTTTTATAGTGAAATAAAGAATTTTTGGTTGTACCATAAAAACTATCTCCAAGGAAAATTGCTTTTTCATCGGGAACATAAACAATAGTTGAATCATCAGTATGAGTGCTTCTGATTCTCTCAATAACACAAATCTTATTTCCTAAGTCCAGAACGAGAGACCCATCAAAAACAATATCCGAAGATTTTAACTTGAACACATCCCTATTTGGTACTTCATTCTTGATAATCTCCACACACTGCGAAGTCATCTTATTAGCATCTACATATTCTTGTAGAGAGCGATCGTCAAAAGAATAGCTTCGCCACGTATTCAATAATTGATTGGTAAGGCTATTCACAATAATCGTTGCATTATACTCATTCATCCCCAAAAAGTGATCCCAATGTGCATGTGTGATTACCAAATACTTAACCGGAGGTACGTTTAATTTCTCGATTTCATTTAAAAAATCCCTAGCATGCTGAACAGAATTTCCTGCATCGATGACTAGACTATATTTGTCTCCACAAACCAACCCTAATGTCGGTCTTTCTTTCTCGTTTTGGTTAGATAAATAATAAATGGAATCACTCAATTTATTTAACATACAATATCCCCTCTTTTAAGAACTTTAGTTTCTCACGAGTCTCTTCATCACAATTTTTCATTGGTACCACCCCCACCAATTTAGTTATATTTTACAATTATAGCATCTCTCAAATGATATAGAAGGTAATAAACAATTATAACTAAACAGTACGTAAGCTTAATAAAATAAGCAGGCTGCGGTAGCCTGCTCAACAAGATGTGTGATTAAATTATTGTTGCCTTACCTTATCAACCGAAAAAGAAATCAAGAACATTCGAGCCAGCCGAAGATTTTTTATTGTAAAATTCGGAATACCCGCAATTTGCACAGTACACGACTATAAATTGATTGTGCTGAATATCGAACATTTTGGATAACCCTGTGCCAGTCATTGCTACTTCTTTCGTCCTTGCGTCTTTGCTTCCGCATTTGATGCATCCTTTTTCACTCATACATCTGTCACTCCCCAACATGTTATGTTTCTTCGTACGTTTCCAAAGCATATAAGGTTGCGAAAAAACAGAATGAATCTATTTTCAATTAGGCTGGGTCGTTAGTTGTGTGCTGTATCTTCCTCGGATTATACATCTGACAATAAGGAGGCGAAAGCCCTGATGCGTGAATATAACGTGGTACTTTGTAAAAACCAATGAAAAAAGCTCCCGTCATGAGAGCTTTCCGTTCCATTCTCACTCGTAGCTAAATACGATGGAAATGAAATATTGATCGTGACTTTCAGAGCAACAAACACGATGAGTGTTCCAACTATCCAAAGTTTCATCTTGCCTGATCCCATTTGCCCTCGTTTATTGAGAAATAGTACCCATGACACTACAACCCCTTTATGAAATTTGTAATAAACCACACCTGCCAGCTATTAATAAATCTTTTTCAACAGCTCAATAACTTCATCTAGAGTGAGGCCAAAGGATTTGTAGTATGAAGTGTCGTTAACCATTTGCTTCAAAACCATTTCGTTGCGTATTTGCTGCATTTCGTCGGATGTGAATTCGGCTACGAAACACCCTTTACCTGTTACTGTATTTATCAAGCCACTTCGTTCGAGTTCTTCCCAGGCTTTCTTTACAGTGATGACACTCACACGAAGTTCAAGGGCTGCTTGTCGAATTGGTGGCAAACAATAGCCGCTTTCTAATTCGCCTTTCAAAATTTGAGCGCTGATTTGTTCGAAAAGCTGCTGATAGATCGGCTTTTCTGATGTGTTCGAAATAGATACGTTCATTGGATCTCCACTTTTAGGAACCGTCTAATCGCAATTCGATAAGCAATCATGTTGAATGCAATAAATATCACGATTCCTGCGATCAGGATGGAAATTTGAAGCGTCATATTGTGGGCACCGGCCCCATTGAAAATGTCATACAAATAAGGACTCTCGATTCCCACCCATTGGGCAACACCGGCAAAAACCATTGCAGCTGTTATAGATATAAACTGCGCCGTACCATATTTATACGCCGTCTTATAGAACATAGGGAACAAGAAAATGTTATAGATCGCAAGCATAACAAAGTTTAGTCCCCAGAAACCCATGTACGGTGCGAAGAAGTGGTACGTCACATTCGGGTATAGGTGAACCGTGAACAAACTGTAGATCATGGCAATCACAAGATGCAGTAATTCCAAGATAACAAAAACGGACACCCTTGCCTTCACCATGTCTTTCTTGGTCACAGGCATCATCGCGGTAAAGAGTAAATCGTTTGCGCCTCTAAATTGGGCGAACAAATTCGGTGCCGATACCCAGAAAAAATACATAACCACAAGAAAATACAGCCAACCCGGAATGAGCATCAAGGCTCCCATCACAAAAGGAAACACAAAAAACATCGGATTTACGCCTAACTTCAAATCTTTCATCAATAAGTTAAACATACGCATCCTCCTTTTTCGCGAAATAAATCATGATTTCCTCAAGACTCGGCGTAGCTGCTTTAATATCAGAGGATGGATCGAAGTCTTTGGAGTGGATCAATCCTGTGAAGCCGAATGAATTTATTTTGTAGGAAATTAACTTTTCCTTCACTTGGTTTAGCTGGCTTTCGTCACCACTCAACAGGCGGTAAGACGCAACAAATTCATCTTTCTCAGAACTGCTGATAATTTGTCCATTTTCGATAAAGGTAATGAAATCCGCGCATTTTTCTAAATCTGATGTGATGTGAGTGGAAAATAGAATGCTGATTTCGCCATCTACTACAAGCTCTTGAAAAATATCGAGAAGATCGTCTCTTGCTACCGGATCGAGTCCACTTGTTGGTTCATCGAGAATGAGGAGCTTCGCACCATGAGATAAGGCAAGGGCCAAACTGTACTTTACTTTCATTCCCGTTGACAATTCGACGATTTTCTTGTTCTCATCCAATTTGAATCTTCTCAGATATTTGTAATAGGTTTCATCATCCCAATTCGTATAGAATTTCTTAATCACATCGGTCAACTTCTTCATTTTGCTTCGCGTATAGAAATCGATGCCGCCGAATGCGAATCCGATCTCCTGCTTCAATCCCAGTTCGTGCTCGGCCATGTCCCTACCCAGAATGTGTACCTCGCCGCTGTCAATTTGAATCATATTCAGGATCGATTTTATTGTGGTTGTTTTACCTGCGCCATTGGCACCGATAAATCCCATAATATAACCCTTTTCCAATTGAAACGACACATCTTTTAACTGAAAATTTTGAAACTTCTTGTTTACGTTTCGAATGTCTAATGCCAGCATAAGGGACCTCCTCATCAAATTGTGCATGTCGTGTATGCACAATATAACACAGGAAATTTCTAGAAGTCAATTACTTCATGGCCTAATTTCCGGAATTTATTAAGCAATTTTTCAACTATCCTAAGAATCCCTTCCCAAGTCATAACAGTTTTGTTATTTTGCTCGCTCTACCTACGGCGAGAGCAATCACCTCGCTCACCGATGCTCCTACCCACATACAAAAAAGCCTGCAATATTAATTGCAGACTCCTTAACTCTAGTAGATTCAGTTCAATGTGAAACATCAAATCACTTTATTTTTAGAGGTATGGTTAACTAAGGGATTACTTGCTCCTAAATAATTCAACAAATTTTCCTGGATGACACTACCTCAACTAGTATTCCTTCATTTTTATAATTCTCTAGTTTCTCAATGTTAACCCATAAGGGCTCATTATTCCTTAACTTATGAAACCGGACTATACTATCATCTCCATGAAAAGTCAGGATGATTAGAAAACGATAATTAGGAAAATCTAATTTCAACTTCGCCGCCCACATACTGACAACTTTCTTTGCGAATCTTAAACCCTCTATTGGATTTTCTTCAAAAAATTTAGATACATCCCTCATATGAACATGACTCTCTGCAGCTTCAAAACCTGTTCTATCTCCGAATTGACTAAGTATGAAATCCAAATTTAATTTTCTTTCAGACTCACTATCTTTTTGAATTATGACACAACCTTCTACTTCAATAAAAGTAGGCCAAATAAGCTCAATCAGTTCTGTATGTTCATGAAAACGATTAACTTGTATTCTACTTAGTGCCTCATGCATTTTTTGATTTGTTTTTTTCATTTTTACCCCTTTGATACTATGGATCTTAGACAATTGGACTTCGAGGTTCCCTCATTTTAAACTTTTTTAATTGTTGCTTTACTTTTACTATTATATATAAAATAACAGAGATACAAATATTGTTTAGTAATAATATATAAGGTAGTAAATAATCGTTTTGTAATACATCTTGTTGATTCAAAATAAGATAAAAACCATGTACATAAGGTAGATAAATAAACCAAATAATTACCGGCCCAAAAAAACTCGGACTTTGATTATTGATTTCATTCACGTATATCAAAAATAGTAAAAGCCAAAATAAGATCCCCATGATTGATATAAATGAGACAGAGATAATGTTTTGTATATTGCGCTCTGATACTTTAATGAATATTCCCACAACCAAATAACTTACCCATCCAATCATATCAACCCATAAAGTATTTGATAAAAATTGATCATTTAAGTAAAGGAACGAAACCCAAAATCCAAATGAGAAAAATAAATGCAATCCGAATGAGATTCGGATATTTTTCTTTGTTTGTTCATCGAACTTAATAATATTCACTACCATCATCCTCTTATTTGATTATCCATTGTTTCATCCGATCTTTTATAGTACTAGCAATCTCTTCATCTCTTTTATTAATCCAATCATATAATGGACCTTCAATAAAACCCTGCATTTCGTTTCGAGTTTTTTCGAGACTGTCTATAAGTTCTTTATATGAATATTGTATGGACTTGTTAACATGACTATCAATTGTTTCCGGAGCATCGGGCCAGACGTGTACTTGATCATTAATGTATGTAATACCTGGGGCAGGATCATGCCCCATCCACGGACTTTGTTTATTTATAATCGTATCAATCACACCAGAGAAATCTTCTAAACCACAGCAACAGCTCGGTAAAATATACTTGTTCTCATCTTCAAAGAAAGCAATTCCACCTGATAGTACAACTCCTTCTTGCTCCAATAATTCATTAAAAGATAAAAGAAATGATTGTTCTACATTGATATGATTATAACCAAACAGAAGAATCAGAAATAATTCAACATCCCGCTCATTCGATTCAGAAGATAAACAGATAAACTCTTCTCGAGTAATTTCATTAGCAATCCATTCAGGTTTATCATAATATGGTCCAGTTATTACTGCTTTCGTGTAAGGCATCATTGATTCCCCTTACTTCTATTTTCTAACGTTATTGTATCTACGAAACCAAGAAGCTTATAGCACGCACGCGCAGGGGCCGTCAGACATTAGCCTTGCAGGGTTATCTGAAGAATCCTCACCCGAATATTCTTCATACAGACCAAGGAGCGTAGATGCTGTGTTATAAGATGTCATCGCCCTCTTCGAGATTCATACATTTGACCTTGCACGATCAATATCAGTTACTCTATAACTGAAATACAATTGATTTTAGTTCATTTAAGTCCTCTATAACGATATCAGCCTGAGCAAGTTCATCTTCTTGTGCAAAATCAAAATTACATCCGATTGCAACCAACCCATTATCCTTAGCTGCATTTATATCCGATATTCGATCTCCTACTACTGCACCATGAGTAATACCATACTTATCTATAATCGTCTTCACCAAATCTGATTTATTCAATGAATCTATTTGCTGGATACTACATGTTTCAGTAACCCAGTTATCCAAATCATAAAACTTTACAATCGCAGCTAAGTACTCTGTTAAGCCATTACTTGCTATGTAAATTGTGCAATTATTCTCTGTTAAAAAGCTGAAAACTTCCTTTACATGAGGATATAAATCCCCTTTTCCACTATTTATATTCTCAATTAATCTCTCTAAAAAATAGGCATCAGTCTGTTCTCTTACTTCTATGGAATGATTGGGTAATAAAGTTTCCCATACTTTGGGTAATGGTGCACCCATAATCTCACGATATTTATCTATAGGAGTTTCTCTATCCCATTTATTTAGTGACTTCAGATGATTAAAGGTATCTTCGAGTGATTTTTCTAAGATCTTATCGGTTTGAAAAAGTGTGCCATCCATATCAAAAATGAATGATTGTATCATTGACTTCTACTCCTTTTCTTGTTCCCTAGAACAAAATATATTTACCAAATTGCCATCTCAAAATTTCTCCTCTCAACTAACAACTTCTTACAAACCAAGTGCAGTCCGCAGCCTAGATACGTTGTTATAACTGAAGTCATTGACTTCTCGAAATAACTAAATAAATTATAGATTTAATTTGCGAAGTACTTTATTCAGAGTGTTAATCTTATTCTTATGCTTTATAATTTCTTTTCGATACCTTGACCCGTACTTCTCTTTAGTTTCTAATGATACTTTATCAATTATTTGTTCGAGTAAAATGTAAGACTGTATACTAGCTTCTAGCTTATCTTCTAGTATAACCTCGAATAATACATCAACATGTTTTTCGTAATTCAATGGCTATAATGCATATAAAAGTGTTCCTCTACTACCTTCTGTTTCTGTATTTGGATCTTTCAGTAATTTTATTATTGGTACCACTACTTCTTGACATCTCAGATCCGACAAAGTTATTGCTACATGATTCCTTAGAATATCACTCACTTCATCCTCAAATTAGGATAGGAGAGTATTAATTACTTACTTGATTATTTAATATGGTACCATCAGGGTTTAATACATATTGCCATACTTCATTATTTTCTCCTGAGTAAAAATATGAAAACATAATAGCTTGTTTTTCCTTCAAAATAATAAATAGTTGATATTCTATATCTCCTTTTTTGATAGCATCATGTTCAACCTTATTCAAATCAGGCTTATATTTATATTCTGGTTTTGTTCTATCGTAGAGCCAAACATTACTATTATCTACATGATCACTTATAGGTTCTTGTCCGAATGCCTCCTGCATCTCAACCTCGGTCATTCCAATCTTTGCTGTCTTCTTGAAGTATTCAAGATCAATCGTTTGATTGGATTTATGATTAGAGGAACATCCTGAAATTATGATAGTAATCAATATAAATGGGAGAAAAAAGGCTGAGCACTTTTGACTCATTTTGTTTCACCTCTTTTGATTTTTCAGCCGACCCAGGAACAATGTCAAGACTTCTTTCTCTTAGGCGCGGTTATGTGAAGCGATAAAGAATGATAAATGCCGAACCCAAGAAGGTTATTGGGATAAATGAAGGTATTCGTGAATCCCGCTTTTGGAACGGCTTAGCGTGATTCATTGCGGAAGTCCTCGTGTAAAGCGAAATGGAACGTACCGTGAACGCCAACGATACTGCAAGGATTGCGGTAAAGCTTTAACGATATTAGCGAACCCCCTCTCTCTGACACACACAGTCCAGAGAAGTGGATGTGGTATTTTTTGATGATGGTTGAAAACAGAGGGAAGTCATTGCCCCAAATTGCAGTTGGACTCGATATACACGTTTCTACTCCATTTTATTGGAGACATAAGATTCTAAATGCCTTACGTTCATTAGGTCACCTAACATTGCAAGGCATTGTGGAAAGTGACAAGGGCAAGAAGGGGGGCATTGAACATCCCCGCAAGAGAGGCGGTAAAGCTCAAAAACGTGGGATTAGTGATGAACAAGTGTCAGTCATGGTGGCACTTGTTCGCAATGGTTCAATTTTTTCAAAGATAGTTGGACGTGTGTCAGAAACCTAATTTCACTACGGTTCGGTCATTTAAAACGACTTGACTGATGATGCCTCTTTAAAAGTCATAAAAGATGAAGGGGTTAATTCTTCGCTCTCAATTACAATTGCAGTTAATCCATTTGTCGTTTTTGTTTCGTGCCATTCATCCTTCTCCCAAAAAACAGCATCTCCAGCTTCAACTTTAAAATATTCATTTTTCTCGCCTCTAACATACCCTTCACCAGCCATAATAAGGAGGATTTGAGGCACAACTGCTTGGTGATAGCCCATAATACCTTTTTCTTCCAAATGCATACACCCAATGTGAGCAGCCTTTTCAGTTTGAATAATCCGGGACATAATAAAGTCGGAATTGAATTTTGAAATTCTCTTGCCAATCTCTTTATCGAATCTATAAAATTCCATTGTTTTCCCCCTATACTATAGTCGCACTAATTTTACCATGGAAAAAGTAAGTATCCTACAATTACATGATATTTAACAACAATCTTTTAGAAAACAGCGTTTTCTTATTATCCTTTTCATTTCCTCACTTAAAATTTCCAGTTGCTTTTGCCATTATTAATTGAACTTCTATGAATGGTTTTGAAATTGCACAGATTTCATCTAACGTCCTTGTATCTCACGACAAGGCCCAGCCCTTAGATAGCTCCTATCTTAGACTGGGTCGTGTGTTCATTAATATAAGGCATTTACATACTCTTTCCATTCCATATACAAATCTTCAATAGATTTATTTAATATGTTTTCAATCTCATCAGGTTCTCTGATTATTGTATTGAACTTGTCTTTTCCATACTTCTCATAAATGAATTGTACGATTACCTTAATTATCTTATCTCTAGCATCATATGTTCCTTCGGTGTCTCGACCTATCATCTGGCGAAACTGGTCTTTATCCGTATAAATATGAATAATTGCTTTTTCAGAGGGTGAGATTTGAAACATATCAGTAATCCGTTTATATTGACTTTCGAATTCACTTGATATTATTTCCACCATGGCATTAATATCCTGTTCTGTTTTTCGAACGTAAATCATAGCATGCTCAGTTTCTTTAGCAAGTGCTAGTTCCTTAGGATAAGTAATTGTTTGCAATGAACAAGAACTTATGAGCATAACCATTAGTGCCATTATAATGATCTTTTTCATATTTCGCCCCCCTCTAGATCATATTATTTCGTTTCGGTCTTCGGTTTCGCTGACTTCCTATATCGTTTATGTAAGGCATTTAGGCCGTAGCATAGATACAATGATAGCTGATGTCATGTGCTTTCATCGAGCTACCCATTCAAGATCTTTCAAGTTGCTTTAAATAATAAATGATCCCGGCTCGATCTACATTTGAAAATTGTAATGGGTTGCTATTGATTAAATCTGATAGCTCCTTTATGGTAATCCATTTAATATCTGTCGTTTCATCCCCGCTCTCTACTATCTCTCCTTCCGCTTTACATCTAAAATAATACCCTACTGAATCAATTGGCCCTCTTATTGTTTGATATGCTCCAAAGGGTTTCATACATTCAACTTCAAATTCTGGATCTATTCCGGTCGTATCAATTCTTGTGTCTTCTCCTTCAATTTCTGTTACTTCCAGTCCGGTCTCTTCCCTTACTTCTCTTCTCAATGCTTGTATTAATGATTCATATGGTTCAATTCGTCCTCCAGGTAATTCAATCTTTAATGGTTCGTTGGGTTTATTTCTTGTCTGAATTACAATTTGTCTTTCATTATTAAAGTCTCTTTCAATTATCGCTCTGGAGTTAACAAAGAACATATAATCATTCCCTTCCAACCATTTGTATTTCAAAAAAAGAAAGAGAGAATTCCTTCTCTCCTTCCTTACTTAGGAAGATAACAAAGCCTTATTAAATTGGTTCAATTTTACAACAAATTCACGTAATTTGTAATCACGAATCGGATTCACTGGTCAAACTTGTATTTGCTCAAGAGGATCGGAATCTTTCTCCGAAAGCCTTTACCTTGCTTCTTCCACCAGTTTAGATGTTTTTCTGTGACGCTGACGAACGGCGATCCATCAATCTCATTGTCGATTCCTTATCAAGGCTTCCGTACATCCGGAAGTCTTCTTTTTACGATAATTCCATACAACCCTCCTCTTACATCAATCATCATAATTCAGTAAATTATTTTCATTATTTTCGGATATTTAGAAAATAATTTTCTAAAAGCGTTTACAAACTATTTTTTATTTGTTAGCCTAAAGGCATCAGAGGATTTCCTCTTACGAGTAAAGGAGCGAAGCGTACATGATTCAGTATGACGTAGTTGTAATGGGCGGCGGGATCGCCGGTGCTATGGCAGCCATCGCCGCATCCAAGACCGGGGCGAAGACGCTTATTGTCGAGTCTCATGGGTTTCTTGGCGGCACACTGACCGCTAACGGCGTCGGCCCGATGATGACTTTCCATGCCGGCGAGAAGCAGGTTATTCAGGGCTTCACCGGGCATCTGATCGAGCGGCTGAAGCAGTTGGGCAAATCCCCGGGACATATTTTCGACACGGTCGGATTTACCTATTCTGTTACCCCGTTTGACGCCGAAGCGATGAAGCATGAGCTGGAGCTGATGGTCACGGAAGCAGGCGGCGATATTTTGTACCATACGATGCTGGCAGGCGTTTATATGGAAAATGGCCGCATCACGGGCATACAGGTCTGCAATAAATCCGGGCTCAGCGACATCCATGCCTCTGTCTTCATCGACGCAACAGGTGATGCCGACCTCTCTGCCCTTGCCGGGGTCGAATACTCCAAAGGACGCGAATCCGACGGAGCAACGCAGCCGATGACCCTGAAAATGAAAATGTACAACGTCGATATCCCAAGGGTCAAGGAATATATTCACAGTCATCCGGAAGACTTCCCGCTTTATAACGGGGATACCTCCATTATTGAGAAGTCCCCACGTCTGTCAGTTGGTGGCTTTGACAGCCTGTTCAGAATAGCCAAGGAGCGGGGCGAAATCTCCATTCCTCGTGAAAATATTTTGTTCTTTGAGACCAATAACCCGGGCGAGGTCATCCTCAATACAACGCGGATTATCGGCTATGACGCAACCGATGCGCACAGTCTCAGCCAGGCAGAAATGGAAGGCCGCAAGCAGTGTCGTGAGTTGGAGCTGTTTGTCCGCAAATACATACCGGGATTCGAGCATGCAGTTGTCGAGTCCACCGGACCAAGCATCGGTGTACGCGGCTCTCGTCAAATCAAAGGCATCTATACGCTGACGGCCGAGGATATTTTGCAGCAGCGCCTGTTCGACGATACAATCGCCCATTCAGGTTATCCGATCGACATCCATAGCCCGGACGGCGAGGGCACCAAGCATCAGAAACTGGAATGGGGCGGCGTATATAGCATTCCTTATTCCTGCATGATTACCGCCTCCGTACATAACCTGATCGTCATCGGCCGCTGCATCTCGGCAACTTTTGAAGCGCAAGCGGCGATGAGAACCACTCCGACAACTGGAGCCATCGGTCATGGCGGCGGGATTGCCGCTGCACTCGCGGCGTTAGAGGGCAAGAACGTACAAGACATCGACATCAAGAAAGTGCAGACGATTCTCAAAGAGCAAGGGGCATATCTGGAAATTTAGTTCAACTTCTTTCACCCATTTGGAGAGGGGAAATTCAGATGACAACTACAATGTGGTTCCAAGCAATCGGTATTCTGCTCGTATTTCTGGTGTTTGTAGGGCTGATGATGACGCGCAAGCTCCCAACCATTCTGGCGCTTCCGTGCATGGCGATTCTGTTCGCCATTATCGCAGGCGTACCTCTGTTATCAAGTGATCCAGAGACTGCAACAATCGCCAAGACGATTCTGGCCGGGGGCTCGATGAAACTATCTGGCGCCATTGCTGGACTCATCTTCGGTGCCTGGTTCGGCCAAATTCTGAACAAAGTCGGCATCACCAAATCCATTATTCGCAAGGCGGCCGAGTTGGCCGGAGATAAACCTGTACTTATAGCTATTCTATTTTTCATTACCGCATCCATTATTTTTTCCGCTGCAGGAGGACTGGGCATGGTCATCCTCGTCGGCACGATCGTCATTCCGATTATGCTGACGGCAGGAATTTCCCAATTCGTCGCTTCCATCGTTGTTCTACTTGCCGTTGGCGTCGGATCCCTGTTCAACGTGTCCAACTGGGCTGTATATGTCGATGTACTTGGTCTTTCCGTTGACCAAATCGCCAACTACACATTGGTTGTGGCTTCCCCATTGATCCTCATTGCCCTGGCCATGATCGTGTTCTATATCCGGAAAGATGGCAAAGGCCGCAAAGCTTGGACAATGCCAGCTGCAACACCTGGCGGCGGTGACAAAAAGGTGCCTGCGATTGCCCTGATTAGCCCGCTCGTACCGGTACTGCTCGTCTTTATCTTCAAGATCGATATCGTTCCAGCCGTCATTGCCGGTGCGATCGTCACGATCCTGCTCACCTGGCCAAAGCGTCCAGTCCATATCCTCTCCAGTGCCCTAGTGGAAGGAATTCAGGACGTTGCTGGCGCAATGGGACTCATGATCGGTATCGGCATTCTGCTCAGTTCCGTTATGTCGCCGCAAGTATCGGCGGTCATCTCGCCGCTGATCGAGTCCGTGCTGCCGAATACCCCACTAATGTTTATCCTGTTCTTCACGATTCTGTCGCCGCTGGCCATCTACCGCGGACCGCTGAACGTATGGGGCCTTGGCAGCGGCATCGCCGCTCTGTTCGTATCCGCAGGCATGACTCCGGTAGCTGCAATGCTTGCCCTGCGCGCTGTCAGCAACGTGCAATCCGTCTCCGACCCTACGAACTCGCATAACGTATGGGTAGCTGACTTCACGAAGAGCGACATTAATGAGATTCTGAAAAAGACACTGCCATGGACAATGGTATCCGTCTTGATCGCCGTCATCATTGGATCGTTTATGGTGTTTTAAGCCCGGGTGAATTCAAGATTCGATGTCGAATAACTACATGATTTACTTCATGATCAAAAGTGGACTTTTTGAATTACCTTTACAGATAAAACCGGGTACAAGGGCCCTGCGAAGAACCCTCGAGGCTCGAGCAGAAGGTCCTTGACCCGCCAACTGGAGGAGAACATGATGGGGAGAACGAAAGTAAGGGTCGGCATTGACGTCGGCGGTACGTTTACCGATGCGGCACTGATTGACAATGAAACATTCGAAGTCATTGAGAAAATGAAAATCCCAACCACCCACCATGACCCGGATGGCGTGGCCAAAGGGATTGTACAAATACTAAAGCGAATTCTGGACAGCAAAGGGATCCAGCCTGAAGACGTTACCTTCATCGCCCACGGAACAACGCAGGCTACCAACGCCCTGCTCGAAGGAGACGTGGCGCGTATCGGCATCATCGGTATGGGCTCCGGCATCGACGGACTCAGCGCCCGCTCCGAATCCAATCCGGGCGATATCGAGCTGGCTCCGGGTAAATTCCTGCACACGTTTCATACATATCTAGATTCCAAGAACATGACGGATGAGCAGATTAACAATGCCATCGACGAGTTGGCGGCCCAGGGCGCCGAGGTGATCGTTGCCTCCGAGGCGTACAGCGTGGATGACCCAACCAATGAGCTACGCGTTGTGGAGCTTGCTAACCGCAAGGGTCTTTATGCCACGGGCGGACATGAGATCAGCCAGCTCTACGGTCTGAAGACACGGACAAGAACAGCCGTCATTAACGCCTCCCTCATTCCGAAAATGATGGAGACCGCCAATATGACCGAGAAGTCCGTCAAAGATGCCAACATCCAATCCCAGCTCATGATTATGCGCTGCGATGGCGGTGTCATGAGCATTGACGAGGTACGCAAGCGCCCGATTTTGACGATGCTATCCGGTCTTGCCGCAGGCGTTGCCGGGGCGTTGATGTACGAGAAGATTTCCGACGGTATCTTCTTCGAGGTCGGCGGAACCAGTGTCGACATCTCCGTGATTAAGAACGGCAAGGTAATGATCAAAAATGCTGAGGTCGGCGGCCACCGCACCTACCTGCAATCCTTGGATGTGCGAACACTTGGCATCGCCGGCGGCAGCATGATCAAGGTGGCAGGTGGAAAAATTACCGATGTCGGGCCGCGCAGTGCGCATATCGCCGGTAAAGAGTACGAAGCCTTCACCCCAACAGAGAACATCGTCGATCCGAAGGTGAAATTCATCAGCCCCCGCGAGGGCGACCCTGCCGAATACGTCATCTGCGAATGTGCCGGGGGCAAAGAATTCTCGTATACACTAGCCGGAGCGGCCAACATACTGAATTATATTCCCGAGGGCGATTATGCTAGAGGAAACAAGGAGGCGGCGCTGAAATCCTGGAAGGCGCTAGCCGATCATGTTGGACTAAGCGTAGAGGAAGCCGCTAGACAGGTTATGAATATCGCCATCGATAAGACGATGAAAACTGTCAACGAGATGATTGAGGACTATGAGCTTGACCGCAGCTTTGTCACACTGGTTGGCGGCGGTGGCAGCGGTGCGGTACTCATCCCAGCAATGGCGGAGCGCAAAGGATTCAAATCGCAAATTGCCAACAATGCACCTTATGTCTCCACGATCGGCGTAGCACTGGCCATGGTCAAAGAACAGCTAGAGCGGACGGTCGTCAATCCGACCGAAGAGGATATCAAGCGCATCCGCGCCGACATCATCGAGCGTATCGTACAGTCTGGCGCTTCCGAGGAGACGGTCGAAGTCAGCATCGAGATCGACAGCCAGAAGAATATTCTCCGCGCTATGGCGACTGGCTCAACCGAGCTGCGCTCCAAGGATCTGACACAGGAAGCAATGTCGGTGGAAGATATGAGGGCCGTTGCTGCCAGCTCCATCGACCAGCCGCTAGAATCGACAACACTCGCCGCTCAGACCGGACGCTGGAGCCTGTTCGTCAGCGAGAATGTGAAGAAATCTTTTTTTGGCTTGTTCAAAAAGAAATCCAACTCTGTCAGCGTACTCGACCGCGAAGGCGTCGTCCGCTTCAAGAAGAGCAATGTGCACTATACGAAGCTGAGCAAATCCGCGCCGGAAGCGCTAAGCTCATTCCTGGACGATAACACCATTTATTCCGATGCCAATGCCACGATTCCGAAGGTATTCGTCTTTTATAAGGAGAAGATGCTGGACTTAACCGGCATGCAGACCAAAGAGCAGCTGCTGTCCATCCTTGAAATTGAAGCCGAGATGCTCGCAGCAGAGGATGAAATGCTGCTTGTGGCTTATCAGTAACAGGAAACCGCCTTGTATTTCTAGTGAAACTGCAGAGCGTTATTTAGGATAAAAACAGGCTTGCAGTCACTCCTATTGCTCTATAAGGAGATACCTACTGCTAGCTAGGAGGCGTTCGAATGCCAGTTCAAACCCTATCGCCGTACTCGCTGTCCGGTCTGTCCGATGAAGTTTTAGGCTGTATGGAGCTGCGTCAAGATCCATTGTTTTATAAAATACCGTCAGATAAAATTCCATATTACGTTCATGAGTCGCTTCAGGCCGGACGCTTGGCGGCTGAGACATACAAAGGCTTCGGCATTCGCGACATGTACAGGGACGCAGGACTTCGTTATGAGATCACGGAGACTTCTGGCACATTTCATAACATCTCCTTCCGCGCACAGATTGATTTTTCCAAGACTACACCGGAAATTATTCTGTACGCCTCCTCGCTCAAAGGAATGCGGACGGTATGCCAAGAGATCCTAGGCGAAAGATCCAGTGGCAGCGCAGCGGATCTCGACCTTCTAGTCGATATTCATCTGGCTCATGAGTTCTATCACTGGCTGGAGTATCGGGAGAAGATTTTCACGAATGAAAAGCTTGAGCGGATCGAGGTTTTTAAGTTAGGGCCATATACGAGGAAATCAAGCGTAGTGCAGTGCTGTGAGATTGCTGCGCATGCCTTCTGCAAAGAACTGCTGGGACTTCCCTTCCTCCCCAATTTGCTGGACTATGCCTATTTAATCGGGGAGCAACAGCTTGCGAAGGGAGATTTTATGGAACAGATCGAAACTTGCAAATTATGGATAAGGCGAACTCTCAATACCTCACTCAGTATGATATAATGGGAAAAGCTATTGCCAGACACGCACCGGAGTAGTCATTTCCAGCGTTAGATCAGGAGGAGGTATCATGTCTTCACAGGTTCCGGCCGTCATCGCCAAAATCGTATCCCAATCGCAAAAATTAACATATGGTGAGAATCAGATCGCCAATTTCGTCATACACAATCCGGATTTTATTACGCGCAACACGATTACGGCCATTGCCAATGAAATCGGCGTATCGGAGACTAGTATCAACCGCTTCTGTAAAAAAGTCGGATTCAAGGGCTTCAACGATTTCAAAATCGCCTTCGCCCAAGACGCCTTCTATCGAGATATGCAGGCTAAGAAAAAAGAGAGACGAGAAATCAATCCGATCGATGCGCTTGCACTCGATTATAATGAACTGATTGTCAATACATCAGCGCTTGTCACCGAGGAACAGCTCCGCCAAGTGGTAGACATTCTGAAGGGAGCACGGCGCATCTATATTATCGGCATGTTCGATTCTTATCTGGCCGCTATCGCCTTGAAGAATCGCTTGTCCATCATCGGCATCATGGCCGAAGCGATCAATGACAGCCGCGCCATGAAAATCGCCGCCGCACAATGCAGCAAAGAAGACGCTGTTGTGGCATTCTCCCGCTCCGGCTCGACGAAGGAAATCGTGGAGACGGTTGCGATCGCACAAGTTCACCAGGTCAAGACGGTTGCGATCACCTGTTACGATTCGTCACCCATTACGGAGAATGCGGACTTGAACATCATCGTGCCGGATAAGATATCGGTCAATAACAGCGCTCTCATGTCCAACCACATCACGTTCCTGTTCGTCGTCGATTTGATCATGAGCATCTTCATTTCATCGGACAAGGCTTACCTGAAGAAGAAGCTTGACAGTGAGGCCGTTCTGGCCAGCGATCAGGCGATGACCAACTATTATTTATGAACATTACAAAGTTCCTAAAGCGTTCTTTCCATCACGGAAGGGGCGCTTTTTTCATGACCACACTTGCGGGCAAAAGCCTTTTTGGTCAAATCCATATTTATGTGAAAGTTCCCCCGTTACGGCTCACTTCCACTCATCCGGCATCAATGCCGCATAATGCGGGTGCAGATAACGGTCATCAATCAGCAGTAATTCCCCCTGATCCGTCTCTGTACGGATCAGCCGTCCTCCGGCCTGCAGTACCTTGTTCATACCCGGAAATACGTAGGCATAGTCAAAACCGTTCTTGCCCTGCGAGTTGAAGTAGTCGCGGATGATATCATGCTCCAGGCCGATCTGCGGCAGTCCTACACCAACGATGGCAACACCGGTCAAGCGATCTCCCACTAGATCGATCCCCTCGGAGAAAACACCGCCCATTACCGCAAAACCGATCAATACCCCTTCATTTCCAGCATCGAAGGCTGACAGGAAACTGTCCCGCTCCTCCTCCGCCATATCCCCCCGCTGCAGCAACAGCCGCAAGTTTGCATCTTCGGCATGAGCAGCAGCAAAAGCTTCATAGACGAGATTCATATAAGCATAGGAAGGAAAAAAGAATAAATAGTTTCCGGGACGATCGGTAATCATCTGCCCCAACCGTCTCACCAGCCCAAGCTTGGTTCCCTCGCGATCGTGATAACGCGTCGACAACGGCTCGATCTGAACCGCGAGCTGCTCGCGGAAGAATGGAGACGGTAAAGATAATGTATAATCCTCCTCTGGACTTGCCCCCAACATGTCCCGAAAATAGGACATTGGCGTAAGGGTAGCCGAGAAGAAAATATGCGAGCGGAAACCCTTGCCCATTTCCCGCAGCAGATGAGAAGGATCGAGACAGAACAGCTTCATGGATACTTCTCTCGAAGAAATCTCGGCATAGGTTACATATCTTTCGTCGTACAGCTTGCTGATCCTCACAAAATTCTGCGTCGCAAAATAAACCTGCAGCAACGATTGCGACTGCTCAGTATCCTGACGGGAGCCAAGCTCCTCTTCTGCTGCAAGGATAAATGCCGCGGTCCGCTCAACCAGTTGTACAGGAACTTCCTGCGTAATTTGTGCGTTTGCGTCCGATTCTTTGCGCAGTTGTATAAAGAAGGCGTTCACTGCCTTGGCCGCCTTGTACACCTCAGCGTTAAGCTCTTTATATTCCCGCTGCAAGCTGAGAAAATCCCCTTTATTCAATGTGGCTGAATACATCTCTCGTGCCCGATCGACCAGATTATGCGCCTCGTCAATCAGAATCGCCGTCCGGCTCTTCCGCTCGGCGAACATTCTTTTCAACGAAATTCTAGGGTCGAAAATATAATTATAGTCGCAGATCACCGCATCCGCCGCATAAGCGAGATCAAGCGAAAATTCAAATGGACAAACTCGGTGCTTGCGTGCATATTGCTCAATGATTTGCCGGGTAATAAGCAACTCATTAGTCAATATATCAAGTACAGCCTCATTAATCCGATCATAGTAACCATCCGCGAATGGACAATCTTCCTTGCGGCAGCTCACCTGATCCTGAAAACAAATTTTCTCCTTGGCCGTAATAGTTACAGTATGCATCTGCAATCCTCGCGACTGCATCAGGGCGAACGTCTCCTCCGCTGCAGTACGGGTAGTCGTCTTGGCAGTCAAATAGAAAAACTGCTCAAGCTGTCCCGTCCCCATTGCCTTTACTGCGGGAAACGTTGTTGAAATCGTCTTTCCGATCCCTGTGGGAGCTTTGGCAAATAATTTTACTCCCTCATCGATCACTTTATAGACCGCACCTGCCAATTTACGCTGTCCGGCCCGATAAGAAGCGAAAGGGAAATCCAGCCCGCTGATGCTTCTGTCCCGTGTAATCCGGTGATCGCGAAGCATCCGTGCATAAGGAGCGTAATTCTCCACCACATCCCGTACAAATAACTCCAATTCCGCAAAAATTGCCTCCTGCTGAAACCGTCTTTGTTCGCCCGTTGCGACTTGTACGTAGGTCAATTGGATTTTCATTCGAGCAGGTTCATGCTCTCTGGCGTACATATAGGCATAGCATTTAGCTTGAGCCCAATGAACCGGATAGGTATCCTCCAGTGTCTGTGGGATCTCGCCAGATGTCGACTTAATCTCATCGATGACGACGGATCCGTCTTCTTCTACCAACAACCCATCGCAGCGCCCGTCTATGACAAACAGCAGATCTCCGCAAGGAATCTCTGCCGATAAATATACTTCTTTCTGATCCGCCTCACCGTAAGTTCGCTGCACCTGCTGATGCGCTTTAGTTCCCTCCGTCAGGGCCGTTCCCGCTCTGAAACCGCTATCCAAATCCCCGCTGCGGTACACGTACTCAACCAAAGGCCTCACCGCAATTTTCACTTGATCCTTCATCGCTTCACCCGCTGACTTTCGCTATAGAACATTTGTTCCATAGTATACCATAAAACGGTTAGTTCTCCTTACTTTTAATGAACCTTTTTCAACAAATCCTTTCTTCACAAAAAAAACAGCGCCCTTGCATTCATTATGAACGCAAGGACGCTGTCAGCTCGTAAATCGGAAATTCGATCTTTTTTCATAATCTACCCTAGTTATGAATCGACGTTGATGATGATTCCACGGGAACGGCCATGCATTGGAGAGACTATTATCACTTATTTCAAGTATATCATTCGGATACCACAAAGACTCATTATTGTCTGAAGCATCTAATAGATTGTCCTTCAGTTCGGTAGCCGCTGCCTCACCTGGTTCTAACTAAAGCGTATTTCGGAGGTCTTTCCAAATATTCACCAGTCCGGACGGGCGGTTCCACGGACACGGCAGCTCCTTGATAAGTCGCAGCTCGTACTCCGAAGATCCTTCCGGATTCTCACCAGTCCGGACAGGCGGTTCCGAAATCTCGTTGCATCAAGGCAAGCATAGTTTCAACAGTCTATTGCTTCGCCTTTTGGGACGCTCCTTTAGAAGCTGCACCAGCGCCTGTTTCTGCCCCAAATTCCGCATCAAGATTTGGAACACCTAATTTCTTTTTTACTTGCTTGGAGCTATGCTTCGCATTATTCTTCTTGTTCATCACATTACACCTCCTCATGTCGTGAGAATCGGCAATTATCTGAACGTTTTGAGAAAACCACTGTCTCCTCAAGTAGTATTATGTGATAAGCAGCTTTGCCCTATGCGTTGTTCATGTGAGCGGCTTCAATGCTTTCATGAATTAAAACTCTCCGGTTTACCATATTTATTTAAATGGCCTTGTCAAGAAATTGTTCTTTAGCTAATTCTCTATATAACGGTACTTTATCCAGTAACTCGTTATGATTACCGGAACCAACAATTCTTCCATGTTCAAGAACATAGATTATATCTGAATCAACTATTGTCGAGAGACGATGTGCTACAACAATGACCGTTTTAGACTCTCTCATCTTGTCAATAGCTTTTTTCAACCCAATTTCATTTAAACTATCTAAATTGGATGTCAATTCATCAAGAAGAACAATCTTTGCTTTTGATAAAAGAGAGCGAGCCATAGCTAACCGCTGGCGTTCTCCACCAGATAAAGTAGTACCAGATTCTCCAATTTTCATGTCTAGTTTTTCAGAAGAACGTTCTATCAAATAGCTAAGGTTTACCTCTTTTAAAACATCGTAACATTCTTGATCAGATACATTAGAATTTCCTAAAAGTAGATTATCTCGTAAAGTCCCGGCTACAACAGGTGCATTTTGTTCAACATAAGTGATACGTTTCCGAAGCTCTTCACGAGAATAGCTTCGATAATCCTTTCCGTCTACATAAATATGCCCGCTGATAGGATCATAAAATCTTTCTATTAATTGTAAAATAGTACTTTTCCCTGCACCAGAAGGCCCGACAATAGCTGTGCGCTTCCCATATTCTGCACGTAAAGTAACTTCTTTAAGTATCATTTCCTCTTCTTTTTGAGCAATATCTGCTCTAAACTCTAATTTGTTATATCCAAAACTAACTTTTTCAAAAAGTACCATCCCTTTTTGTGCAGAAGAATTGAGTGAAAATGTTATTGCAGGATTTGTATCATTATCAGTTTCTAAAGCAAGATCTAATAATTCTTTAATTCTTGCAAAAGCTCCAAGTGATTCTCCTATTCCAGAAAAAGCACCAAAAATTTGCCCCACTGGTCCAATCATAATAAATAGTAGTAAAGCAAAAGCAATTAAATCTGCAATCGTCATATATCCCATAGAAACACGATACCCGCCAAAACCAAGGACAATCAGACCACATACTTGTAAACTCATATTTGAAATTGGCATCATAAATGACTGTATTTTTGCTAAACGTATTCCTAACTTTCGTAAATGCTCTGCCTGTAGCTTAGCTTTATCTTCCTCTATTGAAGTAGAATTTGTAGAACGAATGGTTCTAATCGCATGTAAATCACGTTCAACAAGTCCACTAAGTTTTCCGAGTTCTTGTTGAACACGAAAACTTGCCTTTTGTATAATATTACTCATAAAAACGATTCCGATAAATGCCAGACATACGGTTACTAAAGCTGTTAAGAATAAAAGGATATCTTTTAAAGCTAGACCTATTGCTGCACCAACTACAATAAAAGATCCACTAGTTAATGCAACTGTCCCTTGAATAAGAGCCATTCTTAGTCTCGAAGAATCACCGCTCACTCTACTAAGCAAATCCCCTACACTTCTTTTGTCATACTCATAAATTGGGAGTCTTAACAAATGGCTAATCAGATTGCTTCGTGCTTCAAAAACAACACCTTCGCCTATTTTCTGTAACAAATAATATTGTATAGTAGTTAAAATCATAGAAACGGATAAAACCAAAATAAGAAGTATTAAAGTACTATTGACTGTAAATCCTGAGCTTGATTGCTTTACTAAATCTGCCACTAAGTTTGGTTGAATAAGTGTTAAAATTGCACTTGAAATACCAAGCATTAATACCAAGAAGAATTCTAATTTATGTCCTGTAGTTAAAGCAAACAATTGTCGTAAACTAGCTCTTGGAATCGGTTCATATCGCTCATCTTGTTCAAGTTCTTTAGGTTTGGGATTATTATTCTCCATATTTTTCTGCAATTTCCTCACCAAAATTAGGTACACTTATAACTTTGGAATATAAACTTATTTCATCCGGCTCTCCAACTGGAATACCGTTTAATTCAACCCATGCATGTGCCCTAAATGGCTCTAGGGCGTATCCGGTACACCAACTAACAGATCTTCGTTTTAACCACGTTGCTACTACAACCGCAAGTGAACGTCTCAGACAACCCTCTTGACTTCGACATCTCTTACTTACGGTACATACTGCATCACGAATAACCTGAACTTGTTCCTTAGAAGCCGATGGATAACTTCTCGTTAGACGAGAAAATATCTTTTCTATCATACTTGGAGGGAGCCAATTCAGAGGTGCTGATAGAAGTATAGCTAGCCTAGCATGCCATCTTGCCCCATTTGATACTTGTCCTGGCTGTTCTGGAAAAAGCGGTATATCCATTATGCTAGTCCCACCTCTCTAAGCATTGAAAGAAATTCATTAACATCATTTTCTGCAATAGCACTCTCTAAACCAAAAGTCTTTTCTAATTCAGCCACTAATTCATTCCTAGTTTTTCCTTCATCTAATCCTTGAATTAAAAGTTTTCCAACTTGATTTACTTGAAAATAAATTCCTCTACTTTTGTCAAAAATCATTGCCCCAGTATCTTGTTCAATTATTTTAAGTTCTCTTTTTATCTTTTTCATAAAATTTCCCCTTTCTGAAATAATATTTCCACATTATGACGGATAACTCATTGCATTATGAAGCCATCGCTCAACAGCAGATAGTCTTTCAAAGGCTTCTATTCGATTGTGTAAAGCAGTTGGCATAGATAATTCAGAGACTAGTATGTCAGGGTCAACAATTCCTAGCTCAACAACTTTGAAATCTCTAACTGCATGAATATTTTTTTTTACAGATTCCTTATATCCTTGGTATAAAAATGTTGAATAATCTCCTTTAAAGCCTCGGGTAAATACTTCACGGGGAACAATTCCTTTTGTAGCTTGATATAGCATGGGTTTAGTCATCCCAGATTTTATGTGATACCGCATTGGTATAGATAATGCAGACTCAATAATTTTTGGATCTAAAAACGGAGCTAGCCAAGTGAATCTATTTCCATAAATAGCATTAAGTTGGCTTAGTACCCGCCTTTGAAACAGCAATGACTCTAGTGCTTGATGTTTAGAACGGTCAGAATCAAGACCTCCAGAAATTTCATTTACAGTTTTCATAGCAATCTGATAACACGGAGCATGATATTCTTTTGCAAGCCATGCAGGAATCGCAATTTTCCCAGACCAATCCACATCAGACTCTTTCCTTCGGGATTTAGCGTAGCCAAATCCAATATCTATTTCCGTTTTCAGTGCTTCTTTAAATGATGTATTGTTCATAAGATTGGATACATTTTTTAGGAATGATGTTCTCGTAAGTAAACAATATTGGAAGCCAAACGATAAACCACGCATTCTGTTCTGCCTTACAATGGACCACGCATATGCTGGCATAGGTGTAAACAATTCATCACCACCCACACCTATGAAATGAACTGAATCTCCATAGTTCTCATTTAAATTAACTATTTTTTCAACATAGCCCTCTGTATCTGCCCAAAATACTGGGGAATCCGGAAGAGTTAATCCTGAGTATGGCATGTCTGTTTCATATCTCCGACCAGACACACCGATTGATGGCAATGAATGTAGCGGTTCATTCATATCATTTGCAAACATAGCGGCGTACTTAGAATCACTATTCCATTTACTATCTGTTTTTGCATGATATAGCTTAATGTCTGCACTTTGAGCTTTTAAAGTATATGCAATTGCGGCTGAATCAACACCTCCAGAGAGGTCAGCAGATATATTAGCATAGCTGCTAGTATGATTCCTTAGTAATTCAAAAAACCGCTCTCTTATATTTTGCAGCGTCAATTCTACATCATTACTTAGTTCTGGCGGCATCCAAACTTTGAATTCTTCAAACTGTTTCTTTTTCCCATATCTCAAAACGCAAAATGGGTGGATTTTATTCACGCCTTCCCATAAAGGCATATTTTGAAAAGGGTAATAGGGTAGACTACTTATTAAGTTCAATGCAACTGCTGATTTGGATATATGTAAATCACAATATCGCGCAATATCACTAGCCGAATCACTAATAATTAAAATATCATTTAACATTTTCCATGATAGAGAAACATCAAATAATGCTCCTCCTACAATAACTTCGTGATTATCAACTAGAACAAAGATCCCTTTAGAAACAATCTTTTGAAAAGTTCCCGCTAATTTTGTAATCTCAAAATTCATAGTTCCCTGTATCTGGTCTGAAACTTTTGGATATTCACATGGTATACAATATATCTCTAGGTCGCCTATAGAATGCTTAACATACTTATGTTGAGAAATAAGCAAAATGCTTGCCGAAGCTGTTTTTATATGTACTTGGAATGGTACTTTATCAGAACTTAATTTTGTTAACTTTTCTTTTAACTGAATGCTAATAACAGTCTCCCCTCTCGCAATCCCTAATATTTTGAACAAAATTTATCATACGAGCCTCTAAAACAATCAATTTTTCACAAAAAGTGGCCACTGGACATCTCAAAATTGTCCAATGACCACTTTTCTCTCTTAATTAATTGTCGATTATATTCTAGTTAAAGCACGACCACCAAGAACATCTCTGTATCTACCAAACCAAATCCCTTTAGTAGACTCTTTAAAACTAGCAATTTTCTCAATTGTTGGTTTAGAGTAAACAACGTTTGTCATTGAATTCCACCCCCTTTACCTATATGCTCACATCACCCACATTACATTCCAAATAGAAATTAATATCCTATTTGTTTTAGATAGTAATCTATTTTCAACTCAATTTTTCTTTTGTGTAATAAACTGCAAGTTAAATGTAATAATTGACATCATTTCAATTCTAGTATAATAATTGGTTATAGAGAAAAGGATCTTTTATCCTTTTTTCAATTCCTTTTGTACTTGATTCTGAGGTCGTAAGTTACCGCTACCAACAAAAGCCTCATCTTTAAATTGCCGGCATTGCCCTACCATTTTTAAAAAGCCAATAGGAATGTTAAGCTCCTTAGCAATATCAATGTGTTTAATTTGATTGTTGTTTATGACATGATGGTGCATCAAAGCTACACTTACCATTATCAAAGGAGTGAAACGATGGCAATAAAAGTTGCTATTTGCGATGATGTCCCTGTTTTTGCAAAAAATATCGAAGATTTAATGTTAGAATATGACTCCTCTTTATTTGAAATTGATATATTTTATAATCCGTTTCGTTTAATTGAATTACTTAAAAGAAATAGATATGATTTGTTTATTTTAGATATTGAGTTTCCTAATGTATCAGGAATAGAGATTGCCGAGATCATTAGAAAGAATAATTATACTTGTCCAATTATCTTTATTACACGTTTCAAAGAATATATGGAAAAGGCTTTTAAGGTTAACACTTTTGATTACATTTTAAAACCAGCAACGAAAGACAAACTATATCCTGCCTTGAATCGCGCTATAAAATATTTAGATTTAGATGATTCAAAATTTATGTTTACATTTAATAAAGTTTTTTACAGTCTTTCTTTTAGTGAAATTATTTACTTTGAAAAAAATAAAAGGAGCGTACTTATTCACACTCCCTCTGATACATATGAAACGCTTCTTCAAACAAGAGCCCTTTTATCCAAAGTTAATCATAATTTTGTGCAAGTCCACACCTCGTTTATTGTTAATGTTAGATATGTAAAACAAATTAGAAATAATTGTGTTGTCTCCAATTTAAATGATAAGCAAACTGTTGAAATACCAATTAGTCGTAAATTTATAGATAGTGCCAGAAAACAAATTTTGATGAAGCTAAGAGAATGTCCTTTAAAAGCCTAAATTAAAGAGACCTTTTGAACGCCACAACGTGGTCGGACGCGATGCGCTTAGTCGTTGCGGGTGTGATTGCTCATGAATCATGTTCCAAGCCTCGAATCCTTACCGGGTTCGGGGCTTTGTTTGGGTGAATCATCAAGAACTCGTTACATTACTGTCAGCTATTGCGCCTGCTCGCTCTGTTGCAGCATTTCTGCCAAGTAAGGGTTCAAGAATATGCCCGAAGGATCAAGCTCTTTGCGAAGGCGAAGAAATGCATCCCACTTCGGATATACCGTATGTAGCTGATCAGCGCGCATCGTGTGCATCTTGCCCCAGTGCGGTCTCCCGCCATTCCGTCTGCAGATCTCCTCTACTTTGGCAAAATAGTCGGCATACTCCATCCCACGGTACATATGTACAGCGATATAGCCAGAATCACGTCCATTCGCCGGACTGAGCCATATATCGTCTCCCTGAACATAACGGCATTCGATTGGAAAATGAACAGCAAATTGATCCCGATCTACTGCATCGCGTATTTCCTCAAGTACAGTTCGCATGCGGTCTGCCGGTACACTGTACTCCATTTCATTAAATCGAACCAGCCGCGGCGTCGCGAAAATAAGGTGACTATGCCCCACTTCCTGCACATCCGGTACGCTTGTTGCTGATAATCGGCTTATTGGCTTGCAAAGGCGCGGAATGAAACGACAGCACTCCGACAATAACCAGAATAGCGCATTCTCCAGCAGCATGACTTTCCAGTAACTCCAGCGGCTTGGCGTTCCGGGGATCTCATCCGTCTTATTGGTCAGTTTTACTTGAGCGATATCCGTATAAGGAAACCAAAAAAATTCGAAATGACGGTTTTCCTTTTTGAATAGATCAAGCTGTTCAAGGCATTGGGAGAATGGCATTTTGCTGCTTGTATAGCGGAGAGCGTACGAAGGTACAACACGAAGCTTCACCTTAACGATAATCCCGAACATCCCAAGTGACACCTGCATCGCCCGAAAAAGTTCTTCATCCTGCTGGGCTGAGCATTCGAGGATTTCCCCTGCCGCTGTCACTACCGTCAAACCTACTGCTTGCGTTGCGAGGCTCCCGAGCCGCTCCCCTGTCCCATGTGTTCCTGTACTGATCGCTCCTGCAATGGATTGCGCATTAATATCGCCTAGATTCTCTTGCGCGACCCCATAGGCATGCAATTCTTTCCCGAGTCGATCCAATTTTGTTCCACCCCACACCTCGGCAATCCCCTGCTCCGAATCAACAGCAATTACACCCTGCAATTGATCCAAGGAGACCAATACATCATCGGTCTGGACGAGTCGGGTAAATGAATGTCCGGATCCGACGACACGCAGCTTCCGTCCTTCGGCGGCACATTCTTTAACAATCCCGACCACCTCTTCTATGCTGGCCGGATATACAGTGCTTCTTGGCAATCCGCGCACGAGTCCTGACCAATTGCGCCATACTTTCGTATTGCGCTCCTTCAAATTTACAGAAAGCATAGTCCGTCCCCCCGATATGTCGTTGTCTTGCCAACGATACTGCCGTTCGAAATGTAGTAGAGATGTGCGAATCGCTCACATAACTCTCCTGCTTTGCTATGACGCATGAAGATCGGATCGCCGAGTTTCAGCTCTTCTAGCCCGTTGTAGCGGATCGGTGTCTGCACTTCGCCTGCCCCTTCCATCGTAAGAAGTGCCGTACCTTGCGGCAGGTATGGACGCGGCAGTTTGTCGCTGCCTGCAGCACCCGAAGCCGTGTATCCGCCGCCCAAGCAAGTGTAGAGATCGCCGCGCGGCTGACGCACGATCTCGATCGCATACCCTGCGGCGGGAAGGAAGGTGAAGTCCCGATAGTGATCGAACAGACCGGGCGAATAGAACCCCGAGCCGGCTGTAACCTCGGTGACGGCCGGCTCCACGCTGCTTGTATGCAAGCTGCCCGTGCCGCCTGCATTCACGAACCGCAGCGGTGGAATGCCCATGCGCTCGATCGCTGCGACCAGCTCGGCCCGCCTGGCAGCGGCTTCACGGATTGAGCGGCGCTTGAGCAGCCGCACGATTACGTTCTTCAGCGCCTGTCCAGGCACGCGGTCGCCTAAGCCTGCGACCTGCGCTTCGTAGCCCATGAGCCCGTCGAGAACGACGTGCTTCGACTGCGCGATGCGCTCGATGAGGCTGAGCGCCGCAGCTGTAGAGCGTATTGGCGAGCGCCATACGCCGAAGTGCAGCCCAGGGACATCGATCGACATATCGATGTCCACACAGAGCGGCAGCCTCACACCATATTTGGCGGCTGCCGCTTCCGCCTGCTCGACATGCGTCTCGCAGTCGACCATCAGCGTAATGCTGCGCCCTTCACGCTGATGCATGGCGACGGACTTGAACAGTCGTGCGTCCGTCGCAGGATAGCCTAGCAGCAAGTCGGTGAATCCTTGCTGCGCAAGATAGAGTGCTTCGGGCACCGTGAAGCACATGATCCCTTGAAACTGCGCATTTGCCTGTAGAATGCGCCGAAGCACATCAACAGAGCGGATCGATTTGCTCGCAATGCGGACTTTTTTTCCATTCGCCCTATGAAGAACGCTCTGAATATTCTGCTGCAACAGATCCAGATCAACGAAGGCAAAGGGCATCGGAAGCCCCGTGCAGACTTCTTTATAGTAACGATAATCACGCACTCTACTCGACCTCCTTTGTCTGGAAGATACACGATTTCTTATATTATTATTTAAGATCCTTTGAATTTATTATTTCTAGATTCTAAGGCCATTTCTTATACGAAAAGACCCAGCCTTAGATAGCTCGTATCTTAGGCTGGGTCTGAATTTTTCTACATCATATAAAATGAACACATAATGGGCTCCCTTTTTATGGATTAAAGAACACGTTGGATTATACTACCCTTTTCTTAACCCCATTACTCAGTCTGCATCATTTTTCAAGGCATAGTTCCCTGCCCCCCTGAAGTTATTACTATAAGTTCAGTTTTGACCCAAGCGAAAATGTGAAATTGAAAACCGTCTTCATTTACGTAAAACAATAAATGTTCTTGTCATTGGTTTTTGGCAAGAACATTTATCGTGAAAATAAAAAAAGCCGCAACTAAGCGACTTTTAAGCATATATGTTCTTCTCACCCGACAATAGTTAGTATGTGGTTTTAAATAGTTGCAAAGGCGATCTTCATTTTGATAGTCATCAACAATGATGATTACTTAGCCATACGACCAAGATAATGTGTGTAGTCACTACTTCAAAGAGCTCCTATTTATTACCGAAGGAGATTGGTTTTCGCGAGTTCGATGATTTCGTTGCCTTGCCCGTTCAAAACGGCTTTCAGCATCCACATCGTAAATCCGCGTGCCTGCTCGAAGTTGATCTTCGGCGGCATAGCCAGCTCCTGACGATTGACGACGACGTCCAGCACTACCGGACCGCTGTGTTCGAACGCTCGACGAACAGCGCTTTCCAAGTCGTTGGGATCCTCAACCCGGATTCCTTCGATTCCCATAGCTTGAGCCATTACCGCAAAGTTTGGATTGTCGAGTTCTGTTCCGAATTCTAAAAAGCCGGCTGCTTTCATTTCCAATTCCACGAATCCAAGCGCACCATTATTAAAGACAACAATCTTGATCGGGAGCTTATGCTGACGAAGGGTCAATAGATCTCCGAGCAGCATGGTGAGTCCCCCGTCCCCCGACAGTGATACGACCTGGCGTCCCGGCTGTGCAACCTGCGCCCCAATTGCCTGCGGCATGGCGTTCGCCATTGTCCCGTGGTTAAATGAGCCAATAAGCCTTCTTTTTCCATTCATCCTCAAGTATCGGGCTGCCCACACAGTCGGCGTCCCAACATCACAAGTCAAAACGGCATCCTCATCTGCGAGATCGCTGATTACCTTCATGAGGAATTGCGGATGAATAGGCGCTCGGCCGGGATCTGCAAGTTTGTCCAGTTCCTCGCGGACTTTGGCATAATCTGCGGCAAAATGCTGCAGATGCTCAGGGGAGTGCGGTTCCTCTAACAGGGGTAGCAGCATTTCGACCGTCGTCTTCACGTCTCCGCACACCCCGTATGCGAGTGTCGTTCGCCGGCCTAGTCGGGAGGAATCCAAATCAACCTGAAGGATGGTCGCTTCCTGCGGATAAAATTGCCGGTATGGAAAATCGGTACCCAGCATGAGTAAGACATCGCATTCCATTATGGCATGGTAGCCGGAAGAATAACCAATGAGGCCGGTTAATCCGACGGAATACGGATTGTCGTATTCCAGATATTCTTTTCCTCGCAGCGCTATAACCATCGGGGATTGCAGCTTCTCGCACAGCTTCATGAGCGAAGCATGAGCTCCCGCGCAGCCGGCACCGCACAGCAAGGTGATCCTCTTGCCTTTGTTTAAGTAGTCGGCAAGCGTCTTCAATTCGTCTGTAGAAGGGCAGACAATCGGCCGGGTGGAATGGATGACGCGTTCTGGAACGGGGCTTTCGTCGTATTCGAAAGCAGCTACATCTCCTGGAAGAACTAAGACAGACACTCCCGACCTTGCCGTCGCGGTTTGCATCGCCATCGTAACCGCTCGGGGCATTTGCTTCGGTCCGGTTACGACTTCACAAAAGAAGCTGCATTCCTGAAACAACATGTCCGGACGGGTCTCTTGAAAGAAGCCGCTGCCGATTTCACTGCTCGGAATATGAGCGGCAATCGCAAGTACTGGCACCCTGTTTCGATGGCAATCGTACAATCCGTTAATGAGATGCAAATTACCTGGTCCGCTGCTACCCGCACATACGGCGATTCCTCCGCTGAGGGCGGCATCCGCGCCCGCTGCGAACGCTGCAACCTCTTCATGGCGAACATGGATCCATTCTATTTCTCCGGAACGACGGATTGCATCGAGCAAGGCATTGAGCGAATCGCCGATAATGCCGTAAATTCGCTTCACGCCAGAGTTCAGAAGGGATTCCACGATGGAATCCGCTATCGTTCTTCTCAAGGGAATCTCTCCTTATCTGTTTTTATTATATTGCCATAATGAGAGCACCCTATTCTTGATTTCACAACGATTTAAGCCTGAACCAAGAAGAAAGCCCGACAATCCACATCTCGGGTTTGTTGGGCTTCAATCATAAGATTATGTAGTCAAATTTCGGTCATTACATTCACTTAATATAGGAATGCTCCCGTTAGTACTATAGAAAAAAGAGCTGCATATGCAACTCAATGATTTTAAGCGTTTATTTTCACTTACTGTGATACGAACCTTGGCAAGTGAAGTTAGACTAGCATATATTGCTGGAAAAAAGGAGGTTATACCATGCATTCTAATAACCGTAAAACCGCTAAAACACGCAAAGCTAGTGCGATTATTTCGCAGCGCAGACCACCGTTTTGTTTAGACTGTTCACAGTATGCCCAGACCGCAATTAATGGCGCGATAAAGGATCTACGAGCAGCAAAGCGATTTCTTTCTCGTGGGAGATTGGAACGGGCTGAAACTGCTCTAGCTAACAGCCTCCCAGACATTGCCAAGGCAATTCGTAATATTAATCGTATAGAACGCCATTAAAAAGGAAGGTATTGATCATCTCACCCTTATTAAAAATAATCCTCCCATTCAGTAGAGCCCCTCTCCCTTGGGGCGTATTTCCATGTCCTAAGCAGTAAAGGTCAAATATTTCGCTTCACTTATGGTACGATTCCCACGCTGTCGGTAACGGCATGTTTAAAGGCCATCCTTTGCCGGATGGCCCTTTCTTTTTAGAACATACACCTTATTGAGCTAGAAAGCCAGCTGCCGATACAATCAGTAACTGGCCATCCATCCACAATCCTATCTTAATTTTTCACGTTTTCGCTTCTCAAAGCGGTTAATTGCTCGAATTGCTTGAGCGATGTCTGAGAGGCTGTTAGCCAACGCATCTTCAGTACGCTCAAATTTCCTATGCGCAACAAATCGCTTCGCTGCTTTCAAATCCCGAATTGCTCCATTGATCGCTAACGTGCAGCTATTGCAAGCTGGAGCAGGGGCCGTCGCTCTCATTTAGAGTTCCTCCTTTTGATTCGAACTTCCTTTCCGATCACCGTACTCTCGATGCACGCTCAGCTTGATTGATGCCACAGTGCAGCTGGCAGATTTCTTCATAAGTTTCTTTCGTCATAGACAAGATTAGCAGATTGCGCGACAGCAGCTTCAACTGCGAAGCATGCAGCTAACCAAGGGACGGCTATGCCACATAACGCCCGACAAGCCATTCCAATCTTTATGCATGTTTCGAGGCAATCCGGGGACGGTGAGCCAACAAGACGCCCTTGATACAGGATACCCACAATATATTCCTCTGCAGCTGGCCAGGTATAGTTAATTACCCATATGGCTCCTATTTTTCCGAAGGCTGAAGGTCGAAGAAGCTCAACTACTGAAATAGTATAGCTGGGAAAGGATTCCGTCCTTATGAGAAGATGAAATTGGAAGTCGCTCAAGAACTCGGGAATCAGCTCCCTCAGGACGGTTATATAGGCTCATCGATTCACTTAATAAAAGTATTATGTACACGTTCTGATTTCATAAAATAGGGAATCCAAATTGCACATGTTATTACAGATTTCACTATATCCCTTAATGAGCTTCCATCTTCCAGTTCACTCGCTAAGGGAATTTGAATTACTAATAGATAATCAATCACCCCAATGATTAAACTAACACTATAAAAAATTATCATTAGCCGAGGTAATGTGGACTTCTTTCTATAAAAATTAATAAGTATAAATATACAGAAGAATAAAAATAGCACATTATATATCGCCTCGAAAATAAGTACAGGTTCCCATAAAGGATGGTAATATTGTGATGTTGATGACGTTAGTACTTCCCATGTATCGGATCTGAATGCAGGTAATGAATGCTGGAATAGTTGAACCGTTAATAGAATCATCGTTAAGTAAAGACCGATTTGTACGAGAATCAACCACCCCCCTAGCCCAGATACACCTAATGGCAGATGGTCATATTTCTGTTCTTGAACATTTGTCTCCATTGAGAAAACTCCCTCTTATCTCAGTTGTTCTATCTAAATTCTTTAATTCCATTTTCAAAAGCTTCTTGGTCATTATGATCTATCCCATGTAGAGCTTCCTCCAAAGCAAAGGTACTTCTATAAAAATGAACTCGTTCTGAAATTTGTTTTCCATATGGGTATAAATTCGTGCATACTTCAAAAAACTCTTCTCCATAACTGGAGAGAATTCCCGCAAAATCATATGCTGGATCCCCAAGTCCGGAACCTCCGAAGTCAATAACTCCTGAAATCCTGTTCACTTTTGGATCCCATAAGATATTACTTGCTCCAAAGTCTCCATGGATAAAGGTTTGCTCCAAATTCTGATTATATGTATTATTCAAAAATCCATTAAAGTTCTCTGCTACTTTTTCTTGTGCATCTACTCGCATAAAAGGAAAGAGTTTCTCTTTAATTCTTACATATAGATGTTCTATAGTTCTATGCACACTTTCATGTTGTTTTTGAGAAACAAAAGCTTTCGGTATATCCATAGAGTGAAGTTCAATTAGAAAAGTAACAAGCTGTGAGGCAATTGCATTCGTAAGGTTTTGACTTTTGATATTACTCAGTTCTTCCTTCCAAAAAGGAGAACCCTCAATAAGCTTATAGCCCATGAAAGCCTTACCTACCTCCATCTCATCAAAAGATTTATAGGCTGGATAGGGAATCGGCATCGCTACAGTTTTACTGATTGACTCCAACAACTCCGTTTCACGCTTTAATTTCTCTAATCCTTGCTTATACTTAGGAAACCTAAAGACGAGAGATTGATTAAGAATAAATACGTCATTGTTCTGTCCAATCTCATTTTGTTTAACATCTTGAATATGTAAATTTGGGTAAACTTCTTGAATGCGTTTAACGTAGGTAGAGATCATATTCAAGCTCCTTCATTATAAATGTTTTGCTTTCTTGAGTTGTTGCTGATTTCCTATAACGTTCTAGTATTCACGAAACTCCTCAACCTTAGATAGCTCAATGTTATATGACTTATTTGCCTTCCTGAATCACCACTAAAGCTTTACATATTCATGCTTCAAAATACTCATTATTATACGATCGACATATTGACCATTTTTATAGACTTCGTCTCTTAGTATACCATCCTTCTTGAAACCTGACTTTTCATAACTTCGAATAATCACACCAGGATTATCAGCATCTACCGTCAAATACACTTTATGATTGTTGCTTATCGATTCAACTACGGTCACTGTTGGTGGGACCCGTCTCCCTTGGGCACCGTATCACGGAGAACGAGCTGGGATCAAGCTGCACGTTACCTTCCACGCTGCCAGTAGTCAGCCACAGAACGTGATAGAGAAAGTTGGCTCCCGCCATGACGGGCCTGTTGGCGAGGAACTTGCACATTCGTCATATATTCACGTGCAAGATCGCGCGTACGGAAAAATCGAACGATTTGATCGTTATAAAACGGAAGGTCAATCCTTTGTCATTCGATTGAAAGAGAACGTACAGACCGTATCTCCACATTCTTTACGTCGAGTCGACAGAAAACAAACGAGTCTCCAGTTACCAAGGATATCACTTGTTAACTGGGAACACCCCCATGCCGATCCAAAGAGCGTCATAGAGTCGTCATGTTTCAAGATGGTCATGGACATGAAATCCGGGTAGTTACGGATCTAAGAACAATCTCCGCTGAACAGTTGAGATTTATAAAAGCCGCTCCCCTTAAGTACCACACTCAATAAAAACCGTCATGTTATCATGGAGGTTGGAGCGCTACTTGGAGGGCTGTGAAAGTTACAAGGTAGTAGCCAAACGAGAAGGAGTTCGTTATTTGACACAGTTGAAGGTTTGGGTGAAGAAATGGCAAAACGGGGAGTCATTCGATGAGCAGAAAAGCAACGGGCCAAATCCACTGAATGGGCGTACTCGGACGTCGTTTGGAAGCGTTGAAGAAGAACGAGATTACCTGAAAGTGCAAGTGGATTACTTAAAAAAGCGGTATCCAAATCTAGTAAAGGAGAAGCCCTCAGTCAGCAAGCGGTGGAAGATTACATTTATCATTATAACTACCACCGCTTTCAAGCCAAATTGAAACAACGCGCACCGATTGAGTATCAGTGCGCGCTAGCAGCTTAGCTTTTTTCATCTGTCTACTTGACAGGGGTATGTCCAGAATAGAGTTCTGTAAAATGGTTTTGTGTGAACTCAAAAGCCAATTACTAGAAAGGGACAATGATCAATTTTGATAAACCTATTCGCTCTAGATGATAGTTGACATTTAAGAGGGGGGCGAAAGCCCCCTTTTTACGGAAACATTTCACATGTTAAGATCGTATACTTATAAATGAAGTAAGTACAGAACATCGATTAAGGGCAAAAATAGCTCTGCAAACTAGATATATAGTAAAAAACCACGTTGGATATCGTATAATATTCCTTTGAGCAAACATATGGTATAGATAATTCCAATTAACCGCTTCCTGGTTGAGCTTCTATCCTTCTTGACCACTTTTATGCTGAAACTGCAAAAAGCTTGCTATTGTCGGATACTTATACAAATCCATAGTATTGATAGAATAGCCGGCATGCTGCAACTCTTCAGCTAGTATAATTAATTTTAACGAATGACCGCCCAATTCAAAAAAGTTATGATGCACGCTAATCTGCTGTATGCCTAGTATTTCGGTCCAGATCGCTGCAACTTTTTGTTCCTCTGGGGTTTGTGGAAGGATTATAGTTTGCTGCCCGCGTAATTGTTGCCTATCGGGAACCGGTAGCTGGTCAGTGTCTACTTTTCCGTTAGTTTTTAACGGAATCCTCTCAATAATAATACAATCAGCTGGAATCATATAGTCCGGAAGCGATTTCCGTAAATGCAGTATCAGTTGGCTCTCCAGTTCATCAGTACAGATTTCAGGCACAATATAAGCACACAGCGACAACTCGTCAGAAGTATTTTTAATAGGAACGACCACTGCTTCAAGTACTTGATCATGTTTTAATAATATATTCTCAATTTCACCCAATTCGATCCGGTATCCCCGCAGTTTTAACTGCCGATCCTTGCGTCCCATAAATTCGATAGTTCCATCTTCGCGCCAATAGGCTAAATCTCCTGTTCTGTACATGATTTGATCTGTTCGGCCAGGTATCCGCACATAGCGATCCGCCGTCAGTTCCGGCTGATTCAGATAACCTCTGCCTACGCCGACACCACTAATACATAATTCCCCGGGTACACCAATAGGTTGAATCTGATCATCCACACCTAAAATCGACACATTGGTTCCCGAGATCGGCTTTCCGATGGAAATACTGATGCTTTCAGCCGAGCGAATATCATAATATGTTGTTAATACCGTGCATTCCGTAGGTCCGTAGGCGTTGACCAACCGTAAATCCGGGTATGATTCTAATATACGATTGGTTAAAACGGACGATAACACTTCTCCCCCCGTCAACAGTTGGCCAATACCGGAAAAAATATCAGAGTGATGACTCGCGAGATGGTGAAAAAGCGCTGTTGTAATGAGCATTGAATTCACATGTTGTTCTCGAATCGTTTCTTTCAACCGTTTTGGCTCCAGCAGGGTAGCTTTATCAACAATAACCAGTGTGCCGCCGTTTAACAGGGTGCCCCATATTTCTAATGTCGACAAATCAAATACTATTGATGTTGCCTGCAACATTACCGTCTGGCAATCCATGGATAGATAATGAGGATCTTGTACCAGATTAAGAACATTTTGCTGTTCGATCAATACACCTTTTGGTTGGCCTGTAGTGCCAGATGTATACAGCAAATATGCCAGATCATCCGCTTTTGTCGGCACATCGAGATTGACCATCGGAAGTTCCCGGCTCAGGCTTTCTGTTACGAGAAGCGTTGAAACCATGTGTCCTTGCGGAATATCATCCACATGCTGTACAAGCATAAACCGAGCCTGGCTATCTTCCAGAATAAAATGAATACGTTCATCCGGATATTCCATATCGATCGGCAGATAGGCGCTTCCTGCTTTCAATATTGCTAGGATAGATATGATATATTCGATGCCCTGGCCCATGCGCACTGCCACTAATTCATTATGCTGAATATTCCACTCTGTTCGCAGCATATTTGCAAGCCGGTTTGCTTGTTTATTCAGCTCATTATAAGTCAACTTCCTGCCGTTATGGACCAATGCAATTCGATCAGGCTGCAAGAACACCTGTTGCTCAAACTGTCTGGCAAGCGTTGTTGCCGGTCTGCTGTCGGGGATAACCGGATTGAAATCGCACATAATCTTTTCCAGTTCAGTTAGCGAACAAATGGACAATTCACAAATCGCCCTATCCATGTTAAAAATGGTTGTTTGCAACAGTTCATTATAATGCACGGACAAGTTGCGAATCGTAGATTCTTTATACCGTTTGGGTGAATAATCAAACTTAATGTGCAGCCGATCATTCTGACGATTGAACAGTATGCAAATATAGGCCGGATCTGAAGCATCCGCTATCTCGCTGTGAAGCCCTTCCATTGCAGCCACCACATGGAGCTGCTTCATCCGATTCGGTGCCAACTGCTGGTGGGAATAGACTGCAGCCAGTTGTTCCCTGAGCTTCAGCACATATTCTTTAAAGCTGCAGGCCGGGTCGACAGCAAGATGGATCGGCAGAAGTCTGCCAGATTGCGCGGAGTCCCCTTGCATCGGCGAGCCGAGCAGTCGATCCCTTTCGCCAGAGTATTTATACAGACAAACGTTCAGCGTTGCCAGCAAAAAGCAATACCATAAAAAATCCGACTCTTTGCAATATTGACCCAATTGCTTAAATATAGCGTCCTCTGCAGTATAATCTACAGTCTCCATGGTCATATGCTCTGCCAAATCCATATTAGTATAGTCAGGTATTACCGTAGCAACTGGAAGTTCATCTGAATAATAGCTATGCCAAAATTGAAGCTGACTTGTTCTTTCCTTTTCGGATAATAACATAATGCTTCCCCTCTCTGAGCGGCGTTAAAATGAAAATGTGTCGGTCAACAATGAATGCATATCTCCATTTTCGGCATTTTTACATTGGTCGCTGTACCGATTCATACTTGCTAGTGTTTGATCAAGACCATCCGACAGCAATGATTCCAGCAAAGCAACGTAATATTTTGCCATTTGCTCTACTGTATCCTGTCTGAACAGACGGGTGGAATACTCAAACGTGAAGCCCAGTGCATCCCCATCCTCCTGAGCGATCAGGAGAATATCAGCTATACTGGATTTTCGTTCATACGCATACGGCGTGATAACCAGCCCATCCACTTGCAGTGGATGGATATCCATATTTTGCAAGGCAAACATCGTCTGGAACAACGGATTGCGGTTGGCCAAAGGTCGAACGTCCAGCTTCTCGATTAGCAATTCCAAAGGATAATCCTGATTACTGAATGCTTCAATGGTACGAGTTCGCACTTCCTTCAACAGTTCGCGGACAGTTTTGCTGGCAGACGGTTGGCTGCGGAGCACAATCGTATTAACGAACATACCCAGCAACTGCTGGAATTCAACCTGATTGCGCCCAGCAACAGGAGTGCCGACCATAATATCTTCATCTCCTGAATAATGCTGCAGGAGTGTGAAATACACGGTCAGTAACAACATGTACAGTGTCGTATGGGTGTCGTCCGCCAGCCGTTTGAGTTGGAAGGTCATTTCGATGGACACCTGGAATCGAAACAATGCACCTTCATAGTTCTGTTCATCGGGTCTTGGATAATCCGTTGGCAGATGAAGAACCGGCAGCGATCCCTTCATTATGTCCAGCCAATACCGCTCCTGCTTGTGCCAAGCATCAGACTGCCGGAACGACTGCTGCCAGACCGCATAATCCTTATACTGGAATTCCAACGGCGGCAACGATTCTCCCCGAAATAAAGCCATAACCTCTTCCGTCAGCAATCCAAGTGAAAAACCGTCCGAAATGCTATGATGAATATCGAATATCAGCACATGCCGCTCGGAAGATATCGTCACAACACCTACACGGAATAGAGGCGCCTGTGTTAAATCAAAAGGACGGACAAATTGTCTTATCCGTTCTGGAAGTTGTTCTTCCGTCCCGCTTATCCATTCTAGCGGGACTTCCACTTGGTCATGAACTTTGAATACGATCTGTTCGCCTGCTCGCTCATGTGAAAGTCTAAGTGACTCATGCCGTTCCATTAGTTGCTGGACTGTCTTTTTCAAACGTTTCTTGTTGAGCGCTCCAGTAATCCAATTCACATCGGTTATATTGTTGCTCGTATCCGCGAACCGCCTCATTTTCTCTAGAACATAAAGACGGGTCTGCTGATATGAAGCTGGGTAGAATTCGCGCTGCTCCACAATTTGCGGTACCGGCAGGTCCTCTTTTTGCCGGAAACGCAGTTGATTGGCTAATCCACGGATCGTTGGCTGAGCAAAGATCTCATCCATGCCGACATCGACACCCAGCTCTTTGCGAAGCCTTGCTACGATCAGAACCGCTTTGAGCGAATGTCCACCAAGCAGGAAGAAATTGTCTGTCACGCTGATCATCTTCAATTCTAGTATTTCACTCCAGATATCAGAAATGATCCGCTCTAGCTCATCCAGCGGCCATTCATGCGAAATGAAATCTGAATCTGAAGCAGTTGTGACCCTATCAGGTGGTGGCAGCTCTTTAGTATTAATTTTATTGTTGGCAGACATGGGCATTTGCTTGAGCTGCACATACAGTTGAGGAACCATAAATTCGGGCAACAACTGTTGTAACTGTGTTCGCAAGTCCGATTCATTTAACAATGTAGTTGCAGTATAATAGGCGCAAATCTGCGTCTCCTTACCCTCCTGCTTGATAGGAATAACAACCGCTTCCTGAATTTGAGGCAAGCTTAAAATTTGCCGTTTGATCTCCTCCAACTCAATCCGGTAGCCTCTAATTTTGATCTGGTGATCTCTGCGCCCCAGGTATATAAGATTACCGTCGGCACGCCATTTGACCAAATCGCCGCTACGATACAGTCGCTCCTGGTTAAGCCATGGTACCGTAAGAAATTTTTCATCAGTCAGGTCCTGCCGATTCACATAACCGGCCGTTAATCCGTCTCCGCCTATAAACAGCTCTCCGGCAACTCCGATGGGTACGGGCTGATTAAATGCATCCAGTACATAACAGGTTGTGCCGGTTATCGGTTTACCGATTGGAATACTTTTTTTCTCTTGATTGGTCACATCATAGGTCGTAGTATAAGTCGTACTTTCCGCTGGTCCATACCCGTTTTTGAGTCGTACATGCGGATGATGTTGCAACAGAATCTGCACATGTGAGGGGGACATCACTTCGCCACCCACAATAATGGTCTCCAGGTTATTAAAAATTTCAGGGTCTTCGTTTAACAAATGATTGAACAGGGCAGTAGTTGGAGTCATTATGTTGATGGAGTGCTGTAATAGAAACGGCTTCAATCGCGCTGTATCCAGGAACGTGTTTTTATCGGTTAAATACAAACATCCTCCATTAAGGAGGGGTGCCCATGTCTCAAACGTAAAGACATCAAATCCCAAAGCACAGGTTTGCAACAGCCGGGTGTTCTCGCTTAATTCCACATAATCGGTTTGTTTGACCAAACGCGAAATGCCAAGATGCTTGATCATAATTCCCTTAGGTCTACCGGTCGTCCCTGAGGTGAAAATAATGATCGCCGTCTGGTCAGGTTCCCTAACCAATCCTAAATTTGCGGTGTTTGTACTGTACAATGATTCATCCAACAAATCCAGTATCTTCAAGCTGCCCGGAAGCGGCTGCTCGGGTTCTCCCTGTACAAGCAGCCATTCCATACTGCTATCCTCCAGCATATTTAATATTCGCTGTGTCGGATAATCCGGCTCGATAGGCACATAAGCGGCTCCTGCTTTGATCACAGCAAGCATACCCACGATCATCTCGAGAGAACGCTCTGCCATTATGCCAACATTCGTTCCTTGCACCAAGCCACGGCTCCGCAAGCTGTGTGCAAGCCTATTGGCTTTATCATTTAGTTCCCGATATGTATACATCCTTCCATCATGAAATAACGCGGTTCGTTCCGCGTGCAACTCTGTCTGTTCTTCAAAAATCCGATCAATTGTTAAAAGAGGATAATTGATGATATTGTCGTTGAACTGATGTAATATAAGCTGTTTCTCCACTTCATCCAACAGATCAAACTGATGCAGTTCCATACCTGGCATCGTTGTTACCAGTCTGGACAATCTGACAAAATGAGCAGCCATTCTGTTCATTGTATCCGGTGTGAACAAATCGGTGCTGTATTCCAGCTTGCCGGTAATCACATCATTATCTTCTGTCAATTCCAGCGTCAGGTCGAATTTGGAGCTGTCACTCTCCCATTCATAGCGTTGGAAGACAAGGTCGCTCATCTCCAATTCGTACTTGTCCATATTTTGCACAACAAGCATAGTATCAAAAATGGGATGTCTGCTTGATGAACGCGCAATATTCAGCCGCTCCACCAGCATATCAAGCGGATAGTCCTGATGATCGTAAGCAGATAACGTAGTTTGCTTGATTTGGGCCAACAATTCCAGGAAAGTCATGTTCCCTTGAGGACGTGTACGAAGTGCCAGCGTATTCACAAACATACCGATCACCGACTCCAATTCGGCGCTTCGGCGACCTGCAATCGGTGTGCCGATTACAATATCTGTCTGGGAAGTATAACGATGCAGCAGTAGCGAATAAATACTGAACAACACCATATACAGTGTTGCTCCTTCCTGTTGAGCTATCTGCCGCGCCGATTGGACAACATCCGCATTTAACTTAAAATGCACATAGTTACCGCGACCACTGCTGTATGACGGTCTGGCATAGTCAGTCTGCAAATCCAGCACCGGCAATTCGTCTGCAAACTGCTGCATCCAGTACTGCTCTTGTGCGCTCATTTTCTCACTGGAAAACAAATCGTTTTGCCACATTACATAATCCACATACTGCACTTCTACCGGAGAAAGCGGAATGCCGTTATAAAGACAGCCGATCTCTTTTATCATAATTTGAATGGATATGCCATCCGCAATGATATGGTGAATATCAAAAAATAAATAATAGACTGCGGGAGAAGTGCGGATCAACTTAAGCCTGAATAATGGAGCCTGATTCAGGGCAAATGGCTGTGCCAGCGATTTCAATACTTCCTCGAGCTGCTCTTCCTCCACCTCAAGCGTTTCCAGCGAAAACGGAACCGTAGCCAGTACGGTTTGCGAAATATCGTTATTGTCTAGATCTGTCTCAAATATCGTCCGCATAGATTCATGCCGCTGGATAAGCTGCTGTACTGCCTGCTCAAATTTTTGGAGATCCAGTGTCCCCAGTATTTTGAAAACAGAAGATAGGTTATAGGCTACACTGTGCGGATTGAACTGCTGAACGACAAACAATCTCCTTTGAGCTGATGATGTTTCATAACAACCTATCGTTTCCATTGAATGAAACCCTCCTGATCTTGAATTGCGGCAGGGATGGTCTGATTGATAACGCTTACCACTTCCTCCATATGGCTGTGTAGAAAAAAGTGATCCCCTTTAATCCATACGATTTCGCAGTTGTGAACGGTGTGCCGGTTCCATAACTGGATTTCTTCCCTGTTGATCTTATCGTTCAACCCGGCGAATACGGTTACCGGGCAATTTATCAAGGGCCGTGCCGGATCAAGACGATATGTCTCCAGTACACGGACATCGGCATTTAATATTTTTTTGAACTTTGCGGCCAACTCCGGACGGCGTTTAATCTCCGCTGGGATACGGCCATCCGGAAAAGACAATGGGGCCAGGAGCCTTTGCTTGAGACTGGACCAAGAAAATGTACGCTTCCGATCAGACAAAGGTGCAGGCCGACCGGATAGCAACAAATGGACAGGCGGCGGATACCCTTCCCGGAGCAGCAAATAATATAATTCATACGCTATCACTGCCCCCATGCTGTGCCCGTAAATGGCATAGGGTACTTCCTGTACTTGTGGTCCTATCTGTGTCACCGCATCCTTTAACATATCGGCAATGCTGGCCGCATAAGGCTCGTCATAACGAGCGCCTCTGCCGGCAAGTTCAACCGGTCGGAGCTCGATATGTGGACTTAGCTGACCTTTCCACTGCCAGTATATTGTAGCCGAGGCGCCTGCATATGGGAGGCAAAATAATATGGTTTTAACGGTCATCACCCCTTCTCGAATAACGGAATGCTTGGCTTGATTAAGGGAACTACCGTTTGTGTAGTCTGCTGCATAGCCACAATGCGCCCCCCATCCATTTTGATAATACGATCAGCTAGATGGAAATAATGATCATCATGCGTAATTGCTATAATACATTTGCCCCGATCCTTCATGTCCGGCAGCAGGGTATAATAAAAGAAACGGCGGTATTCCGGATCTTGATCCGCAGCCCATTCATCAAATAGACAGATTGGACGATCCTCCAAATACGTAATCAGCAAGGCCAGTCTTTTTTTCTGTCCGGTTGACAGTTTGGTTGTACTGAATGTGCCGTTATGAATAACGATCTTGTCCTGCAAATCCAGCAAGCGGAGATAGTGTTGCATTTCTGCTTCTTTAGCCTGCCAGTCGATGCCATACAAACGGTCGAATAGATGGAAATCGCCGAAGATTGCCGAGTAGTACTCACCTAGCCCACATGAGGAAATCACGCCATCATTCAGTGTCACCTTGCCTGTATCTGGTGTGTACAATCCAGTAAGTAGCTTAGCCACGGTTGACTTCCCACTTCCGTTACCTCCAGTAATAAAGGTGATGCTGCCACTGTCAAATGAGCAGTTGATGGGTCCGACCGCAAACCCGGTTGGCCCCGATGTGTTATTGCCCGTATAGCTATAGGTCACATCTTCCAGTTGCAATCGAATCGGAACCGTCTGGACGGCAACTTCAGCAGAAGGATGTTGAATTCTCTGTTCCACCTCCCGGATCATTTGTTTAATGCGATCCCAACTGACCTTGCTCTGCGCATACTGGGGAACGCTGTCCAGCAGTTGATTGACGGGACCGGTCATATACAAGAACACAAACACATAATTTCGTAGCATCGACGTATCCATCTGCTTAAAAAGCTCTGGAAATACAAATACTACACACCCGATCACCAGTATGAACAGCAGTTCTCCCAACACAAAAATGTCCGAATAACGCAGTTGATACACATTGCGCTTCTCTTTGTACGTTTCGCAACTGATTTGCATCTCTTCTCTGAATTCCCGGCGTTTGTCAGAATGAAGCGAAAGCTCCTTGAAGCCTTTCAGCAGATCATTGATAAACTTAAAAAAAACATTCTGGAGATCACGCGTTTCCTCCATTAAATGGTTCGCCCGGCTTCCTACATACATATACAATACCGCTAGCACAGCAATGATCACTATGGATAGCAGCAAGGCATACATGTTCATAATCCCAAGATATAGAAAACAGCATAACAAGGTAATCAGATTGGTCGCGCCCGATATCAGGATTCCCATGGAGCGACTGATGGCTTCGGTATCATTATTAAGCGTCGCTTCTACACGTCCTCTTTCAAAGCTGTCCATTTTGGAGAAGCTCGTTTGCAAAAACTTATCAACCAACTCCATCCGCTTGGCATAAATAATTTGATTGGTCAGCTTAACCAGTATAGATCGGATGATTCGCTGTCCGAACACATACATCGCAAGCGCCATCGCAAAATAAAACAGGAGCCCATTCATCAGATTATCCGTTCGGTTGAACGATTCATTGATAATAAAAATGACAAACGCATTCCCTAAACCACTGACCAAACCCAGAACAATTGGCGTCAGAAATGACTTCTCCGTGTTTTTTGGAAAAAACAGAGTCAGCAGCGAGTAAGCCATATACAAGGCTCCAGTAATCAGTAGCAGCCACACAGCGGTCATTACCGTCGATGGTAGCCATATTTCAATAAATCGCCAGGTCAGTTTGTACATCAGAATATCAGGAGCCTTGTATATCATCCATGCGAACAGGCAGGCAGCAATTAGATGATATCCTAGCAACCTGTAGGGCTTGGCCCGTTGAAAGGATGGTTTGCGTTTGCCGTTGCCAATGTCACGGAAGACCAGCACCAGATACACAAGTACCGCAGCTCCAATAATAGACAAGGCGATAATTAGGCCAACCGCCACAGAATCCGCTTTTTTGTAGGTATCGGAATGAATTAACGGAGGCTCTTCACCATGCAACTGGCTCAGAATGCCTTGTCCGATCCCTTGCGTATAATCGCTGTTCATATTAGCCATAATGACAACGCCAATGCCTTCTGCCGGACGCATGCCCACAAAGGAAGAAAATGTAGGGTTGTTACCCGAATGCGAAATCTCACCTTCTCCAATTTGGAAGATATCCCAGCCTACCGCATAGGATGCACCGTTGCTCTCAGGCGGAACCGTGCGATTCGGCAGATGAGATTGATCAATCAGTGAATATTCAAAAGATCCTGAATGTTCGATTCCCATCTGGATTTTAAGCCACAGAGCCATATCCTCGGCATTGCTGACTATATATCCGGCAGGGGCATTGCCCACGAATGGCGGCGAGCTGTATAATTGCGGCCTTGTATAGGCCATTTTATAACCGGAAGCCAATTCCGCGGAGGCTATCGGTTCCTGCACCGCAAAAGTATGCTTCATCCCCAGCGGCTCAAAGATATTATCTTTCATATACTCGGCATAGCTTTGCTCACTAACCTGTTCAATGATTATTCCAAGCACATCGTAATTAATAGTCGCATACTCATACGTTTTGCCAGGCGCACGATTCAAGGGCTGGTTCTGCAATATGCGAACCGTCCTCTCCAATTCACCCGCTCCATAACCCTCCGGCAGATGGCCAATCGTATCAAACGGTATGCCGCTCGTATGATGCAGCAGTTGCTCTATCGTGATTACGGCCGGTTGATTATGATACACAGGTTGAAACCAGGGCAGATACTTGCTCACCGGATCATCCAGATGCAAGCGATTTTCCTTCGCCAGTTTTAACACTGCCAGACCAGTAAACGCCTTGCTGTTTGAACCAATTTCAAACAGGGTGGACGGACTGATGGCAGTGCCGGCAGACACGTCCTTGAACCCGTAACCCCGCTGCAATATAATCTGATCTCCACTGACTATCGTGACAGACATGCCCGGAATTTCCGCATGTTCCATTTGCTCCTGTACCCATGATTCAATTTGCTCCAGATAGCGGGGCGTCATGTCCTTTGCTGCATTCGCATAGGACATGACCGGTGCAGACAGCGCCAGCCAGCACGCCAATATACATATCCACAGTACTCTCCAGCATTTATACGGGGATTTCAAGCTTAATCCCGCCCCTTCTAATCCATTAGTAGAGCATTTCTCTGTTTACGAGCGCTCAGTACGTAGCACTTCGGAAGCTTCACTTCCTGATCTTTTAAATGATCATACAGCGCTGAAATATCATGATCGTACTCGTCAAAAGACTGAATCATCAGTCCATTGCTCAGTGTACAGCTCATAATGTGCGACAGGGTAGGATCGAATACATAATATGGCGCGCCTTCATAGGTCTCTTTGTTGATATAATCCAAGCCTTCGTTATATACGCGCGGTTCATCAATGAAATACGAGAACTTCATTTCCAGAGGATGTTCCTTATCATTCTCATCTAACATGAACAGCACCGGATGAATATCGTAGATCAGTACATTTCCACCGTCTTTTAAAAGCCGCTGCACCATCTGGAAAAACAGCGATAAATCAGGAAACCAAATCAATGAGCCGGCTGAAATATATATAAGATCAAATGTTCCGCTATACTGTTCCGGGATTTCGTACACATCGGTCTGCATAAATTCACATTCAATCCCAGCATCTATTGCCAGCTTACGAGCTTCATCGATCGCTAGATCACTAATATCAAATCCTATACAGGAGGCCGCCCCCAGATTTTTAAGGGATAACGTTTCCGTGCCGTCATTGCAGCAGAGATGAGCAACAGACTTGCCTTCTAGACCGTACGCCTTCAACTTGGCGGTTATCGTCTCATCCAGCACCGAATATCCTTTCTGGCGGAATAGCTTCTTTCGCTCCTCCTTTCCCTTATGATGGCGGGCAGCCACCTGATTCCATGAGCGCCGGTTGGCTTCGGTATAATCCTTGATTTCCACAGTGTCTAACTCCTTATTATTTGAATTTTTAGCGTTTGGTTCGTTCACGCCGCTCCACCTTTGTGAAGCTTACAGATGCCGGATTTTCAAGGGTGGGCATGGTCTGCTTTTTCTGCAGAATCCATTGTGCCAGACTGCGGACAGTAGCCATTTCAAACAACTCGCGCAGGGTTGGAACATAACCGCAAGCAGCGCCTATTCTAGCGACAACTGCGGTCGCCTTGAGAGAATGACCGCCCAATTCAAAGAAATTATCATTGACGCTGATTTCATCCAGTTGCAGAACATCTTGCCAGATGGCCAGAACAAGTGCTTCTTCTTCATTTTGAGGCGGTATGATTTCCCGGATGCGTTCATCTGTATTTTGAATTTCAGATAAGCGTACCTTGTCTATTTTGCCGGTAGAGGTCAACGGCATGTTGGCCACAAAAATAATCTCCTGCGGAACCATATAACCAGGGAGTCTGCTCCGGAGCCAAGAGGACAACGCCTGCCGGTTCGTCAAGGAAATTCCCGTCTGGAACTTCTCCTCACCGGATTCCGGATGTGGAAAATGCTGCACCCATACACTCGGATCGTAATAGATTCCATTTTTCTGTTCCAAGTCAATCATGACAGGCTGTAACGTGATTGGCGTGATATAACTGCCGCTTTTCGAAAACTCGATTCCGGTCCATAGCTGCCAATCTCTAATACTGCCTGTGATCGTCTGTGATTGTTCTGCAATACTTAGAACTTGTCCGCCTGCCCGGATATGGGTTCGCAGCCAAGGATCTAACGGCAGGCCATCTGATCTGGTCAACGCACAGTACTCTGTAAATGACTGTTCGGGATAGTTCGTTTTGCCTGTTGGTCGAACAGGTACGATAATATGCTCCAACTGGTGAGCGTCAGCCACATATTTGAAAGCTTCCAGCAGCAGCCCGGCTAGTCCATTGCCCCGTTGCTGTTCATTTACCACCCCGGCCAATATCAGTAGCGTATTGGGAGAGGGATACGAACCGGCGGTTTCCACACTTTTCAGCAGACCCTCATCCCAGCCTTGCGGAAGATGATCCGGTGATCCGTCCCAATACATTGGAACGGTATTGCCGACAGCGGCAATCTCTCCATCTTCTTGTAGCAAGGCAAATTGATAATCGATGAAATTGGCAAACAGTTTAGGCCAGTGTTCCAGCATTACACTATCCCCGATAAAATAATCAGGCCATGACTGCCGATGCAGTGCATTCATCCCCTCGGCCAACTGCGGCATTTGCGCCAAATTAAACCATTTTAAACGTCGTGTATTGCTAAAGGGCTGATACTTGTTTGTAATTTCCACATAGGCGACCAAACCATCCATTCCTTTGTCATGGCGGTGGATAACGGCTGCGCTGGCGATATCACGGTGCTGCATAAGTACCGTTTCAACTTCCTCCAGCTCCACCCGGTTTCCTCTCACCTTCACCTGCTGGTCCAGCCGGCCGATGTAGCGAATGATGCCTTCTTCTGTATATTTGACGAGGTCGCCTGACTTGTATAGCTTCGAGTCAGACGTATCAGAGAACGGATCGTTCACAAAACTGTCTGCCGTGCGTTCAGGATCATGTAAATAACCACGTGCCAGTCCTGGTGAGCTGATGTATAGTTCACCAGGCACGCCTGCTGGCACAATATTCATCATTCGATCAAGCACATATACCATTACATTGCCCAGCGGCGAGCCAATCGGCACAATCTCTCCTTCAAATTCCAGCCTGCAATCAAATGTTGTTGCATCTACCGTGACTTCTGTCGGTCCATAATGGTTGTACAATCCGCAATCGAATTCCTCCCGGAACAAATCGCGCAGCTTGCGTGTAAGCGGCGCTCCGCCACTAATCACAAACCGGAGTTCAGGCCATTGTGTAAATACCCCGTTTCTGCGGGCGTTGATGAATTCCTCCAGCATCAGCGGTACAAACTGCAAGAATGCAACTCCCTGCTCCTCCGCAAGCTTCCCTAGCGCAGCCGGATCTTTGGCTTCATCAGGATGTGGGATGAAAATGCGCGCTCCGCAGGTGAGCGGCCAAAATATCTCCAGCAACGAAGCATCAAATGAATACGAGGTGTGGAACAGCGCCGTATCATTAACCTGCAACGAATAATGCTGCGCCAGTCCGGCAAACAAATGCACGATGCCCTGATGTTCGATCTCAATTCCTTTGGGCTTCCCGGTTGTACCCGAGGTAAATAATACATAGGCCAGTGTGGAGCGATCCGCCTCTACACCCGGATTAATGGTCGACTGTGCATGCAACTGCGCCTCCAACTTGCTGAGATCAAGCACGGTTACCGGGTGTACAGATTGCACCGTCCATGAACCGGTTCCCGTGATCAGTACAGAAATATCTGCGGCCTGTATAATCTCCAATTGACGTGCTTGTGGGAGTTCCGGATGGATAGGCACATAAGCGGCGCCTGCTTTCCAAATGGCAAGCAGCGAAACAATCAAATCAGCCGAACGTTCAAACCTAACTCCGATTTTTTGCTCCCGCCGCACACCGGCAGTCAGCAGCAAATGCGCCAACTGATTCGCTTTTTCATTCATTTGTTTATACGTCATTGTCTGATTATGATCGAAGATGGCGATCTCGTTCAGTGTCAATTCCACCTGACGTTCAATCACTTGATGCACACAGGATTGGGCTTCATAGCTGTGTGGCTTGCGATTACGTAGGTTGGCGATAATCGTTTCGGACTGTTTGTCCAGCCACTCATAGGCATAAAGCGAGCCGTCAGGCGAATCAATAACCTGTTGCGTTAGCAAGATAAATTGCTCGGCAATCCGCTCTGCCGTCGTTCTTTTAAACAGATCCGTATTATAGTTCAAATTAAGTTCAATCCCGTGACCCAGTTCATCAAAAGCAAAGGTCAGATCAAAACGCGAACTGGTTTCCATGAAATCATAAACTCGCGGATTGTAGTCGAGCCCAACAAATTTCAGGTTTTTCAGTAAATTTTGTTTATTGTTTTGCAAGCCGTACATAACCGAAAACAGCTTAGAACGCGAAAGATCATTCTCCGTCCGGATTTGCTCAATGACGAAGTTGCTCGGATATAGATGATTATCATAGGCCTCGATTGCCGTCTGCCTGCTCTGGGAAACCAATTCAGCAAACGTCATATTCGGTTCTATTCGGCATTCCAACAGAATCGCCGTGGCAAACAGCCCTAGCATTCGTTCTAGCTTCACATCGTCACGGTTCACAATAGGAGAACCGACTGTGAAATGATCCTGATTGCTCAAACGGTGCATTTGTAAATTCAATACCGACAATAGGAACATATATAATGTAATCCCTTGCTGCTGACAGTAAGTGGCGATCCGCTTTTGCAAATCCGGTTGAATCGTCTTCAGCACAGTGCCACCGTTGAACGTCACTATCGAAGGGCGCGGATAATCAGTCGGCAGGTCTAGTGCTGGCGGCACGACAGCGAATTTATCCAGCCAATACTGCCGTTTGGCTTCCAGGTATCCAGATTGAATTGAAGTGTTCATCCATTCGGCATAATCCGTATATTCAATCTCCAGCTCAGGCAACTGCGCAGTACGATGTTCTAATTGCGAATTATACAGTTCACTGAATTCGTCAATCAGATTCATGGACGATGTCTCATCCCAGATAATATGATGCGCTACGAACATCATCAGAAACTCTTTGTCCGCATATTCGATCAACTTGACCGAAAACAGCGGCCCTTGGGCAAAATCAAAACTTTGATTGTTATGCTGTTCCGCCATCCGGTAGACATCTTGCATAATTTCATCCGGCTCTATATGTGTTCGATTCTCATATGCGCTGTCCAGTCGGAAGTCCTGCTCCGATGTCACAACTTGAACCGTTGCGCCTTCATGATTGGCAAAATGAGTACGAAGCACGGAATGCCGCTCAATCAGTCGCTGCCATGCCCACTCAAAAGCTGGAAGATTCATATCACCATAAAACATCAAATCAAAGCTTACATTATAAAACGGGTTGTCCGGCTCCAGTTCATGCAAATACCACTCCGGCAGTTGAACAGGAGCAAGCGCGTATGCGCTTTTGGCCGGAAAACGGCGCAACGGATTATTGTCCGCAGCCTCTCTCGTTGGAGAATGGCCAGTTGTTTTGGCCGCTTTTTCCTGATCAATGACTGCCGCCAGTTCATGCAATACCGGGGTCGTGAAAATTTGCTGGAGTGCCATACTGATACCAAACTGCTTCCGAATCCGGTTTACCAGTTTGACTGCACTGATGGAATGCCCCCCCAGATGAAAGAAATGATCCTGTGCATCCACTTGCTTTAATTCCAGGATCTCTGCCCATAAGAAGGAAAGTTCCCGTTCTGTCGGGGTAGACCATGTTGCCGGTTTGGATGGTGCGGATGCGATATACTCGTTCGCCCATGACTGCAATGTTTTGCGGTCAATTTTCTCGCTGGTCAGTAGCGGCATCTGCTCAATGCTGATTAACTGCGCTGGAACCATATAATAGGGCAGCTTCTCCTGCAAATAAGTCCGCAATTGTTCCGGCTCCAAACGCTCCTTGCTTGTATAAAAGGTAACCAGCATCGAATCGCCATTTCCTTGCTTTCTCGCAATCACCGCCGCTTCGTCTATCCCTGGATGACGATTGATTACCGCCTCTACCTCACCAAGCTCAATACGGAAACCGCGTACCTTGACCTGATGATCGATCCGGCTGGAAAATTCCAGATTTCCATTCGGCAACCAACATCCCAAATCACCTGTCCGATAAACAATGCGCTCATGTTCGTGGTTGGCAAACGGATTGGCAATGAACTTGCTGCGGGTCAGCTCGTCATTATGCCAGTAACCGGCTCCAACGCCAATTCCGGAAATCCATATTTCACCCTTTACCCCTACCGGGACTGGCTTATGAAATTGATCCACCACATACAGACGCATGTTAGGAAGTGGTTTGCCTACAGGAATGCGCTTATGTGTCAAGTTAGATTCATCCTGAACATCACTGCGCATCATATACTGGGTTACATCATCCGAACATTCCGTAGGTCCATAGGCATTAATCAACGGTATATCCGGGAGCATGGTAAACCAGCTTTTGACCAGTTTGCCAGGCAGCTCTTCCCCGTTGGCAATCATCCAGCGCAAGGAGGGCAAGGAACGTTCGGAAGCAGGCATACTTTCCATCGTATCCAAGAAAGCAAACAGCAATGAAGGAACGGTCTCGATAACTGTAATCTGATGATTCTTTATATGCTGCAACAATAACGTTTGATCCCGCCCCACCTCAAAGGAAACAATGGATGTCTGTCCGCCGACCAGCAGCGCAACAAGCGATTGCCAGATAGAGACATCGAAACTGATCGAAGCATTTTGTGCTACAATATCGCGTTCACTCAGTTGCAGGCTATAAATTTTGGCGTACAGATGATTGATCATGCCATTATGGCGTACGAGTGCACCTTTGGGCGTACCGGTTGAACCGGAAGTGTAGATCATATAAGCAAGCCGTTCGGCTGAAGGATCGTCCTCCCCGTCAGTTACCGGGAAATCAGCCAGACACTCGCTGGTGATCAGCTCATGTTGCTGCGGCCATAATGGCCCTTCCCCTATCGGCATATCCACACACAGCACAGAAAGGCTTGCAACCGTATCCAGTCTGCTCACGCGTTCCAGCAGTTGATTCTGAGTAATCAGAAGCTTTGCAGCGCAGTCCTGTAAGATATAAGTTGCGCGTTCATCCGGCACATTCGGATCAATCGGCACATAGGCTGCACCACTCTTGAGAATTGCCAGCAGCGAGGTCAGCCAGTCAAGATTGCGCTCACACATAACAGCAACAAATTGCCCTGACTTTATACCGCGGCTGCGTAAAAAATGCGCCAAACGGTTCGCACGCTCATTTAATTCTCTATACGATAATTGCTCTCCGTCGTAAGAGGCCGCAATATGATTCGGCGTACGTACAACCTGCTGTTCAAACAGTATAGGAAATGGCGTATGTACCGGGAAATCAACAGACACCTGATTGAAATCTTCCATCACCTGTGTGCGCTCAGTCTCCGACAGCATATCCATTTCGCTAACAAGTATCGTTGGATTCTGGATGGCCTGCTGGACCAGTTGTAAAAAATTACAGCTTAACCGTTCCATTGAAGACGATTCAAACAGGTGGGTGGCATACTGAATATAGCCTTCGATCTGCCCTTCCTTTTGATAAAGCTCAAATATAAAATCAAATACGGAATAACGGATAGGTTGAAGCGAATGTTCAAATGACAAAAACAATCCTGGCGATATTTCGCGTACAGCTTTGCTGTCTGCATGCAGTGTATGCATTTCAAACACAACATCATATACGGGATGATGGCTATTATTGCGATCTGCCCCCAGATCATGGACGATCATATCGAACGGATATGCCTGATTTTCCTGAATATTTAGCACATTTTCTTTGATTCGTTTGACAAATACGCTGAAAGACTCTTCTCCGTTTATCTGATTACGCACCGGTAGTGTATTGATGAAGCTGCCGATCATTCCGTTCAAATCGGGATGAAATCGGCCTGATAAAGAAGTCCCGACAATGATGTCCTGATTCCGTGTATATTTGGCGAGCAACACATTCATAATTCCTAATAAAAACATGTATAGACTCACATCCAACTGCTCACATGTTTTTTTGAGCGATACAAACATTTCCTCGCCAATAACCAGCGGTACGGCCGCTCCGGTATAGGTTCGTTCCGCTGGACGTTGATAGTCCAGCGGGAAGTTCAGATCGAGCAGTTCCCCAGCCAAATAGTCAGCCCAGAATTGACGCTGGTCCGCCAATTCACCGCCTGTCAGCATACCGTTATGCCAATGAGCATAGTCGCTATACTGAATATCAAGCTCTGGTAGTACAGGCGGAACCTGGGTAACATGCGCCTTGTAAATCACCATCAGTTCGGACAGTATAATGTCGATAGATAGCCCATCGACGATACTGTGATGAGCGACGATCATGCAGATATGTTTGTCCGCGGATAACTTATACAAGGTGAACCGAATCAACGGGGCTTGCTGCAAATCGAACGGTGTATTCAATTCCTCCTGTATTCTATGCTCCAGCCGCTCACGCGAATCATCAGCCGAAATATCATAGATCGCAACCGGAATTTGAATATCGTGAAAAACGAGCTGCAGCGGCGAGCCGTCATGATCCCGATAACTGGTGCGAAGGGCAGCATGCCGTTTCGCTAGATCCTGTACTGTCTGTTTAAACAGCCCCAGCTCCAGTGGGCCGACCAGTGTAAATACAGTAGACACATGGGACATTGCGCGAGCTGATGGATCATCGGAAAAATCAAGCTTGTCCAGGAACCAAAATCGTTTTTGCGTATGTGATAATTCATATTGATTAGTTGTCGATTGTGTAGAAATATTCATCGCAAAACTTCCTTTCATGCAGTTTCTTATTCCTGATTCATCGGAACAGCTTTCGGAATGGAAGACCGAATTTTGGATACCGGCTTAGCATCTTGGAGTTGTTCATGGATAAATCTACTTAATGACCGAATCGTATCATAGCGGAATAGCGTGTTCGCATCTAGCTGCAATTGATAGATTTGCGACAACTGCACAGTAATATCAATTCCAAGAATCGAATCGCCACCGATGGAGAAATAGTTCTCGTTCACATCTGGAGCCTGCTCCATCTCCAACATTTCGGTCCAGACACGCGCAACCGTAGACTCAATACTCTCTAGGCTGATATCCGCTATGGATAGTTTGGCAGATGAGGCATTCATCCTTTTCCTAAGATCGGGCTCCAGTTTGAAATACGCCTGCTTGTCCAGCGCCTGCAAATCCTGCTCATCCAATCCAGTCACCATTAAATGACTGGACCGCGCACCGGTAATCGTCCAAAATGCCCCAATCCCCTGCTTGCGGTCATAACCCAGAATAAGTGGAGATAAACGGGCAATTTCATGAATATGGGAGGACTGCAGCTCTTCGTTCTTGCTTCCCATCCCGGTAAATTGCCATCCTCCCCACTGAATAGATATAAACTGCCGGCCAAGCTGTCTTTGTTGCAACGCATATTGATCCATAAAATGATTAGCACTAGTATAGGGTCCCAGATTTTTCTCTGACAATATAGCGTCTACAGAGGAGAAGGTCATAAAAAAATCAACCATATGTTCACGCAGCAGCATATCCAGAAGTACCGTCCCATAGACTTTAGCTTCATATACATCCTGATAATCTTCCATACTTGCCTCTTGCAGCGAAACCCGCTTCCCTAGTATACCTGCCGCATGAATAACCCCGTCGACGTTGCCGTATTGAGTGGAGATTCGCTCAACGGTTGACTCCAACTCATTGCGTTCTGCAATATTAACCGCAAAATACTGTACATCAGCGCCTAGCTCCGCCAGGGAACGAATATCGGCAAGCTGACGCTGGCTCATATTCTCTTCGCGGGTACGTCCCAGCAGCACGAAAGTGGCACGATATTTGCTTGCGATCGCACGGCATATTTCTGTCGCTATGCCTCCGGTTCCGCCTGTAACCAAGTAGACACCATCATTGCGAAACAACTCCCGCTTTGTCTTGGAAGGGACAGATTCGTTCAAATACCGAACATAACGAGTGCCATTCCGGTAGGCCACTTCTTTCGTTTCATCATGCCAGCATACTTCGTTATAAATATGATGTAATGAGACATCCTTCGCCCACTCCGACGCTTCCAGGTCAATGCAACGCGACTCCAGTAACGGATATTCATGATTGGCGCTGCGATTTAGAGATACGATAAAACTTTGCAGCGGGTCAACAATGGCGTCTTCAGATGCAACCTTGTCCGCATTTCTAGTAATATGGAACAACCGCGCCGGTGTGGCAGCCGTATGCAGCGCAAGCTGCCTCGTCAAATACCAGGCAGGTGCGAGTATCCCGTCAACCACCGCAGACAACTGCTTCCTGTCGGTAACCATCCGATCCTGCAACGGTTGACTGGATGAGATATGAATGCATGTATTGACAATTTGGCCGCTGTCTCTTAATTGCTTCAATACGTCGGCGATTTGATCTTCTTCATTTATATTCACTTCATAGACCTGCCGCTCTAACTGACGATATTGAGAGCCGTGATACATTTGTACGACATCCATGCCCTCACCGCGGAATTTATTCGCCAGTTGTTCCTGCCAGTCAGAGTGTTCGCCAACTATCAGCAAGACGCCCTGTAATAGATGCTTGCGCTCACGCTGAAGCTGAGTCGGTTTCCAATACAGCCGATGCAGCAGTTTACTGGTTACGGCACCTGTTTCCTGTTGTTCTTGATGACGAACTTCAATCGCTTTGCGCTTTGTCGAGTTCATATCGAACCAGTATGATTTGCGTTCGAATGGATAGACAGGCAGGGAAACAACATTGCCCGTCTGAATTGGTGTCAAATCAAGGTTCCAGCCTGCTTTGTACAGATGTGACAGTACCGTCAGCAACTGGTGATCCCCCTGTGTGAAACCGAACACATCTGCTTCCCATTGCTGGGGAGGGATGGACGAACCCTCGGTGGATTGGGATGCTGTGTCAAGAAGCTGATGAATGGGTATTGCGCCTGCAGTCAGCAGGATGCCTCTATGTGCAAACCATTGCTGTTCATTCATATTCGTATTGTGTTGTGCTAAGCTCGTATGCAACGCGGCGTCTGTAACATTTGCCAGTGTTCCTTTATTCTGCATAACATTAGAGACCGCTGCTCCAATGCCGATTCCACTCAGCTCATAGTTCAGTCCTGTTGCCTGCAATAGACTGACGATAGCGTACAGAAACGAAGCATAGATCGCTCTGGCCCGAAGCTGCGGGTCATCACTTGAAGCAGCAATATACTCATCGTATTGCGCTCGTTGCTCACGGTTTATCCAGCCTGTCAGGACTAATTGATCGTAAAGCCGCTCCGCACCCGGAATATAATCTTGCAGCCACAGACTGACCCTTGCCTCTGTTTGTCCATGGCGGGCGTGAATTTCAGCAGCCTGTTCCAGCCGTTCGATGAGTTCCTTTCGAGTATGAGCGACCACAGCGAACCGATAATTATCCTGACTGCGCCGGCAGTTCAACGTATAGCTTATATCCGCAAGGGCAGCTTGATGATTATGCATAAGATGCTGCCGCAGTCCGTCTATCTTTCGTTGTACAATTGCAGGAGTTGAACCTGATACGGTGAACAGATACGGGATCTGCTGCACTTGATCCGGATCAGATCCATTCTGTGGACCGTCCAACACCGATTGAGGTTCGAATTTCTCCAGAATGATATGCACATTCGTACCACTCAGCCCAAATGAACTCACACCGGCACGAAGCGGCTCTCCAGCGACTGGCTGCCAAGAACTTAATGTACCGTTTACAAGGACAGGTGTCTGTTCAAATGGAATTAACGAATTTAGCGGTGTGGCATGGAGTGAAGCTGGCAACTCATTATGCTGCAAACTCAGCGCCGTCTTGACTAGTCCAGCCAATCCCGCCGCGCTGTCAAGGTGGCCTACATTGGACTTGAGCGAACCGAGCCGGATGAACTGCTTACGATCCGTATACTGCATAAATGCTTTTTGAATTCCTTTGATTTCAATCGGATCGCCCAACCGGGTTCCTGTTCCGTGCGCTTCGATATAAGAGATCGTTGTTGGATCAATATTAGCATTGCTCCAAGCTTTTAATAAGGTTTCAGCCTGGGCATCAGGACTTGGGGCAGTGATGCCGTTCGATCTTGCACCGTCTTGAGTAATGGCGCTGCCTTTAATGACTGCATATACACGATCGTTATGACGTACCGCTTGCTCCAATGGCTTCAGAAGAATACATACGCTGCCCTCTCCACCGATTGTTCCGTCCGCCTGTTCGCTGAATGCCCGACAGCACTCGCTAGGTGAAACAATATTAGATTCCATAGCAAGTTCACGCTCAATCGGCTCAATATCCAGATGGATGCCGCCGGCAAGTGCCAGCTCACACTCTCCGTTTCGTAAAGCCTGTACTGCTGTATGCACCGCTGTCAACGAAGACGAACAAGCCGTTTCAATCACCATGGAAGGGCCATTGAAGCCGAAATGGTACGATAATCTTCCCGCCAGATTAGCAGGCAAATTGCTTGACATTAACTCATCTATTTTTAGATCCAGGTATTGATAATACGTCGGAATTATTCCTGCCATAAAAACACCAACCGGACGATTATGCAGTTCTTCGCGTGTATAACCGGCATCTTCTAGCGTATGGTAGGCCGTTTCCAACATGATACGTTGGTTAGGGTCCATTGATTTGGCCAGTTTTGGTGAAATACCGAAAAACTGCGGGTCAAATTCATCGATCCCTTCAAGATAACCGTAGCGCAAATAATTTTTATCCCTATAACCGGTAGGGTCCAGCAATTTTCTGGATGAGGGAATTTCCCTGATGGTCGTTTGACCGTTCACTAGCATATCCCAGAATTGGTCCGGGCCATCTATTTCAGGCAGGTGGATTCCGATACCAATGATGGCAATATCCTGCCCGGCCTTCGAAGTTTCCTTACCCTCGCCCGGTTGCACAGATTGTTCCAATCGATCTTTATTCTTGGGTGCCGAAAGAATGTCATCAGCTGGCTGCATAATATAATCTGCCAGTTGAGCAATAGTGTTGTAGGAAAACAGATCACTGATTTCTAGTTTTATTTCAGGCAGTTCTTTTTTTAGCAGGTTGTACAGCCGCATAATCTGAATTGAATTTCCGCCAAGTTCAAAAAAGTTGGACTGAATCCCAACATGGGAGAGGTTCAGCACATTCTTCCAGATATCAACCAGCTTCTGATCCAATTCATGACGCGGTTCGCTGTAGTCTTCACCCGTGCGAACAATTTCAGTGTTTTCCAATGCTTTGCGATTAATTTTACCGTTCGGTGATAACGGATAGGCTTCACTGTATTGGTAAAAGGAGGGGATCATATAACTCGGCAGCTTATCCGCTAAGAACTGCCGCAATTCCGCTGTTGATGGCTCTGTTCGAGATTTAAGAAAAGCGCATAATACAGGGTTATTCAGAGCTTTTCCCTGTAGCACGACTACTGCATCCTGAATTTGCGGGTGCTGTAGCAATGCTTCTTCAATTTCTCCGATCTCTACCCGATAACCGCGGATTTTAACCTGATTATCCACACGACCGAGGTACTGTAAATTGCCGTCTTTTTGCCACTGGCCCACATCACCGGTTTTGTACATTTTATCTCCAGGAATATCGCTGAACGGATTCGGAATGAAGCGCTCGGCTGTGAGTTCCGGCTGGCCCAAATATCCGCGCGACAGCCCTGTGCCGCTAACACAAATTTCACCGGGAATGCCGATCGGGCACAGGCGGTTGTTCCGGTCCACTATATATATTTTTAGATTAGAACGCGGTTTGCCTATCAATGAAATCTCATGCTCAGAATTACCGTCAAAATGATAGGTGCTTGTTTCTACCGTTGTCTCCGCAGGGCCGTAACCGTTAATAATTTTCCCGGTAGGATTCAATATCTCACGACATTTGCGCACCAGACTGATCGGCACATATTCGCTGCCCAGAGACAATGAGGTCAGATCAGGCAATACAGGGCGCTCGCTCCGTTCTTCTGCTTGCTCCACCAGCATATTCATCAGCACTGGTATTTCATCAATACTGTTAATCCGGTGTTTCTGCAAATAGTCCATATACTGGTCGGCATTCTTGCGTACGTCCGGATGAAGCAAGTGCAGTGTTCCACCTGAAACAAGCGGCGAGAAAATCTGCTGAATGGAACTGTCAAATGCGTAGGAATTGGACAACAGCACCTGATATCCTGGGGTATGATCATATTCTTCTAGCGTCCATAATACAAATTCAGTGAAAGAACGCTGATCAATCATTACACCTTTGGGCGTACCAGTTGAACCAGATGTATAAATGACATACGCCAGTGGAAAATCAACGCCCCCATGATCTGCTGCAACTGATTGACCAGCGGCAGTATTCTCAACTAGCCGGCAGTGGCCCTGCTCCAGCACTACTGTAGTCCTAACCATCGCGGCAGCAACCCCCTGGTACTGCTCCATGGTTACAATAATGCTAACCTTGCTACTTTCGACAATATAACGAATACGTTCCTCCGGATAACTTGGATCAATCGGCAAATAAGCACTCCCCGAACCAAGCACTCCCATAATGGCGGTAATTAAATCAGTCGACCAGTCCATCAGCAAAGCGATAATCCTGCCCTCGCCTGCTCCCCGATCACGCAAAAAACCAGCCAGCCGCTCTGCCTGTTGGGCCAGCTCACAATAAGTCAGCCTGCTTTCTTGAAAGACCACAGCCGTATATTCGGGCGTGGCTTGAGACTGCTCAACAAAAAATTGATATACGGTTTTGTCCTGCTTCAGGTCCATTCGGTCCGTCTGGTTGAACTCCACCAGCAGTTGTTGTTTCTCAACTTCCGTCAATAGCTCCACTCCAGCAACCGGCAGTTCAGCCTGATTCATAAATTGTTGCAATATCGAAATAAAATGCTCTCCCATCTTGTGTACGATCCATTGTTCGAACAGATCAGAATGATATTCCAGCTTCAGCATCGGCCTTCCAGCCAACAGGAAGGATACGGTCAAATCGTAATGATTAACCTCGTATTCTTCATATCCGATAATGTTGAAGCTGCTAAAAGAGCCCTGCAGCAATTGCATATCCAGAGGGTAGTTTTCAAATACCAGAATATGGTTAAACAGCGTCTCCGTGCCTTTCATCCGGGAAATACTTTGAATATCGCTTAGAGGTAGGTTTTCGGACTTTTTATAGTGAATTAGCTTATTATGTATGTGTCGAATATAATCAATTATCGACAAATCACCAGCTTCACTTACAATGACAGGAATGGTATTGATGAACAAACCTATCATCCGCTCCACCTGAGGAAGTACATCCGGGCGGCCTGAAACGGTCAGGCCATACACGACCTCATTACTGTCGTTGTACCGTTGCAAGAGAAGTGCCCAAGCAGCATTCATTATAGAACTGGCCGATACGCTATACGCTCTCGAGAATTCCTCTACTTGAGGAAAAATGCTATGAAGATCGATTTCTACCTTATGAATGTCGCCACCCTGTGTTCTCGTCTGCTGCGCATACGGCAGTTTCGTATACGAGCTTAAAGATTCCAATTCGGTCTGCCAAAATTGGCGAGCCTGCTCATGATCATATTGTTGCAGCCATTTGATGTACGCCATATAGGCAGGCTTACTGCTGCGGCTTACATGTTGATCATGTAGTAGCAATTCATAGGTTTGCAGCCATTCACTCAAAAACAGTCCCAATGACCAGCCATCCAGTATAATGTGATGAAATTGCAATAGAATGGTATAGCTATTCGCATCTTTCTTGCACAATACAGTCCTCAGCAGCGGACCTTTTGTGAGATCGAAGCCGTTATTCTGCTCACGACGTCCAATTTCACTCAACCTGGTTTCTGTATCGGCCGGAGACAAGGTGGACAGATCCTCTTGGCTCAGGATCAACTTTTGCTGCTTTAATACGATTTGAACAGGCTGACTTAGATTCTCCCAGCGAATGACAGAGCGAAGACATTCATTATCCACTGCCATCCAATTCAGTGCCTTCTGCAATATTTCTGCATCCAGTTCACCGGTAATATGCAATGCCACTTGACTCAAATAGAGCGGCACCTCTGGTTCTTTTAAACAATGAAACAAAATGCCTTCCTGTGTAGGCGACAGCGCAATAATATCTTCAATGTTCTGATTGTTTACCTTTTGGGCCATACTGACCTCCCGTATGTTTGCATGATTAAATAATTGCTGAATGGGCAAAAACGTCTTCGATCTTGCTTAGATAGCGAATAATATTGTCCACACGGTCATGAATCAGAGTAATACGGAACCAAATTTCATCAGGTCGTTGCAAAATACCAAATACATTGCCGGGAAGAATGCCACAGTTTACTTCATAAAACAGCTTCTTGAAGAATTCATCATCATTGTCAAACCGATACTCGGGATTCACTTTAATGAAGAATACATTGCCAATCTGTTGATTGGTATAATCCACAAATACTTTCGATCCTTTCACATACTCGGTCACACGTCGAAGCGCATCGGCCTGTATGTTATCCGAAAGCTGAATGCGGGATTGATATTTCGCAAACAGCTTAAGCTCCTGCATTTTTTTAAACAATAGATGTTCATCCACATTCTGACTCCAGCCGAATAATCCCTGGTCAAATAATTTCATATCCTCCAGCGCCGGTTCTTCTCCGGTAATCAGCTTATATTTGAAATACAGATTGAGCGCAAAATAGACCAACGAGTGGGTATTCATGCTATTTTCCATCGATGAAATAAAATATTTGTATTTCTCGTCAATCCGCGGATCACCAAACCAGTATCCCGTACGGAAACCGGAATAAAACGGTGTATCTTTGGAACAACCATATACTTTAATCACGTAATCAAGCTTATCCGTCAGATTAAAAATTTCTGTAAAGCCGCGGCTTTTAGGGAAGATCAAGTCCTGGTAGATATTATCTACCACCAAGAAAATCTCATTGGCCTGGCATAATTCTACGATCTGCTGCAACTCCCTTACATTCTCGCCCTCATAGGTAGATTGGGCAGGATTGTTAGGGTAGGTGATGATTACCGCGACTGTAGAGGGTGTAATCGCATTACGAATCTCGCAACTGGTGGGCAGATAATTATTCTCTCGTTGTGTATATACGTATTTAGAGGTTGCCTTGTCGTTCAGATTCGACAGTTGGGCTGCATAGACCGTATAGTTGGGCAAAATCAGAATCACTTCCGGATGCTCCAGTCCTTTTTCAACCTGTTTTAATTTCAAAATTGAATTAATAACACCGTTCATCACATTGGTGCAACCGTTCCCGCAGCCTATACCGGCTTGCTCTACCAGCCTGTAGCTAATTTCCGCCCGCTGGGGGGCATTCTGTAACAGTCTTGCCAGCTCCAGTCTACGGATCAACGCATTCATCTCGGTATAACCGTCGGGAGATGTGTAACCCGGCTCTATCTGATGCAAAGCAGAAATTTCGTCCATGGTGAAGATTTCTGGAAAGAGATGAACATTAAAGTTCATATTATCCAATATGTTCATTGATTCACGTCTATCAAACAAAATACTCCAATACTGAATCAAGCGTTGGTACATTTCCAGATTCTCAAATTTATCCTTGTAGTACGAGTTGTTTGACATGGAAGTATTCCTTTCTATATACAAATTTAATCAGTCTATAAACAAAGAATCCAGCTCTGCTTGGTCCAGCCCGATCGTCTCAAAATCAGAGGGCGTATATGTTGCCGACTGCCGGGCTGTGCAGTGTGTGATAATGGCAATCAACTGGTCATGCCAGGCATGAATTAGCTGATCCATCGCTTCCGTAGTAAAGTGTTCTTTTACGTAAGTCACCGAAAGGCGAAGCTGGCCTCCAATCGTCATCGCATTAACATCCAGTCGGACCGAAAAGGCATTGAACAGCCCATTATTATGACCGGTTTGTTCTTCCGCCAGTGCAAACAGACCAGGAGCGGATAAGGAAACAAAATCACCAAGATAATTAAATCGGATCATCTGCCCGATTGGTGATTCTAACATTGAAAGAATGGATGAAGGCTGTAAATGCCGACTTATCAAATAATCGAAACCTTTATTCGGCACACTGCGTAGCTGTTCTTTGACTAGTTTGATCTGCTGCTCTAGATCAGCGGCAGGCAGTTCAATCCGAACTGGGAAAATGCTTGTGAACCAGCCTACCGTTCGAGATACATCCACAGCCTCGCTAAACCTCTCTCTTCCATGCCCCTCCAGCTCCAGCAGAATGCAAGAACCAGTATCCAGTTGTTGCACTACCTGTGCTAGTGCGATAATTAGCAGATCAACTGGTTCCGTGTGATACGCGGCATTGGCGCGAAGCAGCCATTGACTCGTCCAATCTGCGCTTAACCGTTTGGTCACGGTAGCTGTGTGGCGATTTTCCACCGCTCGGACGTTCGGTGCGTTTCCTCCACTCCAGTCATCAAATATTTCGTTCCAGTAAGATATGCTTTTGGAAGTCAACGAAGCAGCATAGTGTTCCAATTCCTCTGTCCATTGCTGGTAGGATGATGTTTTAGCTGGCAGTACAGCTTCATGACCGTCTTTCTTTGCCGTTAAGATGGTAATCAAGTCCTCCAGTAAGATACGCCAAGAAACACCATCAACTACTAGGTGATGTGCTGTTAGCAGCAACCTTGCGCCTTGACTCCCGAGTTCAAAAAAAATCGCCTTGAACAGCAGATCAGACTGCAAGTCAAATGACGATTTTAATGTACTGCCCGCCGCTTCGATCCTTTCCAGCTGCTGATCATACGACAAGGACGACAAATCCAGTTGTTGCACCTGAAGAGGAAGATCCAGATGAACAGGATTATAAAAAAGAACACGATCATCATTCAGATTTAATCTCAAACTGTCATGATGAACAATTAGCGCTTGCAGGCCCGATTCTATCATTTCCAATGTAACCGAGGCATCCAGCGACAATAGTACCGATTGATGATAATAATCCTGCTGAGTCAATTGCTGATCAAAGAACCATTCGTATATGGGAGAACGCTTCAAGACCCCCTCCGCTATTCGATGACGATCTTCCTGTTCTGCGCCTTTATCTTTGACAAGGTAAGCCACCATATCGCCGATTCGCGAATATGTCAGAATATCGTTGACCTTTAGGACATATCCTGCTGTTTTCATTCTGGAAGATAGCTGAATCGCCTTAATGGAATCGCCACCTAATTGAAAAAACTCGTGCTCCAATCGTACAACCGGAATATTCAAAAGCTGTTGCAGCGTGTCGGTTAACAACTGTTGTTCCACTGAATACAGATACTGAAGCTCGTCCTTGTTAGACTCCACAGATACTTCTAGCTCCATTATCGGCACTGGTAATTTGGAAAAATCGATTTTACCATTAATCGTTAACGGGATTTCGTTCACTTCAATTAGCTGTGGAATCATATACAACGGCAACTTGGCGGCAAGTTTTGTTTTGATCATTGCCAGTTCTACAGGCGTTTTCATTACCAGATAGGCGCAAAGCTTACTTCGTTGGTCACTCTTACCTGCATTTACAGTCTGTTGATCCGTATGCTCCGCATCGTTCATCCGGTATCCCAGCACGGCTGCATTGGAAATTTCATCAATTTCCAATAATGCCGTTTCGATTTCACCTATTTCAATACGGTACCCATTCAATTTGACTTGACGGTCTTTGCGGCCCATGTATTCCAGATGATTGCGCTCCGTAAAACGAACCAAATCGCCTGTCCGATACATCTTTTGCTGCGAATGAAACGGATTTGGTACAAAGGCTGCTTCCGACAATCGCTCCCGGTTCCAGTAACCTCTTGCCACTCCTGCACCTGATATGAACAATTCTCCAATGCAGCCTGTCGGTACAGGCTGCAAATGCTCATCCAGCACATACAACTGCACATTAGCCGCCGGCTTGCCGATCGGTACAGAAACATCAGTATCCTCTAGGGGGTCATATTTATGAATCATACAGCCTACCGTAGCTTCCGTCGGACCGTATTCATTATAAATATGAATATTTGCACCGAAGCAATCATTTATTTCCTTGGCGATTGAGGTGTTCAGATTCTCACCGCCTACGATCAGAGTGCGTATAGAGCTCTGTGTATACGATTGCTCACGTAGTAAAGACAAATGCGCAGGCGTCAGTTTCAGTACAGTAACCTTGTTATCTCGCAAGATATCATACAATACAAAACCATGGTCTGATTCACTATAAATTCTCAGCTCATGCCCACCTATTAACGGTGTAAAGATAGACGTAACCGTCAAATCAAATGACAATGAAGAATATAAAGCGAAGACTTCCGGTGTTTGCCGCATGTAAACCTTATGAGCCCACCAGATGTAATTCGTCAGATTGCTGTGTTCGATCATAACGCCCTTCGGCTTGCCGGTTGAACCGGAAGTATAAATCATATAAGCAAGTTCACTCGGACCTGCCGACGGTCCGGTAATTGTCCAAACTGCTGCGTCATCTTCATCCTGTTGCTCCGGCCAAAGAATAGTCCCGCTGTAATCCACATCTGCTGGCAGTTCCCGATTCAGTACCATACAGTTTATGGTGCTATCTTGCAAAATATCATTAATACGTCGGCTTGGATATGCATGATCGATAGGCACATAGGCAGCTCCGACTTTCAAAATAGCCAGCACTCCGGCCACCAGCTCCATCGAATGCGTTCCGTACACACCCACCTTGTGCCCGGAACCTATGCCGAGCTGCCGCAAGCGTACACTTAGTCGCAGAACCTGCCGATGCAGTTCCTGATAGTTCCATGTCTTGGTATACATACTGATAGCTATGCGTTCCGGCGTTAATTGCACTTGTTGTTCAAACAGCTCCACAACATTGTGGTTTGCGGGATACGATTGCGTTGTATCGTTAAATTCAACCAACAACCTATACCGCTCGTCTTCCGATAAAAGAGAAATTTGCTGAATCATCAGTTGCGGATGATTCATGATTTGCGTAGCGATCCTCATTATTCTATCAAACATTAGATCTATATCCTGTTTGCTGAATATGGCGCATCGATAATCAAATTCCAGCATCAACTCTCCTTCTGCCCATTCCTTTATCACCAACTGCAATGGAAGCTGTTGATAGCCCGAATGCAATTGTATGACCTCGAATGGCTGATCAAGTAATTGATTGCTCGGTACAAATGGATAATAATTGACCGACAGTTGGAACAAGGATTCGTAGCCTCTTTTCTTCAACTGTAAATCCTGCATCAACAAGTCGAACGGATACTTCTGGTGAACATAACCGGTGCGAATTTCGCGCTTGACAGCGGATAACAGCTCCAACACCGCAGCCTCCGGTTGAATATGGAACGGTACGGGCATTGTGCTTGTATACATGCCAATAGTTTGTTTATCTGCTGGACCGGAACGGTTGTATACAGGCAAACCTATCGTTACATCTGTCTGACCATACATTTTGAATATGTAGAGGTTCATTAATAGAACAAAATAATCGTTCAGTGAACAGTTATATTTTTGTGTCCAATCATGTATGGACGAAGTGATTTCCCTGTCCAGCGCATAGGATGCCCGCTGCGCTTCAAGTCGGTCGGAGCCCATATGAAAAACAGGCTCAGGAATCGTCTGAAACTTTTCGTACCAATAAGCACGGTCCTTCGCAAAACGAGGAGATTGTGCATATTTCTGTTCTTGATTTATCAACTGTAAATACGTTTGATCTTCCTGTATCGCATCATCCTCGCCGCGAAATAACCGCTCATAATGGTTGCAAATCTCTGCCGTCAGGAGCGGAAGCGACCAGCCGTCAAAAATCAAATGATGTATCTTGGCAAAAATACCGTAATGTTTCTCATCTAGCCGGTACACTTCAAATCGATAAAGGGGTTGTTGTCCATCTAGCGAAAGCGGCAGACGAAGTTGATTTTGCAACCATTGATCCCACACTTGTTGTGGGTTGGCTTTTGTGCTAAAATCCGTAAACTGCAGCCTGTGCTTACCATCCTTGGATACGGTCTGCATGGGGTCGTCATCTTCCTCTGAGATGACTAACCGAAATACCTGATTGCCAGCGATGACCGACCGAATCGACTGCATCAACATATCCGTGTCTATCTGTCCATAGATATTTGCGATACCACAAATATGATGAATATTAGTATTGGGATATAGTTTTTCGGTATACCAGATTCTCTTCTGAGGATGACTTAGCGGATAATGATAATCAGCATAATGAGGTATGATCACGAATTTTCAAACCTTTCCTTATCAGAATAGGCGCGAGTTCCTGCCGGTTAATTTCTAGAATATAACGTCTGGAATGTTTTTTTGGTCAGTATCTCTCATCAAGATTTTCTCTTCTCCCCTTCGCACCTCGTACCCCCAAAAATTTCTTGTCGGTTGTTTGAAAGATATGGTCCCACAAGGTAATGAAAAAAGAGTAGTTGCACTTATATAGATCATGATGCTTTAAATGGTAGGCGCCGATCGACAGCCATCGGGTGATGATACCCCTTATCCTTGGATTGTGATCGACTACCTTGCCAGCCAAAAACACTTCATAAACATAATGAAATCCTAACAATATGCCCCCTGGAACCGGGTCGATGAAGACGAGGACAATTAAGGGTAACGTCAGAGTAAGCCAAATATCCAGCGAAGCCTTAAAACTTCCGAACCAGAAGAAATAATTTGAAAACTCGGGCCAATTCGAATCCCCATATTTGACACGGTGATGTACGATATGAATTTTATATAAGAAATTTTTCTTATGGGGAATATGTGCTAGCCGATGTACGCTGTACGAGTACAGCGTCCAAAGGAAGAAGTATGCAATAACTTTTACAATCACTAACATCATTGTCATCATCCTCTATTTTTATGGATAGCTTCAAAAGGCAAAATCATCGAGAATCCCTGGGAATAATACACAAATCCCGCTTGAGAATTTCGATGCTTGATGGAAAAACTGGAAGCTGCAGATAGGGGACTTGGTTCAGAGCAGAACCCTTTTCCTGGTTAACAATACTTCTCTTCTTTGACAATGCTACTTGTGCATGATGATGGGCGAAGCATATGCTCCTGTATTGATAGTCCTACGCATTGACTCTTTCAACTGCAGATCGTTCTTTTACAATCTAATCTCCCGGCATAAGCCATTTTTTTGCGATAGAGGAAGTATGCAGTCTGCTGCTAAACTTTTGCCATCGTTCCTGTCCCAATAGTTCCGATTGATTGAGAAGTTATATGGCTCACCCTCCATTCCAATGCTTATAAAAAATCCTCCTCATTTAGATATAACGTGTTCAATCTCCTTCTCACTAGTCAATTTCCAATCCGGGTTGTAGATAGTGCTTGTATATCGATCTCCACGATCCGGGAAAACTGTAACTACATTGATTTCGCGGTCGGGTAAATTTTGTGTGAAGTACTTTAAGATAGCTGACATTACAGATCCCGAAGACCCCCCTGCCAAAATAAAATATTCCTTTAGCAAACGCTGGCACATATTAACCGTCTCCAACTCACTAACCATTACATGATCATCAATTTTGGCCTTATTAAGTATCAATGGGTACTTGCTAGATCCAATTCCCGGAATACTCCTTTTTTTAGGTTGTGACCCGAAAATTACCGAACCATAAATATCAACAGCTATAATTCGCGATTCAGGAAAATACTCTTTAATACGGTTAGAAACCCCAGTTATCGTCCCCCCTGAACTCACCCCCATGAATACATAATCAATCTTTGTTACAGACTCTATTAGTTCACTAGCCAGTGTATGATAATAAGCCTCGGCATTTAGCGGGTTCTCATACTGGTTGATCCAATAAGAGTTGGGAATAGTTTCTACCAACTCTTTTACTTTTTTGATCCGATTCAGAAGATATCCCCCATACTCATCTGGTTCCGTGATTTTGAATACTTTATCGCTTAATGCAGAGATCAACAACTCATTGTCAGGCATTGTATTTTTATCAATTACACAATAAAACTTTAAGCCTAACCAACGACAAGCCGCCGAGAGAGCAAGTCCAAAATTACCAGAAGAAGACTCAATGATAACTGTGTCTTTGTTTATAGTTCCATCTTCTAGCAATTTTTTAAGGATATAGGACGCTGCTCGATCTTTCACACTTCCCGTTGGATTAAACATCTCCAGCTTTGCGAATATATTGAGCTGCTTAAGCTCTGACATCGCAAGTTTCAATAAGGGTGTATTTCCTACAAGATTTAAAATATTATTTTGAATCAAGGCTAGTTCCCCTTTCTAGAGATACTTGAACTGATCACTAATAAACTTGGATATATGTTAACAGTGGAAGTGGCAATGGAGATTTTAGCTCCATCTATGAGTTGATTCGCTTACCCTCTTCACAGACGACAGCTCCATACTCATGTTGTAGCTACATAACAATCAAATTAGCCTGAAGCTGCTTTATTTCAGCAGAAAGCACCTTTATACAGTTCCATAAAATGCGACACCGCAACAATGTTGAATATGCGTTCAAAATCCCATTGAGCGGCCCCGTCATGTACAGAAATACAAAGACATATGTTTAAATCGTGGAAGAAAGTAAGTTTGGAGACATAACCGGAAATAAAAAGGCTACTGCCCCTATTCCCTTTTCAGATCCGCTCTTTTTTCATAGACCATATTGCTAGTTAATGTAACAAGCTTGGTAGTTGTATAACGTTGACCATAAGCATACATCAAAATTCCGAGCCCAAAATAAAAAAAGAAGACCGTTCGTCAGATTGTCTTCTCTACCAAATGATTGATTAATTATGAAAATGATAAAAGCATTTCCAAATCCACTGATCCTGAAAAGTGCCTCCCTCGTAATATCTGAAGATCTGTGAAAATAGTCCATTAACGCAAAAAAACCAGGATTAAACTGTTAGTTCATGACCAACAATCGATGCCTAGTTCTACTTCTAAATGAATTATTAAGTTTCAACTCTTTTCTCTTATACATTAAGCATCAAAGCTCAAAAATCGCCAACGAGCATAGCTTCGCCCGTTCGCGCGAATTCACTCGCACTACATATTACATAGTTTGCAATTAAACACTTAACGTGCCTTAACAACGATTAAGTATTTTACTTCAAAAGTTAAGTCCTATCTCTGACATGGTCTATCTAATCTAATTAAAAATACATAACAAAAAATAACATATTATCCCTCATAAGTCAACTACCAATAAAAATGGGATATTTAATAATATCATGAACGAATAGTGTCTCTGTCTCTCACGATCACTATTAGAAAATCCGGAAATGCGTCCCTCAAACTTTAGATATACCATCGATAACAAAAAGCTGGGATGTTTCAACACATTTGAAATGTATACGGCATTGACCATATAAATAAAAGTAATCAATAAATGCCTGGAGACCTTCTCCCTTTTGGTCAGTAATCCCAACTCCTACGGGCTGGTCCCTAAATAACATCTCTATAAGAACATACTTTTCACGTTTCAATATTGATCTCAATGCTATGATTAAAATCTACGAATAGTGGTTTATCTAAAACCTGCGTGAGTTGAGTAGTGTTCAGAAATGATCAATTAGAGCGTTAATAGATGAGAAACATGATGCCAGCCACTTCTCAGAGTTAGCTCAATAAATCTTAGCCATGTAGTACTCGTCTACAAATCTATCATCGATTATTATCGAATTTTTCTTTACCCCTTCTACTTCAAATCCCGTCTTCTTATATAATTTTATTCCATTATCATTATGCGTCATAACTGTTAGTTCCACTCGCGTAATATTGGTTGCTAATCTCCACTTCTCCATAGCTTTAAATAAATCAGTTCCAATTCCTTTACCAGTAAAATCATTTGATATTCCAATAACGATATACGCTCTATGTTTTATTCTCTTTGCATGTCCTCCAATTACCGTTAAATGTCCGATTATTCTATCGTTGTACTCTGCAACAAAGATATTTGAATTATCAGATTCAAGAAACGACGTAATCACCTTTAATTGTTGATTTTCATCCAATTCTCTTTCGTTAGGCTCAAATAACATATATTTCGTTTCTTTATCTAATTGTTTATGCAAAACAACTAATTGACTTGCATCTTTTTGAGTTACTTCCCTTATGATCATCTTTTTATTACTCCTTTTCTCAAATGTCTTTCGACTGGTTTCATATAACGTTCTTGTATTCACGACGTCGAGAGGCTTAAGGTATGAAAAGATAGGTGAGGCCATGATCGAACCGGCTGCGCGAAGCGCAGTTGCCTCGCAGATGTGTCCACCTGATCCCGAGTGCCGAGTGGCTCGAAGCGTGAATATGTTGTTAGACGAATGTTCTGCCTTCTTGAATACGCTAAAAAGCAGTTACTTTACTTCTTTATTCCATTCTTCTTTCAGCATCCCGTAGACTACATGATCTACAAAATGATCGTAAAGCCATTCAGCTTGCCTAACTGTCCCTTCATTAAGAAATCCAAGTCTTTCAGGAATTGCCCTGCTCTTCGTATTTAATACAGCTGCTCTAATCTCTACTCTGTTTAGAGCCAGATCATTAAATATGTAATTAATTAGTGCTTTGCATGCACTTGTCATAGCTCCATTTCCTTGGTATTCTTCTCCCAGCCAGTAACCTATTGAAGTCTTTCTATTACTCCAATCTATACTATGTAATCCAATACAACCAGCAATTCTACTTTTATAAAAAATAGCCAAATTAAATCCATTGTTTTCAGCAAATAGCTTTAGAGAAAACTGAATATATTCCTTTGTTTGCTCTACACTTACAGTTCTATCAACCCAGGGTAACCATTCTCTTAAATATTCCCGATTCTTATCAGATAAAAGAAACAGTTCATTCGCATCTCGTATTTCGAGTATTTTTAATTGAATATCATCGTTTATCTTATGAATAAACATATGAGCCCCTCCATTTGATCCCTTGATATAAATCTCTTGTAGAACTTTCGTCTATCGTTCTCGTATCTACGACCCGACCTTAGATAGCTCTTATCTTAGGTCGGGCCGTGTGTTGTCTGGCTTTTCAGCATCTGACAACCAAGAGCTAAAAGCCCCTGCGGCGTGAAGATGTTGTTATACGCAGTTCCTAACTCCCCTGATATACTTTCAACTGTTCTTTGCCTTTATCGTCTTTAGTTAATATGTTATATATTTTTTCTTGTTCCCATGTTGTTATTGTATAGTCCTTACCGCTCTTCAAATAAATCTTTAGTTTGTTTTGCATTATGTACATCGTTTTTTTCTTCTCAACTTTTTTGATATCAGTTCTTCTTATTTCAAAGGATTCTTGGATCATAGTCACTTTGTATGACTTAAATTTGATACTTTCTTCCGTTATCTGTAACTTCCCTACGGCTTGTTCCATACTGCTAATAATGTAGTTGACCTGCCCTTCGTATACTGTAAATTGAGCGTTATGCTTCAAAATGATCATTCCTTACTATGTTTTGTCGTTTTTTATAATCTTTCATTAGGAATTGCGTATAGCGTTGCCCTTATTCAAGTCCTTATTTGGAATTGTAACCCATTGCCTTTCTTATTTCATTACTTCTTTTAAATAGGCTTTGTTAACCTGTGTTGTTAATCTTTTTATTGAAGTAATGGGCAGCATAGTGTTGCATGGATTGCAAGAATATCTCGTGCAAAAAGATAGTAAAAACGATTGACATTGGAGTCTGCTCCAATGTTATTTTGAATGTATGGAAAAACAATATTCTATAAAAGAGGTTTCACGGATACTCGGTATCCCGAAGGATACGCTCCGGTATTATGACCGTATTGGAATCGTATCGCCGTCTCGAGGAAACAATTCTTATCGCAGGTATTCTAGGGACGACATCGTCGATTTGATGAATATTCAAATCATGCAGTATGCGGACTTTTCTCTAGAAGAAATCAAGGGGAAGTTTCAGTTCCACAGAATGCAGAGTGTAGATCCTGCTTATTGCCAGGATGTCGCTGAATTCCTTGATGCCAAGAAAGCAGAAACACACAATAAGATCGCACATCTTGAAAAGGTCTGTCAGTTGCTCGACATAGCAGTTAAAACGCTAAGGGACTTTAATCATGAAAGTGACGAGCGGCTGGCAATGTTTGTTCGGGAGATTTACAGGGATCTTCACAAGAAGGAACCTCAAATAATTATGGAGGATTGTGATGGGCATCAGAATTAAGAATTATTATTGTTTGATTGCCGGTGTTCTTGCAATACTTTTTGCGGTTACGCACGCATGGAACGGGCAATCCGCTGTACTGCCGACGCTCTTAGTGAATAATATAGCCTTGGATACACGGATAACATTTACGTATGTCTGGCACATTATCACCGCTGAGAATCTGGTTTTCGGCATCGTGTTCATTATCCTGTCTTTTCAAAGCGAGAAATCTAAGATCCTGTTTGCTGCGTGGATGATCGTGTCACTTCTGCTCATCCGTCTAATGGTCATTCTCGGTGTAACCGCATTTTATGATGTTTCGGCACTTACGAATACGTTAATCGATTCGATCGCCATCTTAATCTATGCCGCTTTCATTATACAGGGCACAAGAAATAAAGAAAAAAGAGTAAGGAGGTCAATCAACACAAGTCAGTAAAAGTTTGAAGCACTAAACTATGTTTCACTGCCAGTGATTTGCAATATGCTAACGGGAAACTAGTTCAGAATAAACCGCCTAATGTGGTATTATCCCCTATTATCCCCTCATGGTAGACAACGTAAAAAAGTCTTCTGGTAAGATAGACTTAAACGTTGGAGACCAGAGGGGATTTTTTTATGGGAAAAACGGGCCGTACGAATAACAGATATACCGTATTCTCTTCGCAATATATCAATGTGTACTTATTGGGATGGCTCATGGATCTCACTTGCAGAAATCGCATCTTCATTCAAATAATTGCTTTTTGATGTTCATTATTAGGTATAGTAGCGGTCATCAAGACAACGATTCGTAAATTTCTCTCATATATGTTGTTATCACTTCCTCATAATCCGGATACGGGTAGCCGTGATATTCAGCCACAGCCTTCGAGTATTTTCGGAATAGCTCGCAGCACGTAAATAAAGATTGCCACATGCTTGGGTAGCTGCTCTCAGCATAAGATGCGAGTTACGTATCCCAATCTTCAGGTGGCAAGTAACGATCTATAAACTTATAGTTTTTCCCCACGCTAAAGGTATAACCTCGTTCTGCGCCAATGTGCCAAGCCATCATTCTCAGCAAATTAGGCCGGGCGACTTCATGCAGATGATCAATGGCGAACAGGATTTCTTTACGCGCCACCCCCTTTACGACGTAGGTCGATACCATCCAGAATTCATTGCAGCAGTCATCAAATTCTCTTGCGGTCGGCTTCTTAATCCAGTATTGGTGGTCGTTCGGCACAACTTCGTTAGGAACAAGCGTATCCTTATCAAGCTGCACCTCAACCAAGCCGTCACTATTAGCAAAATAAGCCTCGACCTCGTTCAGTGGGATCAGTGTCAGGTCTAATTTGTTGCCGTCCTCGAACAAGATGAGATAGGAGAACCAATTACCAAGTTCGGGCGGAAACAACTCCATGGCCTCTGGTTTTTGCATCATTAAGCGAGCTCCGAAGACGTCCAACCACTGATCGTTTGCTTTAAAGGAATCGAGATTGGTCACAAAATAAGAAATATCGCAATCCTGGTATGTATCAGGGATTATATTTTTGTTCGTGCGCGCGAGCCCTCCAAGGTCACTAATCGGATACGATCATCCTGCTTGGCAAACTCGATGAACATGTCCATCATTTCTCGTTCCGTTCTCAATTGATTCAAATTCAATTCCCCCTTCTCATGCAGCCTTAATAGCGTTTTAACCCATTACTTCTCATTTGGCCTTCTATCCTTTACTATAAAAAATAGAAAGTTGTAACCAGAAAACTTGAATAAACAGAAGTAGCATGAGAGTTGACACAATTGGAGGAGATAGCGATGACGTGTGAAAATAGGCAATTTCCAAACAGTATCTTTAATATTGATCGTACCTATACCGCACATCTGATGAAGGCGATCGAAGCGGCTCAGGCGAAGGCGGATGAGTTGGGTCTGGATCTCAGCAATTGTTCCATAGACTGTCGGGAGGAGCGTCTGGCACAACAGTCCGATTCCCGCATCCTCTCGTTCTGGTTCTATTCGGAGGATCTAGTAGACTGGATGGAAGGGTTCAGCGATCACTTTTATGATTTTTCAGTTGCGATTGACCCCGATACAGGACAAGTCATCCAGAGCCTTGGCCCGAGCCGCCGATCTGCTTACAAGAAGGTTAGCTCCCAGGATTGTTCGAATAATCGTACTCGCACTCCAAAATAGAGAATAAATAGGAATCATGATACATCCCTTTGCTCCATAGATGCTCCCTCAAATGCCCCTCCTGCTTCATGCCGATTCTTCTCATGACATTTGCGGAGGCAATGTTAGCAGGACGGCAAGTGGCATAAATGCGATGCACATTGAGGGTTTCGAATCCAAACCTGAGCAAGGCATGCGCCGCTTCTGTCGCATATCCATTTCCGTGATAATCAGGGTTGAAGCAATACCCGATTTCGGCATTTCTCCCCTGCGGGTATATACTACATCCGCCAAGGAATGTATTCGTATCCTTCAATATAACGCCGAACTCATAATGGCTTCGCTCGGCAGTTTGCTGCTGCTCGAACTGTTCCTCCATATATGCTTTCGTATCTGCTTCGGAATTCGGTCCCCAGAGCATATATTTCGTTACTTCTGGATTGGAGGCGTATGCATGTACGTCTAGCCAATCATCTCTCTGCAAATCACGAATAAGCAATCGTGGCGATTCCAACTTCATGAGGCATCTTCCTTTATGATTATTTTGTGGGCAGCTCTATGTTAACTTACCGTGTCATCTGAATGTCCTCATATTTCTGAAACGTCTTATTCTGATCGTCCCGCGCATACAGCCGGATCTCATGAACATCAAAGGTTTGTCTATCCTGAAAATGTGGAGAAAGTGTTCTCTCCATTTTTTCAAGAATCTCTTCCGATAAGCTTGATTTTTTGGCCACCGTAATATGCGGAATATACAAGTCCAATTCGAAGCAACGCGTCGTTTGTTCTTCAGTCGGCTCAAATACGGTGACAAGCTTTCGATGTAATTCGGTTAATTCGGGAGAGTGAGCCCCTATATATAACACGTCCTTATCACCGAAATAGTGAAGCTCGCCAACGGATACGGAAAACGAACGAAATCCTTCTATTATACTCTTGCACTCAGACATCCAATTCACAGGCAACATCGTTCCTGTCCCGTACGAAAGTTTAACGGTAATATGCGGTTCGACCCCAGAGTAATGGTATTGATTGCGCACCGACATCAATTTTTCATAAATGCTCAAAGGCGGAACAATTCCGAAAAAATACTTCATAGCATCCTCTCCATTCATTCTGATTTCTAGCACGCAAAATAGCTGTCACCCGCTATTAATTGAATCATCCATCGATCCCGACGCCATCCATTCGCTGACATTGCGGTAAGGAGATATCGTCAATCTGCCATCCAGCGAAGAAAAGAGATGTAACATGATCTGAGGTCTCATGCGTTACGATCCTTCAAGAACCAGTTGGTAAATGACTTCGTCGTCTTGATTATGCTCCTGTTGGTTTACAAAGCCGAAGCTTTCATAAAGCCGCTGAGCCCGCTTATTGTCCTGCTCGACCGTCAAGGAGATCAACCTGCACTTGGGATGAGTCTCTTGAATAAATTCAATGATTCCTCCCAATGCCAGTTTGCCGTATCCTTTTCCTTGGCAAGACTTATCGATTTGAAAGCCGCCAATCCAGTAATTATCTGCGCTATTCGGCGTATAACTGATGTAGAAAAATCCGATCGTAATCCCTTCATCACATACAAGAAAGGGATCCAGCGCCTCATCCCATGGCTTGATATATGCATACGTCAGTGCTTCATAAATGGAAGGAACAAAAGGCACTTGCTCCTCATGAATCTTGATTTGAATGGCGTTCTCCCAATTATCCCGCGTGACAGGATGGATAGATAGTTTTTTCATAGTTGATCTCCTCATGCTAGTCTAGTTATCAAGTACGTTATGTATCTCTTTCCTATTCATATTCCTTTGTTCATGCCCTATTTACTTGAGCCAGCATCGTGATGGACGTTCCCACCTCACCTACTGCCTTGAACCCGAATCGCTGATACAATTTCACGGCTGCCGCATTGTCTGGATCTACGCTTAAGGATACGCGATCAATTCGCTGCTCGCTCAATCCAGCAAATAATTTCTTCATTAAAGCGCTTCCTAATCCTTGACCACGATAAGCCGGTAGAATCGCCATTCCCAGTTCCGGCACTTCGCTGCTTACAAATCCGTACCCTCGTTTATCCTCACTAAAGTATCTCACCGTGATAGAGCCAATGGATTCTCCTTCGGCATTTTCAGCGATATAACCCAGATCGCCTTCCCTGCCCCAATCTTCCACATATTTCGAAATGGAAGGTTCGTTAATAATATCAAGGCTGAAGGATTCCTTGCCTTCCGGTACATACAAAGATTCATATAGCATTATCCATAAAAAAGAGATATCTTGTTCCGTTATTGGTCTAATATGATATTTCATTCTAATTCCCACCTCTTATATCTATTTATAGAATTCTTTCTAATCACTTACGAGCCATGTTTTTGCATCTTCAGGATCTTCGTAGAAGGAAATGTTCAGTCTGATTCCCGACTTTTTCATTCTTCTTTTCAATCTCCACATATTGAATCTTGTTAACCCTACTATCGAAAGCTTATCAATGCATGTATGTAATATGCGCGATAAATTGCTGCAGTACTTGTTCCGTAATCGAGGTCTTATAAAAATCCACCCATATCTTCAATCTCCTGTTGGTGTGAAGGATACATTCCTCTTCTTGCTTCATTAGTTCGAACAGCTTTTCAGTATTCGAATAATGGCTTCCGTACTTCAGGCAATGGATTTCCCCACCCTTGTAATAGTAAGGAAACAGTGATCCGCCAGGAGATTTCATACTGAATCACTTCCCTCTCTGATCTAAGAGTTATTCAAACGAAAGTCCTGTATTACCTTCTTCACAAATGCTTCTTTTCCTGCGATGTAAGCGAGTTCATCATTGCTGTATAATGCTGCTAGGCTCTGCTTTAGCTCGACATATGCTTGTGCAAGATTCGGATTGGCTCTTAATTGGTCTCTGAATATAAGTAGCGCATTCCATTTCTCGCTATTATGAACAACGAAGTGCAGAAATTAACAATAACGCGACCCGGACTTAGATAAGATTATCTCAAGTCGGGTCGCGCGTCGCTATGTCATATTCCACTATTATACAATAACTTCATTCTCTCTTAGAAGCTTTCTTCGATAAACTTTCGTTTGCGCCCGGTCAATAGATATAGCACCGGAACGAAGATAAGCGTCAACAACGTTGATGTCGTTAAACCGCCGATAACCGTGATGGCTAGTCCACCCGAAATCAAGCTTGTCGTCGAATGCGACAAAGCCAGCGGCATCAGTGCCAAAATGGTGGCAAAGGCTGTCATCAGTATCGGTCTGAGACGCGTCGCGCAAGCTTCGACGATCGCTTCCTGCAGCTCCATGCCAGACTTGGCATTCCGTTCAACGCGATCCAGCATGACGACCGCATTCGTGACGACGATGCCGACGAGCATCAGCACACCGATCATTGAGCTCATGGACAACGTCTGTCCGGTAATGAGCAAGGCGCCGAACGAGCCGATTGGAACGAACAGCAGCGAAGACAAGATGATCAGTGGCGTCCGCAGCCCGCCAAATGTTACGCTCATCACGAGGAAAACGAGGCCAATCGCTCCAATCATGGCAAGCAATATGCTTTGGAATCCATCGTTGATCATCGACAATCCGCCGCCATAATTCACTTCCACATTTTCCGGAAGCGTCAGGCTGTCAATGTCCTTCTGCACTTCCTTCGTGATCGCGGCAGTATCCGTGCCCTTGATTGTCCCGCTTACCTTCGCATACGTTTTTCCGTTATCGTGGCTGACGGATACAGGTGCGGTAATTTCGTGAATATCGGCGATATCACTTAATTTATTCATTCCAGCTGCTGAAGGAATCGTCACATTCTCCAACTGATCCTTCGACGTAATTTGCTCCTTATAAGAGAGCGTCAAGTCCCATTCCTTATTGTCCAACATGTACGTTCCCACATTGGTCGGTTTCAATTGCTCACTAACGACCTGCATGATCTGGAAGTAGGAAATGCCGGCATCCTTGCCTGCCTGGTTGATCGACAGCTCCCACTTCGGAACGACTCCGTTCAAGTTGTTCGTAATATTTTTCAAATCGTCCCGCTGTTTCATCAGCATCTCCACTTGATGGGCTGCCTTGGACAGCGCCACGGCATCGGAAGAATACAAGCTGACATCGATATTATTGCCGGAAGGCGGGCCTTGCGCTTGCGATTCCTTGATCATGACTTCCGTATTTGGAACGATCGCGTTAACGGAATTCGTAATTTCTTTTGTCGCTTTATCAATCAATTCGTCCGTAGCCGTTCCTTCTTGAAGCGTGACGGTGTAAGTCGCTTTATTGGCTGACGAAGCGCCTAGCAGCATTTGACCCCCGCTTCCCCCCATACCAATCGACAACTGATACTTCTCTACCTCATCTACCGACTCCAAATACTTGTCCACTTGCTTGCTGACTCTGTTCATTTGCTCCAGCCCCTCTTTGGCTGGCATGCTGACTTCGATTTGAATCGCTGGTGCAGCACCTGTCGGCAAGAAAGAGATGCCGAGCAGCGGGATTGTTGCCAAAGATCCAAGGAGCAGAACAATGGACGCGACAATCACAAGGGCCTTACGATGAAGCGCGCCGCGCAGCAAGCGCTCGTAACCGCGAACGAGGATACTTTCCTTCGTATGCGGCTTCACTTTGTTGAAAAACTTCGCGCCGAGCACGGGGATAAGCATCATGGAAACGAGCAGCGATACGAGAATTGCGATGCATACCGCAATCGAGAATGGACGGAAAAACTCGCCGACGATGCCATTGACGAAGGCCAGCGGGAGGAACACGACCACCATCGCCAACGTGGAAGATCCAACAGCGCTGATCACTTCCTTCGTAGCCTTATAGGCAAGCTCCTTGCCGCCCATTTCAGTGCCCTTCTCTTGGCGCCATCTGTAAATATTCTCGATCACGACAATACTGTCGTCAACGATGCGTCCTACCGATACCGCGATGCCGCCTAGTGTCATAATATTCAATGTATATCCCATCTGATCCAATAGCGCAATCGTCGCAAAAATCGAGATCGGCAGCGAAAGAATCGAAATGAGCGTTGCCCTTACGTTGCGCAGAAATAGGAATATTATCAGAATGCAGAACAACGCCCCGTACAAGCCTTCGCGAACCAAGCCGGATACTGATTCCTTAATGTCCGCACCTTGGTCGTTAATGACATGGATGTCCATGCCTGCCTTGCTCTCATGATCAGCTAGCACGTCTTTGACGGCGTCGGCAACATCTGCCGTGTTCGCGTCTTGAGATTTCATGACTTGAATGACATAGCTTTCTTTGCCATTAAAGCGCGAGATTTGATCCTGCTTCGATATGGTCTTCACTTCGGCGATGTCCGATAGCTTCACGGATGAAAGCAAAGATGTCGAAGAAGCAGACAGTTGTTGTCCCGTTTTGCCTGCTTGACCCGATTGAGTTTGCTTTGGCATCTGGCCTTGATTCATTGGGCCCGGTGCTTGCGCGCTTTGACCGCCGCTTGCTTGCAACTTCATATTCTCGATTTGCTGAACCGCGTTGACCTTGCCAACGAGCCGAATCGGAATCGTATTGTCTTGCTGATTGACGGAACCGAGAGGAACCGCATAGTTCTGCGCTTGCAGCGCGCTCTGAATCGCACTCAGCGAAATACCATATGCGCTTGCCTTCTCTTTGTCAACGACAATGTTCAGATGCTTCGAGGTTGTCCCTTGCAGCTCGACCGAGCTCACACCCTCTAACTTTTGCAGCTTCGGAACAATTTCCGTTTCCAGTTGCTTTTGCAGCCCTTCGGGATCATTTTTCGATGAAAAAATCGCCGCGGTATATATCGGCATTTCATTGGCAGCCAGTCGTTTAACAGCCACGTTCGCCTTGTCCGGCAGGTTTACCTTCGAGACTGCCGATTCGACATCCGCAGCAATCTTATCCATGTCTTTGCCGAACGGATATTGAAGGAAAATGGCTGACGTATTTTCAGACGTCGTACTCGTTAACGTGTCATACCCCTCCAGCCCCTTCAAGCTGTCCTCGATCGGAGTCGTGACATCCGTTTCGATTTCCTCCGTCGATGCCCCAGGGTAGATCGCCTGCACGAACACGGCAGGAAAGCTGACATCTGGATACGTTTGCTGCTTAATCGTCGTGGTTGAATAAAGTCCAAGGGAGGTCACCAAAATGCATAAAATAATGACCGCCACTCCATTTTTCAAGCTCAGCTTGCTTAAGTAACTCATGCGTAGTCCCCTTTCTATTACGAAAGGAGTATACCATCTGAATTTGTCCCGAATGTGTTCTCAGCTTTACAATTGTTCGAAGGCCAGCGGCAGCTTCACCGTCATAACGGTTCCCTCGTTAAGGGCTCCGCCAACCGTGATGTCGCCATGATGCAGATCTACGATGCGCTTGACGATTGACAGTCCGAGCCCGTTTCCTTTGACCGCTGTGTCCCTGGATTTATCCGTTTTATGAAAAGGTACAAAAATGAATGTCCGCTCTTCCTCCGCGATGCCAATTCCGCTGTCCGCTATGCGAACGATCGCCCATTGGCCGGAACGTTGAAGCGAGATCTGAATACGTCCTCCCTTAGGCGTGAATTTAACAGCGTTGTTCAGCAGATTCGTCCATACCTGATTGAGCAAATCTTCGTCCGCTTCGATCATCAATTCTTCTTCCAGCTCGAGTTCAATCTCAAGCGACTTCGCCTTCCACTGCGGTTCGCTCGCAATCACCGTACTTCGAAGCTGCTCGTCCAAGCGGAACTTCCGCGGAATGACGGCCGGATGCTCGGATTGAAGAGAAGACAGCCGCAGCAGATTCTGACCCATGCGGGACAATCGCTCGCTCTCTTCCTCAATGATCGTCAAATAATGCACGCGCTGCTCCTCATTCAGCTTCTTGCTCTTGAGGGCTTTGGTGAAACCGGATATAGACATAAGCGGCGATTGAATCTCGTGGGACACATTGCTGACGAACTCGCTTCGCATCTGATCCAGTGCGGCGAGCTGCTTGGTCATGTCATTGAAACTGCTCGTCAGTTGCCCGACCTCGTCCTTGCTTTTCGACTGGATCGTTACATTGAAATTGCCGGCAGCAATCTTGCGAGTTCCTTCCGTTAAGACGCGCAAAGGCCTGACGATATAACGCGCCGCGATCAAGATGAGTACACTACCGATGACTAGGGCAATGATCAGCACCGTGCGGGTAACCTCTTGGAAGGTTTTGATCATCTCTTGGAAGCGAGGCGAGAGGAACAACGCATAAGAACGAGAATCGATCTGGAAAGGGAGCCCGATCAATAGATGCTCCTCCTCCCGTCCACTCTCATTGACGTGAATTGTTCCCCGATAAACACCACCGTTCAATACAGACTGCAGCTTTGAAGCATCGACGCTTCCAATATTTTTATTCTGATAAATCAATTGTTTGGACGTATCGAAAATGCCTATGTTCAAGTTCGACAGATTGGCAGCTTGCTTCATATACTCCTCTGCCTCTCCATTCGGAGAGCTCTGAAGCATTCGAATCACCTTGCCTCCATAGGCAATGATTTCATTTTCGATCGAGCCCTTGATCTGCTTCGTATAAATCGTCGTCGATACCGACAGGGCAGCGATAAGACTCACGATAACAATCCCGATGAACACTAACGCGACCCGGAAATAAAGCGACTTAATCACGCGCCACCTCCAGCCGGTAACCAAGCCCGCGCAGGGTGACGATTCGGAAAGACTCATGATCGGCGAAGCGCTCGCGGATTTTTTTTACATGCGTATCGACCGTTCTTTCGTCTCCTTCATAATCCATGCCCCATATCTGATCGATCAATTGCCTGCGGGTAAACAGTTGTCCCGAATGATTCGCTAGCTGATAGAGCAGTTCGAATTCCTTCCGCGGGAGCGTGATTGTCTCCTGATTCGAGCGGTCGAAAATCTGATACCCGAGCTTATCAAGCGTTAGATCACCCAGTTCTATCTGCTGGGAGGACGCAATGCGATAACGTTTGAACAGCGCTTTTACCCGCAGCACCATCTCGAGCGGATCGAACGGTTTCGTCAAATAGTCGTCCGTCCCCAGATGAAACCCTTTGATTTTATGATCCTGCTCGCCTTTGGCGGTAATCATCAATATCGGAAACTCCCCGTGTTCGCGCAGCTTGCGGCATAACTCCCATCCATCCAGCTTGGGCATCATAATATCGAGAATGACCATATCGAAGGGGCGTCCTTCGGCAACGTATTTCCATGCATCCTCGCCGTTAGCCATTTCGATTATTTCGAACCCTTCGTCGGTCAAATACAAGTTCACCAGCTCGCGGATATGAGTGTCGTCGTCTACCAGCAATATTTTCGTCACCGTGTCATCTCCTTCTAGGCTGTTTGTTACTTTTCTTTGTAACTTGTCCAACCTATAAAGTCAAATACACGAACGTTATGAATTCCGAACCGAAATTTTCGCCATGTCCGTTCTTTGAAACATATCCGAGCGCACTTAATAATCGAGGAGTCGTCCATTATCATGCCATTGACCGTACATTTTGTTTTCTCTGGTGTTTGTTATGAATTTATCTAATCTGCTCCTATATAATTCAGGTTGATTTTTATAGCCTTGGATCGTATCGATCCGAACTCTTTTATAGAGATCCGGAAATGCCATAAAATTCTCATATACTTGCTTTTCCTCTTTTAGCCTTTGCTCTATAACCTTATCTATTTTAAAAGAATCGTGGCCCATATCAGGCAATACCTTTCTTCCTTCGTCTCTCATTAAGCCCAACTTTTCGAGGCGGCGGACACGTTCCTTATTCAATTCAGTCCATGAACTTCTTTTGCTTCGGGGAGACAGTCTCTGCGCCAGTTGTGTTTCAGATATTTTCTTTTTGATTCCATCGATCCATCCAAAACATAAAGCTTCTTCGACCGCGTCCAAATATAGCAGCGTATCCGGGATTGGCGTCAACCGAACTACGACCCAACAAGAGGTTTCAGTCTTACTATTCTCCTGCAGCCACTCCCTCAAATCTTCTCTCGATTTTGCCGTAATTAAATTTCCGATTTCCATATATTACACACATTCTCCGTTCTCATGTTTTGGGTTATTGAATTCATTATAGAGCCTATGGCCTTTGATATCATCGACATTACTGGCCAGACGCGGCACAATTTCTGATATGCGTGTTTGACGGATTCCGGCCATTGGATTGTTAAGCAGAATGGCTTGCTTAAATCAAATCGGCTTACTTCGGAGCCATTCTCTGTTGATAGTATAAAAAAAGATGTATGACAACAGTCTGTCATACATCTTCATAACGTTTGAGCGCATTTTGAAGCTGTGCTTTTAAGATGCCTCGCAGTGCATAAGGTTCGAGAACTTCGGCGCCACTGCCAAAACCAAGCAGAATTGTCCAAAGCCATCGTGCTTCCAACGGTTGATAAACAGGAATCCGCATCGTCATACTTCCATCGGCATGAAATTGCTTATCAATCTGGTGAAATTGATCCAGCGCTTCCGCCAATGCCTCCGGCCGCACCCGGATCACTACATCTTCCAACTGATCTTGCCATCCCTTGTTTGAAGAAGCAGCCTCTTCCGGCACTTTTTGATGTGGTTGAAAAGTATCCTGTGTCACGAACAAATTCATCAACCGCGACAGTCGGAACTCCCGATAATCTTGCCGAGCTCGGCAAAACCCGTACATGTACCAATTTCGATATTTAAAATGAAGCCGCAGCGGTTCCAGCTCACGGGTCGTGCGTTCATTCTTTGCATTGATATAATCAAAGCGGACGATATTTCGCTGGGCAATTGCCATGTGTAAACAACGAAGCACATCGGGTTCCGTGCGCCAGGTTTCCAGGTCCACGGACAGAGTCGTGGCGCGATCCTCCGATTCAAGCGTCTGCAGTCTTTCGATGGTCCCCAGCGCACGCTCATCATCAAATACGGTGGAAAGGCTTCTGAGCACGGTAATCAGAGAATTGACATCGTATGAACCGAGCAGACTTTTATCCATTTTGTATCCATCTATCATCCCATATCCGCCATTCGTTCCTTGATACGATACGACCGGGAAGCCCGCGGCACAGATCGCTTCGATATCCCTGTAGATGGTTCTTTGGGAAACTTGAAACTCTTCGGCCAACATGGAGGCAGACAACACGTCATGGTTCAGCAGCTTGTAAATGATAGAGATCAATCGCTCCAATTTCATATGTGTCCCCACCCGTTATTACAATTCGTATGGCTGGTCAGTATTATATCACAGATTTATTTAGATATTTAATCTGCCCATCCCCTGAATTTGGCCATCGCTTGGTCGTAATTGTTCATATCGTGTACTTCTTCCAGCAATACCGCAACCTTTTTCTTAGTTTTCATTTTGGAATACCGTTCCTGATTGATCGGCTGCTTAATCGTGTGCCCGGATGGCAGCGTCATGACCGCAAATTGACGGTATTTCCCTTGATATTCCGTTTTATATACACCAATCAATTCAACTTCTGCCTTCAGGCTGAGCTTTACATTTTTCAGTTCCTTTTCCGCTGCCTGCTTGGAAGAATAGGTTTTGATCGCCTTCCATGGAGACAGATGCACATCATTCCGCTTGCCGTCCTTGACGACCATGTCGGCCGTCATATATTTCAGCGCCCAGATCGTATCGCCGGTTGCATAATTGCCATCGTTCGGCAGCAGCTCGTTATCGGGAGAAAGCGTCATGTCTCCTCCAATGAGATCACCAACCGTGACAGATTCGATTTTATAATCCCATGGCACCGTCGTTGCGTTCACGTTGGCAGTACTCTTACCGTTGCCCACGCTCTCTCCCGAACGATGATTGCACATGTTTGCGACTAAAATAATAATGGCGATTGCTATTACGATCGTCAATATTTTACGAGAGTTATAGGGTTTGCGGCTCATATCTATTTTTTCACTCCAATCGCGATGAATTGGCTGTTATTGCCCGTGATTAACCCGCCGGCACGGCCTAAAATTCCGCACGGAACGCCGTTAATGACGAATACCCCTGTCAGCAGCCGAAACGTGCCGTGGCTTAGCTCGATGCTCGCCAGGTCTGCTCGCTTCTGGAATACGCGGCTAAAGAAGCAGCTCGTATCGAATCCGTCCTTATCCTCGACTTCCATGTTGCCCTGTCCATCGAATAAGCGTACGGAGCCTCCTTCGCGCCCAAACATCGATTTGGACACATAGCTTCCATTAAATACGGCCTTATTGTAGGTGGGCAGCACGTAATGCTCAATAACGGCATGCTCCTCCTGCGTGTACATCTCTGAGCCTAATTCGTGAATAGCCCATATGACAGCCTGCAGCCCTTTCGATTGTAAAATGATGGCATGCGGGGAATTCAGGATCTGAATTTGGCCTGTTTCGATCGAATAAGCGAGCGCTTCTCCGCCATCGTCGATACCCATCCATTCCTTTGGATACAACGCGAACAGACTTCGTATCGTCTGCTGTCCCACCTTGACTTCACCCTCATCGATCCACATATCCAAGCAATCCATGCAGCTTATTTGCAGCTCCGAATGCTTGACCAGCATCTCGATCGTTCCTGAATCCTCGGCATGCTCACCATACGCGACGCAAGCCGCATATTCCGGCCGCTCATCGGCCCAAGCTTCCTTTATTCGTCTTGCCATTCCAACGTTCGGCGTAGCGAGTCCGTATTGCTCGCACATCCAAGGCGTCGCAACCGCCGCTTCCACATATCCTGTAGGAGTGTCTGCATTCAATTCCAGCAGCTTTATCGCCCCATCATCATCTATGGCGAAGTCGAAGCGCGCATATTTGCTTAGCTTGCCGAACTCCTTCGGCTCTATGCTATCCAAGCCATCCCAGAGCACTTCCGGTATCGATAATAATGCATATAAGTCCCTTCGCCCGAGAACAAAGCGCGCCGTCTTGTCGAAGATGTTCCAGAGCTTGGCCGATACGACCATAAGTTCCTGAGCCATGCCTTCACTTATCGCAATCACCTGATCGATCCAGTACTGCTCCTCCCCGATATCCGCCCATGTGAATCCAAGCTCTTTCAGTTGGTCTACGCGCGCCGCTCGATCCGTATGCGGTTGCCCTATCGTTTCGAATTTCATTATCCGCCGAACCCCCCGCTGCTTGATGAACGACTTGAGGAGCTATATCCGCTTGATCTCCCACCGATGCCACCAACAGATGTAGATCTTGATTTAGACGAGCCGAATGACGAACTGCTGCGGCTTGATGAACTGCTACGAGTCGATGAGCTGCTATAGCCAGAGCTGCTGGACTTCGATTTGCTATTGGATACTGATCCGCTACCGCTCACGCGATATGAATTATTCGTTGAACCTCGGCTCACCGAGCTGCTGCCAGTCTTCGATTTGCTGCTGGTTCCTGATCCGCTACCGCTCTTCGATTTGCTGCTTGTCGACGAATTCCCTCCAGATACGATGCCGCTACCGCTCTTGCTTTGCTGCTTGCTCGTTAAACCGTTGCTGACAGAAGTGCTGCCGGCCTTCGCTTTATCGGTACCGCTTCCGTTCGACGATCTACGCGTCACAGTTCCCGTTCCCTTAGAGGTAAACGGACGTACGGTTGAGTTCACGACCGGGCGGTTTTGGAAAGTATCGCTCGAGAACGATTTTGCTCGATAAGGCTTATTCGTGCGAGTATCAAAGACTTTCCCGCTTGTCGCCCAGCTGGACGAGGAATAGGGTCTGCCGCTGTTGAAAATCATGTGGTACAAAAGTATATCGTCCCAGCCAAATCCTCCATCGCGAATGACAATCGGTTGAGATGATTCGCCAGTACCATTGAATCCAGTTGTTCCAGACGCACTGTTCGATCCTCCTGAAGAAGGTACGCTTTCGCCAGTTTGTCCCACCTTCTTTTCTTCTTTTACAAAAGGGATATTCCAGTCTGCGCTTGGATTAAAATAGGCCTTGACTTCCTCCGTCGACCATTCGGTCAATTTGGGTGTTTCCGCCTGCGCGGCAATTGCTTGTCCCGTTCCGAACGGAATCATGAGCAGGTTTGCGGCCAAGGCAACGCCAAGCGATGTGCTCAATACTTTTAGCTGCGTATGTACCAGTTCTTTCTCTTTCTCTTTCTCTTTCTCTTTCTCTTTCTCTTCCATTCCATCCAGCCCCCTATTACTGCTTACTCATGGTTGATGTACCGCTTCGACGAGCAGCTCGAAATTACCTGAATTTACATTCAAGCGCCCTTCCAGCATCTCATATTCCATGTCGTTCACGAGCAAATAGTTGGCGTGATTCAGCAATTGAATCATCGCAGCGTTCCATTCCCGCTCATCGAGCAAGGCTAGTTCACCCGAAGAGGTCTTTTCAAATATGATCATTTTGGTCTGCATGCTCTTCTCTCCTATCATAATCATGGATCTTCCACCAAAATTCCTCAATTAGTATATCATCTCTCAAAAAAATGTTAAGTAAATATTTTCTTTTTTTGCTATTTAGACTCTATTTACAAATAAAATTTCGCTTTACGCACAAATTTTAAGTTAATATTTTACATTTATTCATCAATTTCACCTCATCTTCAACCGAATGTGTATTGATAAACTTTCAACCTATGAACCCTCATTTTAGTAATGGGAAAAAATCTTTTTCCTCCTCTTTAATGTTCGCTCCTTGTTCCATCCAAAAACAAAGATGACCGACGTCCTCAATCAGACGTCGGTCATACTCATTACAGTTCTTTTATCTATCACACGGTGAGAACAGGAAGTAAGGTACGATTTAATATATCGGTTACCTTCGTGGTGTACTCGTTAAGGAAGAAGTGGCCGCCTGGAAGCATATGTACGGTGCAATCGGCGGAGCTGTGCTGCTTCCAAGCTTGCAAATCCGGCAAGGAGATTGCATCCTCCTCCCCGCTTAATACAGAAATGTTACAGGAAAGTTTGCCCAGACGCTCTTCATATTGATACAAATCCACAAGTCTGAAATCCGTCCGCAATACGGGAAGAAACAGCGTTAAAAGCTCTTTATTCTCGAGCAGCTCTTTGGGCGTTCCCCCTAATCGAATAATCTCATCCAGAAACTCATCGTCCGGGAGATCGTAATATTTCGTCCGTCTGCTTTCGATATGCGGTGCTCTACGCCCGGAGAAAAAGATATGCTTGGGCTCAGGTCGCTTCAGCTCCGATATTTTGTGCGCGAGATCATAAGCAATCCAGCTTCCCATACTGTGCCCGAATATCGAGTAGGGGCCGTCATCAAGCTGACTTTCGATCTTGCCATACACGTCTTCGATCATGTCTTCGAAGCTGTCATAGAACGGGGTTCCAAAATACTTGCCTCTGCCGGCCAATTCTACGGGAATCAGTTCAATACCCGTTGCCAAATGGGCTTTCCATTTGTTATAAATCATGGCAGACGCTCCTGCATACGGGAAACAAAATAATTTCATCTCTGGCTTCATCTTTACCTCCTAAAATACATAGCTTTATATCTATAAAAGCATTGATATCGCTTGGAGTTACGGTCGTACTGGCACTGATATGCCCGCTCGCACCATTCGCAACAGCTCTTGTTCATGGTCTGGATGACAAGCGATAAGGTATGGCTCTGAATTCATCCCAGTAAACGTTTCCCCATTAAAATCAATGACGGATCCGCCCGCTTCCTTAACCATCAGAATGCCTGAATACAAGTCATCTCCTTCAGATTTATACAGAACGATTCCATCCAAATCTCCCTTGGCAAGCATGCACCATTGCAAGGTTGGAGCCCATAGGCGCATCATTCGCTTGCATCTCGTGTCAATATAATGGCGCAAGCCAACTGCGGTAGGATCCTGCTGTACCTTATGCCCTTGAATCCAGCCAATATTCCCTTTGTGCAAGCTAGGACAGCTCTTTACTTGCATTCGCTGGTCATTGCAATAGGCTCCATTCCCAACTGCTGCGTGAAATAGTCGATCCGTCATCGGCTCATACACCACGCCCACAACCGGTTCTTGTTGATACATAACGGTGATGGAGCAGGAGAAGAGCGGGATACCAATTGCAAAATTATTTGTTCCGTCCAGCGGATCTACGAGCCATTGCCAATCACTGCTGACTCCAATAACCCCAGCTTCCTCACTATGGATTTGATGATCAGGGAAGGCAGCCTGTATTTCCTTTACAATGATTGCTTCCGCTAATAAATCAGCCTCTGTAACGACGTCTCCATGCTCATCTTTCATTTCCACGTGTGCCACTTGATCGAACAATTGCTTAATCGCCAGTCCAGCTTGTCGAGCCGCCTCGATTGCTACTTCTCTAGCATCCTGAATGATAAGCTGATTCACGATATAACCTCCCCCCGTTAGTAGGATGAATAACTACATGACCACTACTATTTTCCCGACTAGATGTGCATAGTTGATCACTAACTACCTCGATTCATCTTCCATATCTTGTATACAGTTTACTAGGTTCGAGTTAACTAGGCAATTCATAGATACATCATGAACATAATCATTACGTAAAGGAAGGTGCCATTCTTGGCCTTGAGACAACCACACGAAAAAAAAGACTCCCTTCTATAGAACAAAAGTTCATGTTCCTAAGTTACTAATCAGGGAGTCCTTGTGTACACAAGCGATTATATGATTAAACTGCTAATAGCGAATCCCATGCCAATGTATAGGAAACACAATAATATACCAACTGCAGTATTCCGATTCTGCAACTGCTCAGCTACACTCATCTTCGGAGTAACGAGATCAAACAGCAAATACGTTGCGATCAAACAGATGTATCCAACGCCAAACCATAGTGCCATATGGATAATGGATGAGTTCGTAAAAGCCGACACACCGAGCACAATTGCCGTGCCCATGAACTTGCCGCCCATCGCAAGCCCTACTGCAACATTGCCCTTCTTCAATTCTTCGAAATCATTAAATGGCGTCAGCACACTGAACACATACATGCCGATAAATTGTAACGCCATGATCGTGAGAATACTGATCAAAATATTCATAAATATCATTCTGCCCACCCCCGGAATTTGGCCATCGCTAAATCATAGTCCACAAAATCATGAACTTCTTCCAGCATCACGTTGACCTTTTTCTTGTTTTTGAACTTCTGATAACGAACATCATCAATTGGCTGCTTCACTGTATGTCCGGATGGAAGGGTGATCACGGCGAATTGACGGAGTTTACCCTGGTACTCGGTTTTGTACACACCCACTAATTCAACCTCGGCCTTCAAGTTGAGCTTCAGCTCCTTCAAATCTCTCTCGGCCGCTTCCTTGGATGAGTACGATTTAATCGGTTCCCATGACGACAAATTAATATCGTTCCCCTTCTCGTTAATAGGGAGCATATTAGCTGTCATATACTTGAGCGTCCATACTTGATCACCAGTCGCATAATTGTTGTCATTCGGCAGCAGTTGATTATCCGGCAGGATTGTCATATCTCCTCCGATGATGTCTCCTACCTTAGCGCTCTCAATCTTATAATCCCAAGGTACCGTTGCTGTATCTATGGAATTGTCGTTTCCTTCAGCTCCGAGATTAATGATGTACACGAAGAAAATAATTAGACAGGCAAATATCCCTAGCACAAGCAGATTGTTGATCATTCGTTTCTTTTTTTGCTGCTGAACACGAATGTCGTGATTTCGACTCCCGCTATTTCGATTCAGGCTCATTATTTTTTCACTCCAATCGCTATAAAATGGCTGTTATTCCCGGTAATAAGTCCGCCAACTCTGCCAAGTATCCCGCATGGCACCCCGTTGATGACGAACACACCCGTTAATAAATGAAAGGAGCCGTGATGCAAATCCACTTGTGCCATTTTGGCACGTTTTTGATAGACTCTGCTGAAGAATCGACTTGTATCAAATCCATCCTTATCTTCGGTTTCTACATTTCCTTGCGAATCAAATAGCCGCACAGAACCACCTTCGCGGCCGAACATCGACTTGGATACATAGCTACCGTCAAAGACAGCTTTGTTGTACGTTGGCAGCATGTAATGCGCAATAACTGCATGCTCTTCCTGTGTGAACATTTCTGAGCCCAGTTCATGGATCGCCCAAATAACCGCCTGCAGTCCCTTCGATTGCAAAATGATCGCATGCGGTGAGTTCAGTATCGTTGTATATCCATTTTCAATGGAATAAGCAAGTGCTTCTCCACCTTCGTCAATGGCCATCCATTCCTTCGGGTACAGCGCGAACAGACTGCGTATCGTCTGCTCTCCTACCTTCAGCTCCCCTTGATCCACCCATAAATCCAGACAATCGATGCATCGCATCGGCAACTCTGAATGCTTAACGAGCATGTCAATCGTACCCGAATCTTCTGCATGCTCACCATAACCTACACATGCAGCATATTCAGGCGGATTACTCGCCCAAGCTTCCTTCACTCGCTTTAACATTTCGCTATTCGGTGTCTCAAGTCCGTACTGCTTGCACATCCACGGTGTAGCGACTGCTGCTTCTACATACCCCGTTGGGGTATCTGCATTCAACTCCAACAGCTTGATCGATCCATTATGATCAATAGCAAAGTCAAACCGAGCATATTGACTCAGCTTGCCTATTTCATTAGGCTCAATCTGCTCCAAGCCGTCCCATAACACTTCCGGAATCGAGAGGAGTTCATAGAGGTCTCTGCGACCGATAATAAAACGGGCAGCCTTGTCAAAGATGCTCCACAGCTTCGCCGACACCACATGAAGCTCCTGGCTCATGCCCGCATTGATTGCAATGACCTGATCTACCCAATATTGTTCCTCTTCGATATTCGCCCAGTTGAATCCGAGCTCTGCCAATTGCGCGACACGTTCTGCTCGATTCGGATGCGGCTGACCAATGACTTCAAATCCCATTATCCGCCGAACCACCCTCCGCTTTTGGAACCGCCTGATGAACTAAAGCTGCTTGATTTACCACCGATTCCTCCAGGCGACGAGGAACTTGATTTACTTGATCCAACCGACGATCTGCGAATAATGGAACCCGAGCCGTTCGAAGTAGTAGGTCGAACCCTCGAATTCACGACAGGACGATTCTGGAAACTATCAGAGGAGAACGATTTCGTACGATAAGGTGAATTCGTCCGCGTATCATACACGCTACCGCCTGAAGACCAACTCGTAGAGGAATACGCGCTTCCTCGATTGAAGATCATGTGATAGAGCAGCATGTCATCCCAGCCAAATCCTCCGTGATGGACGTATGTCGTATGAGATGACCCTCCCCCTGACGAGCTGCCTCCTCCAGATGAGCTGCCAGTGCTCCCGCCAACACTACTGCTTTCTGATTCTTTCTCCTCTGGCAGTGGAATGTTCCAGTCCATATTGGCATCGAAATATTGCTTCACTTCCTCTGTCGACCACTCAACCAGCTTCGCCTGATCAGACGGAGCTGCACTCTGTTGACCCATCGCAGACGAACTCATAAGCAGATTGGCGGCGAGCGCAACGCCCAGGGATGTGCTTAATACCTTGAGCGGCTTTGCCGAAGTCGCACAGGATTCAGTCGTCTCTGGACTTGTCGTCTTCTGCTCCTGTTCATTTCGTTCCATTAATCCTTCCCTGCTTTCCGGTATATTTTCAAGGCTTTCGAACTGACTCGACGAGCAATTCAAAATTGCCGGTGTTCACATTCAGCCGGCCCTCCAGCATCTCATATTCCGCATCATTCACGAGCAAATAATTCGCATGTTCAAGCAGCTGCACCATACTGGTAGTCCATGCACGCTCGTCTATTTTCACCAGTTCTCCTGAAGACGTTTTTTCAAGAATTAGGATATTTGATTGCATGACACATTTCTCCCATCTTTAATGATGAAATAATCCTCTTTAGCTTACCTAGTATATCATTTTAGCGTACGAATTGTAGACAAGAACCTCCAGAAACCTGCATCTTGCATGTAAAAAAACCGCTCCAAAGTAAATGGGTACTCAAGTCCATTTTACTTTAGAACGGTTCATTTGATGTTTTCGTGAATGAAATGTTATCTAGCTCTTTGTGTTACTAGATCGAATATCTCTATCCTTTCTGACCCAATCCTGGTATCAACAATCAATAACTTGCGTAAGGCTAAGCCCAAGAATCAATGGGACATTATGAAGTAATCGCTATCCTCATTCCCCTACTCCTCTACTCTTCTAATTTCTCCCTTCTTCCTGCAACCCCTCTCCCAATCTTCCAGCCGCCAATCTTCTGCTGCTCATGCCATAGGCGATAGTACGTGCCTTCATGCGCAAGCAGTACTTCATGTGTGCCTTGCTCCGCAACCCGACCCTGCTCCAGCACAACGATGTTATCCGCTCCGCGGATCGTCTTCAGGCGGTGAGTGATGACGAGCACCGTCTTGCGCTGCGTCAGTTTCTTAATCGCGCGCTGCAAATGCATCTCGTTCTCCGGATCCAGCGAGGCCGTCGCTTCATCCAAAATGATGATTGGTGCGTCCTTGAGAATGGCTCTAGCGATCGCAATTCGCTGCTTTTCTCCTCCTGACAACATTGCCCCGCCTTCTCCAGCAATCGTAGCGTAACCGCGCGGAAGCTTCATAATGAAGTCATGGCAATAAGCCTCCTTAGCTGCCTTCACCACTTCCTCATCCGATGCATCCAGCTTGCCCATTCGAATATTGGCTGCAATCGTTTCATTGAAGAGATATGGCTGCTGCTGCACCGTACTAATTCGGCTTAACAGTTTCTCGCTTCTTATCGCACGCACATCTACGCCACCAATTTTTACAGCACCTTTCGTTACATCCCAATAGCGTGACACCAAGCCCGCTAATGTAGACTTGCCTGCACCGGAAGGCCCAACGATAGCGGTCAGGCTATTTTCAGGGATATGCAAATGAATATCTTGTAACACTTCAGCATCCCCGTGACTGAACGATACATGATCAAATTCAATCCCGTATGTCTGCGGAAGCTGGGGCTGTGCAGACTCTACCAATGGCTTCTCTTCAAAAATATCCCTTATCCGTTCCCCAGCAGAAGTCATATAGCGAATTTGAATCAGTGAAGCGCCTGCCACACGAAGCGGCTGATAGAACTTCATGCTGACAACCAGAAAAATAAGCAGCACAGAGACATCGATAACCCCGCCTTCCAGCAAGTAGCAGCCCACCATAAGCAGCAGGATAAACCCAAGTTCCAGCACAATGGAGAACAGCATGACAACAGGTGACGTCATCGCCTCCACTCGTATACTGTCATCTCGCAGCCGCGCCATGGCTTGCTCCAATCTCCTAAAGCGCTGGCCAGTTTGATTGTGTGCCTTCATTAGTCGGATCGTCTGCACGTATTCCAATAGACGCGAGTTCACAGCCACTGCGGCTGATTGCCGCAGCTTGCTGCGCTTTGCCATCACTCGCTGCGACCAGAATAATAATGGCAAGGCGAAGGGCACGGATACAAATACAGCGAGCGCTAATCGCCAATCGACAAGCAGCAGGAACAGTGCACTTACGATGGGCAGTGTAATCGCCCCAATGAATTGATTGAACAGATGCGTCAAGATCATTTCTACTTCATCCACATTGGCCAAGAGCGTGTGACTTATATCCCCTTGATCCTTCCGTGAAAAGTACCCCATCGGCAGATTGCGCAAATGTTCGCCCAGGCGCAGCCGCACATCCTTCATGATCAATGCGCCTGTTCGCTGTGCATCGATCTGGCCCATACTCGCAAATATCGCTTGGACGCAAAATAACAGCAGCAGAATCGCCAGCCACCAGCCAATTTCCAAGGCCGTAGGCGTACCGTTGAACAAGGATATCAATACCACGAATAGCAGCCCCATTGGCGCGGCATTTGCGACCATTTCCACGATGGTGAAAAGTGTTGCTCGAGTGAATAAGGCTCCCGAACGACCGGTTATGAAGCGTATTGTGTCAAACATAGGCCCCGTCCTTTCCTTCCAGCGACCAATCGTCTGCTTCGCGATGCGCGATCCACATGCCGGCATACAGCGGATTGTGCGCAAGCAGTTCGTCATGCGTGCCTATGCCGGATATGTGTCCATCCTCCAAGACGACGATACAATCGGCATCTGTTATCGAAGACAGTCGATGCGCAATCACGATGACTGTCCGTTGATGCATCAGTCTGCTCAGCGCGTCCTGAATTTTCGCTTCATTTTCCGCATCTGCGAATGCAAAGGCTTCATCTAGAATAAGTATCGGAGCATCCTTCAAAATGGCACGTGCAATCGCGATGCGCTGTCGTTCTCCGCCGCTGATGTGCACGCCGCCCTCTCCAATCAACGTATTGTAGCCGTTTGGCATCGCCATAATGAACTCATGCGCCTGCGCGGCTTTAGCAGCAGATATCAGCTCATCATCCTGAGCTTCCCCTTTCCCCATTCGCAAATTAGCTGCGACCGTATCGCTCACGATGGGAACATCCTGGAACACAAACGACACCATATCCATCAATTGCTCTGGTGGGATCGAGCGGATATCAATTCCTCCAACCTGAATTGCTCCACTTGAAACCTCGTAAAAACGAGCGATTAATTGAGCTGCCGTTGACTTGCCCGCTCCTGAAGGCCCAACAAGTGCGGTCACCTTACCATGCTCTGCCGTAAAATGAATGTCGTGTAACACTTGCCGGTTCTCATACGCAAACGTGACATTTTGAAAGGAAATATCGAATCGGGTGGTTGGCATGTTCCCCGTGCAGACGGTCATGGAGGATGACAGCTCCTCTTCCGCTAACAGCTGTTGAATACGCCGAACCCCTTCCATGTTGTTCTGCATCATATGAGCCAAGGTAGAAATCTGGCGCAGCGGTGCAGTTAATCCGACACCGAGCAGCAGAAACAATACAAGCACAGGGAAGGTTACACTTCCTTGACCGTACAACCAAGCTCCCAGCGGCATAATATACAGCAATCCCGATTCCAATAGAAGCAGGAACAGCGTATACAGCGGCGTTTTTTTACGGGCAATCTCGCCCCATAAGGCCGCATAGCTTTCAACAGAGTTGCGATAGCGGGCGAAAGAATGTACGGTTTGATTAAACGATTTAATGACAGGCATCGCATGGACAAACTCAACAATTGCGCCGTTCATCGTTTCCGATAAATGATGCATCTGTTTCATATCCTCTGAGCGTCTTCCACGCAAAAATATAATGCCCTGAACCGCATAAGCTGCTGGAATCGGCAGCAAGGCGGCGATCGCAAGCCTCCAGTCCACACTGAATAAGTATGCTATCGTTAACAATGGTGCCACAAGGGAAGCCGTCAAATCCGGAAGATGGTGAGCGATGAAAGACTCAATTCGCTCCACATCATCGGCTACGATTTTTTTTACACGTCCTGAGTGTTGTTCACTGAAAAAGCCAAGCGGCAGTTTGCCGAGCTTATCGATCAAGCACACACGCAAATCATAAAGCACATGAAATGCTGCGGCATGCGCTAGCATCGTCGAAGCCCCCATCAAGATGAAGCGCAGCAATATCGAAATAAAGGCCATAAGAATGAGCCAACGTATGTCGTGCCACTCCACAGTCGAGCGCAGCAAGAGACCCGTGATGCGGAACACAAGCACGTACGGAACCAAAGCAAATACAGCGCCTGCCGCGGAGCAGATACAGGAGGCGATTAATTTGACGCGCTGCTTCTGTACCAGCCGCAGCATAAACGGCAATGGTGTCGTTGCCATGATGCAGCATCTCCCTTCCTTATTCCAAACGTCAATCTAAAACGAACAGCGAATAACTGGAACTATGGATCCATCTAATCTTACTGATCCTTTTTCCCCATAGCTTGCATGATCTCTTCGATCCCGTCGATCTTCGCCAATGCCATTGGCCCAGGCAGTGAAGGGTCTGCAAGCTCATACACCCGGTTGTTCTTGGCGGCATTCATGCTGTTCCACACCTTGCTGATCTTCATCGCTTCCCTAACACCGTCTTGGATCGGATTCTGCCAGTTGTTGATGACGAACAAGTGGTCCGGGTTCAAGGCAGCAAGGCTTTCTAGCGTTATCTGTCCGTTCGCCTGTGCAGCTTCTACCGGCTTCAATCCAAGTCCCTTATAGAAGGGATCAAATCGCCCGTCATTCCACATGACAAACATCTCTTTGCCGCTATACATCGTAAATAGAACGGACTCATTCTGGCGGAACGCCAGTTTTTCCTTATACTCCGCGCTCTTGTAATCGAATTCCGCGAGCACCTGCTCAGCCTTCTCCTCCTCGCCAATGACTTCAGCAATTTGCTTCAGCGTTTCTCGCCATTCTCCAGCCTGCGGGAAAATAACCGTCGGGGCGATCTGCGACAATCGCTCATACTGCTCCTTCATATCATCTGCCGCTATGATCAAATCCGGCTGAACCGCCAGCAGCTTCTCGAGATTGGTCTCCATACCCAAGTCCTGAATTCCTTTGCCTGCAATTCGCTTGCTCAAGCTGGGGAAATTTCGCTCAATAATCTCAATTCCTTGACCGGCAATCGGATACGTGTCCAATACGGCCATATAATCGACAAAGGATATATAAGGCGTTGCGATCTTAAGCGGCTTCGCTTCCACGATCGTCTTGCCGGACAAATGTGTAATCGTTCGCGGGTACGCTGCCGCTGATGCTGCTTTATTGCCCGCAGCTGTCTGCTGTACCACTTCTTTCTCTTTGTCTGCATTTTCCTTGGCATCATGATTGCCGCATCCTGTAATCAGCAGCAGACATGCACATAACATTACCGTGAATCGTTTCATTGTTTTCATCTTCTCTACTTCCCCTTTGCGAGTTCTAAACTGATCAATGATAATAGTGAGAATCATTATCAATAGAATCATGTTACTACCTTCCGTTTCTTCCTGACCACCAGCAGACGGAGTAAGATGGCGGTTGTACGGATAAACAAGCAATAAAAAAACCGCTCCTAGTGGAGCGGTAAGTATGGAACGATCAGTATGGAGCGGTAGCAAGTCGAGATCGAATCATTCAAATACGACGAACTTGTTGCTCTTTTCTCTAATAGCTGCTAGAAGTTATCTAGATAAACGACTTATATCGAAGCTGGTATCGCTTGTAAGTCAATGCAGGATTATAGCTGTAAATAAAGTCGATACAGCATTCGTGCGGCTTCCCCGCGTGTAACAGCCTCGCGTGCTTTAATCTGTTTATTGGCGGGAACATCGATCAAGCGCTGCTTCACCGCCAAGGACATCGTGGGCTTGGCCCACTTGGATACCGTTTCTTTATCTACAAATAGATTTAAGTACTCCTCCGGATTCGAAGGATAATAATAATGCTTCCTTTCATGCAGGAATCTTGCGCCGATAGCGGTCATTTCTTGACGTTCTATCGTACGATCCGGCTTAAATGTGCCGTCAGGATAACCTTCGACGATATGATTTTTTTCTGAAGAAGAGATAAATGGATAATGCCATTGCGGCGGCTCCACGTCCGAGAAGCTTTCCTTCGCCGTTTCATCCATAGCGTTAAACGCTTTGACCAGCATCGTCGTGAACTCTGCACGGGTTAGCAGAGAATCGGGCATAAAATTGCCGTTTCCTTTTCCAGAAACGATTCCTTTGGAGCCTAAAAATTGTACCGCTTGCATCAACTCTGGATCTCTGCCGTTCATATCTGGGAATGATTTTGAATTCTCTTCTACAAGATAGGTTCCAGAACGATTGATTTCCGCTTCCATGCCGTTTTTGGACGGATTATACTTCCCGCCGATCGGCTCCCTAGCCTTCCCATTCACATAGAACACACTTGTGTTTGTCGCATCTATTTGGCTAGTAGGCAGAATGAGCTGAATATTACTTGGTATGCCCGAAAGCTCCTGCCCTTGCTCATTTTGAAACTGTACACGATATCCGCCGTTACTCTCTTTTACAAGACGAATGACGATAACTGGTTGCGATTGGAACAGACGCTCTGCGGTCGCAACATTGAATACGAGTTTCGCATCCCCTGCATGTACGGTAATATAGTCGATATCCTTTCGGCCGACTAAACCTTCCTTATCAAGTTTGAACATATATTCACTTTGATTGGATACAGTCACAATTTCCGCATTCACAATCAGTTCTCTCACAAGTGTAATCTTATTCTCTGATAGCGTCTGCTGTATTGCTGACTTCTGCTTAGACGCATTTCCAGCTAAACGTGCAAGCAGCTCGGATGTTATCACGAATTGGCCGTTAACAGGAGTCAGCTTCTCGCTGCTTGCAGCTGTAATCACAAGTTCTCCTGCTTGTGTCAAGCCTTCTACCATTTGCGGATTCTGCTTGTCAATGTCAGGAAGTGAACGGACTGCTGTGAGATACGTATTGGACTGCATGCTGCCACCCATGACATACAACAATACATAAGTCGTCTCATTCGGTAAGCCAGGTCTGCTAATGGTAGCTCGTACAATGGTTTGTCCCGGGGTGATCCCTTTCACAACCGGTACGCCATTTACATTCGCCAAGGTCCCGATGCCCGGATTCTCAATCGTATACATGATCCGAGTTCCGGGAACCACATTGGTTGCGATTATAGGCTGTAGCTCGCCAGGCTGCAGCATCGTGATGAACGGATACAGGCTGATTTCAGGAGATGTTTGTTTTTCTGGCTGAACCACTGCCTCAGGACGCTTCTCAGTTGGTATTTCTGTTGTTCCAGAACGTTCACCATTCGGGGTTTGTGTTCTGCTTGGACGTTTACTTTTTGATATTTCTGTTGTCTCAGAGCGAATGTCAGCTGCTATGCCTTTCGTGAACACAACAAGCTTTGGCAAGGAAGCATCATAATCATCCCACGCCCACAAAGTCTGATCCTTTTTTAAAGCATAATACCATGTAGAATATTTGTCCCGATGCTTAAGGTATATGGTAGCGATATCTGTAAGCTCAGGGAATACTTTATCGTCGTTGTACACGGACCAAAGCTGATCATCCGTGTGCAAAAAATACATGGTGTCAATAAATTGATCTATTAATGGTTGATCTCGCAACATCATGCTAAACTCAGCCATAGCTCGAGCGCCTGTTGCTATGGCTAATTGCTTGGGAATCGCTTCAGGATTATACGCTGGCCAAGACCAGACCGTTCCATCTTGCTTGAATGCAAAGTTTTTATAACTGCTTATCTGTATGTTGACGATATTGACAAGTCCTTTGATCTGCTCGGGACCTTTGTTTTTCGAGATATAATCCGGAAGGTACGAACTTGTACTCCATCTCCATACCGTACCGTCTTTCTTAACCGCATATGCGAAACCGTTCGCAGAATTTATGGATGCGACATCATCAAGCAACTTGGATTGAATTGGAATCGAAGAGGCATTGCCCATTTCCCTTCCCCAACTCCACACCGAACCGTCTGATTTTAATACGAACAAGGTCTTGAAGTTAGAACTGTCGAAAAAATCAGCGACGAGTGAAGTTACGTTATCCAAATCTTTGATGGGCGACGGAGTATTCATAGGGCTATGTATAATAGTGGCGTCGGCTTCGCCAGTTTTGGAGTCCCAATACCATACGGTTCCGTCCTTTTTTAACGCAACATAGTTAATAATATCTCTACCGTCCATCTCACGCGATTTGTACCTAAATTGCTTTACATCCTGCAAGCCCGGAATGTGGTACATTTCACCTACATAGAAATCTAAAGTTTTTAAATAATCTTTGTTCAAGACCCAAGTCCAAACGCTGCCGTTCTTTTTCTCCAGCAGCACATTGTCGTCAAGAATGTCGTAATCCTCGCCGATACGTGTATATTGCTGTTCGCTAACGGCACTTACATCATTCCCTTTGGCTTGAACCGAACCTGAATGAGCTGTAAGGACTAACATAAGGCATAGCAACGCTGACATTAATCGTTTCATTGTCGACCTCCATTAGAAATGTGATTGTTCCTCTCCATGCTGCCTTCTGGATTCCCAACAGTAAGCCGATTGCCTGTCCATCTTTTTCAATTTCGTTTCCCCCTCTTTTTTCTATATATTTCTTACTATCCTTTCATCGGTTAAAAGCTGCTTCGATTTCACTTTCGGCTACATTGTTCATATAAATACGAAAACTTACAAACACAAAAGTGCTGGCAAATTGCGCCAGCACTTCATCGTACAATCCTATCGAAGTAACATAACTTCTAAAGCGTAATCAGCATATGGATATCCTTCGGCTCTTTTTGGAAGAGCTCAGGATCTACTTCATCCGTCAACTGGCTGCCATTGCTCTTGTAAAAGGATACCGCCGAGCGAGTTTCCGTTGAAGAAACATAGAGGTGCTTTGCGCCCCTTCTTCTCGCTTCTTCCGCCAACTCATTCATAATGCGCGATCCGATCCCTTGTCTGCGATGAGTCCGAGATACATACATGAGATCAACCTGAAGCTGGTCGTGCTGCTCCCCGCGCCATTGATGAGCCAGTACGCCGAAGCCTACTAAGGTGTCTCCATCGAAAGCACCTACGGCCATACCGCCGTTCTGCAGTTCGTATACATATCGTTCTTCCATCTCCTGCAGCTGCTCGATGTCCCAATTCGGACATTCGTGGTTCGCATGGATTTCCGTCATCTTGCCGTCATGCATCTCATAAATCAGCTCAATATGCTCCGAGCGATCGATTTCCTTCAATTTGTCCACTTGAGCTTCCGTCATTACTTGATAGTTTATCATTGTACTTCCTCCTATTTTTGCGTGAATGTGTCATTCCAAACCGCTTTTCATCAGCTGGTATAACCAACTGCGACTTATCATGCGGCATTCAGGCAAAATGCAGGACGGGCAGCCATTAGAATCCTGATTCTACAATTATGGATTACCCTTTCACCTCCCTCTTAGATGCTAATCTATTATTGCAATGCGCTATTAATGCAATTGTTCTACTACTTGGATGCAGATTGGCCGCAAAAGGTTTCCGCAAAACATCATCCATTATTATACATCCATTCATGCGCTAACGATAGTGTCATAATTCGAAACATGCCGATGTTATGAGTTAAATATGAAGATAACAAAAAAGCATGCTCGAAAAGCCTGTTAGGGAAGCTTTATTGAACATGCTCCAATATTGATTTTACATTTACGAATCTTGCATAATGTGATAACTGCACACACTTCCACCTTCAGCCATGCATGCTGTACGCTCTACTTGGACTTGGAGCAAGGAACGAAATAATTGCAGCTCGCAGCGGCAGGCATGGCCGTACCTGCACGCCACTTTGGCAATCGGACAGTTCTTCTCTTCGAAGGAAAAGGAGCCATCTGCATTCGGATGCACGTTTGCCATGTAGCCTTGTTCATTTTGCACTCGAACGAGCGCCTCCAACCGATCCTCTAGCGTTTCTCCAGTAACTGTATCTTCATATCGTCGTTTCAGCTTAGTGCTTCTCTGTTCGAAGAACAAAGCCACACCCGTTTCCCCGTACAGCGCCTCAAGCTCATCGAACAGTTCAGTCGCTAGTTCATCATATTGACGTGGATACAGCTCTAATGCAGAATCAGTCAGTTGATAATAATGTGTCGGTCTGCCAACCTGATGGCGCTGCACCTTCGTTACGATGTGCCCCTCTTCTTGCAGTTCCGTTAGATATCGCCGAATTGCAACGCCTGTCACATCCATCCGATCAATCAGATCCTGAACTGTGACTGTACCGAGCTTTTTCAGCCAGAACAATACTTGTTCTCTGGAGGTGCTGTCTTGGCCGGAAAGATTTACTACACTCCTCTTTAGGCTCATACTCATGCGCATGCTCCTTTTCCTAATCATTCAATGCTCCAAGCGCCGTGTATTCCATCGCTGTGATGCAGCCCACACCTTGCAGAAGCAGCGTCCTGCTTCCGCAACGTTTACGCACATCGTTGTTAACGTACGGCTTCATTGTAGCGACGGTTCACTTCTTCCCAATCCACTACATTCCACCAGGAGGACACGAAGTCCGGTCTCCGATTCTGATATTGCAAATAGTAAGCATGCTCCCACACATCCACCACCAGAATTGGCGTTTTGTTCTCCATTAGTGGTGTGTCCTGATTCGGTGTACTCATCACCTCAAGCTTATCTCCGTTCACGACGAGCCAGCCCCAGCCAGATCCGAATCGGCTGATTGCCGCCTTCGTCAGCTCATCCTTCATCTGTTCGAAGCTGCCGAAGTGCTTCTCAATGCCCTTCGCGATGTCTCCGTAAGGATTACCACCGCCAGTCGGGCTCATAATCGACCAATATAAGCTGTGCCCGTAATGTCCCCCGCCTTGGTTGCGAACCGCAGCACGTATTTCTTCCGGTACATCGTTCAAGCTGCTGATCAATTCTTCAACCGAAGCATTTGCAAATTGCGTACGGCCTTCCAACGCCTTATTTAAATTAGCCACATAAGTGGCATGATGCTTCCCATGGTGGATCTCCATCGTTCTTGCATCCAGATGAGGCTCCAGCTCATCGTATGCATACGGAAGTTCGGGCAAAGTAAATACGCTCATGTAATCATCTCCTTCTTGGTTCGTATATCCGGATATACCTCTAATTATATATTTACCCAAAACTTTTGTATATAGTAAATTATTTTTCCTTAGGGAAACACTTGAGGAGAGATACATGGTTCACGTATTTCAATAAAAAAAGACGCACCCTTCGAACGCCTCGAATGGATTGTCTTCACTCAACTACCTATTTTGTTGACATGCAATAGCTTCGTACAATATAACTGGCTGTTCTTTCTTCGTACCATTGCTGTAGGTAACATATCTATTACAAATGATCTGCGATCACGTTTGGTTGAATAAGTTTTTTTCGAATCATATTAGCCGACACTGGCTGCTTCCCGACTTCTCTTGCCCAGACCGATAACTGACCGATATGGTGAATGTGATGGGCTATGGCATGCCGCATCACTTCTCCCCAAGCATACACAAGTACAGTGCCGTCTGGACGATGATCATAAAAAGGACGCGTCTCCATGCTGTCATTCCATGAGCGAACAAATTCTTCTACTTCAGGCCGAAACTGTTCATCTAGTTGAATGAGCTTCTCAAGCGTATTGTACTTCTCGAATCCTTCTTCGAAGTCCTTCTTTCCTTGCAATACACGAATCCAGCTCCACTCCACGTCAACAACATGAAACAGCGTGGGCAGGATCCCGCCGACACCACCTATTCGCGGACGAACCAGTTCCTCGTAGGGGATATCTTCACACCATCGATACCATTGTTCTCGAATCGTCCAGTTATAACGAAAAAAGGTCTGCAGGGCGATCCCTCCATATTCAATGTTAGGTCATTTGGAACACAGACATTTACGATCTGTCCTGTTTCATTGTAACAATTGTTGATTCGATTACAATCCAAAGACAGTCATGCTAGGTCATTTCTAGCGTTTATTTCCTAGGTAATAAGCAAAGATTACGATTCACATATTTTTTATAATATCCCTTGAACATCTGATAAATTGGATTCATTGCATCAATGTCGCTTCTGAATTTCTCAACTACTTCACACAATTGGCGTTTCTCCAATTCACTACTATATTCCGATTCTTCCAATTCATTCAATAAGTCATAAAAATACTCACAAGGTTCCTTCACGCTTCCTGTCCCATCCGAATACGCTCCTGATTTCCACAAGAAAGAAGCCCATGATAATTCATTTCTTGCATATCTGAGATATAAACATGCAATGTACTGATCATAGAGCTTGGGATCGTTTTCTATAAATGGTTCGGAATAAAGGTAATGATTCACAATACTAATCGCACTTGCCTGATACTTTGTTACTGCTAATTGAATGATCCAATATGGCGGCTTCGTATAGACGTCAATGATTTCATCACAGAACAGATAAAAATGCTTATACCCGATTAATCTACTTTCCAACATCACACTTAATTTATATGCAAATGCTTTATCCAAAACGAGATCTCTTAAGGTAACTTTCTCATTCGACACAGCGTATCCCCTTATTATTGTGGTACTTTCATCCTTATCAAAGAAAGCCTAGTTTCTTATTGATCACTCTTTTTCTAATCTTACATTTATCTTCGTTATTGCATTTCAAGGATAACTGCCTCTTCTACGCCTCCAATCCGCCCTAACCTTTCACATATACATACAGTTTCCCGTTTTGGGGCTTCCATTCCGCTTTCCCTTTGTAATCCCTTCGGACAAGTTCTTTATGCACAACCTTCATCAATGCCCCATGACATACGATAAGGACATTCGACTGATTTTCCGCTTCAATCCAATCGATAACTTCTTTAACCCTTGATAATGTTTGCTGCTTCGTCTCCTCTTGTGAAGAATGAGAGCATAGCCATGCCAATCGTGACAAGATCATCCATACAATGTGCAGCAGCTTGACGTTCGATTGAAACACGGAACGCATTCCAATCTCTCGAAGACGATGGGTTGTGATAATCCTGCCTGTATAAATATGTTCAGCGGTTGTCACTGCTCTTGATAAATCACTAGACACACAGAGATCCCACACTGTGGTGTCATTTGGAGGATCAGCAAGGATGACCTCTGCTTGATCATACTGCTCAACCCAATGATTGAAATCCGCGGAGCTCATCCACTTCTTCTCCGGTTTGCACTGAACGGGAAAATGTCTCACTAGCCCAATCTTCATTCCCTACTCCATCTCCTCATTCAACAACACCATATGGATGTGGTCTTCCCATTTCCCATTAATTTTAAGATATTTCTTGGCTAATCCCTCGAATTGAAATCCCTGCTTCTCCACCACTCTGAGTGAAGCCTTGTTATGCGGCATGATGTTGGCTTCGATACGATGGAGCTTCAAATCACGAAATGCAATTTCAATCATCACGGTCAACGCTTCGGATATGTACCCTCTTCCTTGCAAATCCTTATCCAGCTTATAACCTAGATGGCAGGATTGAAATGCCCCTCTAATGATATTACTAAGTGCTATAGAGCCAATAATTCGCTCCGTATCGTCTAATTCATATATCCATAGTTTGAACAAACACCCTCTCTCATATTGAATGCGTTCTTCTCGCAGCACTTTTGTTTGCCACTCCATCGTATAAAAGGCGGGCTCTCTCTTAATCTCCCACGCTGACAAAAATTCCTGATTTCGTACCATGTAGTCCAACACTTGTTTGGCATGGACTTCATCAATTTGCTTCATGACTAATCTCTCGGTTTGAAAAATGGTTGACATCTCACGCCTCCATTTCCATCTTGATTCGTACTTTCTCTGCTGCTTGATATGAAGTATGTTGGGTTATGAAAAAAGCAAGCCTTCACGAGTAGAGACAATGGCTTCTGTTCCCATTCATGAAGGCTGCTAGTTATTCGAAACGAAATAAGATATGTATAATTGAGAGGAAAATAGTTCTCTATATGCGCTGAGATTTCGTAGTTTCGTATTCACGATCGAATCACATAAAGGCGTCTAAGAACTCTTTTTATCGGATATGACGATAAAGAATGTTGCCAAAGGCCCAATCAACAAGGAGATCAGAATTCAGCCCGCTTCTATTTTTGTGCCAATCCTGCATTAATTAGGGCTAATGTTCCCCATCCAAGTGTATATCCGCCATACATATTGCTCACTGCTCTCAACTCCTCGTATCGTATTTTACATGAATAAGCATGCTGAGCATCATATGCAGTCATAGCTGCTGCTGTCCTATCACATCATAATACGGTCGGAGAATAGCTAACTCACATTACCATTAAGTATAACGCAAATTCATAATATTGGAAACGACTGTCCAAGCCGCTCCTTTTCTCAAACTAACTAGTATTAAGCAACTGGGTATGAGTGAAGCAGCTTATAAAAAAAGCAGCCGCTCACAGTTCACGTGTTCAACGTTCTCCTGCAAGAGCTGCCTGCTCTCCACTCTATTTCTCTATTACTCCGTACATGAGCATTTTTACGGTTCTTCGCAGCGCTTCCTCTAATGACAACTGATTTCCTTCCCTTGTCCTACGATCCATCAATTGATATAACGCGCCTATGTACATGTCAATGAATAACTCCATATCGAATGGGCGAATGATTTGCGCTTGGATGCCCTCTTCTATCAATAATCGAATATTGTCCCAGCCTTCTTGGACATAGGCATCTACAAGCTTCCATTGTTCAGGATACAGCTTCTTCAACTCGTCCAGTGTACGAATGTCTGTAAACGCAAACGCGCTCGGAAGCATCATCAGGGCTTGCTCAAGCTTTTGCACAATCGATAAGGATTCGTCTCGCATCATGCGCGCTTCAGAATCTCTCATCTCTTGAATCGATCGCTCAATTAAACACGTAATGAGTTGTTCCTTGGATTCAAAATGCTGATACAATGTCTTCGTGCTAATTCCGAGCCGGCTTGCTACATCGCGGATGGCAAACTTCATGCCTCGAATTTTAATCTCTTCAATCGCAGCTCCTGCGATACGATCATGCATAACAATTGCGCTCCCTTTTCATTACTTTCGCCAAAAAGAATAGTGGATAGATGAGAAGAAACAGGTTCGGTGTCCACCACATCATATCGAAATCTTGCCGAATGGACCAGAATGCGATGGCTTGTAACCCCGAACAGGAAGTAAGCAGCAACGAGGTGAAGCATAGCGCTGACCAAACTGGCTTCTTCTTGTGAAAGTAGTAAATACTTAAAATCCCCGTCACTGATATGAACAAGTCCAACGGAATGAAAGACATATTCCATGCTACGAGCAGTTCATTCTTGTAATCTTGATAGAGATACTCCTTCGGAATCCATCCCATGAACGTAATCGTCCAATAGACAATAAACCCAATATCAGTGAACAGCATAAGACCTTTCAATGTTTTCCCCATTCTACTCTCTCCTTGAAAATGATGTAAAGAAAAAGAAAAACGCCTCGGAAAACATTTAAAACAATTTGTTTTCCTTAATTTCCATCATACCCTTCTCTGCGTCATGTATCAAGAAGAAACGAACAAAAATATCCGAAGAGAGTATGAACTACACCTGGCTCTTATACTCATAAACCGGAAGTTGAGGTGCGGATAGGAATGCGCATAAAAAAAACATGCCCTCGCTCCAGGGCATGTTTGTCTGATATTATTGCAACTTTCGATCGTGAATCACGCTGAACATCCCAGTCATTCCATCATGGTTATGGAACCCGTATTGCTCATAGAAATCCTCTTTCCCTTTCGAAGCAAATAAACCAACGAACGATTTATCTGGTGCCGTTTCTTCCAGATAGGCTTTGATCGTCTCCATAATCAGTTTGCCGACTCCATTACCCTGATGCTCTGGAGCTACAGCAATATCCTGGATATAGAAATAAATCTGTCCGTCCCCTACAACTCTTCCCATTCCCACAATTTCTTCTTGATCATGCACAACGACGCCGAACAATGAATTGCGGAGCGATTCTCCAACAACATCAAAGTTCATGTACTCTTTCCATCCGACTGCACTGCATATTTTCTCATATTCAATTACAGTCGGAATTCTCGTCTCTATTGTATAGTTTCTGCTCATTTACCATTCTCCAATCTACTAGATCTCCCTGAATACAGAAGATTTACTTCACAATCATGTGTTTTCAATCAGCTACAAGCTCTGAGGGAGTTTCTTTTTGATAATTCTCATCTGGCCTCGGTGATTAATTTCATCCTCAAACACATGGAACCATTTGAAAAAGTTGTTCGTAGGTTTACCATGCCAGAAGGGAGCTTCTTCATGCAGCCACTCATCATTTCTGCTCTTGAATCCATCGAGTGTACGCTGTCTAACTTCGTCCAACAACGTTAAATAGAAGTTCAGATCATGCCCCTTAATCAACTGCTGGCCTTTCTCCCCTAACTCTAATACGGCTCCCCACGTTAGCAGTTCCTGCTCGGTTAATTCACGATGCTCGAATGTAAATGCTTGATACGCAAATTCAACAGCAGCCATATGGTATAGCAGCGCTCCAATGGAATTGCTGTGTGGATCCATCACATAATCCAATTGCGCCTGACTTAATCCCTCTACCGTATTCATCGTTGTGTAGCGCGCATAATTCATCATCGAAACGAGCCTGCTGATTTCTGGAGTAAAACCATCAATATCAGTGATCAGAAATAACTTTTCCATATCCATTGTCTTCTTCCCCCTTTTATTGGTATACAGGCCGCTACACATGATGCTAATTCAACCTTTGCTTCTATATGTATATTTATAAATAACCGCTGCGAGTATCGAATATTGCAGAATCCAATTGACTCCACGGAGTAAAGGTTGTAGTCAACGGATACCGCAGTCCGGATTCTGCAGAACGATAAGCCCCGAACATAATCTCGTGGACATGCAACTGCTGCTTCGCGGATTGAATAGGCTGTTCTCCTGTACGAAGGCAATGAGCAAAGTAACCGATTACACTTTCACTTTGATGCAGTGCGAATTCGTCTCGTGGGAGATAGCAATTCTCAAGACCTCGCCAGCATACTTGTTCCGCCCCCGCAATTACTTGATCAGGCGAATGAATCACAAGCGGATAGCCACTATCATTCAATGCTATCGTCCCCTTGCGGCCGTAAATGATCGTATTGTTCTGCTTAAATGCCATCCCCCATAAGGAGCGAATAACCGCATGCTGTCCTTCGGCAAATTGCAGGATCAGCGTCACATTGTCATCTACATCGCTGGACACCTTCTTGCCACCACCAACGATTCGATTTGGTATCAGTGTATTCACTTCTGCCATAACACTGACGGCAGGGCCTAATAGGCCGATTAGACGGCTAAGTGGATATACCAAACAATCCAGAACCGCTCCGCCATGCGCGACAGATTTATCATAATACCAGTTGTCTCTCCATGGCCCCGGCAGAGACAACTGCGCCTCCGCACCAGTGATCTTCCCAATATATCGTTCATTCACATAATCGGCAGCCGTCAGATAGACGGGATGCAAATCATACGGCAAGTTCATCAATATCACTTGTTTCTCTACAGCTAGAGCAACCATACGCCGACATTCTTCCAGCGAGGTTGCCATTGGCTTCTCATTGAGCACATGGAGCCCTCTTTCAAGTGCAGCGAGCACGGGTTCCGCATGTACCGAATGAGGGGTTGTGACGACAACGCCATCCAACTGCTCCTTGTCCATCATTTCACGATAATCATCATACCAGCTAGGAACTCCATATTCGTCTGCTTTTCTCTCTGCATTGTACAGATTTCTGGAATAAGTAGCGACAAATTGCACGCCTTCCAGCCCAGCTGCTTGTTCAAAATAGCGGTTGCTCACATGCCCGCTGCCAATCATGCCTAGCTTAATTGTTCTCATGTGATATCTCCTCAAATGATATCATTTCACCAAATCCTTGACATGAATTCCTCTTATTCTTCAAAAACCGCACACAAAATTGTCCAAGCATTCTCTCTTAATTCAGCATATCTTACTACTATCAAACAAAAGGAGTTGATAGGTTTGGCACGTATTCTCGATAAAGCTGCGGTTCAGCCACGCAGTAGATTCAACCCAGCAAACGCAGTTACGATCCGAAGAACAAGAACTCGACTCGCTACAATCTCGATACGAATTCCAATGAACGCTCAACCGAATCGCGTAGACTTGGTAGCAACCGTAGGGGTTAAAGGTGTGACTGGAATTGCGCAAATCCTGTTTCGCATATTCCGCGATGGTAGAGAAATTTTCAATACGCAGCAAGGAATCGAATCCGCCGGTTCTGAACAAAATTACGTAGTTACCTTCCAGGCCGAAGATAGAAATGTAAGAACAGGCACACACGTTTATACGGTCACAGCAGAAAACCGTACTGCAAATACGAGAGCCGATATCGTTGGGCCAATATCGTTTAGTGGTCTAGCTGTTAAAACAAGAAACTAATAGATATTTTCTATATCTTCAATAGGATCGTTATATTCCTAGGGTTGTATTTGGATCTTATTTCTAATCTAAAGCATACCGCATCATGATCTACACTAGCAAATGCATGATTCCAGCACTCAATCCTATTCAATCAATCTTATAAGAACTCACAGGCTAGCATAGCGAACAGGGTAAATTGAATAGTGACCATGGCCTTGTACTCTTATCATAAAAAAAGCGGCAATCTGCTCTCATGAAACAGAGAGACAGATTGCCGTTTCAGATTGCTCTAATGTAAGCATGTCGAAAATCCACCCATTAGGAGATGCACCATAACTTGATGCGAATGGCCGAACAGACGGAACGAAAGGAGTCCGCTCTCAGCTCAATTCGTAATGCTGCCAACCTTGCATTCATATCCGCAACCCTAGCTCGGGAGGGATTCGTATTTATGATGATAGATGATACTCCAGTTGCATATCTCTCGGATCGCTCTCATACAGCTTTTCATTTACTTCCGCTGCTTCCTTACATCCCAATGCAAAGTAGAAAGCGATTGTATCCTCTGCAGAGCCGGCACAAATATAAATTTTATCCGCTCCCCATTCTCTCGCTGTTTCTGCACAAGTCCGGAATAATTCTTTGCCGATCCCCTTATTGCGATACTCTAAAGAAATAAATAAAGAGTCTAGCAGTACATACTTGTATGCTTGCCCAAACATTTCTCGATTAATCGTTCCGAATCCGACCAACTTCCCAGTATCCTCAAATACGCCAACCGCACAGCCATCCTGATTGATAGTTTGTTTCAATTTCGAGAGGTAGTGCTCATAGCCATCAGGCCAATCATTCTCTTGATAATTGATTTCGATTAATTGTCGTACACCATCAACTTCCCACCATGCCCTTTTGATGTACTGAGACGGATTAATTTCTTGGATTCGTTCACACTCATCAATCGTTAAACTGCGATATATGTAAGACATGTTCCATTCTCCAATCTATCGTCGATTTATTGTTACACCGTAGTTAGTAGTGCCGCATGTTCGCAATCGATGAACGAATGGAATTATCAGGTATTTCGCATGCTCCATTATGATTTGTCCTTTGCATCAGGGTTCTGTCGTTAACGCCCTCTCATTTTGCTAACAAATCCTTCTTATAGAAGTGGTGCCGATAGCCAATCGGCGCGTCCTCAATAATTGCAAGTGCTTCATAACCATACTTTTTGTAAAATTCCGGCGCCTGAAAGCTGAACGTATTCAAGGTTATGAAGGTGCAGTTCTTTTCTCTGGCGATGCGATCTGCTTCCTGCAGCAATTGTGCGCCGTGGCCCTCACCACGATGTCCTTCATCCACCCACAAAATATCGATCTCCATCCAATTCCAACATACGATACCGTTAAGTCCGGCGATAATTTCGCCTGTATCATTTTTGACACAAAGATGAACCTCTTCAAATCTAACATTTGGGACAATCTTTTTATTGAACTCGATCAGTTTATTTCGTACATATTCAGCTTCCTCGGTTGTACCATGTGAAACACTGTAGTTATCTGGCATATCTCATAGCCCCCATCTTTCATAGATTAGTGCCTACATTTCTGCATAAGCTCAAACAGCATATATCTTGAGTATACACGAGTATTATCCAAAACAAAGTGCATACTTCGATTCAAAAATGACATTGACCCTGAATCCTTCCATGTCATTATAGAAAATGATCGATTCTGAGCTCAGCCCTGTTGCTCCCACTCTTCCCGCAGCATGCCCATACGAATAGAATCGTAATATAACCCATTGTATAACCGGCACTTTCGAAGTCTCCCTTCGCATGTCATGCCAAGCTTTTCGGCGACCTTTATCATCCTCTCGTTCCCGGACCAGGTCGTCAGACCGATTCTTACGAGCGGCAGTTCGGCAAATAAATGATCGATCCATAAACGCAATGCTTCTGTTCCGTATCCTCCATTCCAATACTGTGGATTATAGATTACAATGCCGATCTCCAGCCAATTGGATGGCTTGTGTTCCCAGTAATAGCTCACAAAGCCGATTATCTCGCCGTTCACTTCTATTAACATTTCAGGCGTAGGCTTCGGATCCATATCTAAAAATCTCGTCATCTCTTCTTGATATTCTTCATAACTCTTGCTCTCAAGAGGATAGTACGGAGCGTCCCACTTCTTCCATTCCGGCGCTGCTTCACCGTATATGAACGAGTATAATTGATGTATATCGTCTAATGTAATATTGCGTAAACGAACTCTACTTCCGATTCGAACAACCTGCTTTTCATTCATTCCCTCTCACCTCATTAATAGGATGTCATTACATACTAAGAAATTTCGTCCCCTCATTCCTTCCAATTGCCGACGATATTTCTTGTTTACAACATACACTTTATCCCAGCGTTAAGGTCAAGCATATAAAAGGCAGATACATAAAGCTTCATGTTAATTTCTTCTGCTTCCGTGCACCCCAATTTGTAATAGAACGCAATAATGCTTTGCCTATCACCTTGGTGCATTGAAAAAAGTCCCTACACACATCAGCGATGCTTGATGTACGTAAGGACTTTTGGATTTGCGCATACGACGTTACCTTCGTTGCTGCTTACAACAACTTGCTCTATGGATGTTGGCGGTTGACACTACCGAACCGGTCACTATTTCGTAAAACGAACAGTATGTGTACGTCCCTTGGCTCCCGCAGTATTCACCATCAGTTTAATCGCAGGCTCTGTCTGCTGCACCGTAATCGTTGAATCCGCCGATGCCAGCCTCCATCCCTTGCGATTCAATTCCATCACGACTTGCGATTGGTTCTGGGTTGGATCGGATACGGCAATGACCAGCTCCGAATCCGTCTCCTTCACCAGTGCGGAGGCCGGTTGCTTGGACGCTATTCCGTCCACAACCGCAGGCAACCAATAATTGATCGCAGTTATACCCAGCTTATTCTCGCGAACTGACTGCACGCTCGTGCCATTGCTCAGCACGGTAATGTCCGGTGCTTGGCTGTAGCGAAGGGTTGCTTGCGCATCATAATTCGGCAGCAGCACATACGAATAGGAGCCGAGATTCGGATTCGTGCCATGATCGAAGGCAAGAGAGACATACTCTCTTGTAATCGGTGATGCGGAGCCGCCGTTATTGACGTCCTTCCACGCTCCCGTACGAGCCTCGCGCTTGCCTTGAAGCATTGCTGCTTTCGGGAAATAGTATCCGATATCCCCCTTGCCGTTGCCGTCTAGATGCGCCCATGACACATCAGAAAACTTCTCCGACCACCCTGGTTGTACGGGTAGAACGGTACCATTTACAGTTAGCGCCCCACTACCTTCACTTACTTTGCGGTTATCGACAATCGTCTCGACTTGACGTCCATCCCCGCCCGTAATGCCTGTACCAAGCGCCACGATTTCATTGTCGAAGGCAAACCATGACTTTTTCCCCGTTAAAGAACTGTTCTCCACAGCAAACTCCATCCCGGTTGCCCCATACTGACCATCGAGGGAGGCTCCGCCTACCCATGATTTCGAACTAAGGTAATATTTCCAGTCGCGCAAGGCACTGGATGAACCGTCTGTGGTCGTGCCCGGCAATCGCAGCATGTCTGCAGTAGCCCAGTAACCGTCGCTGTATTGGGTAATGTCATCATTATATAAGTAGGTCATACCGTTCCCCGTATGCCATGCTTTCTTGTTCTCTCCATTGCCGTACTCATAGCTCGCTATTCGCTTGGAAGACATACTGATACCGAAGCCAAAGTCTGGCCGCAAATGAATGACTCTATCCATGCCCGCAAAAACCTGATGCTTGACCAGATCTTCCGCTGGTGAAATGGAGGAATCTTGCAGCAGGTTCTTCATTAAAGCGATATCGTATGTTCCTAGGCCAACATAGTAATTGTCGAAGGAGACATCCTGCTGAAGCCATGCCTTGACGGCAGACTTCATGCGAGTAGACTCCGCAGCAGGAGCGGCCTCGGACAGCCGCAGGATGCTCTTGATCGCGCCGCGGCCGGCAGTGTGATCGGTCGACAGTTCGCGGGATATTGCACGGCCGCGTACCATATCCATCATAGCGCCCTTGTATATAAGCGGCTCGAAGGAATTCTCAATCCAGCGGAATATGTTCGCCGCCTGCGGATCGATAACCTGCCATGGCGATCCATTCAGCAAATAGAGCATCTCGGACAGCCGATCCAGCAATACCGTCCCATAGCTGCCTGTATATGCAATGACATCGTGCTGCACGAATGAGCCATCCGCATAGAAACCGTCCCCCCGAGTTACATATGGGAATACCGGATTTATCGCGTCTCGGCCTTGCATCAGCTTCGCATCCGAAGCACCCGTCGCTCCTCTTAGGATCACAACGAAGGCCTTGTCTACTAGGTTAGCGCCCGTTTCGATAAGGCTGGGCTGCACCGTTCTTCTTGTCGGGTCTGGGACAAACGCATCAATCGCGCGATTGTAGCTGTTGATTTGAGCGGCAGACAGATCATCGAACAGCAACACCGTAATATCGTTCAAATATTGTGGAGAGCCGATCTCCCAATCCCACCAGTTTTTATAAGGAGCGACACGCTCATTGTAGCGATTGGCATACATCCAATCGAGTCCGCTTATGAGATCGGCTCGCAGCTGCGGATCGTGATACAGCGATGAGCCTTGTGTCGCGTATGCCAGCGCCATTTGCCGCAGGCGTTGAAATGCGCCCGTTACATGAGACGATTCGGTGCGGCTGGACAGATCACTCCATAGCGAGCTGCGATCTGCCTGCTTGTTCATCGTATTCCAGAATCCAGTGCCGCTGCCATTGCTTACATTCTCCACTAAAGAAGCAATCGCCGCGTTCATATCCGAATCCGCCGAATGATAACTGGCATTGCCGGTCAATTGCTGAATGCGCTTGTCGCGCACAGCCTTGAATTGTGCTGCATCTGCTGGAGGATTGGCAGCTTCGCTGCCGTTATTGCTTAGGTGAATCGCATCATACCATGCCTCCCCAGCCGCACTCTCATAGAACAGCTCCACCTTCAAGCGGGTTGCCTGCTGCGGAATGGACAGCTCCAAACGCTGCTCCGTCCAATCATGCGTTCCGAGCAGCGGCGATGAAGATGGACCCGAACTGATTTTATCATTCGAGCTGTTCAAATATTGCGTGCGAATAAAGGCTCCGCCGTAAGTAACACTCGACTGCAAGTCCTTAGTCCGCAGCCACCCCGTAAGTGTGTACGATTCGCCTGGCGTTACGTCAACGGTTTGCAGAACGTCTGCCCGCGCAGATTCAGCACTGCTGATAGTAAGCGACCGCTCCCCTTCATAATAGATATCCGAATCTAAGGACAGGATCGGCTTTCCGGATGGAACCCACTCACTCCAGTAGCTGGGCTGCAATGCGCTCCAAGGTCCCCCTGGAGGCTGTCCCGCTTCAAAGCTGCCGTTAAGCAGATTGCCTGCTTCCGCTCTAGCATTTGGCAGTCCCATAACGGGAATAAGAGAGCACAGCAAGAACACCGCTAACGTGACACGAATAACGCGATGTGGCCATTGTTTCATTATGTATTTCCTCCCAATGGTTTGATGATTTATTTGTAAGCGTTATCATGAATAGATAGCTCAACTATAAGCGATCCGACCAAAAGGAGTGTGTGTCTTATTTTGACTTCATTGTGCATAATTTTGCCCAATGAGAAATAGATCAGCACACATAAAGCATTTCTGCCTCATGTACGCCAACCTCCGTCACTGATTACTAAGCATATTGATTTCTTCTACTATAGGAGAGAACATGCCTTGGCGCAGGATATAATTCTGACCCCTATATGCATTTTTTTGACTTACACACATAAAAGCCGCCTTTCCGAAATCGGCTGCACGTTTACACAGCACAACTTGAAAGAGACGACTTTTTCAAAGATATATGCGATTAATTCCCCGTATACCATCGTCAACTATGATCTTCAATACTTGATATTTTCCCGTTTGTGAATGTAAAAATGGTTTTCCCTGTTAGCTGAATCTTATCTCCAGCCTTCAATCCGTTCGGAAGATCAAGAGCCAAGGTGCCTTCGTAGTCAATCTCTATTTCAATGCTGCCATCACTCTCTATATACTGTAAAATGGTTTGTCGGCGACTCGAAAATAATCCCGCTGATTGTTGCGCGAGCTGTTGGAAGGGTTCGATTCCATGTGTCTCTACGGTTACTTCTCCATTGGCAACATTCCGGAATACGATGTCTGGATGCAGCAGCTCGACTATCCCTTCTATATCGAATGAATTATAAGCTCTCACATATTCCTCAATAGAAGCAACTTCTTCTTTCCTATTCACCGACATCCCTCTCTTCATTAAAGACTAACTCCGTTTGAGTCTTGCTGATCTTTATGTCATACAGCCATTTTATTTGGTGGAACCCCTGTTCATTCTAGGCCGCGATCTGTTCGCTTTCCCTTTATTTCCTAACTCGCAGAAAATAATGAAAATACTCTTCATCTCTCTCGAACCCATTACGCTCATACAATCTCTGTGCCTGTTCATTATCAATGGCTGTCGACAGTCCAAGTCCTTTGGCATACATCTGTTGTGCATACTTCTCCGCTGCCTTCAACAGGAGTTGTCCAATCCCTTGCTTCCGATGTTCAGACCGCACAAATAGATCATTCAGAATATAAGTTCTCTCCATCGAAATCGATGAGAAGGAGGGATATAATTGCGTGAAACCAGCTATTTCCTTCGTATCATGATCTCGGGCTATAAAAACAACCGATTCCCGATGCTCAAACCGCTCGAATAAAAAACGACTGGCTTGCTCTACATTTGAGTCCTGACCATAGAAAACGCGATACAAATTAAATATCTCCGCAAGCTCATGCAAATCTTCGATTGTGGCTAGCTTTACAGCGTATGCGGTCATGTTCGTCCATTCCTTTCTATATCTTCTTGCCCTTCATTATAGTTGCATACTTGCTCTCTGTCTCTTCTACCATCTCTAGTAGGAACCCTGTCTGCTCATACAACTGCCTGTACGTATCAACGCTAGCAGGATAGAGCTGCAATTTCCTATCGTTGAACTCAAACCATTCCGAATCCTTGCTTACCGACAAAATCAAATATCCGCCGAGTTTTAGTGAAGCATATATATTCCGAAAGGCCTGTTCTTTATTCTCAATGTGCGTAAACGTTATCCGAGCTCGATCTTCTCGTAATGCTCGACTACCGGGAATGGATCATAATAATGATGCAAGAGAGACTTCCATTCCTGATATTCCTCAGAGCCTCTAAATCCGACCGTATGATCCTCAAGCGTCTCCCATCTGACTAGCAATATATATTTATTCTCTTGCTCCATACACTTCTGCAGCTCATGATCGATGTATCCCTTCATACGAGAGATGATCTTGGAAGCCTGTTTAAAGCTTTGCTCAAACGCTGAGTCTTGCCCCGGAATGATATGTAAAGCGGCCATTTCGAGAATCATATTTATTTCCACCTTCTCGCTTTGAGTTATGCAATGGAATACTTCAGCGAGACCACCGTTGCTTGCTGCACGCATCCATTGGCTTCCATAATCTTTCGCATCGGAGCATTTTCGATTTCCGTTGCCCCGAGATACGATTTTGCTTGAAAGTCATGCTGCAAGCGATACAGCCCGATTGTATGTAACCCTCTCCCCAATCCCTTCCCTTTATACGCAGGATGAAAGCCTATCCAAAATAGGCGTCCTTCTTGATTCGTATCTGGTTCGATATGAGGAAACACGACGCCTACGGGCTCGTTATTGAACATGTAAACGGTATACATGTTATCTACTTGAGATGCCAATTCAATCTTCATAGTATCAAGGTATTTTGCTGCATCGTACTTACTCTTATTCATGACTTCAGCGAGAAAAGCGATAGCCTTAGGTTCAGTTATGGACCAAACTTCATAGGCGGGAATAGATATGCCTAACTGTTCTCTAAGTTCCCTAGTATACATCGCTCGTTCACCAATGACGCTCATTTTTTGCTTAACGATGGGCAGCTCATGTAATAAAGTGTGAGGACATTCAAGCAATATGGATTGCAGTTTATTGCTTGTCATGCTAGACAATAGCTTATTGATCAGAGTATCGATTGTAGCACCATCCTGTGTGTCATGTAACATTTCCAGCATGACAGCAGCATCGCTTTTCAGATGATGCACACCAACCGCTTTTAGCTGTTTCAATATTTCATTGATTTCAGTCATTTCATTTCTACCTTTCTACTCTTGATGAGAGGATTCCAGCTTACCAGCTTCCTTATTCTATCTTCTTCCATTCGACCCTTATTCTAAATCTCCTTCTGCGCACACTTGCAGATAGACCTTGAAATATTGATAGATATTCATATACTTGATTAAGTGCGCAAATTTTTCCTATTTCAACAAATGCAATTGATTTTGGACAATTCGAATGAATGACTACGGAGGGATGATGTGTTACCTACCAGAATAAAAGGCAGTGAGACATACGTAAAGTTTGTTCTCTTCACCTATATGCTGATGGCACTTGCAGGCGGACTCGCAATTGCTCTCGGTTACTCGGGGTTCACGACCAAAACAGCTTCGTGGATGTATCTATTTATTCTTATCGGAGGATGGTCTCCTACGATCGTCTCGTATTATGTTTTAAAACGAGACGGGCAAGTCTCTTCCTTGAGAGAATGGCTGCGCAATCTTTTTGACGTTAAGCATAGTCTAAAGTTGTATTTACTGCTGCCATTATTTTTGCTTCTCCATTTCGGTATTCGAGGATTTCTTTCAGATGTTGATATCGTGATGCCTTGGTATTATGTCATGCTTTTGATACCTGCGATGGTGATTGGAGGTGGCTTGGAAGAAGCCGGATGGAGATATATTTTGCAGCCCGCACTCGAGAAGAGGATGTCCTTTATTCCTGCAACGCTTGTAACTAGTGTGATCTGGGCGGTATGGCATTTGCCACTCTTTTTTATCGTAGGAACAGGACAATACGGAAAAAGTTTTCTTGTATTTACTTTTCAAATCATCGGTCTAAGCTTCGCATTGGCATGTATTCGAAAGATAAGCAATAGCGTCTGGCTCTGTGTGTTATTCCATAGCTGTTCCAACGCCTTAGCGAATGTATTTATCGTAAAATCATCCGTAATGGCAGCGATCATCACTGCTGTTGTAATGGCAGTTGTTTCGATATCGATCATCATGTTCGACAACAACAAGAGATCGAACGTTCAACATCCTACGCGATTCCTATAATTGAAAATTAGTAAAATTCGAAAGGGACTACCCCTCAAGCGTTAGGATTACAAATCCCGCTTCTGTGGATAGTCCTTATTTTATTGACTAGTTATGAAAATAACCTTCAGCCGATTCATTTCATTAACATTTTGAATCACAATGGCCCTGCACAGGAAGGCTTTTCGCACGCATCGATAACGCTTTATGATCAAGCGAGTAGCTAATAAAGGCGAGAAGTGAGGCAGCGATTGCAACAATTCCGCCAACCCATGAGACATCGATAAGCTTCATGTTCGTCGAAACGAAGCCACCCAATGCCGATCCGATTGCGATCCCGACATTCACAGATACGGGAGCTAACGATGATGCGAAATCTTTAGCAGACGGAAATTGTTGATTAGCCAGATCAATAAAGTACAGCTGGATCGTTGAGGTCATGGTGTACATCGCTAATCCAATGAATGAAATACTAATCAGTCCCGCAATAAGCGATTGGGAGCTGCTTACATGATTAAACCCAAGCATTTGCAATCTTGCAGACTGCGCAACGCTTGGGTTCGATTACATGCTTAATAAAGTTCTTGATCACGTTCTAGATTACGTCCTTGATTATGTTCTTGATCACGTTTTGATGCTTATTATTCAGTTTACAGACGCATCAATTGCTAGAGCCTCTTGAAGCACGAGCAAGGCTCATTCATACTCCTGAATGGCGAAGGGAACTTCGGTCGGCTCACCCAGATTCGTGTTGTCGTTTCATTCTCTCTAGAGAACGGATGAACTTCGTAATATCCGGTGCTTCTTCATAAGGAATCCACGTCAGCTTCATATGATGTCCGTTCCAATCGACATAAATGGTTTGTTCTCAACATCGCTTGCTTCAAGTGACGGCAGCCCTTAACAAGTATGGGCTGCGCGTTCATTTATATCTGCACCTTCCGCTTAGCCTGAAACGGATATATCTTGTACTCTCCATTACCAGATGAATATTTCAAGATGTTCCAATCATCAGGCACCCCATTGTAATACGCGCCAATGCATCCAGTCGTACAGCGATGACCAGCAATTAGAATATTCACTTCTTGGAGACTTTCGTCCTCCATCAGCTCATTCATGAATGCAAATACCCTCTTCGCATAACTGCGTGGTTCTTCGACTCCTCCATATACATTGGGATCAGGAATCCCCCCTAGCAGCTTTACCTCATTCTTTAGCAGACCATCGGCTTCCCCTAAATCATACACATCCAGTCTTGAATCAATTGTGGGATTTATCCCTGTCGCAATCTCTGCGGTCTGCACAGCTCTCTCTTGCGGCGAGGAGAATACGTAATCAAATGTAATCGGTTGAAGAATGTCTCGCAGCTCTTCCGCTTGTCTCACCCCAATTTCATTTAACGGGAGTCCCATTCTCCCCTGAATTCTTCCATGTTTATTAGCATCCGTTTGACCATGCCGAACTACGTAAATCATTCTACCGCCTCCTTTATGCATACCCATCCCACAGATTCGTCATAACACACCCGCACACCAATAAATAAATCATTTCTGCAGAGACTGACTACCCTGTTAACTCTTATCAGGTTCAATCCTATTCATTGACAAGTTCTGCAATATCTAACCGGGCTGCACCTGCTATCAACGATTCGCTCGAATCTGCTTTATCGCAGCTTCTTATCGCAGCTTCAATACTCCTGCATCCTGCTCATTCCACACCCCGAATGCCTCAGAGAGGTTATCATCCCAAAACATCGGGAGCCTCTCCTTCAACCCTTCTGACAGCGGCAAATTCGGCAGTTCATCCTTGTCCACCCAATATATAGGGCCTTCCTCCGTCCGCTCTATCAGTTGTCCTTCATACACACTCGTCCGATAGCTGAAGACGAAGTATTTATCGCCTGTTTCATTGTTGTACCAATAGACGATTCCACATAGTTTCAAGTCGGATACCGTAAGTCCTGTCTCTTCTCTCACTTCTCGAATCGTGGAATCTACCAGACTCTCGCCTTCTTCCACATGTCCTCCTGGAAACGAAAGGCCTTTCCACGATTTCACACGTTCCTGCACCAACACCTGATTTGTGTCAGGATTATAGATCATGCACATATTCGTCAACTTAACCTTGGACATACTTACAATCTCCTCTTTCTCGTATGCAGCAATTTACTACTCAATGATAGATATGTATATAACCCTAGTGACCTTAATACGGTCTCCTAAACCTCTTCACTCGCAGAGCATCTTCTATAATCAAATCATCCAGTCCTCGTTCCTTATACTCTTCAAGAATCTTTACGAAGAGTCGACTGATTAGAACGCTGTCTCCCACTGCATCATGTCTGGCTATGTCCGTATCGTCAATCTGATAGTACTGGATGAGGAAATCAGTTGAGGGGATATCGGCAAGCTCTGCATGAATGTTCGTGAACATGGCCTTCGTATCCAATACGACATTGTTAATCATCGGTAATCCGGCTAGTTCACATTCCTTGCGCAACAGAGGAATATCGTATTCATAACCCGCCTGCGTCACGAGAATTCGTTCGCCAATGAACTGCGTAAATGCCTCATAGACCTGAGCAAAATCTGGCGCTTCATGAATCGCCTCATTCGTGATTCCCGTAAGTTCTGCAATATGCTCAGGGATTGGCTTCGGCGAACGCACAAGTGTTACAAAGGGTTCCTCCTCCTGAATCCCCCTTGCATCCATCTTCAATGCACCTATTTGAGTAATATGGTCGAGATGATGGTCGATGCCGGTTCCTTCAAAATCAAACACACAATACTGCTGATTCATAAGACCCTTAAACGTTAATCCACTTAACTCATATTCTTCATTGGAAATGTTAGATATGTTCATCGGTGACCACCCTTGCCTCTCTATCGAATTAACAATATTATACACTCGATATGCAATCGCTTACTAGAAGTCCTAACCAAATAACCGGATCAGTCCACTCCTCCAACGGAGCGACTGATCCGGCTCATCATAAACGTTTTCCCTTTATCCTCAAATGGTACATGGAATTCTTCCCATCTTACTATCATGCACTGCTACTTCACCTTACGTATACTCTATTCATGAAGCAAGCTTTCCTTACTCGAAGCATCTCAGCAGTTCCAGAGCTTCTTCATGATCTGGCTCCAGTACCAGTGCTTCGCGAGTGTACTTCAGCGCTGTGTCCTCCTGACCGAGCTCATAGCAGCAAATCGCCAAGCAGAATATTACAGTCGCAACAGGATCATCATCACTTGCTACAGACGTCTCCAAGAACTGCTTCGCATCCTCATACATCCCCATTTCAAAGAGGATCAGTCCTGAATCCAGAGCCACGTCATACTTCTGTTCCATGAAATAAAAAGCGGACCACATGATGTGAATACCCTGCTGAATATCGAGCATCTCCTCATCATTTGCATCAGGGAGCAAGCTTGAAATTTGCTTCGCGCTCTGTATGAAGAATTCTGCGTCATAGCCGCCTAGTCTCCAGAAGGCTAAAATATGCTGCAAGTCCATCGTATCCAGATGCCGATCCACCCACACCTTCAGACTGAAGAAATCATCCGGCCCAAATCGTTCAATTCCTTGGCGATACGCTAATCGGGTATTCACATAATTGTGGGGATCCTCCAGCATAAAGATACAACCGACATTAATATCCTTATAATGGTTCGGAGGGAACAGTGCCAGACCGCCTCTCTGCTCAAATGCATACTGGAACGCATGATAGTTCGCTGTCAGTGAGAAGCTGCCCCCGTGGTGAACAATTTCAGGCGGATCATTAAACTTCCAGTTATCCAGTCTATGATCGCCTTTATCCGCAGTAAGCAATACAAATCCCTGCTGGGACAACTTATTTAGTCTATCCAAGCATCTCAATCCTACCTCTGGGAACAAGACATGAGAATCCTCAAGCTCCTGCTGGTACAGCGCGATTACTTCTCGATAGGGATAGGCGTCATCTTCATATGCCGGAGCACGACGATGCTCATAGGTCAGCGTCATATTTCTAAGCGGATCTACTTGAGCAGCATCGTCCTCTTCCTTGAACTCAACAAGAACATCACATTCATAGATCTCGCCATTTCCTACATAAATCAGCTCTTGCGGGATACTGTCAAAGAAATAGTTCGCCAAAATAAGCAGCGGCTGTGTCAAATCGCCTGGACGAATCGTTTCTTGAGCAATAGTGAGATTCAGTTCCTTATCATGAACTGCGTCGAATGCGGCAAAGTCGAGTATCCCCTGTTCCACGAAGCGCTTCAATTGAGGATGCTCCCGCCATCCTTCCACATTCTTGGCAGCCAAATCCGTCATTACATACCGGAATGGGGGCAGCGAGATTCCTGCATCATCACGAAGTTCACACAGCTTGTGAAGAATATGAAAGGCAAGCCTTCCTGCTCCCGCTCCCAGTTCCATAATGAAAACGGGTTCCGAGCGCTCTCCTCGTTCAGCCCGATCCCGAAGAAAACCGAATATAATGTCCGCATATCCAGTAGCAATCATCGGATTGCTTGTGATGTATTGGGGGACTTGATCATTATTCCATGCCTTGAGCCCTTTGCGTTCATAGTATGCACGCTGCAAATCCCATATTGGTGCTTCGCTAAAGCGGTATCGTTGTTGTCTATCTTCCATTCCTTGCAACCCTGCTCTCTATATGTCATAGTGACCGTGCCCATCATCTATAACTTACTCCTTGTTGGCACGGCAATCGTAACCGAATCTATCTTATGAATGGTACCATAATTACCACCAGAACCAAAATCACAGTTTTTAGTTTAACCACGATAAAAAAAGGAGAACCCCACACGGTTCTCCTCCGATACGCTGACCCTTACTTCGCAACAAGCTCGCCAAGCACATACTTCTCAACAACCTTGGCGACGCCATCGTTCATATTCGTATCCGTTACATAATCCGCTAACGCTTGAATATCTGCCGGAGCATTTCCCATGGCTACACCGAGACCAGCAAACTTAATCATGGCAACATCGTTATAACTGTCACCCATTGCAATGACTTCCTCCTGCCGAATTCCTAATTTGTGAATCAGCTCATGAAGGCTCGTGCCCTTGTCCACACCATGCTCGGTGAATTCCAAGAAGAACGGTTTAGAGCGCATGACACTTAATTGCCCCTCCAGCTGCTTCTGCAGTTTCTTCTCGATAATGGCAAGCTTGTCCGCATTCCCGACCATCAACACCTTTACAACAGGCTGTTGGACTGCATCTACGAAGCTATCCACTTCCAAGATCGGCATGCCAGTAATTTCGGATTCCTTCTCTACGAATTCATTGCAAGCTTCCGTTACAATATCATCGCCCACATAGGTCAAGACAGACATTTCCTCTTGCTGGCTAAGCGCGTATATATCACGAACCGTTTCTACTGGCAGTGTACTGCTGAACAGTTCTTCTTTCGTCGAGAAATTCGTAATCTTGGCACCGTTAAACGATAAAATAAAGCTGCCGAATCGATCCAGCTCCAATTCCTCTGCAATGGCGATCATGGCATAGGTTGGTCGCCCTGAGGCCAGCACTACCTTCACCCCGGCGGCTTGCGCATCAAGAAGCGCTTGCTTCGTGCGCGGGGATATCGTCCGATCATCACGCAGCAATGTATCATCCAAATCAAGTACGATCATTTTATAGTTCATCTGTCAGCATTCCTTTTCGTCGAATAGATTAGTATCTCTACTATACCATTTTCACGAAGCAGATGGCGAATCTGCGAAGGAACAGATCATACCAATGCGATAAAGATATCAATTTCATTGTCCTGACTGTTAGGCTTGTAACGTTCATCCCATTTCTCAAAATCATAGAAGCGCGCTGCATTGCCTGTCTCACGCATCCATTCGCCATATAAGAACTCATACGTCCGACTTAATTCGGATTCGAGACCATAGTGTGTGCAAGTCACATACTTACTCTCAGGGATGTTATGGCTTATCATTTGCGGAGGAATCGTTCCCAGACTCGCCACTTCATATCCAAAAATTTGAATAAACCGATCCTTGAGTGGATCAAAGTCGGATTTCTCAGGATAGATCTGCACCATAAGCACATCATCATTGTTGCGATATTGAATTTCATCTTTTTGTGTCACTAGCTTTTGAGAGGTACGCCTGCCAAGACCCGATTCGAACTCCTCTATCGTGGCCTCAATCTGATATCCTATAAGTTGCATGGCCTGTAGTGTAACCACTGTAGCTTGCATTGCATCCCCTCCAGTTGCGATTCTATTGCCAGTTGACATGCAGCGAATCTTCAATCATAAAAGCTGTATCATTCCTTCACTCGCTCTATTTGGCTTTACTATGCAAGAGAATATCTCATCACTACAAATTCAGTGTCCTGCTCCCCTATTTTACTTGTGAACGAGATTCCCCTAACAAACCCAGTACGCTCATACACTTTAATCGCTCTTTCGTTGAAGGCAGCGACAACCAATTGAATCTTCTCTCCTCGATTCAGCTTCCGAATGTAGTCCATAACCTGAGCTAGGAACTCCCCCCCTTTTCCCCGCCCTGTATAGTCGGGTCGAAGTCCGAGTCCGATATCAATTGCTTGCTCATCTTCATAGATACCAGCCGCATAGCCTCCCGGAACACGGGCAGAGTTGCCAATACAGATGTAGCCGATTAGTTCATTCTCGTCATCGACGGTATAATAGAATTCTTCTTCTAGCATCTCATTGATGGACTCGTCATCCCCATCCATACTGTACAAGGAATAGATACCCTCATATTTCCATGTACAAATGATAGATGCCTGCTCCTTCGTCATTGGGTGGAAATGATAAGTTGTCATGTTGAATCAATCCTCTCTCTTAGCCAATTTATTTTTCCATTCATACGCCTGCTCATTTCGTGATGTAAAATGGTGCGTAGGAATCGGTATGCATATCAATTCAATATCAACGATGAAACTATATCATGAATGGCTCCTCTTGATTCAAGCAGAGATCAATCTGTTCTCGAAACCCTGGCCAAGTGATCTTGCTTCGCGCTTCCTCTACAGAATAGTAACCGACCTCGTCACTTTCCTCGGACATTTGGGGCATTCCTCCAATAGGCTTCGCGATAAACAGCGCTGTGCACACGGAATCCCTTACATGTTGAAATAGTCCACAGTACTTGATGATCTCAATGTCGATGCCTGTTTCTTCCCTAGCTTCGCGAACGGCTGCAGCTGTAATAGATTCCCCTTCTTCCACCCGTCCAGCTGGAATCTCCCATCCCCGCTTCGCACCACGAATGAGCAAAATGTCATGATTGCTGTTCCTTACAATCACGGCTGCAACAAGTGTATGCCTAGGTGATGCATTCATCTGTGAATCGCTCCTTTCCGCTCTGTTCCACCATATAGAGCTGCTGTGTTTTGCAATCCCATCACCATTCTCTTCGCGGACTCATTTGTCCTTTCATTCGATCCCGTTTTCCTTTTCCTGAATGTACAGATCCAATGCTCTGATTCCCCGCCGTGCTAGCTTAATAAAGAGAACAAGACAATAGATTGAGATGACAAATGCTCCTATGTAGAAGACAAAAGATAAAAAAGAAAAAAAACATAGCTATACCCATACCAGATCACTCCTGTTTCATGATTAATACGTGAATATCAATCTTCAGATAGTCAACCATGAGTCGCTTCTTCCTCTTACCTTGTGAGATCGTAACAATAACGCACTTTATTTGCCAAAACATTCTCTCATGTACGATATCAGCGCTCTAAGTTAGATGCTTTCGATACCCTTCTACCTTCTCATCCTTGAAGCCGAGCCGTTCATAGAATTGATGCGCCTCTTTGCGCTGCTCGCCAGATACAAAGATGATGTAGTAACAATCACGCTGTCTTGCCATATTTTCAATTTCCTGCATCAGCTTCTTACCGACACCTTGTCTGCGAACCAATGGGGATACAATCACATTCTCAATTACCATGAATGGCTTACAATCTCCCACAAGATCATGACAAATAATGCCCATCAAGGAACCTACTAACTGCTCCTCGTCAAATGCTCCCAGAATGATGTATTGTTCATTATGCTGAATCGTTCGGTATACCTGCTCCAGCTTCGCTTGGTTCGTCTGCTGCCCCATTAGCTCTTGATAGAGCCGGCTTAATGCCAGCAAATCATTTTCCGTAATTGACCTTATTGTAATCATCGTTATCCTTCTTTCCTACCGATTCCCATATATTTTTTCAATGCGATCTCCTTACTGTCGTTGTAGCACACAATGATAATCACTGCTCACCGCATCTGTTCTCCGTCCTAGAAACCGCAACCCTTCCCTTCATGTCATGAATATGTATGATATGCCCAGCCCATTCATCTGTACTGCTAAACCCGCATGAAACGATTACGTATCGCTGTCCGTTAGTCTTTGTGCCAATAGAAGGAGTACCGTGAATGCTGGACAAATCCTATCGCCTTGTAAAAGGGATGATCCGAAATGACATACGCTTTGTTCGCTCCTAATACACTGCTGCGCTTTAGCGCTTCTACTACAACCGCAGCACCAAGCCCCTTCCCCCGATAACTCGGAATAGTGACTACTGGTTCGACATACGCATAATCGGTTTGGGGACTATACCATAATCCGCAATAAGCCACAAATTCCCCGTCCTCATTAACGGCAACAATATGCAAGGATGGGTTCATATGAGTTGCAGACAGCATCGCTTTCTGCTTCTGTATGGTTACATCATCTATGGGAACTGGGCCATCGTGATCGAAGCCTTTCCACAGCACGGTCTTGTGCTTATATACGTCTGTTTCTGCATCCAAACTTTTGAGCGTAATGCCCGCCGGGAGCACGGAATGATGTTCGATATTTGCAATGGAACACGCAAGAATATTTTCACTCTGATCATGTTTTACAAATCCTTTATATACTTGCGATGCTCCTTGTCATCCCTCACACATGCTGCTCTATTTTCTAAGTGGAATGCTGGAAAATTGCATCCGCATATGGATTGTAACCCTCATTACTAGCCGGTGGGAGATAATAAACAGACCAAAAACGATTTTTACATCTTTCGGCTATTCGGTATCGATCATGTAGTATGCAAAGCGCACAATTTCATCGGTCGTGTTTACCAGTTTCAGACTTGCGTTTTTCAACTGCACCAAATCACCCGTAGTCGGCACCGTGGCGAAGCCTTCATCACAAACAGCCTCCAGCTGGCCGATGATGACCGAGTAGTAACTCATGAAACTGGCGTCAGTTTCAAATGTGCAACCGGGCAACAAATCCACCATTCGGAAAGTAATGCCGTTTTTTGGGGGTGTTGGCTCCATAGGACCAACAATCGTATCCGCACTTGCCGATACATCTGCATTGGGGTCTAACATGCGCCAAATGTCACCCGCATAGCCGATCTGTTTTCCCTCCTTGTCGAAAATCTCACTCTCATTCGGAGAATAGTCGTCTATCACAACATCCGACATCCCAATTTCTTTTTCACTGCTCTTCATGTTTGCAGCTACATATCGCTTGAAGCGGTTAAGTTTGGATACCAATGCTGGCTTGGGCTTGTCAATCAGTTGTGTGTGGGTGCTCATGTCAGCAGAAGCCAGAATACCACCAATAACCCCGGTGCCTGTCCAACCATGCATACAAGCCATCTGCACAAGTGCATCCCCCGTTTTCAGGGGCGCATCATCCAAATCATTAAGTGATACCAATTCGAGTTCTGCATCAGCACAGAAGAACATATTTATTGTCTCAGTCCAATGCATGGACGCATGTTTTTTCATATCTTCTTCGGTGGGAATATACTTAGTGCCAATGGTTTTGTGTGCCTCCACCCACATCCCTCTATGCAAATTCCGAACATTAGGTGGCAAATTCTCAAATCTAGGACCTTGCGGAATATCAAGAGGAACATGTCGGAAAATGGATTGACCCCTGCCGGCCTGTGGTTCATGTTCAATAGGCAGGTTCCCCATATCCACATTGGCAGTAGCCGATTCTTTCGCAGGCATTTCATTTATCCTCCAGACATCAACCGTCGGCTTCTTAGAAGCGCCGCCTCTCCATTTGTCGGGATAATCGTCAATAACAAAGGATGACTTACCATCAACTGGCCCGCACACCAAGCGTTTGAACGCCTCGCCCTTATTCCTTTGTTTGGTGGCCTCTGGAATAATAATCCGGTTCGCTAACTTGCCAATCCCTTCAATCTCCAATTCAACAACATCATCAATTTTCAATGGAATACCTGTTTCAATGCCAGCCCCTGTTCCCACCGTTCCTGTCGCAATGACATCGCCAGGATATAAGGTTGTCGCGTTTGAGATGTATTCAATGACATCAGGGATTTTGTGGTAAGCTGCACCATGGTTTCCGCCACCACGCACCTCACCATTCACTCGAACAGTCATCTTTGCATCGGTATAGTCAAAAGCATCTGGCGTCACCATACAAGGCCCCATTGCATTAGCAAAATCCTTGCCGATGCCGGGTCCAACATTGAAACTATTTGGAGCCATTTCGTTCATTTGAATCATTCTTGCCGAAAAATCATTAAATATGGTGTAGCCGCCAACATAATCCATGGCGTTGTGGTGGCTGATATTTTTGCCCTCCTTACAAATATAGAAGGCCAGTTCCAGTTCATAGTCCTTAAACATCTCTCCGCCCGGGAAAGCGATGTCCACACCGGGGCCGACAATGGAATTGACATTCACTTTGTAAAAACGAGGTTCGGCATACCAGCCGGCATCCGGCTTAACGCTTTCAGGGTCAATACTTGCGGGATCCTCACCCTGCATCAGGCGTCCACGGCGATTACACCCAATAAGATGTTCCTCAAAACAGGCACAGTCCCGCATTACACGAGGCCGTGGAACCGGAGCCAATAACTGCACATCCTCCATACTCACCTTGTAGTCAGCACCAGCATCTTCCAAAAATTCAGCAGCCAAAGCGCGCGCTTCCTCAGCACCGGTCAGAAATTCAATCATATTATCAAAATACTTGCTCAGCTTGCCCGTATGAATCTTACATGCCTTTTGCAATTCAACAATTTGCTGTTCGTCTTGGGTCAAAGCGCCAACGATTTCTGTTTGTGTAGGGTCATTTTTAAGGACAAAAGTTACTAGCTTCATATCAACTGCTCCCTTCTTATTATCATCGTTTCAGGCATGAGTGACGGCATGTACGCCCATCTGTTTTATTTCGTCATTAGACCAGCCGCCATCCTTTCGGAATAACGATCGTTGAACATGTTCAAATTTTATGGTAAAAAAACTGCCCAAGGCGTTGTATAACGCTGATGTGCAGTTAGACCCTCATTATTTGCTCGGCAAGGCTTGGTGGATCAAGGCATTTGCCGCCTTCCTAATTTGTTCTTCATTGTTTTTTATGTATTGCTTGGTCTGCACTATTTCATCCGCCGGAACGTTATATGCACGAAGGCTAATATCCAACAAAGTATCAATAACGGATTCCAGTGAAAATGAATCATTGCTCCACCGATTTTCGACAAAGTTGCGGGTTACACCTTTAATAGCCAATGTCAGACGGCGATAATCGGAAGAGTTAAATGCAGGGTTGTATTCCTCAAATATCTTTTCCGAACGCATTGCTGCGTGCTTCACCAAACTATCTAATATGCTAGGAGAATTATACCCTTCAAATATTAATTCTGCAGCGCGCTCGTTCATATCAACGATATACAACTCCAGAGTGCAGGAAACGGCATATTTGCATACAGGGCTATTGATAGGCGATATATATATATTTGTATATTCATCAACTAAACTAAAAAGATCCACAATCAATGAGCGAAATATATCATCCTTGTTTTTAAAGTAATAGTAGATGCTGCCAATCAATACACCTGAGTGATTTACAATTTCCCGTATTGTGGTTTTTTTATATCCATTTTCAAGAAAGAGGGTCAGCGCGGAATGAAGTATTGCAGATTTTGTTTTGTCCATCATAAACACCTCCCCTCTATTGTTTAACATGTTCAAATCGATTCTATCGCTCCAGATAATCCGTGTCAACATATTATTTTAACATGTTCAAGGAACTCGTTTTGATTAAGTGATTGTTAATACTGCTCTACTTCATAGCTCAACGTGCAGCAACCTTCCACATTCTCTGAACACCTATACACTCATCTTTCTCATTCAATTCCATTCTGTAAATGTCGGGCTTAGAAGTCTGGAACAGAAAATCTACATCATATCGACTATCGAAGCCGCCCATCATCAATGTCATGATAGCTCCATGCGTGCCAATCGCAATCTTTTTGCCTCTATGGGTATGTACGATTTGTTGTAATACACGCATAGCCCGCTCCTGACAAACCGCAATCGTTTCTCCTCCAGGCAGCGAATAAGCGGCATCCGCAAACATCCTTCTGACCACAGGATACAGCTCATCGTTCGCTACAATGCGATCACCAGGGACAAACACCATTTCTCTCAAATCTTCAAAGACGTGAATCTCTTTCCCTTGGGACTTCGCCAGACCTTCCAAAGTGAGGACTGCTCTCGAATATGGACTAGATACGAACGTATCTATCCCCTCTTCTTGTAGGATATCCGCGACAATACGAGCATCTTCCTTGCCTTTCTCTGTCAAGCCACGCGATCTTTCAGTTCCTTCCGTCTTAGGCGATTCTCCATGACGAACCATGTATATCGTTGTAATTACTTCCTCCATAACTCCTCCCAGTCGTGTCATTAATGAAAATAAGCTTTCTCACATCACAATACACACTACACCAGCAAAAATAAGAACGGCCCCCCATATTTTCTGCGATTGAAATCGTTCCTTCAAGAAATAAATGCCAAGGAAGGAGCCGATAACAATGCTGGTTTCTCGCACTGGCGCTACATAACTAACAGGAATTTCAGTCAGAACGATCAATACGAGAACATACGATAATCCAGCTAATCCCCCTGCAATCGCCATACTGCCCCAGTATTTTTTCCAATGTGTACGAACTCTTTCCCACCCTCTCACTTGCAGACTCCCTAGTAAGAGCACCTGTCCCATATTTTCGATTACATTTAAGGATACCGGGTGTATGATAGAGACCGCCAGCTTATCGAATAAGGTGTAACCAGCAATGGAAAGGCCGACTAATAGCGGATAGGGCGAAGTGAACATGGAACGAATCGACTGTCCCCCGCGGCCAAGACCAGTGTACAACACAAAGATCCCTGTAAAAATAAGTACACTTCCTACAATACTCATCCATGTAAAAGGTTCTTTGAGCAGCGTAACCCCAACTGCCACAACGATTAGCGGGCCTAGCCCCCTAGCTATGGGATATGTTAAGGTAAAGTCATTCTTCTCGTATGCCTTAGAGAGGATAAGGGCATAGAAGCTATGGAGCATGATACTACCGAGCCCCATAAGTACCCATTCCCAAGTTATGTGTTCGTCCATAGGCCACAGCACTATACTAACGGGTAGAAATAAGATGACAGACCATACCCGTAGCGACCACAGAAATATCGTTTTGTCCTCACTTTGCTTCAACATGATGTTCCAGAATGCATGCGATAATGAAGCAATAATCACCAGCAGCAACCAGTAATTTCCCATTTGAACCTCCACATGTTCGCTCAATCCGCTATTCCTTCTCATTCATGCTGAATACAGCTGCCATCATACGCTTGCATCACACAGGGGTGCTAACGGTTCAACGACCTTGCTAGGCGGAATCCAAGATCCTCGATACGGAATGCGGGATGGCTGCGCCGACGGCAGGTTGCTCCACATCCTCTTGCTTCTTCAGCCCAGCTTCCACCTCGAAAGACTCGATAAGAGCCGTACACCTGCTCATCATAAATATCCCAGCACCATTCCCATACATTGCCGAGCATATCGTACAATCCCCATGCATTCGGCTCCTTGTTCCCAACCTCATGGAGCATGCCTTGTGAATTATCATTGTACCAAGCAATCTGATCCAGCTCGCCATACTGGTAGCTAGAATTCCCTGCTTTACATGCATATTGCCACTCTGCTTCGTTCGGTAAGCGATAGCCGTCTGCCTCCACATTCCATTGAACCGTCTCCCCATCGCTCCCTATCGAGTAGCATGGCGTCAATCCGGATCTTTGTGATAGTAGATTACAAAAGACAACAGCGTCCTTCCACGAAATATTCACTACGGGCATGTGATGAGAATGTGAAGAATTAGCAGCGGTATCCGATTCTCCAACAACCGCCTCATATAACCCGTTCGTAACCGGATAAGCTCCAAGAAGAAAGGGTGGAATGGTTACTTTCCATTGAAGCTTTTTGCGATTATCTCGCAAATCTTCCTCTCCGCCTGGAATTTGCACCATCGAATAAAGTTTGTACATATCTCTCTCCTCAATGTTCAATCTAATATATCAACATACGTTTACGTTTCTACATCTGTTCGCTAGAATGGATGTAAGCAATGTAATCAGTCAATACCCCTTCGTGTCCCAACAGTCTTAGCATGATAGAAATGTTGCCTCTATGGTAAGAACCGTGATTCACGATTTGGTACACGATGTCGGAAATCGTGTTGTGAACCTCTACTCCCCTCCGTGTTCGGTAGGTCATGATCTTCTCTGGATCAGGAATCGAACCTACATATGCACGCATTTGAGTGTATATGTTATTCATGTAATCAATTGCTTCCTGAAGCGAAGCAAATTGGTTACCCTCCTCAGGAGATGTGCGATCTCCCCTAATCCGGGCAAACCAGAGGGCATCAGCAGACATCATATGATGGATTACAGCTGCAATCGTTGCGAATCCAAGATCCACTGGTTTGATAAAAGCTTCACTAGGTAATCCGGCAAGATGATTCATGATTCTAGCATTCGCCCATACATGATAATCAATGAGCTGCACTATGTTCGCTGCCATCAACATCCCACCTCACTAAGATTTTTGTCCACATGTTCCCCGCATTCCAAGCGTATTCTCTGCTACGTCATATAGCCAACACGAACCAGCACAACTTGTACAACTACTTGCAGGCAAAGCGTTGATATCTTCTTCCGTTCTCCATTTTTACCATTACTGTGCCATCAGAGATCTCGTCGATAACTTTATCCCAGAATCTCTGCGCGGGAACGTTATTCTCTAATTGATGCAGTTCCCACTCGCCGCCATATTGCTGAAATATACACTTCGCTGCAATCCGACCTACTCCCGTACGTCTAAACTTACGCATAACAAACAATTTTCAATCCTCCGCCTCAACTATCCTGAGCTGTAGTCACTCAATTTTCCAACCGAAATGGGCGGGACTTTATGATTTCTGTTCCATCTGCAGCCTTAATCTGCAGCACCATTTCTCGGGCCTCAGCAATTCGAACGGGATTGATCATGGAAACAAACAGATTCCCTTTTCCATTCGACTTAAATATCGTTTCATCTTCGATGGTTCCTAGCCGTATCACTACATTTTCTTTCGGGCCAAACATTACCCCTTTCCCATTGGCATCTGCTACCGATATGTTATATCCCTTCCCTGCCTGAAGTCCTCTAGCCGACACAACAAAATCTACGGTAGATGCATTGTAAACAACGGTAACTCTGCCATTCTTCTTTTCCTGAAATGGAACGTCTGCTGTATCGCCTTGCTGAACAATAAAGAGCTGATCATATTTCAGAAAGGTGCATGAGGTAATGACGAGGAACATAGCCGCAACAAAGATGATTTTTATCGTGCGCATTCTTCCCCTCCTCTCATCAACGAATATCCTTGTCTCTATTATATTTGCCTTGCCAATATTCGCCAACAGTGTACCGTTATGAGCATACTTGCTGCGGGAGACCAATCGCTTCCACGACCTCGATCTCCTGTCAAAAATAAGAGGTATACGCATGCGGCAATAAAAAAAACAAGGGCGAGCTCAGAGGGTACATACCCCTTAAACTCGACCTTGTTCTATTCCAGAAATCATCCCACAAGTGTAATAAAAACTACTACTGATGTAGCACTTGCAATTTGTTCAATCAATTTGGATAATATTTACATTTGCAGAGACAAACTTAATCTCCTGTACATTCATATTCATAAGCTGCAGTTTATTAGTTCCTGGCCCTGTATTGAACACGGCGCTGCCCGCTCCACCTGATCGGGACACTCCGTCCGCTAATGATGGAGCGACCGATAAGCTCTGATCCAATGGAATCCCGTTCAATGTCAACTGAACAAGGACAGACAAGTTAGCCATTAATGGACTCTCGATGAAGCTATAGGATGCAAAGTAGGTTGCATTCGGAGCCAAATCAATCACTGTCCGATTGTTCGTAGAGAACGTTATGCCGCTGCCATTCGTCACCTTCGCCGCTAAGAAGGGAACCGGTGAAACCGGCCCTACATTCTCATAGCCATAGCTAAAAATTGCAGCGTTATTCCTTGTCACCCCTGCAGATGCAAAATTGTCGATTTCCGTCACACGTATGTTAACGCCGCTAAAATTCGATCCAGAAGCTTCAACTGGTGAAAAGCCGATCAGCTGCAAAATACTCGGGTTCGGACTGGAAGAAGTGTTGAATATAGCTCCTCCGGTCGCATTCGCAGTAGGCGTATTTTGTCCAAATGGAATTGTGGTAGGAAATGAGAAGCTTTGCGACCCTGGTATTAGCTTTCCGTTCAATCTAAGCTCTGTAGCGATGATGTGGTTGCTCGATGCCGTGGTAAAATCAGCATTATATTCGACTAAATACGCTTTACTCGCATCAAGAAGAATGTTTGTCATTCCTTGCAGCCGTATGGAGGTACCGTTCTGGACAATGACTGATAACATCGCAGGGGCGCCATTGACCGGAATCGATCCACAGCCGGCCGAACAACCGAAATTCGCACTGCTTCCCATCTCTATTCGCCCCCAGCTGCTATTGTAGCTTAATGATCGTAATCGACGTCTGGTCGAAGGTTCTATCATTGGGTTCAAGATTAACTAAAGTCAGAATACTTGAACTAGCTCCTGTATTAATGATCGTATTCGATAACAATGACGTAATGGCTTGAGAAGCTCCTGGCAAGGACTGCATCTGTGAATCTGTTCCTGGAATCGTCGTTCCGTCCAATTGCAGAGCAACATGTGCGGTAATGTTACCCGCTGTGAGCAGCTCTGCCTTCGTCCGGTAGGCGATATAATAGGTTTGATTCGGTGCCAACACGATATCCGGCGAGGCAGGAGTATGCGTAATGGAGGTGCCGTTCAACGTGAAATTCTCTTCGAATGGGATTGCGCTGCCAGACGCAACCAGAATAGAACCAGGAGAACGGATGAATGCGTTGTTCGCCGTGATCTGCACTCCGGTTGCTCCAGTCACTCCGGCTGCTCCAGTCGCTCCTGTTGCCCCGGTACTTCCGGTTGCTCCGGTCGCCCCTGTAGCTCCTGTTGCTCCAGTCACACTTGCCCCAGTCGCTCCGGTTGGCCCAGTAACACAAGGGCATACTCCAGTTGGCCCAGTTGAGCCTGTCGCTCCAATCGGGCCTGTACCGCCAGTTGGGCCTGTACTACCTGTGATACCTACGGCACCTTGTGCGCCAGTTGCTCCGGTTGCTCCGGTTGGCCCCGTTGAGCCTGTGCTGCCAGGAAGTCCAGTTGCTCCGGTTACCCCAGTAGAACCAGCTGCTCCTGCAGCGCCTCCCGCCCCCGTACTGCCAGTAGCTCCAGTTGAGCCTGTCGAGCCAGCAATGCCAGCTGCTCCGGTATCGCCCGTTGCTCCCGTCGCTCCGGGCACTCCAATTGACCCAGTCGAACCAGTTGCTCCGGTTGCGCCAGTTGAACCCGTCGCGCCCGCTGCTCCGGTTGCTCCGGTTGGCCCTCTTGTACCGACTGGTATCTGCAGCACCTCTTCCAGCTTGTTATTAAGCACGAATTCGAGCTTAATCGCTTCTCGCAACGTATTCACGATACTGTCGTTTACTGCCAGTACATCACTCACTGTAGCAGGCGTAGTTAATCCCGGCAGCGTTCCTAGCGTGAATTGGAGCTTTTCTGCCTCCGCATTAACAATGTGGCTTAGTCCTAACTCCTCTAACGCTATTGAGGCTAACAGCAAATTCACCGCTTCGTTCGTCGACACAGAAATATTCGGCGTAATATTAGGGATATTGGCTTGCGACACGATTTCTCACTCCCTTGCTGACATCATCAGATTGCTAATTTAGCGCAATAATGCTTATATTTACGTTTCGATTGCTGTTGGAGCGTGAGAACAGCATGATGCTGGACGGTGCTCCGGATGGTGCATTCACGATAACGCTCCCCTTTAACGTTGCGAAATCCCCCGCAACGGTACTCATAAATATCGTTAGGATGCTTTCCCCATTAAAAGTCAGAATCACATCGAGTCCTCCTGAAGGGTTGCTCGCATCGATATCAACTTGTGCCACGATATAGTACGTATGATCGGGTTGAAGCAATATCGTGCTCGAACCCGGAGTGAACGATATTAAGCTGCCGCTCAGCAATCTTGCCGTAGCGAACTCCAAAAATCCTAACGTTCCAGCAGGTCCAGGTGTAATGATACTCGCGAAATTCGCCGTAGCTAGCGCCATCGCCCCAGTTACCCCAGTTGCCCCTGTCGCTCCGGTGGCTCCAGTGGAACCCACTGCTCCGGTCACACCCGTTGCTCCCGTTGCTCCGGTTGAACCCGGTATTCCTGTTGCCCCTGTCGCTCCCGTTGGGCAGCCAGTAGGGCAGACACCTGTAGGTCCCACAGGGCCGGCGTTGCCTGTTATACCGGTAGGGCCAGTAGGACCGACCGGACCTGCAGCTCCTGTATTACCAGTGAGCCCGATTGATCCGGCTAGACCAGTAGAGCCAGTTGCACCTGTCACGCCTGTAGTGCCGGTTGCTCCGATCGAGCCCGTTGCTCCGGTCGCTCCCGTTGGACCTGTTGGCCCAGTAGCACCTATCGTGCCGATTGCTCCGGTTACACCAGAAGAACCGGTTGCTCCAGTTGCTCCAGTCGCACCGACAGGCCCTGTGATGCCAGTAAGCCCAGTTGCTCCAGATGGACCTGTAACCCCAGTTGCACCAGTCGGTCCATTAACCCCTGTGGGTCCTATTGATCCCGTAGCACCAGAGCTTAGCAAGGGAACAAGCCCCTCTACAATTCTATCGAGTTTCATCTGTGACACAATTTCCTGCTGCACGACCACTTTTAATGTATCTAGTGTACTGCTGTTCAGCGCTAGCAGTTCTGGAATTGTAGGCACTGTGGTCAAGCCTGGAATTGTTCCCAATGCAAATTGAATTTTCTCGCCTTCAGCGTTAAGAATATGACTTAGCCCTAATTCCTCCAATGCGATCGAAGAGAGCAATAGAGGAATTATTTGATCCCTGGAAATCGAAATAGTAGGTGTAATATTGGGTATGTTTGCTTGCGACATTTCACTCACCCCTTATGAAGTGCCATAATAAGAGACCTAGCATCATAGCTGATGTGCTCGCCATATGGGAAAATACTGAGCCTCATCTATAAATCACAATATAGCAATTACCGATATCGACACATTCGTGAAATCCGTTGCCACACCTGACGTATTGATAAGCTCTAACGTACCTGGAGTCCCCCCAGTTTGAATGATCGTGTGTGAGGACAGCTCTACGATTACACCTGCAACGGTATCGTAACTTGCAGTCGTGACGATGACATTAATTCCATTGAATTGCAGAGTCGCGGATGCTGTCGTTCCAGCAGTCGTAGCCTGCGTCTCGTAATCAACGAAGTACGTATGATTTGGAGCAAGTACGATTGTGGGTGTCAAAGGTACATGTGTGATTAATGTACCATTTACAGTTAAATTCGTTTCTAATATAAGCGGAGCGCCGTCCGCTACCGTTTGTGTTCCGACAGTGACAAAGTCGGCGTTGTTCACCGTAATCAAGCCTCCGGTGGCTCCAGCTACTCCGGTGGCTCCGGTGCTTCCAGTCGCACCGACTGCTCCAGTCACACCTGCCGCTCCCGTTGCTCCTGTAGCGCCAACCCCATTAGGACCCGTCGCTCCGGTCGGCCCTGGTGGACAAACCGGACACGGCCCGGTAATTCCCGTTTCTCCGGTTGCACCGGCGACTCCTGTTGCTCCTGTTGCACCCGTATCGCCCGTTGCTCCAGTAACACCTGTTGGCCCGGTCGTTCCCGTTGCTCCAGCTGCACCAGTCGCTCCGATGGCCCCTGTAGGGCCAGTCTCGCCTGTTGATCCAGCCGTACCCGCAGCCCCGGTGGCTCCAGTTCCACCTGTTAATCCAGTTGCCCCTGTTACTCCGGTCAGCCCAGTTGGCCCTGTCGGGCCCAATGCCCCCGCTGAACCAGTCTCGCCTGTTGCCCCCGTGCTTCCAGAAGCTCCAGTGCTTCCGGTAGCTCCGGTAGGCGATAAGCCGGTTGGCCCTGTTGGGCCAGTAGCCCCCGTTCCCCCCGTTGGCGGTGAGGCTGCCGCATTCAGTACCTGCTCCAGTTTGTCCTCAATAATCAATTCCTTTTGAATCGTCGCCGCCAACACGCTGCGAACGCTGGCATTGGTTTGCAATACATCGCTAATCGTTGCAGGAGCTTCTAACCCAGGAAGCGTCCCAAGGACATATTGAATTTTCTCTGCCTCCGCGTTCACTAGATGACTAAGCGAGAGTTCTTCCATAGCCATTGAAATAAGCAATAAATTGATTGCATCGTCTCTAGTAATACTTATTTGGGGTGTAATGTTCGGTATATTGGGATTTGACATCCAGCTTCCCTCCCTCAGGAAAGTAGTTCCTGATAGATTGTGAAAACGTACCATGTAATAGGAATCTACTACCTAGCGATTGAACAATATCGCTATCGCTCCTTTTATTTTATGTAAATCGATTTTTATTGCGTGGGACAAAATAGAACAAAAAAAATCGATTCTCACGAATCGATTAAAAATAAGAGTTTGCCATGCATTTTCCATGCACATGATATATATAAAACTCTTCATCTAGCTTCGCTCTCGAGACTCCTCTTTAGTCAGTCAAACTAACAGCTGGTCATGATACCTGCCATTCATGTAAACGAAGTTACCAATCACGACTTCCTTGCCTTAACTACATAATGAAAATTGATTACTCTTAATCCTTTGTCAGTTGCATGGTCTGCAAATACCTGTTCAACGCCCCGAAGACAAGCTGACCAGACATATTCACGAACTTCCTTCCTCTGTCCAAAGCACTTCTTTATGAGCACATCTTCCGTCCTTGTCAAATACTCTACTTCCTCAACCAGTTGAACCTGAAAATCGGTCAATCCGGCTGTTCGCTGAAACTGATATCTCGTGACCAAATCATCCAAATCGTAAGGATCATAAGATAGCGGGGTAAACAATCCAGGGAACAGGCTTCTAAGCCCACCATCTGTCCCTCCATGATATAAACCCATCATCATCCCATTCGGCTTTAGAATTCGAGATGCCTCCTCGTATAACCAAGGCCCCTTCTTCGTATAAACGAGGTCGAACGTGTTGTCTCCAAAGGGCAGCAATGCATCCTCCACATTTACGAGCATGAAATGTACCGATTCACTTTCATTAAGCTGCCGCGCTTGTCGGATAAAATTCTCTCGATTATCGATCCCAACAGCTTCCTTCACTCTATGATTCCAACGTCTAGTAAATTCACCGTGCCCACATCCAACATCTAATATCCGTGAATCACTAGTGAGATGCGACATTATCTCCTTTTCATAAATCATTTCCGCTGTTGGCTCTTCAAAGGTAGATTTCCACGGATACTGGTATTCTCCTACGATATCATTCAGCTCTGCATACCACTCAGGGCTATGCGGTTGTATCCACTCAGGATGCAGCGATGGATCGGGAAACATTACAGTTCTATTCATGATTACACCTTCAGCCTTTCTCGCTCATCACATCAATCAAGAGCGTTGGTTCGAATATGATTTCTTCGATTTCGCCATCTTGATCCTCTTTGACTGCTGTAAGCCCAACAGGTCGATATGCCCCTGTATCGATCAACGTGCTGCTTATACGATCAAATTCCGCTTTCCCTGACTCGCAAGGCGTGTGTCCGATAATTTGCATTTTACCAATATTCTTGAGTTTCCCTCGATTCCACAACACGCTGTCTGGATGAGAACCATGCACATCACCTACAACCAACAGTTCCATATTCGTCCTCCATGAAGTAGCAACACTCACTGGCCATCGATACCCATTATATTCCTATATAACATGTTCGATCCTCACTCTCATTTTCCTCTATCAAATAGAAAACGTACCCCGATAACCCGATAGTACAGTTACTTGGATACGTTTCATCTTCTTGCATCATGTGCACTTATATATTCTGTGTTTTTCTTAACGCGGTAATATGGGCAATATGATGATTGCCATGCCAAGCGTACAATCCCACATTATAATCTAATCGAATGACTTCTTTGGAACCCGGGTGGTAAAACTGTTTTTGAAAATCAGCCTCAGATAACGATCGCAATAACACAACCCATCTCTGATGCAATGCTTCGAGCAACTGAATCGATAATTGGATATTTGTATGTACCGAGTCCGGCAGTTCAGCCCATCGTTCTTCATAATAGGGCTTAATCTCAGGGGTATCTTCCGTTAGAGCAAGCTTGAATCTGATAAAACTATTCATATGACTATCTGCAAGATGGTGTACAACTTGGCGTATTGTCCATCCACCTTCGCGATATTCCAGGTCTAACTGCTCTTCAGATAAGTCTCTTACGGCATCCTTCAGTCTGACAGGGAACTCTTCAATCTCGTTGATCCAAAGATCGCGTTGCGAAGACAAAATCTCTCCGGTGTGCTCAAATCTACCAATGGGGTATCGCTTATCCAACTGATTCATCAGGGATCACTCCTATTTTCACTGCATATTACTCAAATCGTATGTGAACTTCAACAGCTTACGCCTTGGATGAATCCATAGCTGCTCTTAATGTAAAGTACATGAGATTGTCCTTCAATTGACTCGCTTGATCAAATCCCATTTTCTTAAGCAGCCTCTGCGATTGAATATTATCTACTTCCGTTGTCGCTTCTATATAATCTAGTTTCATGATATCAAATCCCACTCGAATAATCGGCAGCAAAGCTTCCTGCATCAGTCCTCTTCCCCAGTACTTCGGCGACAAATCAAAACCGATTTCAGCTTTACTTTCGTGTTCCACCGTAGACCAGCAATGATAGCCACATGTCCCAACTAGTTCGTTGTTCTCTTTGCTAAAAAGCCCATATCGACAACCTGAATCATGAATATGAAAAGCAATAATCTCTTCTGCTTCTGTTAACTCCGTGCACACCTCGATATCCATAAATCTCGTAACTTCTGGGATGGAAAAGTGTCTATATACGGCATCCGCATCTTCCAAAGTTAATTCCCACATACTCAATCTTTCCGTTTCAAGTTCTGGGTATATCATCTATCATACTCCTTTTCAACTGCCTACCGACATTCTTCTTCTGCTAAAATAGACACTTAGTACATTAAACTCGATATGCAGCATAAGAGGCAACCATATGGAATGGGTATGATCAGCGATTATGCCGAAGAAAATACCGCCAAAGAATGCAAATAACATAAATCGGATACTCATGCGTGACAACCTATAATACTGAAGGTGGCTGATTGCAAAAAGAAAGGCTGATATCAGAACAGCAGGGGTAACAGATAACCCCATTATGGTTAAGGATGAGCTTGAGGGCAAGCTGCTGCTTAATAGCGGAAGCACTAAACCTCGAAACACCATCTCTTCAAGCAGAGGGTAAGTTAAACAAAAGTGAATGGTATCGTAAATCCCGATCGGACGATATCCTGATCTTTGAGCCAAGAATACATTTACGATTGCAACAATGAAGAATAATGTCATCACTGGCATGACGCGTTCTGGTATTTTGTAAATATACTGCTCCCCATACCATAGAGATAGTACGGATACTACAATTACGGTCATTCCCCAAAAAATGATTGTTGATTTCTCGACATCAACTCGAGTTACTACTTTTAATATGCTTTGAACGATTATGAAAGAGAACGTCAATAACAGAGATATGCCAATCGCCAATAACAATGCTCTTCACACCTTTAATTTAAGTTATAGTCAAAATCTGCTCGACATGAGAAACAATATGCGTTAACCTTTCACAGCGACTGCTATTTACTCATAACCTCCGTTTGCTGCCAGCAGCAGTTTATATTCATCTTTCGACTCTAGTATTTCTTCAGTAAGCCTGACTAATTTTCAAAAAGTTCTGACCTCTTGTTTTCCCAATCGTAAAAATCACCAACGATGTGGTTAGCAAGGCTGCTATTTGTTAGTACGTTCTGCTTTCCGAATGATTGTATTGATAAAATTTGTCTTTGCTTCAGAATAAGCAAACTTATTGGTAGAGTACTCCTTCACCAATCTTTCTTTCAGGAGTTGATACTCAATTCTTGCTTCTTCGTTTGCATTTAAATAATCTCGAAGTGTTACTTGTTTATATAAATATTCACTTCCACTCTCATACATATGGATTTGATGTGTTCTTGGCTCACCTTTATTGAAGTAATGGCGATCAGGCAGTACATCCGTGCCTTTGTATGAATACCCCAGCTTCTCTAAACCCGGAACACAATGATTCCCCTCATCAAATGACGGTATCTCGATAGCTATATCTATGATCGGCTTGGCAGATAATCCTCGTACGGCAGTACTACCAATATGATGAATTGCCACGATGCTTTCACGGATTTCACGTCTTATTCTTCGCTCTTCTTCCTTAAATTCAATCGTCCATTGTTCCGTCCAAGGAATGAGAAAGACTTGACCAGTTGGCAGTCCAAGCATGTATATCCTCCTTTGAAGTGGAGCGAATAGATAATGTCCTATGGGAATGCGCCGCCTCGGTATGCGTGTAGATCACATTCACATCTATTGTCTGTGCCAGCTCTTCAAGTTTTCGCTTCAGCTTCGTCGAAATGCCATACCGTCTGTAAGCAGGAGCCACCCATAACTTGCAAATCAATTTGAATCATATCATTCAAATCTTTTATTTATGCCCTTCTGATCATCGATTCATACACTGCCAGTAAGTCGCAAGACCATCCAGTCTTCATCGAAATATTGCCCATTATATTTTAAGGCACGGCGCTCAATGCCATAGGTCTGGAATCCGACCGTGGAATACAGCCTCTTAGCTGGTTCATTGCTTGATACCACTGTTAAATTGATCTGCTCTACGCCATCGATTTCGCTCGCCCTCGCAATTAAGGCAAGCAGCAGGTTTTTCGAAACCCCGCTCCCACGCATTTCTTCTCTCACATACATCCCGAACAAATTTCCTTTGTGGGCAGTTTTCATCCCATTCTCTCGTACAAACGCAGCTATTCCTAGTAACATTCCTTCGTCATCAAACGCACCCATCACAAATTTGTCATTACTCGGTTTAACTCGCTCCATTACCGTTTCCAGTGTGAATTTCGCTTCCCGCTCATAAGTAGAACCAAATGCTTCAGGATTTGTCCGCAACCCTATTAATCTAAGCTCCTGATAAGCCTGTGCATCACTCTCTTGAAGAACTCGTATATTCATTCTCCTGCCCCATTTCTCTCGAAATGTCACTAGTCTATTTAACTGTTCACTTCGTCACAATTTCTAAGCGCATCTTAGATTCGTTCAACGTTTTCTTCATTAATCTATCGATGTAATTAAAAAGTAAATCGATAAACAATCTCATCCTCATATACAACCCTAGTCTCACAAAACCCGAGCTTTTCATATAGCTTTCTAGCTGCTACATTATCTACACATACTGTTAGATTCACACACACGCTTTGCGAGTAATTTTCTCTTATGTAACGAATTGCAGAATTGATCGTTTCCTTTCCATATCCCTTACCTTGTTCATTTTTATCAATGATCAATCCATTTAGCCAATAGGATTGGGTTGTTGTATCATCTACCGTAATCATGACAAAGCCCACTAATCGACCCTCTGCATTATACACACAAAATGGTAGATATTGATATTCATCGCCATCTGGGCGGATATGTACCTTGGCTAAAGACACTGCTACTGATGGGACAAAATGGTTTTGATGTGCTTGAACTTGCAAGTTTAATGCATCTTTCCAATTCTCACGTGTAGTCGGAATTAATCTGATCATCAGTACATCACTCATCTCCATCCGCCTTATGAAAGCCCTGTCGTATTTTGCAACACAATTCTCCATCCATCTGGGTCACAAATGGTTATCCCATTTTGCTTCCAGTAAGGATTTTCTGGTTCCACAATAGGGTAGCCCATGGTGACTAATCTAGAAACGATATCATCCCGTTCCTGTACGTCTGGTATATAGAACACCAGCAAATTATCTGAAGAGGGGGGCGGTACAGGCACTGCATGTACTTCCTGCGTAAACTCCAAATGATAGTGAACATCCGGAAGACCGATCATTACGCCATCGTAGCCATTATGATTTACAAATGAACCTACAACTTCGAGACCAAGACCTTCCGAGTAGAATTCAACAATCTTCTGTAATTGATGGGTGGGCCTTGCCACTCGAAATTGAACAGCGGGCATATTCTTCGACCATGTCTTATTCATAACATTCAGCCTCCCATATTCATCCTCTGACTCACAATTTCGCATAACAAATGAACGGTATGATTCACAAACCCATCAATATCTTCTCGTGTCAGATAGATAAACTCATGATCTTCTGCAATTGAACTTTCATGGTAAAACTCCGTTATATTTCTGATCTGCTGACTCGTTTGACCTGCAGGGAAAAAGCTCAAAAACTCAGGATATTCATCTATATGCTGAAATTCAGTCCAAAAAATACTCTCTTTATTCTCTTTGAGATATACGAAGTCATGGCCGTACCAATCTTTCTTAACTAATGGAGTATACTCTGGTGTATTTAATATCGATTGAAATACCTCCTCCTTTTTCTTTCGATTGGCGAGTTTGATCCACTCTTCATCCGTCACCAAGTGAAAATAATACCCTAAATAATAGGAGCCCTTGGGGGAAGAGATATCAATAGGATCTAGTAGATACTGCTCATAAAATGATTCTGCGGTTATGACTCGATTCATCATAAAATGAGTAATTTCCTTCGGGGGCGTAGGTTTTCCATCCTCACCAATGAGCCCACAGTCTGGGCCGATATTCCCTACTAGAAAATCAATTTTTGATACCGGTAGATCTCTACTGATTAATGCTTCAGCAATTCTAAAATGTGTAACCCAAGTCGCCATCATACACGCTCCCTCAGCTAGAATTTATCACTTTGCACATTGTTTCTGCTTAACCTGGAATGTAAGTATGCTCTGCAAAACTGGCCAGTTCTTCGAAGTGATTTCGTTCATAGAATCGTTTAGCTCTCCAGTTGGATTTCGCCACACGCAGACAAACACTATCTATCCCCTTGTTCGCTCTCATATGCGCAACACAGTGTGCCAATATCACACCGCCATACCCACAATTCTGGTAATCCGGATTCACTACCAAGTCTTGAATGTAATTGTTATGGATGAGATAAGTACCGATCAATTGATTCTCTAGCCAAAATGAACGAAGTTCATCGCTGCGTGTCTTATCTTGAAGCATGCTTAGGAACTCTACCTGATTAGAGCTATGCCAATCCGTTATCTGACCCTCTTCCAGCTGTAATTGGAAGTATCCCCGATCAAATAATTCAATAAAAGCTTGCAGCATGAGGGTTCAAACTGCTTTTCAATCAATTGTGACGGCGGTACATCTGGTACTCCTGTCTTGGTATATATGAGATGATATCCTTCCATATCCGATTGAAATCCGATGCTTCTTATAAACGCAATGACCTCTTCATTTTCCCCATATACATTAAAGTAAAGTTCCTTACCATCGACTCTCGCCAAGAACGTCCGGATTGTTTCAGCAATTAACCCTAGGATGAGGGTTGATTCGTTCACAAATTCTCTAGCTTGAGGAGATATGTGACCGACTAATCTCAGTATATCTTCTCTAGTTTCTGCCCCTACTATTTCCATTAGCATCCTCACTTCTTAATTGACTATATCGGTGCTGTAAATACAACACGACCCAGCCTTTGATAGCTGTTATCTCGGACTGGGGCGTTATTTTTATATAAGGTACTGGTCTAAGTTCATCCAGAACGAACCTTTATTGCACTACAGCTAGTTCCCACTACTCTTGCTTGCTTTCACGATTTCATTCCACTCACTTAAATAAGGTACATATCCGATATCTTGGGGCTGATCTGGCAGCCATGCAATCAGTTCAAGTTCATTATGATCAGGATCATTGAAATAAATGGCTGCCGCTGGCATCCATGTATGTACGATCGGTTCCGTTGGCTCTTTGCCAAAAGCTTGAATCGGCTCTATCCCTTTTTCCTTTAACCAGTCAATTGCTGTTGTTAATAACTCCACATCTGTTCCGAATGCAAAATGTCTTCTTTGCACCTCATTACTCTCCGGAACTTCCCATAGCCCAAGCAATTGGCGATCCTTCCCGATATAAAAAAAGGCAACTCTTCTTTCTCCATCGAGTAAAGATAGTTCAAGACCTAGATTCTTATAGAATTCAATCGCTCTATCCAGGTTCTTTACTTGTAAATGTGTCTCATATAAGTTCTGAATCATAATGATGATCTCCTTAGGCTTATGATGTACTAATTTGTGAAATTAGTAATTTCCTACTTCTATGCTATGCATAATAGCCACCATCTATTAAATAGGTTCCTGTCTCTTTATAATGCTTATAGATCTTACTAAATGCCCTGTTTGCTTTATGCTGATAAGCTCCGTCACTTAGACAGGGTCGAACTACCTTCACTACTTGTGTCATGCTCGTATCACTAGGAATCTCACCAGTGAATAACTTTTCTAACTCTAATTCAAATATCCCCTCAAAATTCTCTGAACAATCCCCATACACATAGATGGCTTTGTTATCATTCATTTCAAGTAATTTGAATTCAATACAGAATGCCATAACATTACCGTCTTTCTTAGGTTTCTTAATAGCCGTTTTTTCCTAGAGTAGTTGTATCCATCAATCTGTCCAAAGTCGGGGGATTCATTAAATACCCTTATTTCATTTATTGATCATATATTGAATTACGGGGTACGAAATGATATCCCGATCTCTATACGTTGATGTGATTACATCCTGATGTCTGCTTACAATTCCATTTTGTAATATCACCGCATTAAAGCCTCTTTCACGAGCGCCATTATAGGTAAACAATACGCAATGTTCTGCAGCATACCCTGCCAGGACAATGAATTCAATATCATGATTCTTGAGAATATGCTCAAGTTCTGTGTCCCAAAAAGCATTGGGATTCTCTTTTGTCAAAATGATATCCTGATCTTGAATTTCAATTTCCGGAATCGTACGATATACTTCAGTGTTTGCTTCAGTGATTCCTTCGATGTCCTGAATATGTATGACAACATGATCATGAGAACGAATCATATCAGCTACATAATTGATATACTCGCATGCTCTGTTTACAACTTTCTCTTCAACGTCTTGCAGGTGAATGGCTTGCATATCAATGACTAGAAATCCAATTTTCATCGAAGACACTCCTTCGAAGTATATTTATGGAGCAATACATTCATAAAACGTTTGAATTTGCGAAACGCCCCAACCCTAGATAGCTTTTATCTTAGGCTGAGGCGCTGTTTCTCTGCGCTGCTTCCATGATTATACATCCTAAATCCAAAGGAGGATAGACCCAAACACGTAGCCCTACTACCACTTCACCACAGGGAATCACGATACAAAAATCCCTTTATCTTTTCAAAGCATCTCTTACTCTTATTGCACTTTCTAAAGCACTCTTATCTCTGTTTCTTCCTTTAATGGATTTTGTCAGATGAATCATCTCAAATGCTTCTTCTACATCAACCCAGCGTACCTCTTGAGTCTCAGTATCATGCTCAGTCACCATGCCTGTTGGTTCCATCATGAAATATTTTGTCCTACACGTATCCGATTCATATTCCCCAGGAACTGAAGCTATAATATTACATGCATACCCCGTTTCTTCTTGCACCTCTCTTCTTGCTGTTTCTTCGGGAGTCATATCTTCTACATCCGGGCCTCCCTTTGCAAATGTCCATACATATCCACCCCAATGATTCTTCGGGCTTCGCATGAGCACTTTACCTTCTGTATTAAATACAATTCCTCCATATGCCATTTCTTTATCCATATCACTCAGCGCCTTATTTACATGATTGTATGTTCCAACACCTATTAGTTAGATTCTTGCATTCGATTGCTATTACCTTGTTGTCTTGATCCGCTAATAAATGCACCGTAGGAACAAATCCTGCAATGAACCTCAAAAAAATAGATTCTTTTAACGCATCGCTCAAATACCATCCAGAAGGAAGGAATACGAGCTCCTCATTCTCATGCATAAACTCCCTACATATGTACTCCTTCATACTCTCCGTATGATTCACTTGCAATGTTTCGATAGCTGCTTCATCTATATGGTAATGCTGAATTGGACGATGTAATGAATGCATCGGATTGGTCAAATCAGTTGTTCGATATAAGTCTCTGACGATTTCGATCATTTCCACGTCACTATTCAAAAATAATTGTTTCGATTCTTCCTTCATATGCTGCATATTTATGTTATCAAGTTGATTGTCCCGCCAGATTAATTTGATATCTGTAAAGTGCGGAGCTACTTCTTCTAGTATTTTCGTTCTTGAACAGTCATTCCTTGTTGGCAGGCTAACCATCGTGCTTTCAGATCCCAAAACGCAACCAGCCACAAATAGTATTGCAAGCTCGCTTATTTTATCAACGGATGCGAGTTCTATCCGTTCTATTCGAAAAGGTTTCAATTGCATTTCTTGTATTCGCATTATTTCTTCTGGATCGAATTTGATTGGTTCAACTTTGGATAACCAATCCACCTATATGAAACCTCCTTGTACGAATTGTTTGATACGTCGCCTCCGTACTATGTACTATGGGACTCTACCGGTTCAATTATACTTCACGCTTCTCATCGGGTCTGTAGATGATTCTCCGATAATCCCAATCCTTACTGTCCATATCACCTAAGTACATTCTCTCATGCTCTGGTACAAGCTCATATTTTACTTTTAGATTTTGGCGGTAAAACTCAATCGGATCCTCTAGATATTGGTAATATGCTTCTCTACACTCTTCTAAAGATGTCTTCTCGCCTTTAGCTTTTTTATACATATCGATCAGCTCGTTATATTTATCCTCAATATTTGTTGGATAGATGGCTTGTGAGAAGGTTACTTCACCTAAATCAGATAATATAACTTTTGTTGGTTCATTAAAGTCAGTGAAGAAGGTGCCATTTCTAAAAAGTTCAGCAATCTCCTCTAAACGATAAGTCAGTTCATTCTCCTGGAAATAGCAAACCACTACCCCATTTTCGTAAATAACTAGATTTACCAAATGATTATTATCTTCGTACTTCATGAAGATAGAGAACTCATCGCCAGTTATTGTTTCATAGAACATTTCACGAACAACATAATAATTAATAGCTGTAGGCGAATATGTAATTCGTCGTTTCTCCGCCAATTCTTTTTGCCAAGAAGTGATTTCATAGATATTTTCGAAGTTAGGATTAATCGTTCTAATTTTGCTTTCTATGTGCTTGTAGTATGCGGGCTTATCAAATTTCCATTCGGCTTCTTGAACGGTATACATTCCTAGACCATGTATAGAGAGTTCTTCCTGTTCTGGGATTGTTGGAGTTAACCAATCAGAACGAAGCTTTTCTTGAAGCCCATTCAAATCTACAAGCTCCCAGCAATTTGACATCCCATCCTCATACACATCAACATTAATATAGAAATAAGAACCACCATTATTAATGATCCCTGGAACTGTTACACCTTCTACCACTTTTGTTCTTCGTATTTTCTGCATATGATTCACACCTCAATTTCGTTTAGACTCCTTGAAGGCAATTATAGAATATTTCATTAAATGAATTCTGATCTTCCGTGTAGTCCTCCGTATATCTATTGAACATTCGAACCGCTACCGCTTGAAACTCTGGCACAACTACACAGTGACAACCTGCTGCACCCGATGCATAATACCACTTATCCTGATAGTACCATCCAAAAATACGCTTCTTATCCTCCGTATCCATCCGCAATCGTTCAATGAGCGTGAATACGTCAGCAGGTATTAACTGACTATGATTGATGAAACCTCTATTAAGATGTAAATTCCCCCACTGTGCCAGGTCTCTCGCACTTGAATACAGATTTCTTTCATGACCCTCATTGGACTCAATTCGAACAGACGCATAGCCGTCTCCAGCTTGAAAATCACAAACTAATTTCTCCTTCGGTACCGAAGCCCATTCCGTATCCGTTAACTCCATCGGTTTGAATATACGTTCTGTAAGCAGTTCCGCAATATTACATCCCGTCAGTTCTCTTATGAGGTCGCAAGCTACTTCCTCACGCTCAATACGGTTTGGCCCAAAATATTTAGCGCCTGACTTGGTTGCTAAATCTCTTATTGTCGTACTGCCCAACTCGTATTCAGGTGTATTCTTGAGAGCTTCAGAAACCTTACAGTCCACGAACAACTTGCCTTCTACAACCGCGATTGCTGTAGCAAGTCCGACATATGTCTTTCTTAGTGAATATAAGTTAAACATAGAATCAGTTGCTACGGCGAGAGCTCCCTTCTTAAAGTGATGCTGTCCCGCATACCATTCTACTAACACTTTGTTGTCCTGAATAATCACAATCGAAGCAGCGGATGATCCAAACTTTTTTCCCGCTTCTTCTGTATATGAAATTAAAGGTAAAAACTTGCTATCAATTAATGTTGTTGCTGTCATAACGGTGACCTCCAATTATGTTCAAATTTGAGGGGTTCGATCTTCCACATATTCACTTATCAACTTACAAGATACCTCTTTGTATTAAGAAACTATTTCCCTTTCTCTTGTACCATCCAATAAAATCATTCTTCTTGTTCCTCTTTGAATATTCCTGATATCCATTGATGCCGCTGGTTCGATGCTTTGACAATATACATATCCATCATCCAGGTATTAATATTCTGATCTCTTCAACAATTTACCGTCTCAAGCATTCACTACGCCAAGAGGCTGTGAACGGCTACTTACACAGTTCTTTTATATAAGACATCTTCGATTCCCTCAATTGTATCTATTAAGTTCATCTCTATATTTCTTAATGTACTTATAATCTTTATACAGGCCATATACAAAAAGTATGAATAGTGCTACCAGTGCAAAAATAGAAGCAAATACCATCAACCATAATATTGCACCACCCATAACTAGTAAGCCTAGAAACAGGCCAATATATAGATTAACGAAGATTATGGGATAATTCAGACTCATCAAGAATGTAATCTTACGAAAAATCTGAATTACAAATACAATATAGCTGATTAATATTGAGAAGTATAATATTACGTACAAAAAAACTTCTTTATTCCTTGGTATTTCATTCTCATTGAAAAATCCATTATTATCGGCATAAGGTACAACAGTATAAGTTACATATAATAATACGAGCATTGAAACGAGTAGTACTATAATATTAAATTTATGAATATGTAATATTCTCATAAAACGAGCTGCTAAACCCTCCTTTAATAAACTCTTCAACTAGTTCTAATATATAAATTTACATCTCTGGCTACTTCATTGAATATATTATAATTATCTGAGTTGCTATATATTGGCCAAGATAAATCAAAGCTCCCTATAATTGCAGTCTATGCTCATATCTAGCATTATGTTCTGCACCAAGCAACATGGCCGCATCTTCAATCGATAAGCATTTAGGGTACACATCTAGAATCCCCACGTTTGTAAATAAAGAATTTGGATTTTCAATTTCTTCAACTTCCAATACACTAAAAGTTTCTATCAGATTTGAAACTTCTTCATCCGTTGCTTTTCTCACTTGTCATCACCTATTTCTGTTCAATTCGATAATTTCCAATGTACTTCGGCTTACAAGGAAGTTATTATCATTTACTGTATCGTCCGTATGATAAGCTGTCTTAAATCCGCGATTCTGTTCGGCATTTCTGGAGTCGAACGATTCAGTAAATCACACAAGGCAATCAAATCCTCCAGCTTAGATAATAGAACCCAATTCTCATGCAGGAATCCACCTGAACCCCGGTATGCCTTTATAAAATGACGTTCGAACAAGGAATTGTCGTCTTCATACCGAAGCATGTTCCCGATATCAACATAGCGTCTTCCTGAGAAGGCGAACTCCCAATCCAATACCGCCGATACTTCGAACCCATCTGGCCTTTCAATCACCAAAAGATTTAGACCATTGAAGTCCGAATGAACGAGGACTGGCGGTTCATGAATTTCGGATATTAGTGAACGGTGCGACTCACAGAATAATCGAACCTTCTCCGTTGCTTCCGCTCCCAGCCATTCCCCAGTTTTCCCCTTATCCAAGCTTTCGGAAATAAAAGAGATAAATTCGTTCTCATCCATGTTAAATGGGGTGGAGATGGTAAGATCCCCTGCAAAAAAACCTGGATATCCAAATGCATGACTGTGAACACGAGCTAGTACACTGCCGACAGATTCCGCAACTTTTGCAATCTGGCGTTCATCTCCTCTTTGTAGAAGATCACGCAGCAACACTCCCTCTTTCCACTCTATTATTGCCCAATCATATTCAATTAGCTTTCTGCTCGCATCCAGATATATATAATCGGCAACTGGCACGACGCCGCGCAATCTCTCAGCGATTGCTTTTTCTTTTGAAGCTACGTCTGAACCTCTAGCAAAGATCCTTAAAAAGTAGGGTGTAGTAGTTCCTTCAATCTCCACTTTATAGGTACCATTACTAAGTCCCGTTTGTGTTCGTTCAGCTTTTATGAGTCGTTTGCCATCGAAAACTTGGCTAATCATACTATTAAGAGTCTCATATTCGATGTGCATACTACTCTTACTTGATCTTTCCCATTCTTCTTTCACCTTGTATCACTCCTGATCACTTAGTTGCCCGGATCCAGTATTATTCGAAGTGCTGCTTAAAGAATCTCCATATGCTCTATAAATTCTTCATTCTTTAATCTTAACGTTTTGTCATAGGTTTTTTCTTCAATCAGATTCCAAAATATTCTTCCATCTGATGCTTGATCTTTCAAACAATAATATGTTTTTCCTTTCTCTATACAAATGGTTTCTTTCTTATTGATATGTATCTTAATATCTTTAACTAATATACTCTTCAGTGTTTTTTCACTTATGGAAAGTTTATTTTCCTCGATCCACGGTTTTATTCCATCTTCAATTATTTCAAAATAATCACTCATAATGCTATTTTTCATTCGATGTTCAATAGTTCCATTACTTCCTAATGGACAAATAATATACGTCCAGCCGATAATATCAACAACTCTGCATTCCTTATCCCTAGGTATAAATAAATCATTCCAAATAAGATCTTTAATTAACTTCAACCTGGCATCATACCCACAGTATAATGGTGGAAAATAAATAGCCATATGCTCTACTCCTGTTATTATATTTCTTAGAAAAATCTTGTGATCACGACGTAAATACGTTGGTTATAGAATGTCAGCACCTTATTCGACATACCAACCTTGATAGGCGTTATTATCAATCGTCATCCGCTGCAGATATATTGTGATACACATTCATTGCAACTTCAGCCATCACTTGCAAATTGATAGTATTACAGCCTTTATAACAAAATCTCCAGCAATACTTTCAAAGTAAGCCCAATCGTTATTATCCTTAACAACCTGTATCTCTTTGATCAAATGAATAAATCCATCAATACCTTCTATTTCTATGTATAGCCTTGCTATTTTTTCGAATCCTTTTTTATCAAGTGTGCAACCAGTAGTTGAAAAGCAACAATGTAGTGCTCAAAGTAATTCTCGGGGAGGCCAAGGAGACGTATGACTCTGCAGCGTGAATACTGTCTTAGCTGATCGCACCTTTATTTAGTAAGATACCCATTTATCTCCATTAAAGTCCTTCTAATCTCTTCAAGAAGCTTCTCTTTTTCCAAATCGGATACAGCATCTGCAGATAATTTTCTAGCAGCAATCGGTGTTAACCAAGGAACTACATCATCATAATTAATTCCTGATAATTTTGTGTATTCATCCATAAAAAAAGTAATTAATTTCTCTCGGATGAATTCAAATTCATGAATTATCGTCTCTGGAAAATGAGGAGGTAAAATTGCATAACGAATCATAAGAATATATTCAGCTATATCAGCTTCAGGATTTCCAACTGTGGCATTACTCCAGTCTATCAAGACAGCCTTCCCATCGATCTTAATCATTATATTCCCTGGATTCGGATCGCCATGACACATACATTGTCTGGTTGGCAAAGAATCAACTAATGAGATTACGCTCTCTTTCTCATGAGCTGCTAAGTAGTTCACACTCAAAATGTGCGTTTTAATAACGCTTTTTTGATTCGGCAATTCGTGCCCAGCAAATAGAGTTTTGTGTACGTTATATAATTGTTGAGCTGTCAGTCGAATATCATCCAGAATAATTCCCTCGTTATAGATAGCTTGTTTAATAATACGTTCCATAATTGTTTCACCTAAAATACGTTCAACTATAATCCCTGGTCTGCCATCCACTTCTATTACATCAAAAGGTTGAGGCACAGGGAGACCACATTCCCAAGCGATGAAATTATTGAGATATTCCCTTTTTGCACCTTCAATACTCGTATTTTCCTTGGCAAGTTTAATGATTTGATTGTTCCCTATATCAAAAACCTCAGAGCAGCCTCCTTCCCCGATCTTGTTACCCAATGTGATTGTCATGATAGATCATCCTTTCTTATATATTCTTTTGGCCATTTATTAATGGATAAACGAGTTTAATTGGCTCATTTTCTAGTTCTTCTTTAAAACAATAATTATGGTCTGCACCGACAATGCATAATATCTTTTTGTGAGGATTTGCTTTAATCGTATTTTTTAATCGTTCAATCATAATCTGATTCCGAATTGTCCATCTAAAGTTATGTGCCCTCGGATTAATGTTGCTAATCCATTCATACTTTTCTCTTGTTACGAGATCATACACATCCGAGTTAAACGGTATTGTTCCAACAGAATGAGTCTTCAGTTGTTTTTCAAACCATTCTTCTTCAATCCTCTCGTACTTTTCCCTTTCAATCTCATTACATAAAGCAAAGGGATCGAAATTGTTCCAAACATCTAACTCAAACCAGTCGATTGGAACAAATTCAATATTATGTTGCTCACATAAAGGAAAGATGAGATCCCAGTATTCACTAGCAGGTTCACCCCAATATCCTCTCAATGACTTATCATTTTGATATTTCATCCAGCTCTGAGGATGTACTTCTCCACAGATTATTTCAGGGTTAAATTCAATAATAATGTCCTTATAGAGGTTTAATGTACAATTCACTCGGTGTCTAATTTCTTCATTATGAATAGTCCCAAGAAGACCAACGATTCATTCATTAACTCTCCTTTGTATTTGAGACTACTTTGTTAGGTGAAGTCATTATCTTTCATGATTACTCCTGCATATTTGTCCCATTCTTTATTATCCGTATTTATTTCGATTGTCGGTACCATTGATTTAGACGCTTGAATCCTAAGACTATTTTGCGTATCAATCAATTCTTTGCATGCCAGATCGATTTCTTCCCTTGATTTGTTAATCCAAACCTCAGGGTTTCTACTTTTTATTCTTTCCTCGACTATATCGTCGGAAATAGTCAGCAATAGACACCTAGCTCCTAATTTGATTAAATCATGCTCTATACTTGTTATTTCTGCATCGTCTGAATCCGAGAATGCGACTCGGTAATTTAGATGGAACCGCTCTAAGATAAAGAAAAGGCCTCTTGATTTTCTTTTCCCTGGACCTAAATAGGCTGCCCATTCATTTAGATTCTTTAGCATACCAACTCTATTTCGCAGAAGTTCGAGATGCTGGCCTCTTGATAATCGAACAAATTCGCCTTGAACATTATTCAGAATCTGAGAGTAATGTTCCCCAAGTATTACGACACTCAACTCCGCGGATTCATCGAGTGCTTGAGATTGTTTTATCGCTTTGAGTAGCGATGTCTTACCAGCATTTGAATATCCTTCAAGAATTACTCCTCTAATGTTCATTGACTTGGTTTTCCTTTCCTTCTAAAATGATTTCGCCTATCGTTCTGGTATCTACGAACCCTTTTTGATGGAAATAATGCCTCAGTAAAAAAGCTATGATCATTTTTGAAATTACTTCAAATTGACAAGAAGGGATTCGTCCCGCAAGACAGATTGCCTTGTTAACCCTGTTGGGTCTCTCTAGGCATATCTTTTCATCCCCTTCATCCTTTCATTTATGGTTCGTGGCAATATCTAATAATGTTCGAGTGTTCACAAAACGACCCAGCCTTAGATAGCTCTTATCTTAGGCTGGGTCGTTTGTTGTCTGAGCCTCTTCCATGATTATACATCTGACAACCAATGCACAGTAGTCCCAATATGTGAACCCGGTGTTATGAGAAGTTCCTGGTTTAGTCACCTACAAAATACTCTTGTATTTGTCCAAAACAGTATTTACAAAATGGGTTTTTCCATCCGTATATGCCGTACGGTTATTAGTAAATCTCTCTGCGAGTTCTTTCTTTAAAGATGAGTAAGCGGCTACTAAATCCGGCTGTTGTCTTAATATATCTCTGAATGTTATGTGCTTCTGTAATGCATCACTTTCCTTGTTGCAGACATAAAGATGATGTTTCGGTTTTTGATTCATCTCTTCATTATGGGGAACTATGTCATCAGTTCTTGCAAAAGCCTCCCTGTTCTCTACCCCTAAATTACCCTCATGAAAGTAACCTAATTCACTCAACTTTCCAATTACCTGAGGAAGTAATGTCATAGAGTCTATTACAATATCTATATCAAGAATTGGTTTGGCAGAAAGGCCAGGAACAGAGGTGCTTCCAACATGCTCTATGGTTAAAGCTAACTCTCCTAATTTAATTCCTAATATATTTTTCAATTCATTAAACATCACAGGCCATGCATCATTATAATCTTCAATAATCACTGGTCTCGAACTCATCTTAAATAGCCATCCCCTTTAATATGCCTTTACGAAGATATCCGATAACGTGACGCCCCACCTCCTAGAATCACGGAGTGACCGCCGAATAGTTATAAAACCAATCTCTATGCATTAGAAATATATGTTCAATAAATCTATCGATTTCTGTTTCATTACATCCAATCCAATTATCAACTTCGTTCATTATCTCTTCATTAAGATAACTATCTATACCTTTACAATAATTCTCTAAAATAATTCTTTCATCGTATTCTCGAAGAATACGTATCAGCACATTTGCCGATTCAATTTGTAACACTTCATAGTAAGTCCAAACCCCAGATCTTTCAGACATCGATTGCCAATTCATTAATTGGTTTAACGCCATAACCCATCTAATGTTATCAGTCTTTTGCATAAATGAATTTGCTAAGATTAATAATTCAACTTTTGACTGATATTCATTTATTGAATTGAAAAATTGGTCCAAATAGAATTTTGAATACTTCATTAAATCACCCATAAAAATTATTACAGTTTCAAATTGCGCTCTTGCTAACCCTATTGGTCTATCTCTTGATTCTGCTTAATACTCCAGTTTATAAACGATTTCCCCATCTATTACTCGGCCATCTTCTTCAAATCCTAATTTTTCATATAGCTGTTTTGCCCAAGTATTCTCTGGTTCAAAGCTTATGTATATAACCCGATGCTGTATGTCTTCTTTAATCCTTTCAATGAGCAGCTCCATAGCAGCCTTCCCATAACCTTTTGATTGATACTTAGTATCTATCATTAACCGATAAATCCAATATTCATGATCTTCTTCATCTATACAATACATCGTAAATCCCACTAGAACTTCATCATGATAAATAGCCAAGCAGACACACTCTGGGAATGCCTTAGCCTGTGCGAGCGAAAACAAATTTGTCGCTACAAAGTCACTTTGTTCATCAGCGACACTCAACTTAATGACATCAAAAAAATTACTACGATCTATTTCCTTAAGTGCTATCATAAATGCTCCCCTTTTCTTCATTCTCTTAATCTTGGATAATATACGCTCCTCCGGCTGCTAGAAGAATGTTCTCCACTTTCATAATTACACGGAAATCAAAATTTTTCCACCATTTAACCTACATACGCCCCTATCCAAATCTGTGACATTAACTATGTTGGGATTCAATAACTCATTAAAAACCCCACGCATTTACTTATATTTTACAATTATAGCATCTCACAAATGATATAGAAGGTAGTAAACAATTTATAACTAAACTGTCCGTAAGCTAGTAAAATGAGCAGGCTGCGGTAGCCTGCTCAACAAGATGTGTTATTAATTTATTGTATCCCGCTAGCTGATGATTTCCCAGAAATTATCAGTAACTCGTCACTTATTAGATTGGATAAATAGTCATAACCAAGCTCACCAAAATGAAGTCCATCATTCAAAAGTCCTCTCAAAATTTCTGACAAATTTTGAAGACTGACCATGCTTGTGAACAAATCTATATGATGACTGCCAGTTGCTAGACTGATTGCTCTCACGACCTCTGCATACTGCTTAAGTACGGCATTGGTTCTCGTATGCTGTAATCCTTCGTCAACTGGTGCTGGACTAATAAGTATCGTTTTTTGAGGAGTTATCGCCGTTACAATATTAGTCAGGTTCCTTTCAAAGTCATTCAGCGGAACCATGGTGTGGGATGCAGCATCGTTCGCTCCGAATAAAACCGTCACGAAATCTGGATCATAGATTAACACATCTTTCTCAATTCTTTCGAGAGCATCGGACGTAGTGTTACCTGGTACCCCAGCGTTAATGATTTCCCAATTTCCTCTTAATTTATCTTCCAGTTTTATTGATATTAGGGGACGTTCATGACCTTCCGTCCTAGCAGTAATGCTGTCACCAAATAGGACTAATTTCATTTTATTGATTCCTTTCTTCAGCAGTTATGTCTTATAAAATCTGTTATTTTCTTGTTGAACACACCTTTCATTCTAGCATGCTTCTTCATTTACTAGCAGTACCCTCTTGTGGATACTAGAGGAATCATTTAGAAAATTATTGAGGGGATGGATAAATGAAAGACTCATTCCTTAGATGAGCCTGAATCAAAAAATCCCCTCATTGAGATATTGCATGGGCTCCTGAGTAAGCTAGTCCAAGCTGACATCTCCATGAGAGGAATTATTCATTGTTTTAGTTTCTCGCTATAGCAGATACCTGTTTTTCCAACACTTCAAACCCTTCTGATATTCCTTCTATCTCCGCTTGTTGTGTTGTCACTAGTGATAGTATTTCCTTAAGATTCTCAGTATTCTTCTCAGTAATTTCAGCACTTTCTTCAACCGATGCGCCAGTCTCCTGCACCATTCCTCGAACATTCTCCATAAAGTTCTGAAGGACTTTTGTTCGGTCAGAGAAGTTATTTATATATTGCTCGATTTCTAAGAAGATGGTTTTAACTTCACGCATACCATCACGATTTTTGGATATAGCCCCTTGCGAACTTCGAACCTTGTCTGTTGCAGACCCAACATACTCTCTTATTCGAAGAAGAACACCAGTAATAGATTCCGACGACACCTTAGTCTGTTCTGCGAGCTTTTTAACTTCTTGGGCCACTACTGAAAAACCTTTACCTTGCTCTCCAGCTCGAGCTGCTTCAATACCAGCATTAAGGGCCAAAAGATTTGTCTGATTGGCCAATTCTCCAATAACAGAGAGTATTCTTTCAATCTCCTCAGTTTCAGAATTTAATTTGTCCATGATTTGTGAGGTACTCTCGATGTTGCTATTGTATTCAACAAGGTCATTCTCCAAATAGCCAATCCACTTTCCACTCTCTGCAGTTGCCTCTTTTGTAGAAACGACATATGTATGCATTTCAACTACAGACTGTGTAGCATTATCGATATTATCGGTAGTCTCATTCATTTCGGTGCGCAAGTTTAAGGCCTGTTTGTTCAGCATCTCAAATGAAGCCAACATATTTTCAATGCTGGATACTAACTCTATTGATCGCGTGTTTGCGTTGCCGGTGGTTTGGTTCAATTCAGTTTGGTACTCTTTTAATGTGTTAATAGAATCATTGATAAGTCTGAGTACCTCTACCGTTTCTTCCCTACTCTTTATTGCTTCTTGTGCCTTTTCATCTGCAGTTTTTTGAAGTGTATTATTGAATCTTGCTTGCAAGAGATTTGTGATAGCAACAAAACAAAATGTTATTAAGTAGAAATATAAATCTAAATAGGCCGTTGAATGAAAAATGAATTCACCTTGCGTCACAAAGTAATAACTTACAATAGATAGAGTAATAAATATAGTCAAAAAATTAATGCGCTTGCTTTGATAAATCCCCATGACAGCAACAAAAAAGAATATCGTCATTATATTAATCATATGTGGATCTAATTTATTGATATAGAACATAAAGCCACCGATTACTGCGAGAATATAATAAGTAACATAGCTCTCTATTTTCCCTCTAAAACGCGGCCGATTCGCTATATATAGAACGGGTAGCATAAGTAAATATATGATACCTAGAACTGAAAATACAAATGAAGGTGGTATCCCTATGATTAAATTTACAACTTGGTTAAATGTAATAATCAGAGCAAATACTAAACCAACCCAGTTGTTTCTCTTTCTAACTAATTCTGTTTTATTTAGCATGAAGTAAGTCTCCTTGTAATTCTTTAGGTTGTGTGTACCAGGAATATTGAGACAATGATAGATTTGAATACGCCTTTCCCAAATGGAATACAGTCGGTATTGCCGTGGCACCTTTGTAAAACAAGTTTTCCCCTACGCGCTCTGCTTCAATATGATAGCTGTTGTTAAAAGAATGAAACACTCCAGGATCAGAAAGTCCTATTGAGTGCGTAAATCCATGCCACCCCGCGTAAGCTACCATCATGCAAATGATTTCACGCCCTAGTCTCCCTCTAAACTCTGGTAATACAGCAAAACTATCTGTCTCAACAACTCTCATATTAGGCGTTAATACATCATCAAATATGCCTCTTATATAATCTGAAACATATTCATAAGGTGTAAACTCAAAAGTCCCGCCTGCTTTCCCGTCAATGAAGAATAGGTACTGATCTGAATTTGGTTTTGCATACTCCATGTCAAAACCTTTTTCGTCCCAAGAAATCTTTTTGATTCGATGCCATTCATACAAATCTTCTTCTGACCTAACCTTTTTATACATATTGCCCTCCTGTTACTCTTAGCTGCCAAGAAAATATGGACAGATGTCCATAAAAGTGTAACCTCTCCATTTATCGGCTCAATTCTTTTTAATTTTTAGGGAATTAATGAAAAAATCGTCCTATTTTCACGTGTTTCTTTCATTTACATTTCAATTGATAACATTATAATGTAGTATTAAAAATTGGCTTTTTTAATAGAAGCCCTACTCGAAATATTTAAGAGTTCCAACGTTCGATAAATCAATGCCGCTGCTTGGATTTCCCGTGCATACAAATCCCGTGTAATTGAAATTCTTTTAGAAACAATAAAGAACCTCGAACAAGGCTGATGTGCCATTGTTTGAGGTTCCTCCCCAATAAAGAAGCTAGTGCCTTCTTCGGATCGACTTTGAAAGATCTTACATTATCTGTTTCGTCATCAAAAGATCTTGAATTTGTTTCATATGATATCTTTCATGAGATATAAAGAATTCTGTTAAGTATGTTCCAATAGTGAATCCTCGCTCTCCTGGGTAAACTACAGAAAATTGATTGTCTTCCAGCTTCATTAAATTATTTATCATTATTTGGCGATTCTTAATTGTTTCTTCGATGATTTCTTTCTTATTTCTTCCTTCTCCATAAATAATGGATTGTTCATTAAATCCTAAATAGTCCGGATGTTTCACCTGCACTGGTATCAGTATTCATGACATCAATCTCCCTTGGATAGCGCTTCTATCTTAGGAAAATCAATGTGTCCAGCTGCTCTCGCTTCTCTGCATCTCAGTTGCCAGTCGGATACTCTTCAACCGCCAACCGGATCGAGGGGCAATCGTGAGTCACGCTTTCCTCAATGAAAATAGAATATAGATCGATTCAATTTCATGGAATTCTTCCAAAACCCACGAGGTTTTAGTTAAAATTCGCTGCAACCCCTCCAGCCCAAGATAGCGGATTTGCACGCCAATAAACTCTGTAAATCCAAGGTATCCCGGATTTACATGCGCCCGATCGAAAATTAAGGAACCCGTGACCCGGGCATCTGCTGGGGAGGTGGTAAACAAATGGTTTAGATTCTCAATGATATCTGAATCCGAACCGTACTCAAATAGCCCGCCCTCCGATGAACAGATCTGAATCCATCCGGCTCGTTCCAAACTCAACTTCAACAGTTCCTCTGGTTGGCTCCAGTCATAATGAATGATATTGAGGGTAATGTCCAGACCATAGAAGCGTTCCCCGGCTTAACTCGGGACCAAGTTTGTACACCAGGGTACGCATGCCGCTAAGATATGAATTGTCAACACTCGACATTTTCACAAATATGTTCTGAATAAAGCGAGGCATCTTCTTTAATGATTCAATACTCCGGGCTGACTTGAGACAGTTCAAATGATACGCCTGTTCATCAATACTTGCGTTGAAAAGAGGGTGAGTAATATCCAGTATAGGAAATTGAGTTTCATTCTCGAAAACTGCATAAGGAATGTGCTGTTCTTGATTAGCCTTCATCATTTTCAACCCCACCTCACTTGAAAGACGATTTGAATCTAACGAAAACCCACAGCGAGCGTTGATCTTCCTTTAGAATTCAAAGGGACTCTGAGCTCGAAATAGCACTTAATCCTTAGACTCCTTGAACGTCAATTATTACTTCGTTTGGTAACGAGACTTTAATTTCGGATAACGTTGCCTCGGCTGATGATTATCATACTGTGATGGCTGATAGCCACGTTCGCGCTCCTTTCCATGCAATCGGCACAATGTTTTTCTGTGGTATTTAATAACAAGTTCGCGTTTGCTATACTGATAGCAAATATCGTGGTTTTGGGAGGATAGTATGAACGAATTAGAGCAGATTGAACATAAGTACAATTTTACGTACCCGAAACTATATAGACAGTTGTATTTAGACGGTATGTTGGATTCGGGCGGAGAATATGGGCAGGATTGGAACGCAAAGTATTATGCCAAATTAGCCCAAAACCCGCCTATGCTGTTTTTCGGCTTTGACTTTGAGTTGCTGAAATGGAACAGTATCGTTGAAGAAATCGAAGCATTCAAAGACCCTAACGATTATCGTCAGACGAAACCAGAGTTTCAGTTTGTTCCATTTGGTCGACAAAAAAACGGAGATTTGTATGTGTTCCAATTTGATAGACAAAACGGTGAGGATGTACCTGTTACGTTGGTTTACCACGATGATATTACCGCTGTTGTTTTGGCGAAAAATTTACAGGATTTTATTTTTCGGGACTTGCTTGAAGATTTAACGAGTATGAAGTATTCCCATACAGCAAGTGGCGATTTGAAAGTCAATTCTGCCAACATATTAAGAACACACCGAAAGTATTTGAAGCATAGTCAAGTTGAAAAGTTGGAAGAAATATATGGTAGAGATGTTCTTGAATACATAGAAACGACCTCAACAGGGCTTGAGTTGCAACTGGAAGGGTTAATCTCAAACGATGAATTAGAACAGGTGTTAAAACAGGAGATTAATTTCGACGCGCTCGACAACGAGTTTGAGTATTGCAATTCATAGACACGCACAAGACGTCAGACCATCTACGGGCTGACGTCTTCGCTTTGTCTTTCCGATTTCTAAGAAAAGCTGTTCCAAATCGATAACGCAGGGAGAACTGTGCCTTCTTAAAGCCTTTTCATAATATCCTTCTTCTTTAGACCATTCTTTTTAGCTTTTGCATGCCAAAAAGAGTGTGTCGCTGCAAATCGCCAGGCAAAGCGTGGGAAATTGGGGCTGAACAGCAAGGATTCATCACTTCCCTGCGAATGTATATTTTTTGCCAGACTCTCCATTGCCCTTCCTAGATTTTTTAAAGGGCCCTGGCCAAGTGGTACCTTTTCGATAAAACCCATCATTTCACCAGCGCCTTGTCCGATTCCTTGTCCAAAATGAAGGCCGGATCGTATACACCAATTTTTGATGATTTCAAGAGCAATGCAAGTTTGCTTCCCCTCATAAAATCCATTGTTTACAAGGGCATAAACGTAAATTTCCTTTTTCCGTTCTGCCTTCATATACCCTTCAAGCGTAGTCAGCATCCTTAATAAATGCGACGGTATTGCATCGAAGTATAGAGGAAATGCAATAATCAGTGTATCCATGTGGCAAAGCTCGATGTATTGCTCATCGGTAAGCGGTTTTTTATTCATGTTATAGTGTGATATTTCATACTCAGAGTTTATCAGGGGTTCGAGTGCTTTGAGCATCCTGCCCGAATTGCTCTTTCCTAACTTGGGGCTTCCATTTATCATAGCAATTCTCACTATATAACCTCCTTAATTGTTTGTAAGCTGTTATGGAAATATATCTTGTTTCCAATGGAATTTAAGTTCACGCTATTCGCCGCAACCAGAGCTTGTGCGGTTTCCTTTTCTGCTTTGGTTATGTCATTTCCATAAAAATGTACCGATAGAGTGAATTTGTTATCATATCGGAATCGATGATGGGTTTCTCCATTTTTGATTACAAAATAAGGCAGGAGATATGGCAAGCTTCTATCCACAATATTGCACACAAAGGGGCTGTAGCTCCCATAAACACATTTACTGATAATAACCAGCTCATGACATTTTGAAAGAAGCTCGCCCATATTGTCATAACCATCCTTTATAACGCATTCTCCCGGTGTTCTGATCCAGCATCCAAAGCAACCAATGCATTTACGGATTGTGCCATTGTCTGATATAACCGTTACGTCTGTATTTGGGTTATCATACAACGCCATGAATTCTTGTTGATTTAAATCATGGATAATCATTTTCATCATTCTATCTCCTTAATACAATTGTTTATAAAAACATGAATCCAGTCCCCGGAATATCGGATACCCTGATTGGTAAGCAGCGAGGCTATGCCGTGTACCATTGACCAAAGGGCAATCAGTTTTTCTGAAAAAGCTTCCTCTGGCAACCCTAGACTGCGAAACATTTGATACGCCGTTGTCCTGAATAAAGCAAATGGCGGATAATCATTGGCGTTATCATTGTCCAAATCAATGGTTAATCCTGAGTGATAGAAAAGGAACTGAAAATATTGCGGATTTTCAATAAAAAAAGAAATATAAGCCTGCCCTAGCAGCGAAGTCGCTTCGAGACTGTTTTCCTGTCCACGAATTGATGTACGCATCTTATCCATAAATCGCTCCGTTACATGCTCGCCCATAGCATAAATTAACTCGTCTATATCTTTAAAATGACTGTATGGTGCGGCATGACTGACGTTGCATTTCGCTGCGACCTTACGCAGGGAAAAACCTTTTAAACCATCTTCATTAATAAGTCCTATTCCAGCTTCGATAAGTTTATTTCGCAAATCACCATGATGATATGGTTTTTCTTTCATTTGATATATACTTCCTTTCATATAACTTGACACTGTAAAGATCATAATAAACAATCTTTACAGTGTCAAGTTGAACTTTCGAATCCCTCTTTCACTTCCTCACGTATTAATTTCCGATAATGTACATCTATTCACGAAAAACCCCAGCCTTAGATAGCTCTTCAGGCTGGGGCTTTTGTTGATGTTGCGTCTTAATGCTAAATCAAACGTTTTTCGTAAAACACAATTGTCATTTTATCGTTAATTTGCACTAAGTCCCCGGTCTTTTGATAACCTAATTTTTCATAGAGATAACAATTCCCCTGCTCCTGTAATATGGTATCCAATTCCCAAATTTGCGCATCGTTATATATATCTTCGATTATAGAAAATACCTTTTGTGCAATTCCTTTCCCTTGATGTTCAGGCAAAATAAATATTGGGCTGACGCGATAGATTTTATTCTCTTTCCTTACAATTCTAATTGCACCTATTGAAATATTTGAACTTTTTATAATGTAGTAATCCGTAAACGATTGATTTAATCGATCTATTATTCGTTCTACAGATTCATTAGCAGGGCTGGTTTCTAAATCCTGATATGTATTTAACAGCGGCATAAATGATTTAATTTGCATTTCGTGAATCATCGATGCTTCATTAAGGCCTGATTTGATTAACGTGATGTCCATTTTATTACTCCCTCCAGATATCTTTATATTTTTTGAATTCATACCAACATATTATCAAGAATAAGATACTACCTAGTAAAAACGTAATAGAATATATCCATAAAGGCGCAAGTCCTGTCGGAGATAAAATACCTCCACACATTATAATGAAACTAACTAAGGATCGAAGCCGAAAGTCTTCCTCTATATTCATTCTTCAACATTCCCATTATTATCAAGGACTCATAATTTTCTTCTGATTTAATACATTCCCTCAACAAGCCTTCTACCTTAAATCCGGCCCACTCATATACGTGTCTTGCTCTATTATTATGTTCTTTAACATCCAACCAAAGCCTATGCGCTTTAAGATGATTAAACACGTATTCTTGTACCAGCTTCATTGTTTCCTTCCCATAACCTTTACCCTTTTCACCTATATTAATTCTAACTAATTCAATACAACCATTTTGATTTGATAGTCCTGATAATATGAAATACCCAATCTTCTGACTATTTGAGTTCTCTACAATCATATATATAAAATCATCGCTTCCCAATGCATCCTGGTGTTTATCCCTGGTCCAAGAAATAATATATTTCTTGCTATCTGGATGTTTTTCTAATGAGATAATGAAGTCTAAGTCCTCTATTTTGGCTCTCCTAAATTGAATGTTTTTCGATCTCATTAAGTACTCTAAGGTCAAACCATATCCTCCTCCTATCATATTTAGTAGCTCTTGCACAAGTTTTCACACTGAGCCTTCTTCGATTTGCTCAATCAGACTCATCAATTCCAAGAGATCGGACAGTTCTGCAGTCGGGTTCACCTTCATCTGCTTCAACATTTCTTTATCGGATCGATAAGCTATAAACCTTATCCCTGCGCTAATAGATGCCATACCATCTATCCATGAATCGCCTATAGAGAGCCATTCATTCGCTGAGTTCTTAAATTCATCCAACACTCGCAAATATCCATCCGGTGAAGGCTTCAATGATTTCATTAACTCCCTACCAATAATGAAATCAAAATATTCATAAATACCATTATCTCTTAATGCGATTTCTGCAGCTTCAACAGAATTATTTGTTACAATTGCAAGGTGATATCTACCTTGAAGTTTATTAAGGATCTCCACTGCACCGGGCTCCAAATCTGCCCCCTGCATTCCACACACTTCATGCTTCTTCGCAATATCCCACATTTCTTTCAGTAACTCTTCAGTCATTCGATTCGTTTGTATTGCTTCCTCAACAATTGTTGATGTTGTATGGTAATCAAGATTATATCCAGCGGGTAGGATCTCTTTCGATACGAGAAATTGATAGGTTTCATACTTCATGGCTTGGAAGTCAATTTTTGAGCTTAAAATCGTATTATCCATATCAAATACAATGCCTTTTAATTGATGCCTCATAGGATACCTCATTTACAAAGATGTGTTCTTAAAAAATCAATCACATTTTCAAAGGCGCTTTGAACTTGTAGGTCACTAAAGTTCTGATCAAAAACATGATCCGCTCCTTTTATAGTTATTAACTTTGTAGCTACTCCCTTTTCCTTTAACTTCTTGTGCATTAATACTGATTGTTCGTAGGGAACATCTGTATCTTGATCACCATGAAGCAATAATGTTGGGGGAAAATCTACCGTTATATTATTGATTGGGTTATATTGAATTAATTTAGTATGATCATGTTCATTGTTGATTCCCGTTACTTCTTTTAACCAGACACCATGCTGTCGGCAATATAAATAATAATTAAATCGTTCCCATTGGCCATTCGTAACTACACGATCCCCGACATGCTGACAAGCTGTCTCCTTATTTATAGTCGGTTTCTGACAGTAGTATTCACTCGGTTTAGAAAGCCATTCCCCAAGAACATCCCCATAACCATAAAGTGAAACAATCACTTTAGGTCTAATATCCATTGTTCCAATTAATAAACTAAGATAGCCACCAGCTGAGCTACCCATAACTGCAATATTACTTACATCGAAATCAAACCATTCGATTGCTTTCGTTCTTACCCAATTAATTGCGTCTTTTATGTCTTCTATGATCTCCTCAAACCCAGTTTCAGGAGCAAGTCGGTAATCAACGCTGACTATACTAAAGCCAGATCGTCTGAAATATTCAATCTGATCGGAGGATAACCATGATCTTGCTCCAAAAATTAACGCTCCTCCATGGATATACAAGATCACAGGAGAATTTCTACCCTGATAATAAATATCTGCACTTATAGAACAATTATTTACTTCTTTATAAACCTTCGTATCCTTCACGACTTATTCCTCCTTTCGATTTTACGCCGCATTCAGCTATCTACCGTTCTTGTATTCACGAAAACACCCCAGCCTTAGATAGCTCTTATCTTAGGCTAGGGCGTTTGTCGTCTGAGCTCTTCCATGATTATACATCTAACAACCAAGAGACGTCACTGTCCCATATTCTTTGATTAAGAATCTTTCGTTCCAATGATCATCTTTATACGTTCTCGTTCTTCATTCTTATCCAAGTACTCAAAAAATCCAAGGCGATTTCCCCAAGGATCTGTAAAGGTTCCCCATTTGACTGGAACCTCTGATCTTGAGTAAATTTCAAAATCATCTATTTCTAACACTTCAGCAAGTCTATCTTTTTCAGCTTCAATATTCGTTGTTCCCAAACGTAATGGCCCATTACCTTCAGTAGGTGTTCCTTCTGCAATCTGCAGCCAACATCCGGGAATCAGTTCCCACTCCGCAAACCCTTCATGTGGAATAAAATCAGGCTTTCTATGTAAGAGTGTTTCATACCACATCTGTCCTTCTTCGATATTTGATACCCGAAATTGAGTAGTCATTTCAAAAATCATTATTATCTCCCTCCCAAATACTATTAAAATAATTTTTTTATCATATGTACGTCATATTCATTTCTATCAAATTCTTTATACTCATTTTTCTTATAAAAAGAAATTGCATCGTGCCAGGAATTTGTCGTTTCTAACACAATTCTCTTGAATCCTTTAGCTTGTGCTCTTCTTTCAAGCTCTTTTAACATTTTTTGAGCTAATCCATGTCTTCGATATTCTTTTTGTACCGACATTCTAACAATTCTCCCTGTATCAACCTCTTCACGAATTAATGCACCAGTGCAAATAACTTTTGTATTTATTCTGCCAACCAAAAAGTGATTTCCCCTACTACTATAATTAAGGACGATTTCATTGAGATCTTGATTTAATGATTCATCCAACGCTCCAAACCTCTCCCTTAGTCCAGCTAAAACAATACGTTTAGCATCTTCTTGTGTGTCTTTACTTACTTCTTCGATTACAATAGTTTGATATACTTCTTTCAATTGATATCTCCATCCTTGAATTGCTTAAATTGGAATTAACAGATTTCAGATAACGTTCTTGTATTCACGACGCCTCACTACCTTACGGCTCCGAAGACTCTCGAACTTTATTAAAATATTTCTAGATTGATTCCTTAAAAAGAAATATTAATCCAACAATAATACAAAAAAATCCTAACCAATAATTGATAGTTAGATTTATTTCATAGTCTTGCGGATTGTATGATCCTGCGGCTGCTGCTTGGTATGCAACTCGACCGAGTTTGATTACGAATTCTTCAACAATCTTTGAAATTGAAATAATAATGATTCCTAAGAATATTGAAACTATAGAAAGAATAATTCTAGTTTGTTTCATATGAATCTCCTTTCGTTAGCAATTCGCTCTTGGGGCTTTCAGATAACGTTGTATTCACGACGTTCCTTCACCTTAACCGCGATGCGGTTAGGTGGAGCGAAAGGTGCCGCTAATTACGCTTCCTTGCCAACTACATCCGAATCCGCATCTAACTCCGGGTGAACCAAGGGGCGAATGGTCAAAAGCATGAATATTGTGTTAGACGACCCCACTCAGACTCCGCTTTCAATTTCATTTGCTATTCATTTAATTGAATTGCTCCCCACATGTTCCCATTGAGATCTACGAATTTAAGAACCCATCCGAATCCTTCATCTTTATAAAAAGTAATTTCAGCTCCAATTTCTTTCAGATAATCATGGAACTGATGAATTTGCTTGGTGTTGTAGAGCAATACAGGCATCTCTTGTCCATTAAATATGAAGTTAGCACTTGTTATCTCATTGGTTTCCCACAACATTAACATTGGCCCTTCTTGCAATGTTAAAAAGGCATGATGATGCTCTTTAGATTTCCCTGATAATTTGAATCCAAGGTGCGATACATACCACTCAATTGATTCATCCAAGTCTTTGACTGGAATTTGCATGTGTTCTAATTTTGTTAGAAAAGCATCGCTCATCCTCTTCACTCCTAAAATGTGGTTTTATCTAACGTTTTGTATTCACGAAACGCCCCAGCCCTAGAAAGCTCATATCTTAGGGTGGGGCGTTTGTTGTCTGACCGACTTCCATGATTATACATCTGATAACCGAAGGGCGATAGCCCTGCAATGTGAATACAGTGCTATATGATGTGGGTGATATTCTTTCAATAAAAAACTTGGCTTTTTTTAGTAGAGATATATTACAACTCATAGAAAAATGGGAATAATGATTGCTTTTATTCTACTCATTATAATTCATATTCCTGTATATCCTTTTTAAGTATCCTGAACGCTTTGTTACTTGGAACAATTAGATAGCTTTAAATATTCATGCTTCAAAATACTCATCATTATACGATCTACATATTGGCCATTTTTATAGACTTCGTCTCTTAGTATGCCATCCTTCTTGAAACCAGCCTTTTCATAAGTCCGAATAGCACCAGGATTATCAGCATCTACCGTCAAATACACCTTATGAAGGTTTAAACGCTCGAACGCAAAACCCAGGAGAACACCTGTCACTTCTGTAGCGTAACCTTGCCCCCATACCGTTTTGTCCCCAATCCAAATACCAAATTCAGCATGCTTGGACCAAGGATGGATGTTAAACAATTGGGTACTGCCAATCGCGATGCAGTCTTTCTTTATTATGGTAAAATAGACAGCGGATAGATCTGTTTGTGTGAACCTCCGTGTTCGTTCTCTGACCACTTCAGGTGTTAGGGGCATACCACTCCCTGATGGTAACGTTCGGTTAACTACAGGATCAGACAGCCATGCATATCGTTGTTCCCAATCCTCTTCAACAACAGGCCTTAATGTTACTCGTTGTCCGTATAGCATATTTCCCCTCCGTGTACCTGGATTGGTACATATTTTAGCCCACAATTATCCGAAGTAAAGCCACGCCCACCTAAGATTCAACTGTAGTTATATTTTACCTTTTTTCACATCTGCGTACAAGTGTTCCTATATTGGAAATAAAAAACCAATCCAACTCTATCATTCCCTCGAATATCGATTTTCGATCTCTTGTTTAAATACTTCTATTGGCTTGGAGTAATTAATCGGTTTATAAAAACTATCATTATTCCATTTATTTAGCTCAATATAATTTGCAAAATCGAAACTTATATTCTGCATTATTAACACTACGTCATTCATTGTGCTTATTACACTTCTGTTATTTGTGGTTGTAAATATAATATCTGCACAATCATTTATATATTGATTTATTCTTGCCTCATCAAGGTTTTCACTAATTAAATAGTCGGTTAATTCTTTCAAAAAGATATTTTTTAGGTTTTTATATTGAGTACTCCTTACTCCTACTATCGTCAAACTAAGTCTTGATAAATCATTCATAAAGATAAGGTGCTTTCTCCTATTTACTACAACTACATTCGCATGCCAGCTAAAAAAAGAATCAGAACTGTCTATTTTTGTTATTGTTCTTTCAATTTTCAAGTCTTGTAATAATTTTTTAGTCCCTCGGATCACAAGCACAAAAATCACCTCTATTTTTGGTTTTAATAAACTCTTTGCAGTGGTTTCGTCTAACGTCTCTGTATTCATGAACCCCGACGGGGTTGCCTGCCGAAAACCTCTCCGAAATCCAGTTCTGCAGACCAAGGCTCCGTTAGGAGCCGCTGCATAAATATTCGGCCCAACCTAACAAGATCTGTAATAAGCCACAATATTCTTCACTATAATCCTTACTACCCAACCACTGTTCTTTCTCATATTGAGTCCAAATAATACATGTTGTTTCTTCAAATACAAACGCTGGCTCATTTAAGAAATCACGAAATGTGTAAGATACCCCGTTAAGTCATTTCCATATATTTATCATGCAGTTCGATACCCTCTCTTATTGAGCTTTGGTATCTTTATCAATCAAATCTATTTCGAAACTTATGTTACTATAGCCATCAATTACTTCTAGTATCGCAAAATAATATATACTTTACAAAATAATAGGTTTGTACCTCATTGCTTTATCGACTATCTCTTCTGGGCTATATTCGATATCACTCCAAAATATTAAATCTGAGACATGAGGATCTGGCACATTACTTTCAAGTAAATTCATCATCTCATCTATTTCGTGCTCTGATCCTTCACAATTCATAATTTTTCTTACGAGAATAATCAATTCATCTCTACTTAGTTTTTTGTTCATTCTTTACCTCTCAAATAAAAAGTTCTCTATTGGGTGATATTCTTTCAGAAATCCTTTACTTTGTCTTCCCCAAAATAAAAACCCTTAAGCTGTGTATCAAAAAAATTTTTCAACTCTTCCTGATTGATTGCATAAACAACGTGGCTTTTTTTCAGATCTGTTCTCGTTATATATATCTTTTCAAGATCGTATTGAATTCGTATCTCTTTATTGATCTTTAATTTAAACACAATCCCTGCATTAATGCTTTTATTTGAAGGTATTTGGTTCAACTCTATAATTTCTGATTCAGGTACGGAATTAATCCAGTTTGCAATATTTTCAACTTCGTCTTGCCCTAATTTAATATCTACCCAATTGATGAATGCACCAGATCCTTCTTTTGTATATACCGCCTTGGACATCTCAGTACTTGCGATTTGTTTTATTTGAATCTCCTTTGTGACATTGTCCGAATCAACAAACCAGAGATATATTCCCCCTAATAGAACAATGGGAATAATAATTGCTTTTAGACTATTCAATGGGATCTTAATTGCATATCCCCCCCAATTCATACTAACGTTCCTGTATTCAGGACGTCCGATGAAGTCAGATGTGTTCGTAAATCAAGCTTCCAAAATTCAATGATCTTCAATACAAGAATTTGTTAGTAGTCCGATGATTTGAACTATTTCTGCTTCTGCTACCTTTTTAGGTCCTTCCATAAAATATCCCTTCATTCCTACTTCTAATGTTTTTCTATGACGTGCTCTAGAACTAGGAAATAGAATCCACATCCTTGCTGTTCCACTTATATTTACTTGCTTTGATTCGTCCATAATAAGATTTCCAAACTCATCTTCAAATTCAGGGTGTATCACCCTTAAATCTATTGTATTATTCATAAAATCCGATTCTATAGCAAAATCACTTCGATAACCTTGATAAGGAAGATTTTGTCTTCCACCTTCTTCAGGTATAAAAAATCGATACTTAACAAGAAAATCTGGAGGATGTTTTCTTAATGTCTCATAAGGAACCCACATACGTTTATGTTCCTTTCTTCTTTTATCATGCTTTGCATTAGGCAATTACTTATAACGTTCTTGTATTCACGACCCCACCGACTTGAGACGACAAAGTCCCTGGGCGCGATGCGGTTTGTCGGTGAGGATGTGTCCGCCTGATCCAACTTCTCGGAATTTCCTTGAGCGAATCAATGGGCGTAAGCCCCGAAGTGTAAATACAGTGTTAGGTGAAGTTGCTGACTTCTTCGAAATCCACTTACAAGTTATTTTATTTCTTCCTTTAGATACTCATTTAATTTCTTAACATTGTCAGTTACATATTCAATTTCTTGATTCTCTTGTTTTATTAATACATATAATGGTGTGCTTATTACGTTTATTCTCTTATCTGGGATTCCGATACCTGGTACTCCGAAACTGTAGACACTTATTCTATTTCCTGGATCTTCCAACCCTTTAACCTTATTGCTATTACTTGCTGGATACTCATAGACAAAAAGTGTATATTGAGTCTTTTGAAAGGAATAAGTTGCGATCATATAAACAACAAAACATACGAATAAGCCTGATCCCAAATAATATAGATATTTATTTATTGAGTTTTTCATGGTTTAATCCTTTTGTTTTCTTATTTAATTCACTACAGTATTTCCGTCTAACGTCCTCAGTTTTCACGATAAAGGAGCGACAGCAGCTGGGTCGAAAACTTAGCCTCTCAGGATTGTCTGCTGATCCACTTCTTCGAATCCTCTCTTGCAGACCAAGGAGCGAAAGGTTTGCAGCGTGAATACGGTGTTAAGTGAAGTCATCGACTCCATTGAAATACAAATTATTAATTGTTGTTTTTAAGTGTAGTAAGGTTATAACTTCGCTATAACCTCGTCAATGTTATCCCATTCATAAATTAATTCATTCAGAACTTTTCCCCCAATTATTATCTGAGTTGAATCACATAATTTAGCACCATAATGTTCATAAAAATAACGGGTCTTGTTATCTTCTAGAACATCAACATAAATGTTGTGATATCCTAAAAATTTAAACTGTAGAAACAGTTGTCTGAGTAGTTCTTTTCCTAAACTTCTTCCGTGATATTCCTTAAGTATGTATATAGATGTTAAGTTACCTGCATTAGGAACTGTATTTGTTTCTCTCTTACCACAAGCTGCAAATCCAATAATTTCTCCTTCTGGGTTCTCTGCTAGAACTACAAAATTATCTTCTTTTTCAATATTTTTGATCCATAAATCAGTTCTTTTTATATATGATAATTTAGACAAGAACTCATCTGGGATAATACCTTTGTAAGTTGTTCTCCAACTATCCACATGAACTTTTGCAATTCCTTCTGCATCGTTTATCGTTGCTTTTCTTATTCGCATAATATCATCACCTCTTAGGATTAATTAATGCAGATATTACAAACACTTATCCATAACTATATATAATGAGTAGTAACATCTCTTCTGTTGAAATTTATTTACGATGATTTCTTATAACCTTTTGGCATCTATGCCTTCCTGATATTCGTAATAATCTTTTTTACAAAATCAGATCTCAAAATATTGATATCTTATCTTAAGACCTTCTTCCATCTCTTCTTTTTCTTGAAATTCGACATTCATATATTCATAAATTTTTCTCCAAAATTGAATTGCGGGAATATTATTAGATAGTTGGCCTATTGCATACCTTCCAGGACATTGTTGAAATAAATCTTGAACAGCCTGTTTCCCTAAGCCTTTCCTACGATATTTCTTTAAAATGAAAAACGAATTAATCAAATAATCATATCGTTCTGGATTCGTATATGGAGAGCTTTGAAGTAAAATGAAACCGATAATATCATCCTCATGCTTAATAAAAAATGGAAATAAACCTTCCTTCTCAAAAAACCATTCAAAAGCATCAAATTCAAATAAACCACTCTCTTGATTAAATTCCTGTTCTTCGTTAAATTCCGATAAGTCATGAAGAAACAATGTCATCAGGTGTTTTAAAATTATTTTCTGATTCAACTCAACTTTGACTACTGACATCTCAGATTCACCTCAATAATAGGACTTCAAGAATTTCCTTCTTCTAAGTATAACTTCGAAACCTCTTATTGGAAATATAATCCTCACAGAACAAAAGGGCACATCCACCTACCCCCAATATACATAACTTCCTCGATCAAATCCGGTCATCTAGATGACGGTACTGCAACCGATGCGTCCCTGAACCGAGCGTCGTTTCATATTCTTCAACAGGCTCCCAGATCTGGTTGTCGATTCGCAGTGTCGCAGTCGTATTGGCTGGAATGCTCACTGTCAGTTCGACCATACCATCCTCCAGCTTCCACTCGATTGCAATCTCACCGTATGCTGTCTCCCGCTTCACTCGCAGCCAATCTAGGCCATAACCAAAATGCGGCTGCAAAAAGAAATGCTTATACGCAGGCTGCTCCTCATCGATTTCCAAGCCGACGACATAGCGGTACACCCACTCGATAATGGAACCGTAGGCGTAATGGTTGTAGGAATTCATACTGTCATTCCATAGCGAGCCATCCTCCTTAATGCCGTCCCAATGCTCCCATATGGTGGTTGCGCCTTTCTTAACCTGATAGAACCATGACGGATAATCCTCTTGGAATAAGAGCTTGCACGCAAGCTCTTGATGTCCCCATTGACTCAAGACGAGGTTCAAGTACGGTGTCCCTAGAAATCCGGTCGTCAAATGATCCCTCTCTAGCTTCAACAATTCCACCAAGCGTTTCACAGCGCGTTCCTTTACGTGCTCACCAGCTAGATTGAACATCAATACCAGTACATGTGCGGTCTGCGTATCAGACGCCAGTCTGCCATTCGGCGTGATGAACTCATCCTGAAGCGCTTGAAGAATATACCCGTGCAAGCTCCTATAGTACTGAGCATCCTCCACCTCGCCCAGAATAACCGCAATCCGCTGCACCAAGGAGGTCGAATATGCATAGTAAGCAGTCGCGATAAAACTCTTATCCGTGGCGCCATCATAAGTATCGGGCTTCGCATCCAGTGCAAGCCAATCTCCCAAATGATAGCCGGTATCCCATATATACTCGTTGTCTCCTTGCTCGCGTATGTAGTCGATATACCTTTTCATACTATGATAGTTCTGCTTCAGTACGGACTTGTCTCCATAGTGCAAATAGTGCACCCATGGAATAATAACTACGGCATCTCCCCAGCCAGCTGAAGTATCCCAATCGAAATCCTCCCACTTGCTGAAAATATCCGGTATCGTAACCGGAACGGCGCCATTCTCACGCTGCTCCAGACGAACATCCTTAAACCATTTCGCAAAGAACAATTTAACATCCATCAGATGTGCGCCTGTACCGATGAAGACTTGAGCATCCCCCGTCCAGCCAAGCCGATCATCCCGCTGCGGGCAGTCTGTTGGCACATCGAAGAAGTTTCCCCGCTGCGACCATTCCACATTATGATGGAGCTGATTCAGCAGCGGATTCGATGTCTCGAAAGCAGTGGCCACAGGCATATCCGAATGCAGCACCACCCCTTCGAAATCCTCAAGCTTCGGAGGCTGGAACAAGCCGCTGACCTTCACATAACGAAAGCCTTGATACGTAAAATGCGGCTCAAAGGTTTCCTCCTCTACCCCCTTGGCGATATAGACGATCTGTTGTCTCGCCTTCCGAAGATTGCCTGTATAGAATACTCCGTTGTTGTCCAATATCTCAGCATGCTGTAGTACAATGCGAGCGCCAGCATAAACATGGCGAACTGTGAAACGAACCCAACCCACCATATTCTGACCCATATCAATTAACCATTCATGGTTCGGCAGCTTCGTGATTGTAACAGGCTTCAGCCGTTTCGTGACGCGAATCGGCTCATTCACTTGGGGCGTTAATATGTGTTTGGCATGGTCAATTACTTCTACACACGCAGAGGATCGATGAACCTGCTGTTCTAGTCGCGCATCATATACTTCCCCATCATAGATTTCCGACATCAATATCGGTGATTCCGCAACTGTCCAGCTCTCATCCGTAACAATGATTTCTTCAGTTCCATCCTCGTACCAAATATGAAGCTGTGCGATCAATGCCCGCCGTTCCCCATAATTGTTGCGGCCGCTGCGCACCGTGAGTCGCCCTTTGTACCAACCATTGCCGATCAGTACGTGCAATCTATTATTTTGCCCCAACTGCTGCGTCACTTCATAGGTCTGATATTGCAAATGACGATCGTAGCTTGTCCAGCCTGGCGTGAAGTAGCTGTCTCCGATACGCTCCCCATTTAATGAAGCTTCATATACTCCTAGACTACTTATATAGAGACGTGCCTGCCGTATCGGCTTATGAACAGCAATATCTTTCTCAAATGACATTACCTGCGTCTGTTCCTGTGGAGACGCAATCCAGTCGGCAACCCAGCCTTCTTCAGCTTCCAATCCTGTCTCCCAATAAGCCAAATCAGACCAAGCTGATGATTCACCATATTGATCCCACACGCTTACCCGGTAATAGTAACGTGTCACTGGCTCTAGCTGCAGTTCTTCTAATGGAATACACAGACACTGTTCAGACTCTACCTTCCCTGTATCCAGCAAAATAACTGCAAAACTATCATCCAACGCGACCTGAATATGATAAGCAGCCTGCAGCACCTTTCTACGATCTGAATCTAACTGCCAGCTTATCGACACCAATCCTAGTCCAATCCCAATGGGATTCTCTTTGTTCTCACATCGTACCTTCTTCACTGCAATCATAGTCGTCACCTGATTTCATGGAGTAATAGAAACATAGTACTGCTGCATATTTCCATAAATTATACCTTCAAGTCACTATACTTGGAATAACTATTAAAAGAAATCTATTATTGAAGGAATGTGCCTATCTGCCATTCATCCTTTTCTCGTGCTCTGACCTTCCATATGCAGCAAAAAAGACGCGCCAATGCCCCAAGCACAGCTGCGCGTCTTCTCCAACATTTATTTGTATAAGCCATGATCCAGTCGCAGTCCATATCTCACTTCTATTTCCCATTGCTCGATCTCCAACTTAAGCTCGCCGATCAATGCAGCTCATCCGCATGATGATCATCTACTTCACCTGCTTCCGCTGCAGTTAGAACATGCAGTGCATCAGCTGTACGTAAGTCTTCTTCCTCCATGTACCAGGGCGGTTCCACCGCAATTGCAGAGATCGCCTCGCTTGCGGCTCCATCCCATTCAGACTGAGTACTCGTATCCTCCTGCTTCGGCATTGATTTCACAGTCCGCTTCGCAAGAAGCTCCTCCTTCACTTCCGATGCCAGCTCTTGATTCCGCACCCACCGTGCAATAATCCCGTTCATCTTACGCGCTTGCTTCGTCGGAATTTGGTGCTTGGCCCCCTTCAGCCAATACAAATGATAATGCGACAAATATCGCTGGAGCTTGACCGCATAACGATGGAAACCTTTGTCCTTCTCGCCATAAATCAGCAGCATAGGCGCCTGAATGCTCTTCAACTGCTCTGTGCAGCGATGCTTCAATGACGCTTGATAATATTGCTTCCAATTCGATACATCCCCACGCATCGCCGTCCGTTTCAAGTTCCGGTAAGTCGTCCGACTATCTGCATTTCCAAACGAAATAGCCCACGCAAGCAATGACTTGGCCCTCATCGCCGTCAGTGCGATCGCAAGCGCAATTCTTCCTCTTAGCCAGTAATCGCTTGCTTCCGCCATCGTACTCACAAGAATGCCGCCCTTGAATCGATGCGGATGTGATAATAGCGCCTGAAGCGCTACGGCTCCGCCAGTCGAGTATCCACAAATATAGGTCTGCTTAATGCCAAGCTCGTCAAGCAGCTTCACCATATCTTGGACAATGAGCGGATACGTAATGGGTTCCTTGGAAGCATCACTCTCCCCATGGCCGCGAATATCGAAGGTGATGACTTGATGAGTAGACGATAATTGCGCCGCTTGATATCGAAAGTTGGCCGAGGTCAACAGTGGCGGATGAATAAACAATATGGGTGTACCTGTGCCATACGTATGGTAGTGCAGATGAATTCCATTAATAAGCCTCTTGGGCATCAGTCTCACCTCGTAACGAATATAGAGGTAAAGATACCCTTTCTCCGCTCGATCTATGCACATTTGCACGTTTACCCGCTGTTCAATAACACGCTCAAAGCGAGCCGACATGCACAAATGCACTGCTGGTCTCCCACCCATATTTGTGCATTTTTCTCACGAGACAGTACAGGTGTACAGACTCAATTCCAAGTTCCCCAATATAATGTACCATCTTAACAGAAGGAGTTGTTATTCATGACATGTCCTCGTCCGTTCTGCCCGCCAGCAGAACCAATCGTATGTCCGCCAAGACCAGTAATTCGTGATTTCTTCCATCCTCAAATACTGCCTATCATTCATCCGATCGAAGTGATCAACCGTCATCATTGCTGCCCGATCCCTAAGCATGTATTCACGGTTGTCGAAAGAGAGGAAGTTATAGGCCCTGTAGAAATCAGAAGCGTGAAAAATGGCAAGCGTACTGTTGGCACTCGCGGCGTTCGTCCAAAAACAAAGCGCAAATAACATTACAATCGGAATCACCTAACTACCTAACTACGCATCTTCCTATTTGACAGGTTTATTGTCAAAAGAGCCGATACACGGCTCTTTTTTCTTTGATCCCTTTCTGACATGCATAATGACATTGCCCATCGGTATATGCTTTTATCGACGAAGTACTTAGATTGGATTCGGCTGGGATGCTTCAAGCGTCTTGATAAATGACCTAATCTGGCCGAAATGCATGGCTTCATGACTTAACAAGAAGAAGAACATTTGGCTAGCCTTCGTAAATTGAAGAAAAGGATTGACCAAGTCGAGATCCCAGTTTCCCACAATTCGCTCACCGATCATATGACGCTGTGCCTCCAAATGGGTGATGATCTCCGCCAGTGCAGGAGCATCCCCATTCCATTGCGAAGGACTTGTTCCATTGGCGAAATAGCCCACATAATGTTCAGGCAAGTGCTTTTCCTTAAAGACATTCTGGAAAATTCCTTGATCCCATGCCACAGCAAGGTGACCCGCATGCCAACGGATAGAGTTATTGCACCCTGCTGGGATCGTATCGACAATTTCCACGTCTACCTTATTCAAAACTTCGATTACCCATCCTCTCCAAGTTTGGAAACTATTTAGCACCTCATGCTCCAAATGAACCGATTCCACTACACTTCACTCCAATCTGAATGAAAGAGTCAACCCTTCTCCTTACATATATCGCTCTTGCCATCAGTTCAATGCCTAAAATTATGAATTTCCAACGAATTCTTTCCTAAGCTTTCCTAAAATCGATCGCCTGTTCCACCCTTGTGTCTCACATCTGTATATCCAAGCTGTCCTGCGTGAAATTCATTCGCGCAGCACAAAAGCATGGGAGTACAGCTTTATTGGATCCTGCTGATGAAAAAAGAAAGAAGACAGCTGTCATCAGCCGTCTTCCCCCTTGGTACGATCATCGGTTATTTATTCTGCTACTCCTGTGAACCTTGTGGTTGACCGACCGCCGTCATGCAGCGGAACACCGCGTGCTGGGAGCACGCGCGGTGCGAAAAGATTCAATACGCTGCACACCATCTGCCGCTACGCATCTGAATCTTTCTCGACGTGGCCGACAAGGCGATCCAATCTTGCAATTTGAAAGCCGTATTCATACATAGCCGCGGCAACAATGGACAACCTTAGCATCTCACTGCCATCTTGGGAACATAGCTTCATCGTGATCTGCATGAACTGCTCATTATCTTCCTCCATCTTATCCAGTTCCAAGCTGTTCGGCTTTACCTTGTCTTCGAACTTCAACAGTACATGCTCATGACATTTAATCAGCATTTCCAAGTGTTGATCGAACATTTGATTCGTCTCCGGCTCACGGGCTGCTTGGAAGTAATGTTCATCGATAGCTTCCAGCACCTCAATTCCGCTGCGGAGCGTATGCAGCAGCTGCTTATATACAACCAACTCGCGTGAGCGGCTATACTTCGCTCGCTTCAGCTTCTTCGTCTCTTCTTCGAACAGCTTATACTTATCGGCGAGTACCTTCAATGAATCCACCAGACTTTGCTTCTCTTCCTGGAACACGGATTCCTTCATTTCATCCGAGATGACGGTTCTCAGCAGCAGCGACATTCGACTAAAGCATGATTCAATCAACGTAATGAACTGTGCCTTCGGATTCGGCGGGAAGAACAAAATATTAATAAGACAAGCAGAACCAATCCCGATCAATATCTGCGCGAAGCGAAGCAGGGAGAAATCCCATTGACCTGATGCTTCCATAACGGCAATGACGGTCACGAGCGTCAACCCTACTGTCTCTTCCATTTTCATTTTCAGACAAATCATAATGACCAGTACACATACAATACCGACGGCAATCGGCTCATGCGAGAAATACATCCCTGCCAATAAGGCGATTGCAGCGCCCAATGTATTCGTCTGGAGCTGTTCAAGAAAATACCTCCATGAACGATAAATCGAAGGCTGCATCGCAAATATCGCGGCAACGGCGGCGATGACCGGGGTTTTGAACTGGAATATTTGACTAATGAACAACGCTAGCGTAACCGCAATCCCTGTCTTCAGCACTCTGGCTCCGAATGCCATCCTCAATCCCTCCATTCTGCTAGACGGCACTCACACTCCCTTATTGTATACACGAATCCATCCAGCTTCAAGACAAGGTAGGTGGCTAATAAAATGGATCACGCCTAAATATTCTGCTCTGTTGTTGTTTTTTCGCCCAGCACCGCAGCGATAGTCGACGCAGTTGCTTCTGAATGCGATAAGGGAAAATGATGCCCGTACGGCAAGCGAACTAGACGCTCATCTCCCTCGAGTAAGACAGGCAGCTGATGCAGCCTCTCCTTCTCCCCCCATACGATTCCTACGAGCGAACTAGCCAGCTTTACTTCTTTGACCGAAGTCATCGTTTTCGGCAATTGATGATAGATGGCTTGCATGATAGAAGCATTCGCATTAGCAATCCGAGGAGAACGAAAACTAGCCTTCATTCTTGACACATACCCGTGTGGAATTGATGATGCATGTTCGAACACTCCCTCGCGTAGCATTGCCTTATTCATTAACGAAGCAGGCATGTGCTTCAGCATAAAAGCTGCAAGTGTGCGTCCGCGGCTGATAAACGCCCTTACAGCACCACGCGGCCGCTGCAGCACAGGCTGCAGCATAATCAGCTCCTCCACACTGCCATGTAACCGAATGGCACATTCATTCGCTACCCACGCACCATAAGAATGACCAATCAGGGTTACGGGCTCTTGAAGCTGAATGGCCGCCGCAACGCTGTCCACAATGCCCGCAGCCAGATTTCGGTCATCCCCACCAATTGAAGGTGAGCGACCGAACCCCGGCAAGTCAGGAACAATTAGTGGACGGCCCGTTCGCTGATACAGTTCAGCTGCCAACGGAAGCAGATCGTCTGCTTGACTAAGCCAGCCATGCAGCAGTACAATCGGCACTCCGCATCCTTCCCTTATCCACGCAGCCATCGAACCGAAGCGACCTCTGGCGAAGCTTCTCTCCCCTTTGTCTTCCGGAAATGTGAGACGATAATCCATATCTGCAATAGCAAACGGTAATATGTCTCTGCAATCCAGCGGTGTACGATTCGAGCCCAGACGCATCGAGCTCTGACGCAGCAGTTGCTTCGCCGAATCATTATTGAAGCTGCGATCTGTTACGAACGCCAATGATTGCGTCGGAATGCCTGTTAGTTTCTCCCCACCATATCTCATCACGGCCAATAGCAATCGGGTTGGCATAGACATCACTGGCGCTCCTACATGAAGCTGCCGAGCAATTTCGTGTAATAGCTCCTTCATATTTGGTTGTTCGGCCTTATCACCAACAAGGTTATATGTTGCTGATTGATGAGTTGAATTCGCCTGATCCCTAGCCAGCAACACAATAGTTTCTGCGACCTCGTCATTCGTTACAAGAGGCAGCCAATAATGCTTCCCTCCTGGAACGACCGGCATCAATCTGCTGCGAACCGCCTTCACTAAGATCCCAAGGCCATCCAGCTGCGGCGTACTTCCAGTTGGCCTAGCACCAATAACGGTGCTAGGATTGACAACAGATAGCGAATAGCCAACGCGAGCAGCCTCTTGACGAATCCACAGATCCGCCATGAACTTCATACGTTCGTAAGGGGCAGCATCGGGCGGCACGAACCGACTCACATCATCAATGGAAAGCCCGCTAACATTCGTGTCTTGTTGAAAGGGGCTCATATAGCCAACTACATGAATGAAGCGTCGAAGTCCCTTGCTACCATGAATCTCTTCCGCTAACCGACTTATTGCCTGAGCACCGTGAAGGAAGGTTCGCTCTGCTGTTGAACTTGATTGAGTAATCTGCATCGCTCCACCGGCATGGATCAATACATCAGATTGCCTCGCTAATTGCCAATCCTCCTTCTTCAATCCCAGACATTCCTGCTCCAAATCCCCCTCGATGAACACAATACGGCTTCTTACCGATTCTGAGTACTGCTGGAATAGCTTCTCTGCTCGTGTCGCGGAACGTACGAGAAGAAGCAGCCTTTCATCACCATCCTTCAACTGCCGAATTACCTCTCTCCCAATAAACCCCGTTGCCCCCGTAATCAAGATCGTTTCCTTGTTGTACATCATGTTATTGCCCCCTCTGATAATTAGTACTACTCAGTTCTAATTCACGTCAAAAAAAAGCCTCGCCTCAGCGAAGCAGTTGAAAAAAATGTGCAACCGTATGCCGGACACGCGGCAGGCTTGGTTCTGTATCACCTAGCAGCAGTGCCCCTTCTATCGCGGATAGCAGTACAACTGCCAATCCATACGGATGATGATGGCTTGCAATCTCTCCGCTTGCTCTTGCCTGCTCGAACATCCGCTCGAACAGAGGCAGCTGCTGAGCGAAGAATTGTCCGATCTGCTGCCGAACCTGGATCGCATCAAGCGGACTCTGCATGAACAACGACATGAAGGGGCATCCCACTTGAACATCACACTGCTCATGCTGCTGCGAAACAGCATCCACGAATGCCACCACTCGCTCCTCTACGGTTAGATCGGTTCGTTCAAGCAGGCTTCCTAACAGCTGTTCATATTGTCCCATCCAATAGACGAGCACTGAACCAAGTAGTTCCTCCTTGCTTTTGAAATGGTAATAGATGTTCGACTTAGACACATTGCTCGCATGCATAATCTCATCCATGCTCGTATAGGCATACCCTTGGCGCAAAAATAGCGCTGCAGCCGTGCCAATGACTCGATCTCGATTCGATAATGGTGGTATTCGTTTTCTCTCATTCATAATTAGTACTATACAGTACTAAACCAATATTTACAACCTCTATTCACGGTTTTTATCTTTCCATACACGAACAGCCCTTGCTTCGACAGCAAGGGCTAATTGTAATTGTTCACGGATGCAGACAGCCTGTTAAGCGCAAGTGGACTTATGTAACCATCAGCGTAATGACCAATAATTCATACAGCACCAGCGGCAAGATAACGTTATTATACATGTAAGCATTGTATAATCCTCGCTGCATAACCGGCTGCTGCGTCTGTACGTACACAATTCCCCGATCCACATTTACAATAACACCATCACAGATAAATCCGTCTATTGTCTGAATACGGACGGGTCGATTCATATACGAATGGCATATATGATGCAACTTTTCACGAGTATCTCGCAAGCACTGCAAGTGAGAGCCATCCGCTTGATATATAACTTGCGGCTCGGTTTGAGACGGAAGCGACTGATCGGATGATGGCTTCGAAGCATTCATAGCATACGACCTCCATTCTGTTCGAATGTCACACACTTCCACCTTATGTCTCATACCGTCCGATCATGACCGATTTGCATACATTCTCACCGTATGAACCGCCTGCTCCATCGTTACCAGAGCTGATGTGCTGGCGTCTGGATGTACAAGTTCTACCTTCCCTTCCGCAATATGCTTGCCGATAACGATACGAATTGGACAGCCAATTAGATCCGCATCGGCCAGTTTCACACCGAACCGCTCATCGCGATCATCCCACAGCACAGTCGCACCGAAGCTGCTCATATCCTCAGCCAATCTCAATGCTGCTTCAGCTTGTGCCGCATCCTTCATTGATACTGGAATGACATGCACCAAGTATGGCGCGATAGACACCGGCCAGCGCAGCCCTCGTTCATGCTGCATCTGCTCCACCATTGCGCTCATCATGCGGGAAACGCCAATACCATAGCAACCCATCAGAAGTGTCTGCATTTGACCCGACTTGTTCATCACCTGTGCGCCCAGCTTATCCGTATACTTCGTTCCGAGCTCGAAGACATGTCCTAGCTCAATTCCAAGATGGAACGACAGTACATGACCACAATGTACGCACCGTTCTCCCTCCACGATATTCCGATAATCGCCTACCATAGTGAGTTCATAATCTCTCCCAGCCATCACATGCATCAGATGGTAATCCTGCTCATTCGCTCCCACAATCGCGTCTTCCACATGAGCCGCATCCTTATCGACTATGCACTTGATCGTCAAACCAACTGGCCCTGCAAATCCTGTGGGAGCGCCTGTTAATCGCATTACCGTCTCGGCATCTGCGAGTTCCAGCTGATTGGCTGTCAATGCTCGCATGACTTTCGTTTCATTTACTTCATGATCCCCGCGAACGAGCACTGCAACTGGCTCACCATCTGCCACATATAACAATGTCTTTATCGTTTGGGACGGTTCCACTTGCAAATAGGCTGTCAACTCATCAATTGTCTTCACCCCAGGGGTATGGATACGTGCAGGCATATTTGCTGTCGATGCCTCTCCTGTTAAACGTGCTTCCTCAATTTGGACAGCCTTCGTGTCGACATCCTTCGTATGTCCAGCTTCGACCGAATCGGGAGCTTCGATATTCGCCGCAGATGCAGAGTCAGACTGACTAACAGCCTTCTCAAGGTTCGCGGCGTATCCGCAATGCCCACATGACACAATCGTATCTTCACCAATATTGGTCAGTGCCATAAATTCATGTGTTCGTCCGCTTCCGCCAATCGCTCCTGCATCTGCCTCCACTGCACAATACGTTAGATTCAGACGCTGCATCACCCGATGGTATGCGTCAACCATTCGATCATATTGAGCTTGAAGCGAATCTGCATCCAGATGGAAGGAGTAAGCATCCTTCATGATGAATTCCCTGCATCGTAATAAGCCATGTCTAGGCCGTCGTTCGTCACGATATTTCGTCTGAATTTGATACAGTGTAAGCGGCAGTCTCTTATACGAATTGACTTCATCTCGCACCAGTGCCGTAACGACTTCTTCATGTGTCGGGCCGAGTACGAACTCACGTTCATGGCGATCACACAGCCGCATTAGCTCTTCACCATATACCTCATACCGTTCCGATTGCCGCCACAGTTCTGCAGGCTGCATCGCTGGCATGAGCATCTCCTGAGCACCTGCCCGCTCCATCTCTTCTCGAATCAGCTCCTGTAAATTCCGAAGCACCTTCCATCCAAGCGGCAAATACGAGTATACGCCCGCCGCAACTTGCCGCATGTAACCGCCTCTCAGCAGCAGCCGATGACTGGCAGTCTCCGCATCTGAAGGCATATCCCGCATCGTAGATAGGAACAATTCACTCTGTTTCATCTCAATCCCCCTCTTCTTCTCTCCATAATAAAACAACGCACCCATCCCATAAGGGACGAATGCGTTGTCGTGGTACCACCCTAATTCAGCAGTCGGCATATACCGACAGCTCTCACATGTTCCATAACGGGCTTGCGCCCGGCAGATCGAATCTGCAGCTGCAAAGTAGGAAGAATGAAGCTGCAAGGGAATCATTGCACCAAGTTGACTCCTCTCTGTACGTGCATCTCGTTCACTCTCATGTCTTTGGTCGTCGCTTTTCGCGGTTATATTTTCTAAATAAATTACATGTTCTGTTACTCGGTGTCAAGTATCTCATCCACTGATACCCGATTACCGCATCACCCAGTAGCCCAACTTCAACAATAAACCCAGTACCAATAACGCGATACCGACTCCCCGCTTCTCTTTGTCGTTGTTGAAGGCATATACGCCTCCCACTAAGATTCCGACAATTGGATAAATAGCGGTGGCTATGAGTACGATCAAGAGTGAAGTGCAGCCTATATTGCGCTCTGACGCTTGCTCTTCGCTAGGTTGATCATCTGACTTCTCACTGGCAATCTGATTCGAAATCATGGAACCACAATTTTTACACTCCGTGGAGCCTTGCTCTACATTTCCATTACACTCAGAGCATGTAAGCTCCACTTGCTTCACAGCCAAGATGCCGTTGTATTGCTTATCTTCCTCTGGCGTTCCCTGTAAGGAGGCGTCCTTCAGGGAGTGACTGCAGACGATGCATACTGATGCGGACTTTTCGTTCGAATACCCACAGTTGCTGCATATTTGGATCGCCATGCGCGATGCACTCCTTCCGTTACCCAGCCAAATCTTGAATACGCACTGATTCCGTTGTAAAGCAATTGCAAATTGACACAATCCGTTCCGAATAACCTGTACGCTCCTTTAGCAGCTAGGCTACTGCTACTGCTACAGCTGCATGAACGCTGGGAAATGCTCCTGCAAGCCCTGCTTCAGTACATCAATAGGCTGCATGCCGATATCCGCTAAATTACTCAAGGCAATAAGCACCGAATCCGACTTCGCATCCCGAATCATCGTACAGCTGTAGCCCGATAATCCCCCATTATGATACGAGATATGCGGTCGATCCGGATATACGACCCATCCGTAGCCATAACTGCGTTCCTCATCAATTCGAGCTTGCGGCGTGAAGATCGAATCGATTGACTCCGCATTCGCCACTTGGCCTGAGCGAAGGGCACGATCCCAGCGGAACAGGTCTTCGGTAGTGGAGAAGACAATGCTTCCTGCACTGTTATGGCTTGGTATATCTTCCTTCCAAGCGAGTTCTCCCCCTCTATAGCCGATCCCCATGTTCGGCTCACTGCGAAGTATATCCATACGTCCACCTGTTCTTGTCATACCGAATGGCTCGAAGAATTCCTTCTCGATATACGCTTCATACGGTTGATCCGACAGTCTCTCTACAATCAGTCCAAGCAGCGCATAACCGAAGTTGCTATAACGATACGCCCCTTTTTCACCGGATGGCGTGACGGTATCGAGCGCCAGCATATGCAATGGCCTTAGATCCTCATGTACATTCCAATCAATTAACGCATCTTCGTCCAATCCAGAGGAGTGAGTGAGCAGCTCATGGAGCGTAACATCTGCAAGCCTTGTACACTCAGGTACATACTTCGCAAGCTTATCTTCTACACGAAGCAGCCCTTGCTCCTGCAGCTTCATAATGGCTGTTGCCGTAAATTGCTTGGCAATTGATGCAATTTTGAATACTGTATCCTTATTAATGGGCTGCCTCTCTTCCACGTTCGCTAGGCCGTACCCTTTACTTATGACAATCTCACCCTGTGACGCCAGCAAGATCGATCCGTTATATCCCTGCTTCTCTAACAATTGATCCACCCAAGCTGCCAACTCCATAACGGTCTTATCCCCTTCCCATGTTCTTCACAGCTTGCTGCTCTGAAGATGAACTCTACTAGTGAGTACTACGTCGTTACTGACTTCGATATCTATGGCAGGGTTTCCTTCATTTTCTAATCAACGTCACAAAAACGCCTCCCATGCTGATAGCGAGAGGCGCTTTACAAGATTAATTAAGGTATGGAGTTGTTCCTCATTTGTGACGGATCACGATCTGACTATTCCAATTGCACAAATGCCCCGACGATGCCCTGTCAGCTTCAACATTAAGAAACTAGCTTCAGCCCAATTGCTGCTCCGAGTACCATGGAGATGAATAAGATTCTCTTCCAATCGCGGGACTCCCCGTAGAAGAGCATCCCGAGGATGGCACCCCCAGATGCGCCAATTCCCGTCCATATCGCATACGCCGTCCCCATCGGGAGCGACTTCATCGCAATAGACAGACAAATGAAGCTAGCGCTGAATGCTGTCGACATAAAGACGAAGGATTGCCAGTTGCGATCCTTGTTCAGCTTACTAATCATCGCCACGCCAAGCATTTCACATAATCCTGCTGCAATGAGACTTATCCAAGCCATTAGGATTCAGCTCCCTTCGCTTCGTTCTCATTCGTCACCAGCTTTAATCCCATCACACCTGCTAGCATCACAAGGATAAGCAGCACCTTGATCATCTTGAACGGTTCTCCAAAGAAAGCCATTTCTGTGAATACAGTTCCAGCAGTTCCAAGTCCAACGAATACGGCATATACCGTCCCTACAGGGAGCTTCTTGCCTGCCATAATCATCACATAGAAGCTGACAATAATTGAAATGGCCGTACCTCCCCATTCCCATACATTGTTCGCGTGCTTCAATCCGATCACCCAGAAGACCTCAAAGAAGGCGGCGATAAATACGTAGATCCAATGCTTATTCATTTGTTGCTCTCTCCCTTCCTTGCTATCTCTATAACGAGCACGATTCCATGACTGCATCCCCCAGATGCGGCTTACTCCACTCTTAAATTTCCTATATCTCTTCTCAATCAAGAGATTCATTGTTCATACCACTTCACGAACTAGTCTCGTGTCAGGCTGCGCCAATATATGCGCCATGAAGCATCGAAGCGGCGTCGGAATCTGTCCGGGCCGCCAAGCAGCATTTCAACGAGAATGCCATCAACAAGACACATATAAGAAGCAGTCATCATCTCCATATCCAGCTGATCAATCTCCGCTCGCTCCACACCTAACTTGAACACGGCCATAAGTTCCCGTTCCATCTGATCCAGATGGGCGTTGACCAGTTCCATAACCCGCTCCTGCATGATAACAGGCGGAAAGAACATCACCCGCAGCAAGAATTTCAATTGATTGCTCGTTTCATAGCGTGCCTCATACTGTTGAATCAATCCGTACAGCACATCCTTAATCGGATGCTCACGGTGAGTCTGAATGTACCGCTGCAAGTGTCCCATTTCCTCTTGTACTGCACGGCGGATTACGCTAACGAACAGATCATCTTTATTTTTGAAATGAGCGTAAATAGATGGCGTCTTGATGCCTACCTGTTCCGCGATATTCGCAAGGGAAGCCCCTTCATAGCCATGTTCTGCAAAATGATTCAACGCGACCTCAATAATTCGGTTAGCTGTCATTCTACTCATCTCCTTCAGACTAACTAATATTCGTTAGGCAATGCATGCAACATTCCACACATATAATACGATGACACATCTCCCCCTAACTAATATTCGTTAGGTACATCTTTTCACATCTCTTCTCCTTTGTCAATCACGAGTTCGATAGTTAAATATCCTTTTATATATTTTAAATACGATACATCTTCTCTATCAGAGCTTCACAAGGCATACCGTGAAATGAATAAAGCATCTCTTCCTAGAAATGACGAACAGAAATTTCAAATGTTTATCCTAATGACATCCAAAAATGCGAAGCAAAACCTGATCCCATTCTCCGATAAAAAGGGACTGAACGCTATATAGGATACAAAAGCAGCCATTGAACAGATGAACCTCCCGCTTATCACTCCGGAATTTGGCAAAATTGCGATAATGACAGTAGCATCAAGCCTAATCTGTAAGTGACCTGTAAATGATCTGTACGTGACCTGTACATGACCCCTGTATGTGGACCTGTGCGTGAGCCGGGAGACGCTATCTCCGCGGCTCTTCTGTCGTCTACAGATAGACAGGTTCAGATTGCGAGTACAAACCAACCCACCACCCCTACGAAATTCATGCTTTACATACGCATAATCAATGAAGTGATACAGATGATGCGATTCTCTTTTTCACAACTCACATCGATATAACGCCCTACATATGTTCCGGCGCTTTAATGCCAAGCAGGTTCAACCCCGCTTCAAGCACATGTGCTACCGCTGCGACGATACGCAATTTATGGCGGCGCTCGATCTCATTCTCCACGAGAATCTGCTCCTGATGGTAATAACGGTTGAACTGCTTGGCTGCATCAAGCAAATACCTAGCGAAGATGGACGGCTCATTGCTGGCCACCGCCATCTGAAGAGCACGCTCATACTTGCTGAGAGACTTCAAGCAGATCCATGCTTCTTGACTTACTCCTCCTGTTGCAATTGATTTCTTGCCCAGCAGCTCACCTTCGCACTCCGCTGCATCCTTGCCAAGCACCGCGGTATCCGCTGGACAATCAGAGTATGACGTCCATCCCCCTTTGACGAGCAAGCTCTTCGCTCTAACGAGTGTGAACTGTACATAAGGGCCGGTTTCGCCTTCATAGCGCAGCGCATCCTCCAGGTTGAAGTCAACAGACAGCATACGGCTGCTCTTCAGGTCACCGAAGATGATCGCACCAATCCCAACCTTCGATGCCACCTTGCCTTTCTCTTGCAGAGATGGATTCTTGTCTTCGATAATTTGCAGCGCGCGATTCTCTGCCTCATTCAATACCTCATCAAGGAAGATAACCTTGCCCTTGCGCGTAGACATCTTCTTCCCTTCAAATGTCATTAAGCCGAACGGAACATGAGTACATTCCTGTGCCCACTCATATCCCATCTTGCCAAGCACGGCGAATACCTGCTGAAAGTGCAGCTGCTGCTCCGCGCCAACTACATAAATCAGCTTGTCAGCCTTCATGACTTCCTTACGATAGATCGCCGTTGCCAAATCACGTGTCGGGTAAATCGTTGTGCCGTTTGATTTCAAAATCAAGCATGGCGGCATACCCTCATCATCCAAACGAACGACCATCGCCCCATCACTTTCTTCGAGCAATTGAAGCTGCTGCAAATGAGCGACAACCGCATCCATCTTGTCATTGTAGAAGCTCTCGCCAAGAACGTGGTCAAAGTGAACGCCGAGTCGTTCGTACATGCGGTTGAATTCGACCATACTTGCGTTAACGAAATACGTCCACAGCTGTACGGTCTCTGCATCGCCCGCTTCAAGTTTGCGGAACCATTCGCGCGCCTCGTCTTCCAGCTCCGGCCGCTGAACCGCCTCCTCGTGGAATCTTACATACAGCTTCAGGCTTTCACGGATTGGATCTTGGCGCAGCGTGACATCATCCCCCCACAGCTTATAGGCCGTAATCAACTTGCCGAATTGGGTCCCCCAATCCCCAAGGTGATTCACCTTCAACACTTCGTATCCTGCGGCTTCGTACAGGTGAGCGAGCGCATTTCCAATCATCGTAGAACGCAGATGACCGACACTGAACGGCTTCGCAATATTCGGGGACGACATATCAATAACGACACGCTGCCCCTCTCCGATCGACAACTTGCCGAACAACGGCTCCTGCATGCGAGCAAGACAAGCCTCGCCATAGTAATCTTGATCAAAACATACATTCACATATCCGCCAGAGGCTTCCGCTCGTATCCGAATGTTATCGCTCTCTTGATTGATGCGTTCTGCAAGCTCCACCGCAATCTGCTGTGGAGAACGTCTCCACTGCTTCGCCAATGGAAAGCAAGGGAACGCCAAGTCGCCGAGCTCGCTCTGCGGAGGTACTTCCAAGGCACGTTCGATGTCTGCCCCGTTCATGTTCATAATAGGTTCTAGTACTTGCGCGGCAATTTCTTTTAGCATAAGTTCGTTCTCCTCCTGTTGTTGGTTACGGTTCGCAACACGTCAAAAAGCCCCCGTCTACAAAGAGACGGAGGCTTGAATCCCCGTGGTACCACTCTACTTGACCCTACCCGGAAACTTGCTGCTCCGAAAAGAGTCCACTCGATAAATAACGGCTGTCGCCGGGCTCTCCTACGGCCTCATATGAGGCAGTTCACAGAACCAACTCCCGGGTCCGCTTCCTCTCCATTCCGTATCGGCTTCCACCATCCCGATTCGCTGCAGCACGGATTGTGCAGAGTACTCTCCCGTTCATCGTTGTTGCGTCGATTTTCATTTTACACATTATATCCAGAACAATTAGGAAAAATCAACCTATCACATGCATATTTTCAGAAAAAATATTCCTTACTATGCCACCATCCGAGTATTTACGTCATAACCAGTTGAGATTCACATCAAATCCGAGACTCATTCTACTACTATCCGTCCAGCTTCGATTACCGCATTGTATACTTGCGATCCTCAGTTCCATTCAATTCGACCGAAATGTCTAGATAAGATTGCTCAATAAATTGGCACACATCCGGATAGATTTGGGGCTTGCCTGTTATATACCGGCGATCTGGCGTACCATGATCACGTATTAACAATTCACTGATTACTCTCGCACTGCCAACACCGTTCTCCACATATTGCTTCACGGCCGCCTGTTCAGCAGCAGTAAGCCCATTCTCAGCATTACTACCTTCTTGAACCGCAGCAGCAGGCTCGGGCTCCGTCCATGACCATAAGTCGAACTCCTCTAGAATTGGTGCAGGAGCAGGTTCAGGTTCAGGAGCAGGTGCAGCGCTCGATTCGCTTATCTTAGGCGAAGGTGATGCATTCCTCACCACCGGCTTGCGTCGCAGCATATTGATCTGCTTGTCCAACAAGGGCAGTCCAAGCGACATTTGCCGTTGTAGCTGTTCAGGCAAATCTGCCACAGAATAGGCATCTGGAGCAGGTCGCCAATCGTTGGCTATTTTTAATAAGATTTCATCAAGCTCATAATCAATAGCCTCGAATCCCTTCTTAATTGTCGCCACGATTTCAGCATCAATCCCTAAGTGCTCCTTCAAGTGCTCAATGCCGAATTTTTTGATCTCGCCTGTTTTCCTGTTTTTCACCTCATGCTGATATCGAAGAGAACGGCCGCATTCGCATCGCAGCTCTGGATTTATCGTCCCCGCATCTTTATACCCCGTATAAATCCAATCATCTAACAGCGCCTCGATGTCCTCTGGTGCCGCATGATCTGGAACATGATGCCCCTTCTCCTTCGCCATCGCATTGGCGAACGCCGTGCGGCGAGAGCGAACGAGATAGTGATTCAGGAACTCACGTTGGTTGTCATTGAGCTGCGATAACATCTCATCCCGTTCCTGGATAGTTAATATCATATCTTCTCCTCCTCGCGCTTTGCTCCATTACTGTCTATTGTACAGGAAGTAGAGCATGGAAGTGAAGGCATGCCTCACATGAAGAAGCCGCCCTAGCGCAGGCAGTCAATCACTCCCCCGCTGGGCGGCAACCTATTGTAGCCACATCGATAAGAACGGTGATCCCTAAGAAGCGAAGCTAAATGAAGAATATTTATTCTTAATCAATGGCATTTTACTATCGGATCTGGACTTGCCATTATGAAGCATCAATTCGTTCCTGCGGTGCTTGAAAGCATTTCTTGCATACCTTAATCTGTACGCCATTCCCTCTTGTCCGATTATACAGCAGCTTAATGCGAGTGCTGGCGCAGACCGGACATGTACCTCGGCCACGTGAAGGCAGATTCCATAATGATTTACCGCGTTTGTTCTTCGCCATTCTATCCCCTCATTTCCTGTCAATTCATTCGTTCTCCTACCCTTATGTATGAAGGAGGGGAAATATGACTGTATGATTTAGCTTCATAATTTCCATTAAATTCCACTAAATCACAACACTTGATAAACACATTCCTTCACCGCTTTCCCTTCAACTCATGGTATGATGGAGATAAGTACTTCGGTATGAACATGAAAGAAGAAAAGGAGAATGATTATGGCAATTCGCATTCTTACCGACAGCGCTGTTGACCTCCCTCAATCCGTCATTGACGAGTTGGGGATTACGGTCATGCCGCTAATCGTTACTATAGACAATGAACAATATGAGGACGGAGTAACTATTACGCCGAAAGCCATGCTCGATGGCATGCGCGAAGGCAATGTATATAAGACTTCTCAACTCTCGATGGAGGTACTGCAGACAACCTTCCAATCGATTGCCGAAGCGAACGAGGAAGCTATCTATATTGCGTTCTCGTCGGAACTGTCAGGAACGTATGCCTCTTCCCGCATTATGCATGATATGGTACAAGATGACTTCCCGTCCTTCACTTGCAGTATTATCGATTCCAAATGCGCTTCACTCGGGTTTGGCCTTGTTGTTAGACAGGCTGCGCTCTGGGCGCGTGAGGGATTGCCTAGGGAAGAGATTATTACACGCACACAATCGCTTGCCCGGCAAATGGAGCATGTGTTCACGGTCGATGACCTGCAATATTTGTATCGCGGCGGACGTGTCAGCAAGTCATCAGCCATCATTGGCGGACTGCTCAATATTAAGCCCGTGCTTCATGTTGAGGATGGAAAACTCATTCCCGTCGATAAAGTAAGAGGCAGAAAGAAATCCATTCAGCGCCTTGTCGAGCTGATGGAGGAGCGAGCGAATCTCGAAGATAAGCAGCAGGTCATCGGCATCGCCCATGGTGATGACGCAGAAGCGATGGAGCAGTTGAAGTCGATGATTACTGAACGCTTCGGGATGACGAACTTCCTGATTAGTTCCATTGGCTGCGCAGTTGGCGCTCATTCAGGCCCAGGAACATTAGCGCTCTTCTTCCCGAATAAATCCTATTCCGCATAAAGGTTTCAACAGCTGCCCTGGAATTGAAGATGCAGGAGACGAATCCACTCGCTCCTTGAACAATAAAGATGCCCGCACAATCGGCGCTAACCGATCCTGCGGGCATCTGCTTCTTATGTCAGCTTCTGGACTATTGTTACATCCATTTCGCCAATTGATCCTCTATCGTATCTAATGTAACCTTGGATTTCTGGAATAATGTAGATGGCACGCTCGCGTTATATTTCACGATTTTCTGATTCACATCGAACATCGCAGCCGATACGTCGGCTTGGGGCTGATCCTTCCTCAGCTTCATAATACGCTGCAGTTCATCTCTAATCTCATGCTGAAGCGCAAGCCAGGAAGGGACAACATTCGCGTTGTGCAGCACCCCATTCAACGGATCTCCGCCTCGTACCTCTAGCGGCTTGCCCTTGCCAGGCAAATCTTCCAATCCGCCCTTCTTCTCATATTGGGTAAAGACATCATCCAACCAATTGCTCATCATTCGTTCCGTTGCTATCGTTTGCGGTGCGTCCTCTGCGATTTCTGATTTGATCGGCTTAACTTCTGCTGACTGCTTACTTTCCTTTCGGAACCAACCCATTGCGATCCCCCCAATCACACGAATAACATAATTATCCAATTTTCTTCACAATTTTGTCTAGTATGCACCACCCTTTAAATGTGACAATTTCGTGCGAGTACGGTTTGAGTGGCTTATGTAAAATGCTTGTGATGAATAGCTTAATTGCATGTCTTAATTACACAGCTTTATGAATTGCTTTATTGAATATCATTGTTAATGACCTGCATGAAACCAAAGGCTCGAGCCTTGTGGCGATGATTGAGCACACATACCGCATAGCAAAAAACCCATTGGAATTCATCCAATGGGCCGTCACTATTGGTTATTGTCAGACTAGCTTGTTCAGAGCCTAAGAAGCTACAGAATGTTCAGTTTCTTCCTCGCTCTGCGTTCCATCAGATTGCTGCTTCGTACCGTTGAAGAGCAGGTTCATAACCAGCGCGGTAAAAGTTCCTGCTACGATTCCGTTATCCGTTAAGATTCGAACCGTTGACGGCAGGCTCGCGAACAATTGAGGCACTACCGTTACACCAAGCCCCATCCCTACCGAGCAGGCAATAATGAGCAGATTCTCATGACGATTCATATCTACTTGAGAGCCGAGCATCCGCAGACCGCTCGACACAACCATACCGAACATGGCAACCATGGCGCCGCCGAGCACTGAACTCGGAATCAACGTCGTTAATGCAGCAATTTTCGGTACAAGTCCAAGCAGCATCAGCAATCCGCCCGCGACCACGATCACATCACGTGTTTTCACACGGCTCATTTGGATAAGCCCGACATTTTGCGAATACGTTGTATATGGAAAAGCATTGAAAATACCGCCAATCGTTATGGCTAGACCCTCTGCCCGATAACCGCGTGCCAGATCCTTCGAATCCACGTCACGGTCTATAATTTTTCCTAGAGCCATGAATACGCCTGTGGATTCAGCAATGCCGACCATTGCTACAATAATCATAGTCAGGATAGCCGTCATATTAAATTTCGGAACGCCGAAATAAAATGGCTGTACTGCATGGAACCAGGAAGCCTCCGCTACGGGAGTGAAATCAACCTGACCCATGAGAGCTGCGATCGTTGTGCCGATGACAAGCCCTAATAAGATTGATACCGCACGGATAAATCCAGCGGACAGCTTGTTCATAATAACGATAAATATGAGTACACCGAAGCCAAGCAGCAAGTTCGTTGGACTGCCGAAGTCCGGATTGCCTTGGCCTCCTCCTAAATCCGTGAATGCAACAGGAATTAGCGTTACACCGATAATCGTTACTACAGAGCCCGTTACGACAGGCGGAAATAGACGAATTAACTTGCCGAATAAGCCCCCGAACAAGATGACGAATATGCCCATTGCAATGATGGCTCCGTAAATATACGAAATGCCAAAATCCTTCCCGATTGCGATCATTGGCGTGACGGCTTGGAACGCACAGCCTAACACGACAGGCATCCCGATGCCGAACCACCGATTCGCAAATACTTGCAGCAGCGTGGCGATCCCGCACATAAATAAATCAATAGCAACCAAGTACGTAATTTGCTCTTGATTGAATCCTAAATTGCCGCCCACGATGAGCGGAACGATAACCGCTCCGGCATACATAGCGAGCACATGCTGCAAGCCGAGCGAGAAGGTTTGCAGCGGATGCCGATTTTTTACAAAAATACGGTTATCGACTCGGCTCATTGCTGCACCGCTTCCGATGTCGTTTCCGCAGTTTCATCCACGAATGTTACGCCCTCACTTGACAGAGAAGCAATGCGAGCCAAGGATTCAACACGGTATCCTGCATCGAGCAGCATTTGGCGACCTGGTTGGAACGACTTCTCAATAACGATTCCAAAACCAGCTACACTTGCTCCTACCTGCTCCACAATGCGAGCCAGGCCAGAAGCCGCTTCACCATTTGCAAGGAAATCATCAATGATCAGTACACGATCATCAGCGGACAAGAAGCGCTTCGACACCGTTACCTCATTCGTCTCTTGCTTCGTGAAGGAGTATACCTTCTCCACAATAATGTCTTCGCGCAGTGTCAATGACTTCTGCTTGCGAGCGAAGATGAGCGGTACATTCAACTCCAGTGCTGTCATCAAACCTGGGGCGATTCCGGAAGATTCAATGGTAAGTACCTTCGTAATACGTTCACCTGCATAACGACGCACGAATTCTTGACCAATCGCTTGCATAAGCGCTGGATCCATCTGATGATTAAGGAACGAGTCCACCTTCAATACATTGTTGCCGAGCACTAATCCCTCTTGAGTAATCTTATCCTGAAGCTGTTTCATGTCCAGTTCCCCTTTCGACGTATACAGTTGAACGTCTCTCTTCTCTAATACGACAACAACCCGATTCCAATCCCCTCCGCTGCAGGAAGGTGATTGGAATCGGGTTGTACGAAACCTGAATGCTGGTTAGTGCTTGTACGATTCGAATCGTCAGCCTAACAAACATGCAAGCTATCGACTGTGAACCTCGTTTCCCAGCAGAATCACTGAAAGAAACGGCCGCGCTGCAATATTACGAATACGGACGTATTCACCCAAATCCACGACATAATGTGCGGCACGCTGGTTCCCCGTAGTCCAATCATTCCGGTGATTGGGTAGAAACATGCAGGCCAATTCCTGCACCTATACGAGAAGACGCTGCTTTATGATTGTAGCGGTAAGTATACCTCATTTTTTTACTGAAAGGAAGTAACAATTTCTGAAAATAACTGTTCCTATCTTCTTAATCAAATAATGTCAGCTGCTCAGCTGGGAGCGGCGGATCTTCCAGTCCAAGCATACGCTTGAACTGCTTCCCATTGTGCGCTGCATCGCCTCCCGAATTATTGTTGAAGATCATCCAGCAGCGGTTCGTATTCATCAAGAGGGATTGGATATGTCCCTTCCACTCTGTAAGCTCTTGCTCATCATAACGGTACAAATAACGAACATCTCGCCAATTCGGCTGACCGCTTGCATTCCAGCCAGATTCATTGCGGCCGTGCATCCGAATCATGGTAGCCTCTGCCTGTGTCGGTACAAGTACCGTTGGTACACTTCCTTCACCTGCCTGTGGTTCATCGCAAATACTATGAATCCAGCCTTCCTCGCGCATAAATGCAAGCGTCCGCTCACGCACTGGTTCCACAAACCAGCTCTGATGTCTGAATTCAAGAGCAACGGGCACTCCCTCCATCCATTCCCGCGTACGCCGTAAGATGTCTACATTTCTGCGGTCGCAATGGAACCAGGGAGGATACTGAAACAGCACTGTTCTAAGCTTGCCCGCTTCTTGAAGCGCCTCGACGGATTGACGGAACACGTGAAACATCTCCTTCGTACTCGTATAAGGATGCTTCCCGCGAGAATGCCCTGTCATCCCCTGATACGCCTTAACGATAAATCCGAAGTGCTCAGGTGTCTGTTCGCACCAACCCAGCATTCGCTCAGGAGAAGGAATAGCATAGAAAGAACTGTCCAATTCCACGATGGAAAAATGCCGTGCATATTCACTTAACTTCTCAGCAGCTCTTGTCCCCGGCCCATACAGCGCATCTTGATCCCCCCAGCCCGCTAGACCAACTTCAATCTGATGATGCTCCATTCTCGACTCCTTCCACACCTTGTATTTGCTCTTATGTACACGCCATACTCATGTCTTCTTCATAAACGTTGAATCATCGGACAATATTTCCTTACTCATCATGATACATATCAATTTCAGTTCTGCAACTTATGTACATTGCGCCCCTTCGTACCAAACCAACCTTTTTCTGAAAAATATACTCATAACAAGATAACAAATGTACACGCTATAAGTGAGATAAGCGAACTCCTCATTCAACATCTTGATCGTTGCTTCAATAACGATAATTATGCTACTATATATTTGTTAGCAAAAGCTAGAAATAGAATATTATACCCTAGATGCGAAAATCGCCTTGAAAGGATGACCAAATACGATGACTACATCAATGAATGCAAGCGAAGCTATGCTGTCGCGCCACTCTGTTCGCAAATATGTTCCACATACACCAATTGCCTCTTCCGAATTGAACGAGATCTTGGAGCTTGCCGGATCCGCACCATCTGCTTGGAACTTGCAGCATTGGCGCTTCCTCGTCTTCCAACAGGAAGATACGAAGCAGAAGCTACTGCCCATCGCCTATAATCAGCAGCAGGTTGTTGACTGCTCGGCTGTCATTGCCGTGCTTGGCGACACACAAGCGAACCTGATGGCGTCAGAATTGTATGGCGAGCAGCTGCAAGCAGGCAACATCTCGCAGCAAGTGCATGATACACTGGTAGGCAACATTAACCGCGCCTATGCATCTTCCGAGCAGGTTGGCACCGAAGCAGCGATCCTCAACAGTTCACTTGCTGCCATGCAATTGATGCTTGCTGCCAAAGCTAAAGGCTGGGACACTTGCTCAATGGGCGGCTTTAGCAAGGAGCAGTTCGTTACGGAATTCAACATCCCGTCCCGCTATGTGCCGGTGATGCTTATTACACTTGGCAAAGCAGCTGCACCTGCACATGCAACAAGCCGCTTGCCATTGCAGCGTACGGTGTTCCATGAATCATTCCCAGCGAATCAATAAGATATGATCCTTATTTTTTGAGCACAATGAAATACAAAAGCGCCCATCCCATGGATGTGGCGCTTTTCTCTATTGCTTAGGATTAGCTCGGATTCCAACGCATCTTCACTTCCAGCTCGCAGCATCGTCCCGCCGCAGGATCCGTATTAAAAATGATTTGGATACCATCTGGCGTAAATTTCACATCCAACCTCGACTGTACCCCAATCTCGCGTATAAGCCGTATCACCTCAGCCTTGTTGCCCCGCTGCGCTGCGTCCATAACGGCAGTCGCCAGAGAATGCGAGCTCCTCAGTCGATCAAGCACACGTACCGCCTGCTCCGCTAGGGAATAGGTACTGGCTGCTGAGGTTACAAATAGGCTCGAATCCATAGGCGGATAGGTTTCTGGAATACGATCCCGCTTACCCGATACCGGTCGGACAGAAGGCACTCGTATGATGGATTGCAATGATCCTACCCGACACGTAATCCCTGGTTCATTAGACGACATCTTACACATCCCTCGTTTCTAAGTAGTCCGTACGAAGAAGGTACTATGTCAGCCTATGTAAGAGGAGCACATTTCGTGTTCTTCATTGCGGCTTAGCGGCGTGCTAAAAAATGCTCCAATCGTATCGTTCGGACAAAGCGCCAAGCAGATGTACCCCTGCTACACTATTGCCTTTCTTATTCAGGGAAGGCCCAACGACACCGATTCCCATCTTGCCAGGAATGACTGCAAGAATACCGCCAGACACACCGCTCTTGGCCGGGATGCCCACTTGAATCGCAAATTCTCCCGAGGCATTGTACATGCCGCACGTCACCATGAACGAATTCGCAATTTGCACATAATGCTTCGGAATGTAGCAGCGTCCTGTCTGTGGATTGCAGCCGCCATTTGCCAATACAAGAGCCATACGCGCAAGATGATCGGTATTTACCTCAATTGCGCATTGGCGGAAATACACCTCCAGCGTATCCTCTACATCCGCTTCAAGTACACCATTATCCTTCAAGAAATAAGCCAATGAACGATTCCGATGTGCCGTATCCTTCTCGGATTGGTATACTTCCTCATTCCACGTGATGGTAGGGTCATCCGCCAATTCTCGAATGAATTCAAGCATGCGCATTGATTTTTCCTCAGGCGTTCCCCCCTCAATTAACGAGGCGATAGTAATCGCCCCTGCATTGATAAAGGGATTGAACGGCTTCCCAGGGTCAACGAGCTCAAGCTTCAAGATCGAGTTGAAATCATCACCAGTGGGCTCCATCCCTACCTTATTAAATACAACTGCCTCGCCGCTATCGAGCAAGGCCAAGAGCAGTGAGAAGACCTTGGATATGCTTTGCATTGTAAATTTGAACTTGCAATCGCCTGCATGCACCTGTTCACCTTGAATACCGAACAAGGATATGCACAGCCCATCCTTCGGAGCATTTGCAAGCCCAGGTATATATGAAGCGACCTCTCCATCTTGTGATACTGTCCGGCTCTCCTCTACCCAATGAGGGAGCTCTCTTCTAAGTTGCTGCCAATAGGTCGTCATACGTAATGTACACCTTTCCTTCCTTCAACCAACATTGCGATGAACATATCAGCATCTCGCTGATGAGATATATGGTTATATCTATCGTTTCTTGGTTAGCGGGTTCACATGCGTCAGCATGTTATGCTGTCCAGCCTGTACTCTAGTCCTCACGCTGAGGCTCCGTAACACGCGACACCTTGTTCACAATCTGTGATTCATACTGGGCGAACGCAGGTACAACAGCCCATCCCCGCTCCTCCATCATCATTTGCAGCCGCAGCTTCCGTTCATTCAGCTGCCTGCGTGTGTCACCAATCTTCTGTTCATCTTCGGGAGTGCATGCAGCGAGAAGCTGTTCCAAGCGAACGACTTCGCGTCCTACATGCAGCTCTTCCGGCAACAGGCCCGCATTCTGCATCATCAAATAAGCTGGTCTCAATTCCTCAGGAACATGCGACAAGTCTTTGAGCACCAGAGGCTTCCCCTTGCCTGGCAGCTCATCGAATCCACCTTCATTCATTGCCTCTTGAATCTTCTGCTCTGCCATCCATCCGATAATATCCATGATTGCACACCTCGCTATTCGACTACATCTAATGTAGACATACCCTGTAATAGGATACCACTAATCACCCCAGAATTTTAACTGGAAAATAAACAAAAAGAACTCACCCTCAGCCAATGAGGGCAAGCTCTTGTTATTCGTGCCAATTCAATTAAAATCAATTGGAATCGCTGCTTGTGATTTATGCCAATCCTCTTCGTGAGTCAGTAAAAATTGCTCTGTCGTTAAGTAGAAAGAGATAGGCGGCTTCTCTTTTAAATAATGGCGCTGCATGAGCAGGTCATAATGGACTTGGCGGTTGCGTGTTCCCGTGAGTACGGGAAGATCATCATGTTCATCCAAATAATCATCGACCGCCGCCTGAACCATATCTAGATATATCGGAATGTGCTTGTCTTTCTCTTCAAATATTTCGTACGTGTAATGGGACATATAGAACTTCTGATCCGATTCTCCACCTAAATAACGGCGCAGGCGTTTCAAATCAATGCTTTGATCCCCTAGGAGCAGGGTCGTTCGTTTAATCTCTTTTGGCATATCTTTCTCGTATTGAAGCACCGCTCTGCGGACATCTTCTAACGTTACATGCACCGCTTCAAGAGCTGCCTTAGAGTTTTTCTTATCCCGTTTGAACCATTGTGTGAACCAACGCATATCAGATCCCACCTTTCTGCCTCCGTATGATAAGGAAGATGGAAGCAGGAATCATGTATCCGCTTACATCTCTATTATAACATAATTTTCATTAATCGACATGTTTGGTTGCTCCGGTATTCCTTTAACATATGAATAACCAATGTTCATCTCATTCACTCACGTGCAGGAAAAGAAAAATGTCGATTTACCATATATTACGTATTTTAAATTTGAAGGTTTCACGTTATAAAAAAAGACCATCTCTGCATGGCAGTCGCGATGACTGCAAGAGATGGCCTTTCCCTATGATAATGAAGAAATATGGAAGGTCTCTGTGCGCGCGATGAAAACTAGCGAGGATCAGTTCTTATGCTTCAGTCGATACTGCCGCTTCATGGCGTGCGCGAGCAAGCTTCGTTGCTTCTACCATGTTGCGCAGTGCAGCTACCGTCTCCGGCTCGCGGCGCGTCTTCAGACCACAGTCTGGGTTAATCCAGAACGTCTCAACCGGCAGGACACGAAGCGCCTGCTCGATGATCCGATCAATCTCGTCTACAGCAGGCACACGTGGACTGTGAATATCATATACACCCAGACCAATGCCAAGCTCATAGCTCTGCTCCTCCAGAGTAGCAATCATATCGCCGCCGCTGCGTGCCGTTTCGAGCGAGATCACGTCCGCATCCATCTTGCGGATCGTATCGACCATGTCGGAGAAGTCGCAATAGCACATATGCGTGTGTACTTGCGTCTCAGGCGCTGCTCCGCATGTTGCAAGCCGGAAAGCAAGCACTGCCCAATCCGTATAATAGACAGCATCCTCCGCCTTAAGCGGCATACCTTCCTTCACTGCGGGCTCATCGACCTGGATCATGCCAATGCCTGCATTCTCCAGTGCTGCAATCTCTTGGCGAAGCGCGTACGCCAGCTGGAATGCCGCCTGCTCGCGAGGAATGTCGTCACGAACGAACGACCAGTTCAAGATCGTTACAGGGCCCGTAAGCATCCCCTTAACCGGCTGAGACGTCAAGGACTGTGCAAATGCCGTTTCCTTCACCGTCATCGCCTCTGTGAACGCCACATCTCCGTACAGAACCGGTGGTTTTACACAGCGCGAGCCATAGGATTGAACCCAGCCGAACTTCGTGAATGCGAATCCGTCCAGCTTCTCGCCAAAGTATTCGACCATGTCCGTGCGTTCGAATTCACCATGTACCAGCACGTCAATGCCGATCTCTTCCTGAATGCGAATCCAGCGTGTCATTTCCTCTTCCAAATAGGTTTCATACGTCTTCGCATCCCATTCTCCCTTGCGGAAGCGAAGGCGCGCGCGCCGGATATCCGCCGATTGCGGCATACTGCCAATCGTTGTGGTCGGCAGCAGCGGAAGCGATGGCCAGCGCTTGCGCTGAAGCTCCTTGCGTTCCTCGAATGGAAGACGTTCAATTCCTTTTTCCTTCTCCGTACGAAGCAGTTCTTCCAACGCTTGAACGACTTGCGGACGCTGTCTTGACGGCTCCGTCCGCCATGCTTGAACACGAGCACCGCTCTCTGCTAACGCTGCACGTGTCTCTTCACTCGGGCTTGAGAAATGGCGCGCAAGCAGAGCAGTCTCATCCAGTTTCTCATCCGCGAATGCCAATGCCTCGCGCACTGGTGCTGGCAGCTCAGTTTCCCGCTCCGCCGTGAGTGGTACATGAAGCAGGCTGCATGATGGCTGAATAATCCAGCGTTCCTTCGGTACAATCTCTTCCACAGACTCCAGCCATACTGCAGCAGCCGCCAAGTCCGTACGCCAAATATTGCGGCCATCAATAATGCCGACAGCAAGCTGCTTCTGCGCAGGGAATCCGAATTGACGAAGCGCTGCTTCATTTCTCCCTTTATCATGAACAAAGTCTAATCCGAGCGTATCCACCGGAAGCGATACGAACGCTTCGTAGTCGGACACCGCATCGAAGTAGGTCTGAACCCAGAACGATAAGCTTGGTGCTGCCTTGCGCAATTCGGCATAGACTTCCTTCACAGCAGCCCAATGCTCACTTGGCATTTCCAGCACGAATGCAGGTTCATCCAATTGCACAGCCTGCACACCTTCACCCTCCAACTCGCTAAGCAACTGTCCGTATACCCCTACGAATTGGCGAAGAACGTTCAGGCGCTCTTCCGGTTTAATCCCTTTAATAAAGCGGACATAAGTATATGGCCCGATGATGACTGGCTTACCTTCAATGCCATGAATCTGCTTCGCTTGGCGATAGGCTTGCAGCGGGCGATTGACCGTAAGCTGCGGCGCCTTGCCTTCCCATTCCGGCACAATGTAGTGATAGTTCGTATTAAACCACTTCGTCATCTCGCAAGCTACCGCATCCTGTGTACCGCGAGCCAAGGCGAACAGCAAATCTGCGTTAACTTCTCCACCATCATATGCAAACCGTGACGGAATCAATCCGAATGTGGCCGTCATATCAAGCACATGATCATACCAGGAGTAATCATTTACTGGAATCAGGTCAATGCCAGCGTCCTGCATCGTCTTCAGCCGAACATCATTGATGCGCGCCAATTCTTCTTCCAGCTGCTGAACAGAACTATTCCCAGCCCAATATTGCTCCAATGCCTTCTTCCATTCCCGGTCGTATCCGATCCGAGGGTAACCTGCTGTGCTTGTCTTGATTGAATGAACTGTCATCATACTGCCCCTCTCCATGAGTCATTTTGCCGTACGGGATATAATTGGACAATTTCTATCGCTTAACACGGAATTAAGATTGCAGTTGAGCGCTCTATCCCACCATATGTGACTTTATCACTCAGACTTCAGAATTTCATTGCATCCCAATATGCAAAAAAGACATTCCTGTCCAACAACAGAAATGTCTCGTAAACGTCCATGAAGTCATAGTGGAATAGATCGATCCTTCCGTCTCATTAGCAGACTGCCCTCATGCTAAGAGGAATCGAAAACCGATATCCATGCTTACGAACACTTCCCTATCTCCCGTAGGTACGAACAGTGTTGTCAAAACAGGCAGGTCTCCTGGCTTCAGCTTCATTGGCCTTTGCAGCCTTCCCGATCGATTACGACCAGTGGCTCTCTCGCAATACCTCAACTGTCACAGTGGCGGGACCGCGCCGGATTTTCAACCGGCTTCCCTATTAAGCTTCGACGTTACCCGAAGCACCTGTTTCCTCCTATTCAATTGCATTGAAAGTCGCAGTCACGCTTCCCCCAATTGAGAACGATTATATATCTAACCAGAACGAATGACAAGGATTTTTTCTCATCTCTAACCAAAATAAACAAATCCCGGAGCTGTCACATTATCTTCATTAAACTCCGATTCACTAAGCTTCTATCCATGCACAATAGGCGAGCCTCTCGGCTCGCCTATTGATGATTACGGGTTGATGCGCTAGATGACCATTCCTTCATGCAGAAAGACAATATCTTCACCTTTCTCATCTAGCGTCAATTCACGATTATCCAAGAACCATACATCATTTTGCTCCATAAAGAACGTAATGCCGTTCACAACTTCCGTCACTGCTGGATATTGCGGACTGTCTTTCATGATGCCGAATGAATAAGGTCCTGAAGCACTGAATCCGCTGTAGCGGACGAATATGCGTACTGAGTCTCCTGCTGTGAATCCCCAATCAGCCAAAAAACGCTCGACTGCCTTCGCTGTAACGCGTAATTGCATGTTCAGACCTCCTTAATCATACCTTTCATCCGATTTGATCATACCATGTGGCCGCCACTTTTGTTAACACCAAAGTTGACAGTTCGTCAATGATCCGCATCATCATTACCGCATAATACGTTCGGCGATATGTTTATATGCTACCTTCTGTTTAGGAACATCACGATCTCTACCGAGAAATTGTGCCAGGTTACAGCTTGATGCGTTGAAGCCGCAGTGCATTCAGTACAACGGATACCGAGCTGAAGGCCATAGCCGCTCCTGCAAGCCACGGGGCAAGCAATCCGATTGCTGCAATCGGGATGCCTATCGTATTGTATACGAGTGCCCAGAACAAGTTCTGCTTAATGTTGCGCATGGTACGGCGGCTCATCTCCATCGCATCCGCAATGCCGTTCAAGTCGCCACGCATTAAGGTTACGCCTGCCGTCTCCATTGCTACATCCGTACCTGTACCGATCGCGAACCCAATGTCCGCTGCTGCCAGAGCTGGCGCATCATTAATTCCATCGCCTACCATGGCGACGACACTGCCTCTCTGCTGCAGCTCGCGCACATGCTGTGCCTTCTGTTCAGGCAGCACCTCTGCAAATACATCATCAATCCCTACTTGTGACGCGATTGCTCTGGCCGTGCGGGTGTTGTCTCCTGTCATCATAACAACGCGTATCCCCATTTGATGCAGCCGCTCGATGGCCTTCTTCGAGGAAGCCTTCACTTGATCGGCAACGGCAACTATGCCTTTCCAGCTGCCATCAACAGCAATGAGCATTGCCGTCTTGCCTGCCTGCTCCATGTCTTGCAATGCTTCCTCCGCATCGCCGCTTGCTACCCCGTTCTTCTCCATCCATCTGCGTGTGCCGACAATGATCTGATGCCCATTCACCTCAGCCGCTATTCCATATCCAGGTTCAGCTCGGAATGAATCCGGTTCAACCGTGCTGATTCCTTGCTCCGACAATCCCTTCACAATCGCCTGTGCCAATGGATGCTCGGACTGCTTCTCAGCAGATGCCAGTAAGGTCAAGAGTTCTGTCTTCTCGTCTTCATTCCCATCATGCAGTACAACATCTGTAAGCGAAGGAGCTCCTTCTGTTACGGTTCCTGTCTTGTCGAGCACAACCGTCTGCACCCGATAGGCACCTTCCAGATGTTCGCCGCCACGGAATAGTACACCATATTCCGCAGCACGTCCGGTTCCCGCCATAATCGACGTTGGCGTTGCCAAGCCGAGCGCACACGGGCAAGCAATTACGAGTACGGCAATGGTACGAGACAAGGCTACACCGAAGTTGCCTGGTTCAACAGCGAAATACCAAATTAAGAATACAAGCACCGCAATTCCAACGACTATCGGCACGAAGATGCCTGATATTTTATCAGCGATCCGCTGAATCGGAGCCTTGGAGCCCTGCGCCTCCTCAACGATTTTAATAATTTGCGAGAGCGCCGTCTCGGAGCCGACCTGAGTCGCTCTCATCGTAAATGCCCCCTGCGCATTCACGGTAGCCCCATATACATTATCGCCAGCTTGCTTCTCAACAGGGACGCTTTCACCGGTAAGCATGGATTCATCCACGGTCGATGTCCCGCTAACTACAATGCCGTCTACCGGTACTTTCTCACCTGGGCGAACAAGTACGAGATCCCCACTTGCCACATCTTCCACAGGCACTTCCACTTGTTCACCGTCGCGCACAACGGTTGCCGTTTTGGCACGCAGCCCCATCAAAGCTCGGATCGCTTGAGAAGACCGCCCTTTAGCTGAAGCCTCCAGCCATTTCCCCAGAAGAATGAGCGTAATGAGAACAGCACTCGTCTCAAAATACATCTCAGGATGGTGAAGCTCGCCAATCTGCCATTGCCACGCCAAGTACACACTGTACACATAGGCTGAGGTCGTACCGAGCGCAACAAGCACATCCATATTGGCGCTCCCACTGCGGAGTGCCTTAAATGCCCCAACGTAGAAGCGTGCCCCTATAATAAATTGAACCGGCGCTGCCAGTACCATTTGCACCCAAGGGTGCATGAACCATTCCGGCACCCAAATCCATGAAGTGAAAGAAAAATGTCCCACCATGGACCACAGTAGTGGAATGGACAATAGGGCAGAGACGAGGAACGTATTACGCAATCGACGCATATTCCGCTGTGTTGGCGATTCCTGTTCACTCTCGCCTTCTTCCTTCTTCAGCCGCCCCGTATAACCTAGCTGGGAGATCTTATTCAATATATCTTCTTGCTTCAGTCCGATATAGGTGACCTTCGCCGTCTCCGTTGCTAAATTGACTGCTGCCGTCTGTATTCCCTGCATACGGCTCAGCCCCTTCTCAATGCGAGTGGAGCAAGCGGCACAAGTCATTCCTTCAATTTGCAAATCCAACGTTTCTACCGGAACCTTGTATCCGAGATGCTCGATCTTATCAACGACTTGCTGCAAGGTTACTGCATCACCGTCATATTGCACGGCCGCTCGTTCTGAAGCAAGATTGACAGATGCTTCTGCGATGCCGTCCATACGATTCAAGCCTTTTTCAATTCGTGTTGCACATGCGGCACAGGTCATTCCTTCAATCGGCAACGTTGCTTGCTTTTCTGCCATTGTCATGTCCTCCTTATCCTTCTCAAACATACCCCTATACCCTATATTTGATTCCAAAAGAAAACTCCTCTGAAGGAGTGTTCTTTGCAGTAATCAATCAGCGTATTCAGCATAATATGAGAATCGGCGCCTAATCATTAAACGACGTCATAACCTTGATCCTCAATTGCCTCACGGATTTGTTCCGGCTTTACTTTGGACTCATCATAAGATACGGTTACTTGCTTCGCAGCCAAATCAACCTGTGCAGTTGCACCTGTACCTTCTACTGCACGTTCTACTGCTTGCTTGCAGTGCCCGCATGTCATCCCTTCTACTGTCCATGTTTCGTTAACCATCATACTTCCTCCTCTGTCGTCCATTCCTTAAGGGAACAGGCCATGTTCTTATTTTAGTAATTTATGAATCGTTGTTAGCAGCTCGTCAATGACTTCCGGCTCCCCGTCTTGCAATCGCTCAACGACACAACTCTTCATATGCCCTTCGAGCAGCAATTTGCCAACTGAATGAAGTGCAGACTGGATGGATGCGATTTGATTCAGCACATCGTCACAGTAGGTATCTTTTTCAATCATGGATTTCACGCCTCGCACCTGACCTTCAATGCGATTCAAGCGGTGAACCAGCTTCTTCTTCATCTCATCCGAGTGATGACTCTTCCGCTTCCCGTCTGGAGTGTGGTGCTCGCACCCTTCTTCACTTGCATGGCAAGCATCTTCTGTACCAAAAGCAGCGGTCATCACGTCATCGACTTGTTCATCGATACGTTCGTTTGACATTTGTGTATCACCACCTCATGCATTAACTATACTATACCCCCCTACCCTATGCAAGCCCTTTTTTTGAAGGTTGCTTCTTCAGCTAACTCAAATTTCTCGCTATGGTAAATTAGGGTTGGTTATTTCTTCGGAAAATGGTTAAAATTTAAGTGTTAGTCTGGCTTCAGGCCCATTGTCTAACAGATGAACTTATTGTTATTACTTTCGAGGAGGCACACTTATTATGACCCAAATGACAAAAGTGTCCCGCGTCGCGTTGATCGGATCGGGCTTTGTTGGCTCCAGTTACGCGTTCGCGTTGTTCAATCAAGGGTTGGCCGCTGAGCTAGTCATTATCGACGCTAACCGCAAAAAAGCAGAAGGAGATGCGATGGACTTGAATCATGGTCTTCCGTTCGCATCCAATATGCGCATATGGGCTGGAGACTATAGCGATTGCAAGGATGCTGACCTCGTTGTCATTACAGCAGGTGCGAACCAAGCACCAGGAGAAACACGTCTTGATCTAATCGGCAAGAATGCGAACATCTTCAAATCGATCGTTACTTCCGTCATGGAGAGCGGCTTTGATGGATTGTTCCTGGTTGCAACAAATCCAGTCGATGTTCTTACATATGCAACCTGGAAATACTCAGGTCTGCCTGCTCATCGCGTCATCGGCTCTGGTACAATTTTGGATACCGCACGTCTGCGTTATTTGCTCGGCGAAAAAATCGGCGTTGATCCGCGCAACGTCCATGCCTACATTATGGGCGAACATGGAGACACTGAGCTCCCTGCGTGGAGCAATGTCAGCATTGGCGGCCAGCCGCTCGAGCACTATCGCAAGACGCATGGAGAGCCGACACAGGAAGAATTGGATGATATCTTCCTGAATGTACGCGATGCTGCTTATCACATCATCGAGCGTAAAGGGGCTACCTACTACGGAATCGCAATGGGCTTGGCTCGCTTGACAAAGGCTATTCTGAAGAATGAGAACTCTGTGCTGTCCGTATCTGCCTTGCTGACCGGACAATATGGTCTGGATGATGTGTACATCGGCGTTCCTGCCGTCGTAAATCGCCAAGGAATCCGCGATATATACGAGCTTCACCTGTCTGAAGACGAGATGCAGAAGCTTCATCATTCCGCAGGCGTGCTTAAGCAAGCAATATCATCGGTATTCCCGAAATAGTGTTGGTTGTTGATTCTGAATAAACGAAAGGCGCACTGTCCGTAGACGGTGCGCCTTTCTATTACGCATTCACAATCATTGTACGTACTTGCTCTGGAAGCTCCGCAGCCTCCTCCTTCGACAGGCCAGCTGTCGATACTGGAGGAAGAACGGTTACCTCCACATGGGCAGGACTAATCCAATTCCCATTCGCCTCCATCAGCTTGTAAGAACCAGATATCCGAACAGGCACAATAGGGAACCCTGTCTTCGTAGCGACGCGGAAGCCGCCATTTTTGAACTCACCGATGTGTTCACTCTTGCTTCGTGTTCCTTCAGGGAAGATGACGATCGGATGCCCGCTTTCTACGAGCTTGCCCGCCTCATTCAGACTGTTCATGGCTTGGCGTACGTTGCTGCGGTCAACGAAAATGCAGCGCAAGTACTTCATCCACACACGAATGAACGGCAGCTTCGCCAGCTCTGCCTTGGCCATCAGCGCCTTCGGCTTGCCAACATGCCCAAGCATGATCGGCACATCGAAATTCCCTTGATGATTTGAGATAAAGACGGCTCCGCCTTCTGGGATATGCTCCAATCCACGAACCGTTACCTTCGCACCGGCTACACGCAGCAATGACCGCGCCCATTTTCCGACCTGCTTGGCCGTGTACGCATCCAGTTCTTCATACCGACCTTGCTTGTATAGTCGATTGGCCTTCCACATCCCAGGAATAATGAAAAGTAAATAAAGCCAAAAATAAATAAACCAAATCAATGTTCGTATGAATTTCATGATGTGATGTAATTCCCCTCTACAACGTATCGATGTAAAATGCCATTATTAAATCATTCCTGTTATGCACATCAAGCTAGACTATCAAGCTATTCTATCAAACCAGTCAATCAAGCCACTCTTGTGAGCAAGGCACACCCTCAACGGAGTTCGCTGCAATGATGGCATTATGGACGGCATAAGCGAGCACCTCTGCTGCCCACATGCCCGCCAGATCAACAGAGGCGTCTATTCCGCCTGTTGTCATCGCGAACACTGTATCTCCGTCATACATCGTATGGACAGGATAAATGGTACGAGCCAAGCCATTATGCGCCATTTGTGCAATTTTCGTCATTTCGGTCTTTGTGAATGTTCCATTGCAAGCGACTGCGGCAATTGTCGTATTTGTCCCCGGCTTCATCGTCGCTTGGAAGGGATTAGCCAATTGCGTTAGGAAAGACAACGGATCAATGAACTGTCCCTTCTCATCCGCTCTTGCCCCAGCTAATGTTATACCATGCTTCGGATGTCTCACTTCGCCAACTGCATTGACAGCAACAGCCGCACCAATAACAAGACCATTTGGCAATTGTACAGAAGCCGTACCAAATCCGCCCTTCATTGCTCGTTCCACTCCCGCGAACTTGCCAAGCGTTGCACCTGCGCCAGCACCTACATTGCCTTCGGCAATCGCTTCAGACGTCGCATTCTCAACAGCCGAATAACCCATCTCTGCAGTTGGTACGACTGTCGGATTGCCTATCGCCAAGTCAAATAAAATAGCTGATGGAACAATTGGCACCTTGGCAACGCCGACATCAAGCCCAATCCCCTGCTCCTGCAAGCGCTGCATAACCCCTTGTGCAGCAGCGAGTCCAAATGCGCTTCCGCCGCTGAGACACAATGCATGAATATGCTGAACGAGAGCGGTTGGCTGCAGTAACTCCGTTTCACGGGTGCCAGGCGCTGATCCCCTGACATCAACGCCGCATACAGCCCCTTGTTCTGCTACAATGACTGTACAGCCTGTATGTGCCTCATTATCATGCGCATGCCCGACAACAATACCTGGTACATCCGTGATTGCGCCAGGATAGCGAGCAAGCTTGCCCCCAGGTTTGATATTCCAATGGGAAGATTGCATATTCGCACCCTTTTCTGTCACCGTTGTTAGATGTCTATATCCGGTTCTCATGATTCGATGATGCATGAAGCGACCCGCTGTGAGAATCATACGACATACATGATGCCCGTACCTCGCAGGTGACTCGTCGAACTTTGTACATTCATGCCGATTCATGCCTAATTCTGCGCTTTCCCGAGAAATAATAGGCTGTACTCCTCGAGTTCTGTCCAAGCGCATCTATTATCTATAATTTAACCCAAGCCCCATTCCGTTCATCAAGAAGAGAGAGGAGCCCGCTGCTAGGGCTCCTCTTATTATTAATTATACGAGTCCGAATAGACGTCGGCAGCGGCCAGGACGATTCGCTCGGAATCGCTCGACATTACCTTGATCCATGATCGTGACGTATACCGTACAGCCGTCTTCGCCGCCGAATGTTACATTCGTGCAGTTGCTTCCATGGAGGCGGATCTCCTCTATCACGGTTCCGTCTGGAGCAAGAACCGCGACTGTTCCTTTGCCGAAGCGTGCGACATACAGGTTGCCGTCAACATCACATCGCATGCCATCCAATCCAAAATCGGGGAACTGATGGAACAGACGCTTTTTCGAGATGCTGCCATCCTCCTGGAGATCATATACCCAGATCCGTCGTTGAACCGATTCATTGACATAGAGCAAGCGTTCATCTGGGCTAACCTCGATGCCATTGGTCGTACCCATCCCTGATTCCAGGAGCGTCATTTCTCCATCTGGACGAATACGCCAGATTTGCCCTGTATCATCGGCCCACTTCGGATCGCTGGCAAACACAATATCATTTCCCATGATCGCAATATCGTTCGGTTGATTCATCGTTGGATCATGTGCCAGAACGTGCAGTTCCTTCGTCACGAAGGAATAGCGGAATACGTGATGCCCTGCATAATCCGCAATGCACATGTCTCCATTGCGAGTAAAGCGTATACCATTGCCAATGCATCCCTCAGGCAGCTCCAAGAATACGGAGCATTCGCCTTCTGGCGTTACCTTGCCAATCGTGCCCTGCCGTTCGTAATTGACAGCATACAAGTTGCCTTCCTTATCGCAAGCAGGTCCCTCTATGCCTTGTGTAAATCCATGCTGTGGCGTAAATATCTCACTGCTTCGCATCTGAATTCCGGATCCATCAAACGTCTGATTCATGCAATCTCACTCTCCCTATTCGCATGTACATCATTTACAACGTTAACGATCTTGCAAGTGATAGGACTGAACAGAGACAAATGCTATCACAGTTGCCCTTGCAGCATGACAGCGATTCTATCCCCGCTTCCTAGCCTGAATCTACATTACTCTCAACACGAACTTCTGGAAGCTTGTATAAATGAATCAATGAATGATACTTGTCCAACAATTGTTCCCGCTAATTAATCATGATCTTCCATATCACCGGCATCCATTTGGAATGTACGCCATTTTTCCTTCTCTTGAACATGTGATTCAATCATGTCGCGCTTCAGTTCCCAAGCCTTCGTGCTTACGTCAACATGATACTGCTCCGGATTCGACTTGCGCAAATATTCCGGCCAGAACAGCTGAAGCTGCTCCTTATGGTAATTACGGATTTCTTCCAGATTCGGACGCTCATAGACTAGTTTGCCGTCCCGATATACAGGTTGAAGCAGCAGTTCTGCTTCATAGTGCTCTACATACTTGTGCAAATATGGATGGATCGGATCGAACAACTTAATCTTTGCCCGACGTTTTACCTCATCTTCTTCAGAGAGGCAAATGTAATCCGCAATTGCTTTTTTCTTCTTCTTATGAATTATGCGGTATACATCTTTCTTGCCTGGTGTCGTTACCTTCTCAGGATTAGCCGAAATCTTGATTGTCGGCTTCATCTCGCCGTTCACTTCACGCGATACGAGCTTGTACACTCCGCCAAGAGATGGCTGATCCGCTGCAGTAATAAGCTGCGTACCAACTCCCCACATATCCACGCGGGCACCCTGTGATTTCAAGTCTGAGATGGTATATTCATCCAGGTCATTGGACGCACATATTTGTACATCCTTCAAACCAGCATCATCCAACAACTTGCGGGCTTGAATCGACAAATAGGCAATATCGCCGCTATCGAGTCGGATGGCTTGCAGCTTCTTCCCTTTCTTCTCCAACTCCATACCAATCTGAATGGCATTCGGTATTCCACTGTGCAGCGTATCATACGTATCAACGAGCAGCGTCACCTGATCAGGCAATGCTTCAGCGAACACTTGGAATGCCTCTTCCTCGCTCTCGAAGCTCTGCACCCATGCGTGTGCATGCGTACCTTTTGTCGGAATGCCGAATCTGCGGCCTGCCAGCATGTTGGACGTTGCATGGAAGCCAGCCAAGTAAGCGGCGCGTGCCCCCCATAGAGCTGCGTCGGCTTCCTGTGCACGACGTGTGCCGAATTCCATCAGAATATCAGTGGAAGCAACATGCTTGATGCGCGATGCCTTCGTTGCAATGAGTGTCTGGAAGTTCATGAAGTTCAGCAGTGCCGTCTCAATCAGCTGAGTCTCGAACACGCGTCCTTCAACGCGAATAAGCGGTTCATTCGCAAATACAAGCGTACCTTCCCGAACCGCATCGATCTGTCCCGTAAAGCGGAAGTTGCGCAGTTCCTCCAGAAATGCTTCCTCGTACTGCTCCTCCTGCATGCCGAGATACTCAATATCTTCTGTTGTAAAATGCAAGCGTTCAATATATTCAACGATGCGCTCAAGGCCAGCGAACACAGCATACCCGTTATGGAAGGGCAGCTTGCGGAAAAAAGCTTCGAACACAGTCTGCTGATTGTGAGTGCCATTTTTCCAGTGTGCATACATCATATTAATTTGATATTTATCTGTGTGTAGGGCCATTGATGTATTCATCAGGTCATCTCTCTTTCTACCACTTACCAGTCATACAGTATGCGGCATTAACTATTCTGTGCGGTACCCACTTATAATCTGAGCACCGAGTGAATTGCGGAAGTGCTGTAGCGCCCATTCATGCGCATGCTCATTGAAGGTGGCGACAGCATCCTCATGGACAATAATCTTATATCCCATATTATAAGCATCTACAGCTGTATGAAGCACGCAGATGTCCGTACATACTCCAACTAAATGGACTTCTTCAATCTGTCTTGCTCGCAGTCTCATATCAAGATCCGTGCCGCAGAATGAGCTGTATCTGGTCTTATCCATCCAGTATACTTCGGATTGATGGCGTTCGTATACTTCAGCTACTTGACCGTATAGATTGCGCCCATCCGTGCCCCTAATATTATGCGGCGGGAACAGAGCCGTTTCAGGATGGTAGGGATCTTGTTCTTCGTGCAGATCAACCGCCATCGTCACGAAATCTCCAGCATTCACGAAGGAATCTACCAACTCCGCAACACGATTCTCAATATGTACGGCCGGTTCCCCGCATGGAAGTCGGCCCAATACAAAATCATACGTATAATCTATGACAATCAATGCCTTCAATTCCGAATCCATCTCCTCTCCGAGACCTGATATCCGATAGTTAGCTTAACGTCATTATGACAAATCGGTGCTAAATGTCAACCTCCCGCGCGTTGACCTCTCACGTGGAAAGTCCCCGTTGCCATCGTGCCAAGCTCCCCTTGCTCATTCACTACCGTGCCTTGAAGCGTGAGCACGCGCTTCGTTGCATGAACGACATGCGCCCTTACTTCCAATATGCCTGCCTTCATTGGTCGCAGAAAGTTCACATTCAGGCTTCCGGTAACAATATTCGGATCTTGCTTGTATGCGGAAGCGGCGATTCCCATCGCATTATCAAGCAGGGAGGACAACACGCCCCCATGTACAATGCCTATCATATTCAAATGGTGAGCCTTCGCATCTAGCCGGAGGATCACTTCCTTCTCATCCGCTTGAACGAGCTCACAACCCAAATATCCCCAGAACGAAGACTGCGCACGTGCCTCTAATTCATCCCACTGCAGATTCTGCTCATTGCTCATGTTAGCCACCTCTCGATTCTTCCGCCATTATTTACCTAATAGTATACTAACATTATGCCCTTACTTCACTAACAAAATGTTAAAAGTAGAGAAGGCCGATCTCTATCAACGACCGGCCTTCCCCTTCTATCTTATCACAATGCATGCATATTGCGCAGCATCTACTCTTTGTCCTTGTCTGTATCATCTGATGCGATCCCATCCCGATGGCCATCGCGCTGCAGCCGGCGCTGGGCCTCTTCCTCCACTAGCTTGCGCCTTAGCACCTTGCCAACCATTGTTTTAGGCAGCTCCGCTCGGAATTCAATTTGCCGCGGAATCTTGAATGCAGCGAGCTTAGCCCGGCACCATCCTTCCAGTTCCTTCTCTGTAATCGCAGCTCCTTCCACTGGCACGATGAAGGCCTTGACTGTCTCCCCCCGATAAGGATCCGGCACACCGATGACAGCTGCCTCTTTTACCTGCGGGTGCTCGAACAGCACTTCTTCCACATCGCGCGGGAACACTTTAAATCCGCTTGCATTGATCATTTCCTTCATCCGATCGACGATTGAGAAGAACCCGTCGGCATCCATCTTGGCCATGTCGCCAGTATGCAGCCACCCCTCTTTCAACACATCTGCCGTCTCCTCAGGTCGATTCCAGTATCCCTTCATGATCTGCGGCCCTCGTACAGCCAGTTCGCCAATGGCGCCGACTGGCATCGACTCTCCAGTGTCTGGATTGACGATCTTAGCATCTGTATCGGGAAATGGAATGCCAATGGTTCCGATCTTCCGATATCCCCAGAGCGGATTCGCATGTGTAACCGGTGAAGCTTCCGTTAAGCCATAACCTTCAATCAACCGGCCTCCTGTAATGGCTTCGAACCGCTCTTGCACCTCCAATGGGAGTGGTGCAGAGCCAGACACGCACGCCTGCACAGACGAAAGGTCGTACTGTGCTACCTCCTTATGGTGGTTAATTGCAATGTACATCGTCGGAGCTCCCGGGAAGATCGTTGCTCTTTCCTTATGAATGCACTCGAGCACCTGCATCGTATCGAACCGAGGCAGCAGAATAAGCTTGCTTGCCAGATGTATTCCTAAATTGAGCAGTACCGTCAAGCCGAACACATGGAAGCATGGGAGTGCCGCAAGGAACGTTTCCTTGCCGCGCTGCGCGCGATAGAACCAATTTGACGTCTGCACCGTATTGGCAATCAAATTATAATGCGTCAGCATCACTCCCTTCGCTCTTCCGGTTGTGCCTCCTGTATATTGAATCATGGCGACATCCTGTTCGGCATCCACAGAATGCGCCTTCGTTAGGGGCGCACTTGATGCGAGCCATCGCTTATAGCGAACAACACCCGGAACATCAGGAATTGCGAGCGATTGGCCATCCTTCTTCATCTTCAATGGATACAACCAATTTTTTGGGAATGGCAAATAATCCCGAATAGAAGTAACAATCATGTGATTCAGCTTCGTCTTCTGCCTCACATGAAGTACACGAGCAAACAGCAAATCCAATGTAATGATCGCGGTTGCTCCGGAATCCTCCAGTTGGTGGGCCAATTCTCCCTCCATGTACAGCGGACTCGTCATCACCGCAATTCCACCCATCATCAATGTGCCGTAATAGGCTATGATCATTTGCGGGCAATTCGGCAGCATGATGGCAACCCGCTCTCCTGCACTCACACCAAGTGAGCGCAGGCCTCCAGCAAATTGATAGACAGAAGCGAGTAGTTCACGATACGTAAGCGTCTTTCCCATAAACTCAATAGCTGCGCGCTCGGGGAATTCTGCCGCAGCCTTCTCTAGAAGGTGGGCCACATTATGCTTCGGATAGTCGAACGACGGTGCTACTTCTTCGGGATAATGGCGCAGCCATGGCCTTTCATCAGAATAGGCATTCATGATGCTACTCCCCTTCCTCGTTCTAGTTGCGCTTCAGCATGCATCAGCGCATATTGATTGCATTGCTGCTCATTGTTAATCTAGACAACGGTGTAACGCTCGTTCGCAATAATGCGTGCAGCGATAGCCCGCTTCCGCGAGGTCAGGGATAATGGAGAAGTGCGGCTGAATTTCTTGAGCAGCGATAACTGCGTGCGAAGGATATCTCCTGATGCTGCTTCTTGAAGCGTTTCTTTGGCTCTCTGTTCAATTACCTGAAGCGCATCACGAACGAACACCTGTGTCATTTGCAGAGCAAGCGCAGCCTTCTCTTCACCTAAGCGGCTAACCAGCTTATCCGTTCGTAGAATCGCGCTTTCTGCTGCGTAAATATAAATCATCATGTCTGCGAGTGCGGAAAGAACCTCCTGCTCTTGCTCGATGCGCGTACCATACTTCTGAACCGCCGTTCCGCCCACAACGAGAAAGGCAGTTTTCATTTGGTTCAACAACTTATAAAGTTCAGCCATTGGGCCATCTTCTTCATCGCCAAGTGAAGGGCTGAATGCCAGAACCTCTTCCTGCAGCTGCTCTAGGCGCTCCATTAACGGAAGCTCACCCTTTAATGCTTTTTTCAGCAAGGTGCCAGGGATAAGCAGTCGATTAATCTCATTCGTGCCCTCGAATATCCGATTAATGCGTGCATCACGATAGATCCGCTCGACCTTGTATTCTTGGATGTAGCCATAACCGCCATGGATTTGCACGCCCTCATCCGCAATCGTGTTCAGTGCTTCACTGCCAAATACCTTAATAATGGAGCATTCAAGCGCAAACTCCGCGATTGCTTTGGCCGGAGATACGCCTGCATGGGCTGAATCTTGCGCTCCCGTACTAGAAGAGCCATCATTGACGTCTTGCAGCATCGCATCAATATATCCTGATGTTCGATATACCATGCTCTCTAACACATAGGTCAGCGTATTCATCTCCGCGAGCTTCTTCCCAATAAGCGGGAAACTGCTGATTGGCTTGCCGAACTGTGTGCGAGCATTCGCATATGCGGAAGCCAACTGGATCGTCTCCTTCGCCGCACCCAAACAACCTGCCCCCAGCTTGAATCTGCCTATGTTCAAAATATTAAATGCGATCAGATGCCCCTTGCCGATTTCGCCAAGCACATTTTCAATCGGAACACGGACATGATCGAAGTAAATCGGGCAGGTGGATGAGCCCTTGATCCCCATCTTTTTCTCTTCCGGCCCAACCGTAAATCCTTCCATGCTTCGCTCCACAATAAATGCTGTAAATTTCACACCATCTACCTTGGCATACACAATGAAAATATCTGCAAAACCTGCATTCGTAATATACAACTTCGATCCGCTCAGAATGTAATGAGTACCATCATCAGACAGCTTAGCCGATGTTCGTGCGCCGAGCGCATCAGAACCGGATGCTGGTTCTGTTAGACAATAGGCAGCGATCTTAGCGCCTGTCGCCAATTCAGGCAAATACGTGCGCTTCTGCTGATCCGTTCCAAAGTACACAATCGGCAGAGTGCCGATGCCAACATGAGCGCCAATGGACAATGCGAAGGAAGATGCACGAGCCAAGTTCTCATTGACAATCGTAGAACTTACCTTATCGAGACCAAGCCCCCCATAGGCTTCTGGGATATCTGTCGCTAACAGTCCAAGCTCTCCTGCCTTGCGCATCAATTGAACAGTCAGCTCATAATTAAGATGTTCAATATCCTCATCATGCGGCAGCACATCTCCCTCAACAAATGCCTGGGTCGTGTCCGCGAACAATCGCTGCTCCGAAGTGAAATCCTCTGGTGTTACTACCCACTCCAGATTCGGCTCGTCAATGACGAAGCCACCGCCTCTTACACGCGTCGTAGACGCAGCTTCCATGCTTCATTCCTCCGATCCATCCTCATTCTTGTACCCGCCATCTTCCCGTCTGGTACGATTCATGCAGACAAGTCTATGTGCCGTTAATCCTCATCTGAATCTTTCGATGCGACTGCAAGATCCTCACCGTTCTCTTCACGCGGCGGCAGAACCTCAAATACGCCTGCAGCCCCCATCCCGCCGCCGATGCACATGGACACAACACCAAGACCACCACCTCTGCGGCGCAGCTCATAAATGAGACTTGTGGTCAGCTTCGCGCCCGTGCAGCCAAGCGGATGACCAAGCGCAATCGCTCCACCATTTACATTCACAATGCTGTCATCAAGTCCCAGCTCCTGAATGACCGCAAGGCACTGTGCGGCAAATGCCTCATTTACCTCATAGAGCGCTACCTCTTCCTTCGTGATTCCTGCAAGGCGAAGCGCCTTCGGGATAGCTTCAACTGGTCCGATGCCCATCACTTCAGGCGGGACGCCCGCAACGGCAAACGAACGGTATACCGCGAGCGGTTCCAACCCTAGTTCTTCTGCCCGCTCCCGGCTCATTACCATGACCGCGGCCGCTCCATCGCTATACGGCGAGGAATTGCCAGCTGTTACAGAGCCCTGTGCGGCAAAAGACGGCTTCAGCTTGCGCAGCGTATCCTCATTTGTCTCTGGGCGAATGCATTCATCTATTCGAAAATCGATGGTCGTACTCTTCAGTTTGCCGCCTGCTTCCTCCCAAGTTCGCTTAGCCTGAACGGTCACCACTTCATCGTTGAATTTCCCGTCCGCATAGGCTTGAACAGCACGTTGATGGCTTCTTACCGCATATGCATCCTGCATCTCGCGGGTTATGCCAAATTGCTTGGCGACCCGTTCCGCTGTGTGACCCATACTGATATAGATCTCAGGACGTTCTTCAGAGATAACCGGATGAGGAGACAGCTTGAAGCCTGTCATTGGAACATGTGACATGCTCTCTACGCCTCCGGCGATAATGACATCCGCAGCTCCTGTCATAATCCGCTCCGCTGCATAGGCAATTGCCTGCAATCCGGATGAGCAGAATCGATTGATGGTGACCCCGGGAACCGTATGGGGCAGCCCCTGCATAAAGCGCGATTGTCCTCGCTACATTCAGCCCCTGCTCCCCCTCCGGCATCGCACAACCTAGAATGACATCATCTATGTCATGCTTCTCTAGTCCTGGGGTTCGCTCCAGCACCGCCTCAATGACGGTTCGTCCCAAATCCTCCGCTCTCGTGTCAGCCAGTGCTCCACGCTTTCCCTTGCCTACTGCTGTTCTTGCTGCCGCAACGATGACCACTTCTCTTAATGCTTTTGCAGGCGTATCCGCTACCATGCATATCCCCCTCTCACCCAATTGCCTTCCAGCAACAGAAACCAATGCCATCTCTCGCTGTTCTGCTGTTCTGCTGTTTTGCTGTTTTGCTGTTTTGCTGTTTTGCTGTTTTGCTGTTCTGTTGTTCTGTTGTTCTACTGTTCTGTTGTTCTACTGTTCTGTTGTTCTACTGTTCTGTTGTTCTACTGTTCTGTTGTTCTACTGTTCTGTTGTTCTACTGTTCTGTTGTTCCATTACTGGTTGCTTCTTTGTTTCTTTGCTGCTATCCAAACACTGCTCCGACCCTGCTTGCCAGTATGATGTCTAATTCGATATGCCCTAATTGCGCAGCGGCTTCCCCTTGCTCAGCATGTGCTGCATCCGCTGCTGTGTTTTCCGTTCTCCGCAAAGAGATAAGAAAGCTTCCCGCTCCAAGTCGAGCAGATGCGATTCAGATACGAGGCGATTGGCAGGCACGTCTCCACCTGTAAGTACACGTGCGAGCTTGCGAGCAATTAACGCATCGTGCTCACTTATGTAGCCGCCCTCCAGCATATTGGATACGGCTAACTGCAGAACGCCAAAGCCTTCCCGTCCAGCTACGCGTATAGATGGTCGACCAGCTTCCTGCACTTGCCCTACATACCCTGTCGATTCCATAGCAAGAACGGCCTGCTTCGCTTCATAGATGCGGCGCTGCTCCGCGAATAGCACACGATCTTGGGATCGTACATAGGCGAGTCGCAGTGCATCATGACCACTGTTCGACACTTTGGCCATGGCGATCGTCTCGAATGCGCGCACAAGTGATGCGTTCAGATCATCATCGGGATGCGGCAGCCGATGTGAGAGCGCAATCGCCGTTTCCTTGCAGCCTCCCCCACCAGGAATCAGTCCAACTCCGGTCTCCACTAGTCCGAAGTATGTCTCTGGACTGAACACAATCATATCGGCCGGCAGGCATGCCTCCACACCTCCGCCAAGTGTCATTCGGTGCGGTGCAGCAACGACGGGCCGCTGTAAGCCCTTCAGCTTCATCATCGCTCGCTGGAATTGGCGGATAATGAAGTCGATTTCGTCCCATTCCTCGGCCTGAGCCTCGCCGAGCAGAAGCATCACATTTGCCCCAACGCAGAAGTTGCGTCCCTCATTCGCAACAATAAGACCTCGGTAGTCACGCGCTACGATATCTACGCTCTTCTCGATCATGGATAAAATATCTTCCCCGATGGCATTGTTCGGAGAATGGAATTCCAGACAGGCCACATCATCGCCGACATCAATAAGACTCGCACCGCTATTGCGTGCGATTGTCCTTCCCTGTTCCTTCAAAGAGCGAAGCAATATCGATTGTTCACTCTCCACGGCTTGCTGCCATTCTCCTGCCGCGGCGAAGAACAATCCGCTGCTTCGCTGCTCATAGAACCGCTCGTGACCTTGTTCCAGCCATGCCTCCACCCAGTCCGGAATTTCTGTGTCCTCCGCCCTCATGCGTGCGACACTATCCCGAAGACCAATCGCATCCCAGCATTCAAATGGGCCCAGCTCCCAATTGAAGCCCCATCGCATTGCTTTATCAATATCCTCGATATGATCTGCAATTTCCCCTACCTTGGAAGCTGCATAGCACAATACCTGCTTCATCATGCTCCAGATGAACTGTGAACCTTGGTCACGGCCGCTGATTGCAGCTCTCAGCTTGGCTGCCGTCCCCTTCTCCCGCTTCGCCTGCTGCAGCGTCAACGAAGCAACCTGCTGCCTCGGCCCATACGTCCAATCCTGCCAACGCAGTGCATGGATCGGATCTTCTCCAGGTGAACCGCTGCGTACCTTGCGATAGAATCCTTGGCCGCTCTTCTCTCCTAGCCAGCCTCGTTCTACCATTTCTTTGAACCAAGGCGGCAGAGCAAACGCATTCCGCTCCGCTTCTGTCTCAGCATGCTCAGCCACATTGTTCGCTACATGGAGGAATGTATCTAGTCCGACGATATCCAGCGTTCGGAATGTAGCACTCTTCGGCCGCCCGATAATCGGCCCTGTTAAGGCATCGACCTCCTCGATGGTAAGACCGCACCGTTCCATTTCTTGAAGCGTGATCACCAAGCCGTACGTCCCAATTCGATTGGCAATGAAGTTAGGCGTGTCTTTGGCAATGACTACTCCCTTGCCCAGTCTGCGCTCACACCATTCCTTGGCCCCTTCTAATACCGACTGATTCGACAATGCATTCGGTATAAGCTCCACCAGATGCATGTATCGTGGCGGATTAAAGAAATGAGTGCCGACAAATGAACGCCTAAATGCTTCTGATCGCCCTTCCAACATGGATTCAAGGGAAATGCCTGACGTATTCGAGCTGATCAGCGTCCCTTCTTGCCAGTGGCGCTCTATTTGCGCCAGCACCGTGCGCTTCACGTCCACTCGTTCCGTGACCGCCTCAATAATCCAATCTACCTGCGCAAGTTCCTGCAAATGATCCGCTGTATTACCCGGTATGATACGCTCTGCGAACGCTTCCATATAGAGCGGTGCTGGGCTCGACTTCTTCAATCGCGCAATCGCTTGATTAGCGTGGCGGCTGCGGACATCCGGATGCTCCAGAGTCTTGCCTGCCTCCACTTCGTCCTCCGTCAGCTCTTCTGGCACGATATCTAATAACAGACATCGTATGCCTGCATTCGCCAAATGAGCTGCGATGGCGGCTCCCATTACCCCTGAGCCAATAACAGCTGCCCGTTGAACCTCATTCCATCGTTTCACCTCGGTACCCCTCCTACTGCATATGCATGATATAGCCTAGCTGCCTTTCATTTGCACGGACACACTTCCCCGCAATCTGTCCTTCTATATGCCTCACTCCTTCTCAGACGCACCCCAGGCCACCATAAGCAAGCCTCGTATGTTAATCAGCTAACGCAGCGTAGAAGAACGGCCATACAAGCATGCCATGCTTCACTCCACCTCCCTGAACATTAGGTTCCACATACAGACTTGACGAGCAGCTCAGCAATATCGGCACTGCGCACATCGCTTCGCTCTTTCGCCTTGACACCATCCTCCATCATCGCGAGGCAATATGGACATGCAGACCCAATCACAGAAGGCTGAACCTGAAGCGCCTGCTCTACCCGCGCCACATTGACGCGCGTCCCAGACGTTTCCTCCATCCACATCTGACCACCGCCTGCCCCGCAGCACATCGCATTAGCCCCACTTCGTTCCAATTCAAGCACCGTTAGTTCCGGCACTGCACGCAGCAGTTCTCTAGGGACGTCAATAATCCCGTTGTAACGTGCCAAATAGCAGGAGTCATGCCAAGCGACGCTCTCGTGAACCGGATGAATGAAGCGAATACGCCCCGCCTGCCACAACTGATACAGCCATTCTGTGTGATGATATACCTGCACTTCTGAATCCAACCCAAAATCCGGATACTCTTTCTTCAATGTGTGATACGTATGCGGACAAGCGGTAACGATCCTTCGGACACCATATTTGTGGAACGTTGCAATATTCTCTGCGCACATCTGCTGAAACAAAAATTCATTGCCCATACGCCGCGCGGTATCTCCTGAGCTCCGCTCTTCATTGCCAAGAACAGCAAATGCCACATCAGCTGCATGGAAAAGACGAATTAGTGCCTTCGTTACGTGCTGTGTACGCATATCATAGGAACCCATAGCTCCCACGAACAGCAGCACCTCGAAATCTGGACGCTCCTTAACCGTCGGCACAGTTATGCCTGTTTCCTTCGTCCACTCTGCGGCCCATTTGAATCTGTCATTGCGACTGATCCCCCATGGGTTACCCTGACGCTCAATATTTTGCAGCGCTCGTTGTCCGTCCACAGGCATTTTCCCTTGTGTCAGCACCAGATAGCGCCTCATGTCTACAATTTTATCGACATGCTCATTTCCGACTGGGCACTGATCCTCGCAGTTGCGGCATGTTGTACATGCCCACAGTTCTTCCTCGGTAATAACATCACCGATCAACTCGATTGACTGAGCAGACTGTTGCCGCCCATCAGGCATGTTTCTCTGCCATCTCTCCTGCTGCTTAGCCATCGTCCCCTGCATCCCTGACTGAAATCGCTGCAACGCAGCTGGCTCGTCAAATGCGCCTCCGGCCTGCTGCTCACCTTCCTCCGCCATGCGATGGAACGGCAGCGACCCAGGTGCTGCCAAGCTTGGTACCCACGGGTTGGTCGAAGTTACGGCTGCCCCTTTCTCGGTTAAGTGATCACGCAGCTTCGAGATGAGATGCATAGGAGAGAGCAGCTTGCCCGTATGCGATGCAGGACACACATTCGTACAGCGCCCACATTCCACGCAGGCATACAGATCAAGCAGCTGCTTCCGCTCGAATTGCTCGATTGCTCCAACCCCGAATGATTCTGCCTCCTCGTCTTCCAAATTGATCATTTTCAACTTCCCTGTCTCTTCCTCTGGACGCTTCAGCCAGAGATTGATCGGTGCAGTTATCAAGTGGAAATGCTTCGATTGTGGCACATATATGAGAAATGAAAACAAAATCAGCAAATGTAACCACCAAAATAATTCATATCCGACGGTGAGCCACAGTTCTGCATGTGCGCCAACTGACAAGGGCATTACGATAGCCGATGCAATTCCTGCCGAAATCGAACCATTAGGCCCTCCAACTCCATTCATGGCCTCTAGCGCATAATCGAATGTCATGGTGCCAATGACAGTCACCATCAATCCGCCGATGAAGAACAGTACAATGGAGGGCTTCCACCCCCGCTTCAAGCGTGGCAGCCTCTCCACGTAGCGTCGATAGACTGCAAACAATACTGCTGCGAGCACCATGAGCACTGTCCATTCCTGAGCCACGATGAAGACATGATGGGCTGGCAGGGGCAGTGAGTGGCCAGTCAACCCCTTCCAAATCAAATCTAGTGCTCCGACCTGCAAATGGAGGAATCCGTAGAACATTACTGCATGCATAAACCCACTTCGCGGATCCTTCCACAGCTTGCCTTGACCGAACGTCTGTCCTATGGCACGCATGGTTCGCCTCGCCTGCTCGGTTGGCTTCGTGCCTGCCAGCCCCAAGCCTATGTAGCTGACTCGTCGTCGAATTGCAGCAGCGGTCAAGCCGATGCCTATCGCAACAACGAAGAGAAAGACAAGCCATTTTACATAAATCAGCACCATACCTCCCCTCCCTTTTGGGTGATACATGCCTGATCTCGTTTTGCTCAACATAGCTGTTCGTAATGAACTATGTTTGATGGATATGAGTTGGGACATGAAAAAATACGTTCTTGCCTTTTATGACCACTGGTTAATGAAATTCGAATAAAAGTAGTAGAGATAAGTCCGAAGATCTCTCCATACAATAATCGTAATGAAGCCGGAACTTGGGGTGATGACCTTGAATTTAGTTGTGCTTATGAAGCAAACGTTCGACACAGAAGAAAAAGTCATAATTACAGATGGTCTGCTCTCTGAAGACGGAGTAAAATGGATAATAAATCCCTATGATGAATATGCCATCGAAGAAGCCGTACGATGGAAAGAAAATCATGGCGGCGTAATCACCGTAGTGACTGCCGGTCCTGATCGTTCCGAGGAAGCGCTTCGCATAGCGCTCGCAATGGGAGCAGACGAAGCCGTACATCTTGTTCTGTCGCCAAGTGAAACAGGGAAGATGGATGAATTCACAATCTCTCACTTGCTCGCAAAGACATTGCAGGAGAAACAGCCGGATCTAATCTTCTCTGGTCACTTCTCTGTTGATCAAGGCAGTGCCCAGGTTGCTGTCCGTGTCGCCAGCCTGCTCGACCTGCCACATGTCGCTGCGATCACTTCGATCGAGCGTATCGATGATTCGCAGGTAACGGTCAGTCGTGACGCAGAAGGTGATAACGAGAATCTCAAAGTGACCTTGCCTGCATTATTTACGGCACAGCAAGGATTGAACGAGCCCAGATATCCGACTCTACCAGGCATTATGAAGGCGAAGCGGAAGCCTATTGAAAAGCGGTCGGCTACCGAACAGCTTCAGAATGAATCTTATGCTCCTGCCACAGAGCGAGTAGCCCTCGAGCTTCCTCCCCCAAGACAGGAGGGGCAGATATTGAAGGGCACTGTATCGGAGCAAGTAGAGCAATTGGTTCAATCGCTACGCGATACTTCCTCTCTCTTCTAACTCTTTCTAACTAGGTTGCAAATTGAACATGCACTTACTTGTAACGATTGAGCCTTAACATGAAGCCGCAAGCGTGCTATCGACTGGAAAGGAGTGCTGCTATGAGCCGCACATATGCTGTTATTGCTGAAATACGCGGAGATCGATTGCGCCAGGTTACATTCGAAGCGCTTGGTGCTGCCGCGCAAATGGCGAAGCCTGATGATCGAATTATTGTGCTTGTCATTGGGTTTCAACTTGCAGAGGACACAATCCAGTCCTTGATGATTCCAGGAATTGCGCAAGTTAGCTGCGCAGATGATGAGAGGTATAAATATTACGAGGCGGAGACGTATTTCGCAGCACTGCATGCCTTTACAGAGCAGCAATCGCCGGACGTCGTGCTGCTTGGGCATACAGCGATGGGACGTGATCTCGCGCCGATGCTAGCAGCTCAGCTCCATACAGGTCAAATATCCGATGTCGTATCGATTCGTGCGGATGACTCCGACACGACCTTCCTAAGGCCTGTCTATGCAGGCAAAGCATTCGAAACTAGACGCTTCGCCAATCAAGCACGACCTTGGATCATCACGGTTAGACCTAACAACTTCACTCCTGTTACTCAACAAGCGGGTTTACTTCCGACTCACGAGAGCATTCAGCAGCCGCAAGTTGATTCCTTGCTTGCCCCCGCCCCATCCCTACGGACGGTTGTCCACGAAGTCGTCACGAAGATGAGCGGCTCTGTTGATTTGTCAGAGGCCAAAATTATTATTTCTGGCGGTCGAGGTGTGAAAAGTGCCGAAGGGTTCAAGCCCCTGGAACAGCTGGCACGTGTGCTGAATGGAGCAGTCGGCGCTTCGCGCGGAGCTTGTGATGCGGGCTATTGCGACTACTCGTTGCAGATCGGACAGACGGGTAAGGTTGTTACACCTGAGATTTATTTTGCCTGCGGGATTAGTGGAGCCATCCAGCATATCGCAGGAATGAGTCAAGCTCGAATCATTGTTGCCATTAATATCGATCCGGAAGCCCCTATCTTTAAAGTAGCGAATTACGGGATCGTCGGTGATTTATTCGAGGTGGTGCCGCTGCTTACCGAACAATTCCGCAAGCTGCTCTCCTGATTGTTTCGCAGGCTGCCAACGGCTCTATCTCGCTGACGACTATACTGCTCCTATGCCGCATACGTCGTCTGTGTACCTTGGAGCAATGCTGCCTACTATGAAAGATAATCTATGATCCCCTCTCCGTGCATAAGAAAAAGAAGGTTTCCCACATCATCTGTAGGAAACCTTCTTCTATTCATCCGTGCTTAGTCGCATGATTCTGGCGCTTCAGGGGTTGCTGCTTCTACTTCAATCTTATCAGATACCGTATCACGAATAACCGACATAACCAGTTGCAGCATGTAATTCACATCGCTCTGACTCTGCTGGAATTCCACAACGAGTGGAATATTGTCCAGTTCATCCTGGAGCTCACTAATCTCATTCTCGATTTTATCTACCATCTTCGCGTTTTGGAACGATTGGAACGCAACCAGTTCCTTCTGCTTCTTCTTAATCGTTGAGATCAGCTCTTGTACCCTAGTATGCGTTTGAATTTGCTTCTCAGCTTGCTGATATTGCCGAACCTCATCCGTTGTAATGATGAGTTCAGACAACTGCTTCGCCTTCGCCATAATATCTTCTCGTACTAACAAATCCCGCGTATTGAACTTCGGTATACCGCATCCCGATCGATGGACGTGCTCCTCATGCTCCGAGTGTTCTGCGTGTTCCGAATTCACCTTCGAAGATTGTGATTGTTGCGTCAATGAGAACCTCTCCCATCTATTCGGCCTGAATTATATTGGTAAAATCTATCTCTTCTCGTTTATTGTATCCGAAAATAAAGAAAAGGTTAAGAAGTCATTTGCATCGGTTGTGTGACAAGCACACCCTTGATGTAATAGGACATCACATCTGTAATCTTAACATGAACAATTTGACCGATCAACGACGCCGATCCTGCAAAATGGACAAGCTTATTCGTGCGCGTCCGAGCGGATAAAATGTCCGGGTTATTCTTGCTCTCCCCTTCCACTAGCACCTCCACCACTTGATCTTGCAGCCTTTCATTGCTTCGACGGCTCTGATCCTGCAGCAGGGCGTTCAGGCGCTGCAGGCGCTCCTTCTTCACTTCCATCGGAACATTGTCTTCCATCCCTGCCGCCGGTGTGCCTTCGCGCGGGGAATAGATGAATGTATAGGCAAAGTCGAACTCTACCTCCCGTACAAGTGACATCGTTTCTTCGAACTGTTCGTCCGTCTCGCCAGGGAACCCTACAATAATATCCGTTGTAAAGACAACATCCGGTATCGCCTGTTTGATTTTAAATGCCAGCTCCAGGAAGCGCTCCCGATCATACTTGCGGCTCATCTTCTTCAATATTTCCGTGCTTCCCGATTGTACAGGAAGATGAATATGCTCAACCAGGTTGCCGCGCTTCGCGAGCACTTCAATTAATCGATCGTCAAAGTCTCTTGGATGTGAAGTAGTGAAGCGGATACGCGGCACATCAATCGTTCGAATTTCGTCCATCAGATCGCCGAACGAGTAATCGATGTCCGTAAAGTCTTTGCCGTAAGCGTTGACGTTTTGACCAAGCAGTGTAATTTCCTTGAATCCTTGACGAGCCAAGTCTCTTACTTCGGCAATTACATCTTCCGGACGGCGGCTGCGTTCTTTGCCACGGGTATAAGGAACGATGCAATATGTACAGAACTTATCACAACCATACATAATGTTGACCCATGCTCGCATCCCTTCCCGCTTCTTCGGCAAATTCTCGATGATGTCGCCTTCCTTAGACCACACTTCCACGACCATTTCCTTGTTGAACAAGGCATCGCGCACCAAGATCGGCAAGCGGTGAATATTATGCGTACCGAATACGATATCAACAAATTGATGCTTCTGCATAATGCGATTCACGACATTTTCTTCTTGGGACATACAACCGCACACGCCAAGAATAAGCCCCGGTCTTTGCAGCTTCAATGTCTTCAAATGTCCAAGCTCACCAAATACTTTATCTTCTGCATTTTCACGAATCGCGCATGTATTTAATAAGATAATATCTGCTTGTTTTCGGTCTTCCGTTTTTTCATAGCCCATCTGTTCAAGCAAGCCGCTCATCGTCTCGGAATCATGCTCGTTCATTTGGCAGCCAAATGTATAAATAATATATTTCTTCCCAACGCCTAGTCCCTGCAGCTCCTCAGGCACGGCCTGATCATAGTGTACCTGAATATCCTGCTTGCCCCTCTGCTTCTCCTGACGTTGGTTAGGCTCCGAAATAATGTTGATTTCACGACCATTTATACGAATCCGTTTACCTTGTTCATCCTCGGAAATGACTTTGGCATTCGAGAAATCAAAATATTTGGAGTAATCTTTCGACTCTTTGTTCATTGGTCGGCACTCCTTCTTCTCATTCGATTCTGTAGTCTGTAGGTTATCTATGTACATGAACATTACTTCAAATTATACCATCATCCGAAGTGGAGAGCCAAGAATGAACTTCCAGATTTAGTATTAACTCTGTTCTTACGAAGCGGTATCTATGCAAAAAAGGCGCAGCCCTATAAGGACTGCACCTTTCATTTCGAAAAGTATGATTCAATAATTAATCAATGATCTCAGCAGTATCGCCGTTTTTCACGCCAGAAGCATTCGCTTCGTCTGTGTCGATATGCATGTCCAATGCAAAATTCTCAGATACGCGTGCAACCACGTGTTCAAATACAACACCGCGCTCTCCACCTACACGTACGCGAAGCTTTTGCTTGTCTTGAATCCCCCATTTTTCTGCATCAGAAGTATGGAAGTGAATGTGACGAGCAGCTACGATAACGCCGTCTTGCAATTCAACTTCACCTGCAGGTCCTTTTACAAGAACGCCTGGTGTACCTTCGATATCTCCAGATTCGCGAACAGGTGCTTTTACACCAATTGCGAAGGAGTCAGTGCGAGAAATTTCCAATTGGGATGCAGGACGTGCTGGTCCCAAAATACGAACTTTATTGAAGGATCCTTTGGAGCCTACAACTTCAACTGTTTCGTTCGCAGCAAATTGTCCTGGTTGGGACAATGGCTTGAACTCCGTCAATTGATAACCTTTACCGAACAAAATCTCGATATGTTCTTGAGTCAAATGAATATGGCGAGCGGATACGCCGACAGGTACGTTTTTCATTTCTCTTCCACCTCACGTATGTGTTCTCTCTAGCTAGTACCAAATCATATTATACTACGAAATGCAACAAGGCATGCGCCTAAAGACGCATGCCTTTTCAACAATTATTTGAATTCTGCCACCAATTTGTCAAATTCTTCAGAAGAAAGGCGAATATTTTGCTTCGCTAACGGTTCATCACGGAATCCAGATACAAGATTCTCGTAGCTCTTCTTCGATTTATCTTGATAGATAAGACCTGTTATCATTCCATCTGTTTCCATTAACTTCGTCATTGCTGCGATCCGATTGGACGGATCATAGCCTTCTACGGATTCCAGATTGATGATGTTTTCCTTGAACCAGTCATACGTATTGATCTTGTTGAATGTTACGCAAGGGCTGAATACGTTGATTAAAGAGAAGCCTTCGTGCTTAATGCCTTCCTCAATCAGAGAAGTCAACTGCTTCAAATCACTAGAGAACGACTGTGCTACGAAGGTAGCTCCCGCAGACAGTGCAATCTCAAGCGGACTTAATGTGTTCTCGATTGCGCCATCTGGTGTACTCTTCGTCTTGAACCCAACCGCACTACGTGGCGAAGTCTGACCTTTCGTCAATCCATAGATTTGGTTATCCATGACGATATAAGTAACGTTGATGTTCCGGCGAATCGCATGTACGGTATGTCCCATCCCGATTGCGAAGCCGTCTCCATCTCCACCGGATGCAATAACAGTCAGGTCACGGTTAGCTAGCTTCAACCCTTGTGCAATTGGCAGCGCACGGCCGTGAATGCTGTGGAAGCCATATGCATTGATATAACCGGAAATCCGGCCAGAACATCCAATCCCGGATACAACAGCCAAATTCTCAGGTTCCAGTCCGACGTTGGCTGCTGCGCGTTGAATGGCTGCCTGAATCGAGAAGTCGCCGCAGCCAGGGCACCAGTTCGGCTTCACATTGTTGCGAAACTCTTTGAACGTTGCCATACTAGACCAACTCCTTGCTTTGTTTGTACAATTCCAAAGGCAGGAACGGAGTTCCATCATATTTATTAATTCGGCGAAGCTTCTCTCCGAATCCAACGTTCAATTTTACTTGATCAGCCAGTTGGCCGGTAGCATTGTTCTCAACAACGACGATTTGCTTCGCCTTCTGCGCATGCGGTGTGAACAGCTCTGTTGGGAATGGATAAATTTGACGAACCGTAATATGGTTGGTCTTTACCCCATCCGCTTCCAAGTGTCTGCGTGCTTCATCAATTGTACCGCCAGTGGAGCCCATGCCTACGATAAGTAGATCTGGTTCTTCATGCGGCACATCTGCGTGAATCGCATTCGTCACCTGCAGTCCATTTAGTTTGTTCAACCGTTTGTCCATCATCTTCTTGCGGTTCACTGCACTCTCAGACGGTCTGCCGATCTCGTCGTGCTCAACGCCAGTTACGTGGTGAAGTCCGCCTTTCTCCCCCGGAACAACACGTGGAGAAATTCCGTCTTCCGTAAGTTCATAGCGCTTAAACTGTTGATTCGCCTCTAATGGAGGAACATCGCTCATCAGCTTACCTCGATCGATTGTAATTTGCTCATAATCAAGCATCTCACAAGTTTGCTTACCGAGAGACAACTGCAAATCCGTCAAGACGATAACCGGACATTGGTACTGCTCAGCCAGGTTGAATGCCTCTACTGTATCGAAGAAGCACTCTTCTATTGAACTTGGCGCAATTACAATCTTAGGAATCTCACCATGCGTTCCGTAGATCATCGCGTTCATATCACTTTGTTCCTGCTTCGTCGGAAGTCCAGTACTTGGACCGCCGCGCTGTGTATTCACGATAACAATCGGAGTCTCCGTCATGCCAGCAAGACCGATTGCTTCCGTCTTCAGGGAAAGACCAGGACCTGCGGATGCAGTCAGTGCGCGTACGCCGCCATAGTTGGCGCCAATCGCCATCGTAACTGCCGCAATCTCATCCTCTGTCTGAATAACCGTGCCGCCGAACTTCGGCAGACGCTTAATCAAATATTCCATAATCTCGGATGCAGGCGTAATCGGATATGCTGCCATCAGACGGCATCCTGCCGCTACCGCACCCAAGCCAATTGCATCGTTACCAATCATGAACAGCTTCTGCTTGCCGTCAGCCGGCTCCAGCTTGAAATCGTCAAGCGGACCGCCTGCTTGCTCCAGTACGAACTCCGCACCTCTACGTGCAGCTTCAACGTTCTTCTCCACAACTGCTGGACCCTTGCGGCTGAATTCCTCTTCAAGAGCTTTGTTGAAGACTTCCAGCGGCAATCCAAGCAATGCCCAAGATGCGCCCGAAGCAACCATGTTCTTCATGAGAGAAGCACCGAGTTCCTCAGCAATCGATGTGAAAGGAACCGCGAAGAGACGTGCATCCACACCTTCTGGAACGGATGGATTGAACTTGGCATCTGCGACGATAACGCCGCCTGGACGAAGTTCACCAACGTTCAAATCAATGGATTCCTGATCGAATGCAACCAAAATGTCCAAGTCATCCGAAATTGCGCGAATTGGCTTCGTGCTGATTCGAATCTTGTTGTTCGTATGACCACCCTTAATACGAGAAGAAAAATGACGGTACCCATATAAATAGTATCCAAGACGATTCAATGCCGTCGAGAAAATACGGTCCGTACTTTCTACGCCTTCCCCTTGCTGACCCCCGATTTTCCAAGACAATTGACTAATCAAGCTCGCCCACTCCTTTTGAAAGGTGACTCGCATATGCACCACGACGGATGCCACCAAAATTCGCTAAATTGTAACAAGTAAAATATTGTAATGGTTGAGTCACTCTCATTCTATGTGCAGAGGTTGGAAAAAGCAAGCGTTTTCGCCGATGTCCACGATAGCAAGATTCGATGGATATGATACCTTCATGAGATGAATGGACAATTATCCTTCTCGGGCAGGAAGGTTCGTCTTCAGAAATTGCAGAGCATTGCTATGAGCAATTCGATTGACAAATTCCGACGAATATCTACGCTCTATTGCTTCCAGCAAATTTCCGTACTGTCCAGCATGCTCCAGACCTTGAACTTTGTCATCAATGCCATCGAAGTCCGAGCCGAACATAATATGCTGTTCACCGCCGAGCTCGCAGATCCGATCAATATGGCTAAGCAGATGCTCAATAGTCACTTGCTGGCTATCTGCAATAAAGGCAGGTACAAAGGTGATTCCGATTCTACCATTCCGATCGATTATGGCTTTGATCTGTTCATCACTTAGATTTCTTGGGTGCTTACGCACATGTGCCGAATTGGAATGGGAAGCGAACACTGGACGCTCAGTAAGCTCTAGCAGTTCCCAGAATGCTCTTTCATTCAAATGGGATACATCAACGAGTATCCCCAGCTTGTCGCATTCGCGAATAAGCTGCCGCCCTTTGTTCGTAAACCCAGCCTGCCTTGGCTCCATTGTTCCGTCCACAGCCCAGTTCGAATGATTCCATGTCAAGCCAAGAAAGCGAACCCCAAGCTCATATGCAGTCCGCACATACACCATGTCGCCTTCCAGCCCATCAGCGCCTTCTATAGACAGTAGAGCACCCGTTAACTGTGGCGAACGCTCCCAATGCTCTACATCTTCACGCCATCGAATGAGGGACACATCAGGCAGCGAGCATATCCGTTCACGCAGCAGGTCAATACAGCGCAAGATTTGAGAAAATTGTGGCTGACCGCTAATTAATGCTTCTTCCAGAAATACCGCAAATACTTGCATGCTTACCTGACCGGCCTGCATGCGCGGCAGCGTAATATCTAATGCATCCTTGCTCATAAAATCCAACTTGCCTTCATACAGCATCTTGTACAGAACATCACAATGAAAATCAATAATCCGTTGGCTCATAATTCTACGTCCCCTTCTCAGCTTCTTTATTCGTAATCCGGTGAAGGCAGCTGTTTATGTTCTAGTTCTAGTTACCAAGCTGCGCTTGTCCCATTGCATCTCATCTCTAACCGATCTGCTCCCGAGGTAGAACAAAGCAAAAAACCTGCTTACGTTGTAAACAGGCTGAATAAATTCATTACTTACGCACCACTGTCGACGTATATTATCTGGGTTCAACTATCAGTTTGATTGCAGTCCGATCTTCTCCATCGATGACAATATCCGTGAAAGCGGGAACACAAATCAGATCCACACCGCTCGGCGCAACGAATCCCCGTGCAATGGCAACGGCTTTAATCGCCTGATTCAAGGCACCTGCGCCAATTGCTTGCAGTTCGGCTGCTCCCCGTTCACGCAAAACCCCTGCTAACGCTCCAGCTACCGAATTAGGATTGGACTTTGCTGAAACTTTTAATACTTCCATGGAAAGTACCTCCTCGGGATTGTTAAGGTTAGACTCCATTATTAAAACATATTCGTGAAAGTCCTAAAAATTCCTTCACAATGCAGATTCCTTCACTTCCTAGCGATAATCAGCAAATTCCCATCTAAGTAATCGGCAAATCATCAAGTCAGCGACATAGTCCGTTCAGATAACGAAACAGGTTCTGTACATAAAAAAGCGAGGCCCAGTGCTAACGCACTCACCTCGCTTACGCTTTCGTATTCGTATTCCTATTCCATGATCCAGTCGTCTTCACGGACGCGGATCTTCTCAAGCTTAACTGCCTTGCCGGTTGTCTCATCGATCTCGACGACAAGTCCATGGAACTGCCATTTCCCTTCGTCAACAACGAAGCGGACAGGCAGCTGTGTCTTGAACTTGCGCAGTACAGCTTCCCGTTCCATGCCGAGTACGCCTTCCTTGGATCCAACCATGCCGACATCTGTTAAGTATGCCGTTCCACCTGGCAGGATTGTATCATCATTCGTCTGAACATGCGTGTGCGTTCCTACAACGAGTGATGCACGGCCATCCAGATGCCATCCCATCGCGATTTTCTCCGATGTAGCCTCAGCGTGGAAGTCAACAAGAATGGCACGCGGCTTCTTGCCGAGTGACTCAAGGATCTCGTCAGTCTTGCGGAAGGGGCAATCAATCGCCGGCAGGAATGTGCGCCCTTGCACGTTGACAATCACCAGCTCCTTGCCGTTGGCCTTAATGACCGCATGGCCTTGACCTGGTGTTCCTGGCGGGAAGTTCGCAGGGCGAATCATGCGCTTCTCGTCGTCAATCCATTCGAATATATCCTTGTTGTCCCATGTATGGTTTCCCATCGTAAAACCATGCACGCCTAAATCAGCGAATTCCTTGACAATGGCCGCCGTAACGCCTCTGCCTCCTGCTGCATTTTCAGCATTCGCAATGATAATATGTGGGTTATGCTTTTGCTTGAGCGACGGAAGAAGCTGCTTCAAAGCCTTGCGTCCTGTATTTCCGACGATATCACCGATAAACATTACTTTCATCTAGCCTGAGTCCTCCTTGCAGCAACCTCTATTCGAGTCTGATCGGTACGATCGATCGCAGAGGCCGCTTTATATCTCCTAAAAGGGAGAAGTGGCCTAATAAGGCCACTTCTCCAAATCCTATATGTGCATCTTACTTCGCATATTCAACCGCTCGGGTTTCGCGAATGACCGTAACTTTAATATGCCCCGGATAATCCAATTCGCCCTCAATTGTCTTCGTAATCTCGCGAGCGAGGCGATACGCTTCCGCATCATCAATCTTATCCGGCTGTACCATTACGCGAACCTCACGTCCCGCCTGAATCGCGTATGATTTCTCAACGCCTTCGAACGACTCCGAAATCTCTTCCAGTTTTTCAAGTCGTTTGATGTATGTTTCAAGCGTTTCCCTACGAGCTCCCGGTCTAGCTGCTGACAAGGCATCAGCCGCAGCGACCAGCATAGCGATAACGGATGTTGCTTCACAATCGCCATGGTGGGATGCGATACTGTTAATGACTACAGGATGTTCTTTATACTTCTTCGCCAACTCTACGCCAATTTCGACGTGAGATCCTTCCACTTCATGATCTAACGCTTTTCCGATGTCATGCAACAGCCCGGCACGTTTGGCTAACGTTACATCCACTCCGAGCTCTCCTGCCATCAAACCGGCAAGATAAGCCACTTCCATAGAATGCTTCAGTACGTTTTGTCCGTAGCTTGTACGGAACTTCAAACGTCCCAATATTTTGATCAAATCAGGATGCAATCCGTGCACACCGACTTCGAACGTAGCTTGTTCTCCGTATTCGCGAATACGCTCGTCCACTTCCTTGCGCGATTTCTCCACCATTTCCTCGATGCGTGCTGGATGAATACGTCCATCCGCAACGAGCTTCTCAAGAGATGTTCTTGCAATTTCACGGCGAATCGGGTCGAATCCGGACAGAATAACCGCTTCAGGTGTATCGTCAATGATGAGATCGATTCCTGTCAATGTCTCAAGCGCGCGGATATTGCGTCCTTCGCGTCCGATGATGCGGCCCTTCATCTCTTCGTTCGGCAATGCAACAACGGATACCGTCGTTTCTGCGACATGATCTGCAGCGCAACGTTGGATAGCCATCGTAATAATCTCACGAGAGCGCTTGTCCGATTCCTCACGAGCCTGCTGCTCGATTTCTTTAATCATTTGTGCCGTTTCATGACGCACTTCTTGCTCTACATTCGTCAAAATAATTGTACGCGCATCTTCCATCGTCAGATTCGAAATGCGTTCCAATTCTGTAACTTGCTGCTGACAAATTTGATCGACCTGTTCTTGTGTTTCTTCGATTCGTCTCTCTTTAGCAGCTACTTGTTCTTCTTTACGTTCCAGCGCTTCTAACTTTTTATCCAACGACTCTTCTTTTTGCAATAAGCGTCTTTCGAGTCGTTGAACTTCGTTCCGTCGTTCGCGGATGTCCTTCTCCGCTTCATTGCGAAGCTTATGGATTTCGTCTTTTGCTTCAAGCACCGTTTCTTTCTTCAGTGCTTCAGCTTCCTTGCGTGCGCCATCCATAATTTGTTCCGCGGCGTGTTCAGCACTCGTTATCTTCGCTTCGGCAAGCGATTTGCGAATCAGGTATCCGATTCCAAACCCCAAGAACAATGCGGCCACAACGAGAACGATCGCGAGCCAAAGTTGAACGTTCATTGCCTCACCTCCCCGTTGGTTCCTCCAAGCACTGCTTGGGACAGGTTACATTTGTGGTTTTCAAGTTTCCCTATTCATCAATTAACTCAATGGACTGGCGCGAATACGCCAGCTTATGTGTATGCATTGCGCATACACGGGCGTCGCCTTGAGGCGACAATCGGAAATCAGTAAATTGGCGAAATGAATCATTAGAAATCAATCTCTGGAAGAGGAGATTGATCTCGTGAAAATAAAGATACATGTTCATTTTATTATTCAAGAAAAGATATTGTCAAGCAAATGACGTGAGTGGTCATTTTATTATTCCTCGATGTCGGGGGAAACTTCCTCTTCTTCACTGCGCTCATCTGCTGCAGTGTAAGCTGCGCGCCTAGCCATATCCATTGGATAGCCTCTACGTGCAAGGAATGCGGCGACCTTCTGCTTGCGCAGATGCAGCTCTCCCTTTGTCTGCCGCCATTTTTTGCGAGCTGCGGACAATGCACTGTTCCACTCTTCATCTGGGTCTATCGAATGAAGAGCTGTCTCAATATGCCGCTCTTGTACTCCCTTCTGCTTCAGCTCATGCTGAATCCATCGGCGCCCCTTCATATGTCGATTCAAGCGCTGATGCGCCCATTGCATCGCATATGATTTATCATCGACAAGCCACTCACGTTCCAGACGATCAAGCACCTCTTGCACAATCCCATCCTCATAGCCCTTCTGAGCTAGGTTACGGGCGAGTTCAATGCGAGTACGTGGTTTGCGTTGCAAATACTTGATCGCCTGCACGTAGGCCTTATTCCCTTCGTCTGCGCGCAATATCTCCGTGAGCGAGTCCAGAGACAACTCAGTACCTTTCAATAACCGAAACTTTACCATCACATCTTCATGCACTTCTAGCGGTTCCGCTCCATCGAAATGAATCTTATAACGGCCTGCCTGCCTCTCGATTCGCTCTACACGAGTAATCGTTACGATGCGTTCGCTATCCTTCAAACGACTCTCCTCCATACAAATACATAGAAGCACCTTCGCTTAACGCGAAGGTGCTTGAGCTAACAACAAATTATTCGTCGTCACCTAATTCCAATTCAAATGCATCATCGTCATCTTCACTGACACCCTTATCAGGGATTGTTGTAGTCAGATTGCTTGCTGCACGAATTTGATTTTCGATTGTAAGGGCAATCTCCGAATGTTCCTTCAAGAATTGCTTGGCATTCTCGCGGCCTTGACCCAGACGCTCACCTTCGAAGGAGTACCATGCACCGCTCTTCTGCACGATATCCATCTCTGTACCAATATCGACGATGCTTCCCTCACGAGAAATACCTTCACCATACATAATATCGATGTCCGCCTGTTTGAATGGAGGCGCAACCTTATTCTTAACGACCTTAATCCGAGTGCGGTTACCAATCATGTCCGTACCTTGCTTAATGGTCTCAACACGACGCACATCAAGACGAACGCTGGAATAGAACTTCAAGGCACGGCCACCAGGAGTCGTCTCAGGGTTACCGAACATAACGCCAACCTTCTCGCGAAGCTGGTTAATGAAGATCGCAATCGTCTTCGACTTGCTGATTGCACCAGACAATTTACGCAAAGCCTGCGACATTAGACGTGCTTGCAGGCCGACATGGGAATCACCCATCTCGCCTTCAATCTCCGCTTTCGGCACAAGTGCAGCAACAGAGTCAATAACGATAATGTCTACTGCACCACTTCGTACCAATGCTTCCGCGATTTCAAGCGCCTGCTCCCCTGTGTCCGGTTGGGATAACAGGAGCTCATCGATATTAACGCCAAGCTTGTTCGCATATGCTGGATCCAATGCGTGCTCCGCATCAATAAATGCAGCTTGTCCACCTGTCTTCTGTACTTCTGCGATCGCATGAAGTGCAACCGTTGTCTTACCGGAAGATTCCGGTCCATATACTTCAATAATACGACCTCTCGGCAAACCACCGATTCCTAGAGCTATATCTAATGCAAGCGATCCACTTGGCACAATCTCCACTTGCATGTGATTGGATTCGCCAAGTTTCATGATCGAACCTTTACCGAATTGTTTCTCAATTTGACGCAAAGCCATTTCTAACGCAGCGCGACGATCTGACACAAACTCACTTCCTTCACTGATTCGTTTGATATATACATCATAACGTGTTTTATTCAGTTTGCCAAGCATTTTTTCGAACATACATTCGTTTTTTACGAACGTTTATTACTTTTATTTACACATTATCCACATACCAACATCTGATGCGACAACAAAAAAAACCGCAACAAAGCGTGTATATACACTTCGTTACGGTTCTTCCGTATCTTATGATTCGATTGTATCCTCCACCACTACATTTGTCAACATTTGTTAATGGATATGTACAGTTCGATCCTGCAGCCTTCTCCACAATCGATACATAATAGCATATACAGTACGGCGGCGGATTCCTTCTCGATCTCCGTTCAAACGAAGCTCCTCCACTACGATTTCCCGGCCCTTCTCCGCAATCGCAATATAAACGAGGCCTACAGGCTTCCGCTCGGAGTGAGCTGGTCCTGCTACGCCTGTTATGGCAACCGTGAAATCCGTATCTGCAATATCACGCATCCCTTCAGCCATTGCCTTGGCTGTTGGCTCACTGACCGCACCAGGCGCATTTTCACCCTCGAGCAGTTCATGAGGCACGCCTAGAATGCGCTCTTTCATCTCATTCGAATAGGTTACCGCCCCGCCCGCAAATACTTGCGAGCTTCCCGGAACAGCTGTGATCATGTCCGCGAACATCCCGCCCGTACAGCTCTCTGCTGCGGCCAAGGTCAGGCCAAGCTGCGATAACTGCTCCACCAACACCTCTGGCAAAGATACATCCTTGGCAGCATATAAATGCATCCCCAATCGGTTGTGAATTTCCCGTTCAACCTGATCAAGCTTCACATCTGCCTCGTGCTGATCTGTCCCTTTGACGGCTAATCGAACGAGAACCTCGCCTTCCTTAGCATAGGTGGCAATCGTTGTGTCCGTCTGCTGTTCAATGAGATCTAGAAGAGCATTCTCAAGCCCAGATTCACCGATGCCTGCGAATTTCAGCATCCGTGTATATAATGAAGATTGATCAATGAGCTGCTGTCTCTTCAACCACGGAATCGCCTCATCATCGAGCATCGGCTTCATTTCACGAGGTGGTCCAGGAAGCAGTACATATGTAGTACCATCATGCCGCAGGGCATTTCCTACAGCAAGCCCAGTCGAGTTCTTCAGCACATCAGCGCCGTCTATCACATTCGCCTGACGCTTATTGCTTTCGACCATTTGTATGCCGCGCCCCGCAAACATCTCGGTCATCTTGGTCATTGCGGGCTCATCATAGGTCATCTTGCGGCCCAACATCTCCGCTAGCACATCCTTCGTCAGATCATCCATCGTCGGTCCTAGACCACCCGTGAAGATAAGCAGATCGGAACGCTTGCATGCCGTTTCAATACATTGTCGAATCCGCACAGCATTATCCCCAACAACCGTATGATAGAACACATCTACACCAACCACTGCCAGTCGCTGCGAAATATATTGCGCATTCGTATTGACGATTTGTCCCAGCAGCAGTTCTGTCCCAACTGCAATGATCTCTGCTTTCATGCCAACCACCATCCCTATAAGTCGTTATCAAGCATTTTACTAGTCTATACATGCGAATAGGTGCCCCTTCCTGCCCGGAGAGCCGGAACTATGGAAAAAGCACCTATTGACCTATCAGCTTCCGTTATCAATCCGAAAGGTGAAGCACATTTTTATTTTTTACAAAGTAGTCAATTCCCGAGTATACGGTAATTAACGCAGCGACCCAAGTCGCCAAGATGTCAAACCGGAAATGAACGAACGCAAATGGGAAATTGTTCAGCAGCATCGCTGCAATCGCCGTAATTTGGGTTGCTGTTTTCCATTTCCCCCACTTGCTTGCAGCAACAACAGTTCCTTCGAGCAAGGCAACTTGCCTTAGGCCAGTAACCGCAAATTCACGGCTAATAATAACAACCGCAATCCACGCATCACATTTTTGCATCTCAACAAGTGAGATAAGAACCGCCGCTACGAGCAGCTTGTCTGCAAGTGGATCAAGAAGCTTTCCTAAATTTGTAACCATTTTGCGTTTACGGGCGATATAACCATCCAATCCATCGGTACTTGCAGCAATAATGAAGATCAAGGCCGCAATAATCTGGTTGTAAGTAATCGAGAAACCCTCTAGTTCAATCGCAGGCAAATAATCAAAGTTCACCAATAGGAAGAACATCATTATTGGCACAAGAAAAATACGGACTAACGTTATCTTGTTCGCCAGATTCACGCGAGACCCTCCCCGGCTAAGTCAAATTCAAGCGCATGAGTAATCCTTACCTTGGCAATTTCCCCAATACTCAATGGCTGGCCGGAAATAAATACTTCCCCGTCAATTTCAGGGGCGTCGAATTGCGAGCGGCCAATGAACACATCATTGCGGCCATCGTAACGCTCAACAAGGACTTCCAATATATCACCAATACGCTTTTCACTTACTTCTTTAGATACTTGGCGCTGAATTTCCATAAGGGTATTCGCACGCCACTCCTTAACATCATCAGGCACATGGTCTGGCAGCCTCGTTGCAGGCGTGTCCTCTTCGGAAGAATAGGTAAATACGCCAAGCCGATCGAACTTCATCTCCCTGATGAAGTCGCATAGTCTGTCAAAGTCTTCGTCTGTTTCTCCAGGGAACCCTACGATAATAGACGTACGCAACGCTACACCAGGAATTCGTTCACGAATTTTGTTCACCAGCTCTCGGGAATCACGCTGGCGACCAGGACGTCTCATGCGCTTCAAAATGCTATCTTCACTATGCTGCAATGGCATGTCGATATACTTGCAAATCTTCGGATTGCTCGCAATCGCATCCATAAGCTCCTCAGTAAAAAATCCAGGGTACGCATAGTGCAGACGAACCCATTCCACACCCGGAATTTCGCTTACTTTATTCATTAACTCCGGCAGCTTGAAACCGTCGTATAAATCTACACCATAATTCGTGGAATCTTGGGCAATTAGGCTAATCTCCTTGACCCCTTGTCCTGCAAGCTGAGCTACCTCAGCAAGAATGGATTCCATTGTACGGCTGCGGAACTTGCCTCTCATGATTGGTATACTGCAAAATGTGCAGTTATTGTCGCAGCCTTCGGCTATTTTGACATATGCCGTATAGCGCGGAGTCGCCACTTTGCGTGGAAGGATGCGATCATAATCGAATACGGGATTGCCTACACGAATCGGCCTGCTTCCTTGCAGGGCTTCATCAACAATATCATTGATTTTGTCAAAATCACCGGTACCAACGATACCGTCAATCTCCGGCATTTCATCAAGCAGCTGCTCCTTGTATCGCTGCGTTAAGCATCCGGATACAATAAGTGCCTTCAAGTCAGCAGTTTCCTTCAAATCTGCTAGTCTTAAGATCGTATTAACCGATTCTTCCTTAGCAGCATCAATGAATCCACATGTGTTGACGATGATTACCGTTGCTTCTTCTTCGTTTTCCACCAGTTCATATCCACGCTCATAAATTAAGCCGGACATAATCTCGGAATCAACCAAGTTTTTGTCGCAGCCCAACGTTACGATTTTAATCTTTTCTGTCATTTTACATCCCCCATAAGGCAGACTCCCATTGGAGTATTTTCACATCCGTATGTCTATGTACCTCATCAAGTATAATACAGGCATGACTTTGGAGTCAAAAAAACAAAAAGAGCCCAGCATCCTTCCCTCTTGCAGCTTAGTGATGATGGGCTATCGTTTAGCGATAATTCGTAAACTGTAGATCTAGCGGCAGATTTGCACCTCGTAACAGCGTCATAACAGCTTGCAAATCATCTTTACTTTTCCCAGTAACCCGAATCTGATCACCTTGGATTTGACTCTTTACTTTTAACTTCGAATCACGGATCATAATGTTAATTTTCTTTGCTACATCCTGGTCGATTCCTTGTTTGCATTTCGCTCGCTGCCGTACCGCAGCAGAAGCTGCAGGTTCAATTTTGCCGAACTCCATATTTTTAATGGCTACGCCGCGCTTGGCCATTTTGGACTGTAAAATATCAATGACATTTTTCAGTTTGTACTCGTCATCCGAGACAATTATCACTTCATCCTTCTCAAGTGTAATTTTACTTTTGCTCCCTTTGAAATCGTATCGAGATTCGATCTCCTTCATTGCTTGTGTAATCGCGTTATTCATTTCCTGTAGATCCAACTTGGATACAATATCAAATGAACTGTCCGCCATCATTAGCTCCCCCTTTACAAAATACTGCTGTCAAATCAAACCCTTTGTATGATCATAGTTATGTATATACACAAAGGCATTCTTACACAGACCTAAGCCTGCAAAAGAATGCCCCAGTAGCATGCGATTGTCTAAAAACGGACACGTGCTGGCGCTCGGAACATATCAATAATGCCCAGCAAAATATGAGCCAGTCCGAAGCCTAACACACCGTACCCCCAAACACTTGGCGTCAAGTAATACCCTAACAAGCTGACCACAATACCTGCTCCGGTAACGATCCAACTGGTTGCCATCGCTCGACACCTCACTTTATTTTATTGGAGAATAACAATGATCGCCGCAGCTATTATTGTCTCCTCTCGCAAAGTGAATATGTCATGTATCATGATGAAATTCACACCAAGTACCTAAGGAAAGACCGCTTACTTAACGTGAGCCTTGGTTCGCATTGTTCGTTGAGGCTTGACCTTGCTTCTCCGTTTGCAGCTTCTGAGCTTCCTCATAAGATACCCACTGCAGACGAATATTTTTGGAGCCTTCGTTATCGGATTTCGTCAATGCTTCGCCAGCAACTGTCACTTCAATTGCTTTGGCATAGCCTGCACGAATGAACATACCTTGTTCGGTCATATCGAACGTAACGGTCTGATCTTTCTCCAATGTTGCATAATGAAGCTTCTTCCCGCTGCTGCTCTTCTCATGAACAGCCAGCCAGCTTCTGTCGCCTGCCGCTTTAATCTCTACCTTCACTGGCGTGTTTGCTGGAGCCGATACGGTGTATACATCCTCAGAACGCTTGGAGGATTCCAACATGACGATTGGCTTCTCCACCTGTTTTGGAGGTTCCGGCGTAGCAGGCTTAACCGGCTGCTGAACCGCTCCACCTGCATTGTTTTGTCCTGCTTTGTCGCCATTCGCCGCTCCATCTGAGCCTGTTGATGGATTTTGTGTCTCTGTAATATTCGTATCATCAGAAGTGTTATCCGTTGTGCTCGGATTCACTTTCATCACGACGAAGAAATATACTATGACACCAATAAGAATGATGAATGCCCATAGAAGCAGCGTCGATGCCCAGCGTCCGAATCGATCAGACGGAGCTTGTACACTACGTTTCTTCGTACGCATTAGCGGTTCAATTGTTGGCTCTGGTTCCGGCGTTGGGATGTCATTGCGGTAATACTGCAATACTTCATCAGGATTCAAGCCTACCGTCTCTGCATACGTCTTCACGAAAGCACGTACATAGAACGAACCCGGCAGAACCTTATAGTCCCCTTCTTCAATCGCTTCCAAGTAACGTTTACGTATCTTCGTTGCTTCTTGCACATCATCCAGAGAGAGATTCTTCTCCACTCTTGCTTTTTTCAATAATTGCCCTAATTCTGACACAACTTCACCTCCTGTCCTTAATCCAAGCTGCACTTGCGTACTGCTTTATGTTAAATTTCGTTATAATTTATCGTAAACGATTCATACGTAATTTCCTCATCCGGGTTACTGCGCAATTCAATAATATAATCGAAGAAATCATAACTATAGCCGGTTTCTTGAACAAATATGTCTGGATGCTCTATGACCTTCGTGGATGGCATGTTGATAATTTCATCTAGCAATCCAGCATGCTTCTCATTTGAACGAATTGTACTGACAATACCATCGATAATAAAGATATTGTTTGGATTCAATTCTTCATCCGACATTTGGCTTCGTACGGTCTGCCTGAGCAGCGTCGAAGATACAAACGTCCAGCGCTTCATCGCACACACACTTCCAGCAATGATGGACTCTGTCTTGCCAACCCGGGGCATTCCTCGAAGTCCGATCACCTGATGGCCATCCCGCTTGAATATTTCCCCCAGAAAATCAACCAGCAAGCCAAGCTCATCCCTTGTAAAGCGGAACGTCTTCCGATCATCAGAATCGCGTTCAATATATCTGCCATGGCGTACAGCGAGAATATCAACCAACTTCGGCTGCCGTAGTGCGGACACTGTAATATTGTCAACCTTTTTCAGCATCTGTCCCATGATTTCGATCTTCTCATCATCATCGGTTTGCAGAAGCATTCCTCTTGTCTTGTCTTCCACACCATTAATCGTCAAGATATTCACTTCAAGCATACCAAGCAGCGAAGCAATGTCTCCAAGAAGACCAGGTCGGTTCTTATGTATCTTATATTCCATATACCACTGTTTGTACTCCATGACACACCTCATCCACGGTTATCCGCCGTTTTCCATTCTACAATACATGGGACACAAATTCCACCGGAGTATGGCTAAAAAACGAGAAAAAACGCAATACTTTCTTATTTTCTCCGATTAAGTACCATTATAGCAGGTTCTGAGCATGTATTCATGTCGTTTGCGCCTGGTTATGGGTATGAAAAGAAAGAAAGTTCGTACCAGAACTTCCTTTCTTTAGATATATGGACAAAATGACGAATTACCCGTTTTGATCAGCCAATTTTACCATCAAACGAGCAATCGTTTGCCGCTCTTCATCAGAGCCTACATTCCATAACTCCCTCAATGCACTTTCTTCTGCATTTTTAGGATCAACCTTTTCTTCCAGAAATGATCCGATCTCAAAAGCAAGCTTGGAAATTGTTTCTTCAGACATGCCTAGCCCTTTTGCTTGCTTGACACGCTCACCAAGAAACTTTTTCCACGAGTCGAAGTTTTCAAGTACTGATGACATGAGAACGCCCTCCTTGTGGCCTAGTGTGAATTCATCAGTCGTAATATGTGCCTCTGCCACCGGAATTATACGTTCTGTCTGCAAACAGATTGCTTACATCTGCCATCCACCGTTGGGACTAATAATCTGTCCTGTAATATAACCGGATTCCGGCAATGCCAAATAGTAGATAAGGGAGGCTATTTCTTCAGGGGTTCCAAGCCGTCCTAACGGAATATCTTCTTGCAATGCCATTCGCTCTTGTTTATCCAGATGCTTCACCATATCGGTATCCACTACCCCTGGAGCTACTGCATTTACGGTTACACCAGAAGGAGCCAGCTCTTTGGCCAATGCTTTCGTAAACGCATTAACCCCGCCTTTGGCCATCGAATACATGACTTCACAAGATGCTCCAGTGATTCCCCAGATTGAAGATACGTTGATGATTCGACCGTACTTCTGCGTAATCATGTGAGAAGCGAACCGCTGGGTGCACATAAACATCCCCTTCAGATTGATATCCATGCAGTCCGTCCATTCTTGTTCCGTCACATCCGTGAACAATCCGTAATAGGCAACCCCAGCATTGTTAACCAAGATGTCGGGTGTAAACCCCAGTTCATCAAGCTTGTCCTTCATTCGATCTAGCTGTTCCATATCTCTTAGATCAGCTGAAATCGTCATTACTTGCGCCCCGTGATTGATGCATTTACGGGCTACCTCATTTGCTGCTTCATGTGAATGCAAATAATGAATAACAATTTTCATGCCGACTTGGGCGAAGCGCTCCGCAATCGCAGCCCCAATTCCTCGGCTTGCTCCGGTAATAAGAACAGAAGTATCTGACAATGCTTTCATACATGTTCTCCCCCTATGGACAAGTATTCTCTTTAGATAAAAAAAGAAGACGCACCTATTGATAGGCACGCCTTCGTATGTTACGGTTGTTCGACAATAGATACTGCCAGCCGATTCCAATCAAAATGATCTTTCAACCGTTGATGAACTTGTTCTAACGTTAGCGTCTCGTATACCGAAAGTATATCAAATAAATCGGTATCACGGAACTTATACTTCGTAAATTCATTGGCAATTGCTTCAGGTGAATTAAGCATGCGCAAGTATGAGCCAATCGATTTGTTGCGAATACGCTCAAATGCTGCCTGCTCAAAGCCCGACGCCTTGCGTTCATCAATTAGCTCCTGCACCCGCTTCACTAGGCCATCAGGGTCTTTTGATTCACCGCCGATAATGGAGAATGCATAGTCCGGACTGCAGGTGTATTCGCTGCCAAATGAATCCGTCGTCAAACCCTCCTCATACAGGGTCTGATACAACGGCGAACTACTGCCCATCATCAAGTCCAGCATGAGGCGGGTTGTCACTTCGTATTCCAAAAGCGCTCTGCCCTCTAAGCCCGGACGCGGTTCCTTGCAGCCAAATAGACAACGCGGCAGAGAAACGGGCAGCTTCGCCACACGTCTTGCTTCCTTAACCTCAACAGGCTCCTCTTCAAAGATCCGGCGAATGTCGCCCTGTGGCTCGAATGATTTGGCCGCTTGATTGCTCCGAACAAGTTCGAAGATGCCCTTCGGATCAACACCGCCTACAACGAACAGCAGCATATTGGAAGGATGATAGAAGGTATGGTAGCACGTATAGAGCGTCTCCTTCGTAATGGTTCCAATCGATTCGATTGTGCCTGCTATGTCGATATGTACAGGATGGATGTGGTACATTGCCTCAATGAGGCCGAAGTACACTCGCCACGCTGCATTGTCGCGATACATGTTAATCTCTTGGCCGATAATGCCTTTTTCTTTTTCTACATTTTCATCTGTAAAATAAGGTCTCTGCACGAAATCAATCAATGTCTGCAGGCTCTCTTCAATGTGTGAAGTGGAAGAGAACAAATAGACCGTACGATCAAATGAAGTGAAGGCATTCGCAGATGCCCCCTGTTCAGCGAACTTCGCGAATATATCCCCTTCTGGCTCTTCGAACATTTTATGTTCTAAAAAATGGGCAATCCCATCGGGGACTTGAACCTCTTCTTGTCCTTCTACTTGAAAGTGATTGTCGATGGAGCCATATTTTGTAGAGAATGTTGCGTATGTTTTCTGGAATCCCGCTTTTGGCAGAACATACACATCTAGACCATTGTCCATCCGCTCATAATATATAGTTTCTTGCAAATTGGAGTATTGACGTTGTTCCATCGATTAGGCCTCCTCCTTATTGCGCAAGAAATAAATGGTATCCAAGTGGAAGGTCTGCGCGACTTCTTGAATATGTGCAGCTTCAATATGCTCTACCTCATCAATGAGCTGGGATGTTGTGCGCTCTCTTCCCGATAACACTCGATTGAAATCAAAGCCAATCATCTCAAACGAAGAATCATCAATCTCCCGCAATTGATTCGCAATCATGGCCTTCGTCTGACTAATTTCAAGCGATTTCAGCTGCCCAGCCTTCATCGCATCCAGCTGCTCGATAATAATTAGACGGGCTTTGTCGAAGTTCTCGAATTCAATACCTGACTGAATGGTACAAATACCCTTGTGGCCTTCAAAGCGAGAAGCTGCATAGTATGCAAGGCTGTTTTTCTCCCGTACATTTATAAACAGCTTTGAATGCGGGTAACCGCCTAATATGCCATTGTACATAAGCACGGCAGGGTAAGCATCGTCCGCATACGTAATCGTAGATCGAAGCCCCATATTCAATTTGCCCTGGCTTACCTCCAAACGTTCAATGACGGTGTTCGGTTCACCAATACGTGGTACTGGAATAGAACGTGCATATGGTGTCTCCACGTTTCGATCGATACGGAATGAAGCCTCGACACAGCGTTCTACTTCTTCATAGGACGTATCTCCAACAACATATACGTCAATCGCCGCATGCTCAAGCAGCCAGCGATACTTATCGGTTAAGGTCGCTGCATCAATTCCATCCAAATCGTCCCGATTACCAAGCGCATGCAGTCGATACGGTTCATTCTTGCACATTTCTTCCACACAGCGTTCTGCTGCGTAGCGAATTTTATCGTTGACAATAGATTCAATCCGCTGACGCACTGTCTGCTTCTCTTCTTCTACATACTTATTGCGCAATGTTCCATTGTCCATAACTGGTGCTGTAATGGCTTCACCCAAAAACTGAAATGCTTGGGCAAGCAAAGACTCAGATGAACTTACAAATGCATCATTAATAACGTCCATGCGGAACTGTATAATTTGATAATCTGCTCGCTTGAACACATCGAAGCCGAAGCCCGCTCCATACAGCTCATCAAGTCGCTCGCGGAACCGAATCGTCTCTGGATAAGAAGCCGTCCCTCTCCGTAATACAAAAGGCGTAAGTGCCGTACTCGTTACGGTATCCTCTTGAAGAGGAATGCCCACATACACAGAGATGGCGAACGTTTTGAAGCGCTTTGTCGGCATAACATGAACACGCATGCCTTTAACCTTTCCCCGTTCAAATGTCGGTTTGCTCACCATATCTAACCCCATTTCTTCCGTGATCGTCACGGTGAATTGCAACCATGTTGCATGTTATATTCAGTGATAATCCAATGTATACCTTCTCGCTTCCGTACACATATGATCAATCGTTCAACATCCCTAACATACCGAAATGGAAACAAAGAAGCAAATGGACTGAACGCCACTGCTTCTTCATCCCGCTTCTGTATGTAGCATCCCGTACCGTCTCATCTCAACCGTCGCTTTTCGGTCACTTGATTACATACAGAAGATATGTTTGCCAATTGTTTTGACTTGAGGTCGAGTCCAAATCCACTTCGAAGTTGCCGTCTCAGGGTTGAAATAGTACAGACAGCCACCAGAAGGATCCCAGCCATTGATGGCATCCTTCACCGCTCGTTTGGCATTCTCGTTCGGTTCCAGCCAAATCTGTCCATCCGCTACTGCAGTAAATGCCCCTGGTTGAAAAATTACGCCATATGCTGTCTTCGGAAAGCTTGGCGACTTCACACGGTTCAATATTACCGCGGCTACAGCTACTTGTCCCTCATAAGGCTCACCGCGCGCTTCGCCATACACGGCATTGGCCATAAATTTTAAATCATTCTCCGACAACCCTAAATTGTTGGAGCCGCTAACATTATTATTTGTTGAGCCAGATGGCTTGTTAGGTGCCGTTCCGCCCGAAGTTTCAGGCTTCCAATTTTTCGTAGCTTTTACTAGCATTTCTTTGGTTTTCGATCCAACGATTCCGTCTGACTTCATGCCGAACTTCCATTGGAACCAGGTCACTGCATTCTTCGTCGCGGGACCAAAGATTCCATCTGTCTTGCCATCATAGTAACCAAGGAATTTCAATCGACCTTGTAACTCCTTCACATCTTGGCCTTGGGAGCCTTGCTGCAGTGTTGCATTGCTAAATGTGGCTTCCGTCTTGCCCATATGCTTGTACTGGAACGCTCCAATTAGCATGAATACAATACATATCGTGATCCAAATCATCCGTTTTCTCATGCCTAACGTCTACCTCTCTCTTGTGAATTTAACAGGATTGGCAACTTTATTATGAGATAACGGATAGAGATCTATGCACTTACAGCCAACACCTACTGCATAAGCAAAAGAGAGCGCAGGGCGCTCTCTTTCTGTATCCTATTTAGGATGAAATTTTGCTTTGTTGATATTGTTCCAATGTGATCAGCACTTCACGCGGCTTACTGCCCTCATGCGCGCCAATCAAGCCCTGCATATGCATATGATCAATCAGACGACTGGCGCGGTTATATCCGATGCGCATCCGGCGCTGCAGCAGCGATGCCGAGGCTTGCTGCGCTTCGAGCACGATTTGAATCGCTTGATCATACAACTCATCGACCGGTTCATCAGAAGCGTGTCCACTCTCATCGATTTCCGGCACCAGCTCTTCGTTGTATTCCGCTTGCGCTTGACCGCTTACGAATCCAACGACTGCCTCGACCTCTTGGTCGGACAGGAATGCGCCCTGCACACGAATCGGCTTGGATGAACCCATCGGTAGGAATAGCATGTCCCCACGTCCGAGCAGCTTCTCGGCGCCTGCCATATCCAGAATCGTTCGTGAATCCACCTGGGACGATACACCGAACGCGATACGAGACGGAATATTAGCTTTAATAACCCCGGTAATAACGTCAACCGATGGGCGCTGGGTCGCGATAATCAGATGGATACCAGCTGCACGCGCCATTTGAGCTAATCGGCATATTGAATCCTCTACATCATTGGCAGCGACCATCATCAAGTCCGCGAGCTCATCGACAATAATGACGATATAAGGAAGTACCTTGTCCGGCTCATCTGCAACCAGCTTGTTATACCCTTCAATATTCCGAGTCGCCGATTTGGAGAACAACTCATAACGCTTTTCCATTTCAACAACGATTTTCTTCAAAGCAAGCGAAGCGCGTCTTGGATCAGTAACGACTGGCGCAAGAAGATGCGGGATGCCATTGTATACATTCAGTTCCACCATTTTCGGGTCGACCATGAGGAACTTCACTTCATCCGGCTTCGCCTTATACAAGATACTCGTAATAATCCCGTTGATACATACCGATTTCCCCGAACCTGTAGCACCTGCAACGAGCAAGTGAGGCATTCGAGCAAGGTTGCCTACAATCGGCGTCCCGGCAATATCACGGCCTAATGTAATGGACAACCGTGACGGAGCATCAATGAAAGTTGGTGTCTCCATGACCTCTCGCATCGTAACGATTGATACTTCATTGTTCGGAACCTCGATCCCAATCGCGGATTTCCCTGGTATGGGCGCTTCCATCCGAATGTCCTTCGCTGCTAAGGCAAGTGCGATATCATCAGACAGGCTGACAATGCGGCTAACCTTAACCCCGATGTCAGGTTGGATTTCATAGCGGGTAACTGCCGGCCCTCGAACGACCTCCAGTACCTTCGCTCGAACGCCGAAGCTCTCCAACGTAGCTTCCAGCTTGCGAGCTGTCTGCATGAAGTCGGCTTGATCGCCGCCCTTCCCATTTCCCTGCTGCTTCGCAAGCAGGTTGAATGGAGGCATCTTGTACGGCTTCGGAGGCGGCTTTTGGACAACGACTGCCTGCTCTGAGCCTTCACCGTCACTGAGCAATCCATCTGTCTCCAGATGGATATCACCCTCATCACCTGTATCCGCATGGTTATGTTCAATCTGCCTGTGCTTCATGTCTTCCGACTTAGCTTGATTCTCATTGTTCCAATCATCTTCAATGTCGTCTGCTGCCCCATCAATAGGAGAAGTGTGCGGCTTGGTAAATCCACTGATTGCTACATCCTCTTGGGAATCCGAATCATCAATATGATCGACGTCCGCAGTTGCTGTAAAATCACGGAACAATGGAGCATGGGATTGTTCGTCATCCTGTTCAATACGAGCAAGGAGTGCGTTCAGCTTCGAAGCTTTGCTTACCGTATTCATTGCAGCGGCTCCAGCCTCTGGCTGTATAGTGTGCTCTTCATTCAATCTAGCTGCGTGCGGCTTGCTTGTATATACAGCAGAACCTTCATTGTATTCTTCATCATCTTCTTTGGTGGAGAGGAATCGCTTCTTGCTTGCCTCACTGATTTTGCCGAATATCTGCATAAATACAGGTGTGCGGCCTTGTAAATTCCCATCATCTTCTTCATCATCAAGCGCATCATCGAGCATGTAATCGTCGTCTGCATCCTTCTTCGCCGATTTACGCTGCTTGCTTTCCATTCGTTTGCGCTCATTGATACGCGCTTTGCGCTTCTTCTTCATGACAGCCGCGAATTTCTTCACTTGGGTGCGAATCAGCCTCACAAGCTCAACATAGGAAAGCTGTGTAGCCAGCATGAAACCAATGAAGAGCATGACGATGGTGAGCAGTTTTGTTCCCAATGCACCAAATAATATAAATAAGGTACAATAAAGAATTGCACCTATATATCCGCCGCTAATGTCTTTCTGCAGCATCGTTCCAGCCGTGCCTGTATCGGTTGCTTGCACGAGTTCTAAGTTCAAAGCATTATGTATGTCTTTCAATATGTATCCAGCACTTACTTCATCCGTTGCAGTTGGCAAAATACGTTGTTCTACCGCGTGCACGGTACTTATCATCGTCAAAGCAAGAATAATGACCATGATGCCGCTCTTGCGGGAGTTCCAGCCTGAAGGCCACTGGCGTTTAATCATTACCGACAATCCAATATATATGAACACGAGCGGTATGAAAAAGTACCATTTACCAAGCAGCAAGCCTGATATTTTAGATAAGGAGCGCCCGAACGCCGCCCCGCCAGCCAGCGCAATGACGGAACAGGTAATCAGCAATATGCCATAGATTTCGTATTTCAGGCTCTTGCTGAAGGATTGCTTTTTCTTCTTCTTACGGGCCAAAATGCCGTCACCTCCATCCCTCATTATAACACAGAACAACCGTTCTTCCTATGACCATTCCATAACAAGGGAATTGAGAAAAATAAAAAAGACAGAGCCGGGTAGGATCTGTCTAAATGAGAAATATGGATCAGTGTGGATCACGTGACCTCACATCGCACAAGATAACACTTAGCGTAGAGGAATAATCGTACCGGGTGAAAACCCCGGATCCAGAAAATCATGCATACTTGTGTCTTTCAGCAATCGTTCGATACGAACCGTCGTATTGTCAACCTGCTGTACAAGCAAGGTGCGTCCCTGCCACTGCATTTCAAAAAAAGACGGCTCCTTGTCAATCCCTTGCAGCACTTGCTCCATCGGAATAATTGTGTGCAGCATTATCCTCGCTCCTTTGCTGGCACATACATTGCCTGTGTACCAGTATGCTGCGGATTAGCCCCACACTGTCCACCTAATAGCATTGGCTGCTCAGACGTGTTGGCCTGATGTTCACAATGATTCGAATGTGCTCCATGCTGGGCATGCTCATGATGGCCTTGATCATGTTGTATTTGTTCATGCTGGGCATGCTCATGATGACCTTGATTATGTTGTGCTTGTTCAGGCTGGACGTGCTCATGATGACCTTGATTATGTTGGCCTTGATCATGGCGCCCCTCCTTCGAACATCTCTCTGCACGCTTCTCTTCAATCAAGCGATTCAAATGCTCCAATGCAGTCCCAATTCCGCCGACTTCATCAATTAGGCCATGCTTGACAGCATCCTGTCCGATTACCGTCGTCCCAATGTCGCGGGTCAGCTCGCCAGTTGTGAACATTAAGTCCTTGAATTTGTGTTCCGAAATATTCGAATGAGCTTTAACGAAACGAACGACACGTTCCTGCATTTTCTCTAAGTACTCAAAGGTTTGCGGAACGCCAATGACAAGACCCGTTAATCGAATCGGATGAATCGTCATCGTCGCTGTCTCCGCGATTACACTCACATTGGCAGACACAGCAATCGGCACTCCTATACTGTGCCCTCCTCCAAGTACCAAGGTCACCGACGGCTTGGACAGGGAGGATATCATCTCTGCGATAGCCAGACCTGCCTCTACATCACCACCAACCGTGTTTAATACGATAAGTACACCCTCAATTTTATGATTTTGCTCCACTGCGATAAGCTGAGGAATGACATGTTCGTATTTCGTCGTCTTGTTCTGTGGAGGCAATACGATATGCCCCTCAATCTGACCGATGATATTCAAGCAATAAATATTTGACTCACCAGTTGACGGAATCGATGCCGTCCCCAGCTGTTGGATCGTTTCTACCGTTGGCGGACCCTTGGGTAGCTGCTGCGGCTGTCCCTGTGGATCTAAAGGCTGTTCGTTCATCATGTTCCATTACCTCCAATTGACCGGTACAATGCCGTCATAGCATGCTTCACCCTGCGATGTTTTATACAGCAGCGGGAACGTAAAAAGCCGCCGTCCCTACCTTACGGCAGGAACGGCGGCTGATAACGTTCGTGAGCGAGAATGACTGGTGACTGGGATTCTCGCTCACTTCGTTCTATACTTCCATAATGATTGGCAAAATCATCGGACGACGGCGCGTTTGTTCGTACAAGAAACGTCCAAGCGCATCCTTCACATTCGTCTTCAGTGATGCCCATTCGTTCACATTTTCATTCATTAGCTTATGCAGTGTTGAAGTGACGATGCGGTTCGCTTCATCAAGCAGTCCTTCCGATTCCCGAACATAGACAAATCCGCGAGAGATGATGTCTGGTCCTGACAAAATCGTACCTTCCTGCTTGCTGAGTGTAACAACAACAACCAAAATCCCGTCTTGGGAAAGCAGCTTCCGATCGCGCAATACGATATTGCCGACATCGCCGACACCAAGACCATCGATAAGTACATAACCGGATTGAACCTTAGAGCCACGGCGTGCAACACCATTTGTAATTTCAACAGTATCACCGATATCTGTAATGAAGATATTCTCGCGCTCAATTCCGACTGCTTCCGCCAAATCAGCGTGGTTGCGCAACATACGGTATTCACCGTGAATCGGAATAAAGTACTTCGGTCTCATCAGATTCAACATCAGTTTCAATTCTTCTTGACTGCCGTGACCAGATACATGGACGCCAGTCTTCGATCCGCCATAGATGACATGTGCGCCTAGTCGGCACAATTCATCGACAGTTCTACCTACGTATTTTTCGTTTCCTGGAATTGGTGTAGCTGCGATAACTACGGTATCACCTGGCAGAATATCAACCTTGCGGTGCGTAGAACGCGCCATGCGCGTCAAGGCTGACATCGGCTCGCCTTGGGAGCCTGTGGACAGGATTACTACCCGGTCAGCAGCCATCTTGTTCACTTCTTCAGGTTCGATCAGCATTCCATCAGGTATGTTCAAGTAGCCAAGTTCGGAAGCGATCGTGACGACGTTCACCATGCTCCGACCAATGACTGTTAATTTACGGTTTGTTGCATATGCTGCATCAATGACTTGTTGAATACGGTGAATATTTGAAGCGAATGTCGCAACAACTACACGCTGCTCTGCCTTCCGGAAGATATCTTCCAGAACGACACCCACACTACTTTCTGATGGTGTAAAGCCTGGGCGTTCTGCATTCGTACTGTCGGACAGCAGTGCAAGAACTCCTCTCTGGCCAATTTCCGCCATACGCTGCAGGTCAGCATACTGACCGTTGACCGGCGTATGGTCAAACTTAAAGTCTCCTGTATGAACGACGCATCCTTCGGGTGTATCAAGACATACACCAACCGAATCCGGGATGGAGTGGTTCGTCTTGAAAAAGCTTGCACGAATAGCTCCGAGCTGAATTTCCGAGTCAGCTGTAATTAGAATTCGCTTCGTTTCACCTAGCAAATTCGCTTCCCGCAATTTGCTCTCAATCAATCCGAGCGTTAATCTTGTTCCGTACACTGGAACGTTCAAATGCTTCAGTACATATGGCAACCCGCCAATATGATCTTCATGTCCGTGCGTAATCAAGATTGCTCTTACTTTATCTCGATTCTCCGTGAGGTATGAAATATCCGGGATGACAATATCTATTCCGAGCATGTCTTCTTCCGGGAACTTCAACCCTGCGTCTACGACGACGATATCGTTACCGTATTGGACGACGTACATATTTTTTCCGATTTCACCTACGCCGCCCAATGCGAAGATGGACAATTTATCAACGTTGTTTTTCTTCGACAATTGGATCTTAACCTCCTATATTCAATTGGCCGTCGTACCAATGAACATCCTTCTTTTGAAAAATATACCGCACCCAGTCACTTGATATCCATTATACATGAACAAAAGTAAAAAACACAAGTCGGCGATTTGTCCTCCTATTGTTGCCGAAAAACACAAAACCGATGCTGGTTCTCAGCATCGGCTTCGTAAGTGCGCTATTATGCACATTGTAAAAGTTCTATTTTCCTATTATTTCTTAATGGATTGAACAAGCTCACGAATCGCTGCAGCCTCATCCGAAGTTGCCTCAACAAGCGGCAAACGGACGCTCCCTACCTCGAAACCAGCTAACTGGAGAGCATACTTCACTCCAACTGGATTCGGGCATAAGAACAGTCCCTTAAATACAGGGAACAGTTCATGATGCAGTCTAGCTGCTTCTTCATGCTGACCAGCTAGATAATGTTCAATCATCGCTTTCATCTGTGCACCTACGAGATGGCTAGCAACACTGACAACTCCATACGCACCAACGGACAAAGTAGGCAATGTCAAAAAATCCTCGCCGCTGTACACTCTAAATGAAGCGGGCGCACCAGCAACGATCAGCGATGTTTGCTCAAGACCAGCACACTCCTTCGTAGCAACTACATTCGGCAGTTCAGCCAAACGTAGCGTCGTCTCGACAGAAATGCTCGATGCAGTCCGTCCTGGAACATTGTACAGCATGATTGGCAAAGAGGTAGAGTTCGCAATGGCCTCAAAATGTCGATACATGCCTTCTTGTGTCGGACGATTATAGTAAGGAGCGACAAGGAGGATGCCATCAACCCCCGCTTCCTCTGCTGCCTTCGTTAAATGAATGGAATGAGCTGTATTATTGCTACCTGTACCAGCAATAATGCGTGCACGTCCTTTTGCCTTCTGAGCTGCAAAACGGAATAGCGCGATCTTCTCGTCGTCTGTCAATGTAGGAGATTCCCCTGTCGTCCCACACACAACGATACTGTCGCTCTTCTGTTCTTCGATCAAAGCATTCAGCAAACGCTCGAACTCAGACCAGTTTACCTCATTATGTTCATTGAACGGCGTCACCATCGCCGTAATTAATCTACCAAAATCCACTAAAGACTCCTCCTCCTGCGACAATATGCACAAGACCCGGACATCCCTAGCGCTGCGTGCTATCGATTCAGATGGAACTTCGCATGCAGCGCTCGCAAAGCCCGAACCATATCTTCCTTGCGTACAAGAACCCAAATCGTTGTATTGGAGTCGGCGGATTGAAGAATCTGAATTTCTTGCTCTGTCAAGGCTTCTACGATGTGTGCCATAATACCTGGCACGCCATTGATGCCTCCACCGATTACAGATACTTTCGCACAACCCGATAACGATTTTGGCTCGAATCCCATCTCTTTGAGCACATGCAGTGCCCGCGGCGCATCGCTATCAAATACCGTATAAACCGCGCCAGAAGGGGTTACATTAATAAAATCAACGCTAATTTGATTTTGTGCCATTGCCTTGAACACTTTTAATTGCAAATCATATACGCCTTCGCGCGATTCCACCGTGATTTGCGTTACATTGCCGACATAGGCAATTCCCGTTACAAAGCGATCAACGATGTCAGGCTGCATATCTCGGAACCCTTCCGGATTCGTAACGAGCGTTCCTTCTTCATCGCTGAATGTAGAACGAACGCGAACAGGCACCTGCGCTTGCATCGCAATTTCCACCGCGCGCGGATGAATAACTTTGGCGCCGTGATGTGCCATGTTGCATATTTCTGCATAACTAACGATCGTAAGCGGCTTCGCGTCCTCTACCAGTCGAGGATCTGCCGTTAGGATGCCGTTAACATCCGTATAAATATCGACAATTTCTGCGTGCAGCGCCGCACCCAATGCTGTTGCAGATGTATCACTGCCACCACGGCCAAGAGTCGTAAAGTCACCTGTTTCTGTTTGGCCTTGGAATCCTGTTACAATTACAACCTGTACATCTTTCCACGCATCAACGACCCGATCCGGAGTAACATCCAGAATACGGGCATTATTGAAGTGGCTATCTGTCTTGAAACCAGCTTGAGCACCTGTTAGCACAGTAGATGTAATCCCCTCACTGTTCAACAAGCTGCACAGGGTTGTAGCCGAGATAATCTCGCCGCAGCACAATAGCATATCCTTCTCACGTGCTGGCAAACTGTCCCCGTTCTGACCGGCCCAATCAAGTAATGTATCGGTTGCATATGGTTCTCCTCGTCTTCCCATTGCTGATACAACCACAGCTAATTGGTAACCCTGCGCCAGTTCCCGACGGATATGGTGTATGACTCTTTCTCTGGCTTCGGGTGTAGACAAGGAAGTTCCACCAAATTTTTGTACTAATATTCGCATGTGTTATTTCCCCCAACTAATGAAGACTGACTGCCAGAACGAAATAAAAGGCTATTCAACGAATCACGCAGTGACCAAGCTGAACACACCTTGTCAAGTAAGACAAAAAGGCAGGAGCGGCCTGCCAATTACTGCCGCTCCGAAGCGATGTACTCTGCGATTTGTACCGCGTTCCATGCAGCGCCTTTCATTAAATTGTCGGATACGACCCACATATTCAATGCGCGTGGCTGAGACAGATCACGACGCAAACGGCCAACGAAAACATCTGGCTTGCCTGCAGATTCGGTAGCAAGCGGGTACTTCTGTTCAGAAGGCTCATCGACGAGCGTCAATCCTGGCGCGTTTGCCAACAGCTCGCGCACATCCTCCATTTGGAAGTCGTCCTTCAACTCAACATATACAGATTCAGAGTGGCCATATACGACCGGAATTCGGACGCATGTTGCCGTCACTTGAAGGCTATCATCATTCATGATCTTCTTGGTTTCACGGATCATTTTCATTTCCTCGAGCGTGAATCCATTATCTTGGAACTTATCGATTTGAGGAATAGCATTGAATGCGATTTGATGCTTCACGGGCAAAGAACCAACTGGAAGAATGTCCGGCTCAACTTCATTGCCTGCAAGCACTTCTGTAGATTGACGCAACAGCTCGCTAATCGCTTTGCTGCCAGCGCCTGACACTGCTTGATACGTAGACACGATGATGCGGGAAATACCGTAGCGATCATAGAGCGGCTTCAAGGCTGCTACCATTTGAATCGTGGAACAGTTCGGATTGGCAATAATGCCTTGGTGTTCCTTCACTTTCTCGATGTTCACTTCTGGAACTACGAGTGGTGTGTTGGGATCCATACGGAATGCATTGGTATTGTCAATACATACCGCTCCGCGTTCTACAGCTGCTGGAGCCAACTCTTTACTAACGTCGCCGCCTGCGCTGAACAGGGCAATATCAACGCCTTCGAAGCTCTCCGGTTTCGCTTCCTCAACCGTAATTTCTTGACCGTCAAATACGATCTTCTTACCGGCTGAACGTGCCGAAGACAACAACTTCAAAGATTGAATGGGGAATTGACGTTGTTCCAATAATGCAATGATTTGTTCCCCTACTGCACCCGTAGCACCGACTACAGCAACATTATACCGCTTCTGATTCGTCATCTGTCGTTTCTCCCCTCTATACCCACAATCTTTCAAACATCTATATTATGATAATTTGCGTGGTATGCTATGTTCAGTATAAGAACCGTTCAATTAATACCGGTTGAAGCTGCTTGCCTTCTAATGCTGCATAGCATGCCTCTGGTACCAAGTCCATGCGCGCCACCAATGAATTCGGCTTCTGCTGTGGATTATCTTGGCCGAACGGAACGAAGTATATGTTCTTGGCTACAAGGAGTTTGGCTATATTGGCTGCGTTTAAACCGAGTCCATCATTAGTCGAAATCGCAAGCACAAGAGGGCGCTGGTTGCGCATTTGTGCTTTGGCTGCCATTAGGACAGGGCTTTCTGTCAATGCATTTGCCAGCTTACTCGTCGTATTGCCTGTGCAAGGCGCGATCACCATCACATCCAGCAATTTGGATGGCCCGAGCGGTTCTGCGTCCACAATTGTAGAAATGATATCATTACCAGTAATCTCTTTCAACTGTTTCTGCCAGTGATCGGATTCCCCGAAGCGTGTATCGGTCGTCATGACCGAATGTGATGCAATCGGGATAACGCGCGCTCCAGCATCTACAAAGCGTTTCACCTGAGGCATTACTTCTTCTAATGTGCAGTGTGAGCCTGTTAGTGCATAGCCAACTGTCTTCCCCGTGAAGTTCATTGTCCATTCCCCCGATTCCGCATGTCCTCAAGCAACAGCTGCGTGATACTCTGTGCCAATATTCGTCCAGCAGACTTCGGTGCGACAATGCCTGGCAATCCTGGTGCCAGCATAGCCTTGATCCCCCGCTTCTCCGCGAATCGGAAATCCACGCCACCCGGCAGGGAAGCAAGGTCGATAATCACGGCACGGTTAGGGATTTGCGCTATGACCTGCGCTGTGACTATCATAGTCGGTATCGTATTAAAAAGCAAGTCGATATTTGCCGCCTGACGCGCGAGATCTGCTATGAAAAAAGGCTTGAAACCCATTTCTGTCGCTCTGGCAAAATGTTCATCTCTGCGCACCCCAATCCGCACATTAGCCCCTAAGCCAAGAAGGGTGCGTGCCAATGTGAACCCTGTTCTCCCCATCCCAAGAACGACCGATTCAGAACCATGAAGGGTGATATCGGTGTTCTGAATCGCCATCATAATCGCGCCTTCGGCCGTCGGAATGGAATTGTATATTGCAACATCATCCCGATCGAACAATTCAACAAGCGAGAGGCGGTATTTCGCACACAGCTTGCTTAAATATGGTTTGGCCATCCCCGTAAAGACAACACAATGCTCCGGCAGCACCGCAATATGCTCTTCCGTCAGCACCAATTCATCCGATGTAAAGATGGCATGAACCTTCCCACTGTCATCAGTTCCTACAGCAGGAAGCACAAGAGCATCCGCCTGCTTCAACAGCTCGATAGAGAGGGATTGGCGCTGTACGCCATGATATGGGTTTTGCAGTTGATCGTACCCAACGATCGTGACACTGGCATCTAATTCAGTCAGCTTATGGATGATCTCAAGCTGGCGAGCATCTCCGCCAATAAACACGACCTGAACTCCAGTCAACATCCTCGCTGATCACTCCTTTCACAAACGTGCACACAGCGTATAAAACATCTTATGCGCACGCCTAAAAAGGGTGCAGCCATGTGCAAGCCCATCTCAAGACGCAAAAAAACGCAGCTGATTTACCAAAACGGTAATTCAACTGCGTCCTATTTGATCATTATTTTACTTCGTACCGGTATGACCGAAGCCGCCATCTCCGCGTTCCGTATCAGTCAACTCGTCTACCTCGACAAGTTGAATAGAAGGAACGAATTGAATCACCATTTGCGCAATACGCTCATTGCGCTCAATCGTGAAGTGAGTCTGTCCAAGGTTGGCTAGCAAGACCTTCACCTCGCCGCGGTAATCGGCATCAATCGTTCCTGGTGAATTCAAGCAAGTAATGCCATGCTTATAGGCAAGTCCGCTGCGTGGACGAATCTGGGCCTCTAAGTATCCAGGCATTGCCATGCAAAATCCAGTAGGCACGAGTGCGCGATGGCCGGGTGCTAATGTAAGCGGCTCTTCTACCGCTGCATATAGATCGAAGCCTGCTGCGAGTTCGGACATTTTTTGAGGGAGCGGTACATCCTCATTGCCTGGCAGGCGTTTAATTTGAACTTGGTGTGATTGTTGTAACAAGTTGATCCCTCCTGAAAGCCGATATTGCTTTATCATTTGCTCCGACCATTGAACCTGCGAATGGATGGGAAAGCATACGGTTCAATACAAAGGTAACGTCTTCTAGCTTAATCGATTCAATTCGAGCGATGATCTCATCCAGCGTGAAATGCTTGCCTAGCATCAGCTCATTTTTCCCTAATCGATTCATTCGGCTGCCTGTGCTCTCAAGGCCGAGGATAAGGCTTCCCTTCAACTGCTCCTTGCCTTTGTGAAGCTCTTCCTCAGACAAGCCCTTCACTGCCAGTTCACCTAACATATCCAAGGTTAAATCAAGCACTTCCTTCGTCTGCTTCGGTGCGGTTCCTGCATAGAGCGTGAATAGACCGCTATCTGCATGTGACGAATGATAGGAGTAAACAGAATAGGCAAGTCCACGCTTCTCGCGAATTTCCTGGAACAGGCGAGAGCTCATGCCGCCACCGATCAAGTTGTTGAGCAATATCATAGCGTAAAGGCGCGGATCTGTCATCGAACATCCTGGCAGGCTGAGACAAATATGATTCTGTTCTGTCTTCTTCTTATGATATATGAATTCACTATGGAAGCTTGGTTCCGTTAATATGGCCGCAGGCTCATCATTCGTGAATTGTCCGAAGTGCTTCTCCAGCAATTCGATGATCGAGTCATTAAAGTTACCTGCTACTGCAATGACCGTATTCGAGACCGTATAATGATTCTTCATATATGCGCGGAGATGATCAGGCCCCATTGGTGTCAGGCGTTCCTTCGTTCCTAATATCGGATATGCGAGCGGGTGCGTGCCAAAGGCAGCACGAGTAACCAGATCATGCACCGTATCATCCGGTGTATCCTCATACATCGCAATTTCTTCAAGGATTACATTTTTCTCTTTCTGCAATTCCTCGTCCAGCATGGATGACCGGAAAAACATATCGGACAGCACATCAACCGCTATCGGCAAATGCTCATCCAATACTTTTGCATAATAACAGGTATATTCTTTGGAAGTGAACGCATTAACACTTCCTCCGATCGCATCGAAGGAGTCTGCGATTGCTTTCGCATCAAACCGTTCTGTTCCTTTGAACATCATATGTTCGATAAAATGGGAAATCCCGTTGGTCGTTTCATCCTCATTGCGTGAACCTGTCTTAACCCATATCCCAAATGAAACGGAACGGCAGGTTGGTATTTTCTCCATCACGACACGAAGGCCGTTAGACAGCTGCACTTTTTCCACCGGCAATTCCTCCTCGTCCAAGTACATTCCAAGTATGCCTTTCTAATCCTACCAGAAATCTGATCACCTCTCAACTTCAATCGGAGGCACCCGCTTCTCAGAAAGCGTTTCTCCTACCGTACCTGGTACAATGCCCTTTTGCTTCAATATCCGAATCATTTCCTTCAAGGCTGTACTGGATGGCTCCGTTGGATGCATGAGGATCAGTGATCCCGGTTCTGTCTTCTCTTGAAATCTACGCAGTATCGTTGCCACAGGGGGCTTCATCCAGTCTCTCGTATCAAAGGTCCACAGCACTGTCTTCAATCCGAGTGCATGTGCTGTACGTACCGTCAACATATTGAAATCTCCTGATGGTGGAGCGAACCATTTATTCTCTACGCCAAGCGTTTGCTTCAGCAATTGCTTCGTCTTCTCAATTTGCTGCGTCTGGTGCCCCTCGCTTAGCTCGCTCATATTCGGATGAGAGTATGCATGATTCTCCATCTCATGTCCCGCCGCCTGAATCCGCTTCGCAATGTCAGGATTTTTCTTCAACCAGCTGCCGTCTAAGAAAAATGTCGCATGCACCTTCTCATCTGCTAGCACTTTCAGCATTGGATCGATGTACTCGTTCCCCCAAGCGACATTGATCATAAGCGCTGCCATCGGCTTATTCGGATTCCCTCGATAGATCGGCTGTGGATCTAGACTCGTCAAGGAGACCTCCGGCTTCACCTCGCGCATGACCATTTTCAATTCAGCCGAACGATCTTTCCCCGAATTGGCAGTGTACGTTCGCTCAATATCTACTTCCTGCCCATTGTATCCGGGTATTGCCTTCCACACCCGATCAATGCGGGCATTAATTGGAGCAATATATCGTTTGGCTGCTTCCTCCTTGATTCGAGCCATTAATGGATCATTCGCAGCCTTATCCTCTACCCCCGATTGGTAAGCATAGCTCACGGCGAGCTCTGCCTTCTTCTCCTGCAAATAGCTTCTCACATCGGGCTGCGCTACTGCTGCCAGCACGATGACAACTCCTGCTGTTACGGCGAACCATTTCTTCAACATTGGCTGCATCCAGTCCATTCCCTTCCAAGATAGTCCTTTTGATTCTATGCGATTTCGGGACGAGTTATTCGGTCTGGAAGCAATCAATGCCTATCATGCCATCAATACCTATTTTTTGCATCAAAAAAAGAGCCAGAAACCAGTCTGCCTCTTTCCTTGCTACGTATGTTGCCTTCTCAGGCTTGTCTTGCTCGCTGTATCCGACTTAGCTTTGCGGCTTAGACGGACGCGGTCCGCGAGGTGGACGATTGCCGCCCCCTTGTGGTGGTCTGCTGCTGCGTGGACGTTCTGTAGCTGCAGCTTCGGAGCTTGCAGTTCCTTCTGTCTGTGCAGGCTGAAGCAGCACTTTGTGGGACAAATTGATGCGTCCCTGTTGGTCAATCTCGACAACCTTAACCTCAAGCTTATCGCCAATTTTCACGACATCTTCAACTTTCTCTACACGCTCAGTTGACAATTGAGAAATATGCACAAGTCCTTCCTTGCCTGGAAGCACTTCAACAAATGCACCGAACTTCTCAACGCGTTTCACTGTTCCTGTGTATACTTCACCAACGACAACTTCCTTCACGATACCCTCGATAATTTCACGGGCACGCTCATTGGACTCTGCATTTGTAGATGCGATGAAGATGCGGCCATCCTGCTCGATGTCAATTTTGACGCCTGTTTCCTCGATGATTTTGTTGACGACTTTACCGCCGGCACCAATAACATCACGGATCTTATCTGGATTAATATGCATCGTCAAGATCTTAGGCGCATACTGTGACAAGGATTCACGTGGAGTTTGGATAACTTCATTCATTTTACCCAAGATGTGCATACGTCCTGCACGTGCTTGATCCAACGCTTGTGTCAAGATGCTGCGGTCGATACCATCAATTTTGATATCCATTTGAATGGCTGTAACACCTTCAGCTGTACCAGCAACCTTGAAGTCCATGTCGCCGAGGTGGTCTTCCATACCTTGAATATCGGACAAGATGGAGAAGTGTTCCCCGTCTTTGATCAGACCCATTGCAATACCTGCAACTGGTGCCTTGATCGGAACCCCTGCATCCATCATCGCAAGTGTGCTTGCACAAATACTTGCTTGGGAAGTAGAACCGTTAGATTCTATGACCTCGGATACAAGTCGGATTGTATACGGGAATTCGCTCTCTGGCGGAATCACCTTGGACAAGGCACGTTCACCGAGTGCACCGTGACCAATCTCGCGGCGTCCAGGAGCACGAAGTGGACGAGCTTCCCCTACGGAGAATGGAGGGAAGTTGTAGTGATGCATGAAGCGTTTCGACTCTTCCAAGCCAAGACCATCCAAAATTTGCACATCTCCAAGCGCGCCTAGCGTACAGATGCTGAGTGCTTGCGTTTGTCCACGTGTGAACAAGCCAGATCCGTGAGTACGGGGCAAGAGTCCTGTATCACAATCGATCGGACGAATCTCCTCAAGCTGTCTGCCGTCTGGACGAACTTTGTCATGTGTAATCAAGCGTCGAACTTCTTCCTTCACGATATCGTACAAGGTTTCGCTCACATCGCTCATATTCTCAGGCGTTTCCACATACAATTGTTCGAAGTGTGCAGCTGCTTCCTGATTGATTGCATCAATCGCATCTTGACGCGCATGCTTCTCAGGAATACGAATCGCTTCAACGAGACGTTCCTGCGCGAACGCACGAACAGCAGTATTCACATCTGTATCAACTGCATGAAGCTTCACTTCCATCTTCGGTTTAGCTGCGATCGCAGCGAATTCTTCAATCTTCGCTACAATTTTCTTAATTTCATCGTGACCGAACATGATTGCTTCAAGCATAACCGATTCTGGTACTTCGTTCGCTTCTGCTTCAACCATCATGATCGCGTCTTTTGTACCCGATACAACAAGGTGAATATCGCTCTTTTCCTCTTGTTCAACGGTTGGGTTGATAATAAATTGACCGTCAATACGACCTACAATCACGCCGCCGATAGGGCCATTAAATGGCACATCAGATATCGTCAATGCAGCGGATGTTCCGATCATTGCCGCGATTTCTGGTGGGCAGTCTTGATCCACGCTCATAACCAAATCCACGATCTGCACATCATTGCGGAAACCTTCCGGGAACAATGGGCGGATTGGGCGGTCAATAAGGCGGCTGGCAAGAATCGCTTTCTCACTTGGACGACCTTCGCGCTTGATGAATCCTCCAGGAATTTTACCTACAGCATATAATCGTTCTTCGTAATTGACAGTCAATGGGAAGAAATCTAGATCTTTAGGTTCCTTCGATGCGGTAACGGTACACAATACGACTGTATCACCGTACTCGACTTTGACTGCGGCATTTGCTTGCTTAGCCAAACGACCCGTTTCCAGGACAAGCGTTCTGCCGCCAAGTTCCATCTCGATGCGGTTCATCGGATCCCTCCTTAAGTGGTTCAGTTTATATTCTTCGTTACTACTCCCATTATTTCCTGCATTTCATTTGAAATACCGTCCTGATGGAAGCTTGTCTACTATCACAATATGTAGCATCATATGCAATCACTAAAAAGCAACCCGGTTGCATGCCGCGATAAGAAGCGGCAATGAACAACCAGGCTGCTTTGGTTCGTGCTATTAACGGCGAAGACCGAGTTTTGCGATCAATGCGCTGTAGCGTTTAACATCTTTGTTCTTCACATAAGCCAACAACTTACGGCGTTGACCTACCATTTTCATCAAACCACGACGGGAATGATGATCCTTCTTGTGTGTACGAAGATGGTCCGTCAAGTTTACGATGTTTTCAGTAAGGATAGCGACTTGCACCTCCGGAGAACCTGTATCCGTAGCGTGCGTCTTATGTTCTTCAATAAGCTGTTGTTTACGCTCTTGAGTCATAGCCATCCTATTCACCTCCTAAAATATGTGTTAGTTTACGCCATTAGCCTCGTCATCGACGGTGAGATCGAATAACCAAGCTATGGACAGGTCGTTTTTCACGACAACGTTATTAGTATAGCATCTCCATCTACAAAAGTAAAACAAGTCTTAGCAATCAATTCGTACAAAGATAGAAGGCTAAGAATATTGTGCACAATATTAGACGCCAATTGTTACTGCAGGCGCCTTATTCATCGTGCTTAGACGTTGGCGCGCTTCCTCTGAATCCGCAGTAATCTGTGCGATCAGCTCTTGTATGGAGCTGAACTTGCGCTCTGGACGAATGTAGCTCATCAGGGCAACCGTTACGGTCTCCCCGTATATATCTTGATCAAAATCAAACAGATGCGCTTCAACCGATTGAACGGTTTCTCCCGTCTTGAATGTCGGCTTCAAGCCAATATTCAGCACCCCATCATGCCACGTCCCGTGAACCAGCACCTTCACTGCATATACGCCATTCGCTGGGATGACATATGCTTCTTCTGCCCGGACATTCGCAGTTGGGAAGCCCATCGTACGACCACGGGCGTCACCGTGAACAACCTCGCCGCGAATGATATACGTTCGGCCTAGCAGTCGATTCGCATTGACAACATCACCTTGCAGCAGACTCTCGCGAATCCGAGTGCTGCTCACCTTCACTGCGGTCTCAACATCATTATGTGCCGGTATGATATCCACAGTAAAGCAGCCCTTGCCCCATTCCTGCAGCAATTGCGCAGTGCCTTCTCCACCATGACCAAAGCGATAGTCGAAGCCGACAACGACGTGTTTTACCTTCATACGGCAGATCGCTTCTGCGAACTGCTGCGCGGTAACCTTAGCGAATGACAAATCAAAATGTACAACATACAAACGGTCAAGCCCAAGCTGACTCAAAATCCGTTTTTTCTCCGACAATGGCGTAATGAATCGTTCATACTCCGGCTTGCCGAATACTCCCTTGGGATGTGGATGGAAAGTCATCAGACCTACGGGCAATTGATGTTGCTTCCCGTAGTCCAACGCATGCCGAATGACCTGTACATGTCCCTCATGAATACCGTCAAAATGTCCTAATATTAATACTTGCGGCTGCTCCTGCAGTCGCCAGCTCGAATCATCGAGCGCTGCATGTAATGCTATCGTTTCCATTGTAATCAGAGCCCCTGCGTATTATCGATTTGTGGTTAAACTCCCAATCCAGTTACACGGACAGTAAACCAAAGTTCCTACCTACTAGTATGTTCTCCCTTTCACAAGAGTAGACAAAAGCTAGCGCAAGTCGAGTCAATTGCCTGCTCGAATCGCGCACAGCATTATATACATTACTCGTTCGGAAGAAATACCTTCACAGGACGCAATACCGATTGCCCCTGTGGAACTTGGAATATCCCATAGAACGTTCCTTGTTCATCATACAATCGAATCGTACCATTCGTCAAAGGTTTCGGCTGTAAAGCGTGCAAAGGAATTGATCGGCCGGTCAATGCATAGTGGGCAAACTTCTCAGAGACCTGAATTCTAGGCATATCTGAGATTGCATCCTCCACAGATAGAAGCATCGTTTCAAATGTTCCATCCGCGACAGCCTGCTCAATCTGATCGAAGGTTACACATTGTGAAGGAACAAACCCGGCAGATACCGTACGCATCAGCTTCGCCATTGTAGATGGAACGCCAAGCTTACGACCGATATCAACACATAGTGTTCGGATATAAGTTCCTTTGGAACACTCAACTAGGAATCGTACTTCCGGTTCAGAGGTGCCTAACTGTATATCTAGAAGATCAATGTTATGGATCGTAACTTGGCGCGCTTTACGCTCCACCGTCTTCCCCTCACGCGCTAGATCATACAGTCGCTTTCCGTCTACCTTAACAGCGGAGTACATCGGAGGCACTTGTTCGATATCCCCGATAAAGGATAGAATCGTCTCACGAATCATCTCTTCCGTCAAATGCGAAGCGTCCGAGCGCTCCAGTACCTCTCCACTTAGATCCTCGGTATCTGTTGATACACCGAATCGGAGGGTTGCCTCATACTGCTTAGGCATCTCCTGCAAATACTCAACGATCCGTGTCGCCTTGCCTATACATAGCGGCAGCACTCCAACAACCTTCGGATCCAATGTTCCCGTATGCCCGATACGCTTCTCCCAAATAAGGCGGCGTACTTTGGCAACTACGTCATGGGACGTCCAGTCCTCAGGCTTCCATACGGGTAATACACCATGATAGTTACTCATAAAGCTTGCTTCACCCGTTCTATTACAATGGTAATGACTTCTTCTAAAGTACCAGTAAGCTTGCAGCCTGCTGCACGGACATGACCGCCTCCACTAAAGGATTGAGCAATCTCAGCCACATTAGCAAGCCCTGCGGAACGCATACTCACTTTTACTCCTGTGTCATCTACTTGCTTAAATAAGAGACCAACTTCTACACCATCGATATTGCGTGGATAATTGACCAAGCCTTCCAGATCTTCATTAAGCGCCCCGGTCTCTTGCATATCCTGAGGAGTCACGTACAACCAGGCAATTCGATGATCCTCGCTAAATGCCAATCTCGACAGGCCGCGTTGTATAAGCTGCATCTGTGCCATCGACATCTTCTCAAGCAATCGATCCGCAATGTCATTGCCGTTAACACCCTGCTTAAGCAGCTCAGATGCGATCGTCATCACATGTGGTGTCGTGTTGCTGTACCGGAATCCCCCCGTGTCAGTTAGCAAGCCAGTATACAGTACTGTCGCTACCTCTAAATCGAGTGTAAGCCCGTAGGAAGCAATCATATCGAATAATATCTCAACGGTCGCCGCAGCATCCTCGCGGATGACTGCAACTTCCCCATAGTGGTCATTCGTTGGATGATGATCAATATTTAAAATACGAGCATCCTTATCGATCCATTCTGCTATTTTTCCGATGCGCGCATAGTCCGCACAATCCACACAAATTACGGTATCAAATGGCTTGGCAGCAATGTTTTCAAGTTCTGCATGTACGTTGATTTGATCAGAGCCCGGCAAATAATTTAGCTTATTAGGAACTCCATTCTCATTCACCATGACATAGGATTTGTTCCATTGACGAAGCAGCCAGCCTACCGCCAACGTTGAGCTTATTGCATCTCCGTCAGGCTGAACATGTGCAACCACAAGAAAATGATTGCCCTCTTGAATAAAGTTTCTAGCTCTCTCGATCTGCTGTGCATAAGATTGCGTCGTTAGTCCAGTCATTAATAACCTCCATACAGACAAGTGAATCGAGCCTTGGCCCGATTCACTTGTGCGTTCTTATGCTGCTGACTTAGTTATTGTCGCGATCGCGAATTTCACCAAGCAGCTTTTCAATATGGCTACCGTATTCGATTGAAGAATCGATCTTGAACAGCAGCTCTGGAGTATGACGAAGACGAATTCGCTTGCCAATCTCGGAACGAAGGAATCCGCTCGCCTTCTCCAATGCTTTTATGGATTGTTCCTTTTGTTCTTCATTGCCCATGACACTCAAGTACACTTTGGCTTGTGACAAATCGTTCGTTACATCAACGCCTGTCACCGTAATGAAGCCGATTCGAGGATCCTTAATCTCGGTTTGGATCAACTGGCTAAGTTCCTTCTTCATCTGCTCGCCAACACGTCCGGAGCGAAAGTTCGCCATGGGAAACACCTCATTTCATATATAGCTTACAACATCATCTGAGTTGAAACCATTCTATTTGCGTTCGATGGTTTCCATGACAAAGGCTTCGATGATGTCGCCTTCCTTCATGTCATTGTACTTCTCAAGCATAATACCGCACTCGTAGCCTTGCGCAACTTCCTTCGCATCATCCTTGAAGCGCTTGAGCGAGTCGATTTTGCCTTCGTGAACAACAATGCCCTCACGAACAAGGCGTACTTCTGCAGAGCGGGAAATCTTACCTTCTGTAACCATACATCCTGCGATTGTACCGACTTTGCTGATTTTGAACGTATTGCGTACTTCAGCATGACCGATCACAACTTCTTTATATTCTGGATCAAGCATACCCTTCATCGCCTGCTCGATTTCTTCAACAATCGAGTAGATGACACGATGCAAGCGAACATCAACCTTCTCTTGATCAGCAGTAATCTTCGCTTGTGCGTCTGGACGAACGTTAAAGCCGATAACGATAGCGTTGGACGCTGTTGCCAAGATGATGTCCGACTCTGTAATTGCACCAGCGCCGGAGTGAATAATCTTAACGCGAACTCCTTCAACTTCAATCTTCTCGAGCGAGCCGCGAAGTGCTTCAACAGAACCTTGAACGTCACCCTTGATGATTACGTTCAATTCTTTCATCTCGCCGTCTTTAATGTGCTTGAACAAGTCATCCAACGTTACACGAGTATTCGCACCCAATTGGCTCTCTCTATAAGTTGTCGAACGCTTCTCAGCAATGGAACGAGCCTTACGCTCATCATCGAACGCGACAAACATATCGCCAGCTTGTGGAACATCTGTAAGACCTGTAATTTCGATCGGTGTAGATGGACCGGCTTCTTTCAAGCGACGACCCCGGTCGTTCACCATTGCGCGAACACGGCCGAAGCATGTGCCAGCAACGAATGGATCTCCGACTTTCAATGTACCTTGTTGAACGAGTATACGTGCAACAGGTCCACGGCCTTTGTCCAACTCAGCCTCGAGTACAGTACCGCGAGCTTCCTTGTTCGGGTTGGCCTTGAACTCATTTACTTCGGACACGAGCAGAATCATTTCGAGCAATTCTTCTAAGCCCGTACGCTGCTTCGCAGAAACGTTAACGAAGATAGTATCTCCGCCCCACTCTTCTGGAACCAATTCATATTCTGTCAATTCCTGCTTCACGCGATCGACATTGGCTTCTGGCTTATCGACCTTGTTAACAGCTACGATAATTGGGCAGTTCGCCGCCTTTGCGTGGCTGATTGCCTCAACCGTTTGCGGCATAACACCATCATCAGCAGCAACGACGATAATCGTAATGTCCGTTACTTGAGCACCGCGGGCACGCATCAGCGTAAACGCTTCGTGGCCTGGTGTATCCAGGAATGTTATCTTCTTCGAGTTGAACTCAACTTGGTATGCACCAATATGCTGCGTAATACCGCCTGCTTCTCCACCCGTAACGTTCGTCTTGCGGATCGAATCAAGCAATGTCGTTTTACCATGGTCAACGTGACCCATAATCGTAACAACTGCTGGACGTTCAACCAAGTCTGCTGCATCTTCTTCTTTTTCTTCTGTTTCCTCGAACGGATCTTCGGATACAGGCAGCTTCAAATCAACTTCAACCTTGAATTCGTCTGCAATCAATTGGATTGTATCCAAATCAACTTCTTGGTTGATTGTTGCCATAACGCCCATGAGCAAGAACTTCTTAATAACCTCGGAAGCGTCTTTATGAAGCAATTTTGCCAATTCACCTACTGTCATTGCACCGCGTACAATAATCTTTTTCGGCGTATTGTCAATCTTCTCACGCTGTACCTGCTGTTGATTATTTCTGCCTCTGTTCTTGCCGCCGCGGCCTCGCATGCCTCCGCCATTACGGTTGTCATCGAAGCGTCTCTTATTATTATTGTTGTTATTTCTTGATTGATTTCTTCCACCGGAGAAATCATCGCTACGCTCACCGAAGTTTCTGTTCGGACGTTGCTGAGCGCCTTGGCCCCCCGTACGTGCTTGATCACCTTGACGCTGCTGGCCGCCTTGTGCAAAGCGCGCTTGACCACTGCTTTGTTGGCTGCCTTGACCTGGACGTGATCCGCCACCTTGGCCTGGACGTGAGCCGCCGCCTTGACCTGGACGTTGTTGTCCGCCTTGGCCTGGGCGCGAGCCGCCACCTTGACCCGGACGTTGTTGTCCGCCTTGGCCTGGACGCGAGCCGCCACCTTGACCACCTTGGCGAGGGCCGCCACCTTGACCTGGACGTGATCCGCCCTGACCTTGACGCGGGCCGCCGCCTTGACGCGGTGCGCCTTGGCCTGATCTTTGCTGGCCGTTAGATCTGTTACCTTGGTTTTGCTGTTGTTCACCTGATCGACGTTGTTCTTGTCCGTTCATATTCCCCTGTTGGTTTCCTTGTCTATTATCCATATTAATGTTTATCTCGCCCTGTCTATTATGGTCTTTTTGACCGTCACGACCTTCACCGCGATTACTGCGATCCTGACGTTCATCACGCCCGCCTCGGTTATCTTCGCGCTGATGGTCGCGACCGTCACGTTGCATTTGCTGCTGTCCAGCACGTGAGTCGCGCTGATCCGACTGGCCCTGACTTGAATTTCCTGCCGATTGGCCAGCTGTTCTATCTGGTACTTCTGTTGTTTTTGACTGGCTGATGTTCACTTTCGGGTGTGGGGTGCTATTGCTTTCCCGCTTCGCCTGCGCATTCTCCTTAATCGTGCGCATGTACGATTCGACTTTCCCCACGGCATCATTCTCCATTACGCTCATATGATTGTTAACTGGTATGTTAAGACGTTTGAGTATCGTAATAATTTCTTTGCTGCTCATATTAAGCGATTTGGCATATTCGTAAACTCTTGTTTTGTCCTTAGTGTTCTCTTGTTTGCTCAATATACTCCACCTCCGACATCGTTTTCAGCCCGTTCGTCATCATGGTCGCAAATCCATCATCCGTTACCGCCAATACTACCCGTTGCAATTTCCCGATGCTCTCACCGAGTTCGGTTCGCGTAAATCCGATAGCAAGTGGCACCCCGTACGACTTACATTTATCTCGAAACTTCTTCTTCGTGTTGTCAGAAGCGTCCGCCGCAACAATCACCAAGCGTGCTTGCTTATTGCGAATCGCCTTGAGGACTATCTCATCACCAGTCGCAAGCTTCCCTGCCCGCTGGGCAAGACCTAGCTGCGACTTGACCTTACTCATGATCGTCCTCCTGCTCCTTCAAGGCGTGGAATTCATCCTCCACCTTGATGAAGTCTTGAGCAAGCTGTTCATAGATGGCAGAGTTCACCTGATGCTTCAAAGCCCGATCAAGCGCACGAGACTTATGTGCAAGTCTGAAGCAGGACAACTTCCCACATAGGTATGCGCCGCGTCCAGACTTCTTCCCTGTCAAATCGATTAGAACCTCGTCCTGTGGTGTCTTCACAACACGGATTAGCTCTTTCTTCGGCATCATTTCTTGACATGCGACACACTTGCGAAGTGGAACTTTCCTTGTTCTCATGACTCAATCCCCCCTTACGATTCGGTCATACATCCCTGATTGAAGGAGACGACCGCTTCATATGGCGTTGGTCGCGCCTTCAGTGTTTATTCGCTTACTTCCATGCTGTCATCTGGTGTGTGCTCATCAGAAGACATTGGAAGCCCTTCTTCATCAGCTTGAGTCTCGCTTTTAATATCAATTTTCCAGCCAGTCAATTTTGCAGCAAGTCGAGCGTTCTGACCCTTAATCCCAATTGCCAGTGACAACTGATAATCAGGCACGATGACACGAGCCATTTTCTCAGCTTCACGAACTTCCACATCAACAACTTTGGATGGGCTCAGTGCATTCGCTACATACTCACTTACATCTTCTGACCAGCGCACGATATCAATTTTCTCGCCGCGCAGCTCATTAACAATTGTCTGGACACGCATACCTTTAGGGCCAACGCATGAACCAACTGGATCAACTTCCTCGTTGCGGGAGTATACCGCAATTTTAGAACGTTGACCCGCTTCACGAGCTACCGATTTGATTTCAACGACGCCGTCGAAGATTTCAGGCACTTCCAGCTCGAACAAGCGCTTTAGCAGTCCAGGATGCGTGCGGGACAAAATAATTTGCGGCCCCTTGGTCGTGTTCTCCACTTTCGTAATGTATGCTTTGGTGCGATCGCCGTGCTTGAACTTTTCATTCGGCATCAACTCATTCAATGGAAGAACTGCTTCCACTTTACCCAAATCTACATACACATTACGCATGTCCTGACGTTGTACAATACCTGTTACGATATCATCCGACTTGTCGATGAACGCGTTATAGATAAGACCACGCTCAGCTTCCCGAATACGCTGTGTCACAACTTGTTTCGCTGTTTGCGCAGCGATACGGCCAAAATCACGTGGTGTAACCTCAATCTCACAAATATCATCCATTTGGTAGTTCGGATTATGTTCGCGAGCAGCATGAAGTGAAATTTCAAGACGTGGGTCCAACACCTCGTCCACTACGTTCTTGCGTGCATATACTTTAATTACTCCAGTTGCCCGATTGATGTCTACACGTACATTTTGTGCAGTATTGAAGTTGCGCTTATAGCTCGAGATCAGAGCCGCTTCAATCGCATCAATGAGTACTTCCTTGCTAATTCCTTTTTCTCTTTCGATTTCCGACAACGCGTCAATAAAATCCATACTCATTTGGTGAGTTCCCCCTTTCAGCCGAATCCGGCTTCATTCCAATAATGTTACATTCAGCAGAACGATATCCAATCGTTGATTACAATCGTCCTAAAAAACGATAGCAAGACGTGCGCTCGCTACCTTCTCATACGGAATTGCATGTTCCTTCTTGCCGACTTGAACGACAACCGTCTGTTCATCGAAGGAAGTGAGAACCCCTTCGAACTCCTTCAATGCGCCAATGGGTTCGTATGTAGTCACATACACATGCTTGCCTACCGCCTTAACGAAATCCTTCGTCTTCTTCAGCGGGCGTTCCGCACCTGGAGACGATACTTCCAAGAAGTACGCGTCTGTAATCGGATCGTTTTCGTCCAGCTTCTGGCTTAATACTTCACTAATACGGCCGCAATCCTCAATGTCAATGCCGCCTTCCTTGTCCACAAATACGCGAAGAAACCAACTGCTGCCTTCCTTCACATATTCCACATCGACAAGTTCGAAGTTGTTCTCTTCCAAATAGGGTGTGATCATATCCTCAACTGTCGATTTGATATTGGCTGAGCTCAAATTCAAGAACCTCCTGAATGTTAGGAATAATGATGTTCCTCTATGTTAGAACCCGATACTAAACATGAAAGAGTGGGTTTCCCCACTCTTTACGTAACGGATTTATCCACATGATTACCAAAAAAATTATATCATAGCCATCTACAATATGGCAAGGGTGTCTCCGATCATGCACTAAAACAGAGACAATTGGTTCGTCTCCGGCAGTCCCCGGAAGCACCCCATCTGATTCAGGAGCTCGACAATCGTCTTCGTTGCCTTGGAACGCATCTGGAAATCCTCGATGGACAAGTACTCCACCCCATCGCGAGAAGCCGCAATATTGCGTGCCGCATTATCCCCGATCCCTTGTACTGCAGAGAATGGCGGGATGAGCGAGTTGCCATCAACAAGGAATTTCGTTGCATCTGATCGATATAGATCGATTGGCTTGAATGAGAACCCACGGGCTGTCATTTCAACCGCCATCTCCAAGATCGAGATCATGGCCTTCTCTTTCGTTGTTGCTTGGAAGCCCTTTGCCTCGATCTCATCGATCTTCTTATTGATCGCATCATAACCTTGGCAGCATAGTTCGATATCGAAGTCCTCCGCACGAACAGTAAAGTAAGTCGCATAGAACTCGATTGGATGGTACAGCTTGAAGTAAGCTGTACGTACCGCGGAAATAACATAAGCAGCAGCATGGGCTTTCGGGAACATGTATTGAATCTTCAAGCAGGAATCAATGTACCATTGCGGCACATTGCAGTTTTTCATCTCTTGAATCCATTCATCACTAAGACCTCGGCCCTTACGAACGCTCTCCGTAATTTTAAATGCAAGCCCAGCGTCCATACCGGCTTTGTAGATTAAGTACAACATGATCTCGTCACGACAACCGATTACGGTCTTAATCGTACAGATCCCATTCTTAATCAGTTCCTGTGCATTACCGAGCCATACGCCCGTGCCATGGGACAACCCAGAGATCTGCAGCAAATCGGCGAACGTGCTTGGCTGTGCTTCCACAAGCATCTGGCGCACGAAACGTGTTCCCATCTCCGGTACGCCAAAGGTCGCAACCGGTGTCCGGATCTGCTGCGGCGTTACGCCGAGTGCGTCAACGGAGTTGAACATACTCATGACCTTCGGATCATTCATCGGAATCGTCGTCGGATCAACGCCTGTCAAATCCTGCAGCATCCGCATCATCGTCGGATCATCGTGACCCAGAATATCAAGCTTCAACAGGTTATCTTCGAAGGCATGATAATCGAAGTGCGTCGTCTTCCATTCAGCCGTTGTATCATCCGCCGGATATTGAACGGGTGTTACGTCTTCCACTTCAATATAGTCTGGCACAACGACGATACCGCCCGGATGCTGACCTGTGCTGCGTTTTACGCCGGTACATCCTGCTGCTAGACGGTTAAGCTCTGCTCCGCGCCATCGCTTGCCGTGGTCTTCTTCATATTTCTTCGCGAATCCATAAGCCGTCTTCTCCGCTACCGTACCAATCGTTCCCGCACGAAATACACTCTTTTCACCGAACAGCACCTTCGTGTAGTTGTGTGCGACAGGCTGATAGTCCCCCGAGAAGTTCAAGTCGATATCGGGAACCTTATCCCCCTTAAATCCAAGGAACGTCTCGAACGGAATATCTTGTCCATCGCCCTTCATTGGCTGGCCACACTCCGGACAATCCTTGTTCGGCAGGTCAAATCCACTCGGCACACTGCCGTCCGTGAACCATTCGCTGTGCTTGCATTCCGGATTGCGACACGAATAATGCGGTGGCAGCGGATTAACTTCTGAGATACCAAGGAACATCGCAACGACGGAAGAACCTACGGATCCCCGTGAACCAACCAAGTAACCATCTTCATTGGACTTCTTCACAAGACGCTCTGAGATCAGATAGTTCGCGGAGAATCCGAATTTAATGATTGGTACCAGTTCCTTCTCCAGACGCTGCACAATAATATCGTTCAACGGTTCCCCGTAAATGCTCATTGCCTTATTGTAGCACTTATCACGAATTTCCTGATCTGCACCCTCGATGTTCGGTGTGAATAATTCCTTCGGGAACAGATCGAAATCTTCAAATCGTTCCAACAGCGTGTTCGTATTCTCCACAACAAACTTGTAAGCTTGTTCCTTACCCAAAAATTCAAATTCTTGAAGCATTTCATTCGTCGTGCGGAAATGCGCATCCGGTTTGCGAATATCCTTCAGTGGACTGAAGCCCGTAATTCCATGAATGGTAATATCACGGAACATCTTGTCTCGTGGATGCAGGTAATGCACATTGCCTGTTGCGACGACGAGCTTATTCTGCTTCTCGCCAATCTGAACAATTTTGCGAATAGCGCCTTCGATCTCGGCCGTCGATCCAACCAAACCCTTCTCTACCAAATGCATATACATCGTCAAAGGCTGAATTTCAAGGACGTCATAAAACTCTGCTACTTGCTCGGCTTCCTCCACCGACTTGTTAAGTACGGTCTCGAAGAATTCGCCTTTCTCACAGCCGGACATAATGAGCAAGCCTTCGCGCATCCCCACCAGTTTACTCTTCGGAATGCAGGCTACCCGCTTGAAATATTCTGTATGAGACATGGACACAAGCTTATACAGATTTTTCTTGCCTACTGCATTAAGCGCATAAATGCCGCAGTGAAATGGACGGGCATTTTGTAGGTTCTGCCCTACATAATCATTCATGCGTTCCAGCGTCTCGATTCCGATAAGCTGCTGAGCGTCCTGAAGTAGTCCCGTAAGAATGCCGCCTAGTGCAATCGTATCGTCAATCGCACGGTGATGGTTCTCAAGTGATACTTTATATTTAGCTGCCAACGTATTGAGTCGGTGATTTTTGAGTGTCGGATGCAGCAAACGCGCTAGCTCCAAGGTATCGAGTACCGGATTCATCATATCTGGCAGATTCATTAGCTTCAAGTTATGCTGGATAAAGCCAATATCGAACCTCGCGTTATGCGCAACAAGAATGGTATCTTGGGCAAATTCCACAAACTTCGGAAGCACTTCTTCGATATCTGGTGCATCAGCTACCATTTCATCCGTAATATTAGTAAGCTGTTGAATGTTATAAGGAATTCGTACATGCGGATTGACGAAAGTGCTGTACCTATCAATTTCTTTGCCTTCTTGCATTTTGACAGCTGCAATCTCGATGATTTTATTGTTTGTTACAGACAAACCGGTTGTCTCGATATCGAATACGGTATAGATGGCATCTTTCACCGGACGATTGTCCGCATTTAGAACAACTTCCATATTGTCATTCACGACATTCGCTTCTAAGCCATAAAGCATTTTAATGCCATTTTTCTTGGCTGCCTTCGCTGCCTCTGGATAACACTGAACGTTGCCGTGATCCGTTACCGCGATCGCCTTATGGCCCCACTTCGCCGCCTGCTTCACATAATCGCTGATAGACGTAACTGCATCCATTGCACTCATCGTAGAATGAAGATGGAATTCCACGCGCTTCTCCTCAGCAGTATCCTTGCGTTCTGCCGGTGCCTTTACTTCATTCAGATCATTTGGCATCATGACAAGCTCAGGGACTTGCATGAAGCGATCGTACTCAACACGTCCACGAGCTTTGAGCCATTGACCATTCGAGATGAGGCTCAGCATTTTAACGTCTTCCTTCGTCTTCGCGAACATTTTCATCGCCATAGAGTCAGAAAAATCAGTTAGGTTGAATGTGAATAAGGTACTACCATTGCGAAGTTCCTTCATCTCAACGCCAAATACTGCACCTTGAATCGTGACACGTTTCTCTTCATCCTGTACATTCATGATTGGAGTCGGCTCATCCTTAATGTCGTATCCGACATGCAGACGCTCTGGCGCTTCTCCTTCTTCTTCCTCGACTTCACGTGCTGATTCTTCCATCATTTGCTGAATAACTTGGCGCTCTTCTTCCATCAGCTTCTGCTGGAATGCTTCATAGGCTTCCGTATCATGGCTGCCCTGCTGCATCGTTACACGAAGTGTGCGTGTGAAATACGTCTCAAAGAACGTCGTGCAATATTTATCAATCTGCTTCTTCTTCGCCAGCTCTAATGATGTCGCATCCGGCAAAAAAAGCTTGATCAAATCTTTCTCAACTTCATACTGCCCTTTGTGCAGCCAACCGTTAACTGAAGCAACCTCTCGCTTGACCCATTCCATGAACAAACTCCAATAGGCATCTACGATCTCCTTATTTGGAAGCTGCTCTTCATAGTGGAATATGATCTTAATCTTGGCAATGTGGGACAACTTGTCCTGTACACGCAGGCAAAACGTACGGTAAGCTTCTGCCGGAACGACAGTTGACTTGCCTATATAAATCGTCCACTCTTTATTGGAGCGGCTGCACTCCACTCTATCAATCCATCCATCATGGAAAAAGCTATCTAACAGTTCAACAGGAACCTCCGCCTGTCTCATCAACAATTCAAATCGCTTCCGTTTATCTGTCATATAGACTGAAGCACCTCCCAACCCCATACTGCTGCCGTACCTATTGGCAAAGTGGCAGTGTGTGAACAAAGAGAAGCCCCCCTCAATCGAGCCATCGTCCGGTGTTCCGTTGGATGTTCCAATGATGGAAGCTTCCCTTCATTGCGCCCCTTCTACGAGGAGCATGTATCTAATTAATACGCTCGTGCAAATACGACCGTATGCTTGGCATCTTCTCCGCAGACAAGGCACTTCGTCTTTGTCGTTTGCGGTTCGAATGGAATGTTGCGGCTTGTTGCACCAGTCTCATCCTTAACATGCTTCTCGCACGCTTCCGATCCACACCAGCCAGCAAGTGTAAATCCACGTTTTTCTTCCATTTGTGCCTTCATCTCGTCAATTGTCTCTACCGAGTAGAAGTGCTCATCACGGAAGGAACGTGCACGCTCGAACATTTCTTGATGGACGTCAGCAAGCATGCGGTTCACTTCTTCAACCAAATCCGCCTGCTGTACAATGCGCTTCTCGCCTGTTACGCGGGATACCAATACGCAAACACCATTCTCCATATCACGCGGGCCAATTTCAAGGCGAACAGGCACGCCGCGCATTTCATACTCATTGAATTTCCAACCTGGGCTAATATCAGAGCGATCATCCATGCGAACACGTACGCCTGCTTGCTTCAATTCGCTGAACAACTCGTTAGCTCGTCCCACAACTTGCTCGCGCATCTTCGCTGGCCCGATTGGAATCATAATAACCTGTGTAGGAGCTACCTTCGGAGGCAATACAAGACCTCTGTCATCACCGTGCACCATAATCATGGAACCGATCAGGCGGGTGCTGACCCCCCATGAGGTAGTATGAACAAATTCCTGTTCATTCTCACGCCCCAAGAATTTAATATCAAAAGCAACCGCAAAATTCGTTCCCAAGTAATGCGATGTTCCAGCTTGAACGGCTCTGCCGTCTTTCATCATCGCTTCAATGGAGAACGTATCTACTGCGCCGGCAAATTTTTCAGAAGGAGTCTTCTGACCTTCAATGACAGGAATTGCGAGATAATCTTCCACAAATTCACGATATGTTTTCAACATGAGCATCGTTTCTTCGCGTGCTTCCTGCTCAGTCTCGTGCGCAGTATGGCCTTCCTGCCACAAGAACTCACTTGTACGCAAGAACGGCAATGTGCGCTTCTCCCAACGAACAACGTTCGCCCATTGGTTAATCAACACAGGCAGGTCACGGTACGATTGAATCCATTTGGAGTACATATGGCCAATCATTGTCTCGGATGTCGGACGAATCGCCAGCTTCTCCTCTAATTGTTCGCCGCCTGCTTCGGTTACCCAAGGCAGCTCAGGATTGAAGCCTTCAACGTGTTCTTTTTCCTTCTGGAAAAAGCTCTCTGGTATGAACATTGGGAAGTAAGCATTACGATGGCCAGTAGCCTTGAAGCGGCGATCCAGCTCGTCACGAATATGTTCCCAGATTTCGTAGCCATCTGGGCGGAATACGATACATCCTCGGACTGGAGAATAATCCATTAAATCCGCCTTCTTAATCACATCAATATACCAACGGGAGAAGTCCTCCTGCTGTGGGGTAATCTCCGTAACAAACTGCTTCTCTTTCGACATAACGGTATACGTTCCTCCCGATAAACACGGTTATTCGTATTCTAGTATAAATGAAATGAACCGTGATATAAATGTTAACCTTTAACCAATCGTAATATATCATTGTAGGTTACAGCAAGCATCAATAGCATGAGCATTGCAAAACCTACAAAATGAACCATGCTCTCCCTGCTCGGATCAACAGGCTTACCTCTGACAGCCTCCAGCCCAAGGAATACGAGACGGCTTCCATCCAACGCCGGGATTGGAAGCAAATTGAAGATTCCCAAATACAAGCTCAAAATCGCCGTCCATAATGTAAGCTGTTCGATCCCTTTCTTCGCAATCTGTCCTGTTACTTCGAACGTCCGAACCGGACCGCCCAAGTCGTCCAGTTTAAATTGACCGAAGATAAGCATGCGGAATCCTTCAAAAATCTTCTCCGTCGTATTCACCATAGATGTTGATGCGAACGACATCGTCTCACCGAATGAAGCCGTTCGTGTTGGCAGTACCGGTACGATACCAACCTTGCCGCCTTCTTGACCTTCCACCTTCTGTGGAGTCAGTGTTGCAGTGAAGCGTTCTTCACCACGCACAATAAGGAATGTCATCGGCTTGCCTTCAGAGTCAGCAATCAGCTTAATCAACATGTCACGATTGCCGCCAATTTGCTTGCCGTTCACTTCCTCGATAATATCTCCTTTTTGCAGTTGTGCCTGCGCAGCAGGAAGTCCTGGTGATACGTCTCCAATCTTCACAGACGTCGGGTTCTCGACCGGAACGCCCGAAATGGATACCGATACGCCGAACAAAATAAAAGCGAGCACAAAGTTCATAAAAGGCCCTGCAAAAATAGCTAGCGCCCGTTGGCCCACTGTCTTGCTGCCAAACTGACGATCATGAGGCGCGATCTGAATTTCGTCGCCCTTCACAATCATTTTAGCTTGCGGATGAATATCGTACGTAACTTCTTCATCCTCAACATCCAGCGTCAGCTTCAACGTATGCTCCAGATCAATCGTCTTCACTTCGCCACGCACAACCTGCTTGCGCATGTCTAATTGATCCAGATACAGCTTCGTCACCTTGTTATCACTGGACACACGTATCGCTATCGTCTGCCCTGGACTGACCTCTACAATTTCAGGATCTTCGCCTGCCATCCGTACAAAGCCGCCAACTGGCAATAACCGGAGTGTATATTTGGTTTCCCCACGAGTATAGGAGAATACTTTCGGACCGAATCCGATAGCGAACTCTCTAACGAGAATCCCCGCGCGTTTAGCGAAAATAAAATGTCCCCATTCATGAATCGTTACGATAACGAAAAAGACGAGCACGGTTAAAAATACGATTTGCACCATCTGCACTGCGTAGAATCCTCCTTTGTGTGCGTGTTCAATCGTCCTAGTACAACCCTAGGCTTCAAGAACGGCCCAATAACAATCGGACAGCGGTTTGTCTATATAGATTATCATTATTCTCCAATCCCGCACAAGAGAATCCATATCTAGTGAATGGCGATTATAAAATGGAGAGAGCCTCCGAACGCGTTCGCATATCTGTCTCCTGAATAGCTTCCAAGGACGGATGCCGAATCGCAGTATGTTTCGATATTAAGGTACTCACGATACGTTCAATATCCAAGAAGGAAATTTCACCTCGCAGGAATCTCGCTACAGCCACTTCGTTCGCCGCATTAAACACGGTAGTAGCTGTACCTCCTGTTCTGCCGCACTCATAAGCATAACGAACCATAGGGAATCTCTCTGTATCCATCTCACGGAAATGAAGCTTCGCCACCTCAGCTAAATTAAGCGAAGCCGATGTATTCGGAAGTCTTTCCGGATACGCCAATGCATACTGGATAGGTACGCGCATATCAGGAACCCCCAATTGCGCAATAATGCTTCCATCCAAATATTCGACAAAAGAATGAATAATACTTTCAGGATGGATAAGTACATGAATTTGATCATAAGGCAAATCGAACAGCCAGCGAGCTTCAATCACTTCAAGTCCTTTATTAGCCATTGTTGCTGAATCGATCGTCACCTTCGCGCCCATAGACCAATTCGGATGCTTAAGTGCATCCTCAACGGTAACATTCGCCAGCTCGTCCCTCGTACGATCGCGGAAGCTGCCGCCTGATGCTGTCAATGTAATGGCACGAACTCCGCGCATCGGCTCTCCGTTCAAGCATTGGAAGATAGCGGAGTGCTCACTGTCAACTGGCATCAGCTTGACGCCTTTCGCTTGTGCACGTTCTGTTACCAGATGACCAGCTGTTACCAGCGTTTCTTTGTTCGCAATGGCAATCGTCTTGCCTTCATCGATAGCCGCGAGCGTTGACTTCAGACCGACACTTCCTACAACAGCTGTAACGACCGTATCGGCGTCAGTCCCCGCTGCCACTTCGACCAATCCATCTTCACCATAATACAGTTCAACACCCTGGGGCAGTTGTTCCCGCAGGCGATCTGCTGCAGCCTTATCGTGAACCGATACAATGCTGGGCTTGAACTCTCGTATCTGCTCAAGCAGCAATGTTGTATTGTTCCCAGCTGCTAACGCTTCTACCTTAAACTGCTCAGGATGCTGTCTGATGATGTCGAGTGTCTGTGTCCCGATGGAGCCGGTCGATCCAAGTATGGATATCCGCTTCATGACCTCACCTCTTCATCTATTAAGCTATATCTATTACATGATAACATCATCGCTGTTCTGCCGATGACGTTCAATTTACAACGTTAATAATCCGATCAAATGCACAAATGGAAATACGACAAGCCAGCTGTCGCATCGATCCAGAACACCGCCATGCCCAGGCAGCAATGTACCTGAGTCCTTCACACCACGGACTCGCTTATATGCTGATTGAATCAAATCACCGAACTGACCGACAACAGCAGCAGATATCCCAATGCCAAATGCAAGCGGCAAGCTGACAATATCCGGTCGTCCGACAGCAAATAATAGCGCCACAATAATTGATGTCAGTACACCGCCAATTGCTCCTTCAATCGTTTTATTAGGACTAATCGACGGCCAGAGCTTGTTCTTGCCGATCGCACGCCCAATGAAGTAAGCACCAATGTCCGATGACCAAATGGCTGCAAACAGCATAAGCGTCCAGAATAAGCCGTCATCTCCCATTGAAGTACGCGTTAGCATCATATATTTGAAGCCAATGCCAATATAGAATGCTCCCAGCCACAATTGTGACACTGCTTCAATGGACACTTTGTTTTTGGATAATACGGTCACACCCAGCATCAGCAGCAGGCTGATCCATACAATAGCCTCCAATGACGGATTCCATCCAATTGATAAGCTTGTCCACGGAATCGCATTCAAGGACATCGTTGCGTAGCCAATCAACGATGCCAGATCGAACGGTGATACATGATGCATTCGAGCAAATTCATAATAGCCTACAAAGGCAAGTGCGAGGAGCAGCAGTTCATATGGCAGACCGCCAATTATGCATAATGCGCCGAACAATAGTCCTGCTATAAGCCCTGTAACGATGCGCTGTTTCATATAGACTGTTCCTCCAACTTATTGTAATCCACCGTATCTTCGCGTTCTGCGCTGATACTCCATAACGGCCTCCATTAGATGTCGCTCAGTGAACTCTGGCCAGTAATCATTGGTGAACCACAATTCGCTGTACGCGATTTGCCAGAGCATGAAGTTACTTAATCTCATTTCTCCGCTTGTACGAATGAGCAGATCAGGATCAGGCAAGCTGCTGGATAAGAGATGATCGTGGATCATGCTCTCATCAATCGAACCAACTTCAATCTCACCTGTTTTCACTTTACGTACAATATCACGAACACCTTCTACGATTTCACGCTGACTACCATAATTCAAAGCAAAATTCAAAATAAGTCCTGTATTGTGCTTCGTCTTTTCAATGGCTTCCTCAAGTGCCAGAATCGTATGTTTAGGCAATCGGTCACGATAGCCCATCATACGCACTTGAACATTTTTCTCAATCAATTCTTCGAGTTCGATCGCCAAAAATTCCTGTGGCAATTTCATGAGAAAATCGACTTCGTCCTTTGGGCGTTTCCAGTTTTCGGTCGAAAAAGCGTACATCGTAAGCACTTTTACGCCCATATCATTCGCTGCGATGGTTACGCGCTTAACGGCTTTCATTCCTGAATGGTGGCCGGCAACGCGCGGCAAGCCCCTTTTTTTAGCCCAGCGACCGTTACCGTCCATAATGATCGCCACATGTTGTGGGATATTATCCGGCATCAGTTCCAGCTGCTTGTGGCCTCCACGCTGCTGTAACCATGTTTGGAATCGCTTAATCATTCGGTCTCCTCCAACCCGGTGATGAAAAAAAGACAATAAACCCCACCGTTCGGAGGGGCATGAAGAACAAAAAGAATAGGTTCTATCGTGTCTAACTTTTATACTTCCATAATTTCTTTTTCTTTAGCAACTAATACTTTATCAACTTCAGCGATGTATTTGTCAGTCGTCTTCTGGATATCTTCTTGATGACGACGGGACTCATCTTCTGAAATGTCCGTTTTCTCAAGCTTCTTGATGTCATCATTCGCATCACGACGAATGTTGCGGACAGCAACTTTCGCTTCTTCACCGAACTTCTTCGTGTGCTTCACGAGCTCTGCACGACGTTCTTCTGTCAACGCTGGAATCGCAAGACGAATCATTGATCCATCGTTAGCTGGAGTCAGTCCAAGATCCGACTTCATAATTGCGCGCTCAATATCAGACAATGAGGATTTGTCCCAAGGCTGGATCATAAGCGTGCGCGGATCTGGCGTGCTGATGTTCGCCAATTGGTTTACCGGCGTCATCGCGCCATAGTATTCTACTTGAACACGATCAAGCAATGCAGGTGTTGCGCGTCCAGCGCGCAATGTTGCCAGTTCCCGTTTTAGAGCGGCAATCGCCTTTTCCATGCGTTCTTCTGCGTTTTTCTTCACTGCTTGTGGCACTATTCTACACTCCCTTTTACAATCGTTCCAATCTTCTCGCCGAGCACGACGCGCTTGATATTGCCAGACTCCGTAATTGCAAATACAATAAGCGGAATGTTATTGTCCATGCACAGCGAGGATGCCGTTGAATCCATTACACCCAAGTTGCGGTTCAATACTTCCATATATGTCAATTGCTCAAACTTCTCAGCTGTCTCATCCTTGAATGGGTCAGCCGAGTATACACCATCGACTTTATTCTTCGCCATCAAGATCACATCAGCTTCGATTTCAGCGGCACGAAGCGCAGCTGTCGTATCCGTCGAGAAGAATGGATTCCCGGTTCCTGCTGCAAAAATAACAACACGTCCCTTTTCCAAATGACGTATTGCACGACGGCGAATATATGGTTCTGCGATTTGTTGCATCGCAATCGAAGTTTGTACACGAGTCGGCACGCCAATTTGTTCGAGGGCATCCTGTAAGGCAAGCGAGTTCATAACCGTTGCAAGCATCCCCATGTAGTCTGCTGTTCCGCGGTCGATTCCTTTTTCACTTCCCGCAATACCGCGCCAAATGTTGCCGCCTCCGCAGACGATTGCGACCTCTACGCCAAGCTCTACAACTTCTTTCACTTGCTCGGCAATGGAGTTGATCATTTCGGATTCGATGCCGTATCCAGCTTGCCCGGACAACGACTCTCCGCTTACTTTAAGTACGATACGTTTATAAACCGGTTGTTTCAATGTATACCCTCCACTTTTCCATAACGGCCGCTAAAAAAGAAGGAACACGATGTGTTCCAACTTTTAAGCGCGTCTGTTGATTACGTAGTAGCCGCGTTCGAATGCTCTCTTTTCAAAAAGAAAAGATTACTTCAGGTTCGCTTGAGCCATAACTTCTTCAACAAAATTATCTTCTTTTTTCTCCAAGCCTTCACCAAGCTCGAAGCGAGCGAAGCGACGGATAGAAATGTTTTCACCGATTGTTGCGATTTTTTCTTTCAGCAACGTTTCGATTGTTTTGTCTGGGTCTTTAATGAAGGATTGCTCCATCAAGCAATACTCTTCATAGTATTTACCGATGCGGCCTTCAACCATTTTTTCAACGATTTTTTCAGGCTTGCCTTCGTTCAATGCTTGTGCTTTCAAGATTTCTTTTTCTTTCTCGATTTCCTCTTGAGAAACTTCTTCGCGGCGAACATATTTTGGAGCAGTCGCTGCGATTTGCATAGCTACATCACGAGCGAAATCTTTGAAGTTGTCCGTTTTTGCTACGAAGTCTGTTTCGCAGTTGATTTCAACCAATACGCCGATACGTCCGCCAGCGTGGATGTAAGACTCAACCACACCTTCCGTTGCGATACGATCGGATTTCTTAGCTGCTGCTGCAAGGCCTTTCTCACGAAGCAATTCAGCTGCTTTCGTCAAATCGCCGTTAGCCTCTTCCAATGCTTTTTTGCAATCCAGCATACCTGCGCCTGTTTTTTCGCGCAATTCTTTTACTGCACTCGCATTTACTGCCATGTCGTATTTCCCTCCATCAATAAATTGGCACCCACGTATATGTACGATTAACGGCACCGAACGTTATACAGCTTAAAAAAAGGGCGGCGAGAGGTGAACCACCTGCCAACCACCCTTTTGTTCATCCAATTAGTATTCCAAAATTACGCTGTTGTTTCTTCGCCTTGATGAGCTTCAACAATTGCATCAGCCATCTTAGCAGTCAACAATTTAACTGCACGGATTGCATCGTCGTTACCAGGGATAACGTAGTCGATTTCGTCCGGATCACAGTTTGTATCAACGATACCTACGATTGGGATACCCAGTTTACGAGCTTCCGCAACTGCGATACGCTCTTTGCGTGGATCGATTACGAACAACGCGCTAGGCAAACCTTTCATATTTTTGATACCGCCCAAGAACTTCTCGAGACGATCTTTTTCTTTGCGAAGAATGATAACTTCTTTCTTCGGAAGAACTTCGAATGTTCCATCTTCTTCCATCGTTTCGAGTAGCTTCAAGCGATCGATACGTTTTTGGATTGTTTCGAAGTTAGTCAAAGTACCACCCAACCAACGTTGGTTGATGTAGTACATGCCGCAACGCTCAGCTTCTTCCTTAACGGAATCTTGAGCTTGCTTTTTCGTACCTACGAACAAGATTGTTCCATTTTCTTCGCCGACGGATTTTACAAAATTGTAAGCTTCCTCGACCTTTTTCACTGTCTTTTGCAAGTCAATGATGTAAATACCGTTACGTTCTGTGAAGATATATCTGTCCATCTTCGGATTCCAACGACGTGTTTGGTGACCGAAGTGTACCCCAGCTTCCAAAAGCTGTTTCATGGAGATAACTGCCATCTTCACTACACCTCCTAATATGGTTATTTATCCTCCGCCAGTATCCTCTTTCGTTGAGACTTCCCGCAGTCAACCCGACAGAAAGCACCCTCACTGAAATACACTGACGTGTGTTCTTAACACCGTCATTTAATATACCATAACGCCTACCCAGTTGCAACCACTTTATCCACTGTTCGGGTCAAGCTATACTACTTGTTATTCGAACTCGCGGGCTGCTGCGGCACAAGCTTATATCCAGCCTGCTCGGCAGCTCGACGAAGCTCCGTATCCGATATCGGTTCTATCGAACGCTGACCGATAAGACACAGCTGAAGAAGGAGACCCCCTAGCACAATTCCGGCGCCTAACCCGATAAGAAAGCGGCGATCCTTAATCATGTGATCCCTCCTGCTGCCCCAACCGGATAATTAACTGGAGCTCACCAATTGGCATCCCCAGATGGTCTGCAATAGCCTGCTCTGTCCATCCGTTCTGAAAGAGTCTGAAGATCTCCGCGTATCGTGTTTGAATGGGAGCGCTAGACTGTTCTTCATGAAGTTCTTCATGAGAATCAGCTTCATCTGCAGCATGAAGTTCTTCCTTACGAGACGAGGCAGATCTATGTCCGCTCGGAACGGATAACGATGCCATCTGCGAGGGAACCGTCTCTTGTAATTCTGAGTCTTGCGTATTGGCTGTGCGCTGCAGAAGCTCCTGCTCGCGTTCAGACAGTGCGGAGGGATGACCTGCTTCTAATTCCGTATCTACAGGTTGTGCAGTTGCCTGCTCTAAGCTGCTCCATTTGCTCTCCCATGCTTGTTCAAGCTTGTCCATTCGCTTGCGCAGCGCCTCATCCCGGTACTCTCCCTCTTGCTTCATCCGCTCAATGACTTTTAAGAGCTTCTCATTTTCATCTTCAAGTTCTGTCATATAATGCTCAAGTGTATCTTCCATATTACGTCGTATTTCTGTGGTGTCCATTGTTGCCTGAGTGCGAGGACGAAGCCATCCAATGACAACGATGACACCACCTAACAGCACAATGTAGATCCAAGGTTCCATGTATGCACCTCCTTATGTTGTCACGCTTCCTAAATGCAAGCGCCGCGATCCTCACGTTATGCGGGAACCCGGCGCCACCATTTAACACATGAAATCGATATGCTTTCCTTTGAAAGGATGTTGAGCCGGAACCATGACTTGCTCAGTTTCATCTTGTTTTTGCTCCGAATGGCTGTTATCGCTTCCATCCCGTTCTGCATGGTTCCCACCTTCATGATGTTGATTGCGAATGCGAGCATCCTGTGATGACTCCACCTGTGCATTTCGTTCCCGCGACTTTTCCATCAACCTTTGGGCTTGGTCGTTCAGTATCGCTTGTTCTGTTACAGGACGCTGTTGCTGTTGATGCTGCAATGTCGACGACTCTTGCGTTCGTGGTATCGCGATTTGCATTTCTACAGGCTTCCAATTCATCGAATCACCCCGGTTAGGCTATTGTCCTTCACCTTAACGGTAAGTTGTCATCATGATATCGCCGTCAACGATCCGGAAGGAAATACGCTGTGCCATATCTTTGATGAAACGAACATTGCGTCCAATAACCAGCTTAGCTCCACCGTATATCGTATGAGACACATCTATGGAAGACACAGCTGTGTCCTCAAGCAACTTCTCAATCTCCAGCATACGCTCTCGCATTTCAGTCTGCTCTCCAACAAGCTGCTTTTTCGTAGAATTCAGCTTAATGCGCATGCCTAGCTTCTCCCCTGTCAACTGCCCAGTAGCGGCAAGCTGATCGAGTATGCGAAGTGCCTTTTCGGTTTTTTCTACGTTCTCAATATTATATTTAAGCTTAGTCCGTAAATCCGTCAATTCATTGCGCAAATCCGGCAGCACCCCTACTTCAATTACGGTGGCCGTGGACATCGTATTGCCAATTGTACGTGCAATCACTCGCTCACCTGCTTGTACAATCCCGCCCACAATAAGTCCCTTGGTGCCTTGGCATACAACCCGCTTGCCTGCTCGAATATTGGAGTGCATAATACTCTGCGATACATTGACCTCAGTGCCCGCAACGACGGTGGCCTCCTGAATGAACGAACATTTCACATGGGTTCCGGCCTTGACCATCCCTTTATTGCCGGCAATAATGCCTCCGCTTACCTCAATGCAGCCTTCCGCAGTAAGCGTTGCACCTTCCACGCCGCCATATACGCGAATATCTCCTGAAGCTTTCACAGTAAAGCCTGTCAGCACATTGCCGCGAATGACAATCGTACCGACAAAATCAATATTACCAGTGCGATAGTCCACATCTCCGTTTACTTCATACACAGGGAACACACTGATTCGTTCCGGCTCAATACGGGAGATGAGTCCGTCAATCGCCGAATAAAGCGCATTTTCCGCCTCATCTAGAACAACATTCTTCCCTTGCTTGAATCGTGCCTCACGCCCAGTGATGGCCTTCATCTCCTCACCAAGAACGGACATGCCGGGTATCCCTTCTTGGCTCGGAATTCGCTTGGCTATCATTTGACCCTTCTTCACATTGTCCAACTGCTTCACTTCACGGAAATTAACCGTTCCGTCTTCCCGTTCAGCCGGCTTGGACTCCTTCCCGTTCTGCGGAAGCAGAAGCTCTATTCGACCATCTACACCGTGTACGGGTGCTTTTCCATGAGCGACCATCGTCGCACCTCGAGCAAAATTGTTCGGATTCGCAGCGATATCCTTCAATACCTGAGACTGTACTCCATATCGAATGCCGTAGGAACGCAGCAATTCGTCCAGCTCTTCAATCGTGCACGTGAGCCCTTCAACAGCCTTCTTAAAATGGAGATGCGCCTGCAATTTATCTTCAGATACGGTTACTTCCAAATACTCTTCCAATGCCAATGTCATACTCACGAAAAACCCCCCTTTCTTTTTCTCTTTATTCAGCGTAGTTTCTTCTCAACTATTCCGTATCCCATCAATTTTCCATCAGCATTGGCTTCTGCTTCTCCAATACGGTTCGAAGTCTCAGTATCGCCTTAGAGTGCAGCTGCGAAATTCGAGATGGTGATAGTGACATCACTTCCGCTATCTCACTTAGTGACAAATCCTCATAATAGAACAAGGAGATCACTGTTCTCTCTTTATCGGTTAATTTATCAATTCCCTGAACAAGTGCTTCCTTTAAATAGTACTCATTTACCTTATACTCCGGATTCTTCGCCGTCTCATCGATAAGAAGCGATATTCGCGTCTCAGAGTCGTCCTCACGAATCGGATCTTCCAATGAACAAATCGACATGATCGATACGTCTTGAAGCATCCCTTGGAAGTCCTTCTCACTGACTTGCAAATAGGAGCTCATCTCTTCATCCGTAACTGTACGCAAGTATTGCTGCTCCAATTGCTGATAAGCCTCTTCAATTTTCTTCGCCTTCTCTCTTACCGAGCGAGGTACCCAATCTCCAGAACGCAGTCCGTCTAGGATGGCTCCACGAACCCGCCATGAGGCATAGGTTTCAAATTGCAGCCCTCTGTGGTAATCGAATTTCTCAACAGCATCTATCAGGCCAATCACACCATGGCTTGCCAGATCGTCCTTACTTACATTGCGAGGCAGACCTGCAGCAAGTCGATTCGATACGAAGTCGACGATCGATAGATGATTTTCTATCAATTGCCGCTTCGCATCCTGATCACCATGATCCTTCCAGCGTTCCCACAGTCCCTCTTGCGAGCCAGGTTGTAATTTCTGTACGCTCACCGACAGTCAACCTCCTTACTTTTGTACGAAGTGACGAACAGCCTGTGCCAATTCCTCCGCATCTGGTTGCGCTTTGGTCACGAGCTTGGGTGGTTGCAGCGGTTGGAACGAGCCGCCTTCATCTTCTACCGGATTTGACTTCGAATCTGCACCGTTCGGCCGCAGTAAATCTCGAAGAACATCCTCTTCATCCGGAGTTGTCATGTCCAACATCGTCCCTGCGTTTGGATTCTTAGATGCGCCGGCCTCAGGCTGCTTGCCTTCATCGTCAGATAGCAGCACGCCCAAGGCAAATCTGACCCCATATGCGAGTCCGAACCATATTACAAACGCAATAATTGCTCGGAGAAGACTCGTCGTCCATACATTATTGCTCCATGACACCATTAAGGCAAAGATAGATCCAACAGCACCGAATATGTAATTCCAACGTATTGTTCCTCTCATGCTATATATCCTTTTCACCCATCTGCACGCTGCGAATGTGAAGTCTCCCGTCATCACAGAACAGTTCTATCGTTCTCCCATAATTGGCGCCTGTGTCTTCGGCATGAAGCGGGATACTGTATTGCTCCAACATCGATTTGCAGGAATCTACATTCCGTGGTCCGATACGCATCATATCGTTATTCGAAGCAAAAGCAAACATCTGGGCGCCTCCAGCCATCTTCGCATGAACCCGGGACAGAGAAGCACCCGCTTCTGTCATACGGCGTATCAATTCTGGAATGGCAGTATCCGCATACTTGGCGATGTTGCGATTCCCCTCTCTAGCAATATCCGAAGACGGCAGCATAACATGCGCCATTCCGGCAATTTTGGCAACCGGGTCATATAACGTCAATCCAACGCACGATCCGAGACCGGTCGTTCGTAAGGAACCGAAACGGCATACCTGCAAATCAGCCATTCCGACTTTTACAACCGTCGACTCTTCTATCATTCGAATGGCACTCCCAATGCAGCAAATATTTTGTCAAAAGAGTCCGGGTCAGGTATTAAGAAAAAGGTTCCTTGCACTTCATCACAGTCTTGCAAAAACTTCGTATCAATTAGCAACGCACTGTCTCCCATTTCCCCGTATTGCAGTATTCCGTAGTTGAGCACTGCGCCCGCCATATCGATAGCAAGCTGAGGAACCGTTGGCGACATCGCCATATGAGTGAAATCTGCCAAGGAAGACAAGTAAGAACCTGCTAAAATGTTGCCGATCTCCGACAAGGCGGACAATTCCATGTCATTGAAACATTGACTCGTATCTGAAGGCAATGCTTCCAAGTGCGACAAAAGACGCTTAGCGGCATCCGTATCGAACATAAAGAACAAATGACTTGGCGCATCTCCTTCGACACGAAAATATATTGCAATCACAACATGTTCTGCGCCACCAACCTCGTCCGCAATTTCCTCGAACGGCAGAAGCCGCACCTTCGGTACAGCCATGTCAATCGGTCGGTTGAGCAGCCGGGATAGTGCCGTTGCGGCGTTGCCAGCACCAATATTCCCGACTTCCTTCAGAACATCCAGCTTGAACTCTCCGAGTCGTTCGAATAAGTGCACGCTGTTATGCCTCAAGCTGTTCTAATCGAATAATTTCACTCTTATTCAGCACTTCGGCCAAATGGAGCATAATAAGTAAACGGTCATCCCCAATCTTAGCTACGCCGCGCAAGTATTTGGCTTGAATGCCGCCCACAACCTCTGGGGCCGGTTCGATATCTTCGTCCATAATATCAATAACATCATTGGCACTATCCACGATAAAGCCAACTTCCAAATCTTCATAAGCTACGATAATAATACGAGATTGTTCCGTCACTTCCGCAGACGGCAATCCGAATCGACCACGAAGCTCGATGACCGGAACAACAACCCCGCGCAAGTTAATAACACCTTTAATGAAGTCGTATGTTTTCGGAACCCGTGTGATAGGGAGCATACGCTCTATCGTTTTTACCTTTTCAACTTCGATTCCGTATTCTTCTTCCCCTAACGTAAAGACAACGACCTTTAACTCTTCTGCCATGTCACGTCCTCCTTCATTTGAATATGACTATTCTGCAATCATAAATAGACATTGAGGATTACTTCAGCAACGCATTCGGATCAATGATCAATGCAACTTGTCCATCACCGAGAATCGTTGCTCCTGAGAAGCCTGGCGCATTTTTTAAATAGCTTCCTAATGGCTTCAAAACAATTTCGCTTTGACCGATAAAGTCATCGATAGCCAATGCTGCTATACGTTCACCTTTGCGTACGATGATGATCTCAACCTCTTCTTCCTCCATATCCGAGTAATTCGGGCAATCGAAAAGTGTGCTGAGTGATAGAAGAGGGATTACACTCTCTCGGTAATCAACCATCCGGATACCACCATGAACCCGGCGTATTTTTTCTTTCTTGACCATGCTTGTCTCCACAATAGAGCTAAGCGGAATCGCATACTTCTCACTTCCCAAACGGAAGAGCATTGCCGATAATATGGACAATGTAAGCGGGAGCTGCACGATAAACTTCGTTCCTTGTCCCAGCTTAGACTCAACAATGACGTGTCCACCTAAAGATGTAATCTTGGATCTTACTACATCCAGTCCAACACCCCTGCCAGATATATCCGAGACCTTCTCTGCCGTACTGAATCCAGATGCGAATAGCAGCATATATACCTGCTCATCACTCATTTGAGCTGCTCTCTCCGCAGTGACAACGCCATTCTTGATGGCTTTCTTCAATACCATCGCACGGTCGATTCCGTGACCATCTTCTTCAATTTCGATGAAGACATGATTGCCGCTGTGGAAAGCCCGCAAATGAACAGTCCCTGTTTCTGGCTTGCCGGCTGCGATACGATCCTCAATAGATTCAATACCGTGGTCAACTGCATTGCGCAGCAAGTGAACAAGTGGATCTCCGATCTCATCAATTACGGTGCGGTCAAGCTCTGTCTCAGCACCGGTTATAATAAAGTCTATCTTCTTATCAAGTGATTTGGCTAAGTCACGCATCATCCGCGGGAATCTGCTGAATACCGTATCAACAGGAACCATGCGCAGCTTAAGCACAATATTTTGCAAATCAGAGCTTACTCGTGACAAATGCTCCACCGTATCTGTCAAATCATGATGCTTGAGATCACCTGACAATTGCTCGAGCCGTACGCGATCAATGAGCATTTCGCTTAGTAGATTCATCAGTACATCGAGCCGTTCAATATCTACGCGAATCGTCCGGTTTCCAACTGCTTTTCCAGTTGCTGGCGTGCTGCTTGGTTTGCGTGCAGGCACAGGCGAAGCTTCGGATGCCGCTGGCTGCTCTGTCTTCACTTCTGGCTTGGCTGGCGCTGCAGTTGCTGCTGCTTCTTGTCTGCCTGCTTGTACTTCTTCGATTTGACTATTCCAATTGCGGATGTCTTCAAGCGTGAATGGCTGTACTTGTACGCTGTCCAGCTCTGAGACTTGTCCAATCTCTTGCTGCAATCGCTCGGCATCTTCACCGCTGACAAAGAATACGGTAAAGCCATTGTCGAACTTATCCTGCTCTATGTCCTGTGCAGGAGGATTCGACTTCACTACTTCACCGTACTGACCAAGCACCTGAAATACCATATAGGCTCTAGCTGCCTTTAGTACGCAATCTTCACGCAATTGGATGTGGATGTAGTACACATGCATGCCTGCTTCCACCGATTGTTCCAAGATACTTCTCTGGAATTCATCAAGCCGCTCATTTTGCTCTTCAGCATCATCTGCGGAGCTTCCGTCTGCGGAAGAAGCTTCCTTCTTGTAATCGCCTTTGACAATCGATTGGAGAGCTGCAACAATTGCCGTCACATCTGCCTTGCCTTCTCCACCGTTAGTAATATCGGAGACCATAGCTTCCAAAGCATCCAAGCTTCGGAATAACGTATCAAAAATGAAGGAGTCCATCGCGAGCTGTTGGTTTCTTACAAGATCCAATACATTTTCCATCTGGTGTGTTAATGAGGCCAAATCCTCAAACCCCATTGTCGCCGACATCCCTTTTAAGGTGTGGGCCGACCTGAAAATGACTTGCACGATCCCAACATCGTCCGGCTGGTTCTCCAACTCTAGCATGTGCTCGTTCAACGCTTGCAAATGGTCGTTCGCTTCGTCAATAAACATGGACAAATATTGATTCAAATCCATGCTCGAACACCTCCTTTAACGATTTGCACAACAGTATCTGATCATTTCATTGCATGTGTAATGGACTTTGCCATCTGATGTAGTGGAATGACTTGCGATACGCATCCCAACTCGATTGCCGCGCGCGGCATGCCGAAGACGACGCAGCTTTCTTCACTTTCGACAAAGGTTGAAGTTACGCCCTCGTCGGCCAACCGTTTCATCATTTTCGCACCGTCACTACCCATTCCCGTCAACAGCACGATATGCCGTTTCAGTCCCTTCAACGGCAGTAGTGATTCGAACAGGGAATCTACTGATGGACGATGTCCGTTGCGGGGCTCACCTTTGGATAAAGCAATCGAATAATTCCCCTCTGCATTGCGCACGGCCATCATATGCATGCCACCTGGTGCAATGTAAGCTACCCCAGTCTGCAGCACATCGCCATGCTGCGCTTCCCTTACTTCAATATCACTGTAATTGTTCAAACGTTCAGCTAATGATTTTGTGAAATTAGGCGGCATATGCTGAACCACCAATATTGGTGCGGGAATATGTTTAGGTAATGCTGACAACAGCTCTTTCAATGCACGCGGACCGCCCGTCGATGTCCCAATGGCAACAATTTGCTCAAATCTCGTTGAGTTGGCTGCATTCGCTGTTCCAACGAATTCTGAGGCATTCAGATGCGTGACATCTAGGTGCTCTTCGTGATTAGGATGCAATTCCTCGTTCGCATTCGGAGCAACTGGCTTCCCGGCACGAGTACGGCCAATAATCGGCGTATCCTCCATGCTGCGTTGTGTCTGCATTTCCTTCGCTGCCAATTTTGCAGCCGCTCTAGAAGTAATCGGGCTCTTCGCTCTCAGCTTATTCCCATCATCTGTACGAGACTTTAAACCGGATTGATGCGGAGGCCTTGGGACGAGCTCTTCTGTCGGTAAAGCAGCTGCGTACTCCCGCTTTAGCCGCTCCCCTTGTTCCCGCAGTCGTTCCAGCTGACGCTTTCTTTCTTGAGAAGCAATTGCAGTATGCAGCTTCTCCCGCAGCATTTCTCCAACCTTATGTATATCTTTCGTCCCACCCGCAGGGCTTGGTTTACATACGAAGTCAAAAGCTCCATATTCAAGTGCGGATAATGTCTCCGAGCGCCCTTCTTCTGTTAAACTTGACAGCATAATGACCGGGGTAGGGCAATCTGTCATTATGCTCTGAAGTGCTACGAGGCCATTCTGAATCGGCATCTCAACATCCAGCGTCACTGCATCTGGCTTCAGTTCCATCACTTTGTGTACAGCATCTACGCCATTAGAGGCAGTACCGATAATCTCAAAGGAATGATCCTGGATAATTAAATCAGATATAATCGTTCGCATGAAGGCCGAGTCGTCCACGACAAGCACTTTCTTGGTTGTCAATTTCTCATCACGCTCCCTAAGCAGCCATTTGTGAATGCTGCGTCCTCCATTTCTTCATGCCTTACATTTAGGAGGACCATCTGCCCAGCCATTTCCGCAAAAATTGCTTAACCCCTCCAGCTTGTCCAGTCTGCCCGATTCCGTGAATGTAAGCATTGGCTAGTTCACGAAGCTGCTTGGCAACTATACATTGTGGATACAAAATAGCGAATGGAATTTGCCTCTTTACGGCCTGCATCACATGGGGATCATCATATAAAATCCCCAGCGTCGGAATCGGATGATTCAAGAATCGTTCCGCTACCGTTGATAATCGCTCAGCCGTCTGGCTTCCCTCTTTCCAATCTGAAGCTCGGTTGATGACAAGACGGAACGAATGATCAGGTCTCGCAGCGGAAACGACCTTAATCAGTGCATAGGCATCCGCAATGGACGTTGGCTCAGGTGTTGTTACAACAAGCGTCTCATCCGCTGCTGAGAGAAATTGCATCGTCTCCTTACTCAGGCCCGCTCCCGTATCAAACAAGATGACATCATACTGTGATGACCATTTCTCCATTTCTTGGATGAAGTGTTCAATATGAACGGAAGGCATATCCAATAATTCTTGGAACCCGGAGCCCCCTGGAATGTAGTGCATTCCTCGAGGACCTACCTGAATAATATCCTGCAGGGAGTGCCCGTCTCGCAAGACGTGCATGAGGCTCACACCTGATGTCGCACCGAGCAGAACATCAATGTTCCCCATGCCGATATCCGCATCGAATACAAGTGTTCGATACCCCGCATCTTGGAGGGAGAGCGCGAAGTTCAACGTAAAATTGGATTTTCCAACGCCGCCCTTACCGCTCGTAACGGCAATAATACGTGCAGCTCGAACTTCAGAGCTTCCCTGCGCCATCCGAGATGACACCGTGGAACCAACTCTTTCATGACGGGATTCTACCAACTGTCTTAGTCCTTCTGCTTGATCGTAGCTCATTTCGTCATGCACCTACTATTCGTCTTACCGCTTCATCCACCTGGAACGGCTCGATATCGTCCGGGACATTCTGTCCTGTAGTTATGTAACTGAACGGAATCGTCGTTCGATCTGCAAGTTCAAGCACCGCACCGAATGTATCTGTCTCATCCGCCTTCGTGAATATGATCCGATCGATGCGCTGTCTTGAGAAACGCTCCAGTATAGCGATCATATCTTCCGTCTTGGAAGTTAAGCTCAAAACGAGGAATGTCTCACTGTCTGGGAACGGCTTAAGCATCGTATTCAACTCATTCACATACATATCGTTGCGGAAATTGCGCCCTGCTGTATCCATAATGATCAGATCACAGCCTTGAAGCGCCCGCAATGCCCGTTCCGTGTCATTGGGCGAGGTCACAACCTCCATCGGAACGTTCAATATCGATGCATATGTTCTGAGTTGTTCAACAGCTGCAATTCGATAGGTGTCAGAAGCAATTAGACCTACCTTGCGTTGATGATGGAACATTTGATCTGCAGCCAGCTTCGCAATCGTCGTCGTCTTACCTACACCAGTCGGCCCAACGACATACAAAATGCGGGTAGCAGGTGTCAATCCATGGACAACATGCGACTGAAGCTTCTCTTCTACGATATCTTTCACATAGCCCCTCAGCACATCAGAATCAGGCTCTTCCTCACGGTTCAACTTGCATTGCTCCCAAGCCTGCTGCACGTATCCATATGCAGCCTCTTGCGACAGTCCTTGAAGCCTGAGATGACGCTCTACCTCCTGTGCGCTCTCTGACCATGAATCATAGTTGACGCGCTCCATTACTTTACGCATCATCCGTTTCATTTCAGCCAATTCTTTCTGTAAATGCGGGTCAGTCGGATCTTGTTCAATCGATGTCATCGGCATAACGGCCCGTTCAGACCGTGCAAATGGAAGCTGCGTCCAAGGCACAGCAGTACTCTCTTCTTCTAAATCAGCCGACATCGTCTGCATGGAATTTGGAGGCTGAACCGCCCTATTAGAGCTCATTGACTGCGGCATGCGACCAGCTGCATCTGCCTGCGGTTGGGCGGTTCCACGTTCCACATTTTTTGCAGACTGACCATTGCTGCCGCCTCCCCCATACATGGAGCGAGCAACCGATGAAGGAACATACGATTGCATCGTCCCATTGACAGGAGGAGTACTGGGTTCTGTGGAAGACTTGGCTGTAGGCTTAGCTTGTTCGTCGACCGCCGCCACTACTTCAATAGCTCGCTTACGGAACATGCCAAGAATACCGCCTGTCTTAACTTCTTTGGTACTGACAATGACCGCATCTTTTCCAAGTTCTTGCCTGATTTGACTCATGGCCTCCGGCATCGTTTCGACGAGGTATTTTTTCACCCTCATACATTCACCACTCCGACGCTTTGAATTTCAACATTTGGTTCAAGCTCATTGTAGGACAGAACCGGAACATCCTGCATCGCACGCTCCATAAGCTGCCGCAAGTACATGCGAATGTTCGGAGATGCCAGCATGATCGGCGAATGTCCGGTCTGTAACAGCTTCTGAATCTGTTCACTCATGCGCTGATATACCTGCTGTGTCGTATTCGGATCTAGAACAAGGTAAGAACCATGCTCGTTCTGCTGCACATTGTCCGAAATTTTCTTTTCCAAGCTAGGTCCAATTGTGATCACACGCAGCGTCTCGCCTGGAGTTGAATATTGCTGTGTAATCTGGCGAGCAAGCGCTTGACGCACATATTCAGTTAATACATCCGGATCCTTCGTATATGTACCGTAATCTGCCAGTGTTTCGAATATGGTTACCAGATCGCGAATCGAGATCTTCTCTCGCAGAAGCTTCGCCAGAACTTTCTGAACATCCCCGATCGTCAATACATTTGGAATCAGTTCATCCACAAGAGCAGAATATTGTTCCTTAACCGTTTCAACAAGCGATTTCGTCTCCTGACGTCCAATAAGCTCGTGTGCATGCTTTTTAACGATTTCAGTCAGATGCGTAGCCACAACAGAAGGCGGATCTACTACCGTGTATCCTGCCAATTCGGCACGCTCCTTCATCGCATCATCCACCCATAATGCTGGTAGTCCGAATGCCGGCTCTACCGTTTCAATTCCTGATACCGATTCATCATCATAACCGGGATTCATCGCCAGATAATGATTGAGCAGAAGCTCCCCTCGGGCTACCGCATTGCCCTTAATCTTGATGACATATTCATTCGGCTTCAATTGGATATTGTCTCGAATGCGGATGACAGGAACGACCAAGCCGAGCTCTAACGCGCATTGGCGTCGAATCATAATAATACGGTCAAGCAAATCCCCGCCTTGCTGTGTATCCGCAAGCGGAATGAGTCCATAACCGAACTCAAATTCAATCGGATCAACCTGCAGCAAATTGATTACACTCTCTGGACTGCGCACTTCTTCAATCTGCAGTTCTTCCTCAAGCTGCTCTTCTTCGATTTGCCGCTCATCGATGTTCTTCTGCATCCGATATCCGGCAATCCCAAGAATGACAGCAAATGGAATCGTAGATCCAATTCCAATTGGCGTAAGTAATCCAAGTAACGCGATCGTGCCTGATACGATATAGAGCAGCTTCGGATAAGCAAACATCTGCGCTCGCAAATCTTCTGCCAAGTTTCCATCAGATGCCGCCCTTGTTACGATAAGACCTGCTGCGGTCGAAATAAGAAGCGCTGGAATCTGGCTGACAAGTCCATCACCGATCGACAATATCGAATAAGTAGATGCTGCATCGCCAAATGATTTTCCATGCATCGCCATTCCGATAATGAAGCCGCCGATCAAGTTAATAAGCAGGATGATGATACTTGCAATCGCATCCCCTTTTACGAATTTACTGGCACCGTCCATGGCGCCATAGAAATCCGCTTCTCGGCTAATCTTATCGCGGCGATCACGGGCCTGCTGTTCGTTGATAAGTCCTGCATTCAAGTCTGCGTCAATTGCCATTTGCTTACCCGGCATCGCATCGAGCGTAAAGCGTGCTGATACTTCAGCGACCCGCTCAGAGCCTTTCGTAATAACAATAAACTGTACGATGACAAGAATGAGGAAGACGACAAGACCAACCGCAATATTTCCCTGGGTTATCCACTCACCGAATGTGGCAACAACGTCACCAGCTTCGCCATTCGTAAGGATTTGCTTCGTAGTGGATATGTTCAATGCGAGTCGGAACAATGTCGTAATGAGCAGCATAGCCGGGAAAATCGAGAAGTTCAACGCTTCCCTCGTATTCATGGCAATGAGCAAAATCATGAGCGCGATCGATATATTGATTACGAGTAAAATGTCAAGCAACCAGGTCGGTATAGGTAAAACCATCATGAGTACGATACCGATAATACCGACCAAGACGAATAAATCTCTCGTTTTCACGGAATGCACCCTCCATCCTTGATCAAAATTAATCAATTGCCTTTGCCTTTTACTTTGTATACGTATGCCAGTACCTCAGCCACGGCTTGGAACAAATCGGCCGGAACGGTATCGCCAATATCGGCCCTCTGATACAAAGCACGGGCGAGCGGCTTGTTTTCCATCGTTATGACGCCGTGTTCCTTGGCAATCTGTTTAATACGGAGCGCGACGTAATCCTGTCCCTTGGCTACAATCTCCGGTGCTTCCATCGCACCACCATCATATTTCAGTGCAATTGCGAAGTGCGTCGGGTTTGTAATGACGACGTCTGCTTTCGGAACCTCCTGCATCATACGCATGAGTGCCATACGTCGCTGTCGTTCACGAATTTTACCCTTAATGAGAGGGTCACCTTCGGTCTTCTTGAATTCGTCCTTAATGTCCTGTTTTGACATCCGTAAGCTTTTCTCGTATTCATATCGTTGATACATGTAATCCAGAGCGGCAAGTACACATAACGCCACTCCAATCTTCATGCCAAGCATAAGTGTCAAATGCCCTGTAAATGACATGATGTCATTCAAAGGAACATGGGACAGCATGACGATCGTATCTCGCTCCCCCCACAATGAGGTGTAGACGATTACACCGATCGTCGTGAGCTTCATAATGGATTTCAGAAATTCAACTACAGAACGCATGGAAAAAATATTTTTGAAACCTTTTACCGGATCAATCTTCTCCAGCTTCATCTTCAGCGGCTCACCAGTAAATAAGAAGCCCACCTGCATGTAGTTGACGACGAGCGCAATAACGATTGCTGAAATAAACAACGGTGCCAGTATAACCATCAGTTTAAGAAATATGGAACTGAAGTAGTCCAGCACATTGTTCGCCGTCACATCCATAGTAAGCCGATTCTGCAGCACATCTTGGAACAGCTCGACGATCCGATCCTTCATAAAACCGCCGAGCACGAACAAGCAAGAGAACCCCGCCAAGAGAATGAACGCTCCTGAGAGATCCATACTTTTGGCAACTTGCCCTTTCTTGCGGGTTTCTTGCCTCTTTTTCGGCGTTGCTTTCTCTGTCTTCTCTTGCGAGAACAGCTGCAAATCAAGAGGATAACGCAGTACATATGCGTGGCGATTCGACTCATCTCTGTGTACATCGTGAAGCTGCTTCATCATCTCGCCCCCTGCATCATGCGTAGCAGCTGATCGAGCGCTTCGAACAGCGTAGAGAACAATTGCTGCAGTACGTAAACAAGACCTGGTACGACTAGCAGCAGCATAAGAAGACCAACAATTAGCTTAAGCGGAATCCCAACGACGAAAATATTGAATTGCGGCGCCGTTCGCGCTAGAAATCCAAGTGCTACGTCCGTTAAAAATAGAGCGACGATAAGCGGTGCAGACACTTGGAAAGCAATGATGAATGCTTCAGTGAATGACTTAACAATGAAATCTGTAATATTCCCATTTGCGATTTGAGCAAAAAAAGCATTCTCATCTAACGGCAGCCACTTAAAACTTTGCATAATTCCGTCGATAAAGTAATGGTGGCCATTCATTCCAAGAAACAATAGAACAACAAATATGTATTTAAAGTTGCCCATCACAGGCGAACTTGCCCCGGTCAACGGGTCAATGACATTGGCCATGCCGAACCCAATCTGCATATCGATGAACGAACCTGCTGTCTGCACGATAGAGAAGAACAGCTGTGCTAAATATCCGATGAGCAGACCTATCATTATTTCCCGGACAATATAAATGATATAAGTTCCATCTGTCGGTACACTCTTACCAAGCCCAAACAATAAATAAGCGATTAAGCTGACAAAGAATGCTAGTCCGATCTTGAACTTAATCGGCACGCCTCGGGAAGAAAAGACAGGAACAGCGACAAAGAACGCCGTGATTCGACACATCGAGAGCAAAAAAACAGGGAAAGCTTGTACGAGCATTTCCATGGCTTCACTGCCTAACCGATATAATGATGCAAATTATTTAAAATATTGTGCGTAAAATCCACGAGTGTCGTTAAAATCCAGGGTCCGAACAACAGCACAACGATCATAACTGCCACAATTTTCGGTACGAACGCAAGCGTCTGCTCCTGAATTTGTGTCGTCGCTTGAAAAACGCTTATTAACAATCCGACGACCAAGGCAACTACCAACATCGGTGCGCTCACTTTAAGAACAGTGAACACAGCCTGTCCTGCCAGACCCATAATAAATTCTGCACTCATGTTCATTCCTCCCGTTCGCCATGTCTGACTCGCGTCATGTATTGAAGCTCATGAGCAGCGATTTCACTACAAGATACCAGCCATCTACGAGCACGAACAATAAAATCTTGAACGGCAGCGATATCATAACCGGAGGCAGCATCATCATCCCCATGGCCATAAGCGTACTGGCCACAACCATATCAATGACCAAGAATGGAATAAAGATCATAAATCCCATTTGGAACGCCGTCTTCAACTCACTGATCGCGAAAGCAGGCACGAGTACGGTTAACGGAATATCTTCGTATGTTTTCGGTTTATCCGTTTTGGTGTATTTCATAAATAAGAGCAAATCTTTCTCACGTGTATGTGAGAACATAAACTTCTTCATCGGAACAGATGCCTTCTCGAGCGCTTGGGTCTGGTTCAACTCACCCTTTAAATACGGCTGTAGGGCTGATTGATTCACTTCGCCAATTGTCGGGGACATCACAAACAAAGTTAGAAAGAGCGCCAGACCAATCAACACCTGATTGGGCGGCATCTGCTGCGTCCCTAGGGACGTCCGCACGAACCCAAGGACAACCACAATTCGTGTGAAGGAGGTCATCAGCACCAGAATTGCTGGAGCTATGCTCAATATCGTAATAAGCAGCAATATCGAAATTGATGATGCTCCCGGTTGTCCTCCGCCCCCGACCTTAATGTCGATGTCCGGAATAATGGGAGATGCCATAGCCCAATGAGCTGACATGCTGGATACAAACAGTGCGACGGTTACAGATAGTAACAATTTTTTGTTCATGAATCCATCTACCGATCTTCTTTATTATCTTCCTTCAATAACTGCTCCACTTGCTCGCTGCGCTTCGGCATGCGCTCAAGCTTCTCATGAAACATTTCATGGAATGAGACAGACTCCGTCTCTTCTGGCTTCGTGTTACTGTCAATAGTTCGTCCATTGCGTCCAACTCGCAGACGTTGTTTCCACTCCGACCAGGATGTTGGCCATGCCGCTGTCGGCTGCTCGCGTTCAAGCGCCGCGGTAAAGCGTGCCGCTTGGGCCGGATCGGATATTTTATCGATAAGCGTAATATCTTCCCCAATGCCCAATACATAGACGACATCGCCAACTTCTACGATTTGCATCGACTTGTTTGGTCCGAGGCCGGTGCCGCCCAACGTTCGGATACTTTGGTTCATTTGCCACATTCGGTTTTTGCGGCTTAACAGCTTGATGAACAGCACGATAAGTACGATGATGACGGCAAGTGACAACAACACGGTCAATAAGCTCGATAAATATCCATCGACACCAGATGATTGCATCAGTTGACCGCTGTCAGTTTTCATACAATTAACCTAATGTCTTCTTGATTGCTTCGATTACGCGATCCGCTTGGAACGGCTTCACGATGAAGTCCTTCGCTCCTGCTTGAATCGCATCAATAACCATTGCCTGCTGTCCCATCGCGGAACACATAATGACTTTGGCATTCGGATCGGATTTGCGAATTTCTTTAAGCGCTGTAATTCCATCCATTTCCGGCATTGTAATATCCATTGTAATCAGGTCTGGTTTATGTTCTTTGTACTTTTCGATCGCCTGTGCACCGTCCGATGCTTCCGCGACAACATCATAACCATTTTTAGTTAAAATGTCGCGAATCATCATTCGCATAAACGCTGCGTCATCTACGATCAAAATACGGTTTGCCATCGTTGAGAATCCTCCCCAAATCTTATTGTAGTTTTTGAATTCGATCCCACTGATTGATAATATCTGTGACACGCACGCCGAAGTTCTCGTCGATTACAACAACCTCGCCCTTCGCGATAAGCTTGTTATTGACAAGAATATCGACAGGCTCGCCTGCCAGCTTGTCCAGCTCGATAATGGAGCCCTGGGAAAGCTCCAAGATGTCCTTGATCTGTTTGTGTGTCCTACCTAATTCTACTGTGACTTTGAGTGGGATGTCCAACAATAAATTTAGATTAGATTCATCCGTTTGTTGGTATGGAGCCGATTGGAAACTTGCGAATTGCACAGGCTGCACGTTCACATTCCGATTCGGTGCAGTCCCAAATGCTGCAGCGTGATCTCCACGCATATCCATACCAGGTGTATGCATTGGAGCATTTGTATAAGGTTGCTGCATAGCATGCCCTCCTCCCATTGGATCATGATAGCCCTGCATCGGCGGCATATGGGATTCCATTGCCGGTTGAACTGGTGCTGTCATAGATGGTTCATAAGCTGATTTGGCTTCAGGCTGCATTTCTGCAACCGGAGTTTCTGCAGCAGCCGCAGGTTCATCTGAAGCTGAGCCAAGCAGCAGTGAGACCATATTCCGCGCAAACGGAACTGTTAATATTTGCATGATCGTTGAATCGATCAGATCACTAATCGTCAATCGGAACGAAACCTTAACGAGTACATTATCTTCAGGCAATGTATCTACGCCTGTTCCATTAGACATATCCAAGATGCCAATTCCAGGAGGAGAGATATTCACTAAGCGATTGAAGATGGTAGACATCGAAGTCGCTGAAGATCCCATCATTTGGTTCATAGCTTCTTGAACGGCACTAATATGAATTTCAGTCAAATCATGACTCGTGTTCGTGCCATCTCCGCCAAGCATCAAGTCTGCAATTACCTGGGCATCCGATGTTTTGATAACGAGTGAGTTTACACCCTCAAAGCCCTCTACATAGCGAACGTGTACGGCCACGTGCGGCTTTGGAAACTCATTCTCCAAGTTCTCACGCTGAAGCAGCGAAATGCGAGGCGTTGTAATCTCTACTTTCTTGCCAAGCAGCGTGGACAATGCTGTTGCTGCACTGCCGAATGTGATGTTGCCAATTTCGCCCAATGCATCAATTTGAATCGGGTCCAAAAACTTTTCAATGGAAGGAGTACCGGCTTCTTCGGCAGACGGTTCATCTGATGATCTCTTCAACAACGCGTCAATTTCCTCCTGTGACAAGTAGTCCTTACTCGTCATGCTCTTCCACTCCTTCATCTACAACGTGATCGATTTGTACTGAGACTCGATCCTTATACACACCAGGTGTTCCTATATATTTCTCGCGTTCGCCGACCCGAATTGACAATCCACTGTCAACCGGCTTATTCAACGCGATCACATCGCCAACCGCGAGCTGCATTAGCTCATGCACCGTAATATTAGATGTCCCCAGCTCCACCGATATCGGCAGCTTCGCCTTTGTTACGCGCTGGCGTAATTTTTCAACTTCAATCGGCTCTCTTGTCTTCTTCTCTGATACGAACCAATGGTGCACAGAGAGCTTCGGCATGATCGGCTCAATGACGACATGCGGGATACACAAGTTGATCATCCCCGTCGTATCCCCGATTTTCGTGCTCAAGGAGATGAGCGCTATCGTTTCATTCGGCGATACGATCTGCATGAACTGTGGATTCGTCTCCAATGCTTCAAGTCTTGGTTCAATATCAAGGACATTTTTCCAAGCTTCTTGCAAACTGTCGAACGCACGGCTGAATATTCGCTCCATAACCGTCGTCTCAATCTCTGTTAACGCATTGATTTTCGATGGAGCCATACCCGTACCGCCCAACATGCGATCCAGCATCGCAAAGGCTACGTTAGGATTTACTTCGAGTACCATTCGCCCCTTGAACGGCTCAGCCTCGAAAATATTCAGAATCGTCATCTTCGGAATAGACCGAATAAATTCGTCATACGGCAGCTGTTCTACCTGTACGACATTGATTTGTACAAATGTCCTGAGTTGCGCAGAAAAATATGTCGTTAAATATCTGGCAAAATTCTCATGGATGCGTGTTAAGCTGCGGATATGATCCTTAGAAAATCGAACAGCCCGCTTAAAATCATAGGAGCGGATTTTACGCTGCGTCTCCTCTTTCTTCAGCTCTTCTGCATCCATCTCACCTGAGGACAACGCCGCCAGCAAGGCGTCAATCTCGTTCTGTGACAGCACGTCAACCAATCGTTTCACCCCCTTACAGGAATCAACTACAACAGATGTAACCGCCCTTGTTAGAGGCGTTGCATAATGAAATCGGTCAAGTCGATTTGAATGACCTTGCCCTCTGGCAACTGCTTGTTAATCAATTCGAGCAGCTTGGAACATAACTGATCTTGTCCCTTCATGCCTTGCAGTTCCTCCGGCTTCATGTCTGCGAGCGTGCGTAAGATCAATGGTTTAATACGCATGTCTTTGATCTTGTCAAACTGCTCCTTGGTCTTCTTGCTGTCCAATTGAAATGCGAATCCTGTCAGTACGATATAGTCGTGATCTGCCAGGTTCGTCTTGATTTCATTCATACTGGACGTCATTTCTACAATTTCATCGGCAGACAGTCTAGGCACAGCAATGTTCCCAGTCGGGTTAGCTTGTTTCCCTGGTGTTGAGTTCGACATCATAATAACTACCAGTGCAATTAACGTGAGCGCTAGCAGCACCGTAATCATCCACGGCAGCATTCGTTTCATGGTTGTCCCTCCGATAATTCTGTCTTCTTCGTTCCGGCAATAATGCCTACAGAACGTATGTATTGTTCAATGCAACTAATGACTTCCTGCCCTTTCTCCAGCACAATAAACTTCTTGCCTGTCGTCAGGGTAATATACGTGTCGGGTGTCTCCTCTACAGACTCGATAAGAAGGGCGTTCACCCATACAGGCGATCCATTCAATCTCGTAACAGATATCATTCTATTCCTCCTTTCGAGCGCCGTCCGTCATCCCGCAGACTGGGGATTATGCCCCCACAGCCTGCGGGATTAAGGAAGCAGGATTACCTACCGCTTATCGCTTCAAGTTAACAACCTCTTGCAGCACTTCATCGGAAGTTGTGATGATGCGAGAGTTCGCTTGGAAGCCGCGTTGCGCAACGATCATTTCGGTAAATTCAGAAGTCAAATCAACGTTCGACATTTCCAGCTGTCCGGAAATGATCGCGCCTGTACCAGCTTCTGGACTGTTTGCTTCCGACAATTCATCAAGAGCGCCGCCCTCAATCGCATTCGGAGTCAATCGGTACAAGTTGCCTCCCACCTTCTCCAAGCCTTCTGGATTCGGGATCTTCGCAACACCAATTTTGATGCCTGTTGCTTCAGTCGTACCATCATCTCTCTTCGCGATAATTTCGCCATTTTGTGCAATAGTGAAGGCAACGATCTCTTCATCCAATTGAATTCCGCCACCGCCAGCGTCCAGCACTCGCAAACCATCGGAAGTTACCAATTGACGCATTGCATCGAGATGGAAATCACCAGCGCGAGTATAGAAGGTCGCACCATCATCACCCATTTTTACTGCAAAGAATCCATCTCCATCAATGCGCAAATCGAGCGGGCGGTTCGTCGTCATCGCACTGCCGCCTGTATGCACATTGTCTATGGAAGCAACAACAGCACCAAGTCCGATCTGCTTAGCATTGACGCCCCCCATACCACCATCGCCTGGTGCAGTCGTTCCTGATACCGTTTGGCTCATAATATCCTTAAAGGTTACGCGTCCAGCCTTGAAGCCTGCTGTATTTACGTTCGCAATGTTATTGCCGATTACATCCAGCTTCGTCTGAAAGCCGCGCATTCCGGATACACCAGAGTACATGGATCGAATCATTCTTTTTACCTCCGACTATTCGTTATTCCGCTCACTTCTGTCGTTCCATGAGCGATGGCCTCCTTAACGGTCCAGCCATTTCATACCGTGCCCTGCCATTTACACATTTCTCAACCTCATCAATGTAACTGCCAATGAACATTAATTCATAAGGACGGCACTGTCTATTTGCGTAAAGATGTGATCCTGCTGAGAAGCTTCATCGAGAGCCGTGATTACCGTTCGAGAGTGAACATTCACAATGAACGCCTGCTTGTTAACAACAACCAGTGATTGCTTAGCTCCTTTGGATTCCGCTTGTGAAATAGCCTGCTTCATCTTTTGCATCAAATCCGGTGTCATGGACATCCCGCGCTCCTTCATCCGAAGTTGCGCATGGTGACTGAACCGTACGTCTTCCTGCTTATGCAGCTCTTGATTCAGCAGCTGCTGAAACTGGAGGGCAGCGCTTGTCTTTCCGCTTGATGTCGCCCTCGATAAAGAACTTGTCTGCACAGGACGAATTGGCGGCAAATGCCCTAGTGAGCCTTGGATATTCATGAATTGCCGCCCACGACTTGTTCCGGCTTGCTTGTCGCATTCCCATCCATTTGTCCGCTTGAAGGCATGCGAATTTCAGAAATGTACTTCATTTCGACTTCGTCCTTGCCTACTTTGGCGTACATCTGATTGTCACGAACTAGAATGGAATCCACGATGCCCGTCTTGATTTGGGTTGTGCTTTCCTGACCGTCCGTACTTGCCGCATCTTTCTGCGCAATCCATGTAATCTCCTTGCCGATCATATTGGAGGACATTCCGAGTGTCTGCTGCATCGTGTTCATCTGCGTCGAAATGTTCATTAATTGTTCGACAGAGCTAAATTGCGCCATTTGTGCGATAAAATCACGATCTTGCATTGGCTGCATTGGATCCTGATTTTGCAATTGCGTGATCAGAATTTTAAGAAATTCATCCTTCCCGAGCTTCTTCTCTTCCACACGACCGGCCAACGCCATATTGTCCTTGTGATAGTTCGGGAAAGTCACGACCTTTTGGAAGTTATTGCTCTTTACATTATTAACTTCTCCTGGCACTTCCGCCCCTCCCTTCTCCTTGCTTGCTGCTACCAAATGCGCATCAATTATACAGATGCTGAGAAGGTGGATTGACCATGAGCACGCAGTGCTTCCTTCACCTGCTCTTCGTCCTGCTTCAGTGCTGCTGTATCTTCAATAGCTGCTGAACGCTGCTTCGATTGACGCTCCGATGATTGTTGACGATTGGCATTGGATTGCCGCTGTTCCTGGAACATCGATGAAGCCATTGACGAAGATGGCTGCTGGGCAACTTCAATCTTCTCGACTTGAATGCCCTGCGTCTGTAATGCTCCTCTAAGCATTGACATCTGCTGTTCCAGCATCTCTTTCGCTATTCCATGCTCCGTCATAAAGCGAGCTGTCAATTGTCCGTTATGTATTGTCAAGCGAATATCGACCTGCCCCAAATGCTCAGGGTACAACGATATTTTCGCTTCTGATACTGGACCCAGCTTGCTAAAGCGAAGCTGCTTCACGATGAAGCCGGACATTTCATCCGCAAATCGATCCGCATGAACAACAGGTATAGATTTCGTTGTATTCAATCCTTCCTGTCTCATCGCCCATTGACCTGCCAGCATGACCTGCTGCGTTGGCTGAGCTTCTGTGCTATCAATCGTAGTCGATTCTACAACCGCTCCTGCCGCAGCGGAAGTAGCTGCCGGACGAAGCAGTGTGTTTAATTCAGTAAGCTTCTTCATAGCACCAAGCACTTGTCCCGCTTCTTGATCATTACCACTTGTCAATGCCGCCTGATTCGATCCACTGCCGTTAAGAAGACGCATTAGTTCTTGAGACCCATCTGCATCAGTTTCAAGCCCATCCCCCTTCGATTGAAGGGCAGCACGCAGCATATGTGCGAAGTTATCCGATTCCCCCGTGCCTTTTGGCGCATCCAAGTATGACGCTAACTGAGCCATAATATCGCGCACTGCAATGGTGATTGTCTCAGGCTGTGCAATCAGATTTTGAAATTGTACGGAATCGCCTTGCTGCCCTGGCTGCTGTTCTTGCAGCCACTGATGAGCTTGCATTAGCCATTGCTGCAGCGCAGCCATAAGAGCAGGGTCCGGATCTGCTGCAAGCTGCTCATCCAGCTGCTTTAGCGGGTCATCGAACCATTGCCCAATCGCCTCAGTCAATGATTCCTCTCCTTCCGAACCCAGTGATGCCAATATTTCATTTGCAGACATCATTGAACCGAGTGATGAGGACATCAATGCGTCTCCTTCTGCTCCAGCACCGCTCATGCACTGAGCAAGTGTAGCCCAGAAACCAGAAGCTCCTGTATCGCCTTTCGATTGAACTCCACCGAAAAACGATGCCGCATTACCAGCAGATACGTTCGTAATCGTTCCTGACATGTTTTCACCTCCTTCCGTTACATACGGTTATTGGTTCGGCAATAATTTGGCAACTAACTTAGCTGTCTTCGTCTTGTCTATGTCTGTCATGGCATTAATCAATTTCGAGCGTGTCGCATCGTCAACCGAACTCAGTACTGTCAGTGCTTTGTCCGGATTTATTTTCGCGGTTTCAAGCAGGAAGCTTGCTCCGCTCTTCGGTGTCATGCTCGAGAACGTTTTACTGAGCTGCGAACGATCCAGCCCTGTTTGCGCCTCTTTGCTGTTCTCGTTTTTCTTGAGTCTCGCTTGCAGCGCGCGAATTTCCAAATTGTCGGACGGCTTAATATCCTTCAACATCATGGATGCTTCAGCTGCCACCTTGGGATTCATCTTCTCGAGAACTTTGACCCGGTTGTCTTGTTTCATTGCATTCAGTACGAGCACAATCTCTTCCGTTGCCATATTCTCTAAGATCGGAGCTGCTTTACTCGGCATCATCTTGGCATACACGTTCGCCAAATCCTTAATTTGACGATCATATTGCTCTTGATTCGCTTGCTGCTCCTGATGATTGCTTTTCAGACTTTGAAGCTGGTGCTTCAACTCAGAAACTTCCCCCTCAAGACTTTTCCGTTTGTCGGCCAAGACTCGCAAATCCTGATCTTTAGAAGCAAGCAGCGCCTTTAATTCTGTAATTTGTTCAGATTGCGCCTTGGTTTCTTCCTTCTGTGCCTTCTTTTCTTCCTTCGCTTTATCCTTCGGAGCTTCCTCTGGAGTCACCCACTTGTTCACGATAGGAATCTCACTGGCAATCGACACGAGCTGGCTGCGCCAATTCGCATTAAAGAGTGTCAACAACACACCGATTAAAATAATCGCAAAAATGATTGGTGTCACAAAGAACAAAAAACGCTCAAAACCTGAATAATTGCTTTCTTTTTCTTCTGTCGTCATCTCTGACACTGCTATCCCTCCTGCTTGTGCGGCGGGTTCGAACCGGTATCCATGTTAGCGGGCGGCCATGTGATAGCGGACCGTTGCGAGCTCGTCCATCTCACTTTGCTCCCACAATGCCATCTGCCGCTTGAACTCCTCTTCTGCTTTTTCACGGGCTTTGGTCCATACCTTTTCATCCGTCATTCGTTCTGCAAGCTCACCCTGCTTGTCCTGAACATGGATTTCTGCTGACCGTACCCGTGTCCTCGCATGTTGGATTTGCTGTTCCACATGGGAGATGTACTGCTGCCAAGCTTGAACTTCAGCTGCTGGCGCACAGCTGTCCACACTACTCTGCAGCTGCTGCCTTGCTGTCTCGAATTCCCGAAGACATTCTTGCAGGCTGTTCTCTTCCGCATGCAGATGTCCAACAGCCTCTGACAGCATCCATTCCGCTTGTTTCTTCTCATTCGTCCTCAGATCCAGAACCTTCTGGAATGAATAATGAAAAGCTCGCACTGCTCATTCAACTCCCTGGAAATTGCATCATTAATTGTTCCACCGTATCCTCATAGGAAGCTTCCTCTTCAATACGCTGCTTTGTAAAGGTTTCGATCTGCTCGATATAGGCAATCGCTTCATCGATAGCAGGATTGCTGCCTTGCTGATAAGCGCCGATGTTAATCAAATCTTCCGATTCACGGTAGACTGCCAGCAGCCGCTTCAACTGCTCTGCTGACAATTGGTGATCCTTCGGCACAATATCCTTCATAACCCGACTGACGCTGGCCAATATATCAATTGCAGGAAAATGTCCCTTATTGGCGATGTTCCGATTCAATACAATGTGTCCATCCAGTATCCCCCGAACCGCATCGGCAATTGGTTCGTTCATATCGTCACCATCTACTAAAACCGTATAGAACGCAGTAATTGAACCGCTTGTTCCCGTTCCTGAACGCTCCAGCAGCTTCGGTAAGCTTGCAAACACGGACGGTGTATAACCGCGTGTCGCCGGAGGCTCCCCAACGGCAAGTCCAACCTCACGCATTGCCATTGCATAACGAGTTACTGAATCCATCATCAGCATCACATTCATCCCACGATCTCGGAAATACTCTGCTATCGTTGTCGCAATAAGCGCGCCCTTAATCCGAACGAGCGCAGGCTGATCCGAGGTTGCAACAATAACAACCGAACGAGCAAGCCCTTCAGGCCCTAAATCCCGTTCGATAAATTCGAGCACCTCGCGTCCGCGTTCCCCAATCAGGGCGATGACGTTTACATCCGCATCTGTATTGCGTGCAATCATGCCAAGAAGTGTACTCTTCCCGACACCAGATCCGGCAAAAATACCAACCCGCTGCCCGTTCCCAATCGTTAGCAAACCATCAATTGCCCTTACTCCTACTCCAATCGGTTCGCTTACACGCTGACGCTTAAGCGGGTTGGACGGAATATTATTTGTCGAATACTGCGACATTCGTGTCGGCAAGAAAGATCCGTCGAGCGGTCTTCCTAGCCCGTCTAACACCTTGCCAAGCAGTTCTGAGCCAACCGATACACTCAATGGCTTTCCTGTGCCTACAACATCACAGCCAGGGCCAATGGATTGCAGCTCGCCAAGCGGCATAAGAAGCACCTTATTGTCACGGAAGCCTACCACTTCCGCCATCAACGGCTCGCAGCCCTTCGTCGGGTAGATATAACATACTTCCCCAACACTTGCATCCGGCCCCTCAGATTCAACCATCAGCCCGATTACTTGCGTTACCTTACCATTAACACGAACTGGATCTATTTGCCGTAAATGATCCATATATTTATTCGCATTCCATTTGTAATTAAGCGCCATCGTCTATACGCTCCTCTTGCTGAATCGCCACCTGCAGAAGTGCCTTCTTGATTTCAGACAACTGTGTGTCTATGCGGGCGTCGATGCTTCCAAGGGATGACCGTACAACACAACCTCCATCGTTCACGCTTGTATCTGGAATAATCTCAAGTTCTGCTTGAGAGTCTATTGCAAATCCAAGCTCCTCACGTGCTGCATGGACGAAGGAGAACTGCTCAGGCGACACACACAGTGTAATTGTGCCGCTCTCACGCTTGCGGGCAAGTGTTCTTCGTGCGATTTCAAGTATAATGTCCGGGTCAACCGTGAGCTGCTGCTGAATTACCTTCTCAGCAACGGCACAGCTAAGCGTAACGACGAAAGGCTCCGCCTCCTGGAGGATTTGCTCTTTAGCCTGATACGCTTGCTGCAAAACGGCTTGAGCTTCAGCAATCTTGCGCTCATATGCCTGCTGTATTTCCTGCTCCGCTTGTGCCATCCCTTGCTGATAGCCTTCGTCATATCCTTGCTGCTTCAGTGACTCGACAAGCTGCTCATCTTGTTCTCTTCGCTCTGTCCACCAGGCATCGATCTGTTCACGAGTTTCGCTTAACATCGTCTCAGCCTCGTCTGCTGCATTGCGTACATGCTCTTCAGCGAACGATTCTGCATCATCGAGAATGGACTGCCGCAAGCTTGCAAGCTGCTCATCCTTATTCAAGACATGTTCCGCAGTCAACGGCTCAGCTTGATCTTCTACCGGTGCCGCGTCCTGTCTGAGATGGCGGCGCACCGCCTCCAGCATTCTCAGCTGCTCGACAGGAACATACTCGGTTGATTTGATGACATTAGACAACGATATCATCTCCTCCGCCGCGAGCGATGATCACTTCACCCGCTTCTTCTAAGCGACGGATAGTCGACACGATTCGAGTCTGTGCTTCTTCCACATCACGAAGCCGTACAGGCCCCATAAATTCCATTTCTTCCTTGAATGTATCCGCCATACGCTTGGACATATTCCGGAATATCGACTCGCGTACCTCTTCGCTTGCAACTTTGAGTGCAAGCTGCAAATCGCTGTTGTCGATGTCGCGGATAATGCGTTGAATCGAACGGTTGTCGATATTGACGATATCCTCGAATACGAACATTCTCTTTTTGATTTCTTCGGCCAATTCCGGATCCTGAATTTCGAGAGAGTCCAGAATCGTCCGCTCTGTTCCTCGATCGACACCATTCAAGATATTGACGATCGATTCGATGCCGCCTGCGCTTGTGTAATCTTGGGTAACCGTCGACGAAAGCTTCTGTTCAAGCACCTGCTCCACCTGACTAATAACTTCCGGCGAAGTGCTGTCCATCAACGCAACTCTTCTCGCCACCTCTGCCTGCTTCTCAGGAGGAAGCGAGGATAGGATGACCGAAGCTTGTTCGGTCTGCAAGTAAGAGAGAACCAGCGCAATCGTTTGAACATTCTCGTTCTGTATAAAGTTGAAGATCTGCTGTGCGTCTGCCTTGCGTGCGAAGTCAAACGGTCTCACCTGCAGCGTTGCTGTCAGGCGATTAATAATATCCAGCGCCTTCTGCTGTCCTAGTGCCTTCTCCAAAATTTCTTTTGCGTATGTAATACCGCCTTGCGATATATATTCCTGTGCTAGGCAAATTTGGTGAAATTCGCTCATTACCGCTTCTTTTTCCGCTGCATCTACTTTGCGGACATTTGCAATTTCGAGCGTAAGCTGCTCAATTTCTTCATCCCTAAGATGCTTGAATATTTGAGCTGACACTTCCGGCCCGAGCGTTATGAGCAAAATCGCCGCCTTCTGTCTGCCTGTTAATCCGCCTTTGACCATTCCGCTCACCTCGATTCCTCTACTAGCCATGTGCGCAGCAATTTAACAAATTCATCCGGTTTCTTCTTCGCTAGCGATTCCAGCTGTTTACGTACCTGATGCTCGCCAGTCAAATTCTCTAAGTCAATAGAAGGAAGTTCGAGTTGAGACGGACCAGACATTTCGGTCTCGTAATATTCTTCTTCCTCTTCTTGTCTGCGTTTGCGGACGACCGCGTAGGTAATTCCTCCTGCCACAGCTAGTAATCCAAGCGCACCCGCGCCATACCATACCCAGTTCGGAATCGACTGATTGTCCGACACGACTCCATCTTTAGAACCATTTTGAGTCATAACAGAAACTTTTTGCGTCAGATCAACGTCTGTATATGTAACACCTGAATCTCTTAATTGAGTGGCAACAATACTGCGCAGCACCTTTTCGACTTGCTGCACTCGATCTTGTTGCATTTGATCTGAGTCGATTGCTGCATGAATGGTTAAATCTTTAACAGCATATGGACTTGCTTCAATCGTGTTCGATATCCGATTCACATCGTAATTGGTCGTTCGTTGGGATTTCTCGGAGTTCGTCTCTCCGCCGTTAGATGCAGAAGGATAATTCGTTACTTCTCCATCGCCAACGCCAGCAACACCACTTTCAGGTGAACCTTTACCTGTATGGGATTCCTGCATTTCCTGTACGCTAATTTCAATTCCTTTCATCTCTTCCTTATTTACAGGCTCGACAAGATCTTCTTTCTTGTGGATTTTGTCGAAATTCAATTTGGCAGAGACAAGGATATGAACCTTGTCAGCCGGAAATTGGCCATTAAGGAACTGCTGAACGGTCATGCGAATATCGTTTTCATACTTACGCTGAATTTTGAGTTGCTCATCGACTTCACCGAGCGCGTTTTTGCCATTACCGCCGACTGAACCCGAAGCGAAGAACATACTTTCATTGCTAGAAATCGTAATATTTTCAATCGGCAAATGCGGCACAGCTGTCTTCACCAAATTGAAATATCCATCAACTTCTGCTTGGTTCGGCTGATAGCCGCCTTTAAAGCTAAGCACGATGGATGCCGATGCTTGTTCTTGATCCGGTGTAGCAAATACCGTCTCTTTAGGCAAATTGACGATTACTTTTGCATCCTGAACGCCTTGCATTTGACGCAGTAACCGTTCGACTTCTCCGTTCAATGCGTTCTTATAACGCACGTCAAATACATTGTCGGTCATTCCGCTCATTAGCCCGTCAGCGCCGAATGATTCGAAGCCGATCGAGCCATTCTTCACAATCCCTTGCGCACCAACATCCACCTTAACTTTTGCAGCTGAGGTGCTTGGGACAGATATTTGGCTTCCATTGGAACTTAATTGATACGGAATGTTGTTTGAATTTAGATACTCAATGATGCCAGCCGCATCATTTGCGTTCAAATCGCGAAATGCGAGTTCATACTCGGTTTTCGAAAATAAATACGTCATGATAACTGCAGCTACGAGTACAAGGCCAATTGTCGACAACAGCAATGCCTTTTGTTTCTTGCTGAATTGATTCCAATATCGAGACGCTTTATCACGATATTGGGTCACTTTTTCATTCACTTCACGTCACCCCACCCAAACTATGTAAGACATCACGCTGTTATAACTGCATGCGCATAATATCCTGATACGCTTCAACGACCTTATTGCGCACTTGAGTAGTCAGCTGCATGCCGAGTAGCGCACGCTCTGAGGCGATCATGAGTTGATCGACATCAACTTCACCCAGTATAAACTTGTCATTCATCGTCTGGACTTGCTGCTCTTGTCCTTCAAGTTGCTGGAGTGCATCTGCAAAGAAAGTGCCGAAAGACTTTGTCACTTCTGCTGGTGAATTCTGCTTCAGCCCTGCTGCGGCCGTAGAAGACGTGGCCGGCTGAGCCATATGTATTGGGAGCATTGTATTCTGAATCACTCTTTTCCCTCCTTATCCGAATGGTTCGGCAGATTTTTGTCGAAAAATAGCGAAATTATCCCTTGCCGATCTCGAGCGCCTTCATAACCATCGATTTGGAAGCATTTAGTGCTGTCACATTCGCCTCATATGATCGAGTTGCTGAGATCATATCGACCATTTCCTTCGCTATGTCGACGTTAGGCATCGTTACATAACCATTCTCATCTGCATCCGGATGTGTCGGATTGTATGCGATCTTGAAGGCCGAATTATCCGCTTTAATTTGGGATACCTTAACCCCTCTTGATGTCGGCTCACCCTTCATAGCAGCTTCAAAGGATTGTTGAAAAGTCGGCTCTGTCGGTGACATGACGACAACCTTGCGAGTGTAAGGTACGAACTTCCCGTTCACATACTGTGCACGCGTCGTCTCCGCATTCGCGATATTGGAGGAGATGACATCCATGCGCAATCTTTGAGCGGTTAAACCGGACGAGCTAATTTGAAAACTGTTGCTAATCTTCATAACTATCGATTACCTCCTAACATCCATTGATGTTCGCATCATATTAATATGATGGTTAAGCTGCTGTATAAAGGTGTTGTAGCGCAACTGGTTTTCCGCCTGCATCGTCATTTCACGATCCATGTCGACGTTGTTGCGATTATTGCCCATCACGGTAGCTTGGTCGCGAATCACCTGCATGGACGGCGTTGATTGAGAAGGCCCAATATAAAAGTGCTTTTCATTCGTTCGGCGACCTACCAGAGACCCGCCCTCCATCTGATCTCTCAGGAGAGATTCAAATTGCACTTCCGAACGCTTAAAATATGGCGTATCGACATTCGCAATATTATTTGAAATCGCATTCTGCCTCGCTACAGAAGTTTGAATGGCACCTTCCAGGCGCGACATATGAACGCCATTCAATAGATCCACAATAACCCCTCCTTTTCGTTGTTTAAAATTTTGACTATATTACTATACCATTTACTTTGACGTTTCTCCTTCTTTTTTTCGACAAAATATTTGTTTTTGTGCATAAGTCGAAGGACGCATGTGCATGATTCGCGATTATTCATTCAATTTGTTAATTTTATGACAGAAGAAGATAATTAACGCCATACCTATCATCTTAAACTTTGGGTTATAACACAATAAGAAAAAAGCCCTATCTTTCGTCCGAAAGTCAGGGCTTTTTCTAAATAGTTTGTCGAACATTTTGACTGGTCTATATCTCAATAACAATTGTCACACTTTGTCGGATTATACTACAAAATATATTGGCTCAAGTCCCGGTTCTGAGAAATATCTGCTAGTTTTTCACGTACATATTCCGGTGTAATCTGAAATGTCTCCAATGTCAGCTCTGGCGCCTCGAAAGACAAGTCTTCGAGCAGCTTCTCCATGATCGTATGAAGGCGTCTTGCCCCGATATTCTCCATGTTCTGATTCACCGTTGCAGCAATATTGGCAATTTCCCGGATTGCTTCATCCGAAAATTGTATTTCAATGTTCTCTGTCTTCAATAATTCGACATATTGCTTCGTCAATGCGTTTTTCGGCTCCGTCAAGATGGACACGAAGTCATCCAGCGACAGATTGTTCAATTCGACACGAATCGGGAATCGTCCCTGCAATTCGGGAATAAGATCAGACGGCTTGGCGATATGGAAGGCACCTGCTGAAATAAACAACACATAGTCTGTTTTTACAGGCCCATACTTGGTCATAATGGTTGAGCCTTCTACGATCGGCAGAATGTCTCGCTGTACCCCTTCTCTGGATACATCCGGGCCAGAACCTCCCCGCCCGCTGGAAGCAATCTTGTCGATCTCATCAATGAAGATGATGCCGGATTGCTCTGCACGTCGAATGGACTCCTGAGTAACATCGTCCATATCAATTAACTTACCCGCTTCTTCTTGTGTTAAAACTTTGCGTGCTTCCTTAATCGTCAGCTTGCGCTTCTTCATGCGCTTAGGCAGCAGATTACCGAACATCTCCTGCATGTTCATGCCCATCTGCTCATTACCTTGGCCAGACAGGAAATCAAGCATGCTCGGCGTATTCTCTTCCACGTCGATTTCAATCATATCGTTCTCGAGCTGTCCAGACAACAATTCGAAACGTACTTTGCGGCGCTTCTCTTGGATGCCCGGGTCTGGCTCTTTCTCAGGAGATGACTGTTCCTGGTTGTTGTTCTGGCCGAACAACAACTCAAACGGGTTACGGCCATTCTTATTCGATTGAGGTGTAGGCACTAGCAATTCAACAATACGCTCGTTTGCCATTTCCTCTGCTTTGTCCTTCACCTTCTCTGTACGCTCCAGCTTCACCATTCGAATCGATGTTTCTACTAGATCTCGAACCATGGATTCGACATCTCGACCGACATAACCTACTTCGGTGAATTTCGTCGCCTCCACTTTAACAAATGGCGCATGAACAAGCTTCGCCAGGCGACGGGCAATTTCCGTCTTACCCACACCTGTAGGCCCGATCATTAAGATATTTTTCGGAACGATCTCATCTTGGATGCTCTCATCAAGCAGTCCACGGCGATATCGGTTGCGCAGTGCAATCGCAACGGCACGCTTCGCATTCTTCTGACCAACAATATACTTATCCAATTCAGTAACGATTTGTCGAGGTGTCCACGCTTGCTGATTCATTACTATCCCTCCGCTCCGGCTGCCATACGGCTACTAAATTTGTTCAACCACAATATTGTCATTTGTGTATACACAGATTTCACTTGCAATCTGAAGTGAAGCTTCCGCCATTTCTTTGGCTGTCATATTCGGAGAATGTCGTTTCAAAGCGCGTCCAGCAGCGAGTGCAAATGATCCACCAGATCCGATTGCGATGACATCGTCATCAGGCTCAATAATCTCTCCTCCGCCCGAAATAAGCAGCATATGGGTCGCATCCATTACAATCATCAATGCTTCTAATTTGCGAAGCACACGATCTTGACGCCAGTCCTTCGCAAGTTCGACTGCTGCGCGCTGCAGATTGCCGTGATGCTCCTCCAGCTTGCCTTCGAACTTCTCGAACAATGTAATCGCATCCGCTACCGAACCTGCAAATCCAGCGACTACCTGACCGCGATATAAGCGTCGAACCTTGCGTGCGTGCTGCTTCATCACCATGTTGTTGCCGAAGGTCACCTGACCGTCGCCTGCAATCGCAGCTGCACCATTATGTCTTACCGCACAAATCGTTGTTGCATGAAATGAATATTCCACTCTACCAAGCCTCCTGCCTCATGAACGCGCAAAGGAACCAGACATGCACAAAACGGCCGCTGCTTCCTTACGCTTCACCAATTATTTGATGTGGATGCCATGCTCTTCCTGAAATGCACGCAGCGTATCAAGCGCACGATTTGCGATGGCTTCGTTCTTTTCTTTTTTGTTGCGAATACGAGTCTCCAGCGGCGGGAACAAGCCAAAGTTCGCATTCATAGGTTGAAAATGCTTAAAGTCCGCAGTTGTAATGTAATTCGCCATACTTCCTAATGTCGTTTGCTGCGGCAATACAAGACATGAATTGCCCGCTGCATACCGTGCTGCATTCAGTCCTGCAATCAATCCCGATGCTGCAGATTCCACATAACCTTCTACCCCTGTCATCTGACCAGCAAAGAACAAGGATGGTCGGCCCTTGAATTGATAAGTTGGCTCAAGCAGCTTCGGTGAGTTAACGAACGTATTGCGGTGCATAACGCCATAACGTACAAATTCGGCTTGTTCCAAACCAGGGATCATGCGGAACACCCGCTTCTGTTCTCCCCATTTCAAGTGAGTCTGGAAACCGACCATGTTGTATAGTGTGCCTGCTGCATTATCCTGACGAAGCTGAATAACAGCATACGGCGTCTTGCCTGTATTCGGATCAACCAAACCTACTGGCTTCATTGGCCCGAACAGAGCTGTCTGCTTGCCGCGGCTCATCATTACCTCAATCGGCATGCAGCCCTCGAAGTAAACTTCCTTCTCGAATGTTTTCAGTTCAGCTTTCTCTGCTGTAATAATCGCCTCGTAGAACGCATTGAACTCTTCTTCATTCATTGGGCAATTCAAATATGCAGCTTCACCCTTATCATAACGAGAAGCCAAATATACCTTGTTCATATCAATTGTATCTTTATCAATGATAGGCGCCGCCGCATCGTAGAAGTAGAAGTACTCCTCACCCATCAATTCTTTAATACGTGCGGATAACGATTCGGATGTCAAAGGACCTGTCGCAATGACGGTAATACCATCTTCAGGAATATCCACAACTTCCTCGTTGCGCACCTCAACTAGCGGATGCTCCTTCAGCGTGTTCGTAATCTCATCCGAGAATCCTTCACGGTCAACCGCCAATGCTCCACCTGCTGGTACAGCATGTTTATCAGCTGCGCTCATGATCAATGAGTTCATGTAGCGCATTTCTTCCTTCAGTACACCTACTGCATTGCTCAATCCATTTGCTCGCAGCGAGTTGCTGCACACCAGTTCAGCAAACCGTCCGCTATGGTGAGCTGGAGTCTGTTTGACAGGTCTCATTTCATATAGTGTGACAGGCACGCCTTGCTGTGCAATTTGCCATGCCGCCTCACTCCCCGCCAATCCTGCACCAATGACGGTTACTCTAGGCTGATTCATTTGTTGATATCCCCCTCAGTTGTATGCAAAAGCACTGATCGCGGCTCCTTGAATAAGCAGCCGCGATGCAGAGCTAACCTTTATTATCGTAATTCAGACTGTAAACTTGTGAAGATAGCACGAGAATTACAGCAGCGAAGCCTGACATCCCACAGCATGGTCTCGTTCATTTATGTGTATGCCAGCAGCTCCTTATTCATCATCTGAATCTTCTTGCACCTGCTCATTATGATCACAGCTTGTGCAGATTAGCTTCGTTCCTTGCTTGCTCCGTTTCTCAATCATCAAGCTTCCGCACGAAGGACAAGGCTTAGCAGAAGGGCGATCCCACATCACATTATCGCATTCTGGGTAGCGGTCGCATCCATAGAAGACACGTCCCTTCTTACTGCGGCGCTCAACGAGCTTGCCTTCGTGGCACTTCGGACAAGTAACACCGGTATCTTTTACAATCGGGCGTGTATTGCGGCAATCCGGGAAGCCTGAGCATGCCAGGAATTTACCGAACCGACCCATCTTGTATACAAAATGACGTCCGCATTTCTCACAAATCTCATCGGACACTTCATCCTCGATTTCGATTTCCTTCATTTCCTCTTCCGCTACAAGCAGTCGTTTCTCGAAGGATTCATAGAAATCTGCAAGTACCTTGACCCAATCCTGCTGTCCTTCACCGACATGGTCTAAATCCTCTTCCATGTGAGCGGTAAATTCGACATCCAAAATTTCTGGGAAGAACTCTTCCATGAGTTGAATGATCAGCTCGCCCAATTCTGTTGGGACAAACTTCTTCTCTTCAATCGCTACATATCCGCGCTTCTGAATTGTTTCCAGTGTTGGCGCGTATGTACTCGGCCGTCCGATTCCAAGCTCCTCTAGCGTCTTGACCAGTCGAGCTTCTGTATAACGCGGTGGCGGCTGTGTAAAATGCTGCTTCGGCTCAATCTGTTCGGTCTGCATGCTGTCTCCAACAGTGAGCGGTGGCAGAAACTTGTCATCCTCAACCGTGCCATCGTCGTTGCCCTCCACATACACCTTCATAAAGCCAGGGAAGCGGATTTTGGATCCGTTCGCACGGAACATCGTTTCTCCAACCTTAATATCTACGGTCATCGTATCCATAATGGCAGATGTCATCTGGCTTGCCACGAACCGTTCCCATACCAGCTTGTATAGGCGGAACTGATCCCGGCTCAAGAAGGACTTCATCTCGTCAGGAGTTCGCATTATGGATGTAGGTCTGATCGCTTCATGCGCATCCTGCGCATTCGCATTTTTCTTCACATATTGACGCGGAGTCTCAGGCATATACTCGTCGCCGTAATGACCCTTAATGAACTCTCCCGCTTCTTCCTGTGCTGTCTGGGAAATACGCGTAGAGTCCGTACGCATATACGTAATGAGACCTACCGTTCCCTCTTTGCCAAGGTCGACCCCTTCATATAATTGCTGTGCAACAGACATCGTCTTCGCCGCACGGAAATTCAATTTGCGGGCAGCCTCCTGCTGCAAGGAGCTTGTCGTAAACGGAGGCGAAGGATGACGTAGACGCTCTCTCTCTTTCACTTCGCTGACGACAAATGAATTGCCCTTAATCGCATGAAGAATTTCATTTACTTCAGCTTCGCTCGTAAGCTCTCTCTTCTCCCCATTGATACTGTAGAACTTCGCATCGAATGAAGACTTGCCCATGTTCAAGCGTGCTGTAATCGTCCAATACTCTTCCGGAATGAACGAGCTAATTTCATTTTCCCGGTCGATGATCAGTTTGACGGACACGGACTGCACGCGTCCGGCCGACAATCCTTTCTTCACCTTCTTCCACAAAAGCGGACTTATCTTATAACCGACCAAACGGTCAAGGATACGTCTCGCTTGCTGTGCATGAACGAGGTCCATATTGATTTGACGCGGGGTTTTGAACGCATCCTTCACCGCTTGCTTCGTAATTTCATTAAATACGACTCGGCAAGCTTCTGACTGATCCAATTCGAGAGCGTGTGCTAAATGCCAAGCAATCGCTTCTCCTTCACGATCGGGGTCAGCAGCGAGATACACTTTCTTTACTTTTTTCCGAGCATCCTTCAATTCTTTCAGGACGCTGCCTTTACCGCGAATCGTTATATACTTGGGTGCAAAATTGTCCTCGATCTCAACGCCAATTTGACTCTTCGGCAAATCGCGAACATGCCCCATTGATGCTTTCACTATATACTTGCTTCCTAAATACTTTCCAATTGTCTTGGCCTTCGCAGGTGACTCGACAATTACTAGTGAATCCGCCACAGGCGCATCCTCCTCTCCAGCATACTGCACTATCATTCCGAGCTATATACGGCCCCCGGGCCTTCTCGGATTCGTTTTTTTAATTGTAAGGATAACAAAACTTCATGGAGTTGCGCAAATGTCGAACTGCTGTGCTGCATTAAGTCATCGATTGTACTGTCTTGATCACAAATGAGCTTATAAATGCGCTTCTCTTCATCAGTTAGGGGTTGTTCCCCAATAGCGTCGACCGTTTCATTATTGTACGGCGAAGGGATTGTTGTCAACCAACCTTTGAATTCTTCCACAATATCACTAGCCGAACGAACTAATTTAGCCGAGCCTTCGTACAGCAATTTCAACGTCCCTGCCGACTTCGGAGATGTAATCGGACCAGGAACGGCAAATACTTCGCGATTCGACTCTAACGCCATGTCCGCCGTAATTAAGGCGCCACTGCGCAAATTGGCCTCTACAACAACTGTTCCCAGGGACAACCCCGCAATAATTCGATTCCGAAGTGGGAACATTCCCGGGTGCGTCTTCATGCCGAGCGGATACTCGGTAATGACAATTCCGTTCTCTTCAATTCTTCCTGCCAAGCTTCGATTCTCGGGTGGATACACTCGGTCAAATGACGTCCCCATGACTGCAACCGTTCTGCCATACTTGAGAGCGCCTTCATGACTGAATGCATCTATCCCTCTCGCTAGCCCGCTAACCACATGCAGCCCTATATGTCCTAGCTGCTCCCCTAGTGTAGCTGCGACCTTCTTGCCATATGACGTAGGCGTTCGTGTACCTACGATACTAACGGAAGCTTCCCCGAGGCATTTCCAATCTCCTCTACCATATAACACCCAAGGATATTGAGGGATTTCCTTCAATAATAATGGGTAATGTTCATCAAGCGCCGTTATCCATTCAATGCCGCTGCGCTTCGTGAACTCAAGTCGCTGCTCGAGACGGTCGGAACGAAACTGTGCAGCTAGCTTGGCAGCCACATTCGGCTTCAATCCAGAATCCTGCCACTGTGAGGAAGGTCGATCCAACCAGCATGGCAGCCCCAATAGCCCTATTCTATCCATTAAATCACGAATAGTGTGCCATCCAATTCCTTCTGCTTCATGTAGTGCAAATAAAACCTGACGTTCAGTCCATCTGCTCATCGCATTCTTTCCCTTCATTAGAGAAGCGCGAATCCGCTTCCCTTATTTTGCTTGAGATATTAACAGATTGCAAGTGTCAACCCATTGTTTTTGAAATTCATAGAACTTTAATTTGCTAACAAAATAAAAAAAAGCAACCTTTATACACGTTTCCGTGCAATAAAGGTTGCTTACCTTTTGAATATTAGGAATTCACAACATGCGTCGTGCAGGACTCAAGAATCCCACGCTCTTCAAGTACAGCAACAAGCGTGCTGCCCATTTCCGAAGGAGTAGGCGCAACTCTTACACCACAAGCCTCCAGCGTAGCAATCTTCTCAGCAGCAGTTCCCTTGCCTCCTGAAATAATGGCGCCTGCGTGACCCATACGTTTGCCTGCAGGTGCTGTCGCTCCGCCGATGAAACCTACTACCGGCTTCTTCATATTATCACGAATCCACTCTGCTGCTTCTTCTTCAGCTGTACCACCGATCTCACCGATCATGATAACAGCATGTGTATCTGGATCTTCATTGAACAGATGCAAGATATCAATGAATTCAGAGCCTTTGACCGGGTCACCGCCAATGCCAACTGCAGTAGATTGGCCGATGCCGCGCGTTGTTAATTGATGAACAGCCTCATATGTGAGTGTTCCACTTCGGGATACGACGCCTACATGACCTGGTGCATGAATATATCCCGGCATAATACCGATCTTGCATTGTCCTGGTGTGATGACACCTGGGCAGTTCGGACCGATAAGACGTGTGCGCTTGCCTTCCATGTAGCGCTTAACCTTGACCATATCCAATACAGGAATACCCTCTGTAATACAGATAACCAGATCTAGATCGGCATCTACTGCTTCCATAATCGCATCTGCTGCAAATGCTGGCGGCACATAAATAACACTCGCTGTTGCGTCTGTTGCATTCTTAGCTTCCACTACCGTATTGTAAACAGGAAGTGTAACCACTTCACCGTTATCAAGCGTAATGTCAACCGTAGTTCCGCCTTTGCCAGGGACAGCGCCTGCCACCATCTGTGAGCCATACTCAAGCCCGCCCTTTGTATGGAACATGCCTGTAGCACCCGTCATATTTTGTGTAATAATCTTGGTATGTTTATCAATTAAGATACTCATTGACTCTCATCCTCTCGTCCGTGAATTATTGAACCAAAGCGACAATTTTCTGCGCACCGTCTGCCATCGAATCGGCTGCAACAATGTTCAATCCGGATTCATTCAGAATGCGCTTGCCGATCTCCACGTTCGTACCTTCCAGACGGACGACGAGCGGCCGATCAAGACCAATTTGCTTCGCAGCTTCAACAACACCGTTTGCAATGACATCACAACGCATAATACCGCCGAAGATATTTACAAATATGCCTTTTACATTTTCATCTGACAAAATGATCTTGAATGCTTCTGTTACTTTCTCCGTTGTAGCGCCGCCCCCTACATCTAGGAAGTTAGCCGGCTCTCCACCGTAATATTTAATGATATCCATCGTGGACATCGCAAGACCTGCACCGTTAACCATACAGCCGATGTTGCCGTCGAGGGCGATATAGCTCAAATCGAACTTGGATGCTTCGATTTCCTTCTCGTCTTCTTCATCCAAATCGCGCAGCGCTTGAATGTCCCTATGGCGATACAGTGCATTGGAGTCAAAGTTCAGCTTCGCATCCAAAGCCATAACTTCACCTTCACCTGTTATAACGAGTGGGTTGATTTCTGCAATCGAGCAATCCTTCTCAACGAATGCTTGGTACAGGGCAACCATAAATTTAACAGCCTTGTTGACCAGCTCAGCAGGAATATTGATTGCATATGCAAGCTTGCGCGCTTGGAAGACTTGCAGACCGACCGCAGGATCGATAACTTCCTTCACGATCTTCTCCGGCGTTGCTGCAGCAACCTCTTCAATTTCCGTGCCGCCTTCTTCAGACGCCATCATCACGACGCGACCTGTACCACGATCAACAACTACACCAATGTAATATTCCTTCTTAATGTCGCAGCCCTGTTCAATCAACAGACGCTTTACTTCCTTGCCTTCCGGACCTGTTTGATGCGTCACGAGCACTTTGCCAAGCAATTCCGTCGCATATGTACGCACGTCATCTAAGCTCTTCGCTATCTTCACTCCGCCCGCTTTACCACGGCCGCCTGCATGAATTTGCGCCTTGACGACAACAATGGGAGTGCCCAATTCTTCAGCTGCCTGGACGGCTTCATCCACCGTAAAAGCAACCTTCCCTTCTGGAACAGCAACGCCATATTGCTTCAATACACTTTTGCCTTGATACTCATGAATATTCATCGTGCATCCCCCTATCCGATCGTTAGCCTCATGGGCTTATTCCGATTCGAAGCCGAGGTTGTAGGGCAGAAGCATAATGAGTTAGCTCCTGTTACTACACCTCGCGGCGCGTCCGTGAAATTGGGGAACCGCTTCCGCCGCTTCGCCACCGCTACTCACAATAACGGAAAATATATACAATCCGAACACATTGTATCATGATTTTAAAACGCTTTCCTCTCATTTTCGTCAAGAACGTACATTTTTTTGATATTGATATCATCTCATTTTGAGATTAATAGGGAACAACTCTTCGATATCGCCGCCGAAATTGACGTAAGTACTGCCTACAGCTATAATAATTATTACCTGCACCTAATCTGCTTGCAAGAAGCCTATTCCAATATATTAGGTAGATTAAGGGGATTAGTAGATTGAGGAGATTGCAATTACGAATTTTTTGATAAATGCTATCGTAGACGCTATAGTTATATAACGAGTGTAGATAAGGAAGCACCTTTCCCTCGTATTCCAGTTTTCGGCTGAGAATAACGATTGAGAGGTGTTTTTTGTGTACGGAAATTTATGGGGTGCTTCTGTGTACGGCGTAGAAGGAAGACTCATTCATGTGGAAATTGATATTTCGCCCGGTCTGCCTCAGGTGACGATTGTTGGCCTCCCCGATGCCGCCATTCGCGAATCCATTGAACGAGTGCGAGCCGCTGTTCGCAATTGCGGCTGGAAGTTCCCACTAGAGCGGATCACGATTAATTTGGCACCTGCTGATCTGCGCAAGGAAGGGACATCATTCGACATCGCCATGGCGATAGGGCTGTTATGTACGAGCGGACAGATTCCAAACCAGCCATTTGAGGAGATGCTCCTCATTGGAGAGCTGGCACTCGATGGTTCTACCCGTGCGGTTCCAGGCGTGCTGTCTCTTGTTGACGAAGCGCGCCGAAGAAAGTTCACCCGTGTTATGGTTCCTGCAGACAATGTTGCTGAAGCATTACTGGTAGAAGGAATCCAAGTATTCCCGCTCCGCCATCTAAGTGAGCTGCGGGAAATCCACAGTGTATATGACTTGCCGATTGCTTCACGAGAAGCGAGAGACAGAGATAGTAGTGAAATGAAAGAGGAGGAAACGGTAGCAAGGAATTTGGAGGATTACGCCGACGTAAACGGTCAACTGCATGTCAAACGTGCGTTAATCGTTGCAGCAGCAGGGATGCATAATGTACTGCTGAGCGGCCCTCCGGGCACCGGCAAGACAATGCTTATCAAGAGACTTCCTACAATCTTACCGCCTATGAATGAAGCTGAAGCGCTCGAGGTATCCAAGATCTATAGTGTATCGGGGAAATGGAGCCACTATGGTATAGGTCTAATGATGACACGCCCCTTCCGCTCCCCCCATCATTCCATCTCTGCTGCTGGACTTATTGGTGGAGGTGCGATCCCGAAACCAGGTGAAATCAGCTTGGCTCACCGCGGCGTCCTCTTTTTGGATGAGCTGCCCGAGTTCCCGCGCCAAGTGCTTGAAGTGCTCCGCCAACCACTCGAAGAACGAAGCGTTACCATCGGCAGAGCACGCGCCGTCTTCCGTTTCCCTGCTCACTTCATGCTGGCAGCCTCCATGAATCCATGTCCTTGTGGATATGCCGGTTCCCGTACAGAAGAATGTCGTTGTTCACATGGACGACTTGAGCAATATCGAAGCAAGCTGTCAGGCCCCCTGCTCGATCGGATTGATGTTCAGGTTGAAGTACCTCGTTCCCCTATTTCCGATTGGTCCAGCAACAATCTAAGCTCCGAGGAAATGCGCAAGCAGGTTATGCGAGCACAACGGGTACAAGCTCAGCGCTATGAAGGACTGAATATCCAATTCAACAGCGAGCTCTCAGGCTCTTATCTGAAGACATACTGCTGCTTGTCGGACAGCGCGAAGAATATGCTGCAGCAGGCTTATGATCAGCTAGGCATGAGTGCACGAGCACATGATCGCCTCTTGAAGCTATCCCGAACGATCGCGGATATCGAAGGAAGTGAAGTTATCGAGGTTGCACACGTAGCGGAAGCGATCCAGTACCGTACATTGGACAAGCGGAATCATGCCTGAATGAACGGATTAGAATGCTCCCTGAAATAGTTCAATGTCGGGTGGAGTTCCATGATCAGTCGAGTAGGTAATCGCTACTGCATCGAAGCGTATATGAACCTCATCTAAGCGATGTCGATGCATATACGCCGTTGCCACTGCTCGCACCTTGCGCTGCTTGCGCCAATCGATTGCCTCTGCCGCACCGCCATAACGCAATCCCGCGGTGCGGCTTCTAACCTCGACAAACACCCACACATCGCCATCGTTCGCAACAATGTCAATCTCACCTAACTTACAACGCCAATTCACATCAATAATGCGGTAGCCTCTACGTTCTAAATAAACAATCGCAAGCTGCTCTGCCTCAGTTCCCCGCGCACGACGATTAAGCTTCATCGGCACACTCCTCTTCCAACTACCTGACATATGAGGTGGAGAACCCGCATCAGCTGATGACATCTGTTGATTGTTCCTATGTGATGCCTTCCCATGATGATTACGTTCCACGATTGATCCACCCCTTATCCGCTCGCTGATCCGCTTTATATACAAAGGAGAGCACCTCTGCAACCAATTGATAAAGGGCTGGTGGGATTTGCTGATCGATATCTAGTTTAGACAATACTTCAACTAAGGAAGCGTCCTCTTGAATAGGGACTCCGCTCTCCTTCGCCTTTTCGAGAATGCGATCAGCTATTTGACCATGTCCCTTAGCTACAACAACTGGGGCTTCCCCTTGTTCGGGATTATAAGTAAGTGCAACTGCCTTTTTGCGTGGTGTGGCGCCACCTGCCTTCGCAGACGCATGCGTCTCTTCTCTAACACCGTGACGTGCTTCTTGCTGATTCCAATAACTCGTTCCCGAGTTAGGTGATGGCTGTACAGGCTCGACGGAAGCTGGTCGAGGGATAGACTGTTTGTTATTCATATCTTCATGTCCACCCCCTTGTAAGGCTTCGCGGCATAATCGTCCATGCTGATTTCTGGAGATGGCACTGACGCCGCATCAGAATGCTTCTCAGGGAGCGGTAGTGTTCGGAAAGCGGACAGCTGGTAACCGATTTGCTCCAGCGCTTCTTCCGCTTCATCACGCAACCCATCCATCCATTCACCGAGCCGTTCATCAGCATGATGGATATGCAATGCAACCGCATTATCTACAACTTGAACATCTACGAGCGTACGCCCGAGCACCTTCATATTCAAATCGAACCAGAGTCGGCAATTGCCCGCATCAAGCTCTCCTCGCTTGCTCTGACGGGATTGAATGTGAACGGCCGCAGTTTGCTTGCCTTCCGGCGTTACAAGCGGGACAAACAATGTAATATGGGAGAATGGAGCTTGGCGATCAGACGCGAGCAGCAGCTGTTGGCCGGTGACATGCTGTACAAGCTGTTGGGCTGCCTCACGGAGTGCATGCGGGACTCCATCAGCTTGCAGCAATTGAAGGAGGGCACTCTTCAGCGACTCTCCAACTGCCGCTCCCTGCTGTGTTGCACTGGCTGTCAGGTGGTTCATATCCAGCTGCGCCATCCCTGATACAACTGGTGCCACTGCCGTCCCTGCCTTCGCTGCTGCCCCGTTAGACATTACTTCTGGAGAAGGAGAAGGTGCACTACGCCCCGTTCCTCCATTCATAACAGATGCTTTGTCCGCTGCTGCATCATCCGCAGCCAATGCTGAAGCATGCACAGTTGCCGCTGCAGATTGTGCGGGAGTCTCGAATTGCGGTACTGTGTTTCCGCTGCCGCTTCCCATTAGTCCACTACTTCCTGATGCGCTTGAGTTGCCTGATGCCGCAGCAGTGCTACCACCGCCGCCAACAGCAGGCTGTCCATTTTCACCCACTGTCTGCTGCGGCTGCTGAGACGTCAGCTCCATGACTGCAGCTCGATGAGCCTGCTGTTCATGCGACACGCCGAGCAATTGAAGGACTTTACCAATCCATGCACCACTCTGAACCATCGGTTGAGGAGAAGATGATGTTCCAGAAGCTCCAGCAGTCCCTGAAGCACCGTTTCCGCCAAAATTGCCATTCTGAAGGGAGATAGATCGTACTTGTTCTCCATTTTGGACACCTCTGCCCACAGCTGATGTCGAATCCATACTCGCGCCGCTAATACTCCTATTAAGTGTCTCAGGCATAGGAGAGGCAGAAGACTGACCACTAGGAGCACTTGTGGCGCCACCATTCGCACTTGCAGCCGCCCCCGCTCCTCCGTTAGCCTGCTGACCTGATGTTTGTAGCCCCTCTGCAAGCAGTGCACGTATGAGTGTTTGTGCCTCACGCAGCGGTTGTGTCCACAGTGTACTTGTGTTGCCAGTATTGGCCCCGCTGCTGCCAAGCGAGCCACTGCCCAAGACCAGAGACTCATCCCCTGCGCGCATAAATCCTGCAAGCATATCCGTCAGTGGCTTGCCGAACAGTGCTTGCCGCAGACCGCTTAACGTATCTGCTGTGAGCGGCAATTGCCGTCGAAGCGCCAGACCTGCTGCTTGCATCCATTCCGATGCTGCCACTCCAGGAGGTTTCGAGGCCATCGCTTGGCTTAGCTTGGCTGCAAGCTCCTTCGTTAGCGGCAAACCAGCCCGCTGTAAATCTTGCAGCAAGCGGCGTGCCCATGCTTCATCCGGCAATCCGGATTGCTTAAGCGCTTCTTCCATTGATGGCAATGTGCCGACAGAAGGGCCCTCTGTCTGCTTCAATATAACCAATCCATCCGATTGCTGTCCCTGTACCTGCATCCACGTCGTTTGCCCTGGCTGCATCGGCGCATCCAGCACTGCACGTACAGGAACACCATTTACGGATACGACGGCCTCGCGCCCGTTTTCAGACACTTCCGTTACTGTCGCACGAACGACCTGGCCCGTTTTTAGTTCCAATGAACGCTGCTCGCCGGGTCTCGCCTCCCCAGCCAAACTTCGTACCAATTGTGATATATTCATGTCCATCCCACGTCCTCTGCAAATAGCTATCTTATATATCGGCATAGAGCAGACGAATAATGAGTATTTATCCGCACCTATCGTTCACTAGAACAGAAAACAGAATAATAGATAATTACTTACCGTTTATCAGATGGTGCTAGAACAGCGTCAACTGCTCCTCTTCAGGAAATAAGGAGGACAAGAAGCTCTTGCGATGCATCGGCGTTGGCCCATGAAGGAGCAGCTGTTCCCGATGCAGCTTCGTTCCATACCCTTTATGAACGGCTATGCCATACTCTGGATATCGGTCATTCCACTCACCAATACATAGACGGTCACGCGTTACCTTAGCGACGATCGAAGCAGCTGCGATCGATTGACTATTGGCATCACCTTTAATAATCGCCTCTTGTGCATATGGCAAATCTATCTTCTCCGCATCGACCAACAGCACTTCAGGCTGAGTCACCAACCCTTCAACTGCTTCTTTCATAGCACGACGAGCCGCCTGCTTAATATTAATCTGATCGATAGTAGCGGCATCTACATGTGCAACTGACCATGCTATCGCTTCTGCTATAATAATGTCATACAGCTCATTCCGCTTCTTCTCCGACAGCTTCTTCGAATCATTGATCCCATCAATAATAAGACCTTGCGGCAATATGACAGCTGCTGCAACAACATCACCAAATAGACAGCCGCGGCCGACCTCATCAATACCTGCGATATGCTGAACGCTGCGTTCCCAATATTCTCGTTCCCAAGCTAATAAGTCAACGGGCTCTGCTGTTGCCTCCTGCTTCTTTCTCCCCATGCGAACATGTTCCTCCCCAACCTGTCTTTACTTCACTGCCATATTAGTAACGGCTGTACCTAAAGAAATAGCGCCGTACACCACTCCGGCGTTAACGGCGCTATCCTCATCCTCCAAACATCCTACCTATATCTACCGAACAGCTATTTCACCATAAATGAATAAGGCTCTTCGAACGTAAGACGCCCCAACTTGCCAGAGCGCAGCTCACGCAAAATAATGCCAGATGCCTTCTCTAAGTCGACTCTTCCGCCACCCATCATGCACCCGCGCTTGCGTCCAATGTCCTCCATCAAACGCACAACTTCGTCTGGATTGTCCACATCTATGACTTCGTCTGTAATGCCGAACCGCTCAGACAGTCGATCCCAGTAATGGGATGCAACATATTTCAGCGCGTAAAACGCGATATCTTCCACATTCAATATTTCTTCGCGAATTGCTCCGGTTGTCGCCAATCGGTAACCTACTTCCTGATCCTCGAACTTAGGCCATAAAATCCCTGGTGTATCGAGTAGTTCCATTTCGGAGCCTACACGAATCCATTGCTGACCCTTAGTAACGCCAGGACGATCGCCAGTTGCAGCTACCGATCTACCAGCCAGCTTGTTGATGAGTGTAGACTTCCCTACGTTTGGAATTCCAACAATCAATGCACGTACTGGACGCGGCTTCATTCCCTTTGCAATTTGTTTCTGGAACTTCTCTTCGAGCAACTTGCGCGCTGCCTCAGGAATCTGCGATACATTGCTTCCTGTTGACGCATCGACAGCAATTACAGCGTGACCTTCATTGCGGAAATATTTCATCCACTTCGCCGTTACGTCTGGATCTGCAAGATCGCTTTTGTTCAGAATAATAAGGCGCGGCTTATTGCTGAGTATATCGTTAATCATTGGATTGCGGCTCGACACAGGCAGGCGCGCGTCCAACAGTTCGATCGCTACATCTATCAGTTTTAACTTCTCCTGGATCTGACGTCGCGCTCGCGTCATATGACCCGGAAACCATTGGATTGACATCGCTATCCACCTCCTTGGCAGCCGTAACTCAACTAATGATGTTGAATCAACTTAACATGCGAGATTGGCCAGAAGATGACGTCTGCGCGTCCAATGACATCTTTCAACGGAATAAATCCGAGCATGCGGCTATCGGTACTGTTGCTCCGATGGTCACCCATGACGAAGATATGTCCTTCTGGAACTTTGTTCGGCTGAGTCGAATCACTTGGGAAATTACGGTCATTATATAACATATCATTTTTATGAGCTTGATCTATTGCTTCTTGTATGTACGTCTCTTCTACCTTCTTGCCGTTAACGTACAAATCATCACCGCGATATTCGATCGTATCACCGGCAACACCAATTACACGCTTAATTAAATCGCGGTTCTCTTGTGGAACGTGAAATACAACAACTTCTCCTGTCTTAGGCTGTCTGAACTCATACAAGATCTTATTCACGATGAGCCTCTCACCCGTCCAGAAGTTAGGTTCCATCGAAGGACCATCAACTATAAACGGAGCGAACAGCAACCATCTTACGACAACGACAAGGACAACAGCTATCGCAATCGCTTTAATCCATTCCAACAATTCGTTTTTCTTCGGGCTGGCCGGCTTTTCAGCCGTTTCTTCCGGCGTATTCGGTTCCATCAATTGGTCGTTTTGATCCATTCGCTGTGCCCCGCTTTCTCCTAGGATGCGTATTTGAAGTTCACGTCATGCGCATTGCGCACTCCAATCCATACAAATAGCAAAAGGGAGCTTGCAGTCAAGCAAGCCCCCCGGTTGTTCCTTAACGGATTTCTTTGATTCTCGCTGCTTTACCGCGAAGATTGCGAAGATAGTACAGCTTCGCACGACGCACTTTACCACGGCGAGCCACTTCGATTTTATCGATTTTCGGAGTATGAAGCGGGAACGTACGCTCAACACCTACACCGTAGGAAATTTTACGAACAGTAAACGTTTCACTGATTCCGCCACCACGACGCTTAATAACAACACCTTCGAACAACTGGATACGCTCGCGAGATCCCTCGATAACTTTAACATAAACCTTCAAAGTATCGCCGGGACGAAAGCTTGGAATATCCTTGCGAAGCTGTTCTTGCGTAATCGCTTGTACGATATTCATCTAGGACTCCCTCCTTCCACACAGGTGTTCTTGCATCTCAGCATGCCTAGTGCATTCGCCTCATCGTATGCAGAGGACCACCGTATTCCAAACAACGAAATTAATTGTAGCATATGAGCGAATAGAACACAAGCGCCTTTTCAAGGCATGGCTTCTTTCCAATAATCATAGGCATGCACCGCATAACCGGTATAAGAATGGTGATCTGCAAGCATCTCTGGAAGCTTGTCCAACTGCTTCAGCATCTCTTCAGCACCCTTCTCATAAAAAGAAACATGCGCGCCTTCAAAACTCTCCTTCATTTCCACTGCAACTACGAGACGTTTGCCTAACCGATCCGCCATCTGCATCTCCTGCTTCACCACAGCAACAATTCCATTGCTGCCCCCAGCCATATTACGGAACGCCATCAATGCCACATGATCCATACGCCCTATCATCCATTCACTAACCGACATTTCCGACTTCCCCGGAATAAAGGTTCGATCCAGCCACACTGCGAGATCGACACTCGTCTCAAGCTGAGAATCAGACTTGGTCGATTCGACAAAAAACGCCATATTGTCCACCCACTGTGCAATGACCTCGTCCTTATCACTGCGCCATTGCGGAAGTACATAAGGCTCTACATCCAAATGAATGCCATAGAAGCGCTCTTCAGGCGCAGCAGCGCGATTGTAGCGTTTGACATAATCAACGAGCTTCGATATCCGCTGTCTGCTCTCTGTCAACGCCCAGCCTGGATGTCCACCCATAGCATGCATCTCGATTCCAGCATCATGCGCTTTCTTCACAAATTCACGATACGCTTCAAACGGTTGCTGAAGATCCAAGCGAACATACAAAAAGTTGATTCCCTTTTCCCTCGCAAATTCAATGATGTCATCAGACTGATTTATCGCTAACTCCGCTTGCCATACATAGGTTCCAATAATGGTTCCAGTACGATCAATTGGAGGCGGCATCGGAACCGTAATCTCCCCTGGATCAGGATTCGGATCTGGCTTTGGATCTGGTTTTGGTTCTGGAACTGGGTCAGGCTCTGGCCCTGGGGGATCCCCTGGTTGACCATCTCTCTCCAGCATATGATTCCAATAACGATAATCATGGATGGCAACTCCTGTGAAGGAGGAATGATGCCGCAGCCGCTCCTGAACCTGATTCAACACCGACTCCATTTCCTGCACACCCGCATCATAGAAGGTAGTGTGAGCTTCCTTCATTGGCTTCGTGTTGACCCCAATCCATATCGGTGTCCCGACACGGTCTGCGATCTCTATTTCATTCTGGACAAGCTCCAAAATTCCGTTCCCGCCTTCTATCTGCTGACGGTACGCCATTAACGTTACATGATCGAAACGGCGAATGATCCATTCCGACAACGATGTCTCTTGTGCATCTGGAACCGTGATCGAGTCAAACCATACCGGCATGTCGACGCTGAGCTCTAAATCGCTGCGGCTCTTGACAGCATTCAGCCAATCGCTCATATTCGCCGTCCAAGAGCGAATGATCGATGGCTGATCATCTCCCCAATCTGGAAGCACGTAGGGCTCAACATCCAAATGCAGCCCCTTGAAACGCTCATCCGCAGCAGAATGCTGATTATAAGCGCTAACCCACTCTGTCAACTTCATCATCTTGTCCCGATATTCACGCAAAGCCCATAAGGGATGCCCTGCCAAGCCATGCACTTCAACTCCTGCTTGACTTGCCTGCTTCAGAAAGCGCCGATATGATGCTTCTGGAATCGTCATATCCATATGCAGATACATTACATTAATGCGATTCTTTTTGGCAAAATCAATCAGTTGCTCCGATTCTGTCTCTATTCTCTCCGCCTGCCATATCCACGTCGCCTTTCGCGTATCATCCGGCTTTGAAAAACCGACCAAAAGCATGGTCGTAATCAGAAGCAGCAGCGTTCCGATACGCGAAGCATATCTCTCCACGATATCCCTCCATTCACAATTTATATTGCTTTTTCAACCATTTTCGACATGCTTAAAATGGTGACTCCATTATAAATGTGTAAGATTGGAAAATATACGTGAGGATAGACCTGTTTTTCAAGACGTCGTATTAACGAGGCCTGACCCAATGATTGCAGCACATGTACATTAGACTATCCTTGACCCAGAGTAAAAGTATGCAAACGCTCATACATAGGACTTTGATTCATATGTGTCTGGAACAGCACGATCTCTTCACCCGTCCATTGATTCGGAGGAAGTGGTTCGCTGTTCATGGTGAAGGGCTGACCTTCCCCTCCGCGATACTTGCGGGCCAGCGTAATATGCGGGCGATAAGGGCGTTCCTCCGGTTCGAATCCTAAAGGCGAAGTAGCGGCTGTAACGCTATGGTGCAATTGTCGCAGTTTGTCGATTGCCCCTCCTAGACCAGCCCATAGAACACGGGGCGCTTCTTTTGTCCCAAAGCTTCCCACGCCATCGAATTGCAGATCAATTGGAGCGCCCCCTCTGGACACCTCCTTCAATACATGTGCAATCCGCTCAATAACATGCTCATCTACCGCCCCAAGGAATTGGAGCGTAATATGAAGATCCTGCGGGTGTACCCATTTCGCAAATTGCCAGTGCTGCTTCCCTGCTGTGCACCAATCTTCCAATACTTGAACAGCAGACTTCGGCAGTGGCATCGCAATAAACAACCGCAATCCATTCTTACGAATCTCATTTTTACTCATAACTTTGCCTCACTTCATTGGAATTCATGATGTCCCATGTTACATGCGACCTATGAACAATATTGTCCCCATTATTTATTATTTTCGTAAACAACGGTTATGCAAATTGGGCTTATACGCGTAACGAATGAATCCAATAAAAAAAGACTGAGATTTTATGTCCATCGTACATAGAATCTCAGTCATTTATGGTGGAGCAGTCTATTCACCAATCCACTCATTGAACCGGTTAGCTCTCATTAAGCGTTGCTTCGCTCGGCATCACTTTTCAAGCGTTGTACTATTTTCAGGTCGTCCTTACTCAGCTCCACATGCTCCAGCAAATCAGGACGCCGTTCCAGCGTCCGCTTCAGAGCCTGTTCGCGTCTCCATATCTCTATATTGGCATGATGGCCACTGATGAGTACATCAGGAACCTTCCAATCGCGGAACTGTGCAGGACGGGTATAATGCGGATATTCAAGCAGTCCTGTACTGAACGAATCCGTTACCGCAGACATCTCATTGCCCAGCACGCCAGGAAGCAGACGAACAACAGAATCAACCACGGTCATTGCGGGCAATTCACCGCCTGTCAATACATAGTCCCCTATAGATAGTTCATCCGTCACCAAGTGCTCGCGAATGCGCTCATCATATCCTTCGTAATGGCCACACACGAATATTAAATGGGACTCCTGTGAAAGCTCCTCTGCTTTCTTCTGCGTGAAACGCTCTCCTTGCGGGCACATTAAAATAACGCGTGGTTTTGCAGCTTTCTCGTGACTACCCATCGGTTCTGCTATTCTTGAAGCCCGTTCTTCGGCTGCCTTCACCATTAAATCTTCGACCGCCGCAAAGATCGGCTGCGGTTTTAACACCATACCACCGCCACCGCCATACGGATAATCGTCAACAGTTTGATGCTTATTATCGGAATAATCGCGGAAGTTGACCGTGTTAATAACAACATGTCCATTCTCACGCGCTTTCCCTAATATACTGGATCCGAATACCCCTTCGCACATCTCTGGGAAAAGGGTCAACACATCGATACGCATATTAAATAAGTCCTTCCATAATATGAACCGTTACGACCTTCTCCTGCACATCAACCGTAAGCACAACTTCATCAATGACCGGAATCAAGATTGATTTTCCTTTCGCAGGCTTCACAACCCAGACATCATTCGCGCCTGGAGACAGTATCTCGTCAATGATTCCAAGGTCTTCGCCTTCGTCTGTCACGACTTTACAACCAATAATCTCATGGTAGTAATATTCGTCTTCATCGAGCTCATCCAGCTGCTCTTCGCTTACTTTCAGCATCCAACCTTTATATTTCTCAACCTCATTGATATTGTCGAATTGCACAAATTTAATGATGTACATATTTTTATGTAAACGCGACCGCTCAACGGTAACGGATACACTGTTATTGGAGTTCGGTTGCTGCAGAACTAACTCGCTCTTTTGAGCGAAGCGTTCCTCCGGGAAATCTGTTGTTGGGATAATTTTTACTTCACCCCGAATGCCGTGCGTATTGACCAATTTGCCGACATTAAACATTCTTTGAGCCATGACTTATCCTCCTGCCGTTGATAATCACCATTCATTCAATCTATCGTAAATATTCGGAGGTCCAACCTCGAATATCTTCTTTCTAGTGTAACACATTCAGCCTCATGCATACGAAAAAGGGCTAGGATTTCATCCTAACCCTCTTGCGTGCAATTATGAAATAATGTCCACGGCAACTCGTTTTGGAACTTTAACAGCTGCCGACGTGACGACCGTGCGAAGCGCCTTAGCGATACGACCTTGCTTCCCGATAACCATTCCGACATCGTCAGGATGAACGTGAAGCTCATACACGATGACATGGTCCTTCTCCACGACGTCCACACGGACCTCCTCCGGATGATCGACCAAAGCGCGTGCAATTACTGACACTAACTCTTCCATTCGCGACCCTCCGAACGGTTAGATTACTTCTGGTGTTTCAGTTCATGGAACTTCTTCATTACGCCAGCTTGGCTGAGCAAGTTGCGAACCGTGTCAGATGCTTGAGCACCAGTTTGCAACCATTTCAAAGCTTTTTCCTCGTCGATGTTAACGACTGCTGGTTGTGCTACCGGATTGTAATGACCGATTTCCTCGATAAAACGACCGTCACGCGGGGAACGGGAATCGGATACAACTACACGATAGAATGGTGCTTTATGAGCACCCATGCGTTTCAAACGGATACGTACTGCCACGAAATTCACCTCCTTAACGGAATTCGAATAATCAATCGAGCGATTATAAAAACTGCGCTCGTCTATGCATTAACGGAAAGGAAATCTCATTCCTTTACCAGCCTTGCCTGCTTTACTCTTCAAGTTCTTCATCATCTTAGGGCCTTTCGGACCCATCATGTCGGAGAACTGTTTCATCATCCGGCGCATCTCATCAAATTGCTTGATAAGACGGTTCACATCAGCCAACTGAGTTCCGCTGCCCGCTGCAATCCGCTTACGACGGCTGTGATTAATTAGATCTGGATCTTGGCGTTCTTCGTTCGTCATCGAACGGACAATCGCTTCGATTCGACCCATTTGACGCTCATCCACCTTCAGGTTCGCATTTTGCTTCACCTTATTCATCCCTGGAATCATATCCAGAATCTGATCGATAGGACCGAGCTTCTTTACTTGTTGCATCTGCTCAAGGAAATCATCGAATGTGAAGGCTGCGTTGCGCATCTTCATTTCCATTTCCTTGGCTTTCTCTGTGTCGATGTTCATTTGCGCCTTCTCGATCAAGGAGAGCATGTCCCCCATGCCGAGAATCCGTGATGCCATCCGCTCTGGATGGAACGGTTCAAGCGCGTCCATCTTCTCACCGAGTGTAGCGAATTTGATTGGGCAACCCGTAACTGCCTTAACAGACAAGGCTGCACCACCACGCGTATCGCCATCGAGCTTGGTCAGCACAACACCCGTAAGCTCAAGCTGTTGGTTGAAGCTCTCTGCAACGTTGACCGCATCTTGACCTGTCATCGCGTCAACGACGAGCAGCACTTCATCTGGCTTCGCTGTAGCATGAACTTGCTTCAGCTCTTCCATCAATGCTTCATCGATATGCAGGCGACCTGCAGTATCGATAATGACATAATCAAGGTTATTCTCCTTCGCATGCTCCAAACCGCGACGAGCGATTTCTACCGGACTCACTTGGTCACCAAGTGCAAATACCGGAACCTTAATCTGCTCGCCAACCACTTGAAGCTGCTTAATCGCAGCTGGTCGATAAATATCGGCAGCGACAAGAAGCGGCTTATGATTCTGCTTCTGCAGCATCTTCGCAAGCTTGCCTGAAGTAGTCGTCTTACCAGCACCTTGGAGACCGACCATCATAATGACAGTTGGCGGCTTGTTGGCCTTGGCCAGCTTCGCAGCTGTACCACCCATCAATTCCGTCAATTCCTTATTGACGATGTCGATAATGACCATGCCCGGTGTGAAGCTATTCATCACTTCCTGACCTACGGCCTTCTCTTTCACCTTGCCAATGAATTCCTTAACGACTTTGAAGTTAACATCCGCTTCGAGCAGCGCCAGGCGTACCTCGCGCATCGCTTCGTTGACGTCATCTTCACCAACCTTGCCTTTGCCGCGCAGCTTGCTGAATACATTCTGTAATCGGTTCGTTAATCCTTCAAATGCCATATTATCTCACCCCGTTCCCTTAATCCAACGCCTGCAGTTCACGGACAATCGTCTGCAGTTCCGCGCGCTGCGGGTCGGGTATGCTATCCATATCGTCCATTGCACGTTGCAGCGCCATTACGATCTCTGTCCGACGTTCGAACTTCGACAGCAAGCCGAGCTTGCTCTCATAAGATTCGAGCGTCTGCTCCGCCCGCTTAATATGTTCATACACCGCTTGGCGGCTGATACCGAATTCGGCTGCAATCTCGCCTAGTGAAAAATCATCTTGAAAGTAACATTTCAGGAACGTCTGCTGCTTCTCTGTGAGCAGTGGTTCATAGAAGTCGAACAGCATATTAATTCGGTTCGTCTTAGCCAGTACCTGTTCCTCGTTCATACGGGCCACTCCTTTCGTAAAGGAAAAACACTTTACAGCCCATCGACGTTTCTTATCTTACCGAATTCACAACGCCATGTCAAGGGATGAACCTTAACATGGTGGAATTTTTTTTTTGAGACCCAGATCTCAGTGTTTCTGCCCGCCTCTAACCTAGATTACATAACGGTAAATGCATACAAAGTGCAGGACAGAGCCTGCTAATACGAACAGATGCCAAATCGCATGATGATAAGGAAGCCGGTGCCACACAAAGAATGGGATGCCTGCCGTATAGCATACTCCCCCAATCACCAGCAGCATAACACCTTCAAAAGGAATCGCCTGCACCAAGCTGTCCCATACCGTTATCATCAGCCACCCCATAATTGCATAGGCAATCGTAGAGAACCACATATGACGTCCTGTATAGAATGCTTTGTATATAATTCCTGCGATCGCAGTCCCCCATATTAATCCTAGCAGCTGTTGGCTGAACTCATCATGCAGCACGACGAGCAGGAAGGGAGTGTACGTTCCCGCAATAAATAAGTAGATTGCCATATGATCAAGGATTGTAAATCTGTACTTCGATCTGCCCTCCGGCAAGCCGTGCATAATCGTCGAGGTTGTAAACATCATAATCAAAGTAATCCCATATATTGAAGCTCCGATGATATGCGCCGACGTCCCGCGCTCCCACGCGGCACTGATAAGCACGCCTAATGCCCACACACTGAACAATAATCCAACTGCGTGGGTAATTACGCTTGCCCACTCCTCACTGGATATATTACGGCTCCACTTCATAGTCATCCCTCCCCGCGGCATTCCTAGCTGCCTGCTGTGCATACGCCCATATTTCACGGCGGATCACATTATATGCACATCAGATAGTGTCGGTGAGAAGGAAGGACTTAAGCGAGTTTACCTATTTTATTTGCGCTGACTCTTCATAAATCGAATGCTTTCTCTTGTATCATTTAAATACTGAACGGCCGCATCATATTGATTGGACGCCACATAAATGAACAATACGTCAATAATGTGCAGCTGCACAAGCCGCGAAGATGAAGCTGCCCTGCCTGCTTGGAATTGGCTAGAAATAAAGAGTGAGAAAGGGAGAAGAGCCCGCAAGGATTACGTAATATGTAACATTTATCATCCCATTATAGACAAAAACCCCAGCACGTATGGTTCTGCCGGGGTTCCTTATCGTTGTTCCAAAGACTTACTCAACCTCGTTCTGAGCAAAGTTGATCTAGTGGAGGCTCAATGATCAAAGATTCTTATCCATATCTTTCAATCCGTCTTCCACGCGTTTCATTGTTCACCGCACTATCGTTCGGTTCGTCGTTTTGAACTCACAATTTACAAGGCCTTGCTCATAAGGTCATAGCTCTTCCACGTATGGAATCCAAGCTTCGCATAGAAGTCGACCAGTTCCGTCCAGTCAATGACTAGCTGGCGCATGCCGCGCTGCTGCAATTCAGCGATTCCCGCCTTGACCAGACCAAGACCGTATCCCTTGCCGCGATACTGATCATCAACACCAAGCGGCCCAATACCGCCAAGCGGCTCTTCGAACAATGGCGCCCAATACGTATTCTGCGCAATCAGCGGAGAATGCTCGTCATTGACCCGGCAGAAGCCGATCATTTCACTGCCTTGGAACAATCCGATGAATTCTCTTCCCTGTCCTCCACGTTCCCAATAGCATTGTGCCTCATACAGCCATCTGCCTGGGAAGCAGCGACGGAAAAATGTCAACATTTCTTCCTCGTCCTCAGGCGTGAGCAACTTCACGATCGCTCCATCTGCAAATTCTGGAGTCACTATCAGATCGGTCTCATCTGAGGACAGCATGTCGCTAACCTCATAGAGCTGCTTGAATCCTCTCTTCTCTAGCCATTGACGGTGCATTGACAACGCTTTCGGGAGGCCCGGAACATAATGCCACGGATCACGTCCGATGAATACTTGAGACGCGCCAGCTTCACGCAATGCCTCTTCAGCCCGTCCGAGCAATTCAGAACCTATCCCCTTCCCCCTTGCTTCGGAACGAACGACAAGTGCCTGAATCCAGCCTCCTCCTTCTCCTAGCTTCATCTCGCGCTCTGTTTCCTGCCATTTCTTCGCGATGATAAATCCTAGAAGTCTGCCATCTGAATCTTGGGCGATCCAGGAGCCAGGCAAGTAAACGTTTACATCTCGAAAACTATTTTGCACGAACAGCTGTTGTCTCATTGGGAACAGGTCGCCCAGTTCACGGTTCCACAACTCGCACATCGGCTCCGCCCATGCTTCATTAAGTGGAATGACGTTCACATTTAACCCCTCCTACGATGAAGTCAATCGTCCCCGCCAATTGACTACATGGATGTCTGTTAGTATGTCATTAAAATATAATTACAAGATTATTATAGATAATCTGAAATATTACTTCAACATCTTTTCCGCAAAATAGTCTACGACGTGCATGACCTTCACTTGCTCAGCTACGCCATCCCGTTCTACGCCTACTTTCATTTGCATTAAGCAGCCCGGGTTGCTTGTCAGGATAATCGAAGCCTGTGTCTCGCGAACAGCATCCATCTTCCGATCAACAATCGAGTTAGCCATGTCTGGCTGTACAATGTTGTAAATACCAGCGGATCCACAGCATACATCCGCGCCTTCCAGCTCTTTGTATCGGATGCCAGGAATGCGGCGAATAAGCTGTCTTGGCCCATTGGAAGCCCGCATAACGTTCCGCAAATGGCAGGAATCCTGATAGGTTACCGTTTCAGATGGTTCGGATGATTCAGCAGTCCCACAGTTGCCTTGCGGCATTACCGGAAGATTGCTCCAACGCTGTGAACGCATAAGCAAATCACTGATATCTTTCACTTGCTTGGCAAATTTCTTAGCTGGCTCTACCCACTCCGACTCTTCTTTCAGCAAATGATCATACTCTACAAGCAACGCTCCACATCCGCCTGCATTTGAGGCAATATAATCAACACCCGCATCACGGAACGCCTCAATATTTTGCTTCGCCAAATCCCTAGCTGTAGCCGTATCACTTCCGCCATGAGCGAACAAAGCTCCACAGCAGCCTTGGGATTCCGGAATGATGACATCATAGCCGGATTCGGTTAGCAATCGGATTGTATTCACATTCGTTTCAGTGAACAAGACGTCCATAATACACCCACGGAATAACCCTACTGTGCCGAGCTTTTCGCCTTTGGCCAGGAAGTGACGGCCACCAGCCCGATTCACTACACCTTGGCTGTCCGCTTCAGGCAGGATGCGCTCCATCATTTGCATTTGTGGAGGAAGCCAGCGCAGCAAGTTCTTCTTCCGTGCAAAACCCTGCAATCCCGAACGCTGATACGTTTGCAGAAGCTTACTCATCCGCAACAGACGATTGTGCTTCATAAATACAGGTCGCGCGATGCGATTCAATCCCTTCACTGCAACCGGCGGCTTATTGTGCGCATGCATGGCTTCTTTCGTCTGCTCAAGCAGCTGACCGTATTTCACATCCGACGGACATACAGGCTCGCAGGCTCTACAGCCCAAGCACAAGTTCATCTGTTTCTGGAAAGATTCATCCGGTTCCATAATGCCATCTGCTACTGCCTTCATGAGTGCGATTCGTCCACGAGGGGAAGCAGCTTCCAATCCAGTCTCTTGATAAGTCGGGCAAGTCGGCTGACAAAATCCACAGCGCATACAGTTCATCAACTGCTCATAATCGAGCGTCTTCACGAGTTCTTTCTGCAGCGGATTGTTTGTCTTCTCTAGTTGTTGTTGACTCATCGGGAAACCACCAGCCTTTTGCGAGCAGCCTTAGCAAATATCTTGCCTGGATTCATAATTCCATTCGGATCGAACACTTGCTTAATGCCTTTCATCACATCGATGCCTGTAGGTCCAACCTTCCATTCAAGATATGGAGCCTTTACCGTTCCAACTCCGTGCTCACCGGTAATCGTGCCGCCCAAGCGAATCGCTTCCTCGAAAATGTCCGCGAACGCTTGCTCAACACGGTGGATCTCATCCTCATTCCGTGCATCTGTCGGGCAGGTTGGATGAAGATTGCCGTCTCCCGCATGACCAAACGTACAAATATTCACCCCATATTGCTCTGCAATACGATTGATGGCCAGTACCATTTCCGCAATCTTCGAGCGCGGTACGGTCGCATCCTCCAAAATTGTCGTTGGGCGAATACGCGCCAATGTGGACAATGCGCTGCGGCGTGCCTTCATCAGCTGTTCAGCCTCGATTTCATCCTTCGCAGTCTGAACGCGATCTGCACCTTCCTCACTGCATATCTTCGCAATCGCTTCCATATCGCGCATGACAACGTTCTCATCTTGACCGTCCTGTTCAATAAGCAGAACTGCCTGCATGTCTATTGGAAGCCCGATATGATTATACTCCTCAACTACGCGAATCGTCGGCTGATCCATGAATTCAAGTGTTGCTGGGATGATGCCTGCGCCTACAATCCGTGACACGCTGCGGGCAGCAGCATAAATATCTTTATAGGATACGAGCATTGTCTTGCGGATACCCGGTGCGGGCAGCAATTTAACCGTTGCCTCTGTAATCAACGCAAGCGTTCCTTCGGAGCCTACTAACAGCTTCGTTAGATCATAGCCTGCTACATCCTTGTACAACTTGCCTCCCGTGCGGATCACTTCGCCATTCGGCAGTACCGCCTCGAGTGCAATCACATAATCCTTCGTCGTTCCGTATTTCAAACCGCGCAGACCGCCGGCCCCTTCCATGATATTGCCGCCCAAGGTTGAGATGGACATGCTGCTTGGGTCAGGCGGATAGAACAGTCCACGCTTCTCCACTTCCCGATGGAACGTCTTCGTGTTCAAGCCAGGCTGGAAGGTTGCTGTAAGGTTCTCGGTGTCCATTTCAATGAGCTTATTCATACGAGTCATGGCTACGACGATTCCCCCTGCTACAGGGACAGTTCCGCCGCACAGGTTGCTTGCAGCGCCCCTAGGAACAATGGGAATACGGTATTCGTTCGCCGTGCGCAAGATCTCCTGCACATCTGCTGTCGATTCCGGATATACAACAGCATCAGGCAGAGACTGCATCATCGGTGTGGCATCATAAGAATGCGTGACCAAGCTCTCCTTATCATCGCGATACCGCTCTGGCCCAAGCAGCTTGAGCAGCCGCTCGCGTGCTTCAATCGTTATCATGAATGAACTCCTCCTTGGTGTCTTGGATCCAAGTCAACATCTGAAGTGAACGATTCAACACTCTCCTCCACATCTGCTGAATTGTTCAGGTCATCTGATGACTTTTGGCATATTATAACGTATGATTGAGACAAATGTCACTCGATTTCGAAAAATAATTTTATAATATTTATTATTTTTGATTTAATATTTCAGAAAGAGAGGTTTACAGCAACATGAGCGAATTTCGATTAAAAAAAGGCTCGGAGCTTATTCAAGAACATTTACTAGAGCAGCTGCGTGGAGGAATATATATGCCCGGCGACAAGCTGCCTTCTGTCGAAGCACTTGCTCAACAATATGCAGTAGGTCGTTCTACCATACGTGAAGCCCTCAGCGCACTCAAGGCAATGGGCTGGCTTGATATCCGTCACGGCGGCGGAACCTTTGTACGTAAGTATGAGCAAACACCATCTGAGCAGCTCCAAGGATGGCTAACCGATGTGGAGTCTGTGAAGTCACTGATCGAGGTTCGTAAAATGATAGAGGTTGGATCAGCCGGACTCGCAGCCAAAAGACGTACATCCGCTGATTTGCAGGCTATGGCTGCGTGTCTGCATCGTATGGAGAAGCATCTGGAGGATGAAGAAGCTAGTCAGCATGATGACTTCCTGTTCCATGTTCGGCTGGCTGAGGCCAGTCACAATGAAGTGCTTATTCCGATGCTGCAAATGTTCCATCAGAAATGTGCTGAGCATATGGGCGAGACTAGACGGATGTGGTTGTTCGGAGAGCGTTCCTCCACCACTCAGCTTCTGGAAGAGCATCGGCGAATCTACGAGGCAATTGACGCGCAGGATGACAAACTCGCGTCTCACCGCATGCTCGAGCATTTATCCAAAATCGAAGCACGACTGGATTGAAGGCAAGAGGGCGGTACAATCATATTGTCATACGCAATCAGCTAGACAGCCATGCTAGTGATAGGAAAGAGATGAAGAGCACATTACATATTCAGTGATGGGCGTATTGAAGTTTAACAGGGAGCGTTTAGCAAGGTGGAAGTGTTTGGCATTCTGAAAGCATCGAAGGACGTTAATGTGTTATTGAAAGCGACCTTCCATTATAAGAGAAACAAAACGGAATGATGATAGCTTCAATTTTTCTAGTCTAGTATTATTATTTTTTTAAAATAGTTATTAAAAAGAAAGTTCATCCGTGCTATAATGTTAAAATTATGAAATTGCATAGGATGTGAGACGCATTGAATCGCTCTTTCTACTCGCTTCTATCCAGCAGATCCTTCGCTAATCTTGCAGGCTCTCTGTATATGATGACATTGATTGCAGCAGTCTACCAAATGACGGATTCGGCTGCCTTTGCCGGAGCCGTGTCCTTTGTCCGTTCAATGGCGATTCTGGCGAGCAGCTTCATGCTGCCAATCTGGTACCGCCGCATGAGTATCGCTCATGTTACGCGATTGTTTTTGCTTTTGCAATTCGCATTATCAGCCGTTGTCGCCTTCTCTATCTCGCCACTTGCATCAATGTTATCGACAACACTATTTCTCGCCTATTCTTTCTGTGCCATAGTCTGCATCGGATACGTGGAAGGCTGCGCTTCTGCAGCGGCAAACGCTTTATATCCACGCTTAGTTGAAGAGGATAAGAGAGTTCATGCCAATAGCCTTGTATCAACCAGCATGCAAATGCTGTCTCTGCTTGGATGGACTATGGGGGGAATTCTTGTCGCTAAGCTTGGACATTCCCTTGTTCTTCAATTGTCTGCAGGCCTTCTCTTTCTTGGTTGTCTCTGTATCTTGCGATTGTCGCATAATCAAGAATCAAGTATAGGCACAGATAAGAAATCTCATTCCATTATGGCCGGCTGGGCCTACCTATTCACACATCCGAAGCTTCGCGTCATTACATGGATGGACATTCTAGAAGGAGTGGCAGGCGGAATATGGATTGGCGGTGTGACACTCGTCTTCGCGCAAGAGGTGCTTCATAAGGATGAAGCCTGGTGGGGATATATTAATGCTGCCTATTATGCGGGAACAATTATCGGCGGACTCCTTACACTCAAACTGTCTGCACGAATTCATAAACATCTAGTCGGCACGATTCTGATCGGATCATTTGGAGTTAGCTTGCTTGTATACGGGTATGCATGGAATACGCAAGCATTCGTCGCTTTAGCTATCGTAGTTCTGATGGGTCCATTTTACCAGCTGCGAGATATTGCCCAGCGTACCTATGTGCAGCACATCACCCCACTTGATGAGCAGCCGCATGTTTTTGCCGCTCAAAGCACCATCTCATACATATTGTTCGGAGTTTCTGTACTGTTCGCTGGAACAATCTCCGATATTTGGGGAGCACAGGCTGTATATATCGTTGGCGGCACGATGTATCTGTTGTCTTCCGTTACAGGATTTTTATTACGGCGCAAGCAAGGGGCTGCAATTTCGGAGGACAATGCCCCTTACTCCACCTGACTCGCAAAAGAAACCTGGTAATAATGAACAAGACGGAGGGCCACTTCAGGCTCCCCGTCTTTGCTTCATCCACATTTATTCACTTATATATTGCGGTGCAATGAAATCAGCTAGCCAGATCGTATGATTGCCATGATAGAACAAAGTTCCTTCATGCGCGGCTCTCGACGCGTCAATGACAAGCATTACAGGACTGCTGTCCTTACGTCTTCCTACAACCATGGCCGTCTCTTGATCCGCAGACATGTGAACATACTGCCTCGCCATAGGACGCAGTCCTTCCCTGCGTATTTGGTCTACGATGCGCCGAGACGTTCCATGATACAGCAAGGCTGGCGGGTGAGCTGCGCTTTTCTTTATTTTGTGCGGTATCGAATGGCCATACAATGCTCGAATCCTTCCATCCAGCACCTCGAACCTTTTCTTGTCTGACAGCTCAACCATCCTTACAAAGTCTGTCTCCAGCAAACTTCGCTCTGGATGGCTGAAATGAAGTGCATGGGAAAGTTGTTCTACCCCCACCCAACCCTCTTCATCCATCTCCAACTCGTACTCCCATGGTGCATGACGAAGCGCGTAAGAAACCTCTTTACTTAATCTCGCATATTCCACAGGCTCACCATCCTATCTGGAACGATATACTTGCTATTATATCATTAGATTCCACATCTCACCTATGAAAGTCGACGAGAGCTAGGAACGAATCTTGCGCTCTCTGCGCAATAAGTAGAGGAAATACGGAGCACCGATTACAGCAGTCACTAACCCTGCCGGGAACTCGATTGGCGGAACAATGGCGCGTCCGAGCGTGTCAGCCGTCAACACCAAGATGGCGCCTAACAAGCCCGATACGGGCAGGAGAATGCCATGCTTGGCGCCAACAAGCCGGCGCGCCATATGCGGAGCGATCAAGCCCACGAAGCCAATCGCGCCGACAACCGCCACCGATGCGCCTGCCAAGGCTACCGAAACAGCCACCAGCGCAAGGCGCAGCCACTTCACCTGTTCTCCCAGGCCTGTCGCTACATCATCACCCAAGCTCAGTACATCCAGCTTCGAAGACAGCAGCAGCGCAAGCGGGATGAGTGCAAGCATCCACGGCAGCACGCCCATCACTTCGTCCCAGCCTCTGCCCCATATGCTTCCGGTAAGCCAAATAAGTGCTGCATTGACGCTGACCGGATATTTGAACATGAAGTACTGGATTCCTGCATCGCACATCGCTCCAAGCACTATGCCCGTCAGTGCCAGCGTCGTGGGACGAGCTCCGCGCCTATATACGAATGCAAATAGAAGCAGGGCTACCAGAGCCGCTCCGGCAAACGCGGATAAAGGTAGTGCGACTGCCGATGACTCGGGAAATAAAATAATGGTTACACAAGCCGCTAGGCCTGCCCCCTTCGTAATTCCGATGACGTCCGGAGAAGCCAGCGGGTTCCGCAGTACGCCCTGCAGAACAGCCCCCGATATAGCAAGTCCGGCACCCACCAGAACGGACAAGACGATTCGGGGCGAACGGTATTTGCCTAGGATGAACGCATGGTCTGTGCTATGCCCCAACATCGTCTCGATCACTTGGTTCGGCGTTATATAGACCGCCCCCACTCCAAGACTGATCAGACCCATGATGAGAAGCAGCACAACTAATGCGAGCACGACGAGCCGATGGCGGCGCGCCATATTTGCAGATCTATTCATTGTGCTTCCCTCCTGCATATGCCAAGTACAAGAAGAATGGTGTCCCCAGCATGGCAGTAACAATCCCGATTGGCGCCTCATACGGATACGATATATAGCGCGAAACAATATCCGCATACACCAACAGAACTGATCCATACAGGGCGGAGCAAGGCAGCACATAACGCAGATCAACGCCGACCATCAGCCGGACGATATGCGGTACCAGTAGACCTACGAAGCCAATCGGGCCGGCAACAGACACCGATCCTCCCGCCAAAATAATGACGAGCAGACCGCCGGCGAATCGCGTTGCCTCGATTCTTGCCCCGAGCCCCCTTGCCACATCATCCCCCATGCTCAGCATCGTTAACGGCTTCGACAGAGCCAAAGCGCCCAACAAGCCAATGCTTGCCCATGGAAGAAGCACACCGACATGATGCCAGTTCCGATTACCTATCGCGCCGACCAGCCAATAGAGAATGCTGTCTGTCGTGTTCTCGTGAAACAAGATCAATCCTTGTGTTATGGACGAAAGAAAAAAATGGACGGTCATTCCGGCAATGGCGAGTCGGGCCGGCTTCAAATCCCCACCAGCGCTGATGAAATACACGATAAAGCCGCCCAGAGCCGCCCCCGCAAATGCGGAATAAACAAGCTGCTGCTGCGTCAGCTCCGGCAGGAATACCGTTGACGTTACCACTATGAGCGAAGCGCCCGCATTGACGCCAAACACCTGTGGATTAGCAAGCGGGTTGCGTGTCATCGCCTGCATGATCGTACCTGCGACTGCCAAACTGGCACCGATTAAAATTGCGATCAGCACACGGGGCAATCGAATCTCCTGCACGATAAGCATCTCCTTCGTTCTGTCCACGAAGAACAAAGCTTTCAACAAAGTAGGAAATGAAATCGAGGAGGAGCCCAGTGACACATTGATCATGACCCCTATCAATAATAATACGAAGCCAAGCAGCAGTGACAGGCCGAGCGCCTTGCGCCTTCCGCCGCGATGTAATCCCGTCATGCGTTACAATGCCTCCTTCTTTCTCGTTCCTAGGCAGACAAAAAGTAGGCGTTAACAAGTAACGCCTACCTCGCTCGCTTCCTGTCGAACAAATTATTTCGCCGCTTGCCCGCTGCCGTACAGTTTCGAAATTGCTTCTTCCATCATTAATTCCCCGGCAACAATGCCGCGCCAGCGTGTCCATAAATTGCGATCCACTTCAATGACCTTTTTGTTCTTCACGGCCTTCAGTTCCTGCCACAATGGATTTGCAGACCACTCGTCCAAGATCGTCTGCTCTCCGTCTGTCTTCATCAAGAACAAAATATCGGGATTGATATTCAGCAATTGCTCCAATGTTAGCTCCGCATAGGGTTCCTTCGGATCCTGTATCGCATTCATCAGACTGACCTTTTCCAATACAGCGCCATCATAAGAGGATGATGTATGCGCCTTGAAGCTTTCTTTGCGCAAAGCAGCCGACATGACGGTCTGCTTCTCGTCTGATGGCGGCACTTGAGCCTTCAAAGCATTGATTTTATCCTTATGCTGCTCCAACCGCTTTTTCCCTTCCTCACTCATGTTCAGGGCATCCGCTATCGTCCGGAAGGAAGCCAAATTGTCTTCATAGCTTGCTTCTAGACTCTTCAGCACGATTGTAGGAGCAATTTGCTTCAAGTCTTCATAAATCGCTTTATGACGTTTCCAATCTGCGATAATCAAATCCGGCTGCAGAGAGCTAATTACCTCTAGGCTTGGCTGCTTGCGCGTTCCAACTGACGTATAATCTCCAATCTTATCTGCCAGCGTCTTCAGGATTCGATCTTTATTGCCGTCATCGGCAATGCCGACAGGCTTCAAATCAAGTGATGCAAGCGCATCGACAAAGGAAAATTCGAGCACGACGACCCGCTTCGGCGATCCTTTCACCTCTGTCGTACCGAGCTCGTGCTTAATTTCTCGCGCGGCTTCTATCTCCTTAGCGGCTGATTGACTTCCGCCGGCTTGACTGCGCTCACTTGCTTGAGATCCACATCCCACGACAAGAAGTACGGTGAATACTATCGCCAGTATCGCTTGATATTTCTTTTTCAAAGTTACTACCCCCTGGTGTACAACATGAAGCTGAATACTCTTCATTTCAATATTGAGAATCATTATCACTTGTACATCATATTGAGATTTGATCTAACTGTCAATAAAATCTGAAAATATAAATTATAGTATTTTATGGTATATTGAATTTTGCTTACATTTCTTTCTAAAATAAACTCCATTTGAACTTGATTTTGCAATCCCTTTTTCGCGAACGTTCGTTTTGTGGTAAACTAACACTAACCTATTTTGAATTCTTTTATTGTGAATAAGGGAGAAAGCCATCATGTATCCGGATATTCAGCATTTTAAGGCGGAGTTTTTCAAAGCTTTAGCGCATCCTTTGCGAATTAAGATACTTGAGATCTTATGTGAAGGGGATAAAACGGTTAACGAGATACAAGCCATACTTGGCACGGAGGGATCTTCTGTATCGCAGCAGTTGGCTGTTCTGCGCAATAAAAACGTGGTGTACGGCGTTAAGGATGGAACCTCTGTCATTTATTCCTTGCGTGACCCAATGATCAAGGATTTACTTGAAGTCGCGAAGCAAATATTTAACAATCACTTAGTCAATTCCATATCCATGTTGAAAAACATGAAAAACCAAGAATCATCCTAAAAAAGAGAGGAATATGAGTCCGTGACTCCTGTTTCCTCTCTTTTTTGTATAAAAGCATGCCACACCCCTTCCTATACGCTTTGACAGGTATGCGAAACACCTTTATCATTTTAAATATTCAAATAATCAAATATTTAGAAATGGTGGGTATTATACATGAAACCGTTGTGGTGCGGACGCTATGCCAACTACAGCTTCCAATCATTCAAGAAAGATATGATTGCAGGCTTAATTGTCGGTGTGGTTGCCATCCCATTAGGCATGGCATTTGCCATAGCCTCCGGCGTCAAGCCTGAATATGGCTTATATACGACGATTATCGCCGGATTTTTTATCTCGTTGCTTGGTGGATCCAAGTTTCAAATCGGAGGCCCAACCGGCGCATTTATTCCGATTTTGTTCGCCATTGTCATGCAATATGGATTTGAGAACCTGCTAATCGCTGGCTTCCTTGCAGGTATTATGCTTGTATTGATGGGATTGCTGCGCTTAGGAGCCGTGATACGTTTCATACCGCGGCCTGTAACCATCGGTTTTACCTCAGGGATTGCCGTCATTATTTTTACAGGTCAAATTGCCGATTTTTTAGGGCTTCATCTAGAGAAGCAGGACAGCTTCATCGCCAACATGCACGAGCTGATCAATCATATCCCAGCGTTCAACATCTACAGTGTTCTGACATCCTGTATTTGTCTTGCTGCCCTCCTTCTCGTGCCGAAGTTTATGCCGAAGATCCCGGCTTCTCTAGTCGGTCTACTCTTAGCCAGCTTGGCAGCAGCCTGGTTGTATCCTGATCAGGTTGCTACGATTGGAACGACGTTCGGTACGATACCTAGCGGCATTCCAGCTTTCCACTGGCCAGCGCTAAGCTGGGATCGTATCATTCTGCTGCTTCAGCCAGCATTCGTCATTGCACTGCTCGGCGGAGTGGAATCTCTGTTATCCGCGCTTGTTGCCGACAGCATGACAGGTGAAAGACACAACAGCAATCGCGAGCTGATCGGGCAAGGCATTGCGAATATGATCGCACCATTGTTCGGGGGAATTCCTGCAACCGGTGCAATTGCTCGTACGGCAACCAATATACGCAGCGGAGCCGCTTCTCCGATTTCCGGGATGGTGCATGCCATCGTCGTACTGCTCGTGCTGCTATTCCTTGCTCCTTATGCTTCGGCAATCCCACTCGCTGCAATGGCACCCATATTGATGATGGTTGCCTGGAACATGAGCGAGCGTAAAACATTTGCGAAGATTGCACGTACCAAAACGGCAGATTCACTTATTTTATGTATTACCTTTTTGCTCACTGTGTTCACGAACCTGACAGTCGCCGTTCAAGCAGGGCTCGCGGTGTCCATTATTTTGTTCATCAAACGAATAAGTGAAGAAGTGAAAGTGAATAAAGTTCTTCCTGATCCGCAGGATCAAAAAGCCAAAGTATCTGCGAGAGTCGTAAATGATGGACGAAAGTGCCCGCAAATTAGTATCGTAAGCATCGAAGGAACGCTGTTTTTTGGTGCTGCTCATATGCTGGAGCAATCACTGTCCTCACAATTCGAGGAAACTCCTCGTGTACTAATCTTGCGAATGGGGCGCGTGCCGTATATGGATACAACAGCCGCTGCGCATCTATCTACATTCGTCAGTCGCATCCGCCAGCATGGAGGCATCGTGCTGATAACCGGCATTGCTCCCCAACCTGAAGGGATCATGAACAAAACGGGTCTGGCAACGATGATCGGGACTGAGCATTTCTTCCAGCGTACTGGAATTGCCATAGATTATGCACTGACTCGTATTGTTAACGTTCAATGCCAGGGCTGTACGCATTTTGCTTTTCGGGAATGCAGGCAATTATCAAACGCTCAGGCTCTGCCTGATTTGTCCAATCAGCCGCTTTCGCAGCGCAGCACCCTACAAACTTGAATTCGTCATATACAAGCTCATATTCAAAATACCTGTGATAACAAGAGGTAAGAGAAACCATTCCTTCTTTTCAACCAGCATCATCTTGCAAAAAAAAGGCGTCCCAAAATGGGACGCCTTCTATCCGTATTCAGATTCGATTTAAGCTTGCTGATCATCCGCTTGCTCATCTTCTGCTTGCTCTGCTTCTGCAATCAATCCTGCGAACAAGGCATGGACGAACTGCTCGGAATCGAATTCCTGCAAATCCCCCATCTTCTCGCCGAGTCCGACCAGCTTCACAGGCAAGTTCAATTCTTGACGGATTGCTATGACGATACCGCCCTTCGCTGTACCGTCAAGCTTCGTGAGCACCAAACCGGTAACCCCACTCTTCTCGCCGAACAGCTTCGCTTGATTGAGAGCATTCTGCCCTGTGGTTGCATCAAGCACCATCAACACCTCATGTGGAGCGTCAGGTACTTCACGCTGAATGACACGGAAGATCTTGTTCAGCTCTTCCATCAGGTTCGACTTGTTCTGCAACCGGCCCGCCGTATCGCAGAGCAGCACATCAACATTGCGCTGCTTCGCAGCCTGCACTGCATCGAACATGACCGCAGCAGGATCAGAGCCTGCCTGCTGCTTAATAACATCGACACCAGCACGCTGTCCCCATACTTCCAACTGTTCAATTGCACCAGCACGGAATGTGTCTCCAGCCGCAAGCAGAACCGATTTGCCTTCCTGCTTGAACCGATGTGCCAACTTCCCGATCGTAGTTGTCTTGCCGACACCGTTGACACCGACGAACAAAATCACCGTCATGCCATTCGGATTCATATTCAGCTTGCTTGTATCATCGCCACGCAGAAGCCCGACAAGCTTCTCAGACAATACCGGCTGCAGCTCAGCTGCTTCCTCGATTTTGCGCTTCTTCACCTCATCGCGAAGCTCGTCAATCAAGTTCATAACCGTTGTCACGCCAACATCGGCACCGATTAAGATTTCTTCAAGTTCTTCATAGAAAGCTTCATCAATCTTTTTGCGCCGCGTAATAAGTTCTGTTACTTTCTCCACGAGCCCTTTGCGAGTTTTCTCCAAGCCTTCCTTGAAAATATTCGTTACGGACTCGGTCTTTGCCGCGATGCTTTCCTTCAGCTTCTTAAAAAAACTCATGTCCTTCCCCGCCCCTTATGCAATGATTGCTTCGTCATCTTCCAACTTTACGGATACGAGCTTCGATACGCCGCCCTCTTCCATCGTGACACCGTACAGTACATCAGCTTCTTCCATCGTCCCTTTGCGATGTGTGACGACGATAAACTGAGTCTGCTCGGAGAATTCACGCAAATATTGGGCGAAGCGCGTAACATTCGCTTCATCGAGTGCCGCTTCAACCTCATCAAGCACGCAGAACGGCACTGGCTTCACATGCAATATCGCAAATAGCAGCGCCATTGCTGTCAAGGCACGCTCACCGCCGGACAGCAGCTGTAAATTTTGCAGCTTCTTGCCTGGTGGCTGCGCCACAATGTCAATCCCCGTTTCCAGTATATGTTCCGGATCAATCAGAACGAGATCAGCCCGTCCACCGCCGAACAGCTTGGAGAACACGACAACGAACTGCTTGCGGATCGCATCGAATGTGGCTTTGAAACGCTTCGACATCTCGTCATCCATCTCACGGATAACTTGATATAGCGTCGTCTTCGCTTCAATTAGATCATTCTTCTGTTCACTTAGGAACTGATAGCGCTCATTCACACGTTCAAACTCATCGATCGCACCAAGGTTTACTTCGCCAAGTGCTGCAATCTGTTTCTTCAGATCGCGCACTTCCAGCTTCGCTTCCTCAATGTTCTCAGGTACTACGTATCGATGCTTCGCCAGTTCAAAGCTAATCTCGTACTCTTCACTGAGTTTGCGCAGCAAGTTATCCAGTTCAACATCAAGGCGATTCGCTTGAATCTCCGTCTGACGCATCGACTCCTCCACTTGCTTCAGCTCCGTACGCTGCTCCTTCGTATCGCTTTCTGCAAGCTCCAGTCTTGCCACACATTGCGCACGATCCGCACGTTTGAACTCAATCTGCTTGCCCGTTTCTTGTTTCTTCACATGGAAATGGTTCAAGTCTTCAGTCTGCTTCATCGTCTCACGCTCAGCGGTCTCCAGATCAATCTGTACCTGAATCAACCCTTGCGTCAACTGCGTATACTCTTGTTCGTACGCCTTGGCTTCCTGCTCAGAGCGTGTCAGCTGCTCCTGCAGCGAGAAAGATTCCTGATCGAGCTTCCCTTGGCGAACCTTCAAGTCCGTAAGCTGTGATTGCAGCACTTCCTTCTCTGACTCGTTCGCCTTGCGTGCAGATTCCGCTGTCTCAATCGAGACATGCAGACGATCCTCATCAATCTTCAACTCGTCGAGCCGAGCCTCCGCGGTACGCCGCCCAGCGTCTAGCGTGGACATCTCCTCCACAGCGTGTGTAAGCTCCTGCTGCTCCACCTCGAGCGCTTCTGCCAACTGGCGTTCTTCCTTCTCCAGCTGCGCAATCTCGCTCGTCAGCTGCTGTTCATTGATGCGCTTCGTTTCGCCTTGCTCGCGAAGGTCATCGAGCCGCTTCAGTCCTGTCGTTGTGCGCTGCTTCAGCTCCGTATACGTCTCCGTCAGCTTGGCAAGCTGCTTATCAGCTTCCTTAATATCTGCTTCCAGCTGTTCCAATTGACGCTGGCGTCCGAGCAGGTTCGCGCTCTTCTTATTCAAGCTTCCGCCTGTCATTGAGCCGCCGGCATTGACAACATCGCCTTCAAGCGTCACCACACGATAACGGTACTGCAGCTTCGCCGCAATTCGGTTCGCATCTTCCAGCGATTTCGCAATGACCACATTGCCGAGCAAGCTGCCGACAATACTTGCATACATGTCGTCCGACTTTACCAAATCCGCCGCTACACCTACAAAGCCTTCCGTACCATTCACAATTCGACGGTCTGTCTCATGTAAGGAGCGTGGTCGAATAACATCCAGCGGCAAGAATGTCGCACGTCCTAATTGACGCTGCTTCAGGAACATGATGGCATTCCGCGATACCGACTCATTCTCCATAACGATATGCTGTAAGGCTGCGCCAAGTGCAGTCTCAATCGCCGTCTCCAATTGCTCTGGCACACGGATCAATTCCGCAACCGCACCATGTACGCCCTGCAATCCATTCGGTCGACGTGCAGCCTTAAGCACTTCCCGTACGCCGAGCATGAAGCCGTCAAAGTCATTTTGCAGCTCCTGCATCGTATCACGACGAGACACCATTGCATCGGCTTTTTGCTGCCATTTGCGCACAGCCTGCTCCGTCTCGGAGAGAAGCAACTCATCCTGCTTCAACTGCTCACTCTCTGTAAGATAACGATTACGAATGTACGCCAAATCTCCTGTTAGCGTTTCACTGCGGCGCTTGGCATCTTCGACCTTCTTCTGAAGATCCCTCTGCTCCTGCTCGCGCTTGTTGCGTGCTGTATTCATTTTATCGAGACGCTTTTGCAGGGATTCCTTCTGCTGGTCATAGTAGCGAATATCATTGCGCTGCTGCGCCATTTGATTCATTACTTCGAGCAGCTGACCCTTCAAGCTCTCTTCCGCGTCTGAGCTTGTCCCGCCAGCTACGCCAGCAAGCCGTGTCTCTTCGGCAACGATAAGTCCGCGAATTTCAGCCAGTTCAGTCTGCAAGGCCAACAGCTTCTCGCGAACAGATTGCACTTCCAACTGCTTCGCACGCATTCGTTCCGAAGTCGTCGTCAGCGTTGTCTTCATCTGCTGCTCATTGGACGTCAGATTCCGCTTGCGCTCCCTCAGAACCTCGCCTTGTCCTTCACACTTCTCATACTCCTCACTGTAATGAAGAAGCGTTGCCTGGAGCTTCTCCAGCTCCTCTTCCAGCTTGCGAAGCTCAATGCGGTGCACTTCCAGCTTGGCATCATGCTCGCTTACTACCGTTGACAAGGACAATTCACGTTCCTTCAACTGTCCTAGCTTCTCGTTTGCCTGTTGCCAAGTGATGTGAAGCTCCTCTATTTGATGAACGTAAACTGCAATTTCTTTGTTCTTCAACCATTCACGAAGCTGCTTATAGTGTCTAGCCTTCTCAGACTGCTCCTTAAGCGGCCCGATCTGATCCTCTAATTCCACCACAAGATCGTGAATGCGGAGCAAGTTCTGCTCGGTCTCATCCAGCTTCTTCTTCGCGTCTCGCTTCCGAGACTTGTATTTCACAATCCCAGACGCCTCTTCGAATATCCCACGACGATCTTCTGAACGAGTACTGAGGATTTCTTCAATTCGGCCTTGTCCGATAATGGAATATGCTTCTTTCCCGATTCCTGTGTCCATGAACAGTTCGGTGATATCCTTCAATCGACAAGCTTGCTTATTAATAAAATATTCACTGTCGCCGCTTCGATGCACACGACGTGTCACCGTCACTTCATTGAAATCAAGCGGAAGTGTCTCATCGCTGTTATCGAGCGTTAAGGACACTTCTCCATAGTTCACTGCTTTGCGCGCATCACTGCCTGCAAAGATAATGTCTTCCATCTTGCCGCCGCGAAGTGACTTGGCGCTCTGTTCCCCGAGCACCCAACGGATTGCGTCAGAGATATTACTCTTTCCGCTGCCGTTTGGGCCGACAACGCCGGTGATTCCCTGGACGAACTCTAATTCCGTCCGATCCGCGAACGATTTAAAGCCCGCCAGTTCTAACCTTTTTAAGAACATCGTTCTACGATCACCTCAACGATTATTGTACCATATCGCGAATCCGAATCGTCGCATGGACATGCTGTCAAATTTCCGCGCGGTAACGTAGCTTCGGACAAAGAAAGAGCAAAAACCAGCCTGTAAGCAGCTCCAATTCCGCTCGCTTCGCGCGCTGTTCTTTGCTCTTTCTGCGAAACTGGCCGACGCACGCGCCGGCCTTACAGTACGTTATGATTTCGGAATGACTAATTGCTCGAGCGCCTGTGCCGCGGCTTGTTGTTCCGCTTCTTTCTTCGAGCGGCCAACTCCGCGACCTAAACATTCGTCACCCATACATACTTCAGATACGAATTCACGTTCATGTGCTGGGCCGCGCTCTTCGATAATTCGATATTCGAGCGAACCCAAATTGTGATGCTGCGTCAATTCCTGCAGCTGTGTCTTGTAATCATTCGTCTGCAGCTTGCCGTCAAGCGTGATTTGCGGGAAGATATGCTCACGCAGAAAATCCCGCACCACCTCTAAGCCTTGATCCAAATAGAGCGCGCCGATGAACGATTCAAAAACATCCGCCAACAATGCGGGACGCGTACGTCCTCCCGTCAGCTCCTCTCCCTTGCCTAACAGAACATACTTGCCGAAACCAAGCTGGTTAGCAAATTTGACAAGAGATGGCTCACAGACGATGGAAGCACGCATCTTGGTCAACTCCCCTTCGGGCCGTGTCGGACATCGGTGATACAAAAATTCTGACACCGTCAGCTCCAACACAGCATCGCCCAAAAATTCAAGGCGTTCGTTGTCTTGGTGCTGGCCGAAGCGGTGTTCGTTCACATAGGAAGCATGGGTGAACGCTTGTTTCAACAGCTGTCTGTTCCGAAAATGAATGTTCAGTTTCTGTTGTAACTGCTTCAATTCTACACTCAACTGTCTGACTCCTTATGCTTCGTATTTCTTCAAGACAATTGTAGCGTTATGTCCGCCGAAGCCAAATGAGTTGGACATCGCTACTTGTACATCAGCTTTACGAGCTACGTTCGGAACGTAATCGAGGTCACATTCCGGATCCTGATTTTCCAGGTTGATCGTCGGTGGAATCATGCCATGCTGCAGTACCAAGCTGCAAATGACTGCCTCTACGCCGCCTGCTGCACCGAGAAGATGCCCTGTCATGGATTTCGTTGAATTCACTGCTGTCTTATAAGCATGGTCGCCTAGCGCTGACTTAATCGCTTTCGTCTCCGAACGATCTCCTACTGGAGTCGAGGTACCATGTGCGTTGATGTAATCAATCTGCTCTGGTGCCAATTCGCCATCCGCCAGCGCACGAGTCATGCACAATGCTGCTCCTGTCGGGTCAGGCTCTGTCATATGATGAGCGTCACCGCTCATCCCATAGCCAGCCACTTCCCCATAGATACGAGCGCCGCGTGCTAGAGCATGCTCCAGCGACTCCAGAACAAGTACGCCTGCTCCTTCGCCCATAACGAAACCGTCACGGTCTACATCGAATGGGCGGCTAGCGCGCTCTGGCTCATCGTTGCGAGTCGACATCGCACGCATCGCGCAGAAGCCTGCCATACCGATCGGACGGATCGTCGCTTCTGCTCCGCCACAGATCATTACATCCGCGTCGCCGCGCTGAATAATCTTGTATGCGTCGCCAATGGAATGCGTCCCCGTCGCACATGCGGATACAGCTGCTGTATTCGGTCCGCGAGCTCCAACAGTGATGGAGACTTGGCCAGATGCCATGTTCGCAATCATCATCGGAATGAAGAATGGACTAACGCGCTTAACGCCTTTCTCCATCAATATCGTATGCTGATCTTCCCATGTGCCAAGACCACCAATACCGGATCCGACGATAACGCCAACACGATCTGGATTCGTCTGTTCTCTTACGTCCAGCTTCGCGTCTTCCAAGGCGTTCTTACTTGCAGCTACTGCGAATTGAACAAATCGATCCATACGCCTTGTTTCTTTTTTATCCATGAAATCTTCTGGATTGAAATCCTTCACGGAAGCGGCAATTTGCGTCGGATAATCGGTAACATCAAACGCTTCTATGTGAGATACTCCAGACTTCCCTTCCAACAGGTTATTCCAGAATGTCTCAATATCCGAGCCGAGAGCGGTCACGACACCCATGCCGGTCACTACAACCCTGTGCTTCAATCAGAATCACCTCTACTTCTGCAGTTCAAGCTTCTATATGATGGAGAATGCGGCATAGCGCCGCATTCAGATATTGCAATAATGAGGAGAAGTCCCGTTAACGAAGAACGGGACTCAGTAACTTAGGTATGAGATTGTATGTAATTCACTACTTCTCCAACCGAAGTAATTTTCTCCGCGTCTTCATCAGAGATTTCCATATCAAACTCATCTTCCAATTCCATCACCAATTCCACAACATCGAGGGAATCAGCGCCAAGATCCTCCTTGAAAGATGCTTCAAGCGTTACTTCTGCCTCATCAACGCCAAGGCGTTCAACGATGATGCGCTTTACACGCTCCAACACTTCTGCTGACATCCGGTTCACCTCCTCTTTGGTATTATACGAAAAAACATTGTAAATTGCCATATCAAAACGGCTTGCTGGTAGAAACGACCTGATCTCTCACAGTCGTTTCCACTTATTAGGGAAAAGATGCTTTATTGCTGATCGCTCAACACTTATGCACACCCACCCATTATATCGCTTAACGTTCATGCTGCCATGAACGGAGAAGCCTCCTACATGTACATGCCGCCATCCACATGGATCGTCTGGCCTGTCATATATTCCGCATCATCAGATGCCAAGAAGCGAACTGCCTTCGCAATATGCTCTGGCTGACCTAGACGATTAAGCGGGATCTGACTAAGCAGCTGCCCCTTCATCTCTTCAGACAGTGCATCTGTCATATCTGTCTCAATAAAGCCTGGCGCCACACAGTTGACGGTAATGCCACGGGATGCAAGTTCGCGCGCAGACGCCTTAGTAAGGCCGATTACACCAGCTTTAGCTGCTACATAGTTGGCTTGACCCGGATTGCCAATTACACCTACGACGGACGAGATATTAATAATGCGGCCAGAGCGCTGTTTCATCATCGGGCGAGTCACTGCCTTTACGCAATTGAATACACCCTTCAAATTCGTCTCAATGACTTGATCAAACTCTTCTTCCTTCATCCGCATAATTAAATTATCTCTTGTAATTCCGGCATTATTCACCAATATGTCAATACGGCCAAATTGATCCAACGCTGTCTTTACAAGAAGATCCGCCTCTTCTGTCTTGCCCACATTTGCTTGAACGGTGATGGCTTTGCGTCCCATTGCCTCGATCGCAGCTGCAGTATCCTTAGCTGCCGCTTCGCTGCCTGCATAGTTCACAACAACATCTGCACCAGCCTCAGCCAGACTTAGCGCAATTGCTCGTCCTATTCCGCGAGAAGCGCCTGTGACAACCGCCACTCTGCCTTCAAAGCTCGACATGGTCATGTTCCTCCCTTATACTTGCCCGGGCGTATTCCGCAGCGGGTTACGCCCAGCATCACTAGAATGATAATTGCAGACATAAGATAGATAAAGGATATCCATTACATGAATACTGCTATTATTCTGCAAGATACGCTTCTATGGCTGCCAAGCTATTGATTGATACAATCTTCACCGAACGGTCTATCTTCTTAATCAGTCCAGCAAGAACGGAGCCTGAACCCAGCTCAATGAATGTATCAACGCCCTGCTCAATCATATAGCGCACACTGTCTTCCCACAATACTGGCGAGAACACTTGCTCTACGAGCAGATCGCGAAGTCGCTCGCCCGCTTCCTCTGGACGTGCAGATACATTGGCCACAACCGGTACAGAAGCATCTTGGAAGGCAACGGTCTTCAAGACTTCGCCCAGTCGTTCTGCTGCTGGCTTCATTAACAGCGAATGGAATGGCCCGCTAACCTCCAGTTGTTTTACACGTTTAGCGCCAGCCTCTTTCCCACGTTCGACAACCGCCGCTACACCCTCCGCTGTACCTGATACAACGATTTGGCCAGGACAGTTTACGTTCGCCATCTCTACTGAACCTGTTGTTCGGCTAATATCATCACAGAGCGCTCCCAACTGCTCGCGCTCTGCACCTAATACAGCCGCCATGGCACCTTGTCCATGCGGAACAGCCTGCTCCATGAATTGTCCGCGCTGCCGCACAATTCCGACTGCATCCTCGAAGGATAGAACCCCCGCTACAACAAGCGCACTATATTCACCCAAGCTGTGTCCTGCGACGAAGTCTGGACGAACACCAGACGCTTCAAACGCGCGATACAGTGCATAGCTCGTAACAAGAAGCGCTGGCTGCGTGTTTGCTGTCTGCTTCAAGTCTTCCTCCGGCCCATTGAATACGAGCTCCTTCAGAGGGAATCCAAGTACCTGCTCAGCTGTATCGAAAGCCTCCTGTGCAGCAGGAACGGCCTCATAGACGTCCTTGCCCATACCAACCGCTTGAGCACCTTGTCCAGGAAAAACGAATGCAATTTTACCCAAGATTGTCCACTCCTTAATTTATCCATGAATGAGTATAAATCAGAACTGTGCTTTCCTTAATCACGGAGAAGGACATCCCTCTACCAAACGATAACCGAAGCTCCCCATGTCAAGCCGCCGCCGAAGCCAACGAGCAGGATCGTGTCTCCCTCTTGAATGCGGCCTTGCTCTGCAGCCTCTGCAAGTGCAAGCGGGATGGAAGCTGCCGACGTATTCGCATAGTAAGGCAAATTAATAACGCATTTGTCCTCCGACAGGTTCAGCCGCTCCAGAGCTGCATGGATAATCCGTGTATTCGCCTGGTGTGGAACCATCAAGCTAATATCTTCCTTCTTCTTGCCTGCCTTCTCAATCGCTTCTTCTGCCGCATTCCCCATAATGCGAACAGCGAACTTGAATACTTCGCGACCGTTCATATAAAGATAATGGCGCTTGTTTTCAACCGTCTCCGCCGACGCAGGCATACGCGAACCACCGGCTTCAATTTTCAGAAGTTCACCGCCATTGCCGTCCGCGCCAAGCACGAAGGATTGGAATCCTCGGCCTTCCGGTACTGGACCAAGCACCGCTGCACCCGCACCATCTCCGAACAGGATGCAAGTATTGCGATCCGTGTAATCCGTAATGCGCGACAAGCATTCTGCACCGATTACAAGTGCGTACTTATATGTGCCCATTGCAATAAAGTTGCTTGCGTTAGCAAGTCCATATACAAATCCAGAGCATGCTGCTGACAAATCGAATGCTGCCGCCTTCGTCGCCCCAAGCCGCTTCTGAACAAGACAAGCTGTGGCCGGGAATGACATATCTGGCGTCACGGTAGCTACGACAATCAAGTCCAATTCTTCTGCTGAGATGCCTGCCGCTTGCAGTGCCTTCTCCGCTGCATAAAAAGCCAAGTCAGAGGTTGCCTCATGCTCTGCCGCGATCCGGCGCTCCTTAATTCCCGTTCGTGATACAATCCACTCATCGTTTGTATCGACCATTTTTTCCATGTCCGCATTAGTCAACACACGTTCGGGTACGTACTTACCTGTCCCAATGATTCCTACTGACCGTAAGCTCATCACGCATCACTCACTTCCCACTGTTAGTTCCGCCGACTCCCATAGAAATCGTCTCAATCAAATCATTTTGCAACGCTAAACGTGCTTGCCGAACCGCATTATGGACGGCTCGCGCATCTGAAGAGCCGTGCGCCTTAATTACAAGTCCATTCAAACCTAACAGCGGTGCTCCGCCATGTTCCTTGTAATCCATCGTCTTGCGCAAGCCCTTGAGTGCTGGCATCAACATCGCTGCCGCAAGCTTCGTATACCATGTACGCGTGAACTCCCGCTTCAACACGCCAAATAATGAGCTTGCCGTTCCTTCCAACGATTTCAACATGACATTGCCAGCAAATCCATCGCACACGAGTACGTCACAAGTACTCTCCAATACGTCTCTGGCTTCGACATTGCCTACGAATTGAATCGGCAGCTCCGCGAGCAGCGGATAGACCTGCTTCGTCAATTCATTGCCCTTCATCGCCTCTGTACCTACGTTCAGCAGTCCGACGCGCGGCTTCGCCATGCCATGTACCTTCTCGCGATAAATACTGCCCATCAAGGCATACTGCGCAAGATGCTCAGGCTTGGCATCCATGTTCGCACCCAAGTCCAGCGCTAGCACGCCTCTGCCATCCATCGTCGGGATCATTGGAGCCAGTGCAGGCCGCTCCACACCATTCATACGGCCTACAATGAGAAGCCCTGTCGTCATCAACGCTCCCGTATTGCCTGCCGATATCATGCAATCCGCTTCACCTTCACGAACCATACGTCCCGCAACAACCATCGAGGCTTCCTTCTTGCGACGAACTGCCTTAACCGGTTCGTCATCCGCTTCAATTGTATCTGGCGCATGAATGATGCGCACATTCGATGGGGAAGTGGTCATATACGGAGTGAGCTTTGCTTCGTCTCCCACAAGCAGCAGTTCAACATCCGACCATTCCTTCGCTGCCGCCAATGCACCTTCTACATTGCTCTTCGGCGCATGATCTCCACCCATCGCATCAATGGCGATTCTCATGCAGTTCTCCTCCTTCGCTGCTAATCACCGTTCCTGCCGAACGATAAATGACAAAGTTCCCTTGGAACACCATTTCTTCTCCCACATAACTAAACACTTCCACCTTCGCCTTGCTTCGCTCGCCTGAAATTGAGCGTACATACGCTTTCGCGATACACTTCTCTCCCAGCTTCACGGAACGAAGAAAGCGAATATCCGCTGATGACGTTAATGCAATCTCGTCATTAATGACCGCAACCGCAAGCGAGTTCGCTTGCGCGAACAGATGATGACCGCGTGCGATATGTGTTCTTGAGAAGACGTGTTCATCACGGATTTCAAATATCGATATCCCGCTGCGATCCAGCTGCAGGTCAACAATATCACCAATAACTTCATGTAGCGGCAAGGATCTTACTTGATCGTAGGATTGCTCTGCCATTAGCTTCAATCGTTCCCTTAATTCAGGAATCCCGAGCTCCATCCGGTCAAGCCGAATCGTCTGGATACTCACCTTCAACTTGCGGGTTAATTCCTGATCAGTCACGAATGGATTCTCTTCAATGATTGCGGCCAGCTGCTGCTGACGCTGTCTCTTAGGTAAACGCTCGATGTCCCGCACCACCTTTGCTCTTTGCCCAATATGCTAAAGGCTTGGCTTGCCGCATAAGCTGACTGTCCAACCCTTATGTATATCATAGATCATTTTCATCGATTTGAAAAAAGGTATTTAGAACCTGGTACTAAGAGTAGTATATATAAAAATGGGTCTAAAGGAAAGCACCAGTTTTTATATCCCCTCTTTTCCCCCTAATATTATCCAGGGTAAGAGAACAAAAAAAGTAGCACCCGTGAGATCACGAAGTACTACTTTTCCTGCATAGATATCCGATTATTGTTTGATAATCTCTCTAGCTTTGTATGTTCCGCACACTTTGCATACATGGTGCGCCAATTTCAACTCACCGCATTGTTCGCATTTTACCATGCCCGGCACGGACAATTTGAAGTGCGTACGGCGCTTGTCACGACGTGTTTTCGACGTTCTTCTTTGAGGTACTGCCATGTTTACACCTCCTTACCCAAGTTACGTGTTATTTCTACTGTCAGCTTTCTATTTCTTAAAGAAATCTTGTAACCCCGCCAGTCTCGGGTCGATTCGCTCAGTCGAGCATCCGCATGGATGTTCGTTGCGGTTCGTGCCGCAAGTCGGGCACAAACCCTTGCACGTCTCGTCGCATAGCGGCGCATACGGCAAGTTCATTAAGAGCGCCTCTTCCACGTAAGGCTTTAAGTCGACAAGGTCGTCCGCCACCGTAATGACGTCCTCCTCCTCTCCTTCAGCGGGAAGATCAGTAGAGTCCTTCAGCTTGAACTGCTCATCAAACGGAATAACGTACGTCTCGGTAAACGATGTTAAACAACGCGAGCATTGCAGTTCCATCTTAGCGGTCAGCTTGCCATGAGCTCGAGCGAACCCATCACCTTCCGCCTTTACCGACAGTTCGACATGAACCGGTTCAGAAATGGCAACATCAGAGCGCTCACGCGCTACCTCGTCGGCACGAAATGCCGTATCAATCTGCGTTTCCCCTCTACCAGCAACTATGTCTCGAAATCGAAATTCCATACTATCACTCCAAACAAACAAAATTAATTATAGCGATTAACGTCATGCTTTGTCAACCAAATTCGTTTGACAGTTTGCCAGAGCCGGAGCGCGATTCCCCTTCCTATGGAAAACCATTCAATCATGGTATGATTTGATTATCAATACCCGCGGATTGTCTGGGAAAGAGATCCGTCAATAAGCATTCAATGCATCTACTTTAGATACTATTGAGATACCATATTACCGCATTCAGCGCCTGAAAGGAAGAGACGTGAATGAGAACGCTCGGAATCGTCGTTGAATACAATCCGATGCATAACGGTCATGTATATCATCTCCAGCAATCGAAAAAAGTTTCAAATTGCGACGCAGTGGTCGCTGTCATGAGCGGACATTTCCTACAGCGTGGCGAACCAGCCTTGACCGATAAATGGTCGCGAACGGATATGGCACTTGCAAATGGCGTCGACCTTGTCCTCGAATTGCCTGTTGCCTATGCTGTTCAGCCTGCGGAATGGTTCGCCTACGGCGCTGTTGCCACCCTGCAAGCGACAGGCGTAGTTGACGCTCTCTGCTTCGGCAGCGAGCTTGGTGATGTTGAACCGTTCTTACGTGCAGCAGATATCCTCGTTAACGAGCCTTCGGGCTTCACAGATCAGCTGCAGGAGTATCTGAAGGCAGGTTTAACCTACCCTGCTGCTTATGCCGCAGCAGCGGGACAAGCAATGACGGCAAGCCGCACCAGCCCTTCTTCATCCGAGGCTGCAGACTGGATGGCGCAGCCCAACAATTCCCTTGGCCTGCACTATGTAATGGCGCTCCGCCGATTGAATAGCGCAATCAAACCGCACACGATTGCTCGCACACAGGCCGGCTACCATGATACGGAAGCACCAGAAGGCTCAATCGCGAGCGCAACCGCCATTAGACGATTATGGACGGAAGAAGGCACTCTCGAGACATGCGCACAATATTTGCCGCCAAGCACACTGCGTATTCTTGAGCAGGAGCATCGCTTCGGCAGAGCACCAATGAGCTGGGATTGTTATACGCGTGAGCTGATATATCGGCTACATCAGTTGTCCCCTGAATCCATTGCGCGTCATCTAGAGGTTACGGAAGGGCTCGAGTACCGGGTGAAACAGGCACTCGGCCAAATGACAGCACAACGCGTGGAATCCCTGCTTGAGCAGCTCAAGACGAAGCGCTATACCCGAACGAAGCTGCAGCGGATGCTCGCGCATATTTTGCTTCACCATGACAAATTCCATTTTGGATCCGATGGCTTGAAGAAAGGGCCCTGGTACATTAGAGTTCTTGGGTTCACGGACACAGGACGCGCCCTGCTGAAGCGAATGAAGCAAAGCGCAGAACTGCCGATTGTGTTAAGCGTGAATCGCGATAACTACAATCTCGGAGGTTATTGCGGCCTGGAAGCTGATATCCGAGCAACATCGCTGTATGCGAACGCCTTTGGGCGTTGGAATGCTCGTGATGCTTATCGGGACTATTACGAGTCACCTCGGCGACATCAATCAAACTGAGGGAAGAATAAGCACAAAAGATCGAGCATGGGAGCATCTCGCCCTCACCTCGATCTTTTGTCTATCTAGCCCTTATTTCATATTGAGAAGATATATCAGCCTGTATTCCCTCATATCTGCATCACGATAGTTGCCCACTCCATGATCAGACAAGCTGTGCTTCATGCTATTAAAGCTCGCCGCTACTTATTCCACGAGCCCTTCGCTTTACTCTATACGTTTACTGAGCAGCCTTCTGCTCGGCGCCAAACTTCTGAATTGCGTTCAGTGCATCGCCCACTGTACGTACCGATACCAGCTTCATTTTCGTATTCATCGTTTCGAGCTTCGCCTTCGCTTCCGCATAATTGCCTTCTGGAGCAAGGAACAGCGCCGCCTTCTCACGATCAGCAGCCACAACCTTAAATTGAATGCCACCAATCACGCCTACATTCCCGCCAGGTTCAATCGTTCCTGTTCCTGCTATCCGATAGCCTTCAGTTAAGTCCCCTGGGGTTAAGCGGTTTATCAGCTCCAAGGTAAACATAAGCCCAGCGGATGGACCGCCAATGTCACTGTCTTTGAAGGTTATGGTTTTTCCTTTATCCTCAGGTATAGCTTCCTTGCGTTGTCCGTACCGAAGACCAAAGCCAACTCGCTTCTCCTCTTTCTTATTCGGATCCGTCAGTTCCACCAATGTCGCCTTTACAAGTTTCTCTTTCTTGTCACGCTCAACCTTGACCTGCACCGTTTCTCCAGCTTTGCGGCCCTTCATAACTGCTTGTAATGCTTCGAAATCATTAACCGGCTTACCATCGACTTCGATGATCCGATCATTGGTCTCGAACTCATTGTGCGCAAGGTTCGGGTAGTTGTAAATAACATACACGCCTTCGGATTTCAATTGGTACGGGATCTTCAACTGGTTATAGGCAGCCAGTACCGCGCCTAGCTGGGAATCACTCATGTTGAACAATTGCTCAGTCACATATTCCTGTTCGCTTCTTCCTTGTAGGGAATCCGCCTTCTTCCCAAACTCGGCATGCGGGTCAAATGATTTCCATAATAGCAATGCAAGATTCGCATATGTGCGGCGCACCGTGGTAAGCATAAATGTCCCTTCTTCTGTGTCGTCTCCAGCTTGGACACTTACCATTGGCTTCACCTGCTCGGCACTGCCCGGCGTATATATCACATATGGTGTTGGCATATACACCATCACATACAAGAACAAGAGTGCTGCAAAGAACCATTTCCAACTGCCTAATCGCCAACGCTTCGAGCCTTGGCTGTCACGTACTGCTTCTTCTTCCATTATTGCATTCCCTCCTGCTGCTTCCGCTCGCCCCTGCTTCGTTGTACAAACTGGTCTAAAGCCTGTCTTTGGTACGTACATATGTGGAAGTACCCTACTTCCAATACTGTTGCAAGAGGTGAACATCATGTTTTCATTTCGAACGCCGCTTTCCCAACACCCGTTAACGACGCTGTTGATGGGAAGTATGGCAGTTCTTCTCGTTATTTGCATTGTATCGTATCCGGATCAAGCATTCCAAGCATCACTTCAAGGCTTGAAAATATGGTGGAACATTATATTCCCGGCATTGCTGCCGTTCTTAGTATTGTCTGAAATGCTCTATGCTTATGGATTCGTCCATGGACTTGGTTCCTTGTTGGACCCCCTGATGCGTTTGTTGTTCCGTCTGCCTGGAGTTGGCGGCTGGGCGTGGGCGGTCGGCTGGACGGCCGGCTATCCAGCAGGAGCTAAGGCTGTTGCCCAACTGCGCAATCAACAGGTTCTATCTCGTCAGGAAGCTGAGCGGCTGCTCTGTCTGTCCCATACGAGCAGTCCCCTTTTTATTATAGCAGTCGTAGGTGTTGGGTTTATGCAGAAGCCTGAGCTTGGGCTAATCATCGCAATTATTCACTGGGCTTCCTCTATCCTAACTACACTTCTAATGCGGTTCATTCACCGCATGCGCCCTGAGTCGCAACCATTACGCACATCTGCTTCACTATCGAAATCTCACCAGAAATTCTACCAACGGATCATTGGGCAGATGGAGGGCGCCCATCGTCAGGATGGCCGTCCCTTCGGCAGAATGCTGGGCGAGTCCGTTACTTCAGCTGTCCAAACCTTAATGATGGTTGGCGGCTATATGATGATATTCTCCGTTATCATTCAAGTGCTGCGCATCGCAATTCCGCAGGAGCTTGGCAAATATATCTTGAACGGATTGCTTGAAGTAAATTTAGCGGCGTATACGCTTGGTTCAGCAGCGTTCTCATCTCCTGTATTTCAAGCAGCGCTGCTCAGTTCCGTTATTGCCTGGAGCGGCATCAGTGCTCTTCTTCAAGTTCACAGCATTATGAAGACGACGGATCTACGCTTCGGCCATTTTATACTATCCCGTCTGCTTCATGCCTTATGTGCATTTCTGCTTACTTATATGCTATGGTCGCCACTTCATTCCCTGCTCCAATCATCAGATTCAGCAATGTCAGCATTATGTACGCTAGCAACCAACCCATCCAATGCCTATGATGCGCCTGTGATCGCGGATTCAAGCAGCCTGCTTCCGTTATTGACTTTCATTAGTCATTTGCCAATATGGGCTCAAGCTTCCATGCTCATTCCCGTAGCCTGTCTATTCCTATTCACTTTATTCATACTGGCACAAACCGTTGGACGGCTGTTCACCCGAGGCTAAACAAAAAAGTCCATATCGACCGTTGATTCATACTGGCGACATGGACCTGCTGCTTACTTCGTATCTTTGTATTTATCACGCAGTGCCAATTCTACTTCAGGTGCCACCAATTCGCTGACGTCACCATTGAATTTCGCAATTTCCTTGACCATGCTTGAGCTTAGATAGGAATATTTCGGATTCGTCATCATAAAGATCGTCTCCACTCGTGGGTTAAGCTTCTGATTCGTGGAAGCCATCTGCAGCTCATATTCGAAGTCTGTGACAGAGCGAATGCCGCGCACGATCACATGGCCCTGCTTCTGCTCCATATAATTGACCAGCAAATCACGGAAACTGTCAATTTCCACATTCGGGATATGCTGAGTAATCTGCCCAAGAAGTTCCTTCCGTTCCTCTACACTGAACGTCGGCTGCTTCGACAAATTGTTCAACACCGCTACGATGAGCTTATCAAATTGCTTAGCCGCTCGTTGTATAATATCAAGATGCCCAAGTGTAACCGGATCGAAGCTTCCCGGATACACCGCAATGCGCGGCTCATGCACTTGCTCTGTATGTTCCGTCATGACAATGGATCCTCCTTATGCCCTACAGCAGATTAAATTCTTCTGCACGTTTCATTTCCTCATATAGTTTAGAAGCTTATGCGTCCTGTTCAAGCTCAGCTTCCTTCTCTGTCTGTTCCTTGACCCGATATACCGTAATTCCAATTTCTCCGTACTCTGTTTTCTTCCATACGTAGAGAGGACCGATCTCTTCGGGATATTCATGCTTCGAGTCATGCTCAACGACAATCGTCGCATCCTCCGAGATTAACCCGTCATTCCACATGCCTTCTAGCAGTTCGTCCGCATCCTTCAATCGATATGGCGGATCAAGAAAAATAAGTTCAAATGAAATATCACGCTTCGTTAATGCCTTAATCGCCCGCTTGGCATCATTGCGGTATACTTCACTCTGCTCCGCGACCCCTGCCGCCTGAACGTTGTGCTTCACAACTTCGACAGCCCTGGGATCCTTGTCCACGAATATCGCTTGTTCCGCACCACGGCTTAGTGCCTCGATGCCAAGTCCACCTGTTCCTGCGAACAGATCCAGCACACAGCCGCCGTCAAAATACGGCCCGATCATGCTGAACAAGGCTTCCTTGACTTTATCTGTCGTCGGCCGCGTCCCCATGCCGGGTACCGGCTTCAACGAGCGACCTCTTGCTGTTCCTGAAATAACTCTCAATTCACTCCACCCATTCTTATGCGCCTCAGCGCAGCTTATCCGTATAATCATGATGGTATGTAACGGTAAACTTCTTGTATTTCGACGTTTATCGTATCACATTTTCTCCTAATTTGAAAAAGGAAAACGTGTCCTCATTCAGAGTTAGCTTCTTCATCGCACAATCCCTCTATAAAAAGAAAAGCTCCTTATCCGGAAATAGGGTTCCCGATAAGAAGCCTTATCTATCAACGTCAACTTATCGATGCAGCTTCTGCAGCAGTTCCTTCACACTAACAAGCATCTGCTTGCGCGCTTCATCGTCAATTGTCGTCACGGAGGCAAAGAACCGATGTACAAGCACTTTCATGCCGACAAATTCAAAAATGCCGCTATCAGTCGTCTTCTGCATGGCCTCATACATGCCGCTCTGCTCATATTGCTCATGTGTGTTGCCATGTGTGGACAAGAGCAGCGCCGACTTCCCTAACAGCAGCTTCTCTATGCCGTCTGCACCATATTTGTAGGCGAAGCCATATGAAAACACACGGTCGATGTACCCCTTCATAATGGCAGGCATACTTGCCCACCAGATTGGATAAATCATGATGATATGATCTGCCCACGTAATATGACCCTGCTCCTCCTCAATATCAGGAGGCAGCTCATGCTGTCCGAATAATTCGAAGTCTTTGGCCGACAGCACCGGATTGAACTCCATTTCATACAAGTTGCGAACCAATGCGGCATGTCCCTGATCCTCCAATTCAGCTTGTACCATTTCCATAATGGCATGATTGAAGCTGTTCGGATTGGGATGTGCGTATATAATCAGATGCCTCAACTCGATCTCCTCCTACATATATGACCATCACCCCTGCTTATACAGCTGGGCAAGTTCATTTTGGTTATAGGATGTGAGAAAGCGGCATCATTTATCGAGCCCTACAAATTTTTTTCGACATGTATATTTCTGCCCAATCGGGCAATCATTAAAGTATCGACATCATCGAATGTCGTAGACAACCGCGGAGAAGACTTACGTTTCCCCATAAGCTCTTCGTCCGGTTTCTCCTCTCCCATGAGGGTGTCCTAGCAATAGGGCACCCGTTTTAATTTACTCCAAACCCTTATACATAAGATTTCAAACGTTCTTTAGATGTTGTTTTATTCAGCGAGATTATCTTGGTGAGGACTTAATGGGGACTTAGCCAAAAACAGGATACTCTGTCCAAGCAATATCCAACTATGCTCTTAACCGTTCTAATTTCACTGAAGTGATGATACGGTTGCTAAAGCATTATATTGCCGGATGGATGAACTTTTCAAAGCACCATTTTAATTCTCATGCTTTACGTTCTTCAAAGCTGTTGGGAGTTTCTTAGCACCGAAAACGATCTTTGCTTTTTTCGCTTCCTTTTCAGCACTTTTCTCCAATTGTTTCATTAGAAACATTTCAATGTTCTTTTTCATCCTTGACACCTCCTTTCGGTAATAATGTTAAGGCTTGTACAAAGAAAACAATCGCTATAACACTAGATTGCAGGATTAAGTTACCACTTGCTATCAACATTGCTATGTACTTATACAGTATATCATTTTTTTGGACAGTAAGTTCCTCAAACCAATTTGGGGCTCGAAAATAATAGATACAAACGGATACCAAAGTCAAAACAACAGCAGTCGTTTTCGATAGGAGTATCATAGGCGTTATCACACAAAATAATGAGGATATGATCATACACGCAGTTAGTGAAGAAAAATGTGCCCCTCCAGAGAACCTTCTAATAGCAGCTAATGCCACTAATGCTAGTATAGATTCATATAGATGTCCGAAGATAGTCCCTAAAGTAACTGTAATCAAGATTACTCCATATTTATTTAATTTCATTGCAATTCCATATTCTAAAACCTCTACATCAACATCACTCTCAGGGTTGTTCTTCTTCAATTTTATTGCAATGTTTCTCGATATCGCTTCTAACACTTTCGTAATCTCCCCGATCCGAGTAATAGTAAGCAATGCCAAAGCTTGATAATGAAAGTATCATGAGCAATATGTAATTCTGAGACAGGATTATTAATAAAGTCAGGAATATCGTTACTGCCGATATCATTCCTGAAATAACAACAATTCGATGACTATACTCTGAATACTTAATTCTGAATGTATCATGAGGCGGCACGATGATGAATGAAAATCCTCTTCCCGTCATCCATAGGAATAAGGCAATGGCCGCACCAACAACAATAGAACATAATTGAATAGCGTTAACAGGGAATCCCGTATATGCAAATATTACTGATTTATCAGCTATCCCTATGGTGGCCAAACAGTAGTATACAATCATTTGGATCGATATGTATGCCGATAATCCTGATCCGATAATAAATGCTGCATAATGCAGCCTGTATTCCAATACGGAATAGTAAAACATTACAAATATGATATATTGCAAGGGCAAATCCAAAGCAGGTAAATTAATTACAGTCCTCATTAAAAATGAACATATTACTAATGCTACGGATAAAACAAGTATTTTATACTTGTACCTTAATAAAGGCTGCTTATATATCTTTAGGATCAAAGCATTAACAACTGCAGCATCGAGGGTACTAAATAATATGTAAGTTAAAGACTGACTCACTTTGCACCACCCTTTTAGAATAATATATGACTATTATACTATTTGATGTGGTAAAAGGAATTAAAAAGCCCTGGAAAAATCCGAAGTTTTACTTGCTTCATAGCACATGTAAGATAACCCTAATACTCACCCATTGCTTTCACCTTCATATAGGGTGCATGAATAACTCCATCCCTAATGCTTCGCACCACTAGTGCGTTTTCCTTATCCCATAGGTGTACACCACTGTTGCATACTGTATGTCTCATATATTAACTGATCTCCACATGATAAATTTTAACAAACTGCAAAGTTAGCGGAGTCCCCTCCACTGGCACCTCGTTCAACGTTAGTAGTCCCGTTTCTACCTTGTAAACATTAAGCGGCTGAAGCATGCCATTAAGAAATAGGTTCGTATAAGATACCGTCAACGGATTCAGAATGTCTGAGCTTCCATACTGAGGCTGTGCCTCGGCATTCGTATATTCATATTTCAACCCATCGCAAATTGCAACATATTGGAAAGTATCAACCTTAAGTATTCTGTCATTCTCTGGCGGAGGCGGCTGAGGGGGAAGAGCTGGGAAAATAGAAGCACAGCTCTGGGGCGGCATAATGGTGCTTGATGTTGCACTGCTTGCCGCGTAAGGATGTTCAATTTTAATAATCCATGGTTTGGCTGTTAGGCGAATTACACCATTACCGTCATTCATCACTCTATGTCACCCGTCCTCTTTATCTGTTGTCGTCCGGCCTTGGAACACTTTTTATTATGTTATTCAAGCACATCCCTTCTGCTCATGGCCATCTGTACATCCTCCTCTCCTAAATTTTGCAACACAAAATGGCTCCCCCTAGGCAAAAATCAATCTCCATAGAGGGAACCTGCACGCGACTCACATCATTCTCAAGATAGTATACTTACGTAATAACAAATTCAATCAAGATTGGAGTTGCACCATCAAGCGCGTCTCCTCCTGGAATCGTCACATTCGTTGTCGTGATCGTAGACGTATCTCCTGTTTGAAGCACGCCATTAATATACAGATTGTAGTACGCAAACGATGAAGGAAACGCTGTAGCAGCTGCACCTGTATCATTCGTGAAGCTAGTGGCTGCTACCGCAAACGCAGCACCAGTTCCAGTACCCGCAGATAACGTAGCCGCAAATCTTCTGCTCGCGAGAAAAGGTTTAATAATTGCCAATTGCTTGCACCTCCCATTACAAATCATCATTCAGGCTTATGTGGAACAACACCATAGCTCAAGAGACTGCGTAGAGCAATTCTCTCTTTATATTAAATGCGAGAAATCTATGAATGAAACGGTATTTAACAGCGTATACTTCCCTATTTGTAACCTATAGATCCTCACGAGACACCGGCCGGATGAGACATTTTTATATGCAAAGAGAGCTTCCTAGTATTTCACTAGCGGGAAGCTCTGTACCACCTTTTCTCAATCTATCTGACAGCATAACCTACAGCTCGTCCATACTGCAGTAAACGCTTGCTTCTTGTAAGCAAATGCTATTTCTTCTCCTCTTCCTGTTCATCGTCTTTCTTAGATTCTTTCTTCGGGATACCCTCTTCATTTCCGCCCTTATCCTTCAATACAAAGATCGCCTTTTTGATTACATTTGGGACTGGCACACCGAGTCGGCCTCCATTCTCAACAATCGACAGCACTTCATTAGCCATATAAAAATAGGTTGTCGCATCTCGAATCATCTCTTTGCTGTCAAACGCGATATCGATCTGATGAGCGAGTGCAATAATGAAGAAAACGAATACTTTGCGCGCTATCCCGATAAGACCGACCCGGCTTAGCAATTTCCCTTCCACAGCGGAAGCTAACATCCCTGTCACATAATCTAATATTACCATCGTTAACAGAACCTGAACTAACGCAGGCCATCCTCCAAATACAAACGAAAACGTCCCCCCAACAGCTGCAGCACCCGTTTTGAGTAGAAGATTGAATCGGTCCATGCTTGCCCTCCTCTGCAGTCGTATACACTTCGGCCTGTATCTAGCACTTTCAATGCCTCTGCTAGAGTATTGACGAAGCACTCGCAGACCCTGACTATATGTTATGCAGCATGCTCGTTGCCCGACAAAGGCAAGCCTCCTAACTCGCTTTCATTGCAACAATGGACAGGATGATTTTGATCTACTAGAATGAAAGATTTGCACTCAGTCAATGGACTAACCTCCGCTTCCCCCCGCACTTGATCAACAGAAAAATACGGTACCCCACGGAGTACCGTATCCCTATGCCCCTATTCCTTATTCAATATTCCGGCTCGCTTCAATTGTCCCTTTACCTTGGACTATCCGTTCATGGCTCACTTGAATGGATGATCCAATGTCCATCGAAATCCTTGCAGGAATGAGTTCGAAGGTAGAGACAACTGCCCGATGATCGGACGGCCATGGTGTAATCGCAATATCAGTATAGGGACCTCTCTCGCCTACAATACGGCTGTCAATCGTAGCAGACGGCCCTCCCGCATAAACAAAATCAATTCGATCATGGACTTCATCCGGTTCAATATGTCCATTCCCTCCTGGCGTCCAAGTCACGACCGGCTTCGTGAGCGGATCCGAGTGCACTTCCCGATAGGAATCTCGAAACTGTAGCTGCTCCAATCGTATGGATACCGGCCATTCGACAGCTACGCCAAAGTGCATGCTCTTCGCTTCATCTGTCCAATCCAGATGGGATGGAGCATTGAAATCGCCTGTGAGAAACACGGGAACGCCTTGACTTGCCAATTGTCCGAGCAGATGGAACCGACTGTTCATCTCTTGCATATGAATTCGGTTCTCGTTCGCCAACGCAGCTGCAGCATCCAGCCCATCCCGTATGTCATAGGGTCCATACGGCTCGTGGCACAGGTGAACATTGCTCATGGCAGCCACCTCGTCCGGCGCAACCTCTACCCAAATGAACTCCTTATGCGCCGATTGATGAATTGGATACCGGCTCAAAATACTGTGCCCCTCATCATAGTAAAAGTTCAGCCAGTAACCCAGGTTACGAACTCTCATAACGTGCATGAACCGCTACGGATGAACATGACAAGATGTATCGTTCTATCACTGACATTCTCCATAACGCTCGATTCCCCCTCTTGTCCTCTAAGAGAAAAACAAAAGCCGCTGAATGCTCAGCGGCTCAAATTCGTAACCATCATAGATGGAATGTTCCATTACGCATAGGGTTCTGCTAGACAGTACTCGTCCTCCATATGGCGAATCCATTCTTCCAGCTCATCCAGCTGTTCGAAGGTTCGTACCGCAATAGGAGCACGGTTAGGTACATCTCGCTGCAAGATGACAGTATCGCCCGCCATCATGCGTTCCCTTGCATGTCTATAGATTGTATCCACCCGTTTCCAATCCTTGTGTTCATAAGCGCTCCCAATCTGCGTGAGATCGATAGTGATATTCATACGCTATCCCTCCCTTGAATGGGTATGCCTTACAATATATAATATAACCTATTTTTCTCAAAACGTACCCATTTTTTAGAGATGAGCCGCCCGATTATACACCATCTGAGTTCGCGCTCTGTTCCTTGCCACGAACTCGCTTCTTCCCGAATAGCCCTTTACTCCCTTGAATCCCCTTATCGACCAGGTTGTATATGCGCTTGGACTCCTTCGTTAAGAGCGGGCCTAAAATCGCCAGCAACAATACATATAGCACGGCAAAAGATTGGACTACCGGAAGCAGCCCTCCTGCCTTGCCGATATTCGCCATAATAATGGAGAACTCTCCTCTTGAGGCCAATGTGAAACCAATGTTAATGGAAGCACGGCTCGATAAGCCTGCTGCGCGCCCTGCCAGCATCCCTGCGATGACATTCCCGATTATTGTCAAGATCACAGCGACAATCGCCATACCAACTGCTCCGCCTAATGTCATCGGGTCAATCGTTAAGCCGAAGCTGAAGAAGAACACAGCTCCAAAGAAATCACGGAAGTTAATCACATAATGTTCAATCCGCTTCACATGCTGGGAATCAGCAAGTACAAGTCCTACTAATAGAGCTCCAATCGCCTCTGCCACATGCAGTGTTTCCGAAAATCCAGCTACAAGGAACAGTGTTGCCATCACCAAAATAAGGAACAGTTCTGATGATTTCCCGTTCAAGATTCGATCAATGAACGGCATCGCCTTGCGGCCCAAAATAATGAATAACAAAATGAATACAAGTGCAGAGCCCGTTGTCATCAGTACCGTTCCGAGGGATGCGCCCCCGCTAAGTACAAGACCGGACAAAATGGACATATGAATGGCGATGAATAAATCGTCAAACATAATCATGCCCATAATCACTTCAGTTTCCGGATTCGCCGTCCGTTTTAAATCGACCAACACTTTCGCTACTATCGCGGTTGAGGAACTTGTCATAATCCCGCAAATGACCAATGTCTCCGCAAGCGGCATTCCCATCAGCCAACCTATCAGCAAGCCGGAGACGAAGTTAATCGCAATATAGGAAATTCCTCCAACCACGATGGATTTCCCTGATTTGAGCAAGCGGCCAACGGAGAACTCCAGTCCTAAATAGAACAATAGGAACAGTACCCCAATACGACCCATAAAATCAATAAAGACGGAACTCTCAATGAAACGGAAATCAAATATCCAAAAGTGCGGCGCGTGCGGCCCTACCGCCATCCCGATAAGAATATAGAATGGAATGACAGAGAAGCGAAGCTTCGTTGCAATAACGCCCACTAGTCCAATTAAAGCAATAGCTAATCCTACCTCGAAAATAATCGTATCCATAGTTCACCCCGTTTTCTGCTTATTCGCTTCCACTTAACAGCCAAGGCTTAAGCAGCTTAATATGTTGTCTTTCCCCTGCAACGACAAGCGTTGTATGAGCAGATAACACGACATCAGGTCCTGGATTGATTATTTTCTTATCCTTTTCAAGAATCGCTATAATCGTTGCCCCTGTCGTTTCGCGTACTTTAATTTCTCCGATGCTCTTGCCAACGCAGGCTGCATGAGGCTCCACCTTGTACCATTCAATCATGAGGTCATCCAAGGCAACATTGACCGTCTCCAGCGCCTTCGGCTTATAGATAAGCCCGCCAACGATAGCAGCAACTGCGCGCGCCTCATCATCATCCAATGTCACCATCGAAATACTCTCTTCTTGATCCTGCTGATCAAAATGATACATCTCTCGGCGTCCATCATCATGTACAATGATGACCAATTGATCTCCATTGCGAGCTTCCAACTGATATTTACGACCGATTCCTGGCAATTCCGTTTCTTTCATATTCAAATGAAATCCCTCCAACCGTCCATAGGTTTATTTTCTCACATTGTGAAATAAGGAACTTTATATACATGTCAAACACATCTTTCATGCAGCACAAAATAATCCATGTAAATAACGATTTTTAATGCCATAGAGAACATCTTGCACTGCTATTCCTTATTCAATTTCAAGTACGGCCTTATGAATGTAAGAGATTTACACTACGAACGTAGAGGTGAATTTGATAGGCATGAGAAATAAACGCTTCCGTATAACGAAGAAACAACTGTGGAGATACCTAATAACAGGGGGCATACTAAAGGTGAATTCCTTGAAGAAGAGAATAAACATCACTACAATCTTCTTCACAAATAGCTGCTTCATGGCAGAGGTATGCCGTGAAACCGGTATAAACTGCTGCTCATGAAAAGACTTCGTCAGCTTGGAAGGATTGTTCCAGTTGACGCGATCTTCCTCGACCATAAACGTGGAAAATACCGAACACAAAAGCAGGAGGGCAACACACACAACACCAAGTATGCTGTTTTTCTCCCACTGCACACTCAATCTTGTCATATCGCACCCCCTGTCGTTAGTTAATCGTACATTTTTTTAATAGAAATAAGATTATCATGCAGATCTGTATCAAGCAAGAAAGATCGAACATCCATTCTCTGGATGAACGCGATTCCGCTCAACTGCAATGGTTCACTTCAACGATCGAGTCGACATTGCGCCAGATGATTGTGGATCCTTATCATCACCATGACCGTCCTGTTCTTCATGATCTTCCTTCTCATCATGAAATTCCACGCTCGATTGCGCTGTAATATAATCGAAGGGCGTATAATGAACCTCGACCGGCTCCCGCTTCACGAATTGCTTGTAACCAACCCATCCTACGATCATCATCAGAAATAAACTAATCATGCCGATCATAACTGTGAAATAGATCATTGCATCCTCCTCAGTCGCAGAAATGAGCGTTACTAGATACTACGCAGTACAAGTGGAAACGTTTCATTTTTTTCATAATCATTCATTCGTCTAATTACGGAAGCCCCCATCTGAATGGATAATCTGCCCCGTAATCCATTCTGCTTCGTCACTCACCAGGAATGACACTAAGCGCGCTGCATCCTCTGGTGTACCAATGCGCCCCGTTGGGAACTTCGGTCTTAAGAAGTCCTGCACGAATGCTTCCATTCCGGAATCGGTCGGACCAGGATCGATCGCATTCACCGTAATTCGATGAGAGGCCAGTTCCGCAGCCAACGAAGTAGTGAAGGCGGATATTGCCCCCTTCGAAGCAGCGTAGGCCAAGTTGCCAGGCTGCGGTTCCTTGTCCTGCCCAGACACGAAGTTCACGATTCTGCCGCACTCCTCCGCAGCCTCAAGCCGCTTCGCGAATTCCACAGATAGCATCATCGTTCCTCTTACGTTCACGATACAATGATGATCGATAATCTGTGCCGTTACATGATGATGGTCGACCTCTACACAATGTGTAGCATTGTTAATGAGGATCGTGGGTCTACCTAAGCGATTCTCGACTTCATCCAACAGCCGAACAGCAGAATTGGCATCGAAATAGTCGAGCTCCATATGCTCTACCCGAACCCCGTATTCCCTAATCTCCTGTGCAAATCGCTCTGGCCAGCTGCCGTTCGCGTCCTCATAGCCGGTCGCCTTATCGTAGTGGCACAAGTGTGTAAAGAACACATCGACGCCTTTCGCTGCAAGCTCTCTGCAAATAGCTGCGCCAATTCCTTTGGAGCGGCTTGCTCCAGTTACAATTGCAATATTACGTCTATTCTCGTTGTACATATTTATCGTCTCCTTATGGGTAAGGAACGGCAATCGCAAGTTTATCGGAGATGCCAATGTACCAAAAAAAGCAGACACCCATGGCGTCTGCTTGGTCAGTTCATAACACTTAACCTTGCGTTCCTTGTAATGGGTATAAATAGACACACCTATCCCGTCATCGAATCTCGTTCGGAATGGTACGATCTATTCAGTTACAGCTCCATTACAAAGTCCACATATTAAATATGAATCCCCTCTCATACATCTCCTATGCCCTATTGTATGCCTACATTCGTAATATATCAAGGTTTTCTCGCCATCATCCGCCGCGGGCTGCACGTACTGTGCTTGGGATGAGCGCACTGTCAAAAAAAGAAGCCCGGCAGAATGCCGAGCTCCTCTTTCTCATGCTTGTGTCATTACATCATGCGCCATTTTCCACTAGCGAACAAATCGCAGCCATACAATATCTCTTCCTTCATTGACCCCAATGCGCACGTTTGCTCCAGGCTGAATACTCCGGAACTCCTCCCCCTGAAGATCAGTGGATCCAGTCAAGCGGAATACTTCCTCACGATCCCCCGAATGAATCGTAAGCCGCTCTGCTTCTATTGCCTTGACACTGCCTTCATATTCTTGAACGACTACAGCCGCCTTGCCTGGCTCGATCATCGTGGAATTCACGAAGCCAATCGTAAATGCAGCGGTTCCACCAATAAGTACGATTACAGTTAGGACAATCCACATCCATTTTTTCATACCAATTTCCCTTCTGACTGACTCGGTGCACATACCGCCTTTGCTCCATCAGCGTTTGCCTTCATTATAACATAGGCACTCATGTACCTCACCTTATCAATGACTACGGTGCTTATACTAAGTTCCTGATGTTTATCCTTGGGCAGAGTCAATCTGGGCAGGTTCGCCAAGTTCTAATACCGCCTGCTGCTCGGCAAGAATTCCTGTCATAATCGCTGCATACAATTCACCGATGACCGCACTGGATTCATTGAACGGCTCCAAGCCATCCATCGTCAATACACCGTACGTTCCAAGTGAAATGCAAATCAATGAGCGATAGGGACTCTTCGATTCTTGATTGCGTTCCCAATCCTCATCTTTCAGCACATCTGCACATTGGACAGTAACCTGCTTACGGAAGGAACGTCCCGCTACAGAGCGATCGATATGAAGATGGCGCTGTCCAACATAATGGTTCGGGAAGCCAACCGAAGCAAGCTGTAGAATTAGTATGGGCTCCTCATACTTCCAAATGCCGCAGCGATGATGACCGCCTGGAGCGCACTTCATATCTACGGCGAGCATATCCAACATCCGCTGCAGCAGGAAGTTCGATTCGTGAAGAACAGCATACGGGTCTGCCATTCCCCGCAACCCATTAAGCGCATCAGCGAACGGCTTCATATTGCGCAGCGCGGACAGCATTTGAGAAGATGCGTGCTCCGTGAGGCCTCCTGTCACTTGCAAATTGTCCACCTTATCCTGCAGCAGCTTCATTCGATCCTCCCGATTGAGCACCTCATGAATAACTTCGGTAAACTTCTTGTTAATATAGAGTGTCTTAATGAAATAAAACACCAATCCTGCCGCAATCACAACAGCAAAGAGCTGATATGACCATGCCGGCAGCTTGTCAAGCATCGCTTTAATGATCGCTTCCATATCGTCCCTCCTCTCTTACCTGTCCTTGGATCAAGAATATGACGGAGAATGAGCGAACATGCATTCTGCCTTTGATTTTTTTCGAATATAACAAGAAAGAACCGTTCAGTCCTCCCTGATCAGGAAGCAACCGAACGGTTCTCTGTATCCCAAACTCGTGCTTGATTACCCGTGTTGATGCCGAACTGCTGGTCGTACCGGGATGGAACGACTGCGTGTCGTGCCAATCTGTACCGTCCACGTAATTACCTTGCCTGCTATGCTGACAGCTAGTATCGTATACAGCGTGTCGACAAGCGGCAGGAAGAATAAGGACAGCAGCAATACCGCTATATCAAAAATAATAAATACTGTACCTATGCTTAAGTTCATCTTACGGCTCATAAATAATGCCAGAATGTCATCACCGCCTGAAGCGCCTCCATGACGCAGCACGAGACCTGCCCCAAGTCCTGTCAACAATCCAGATAGAACAGCTGCAAGCACCATATTACCGCCTAGATTCATATTCCATGGCGAAAAGCGCTCGCACATCTCGTACGTTAACGAGAACACTCCTGTTGCAATTGCCGTATTCATAATGAATGTCCGCCCTTTCAAAAACCAGGCAGCAATAAATACCGGAACATCCATGCATAACACGGTCAGCGCCGGCGACCAATTAAACGTATACTTGCCAAGCAGCGCTAAACCAACAAACCCGCCTTCAGCCAAATGATTCTGAAAATTAATGTGATAATAACTGAAAGCCAACAACATTGATCCTACCATCATCCAAAAAATCTTACGTAATTGTTCGTTCCCCATCTTCGTAACCTCTCGTTTCGTAATGTAGCCCTTCGACTAACCGAGAGGAGACGGATAGGGGTTCCTATCCTTCGAACCATCATAATTCACGCATCCTTCTCGTGTCAGTCTCCGTCATAGCGACAATTGACAAATCAACGAGAAGAAGCTAGATGTAAGAAAGATCATAACGTTTCCAGACTGTCCTTTGGGGTTTCATCCTTCGGGGACGCATTGGTATCCTGATCCTTTCTTGTTTTGTCTTTTGTATTGCTTTACTGATTGTATTATACCATAATGTATATTCCCTCTAAACCAATCCCATTCTGCAAATATCGCTGTCGTTCGGATTTATTTGCAATGAACTGCTCCGAGCTTGGCATAGTCCTAGTTAAGATCGATATCCTCCCTGATTTCCTCCGAATTACTCACAAATTGGACACTTTTACATTTCATTTTTCAATTTTGTCCTATTCGTTGTTGTGTTCCTCTTCTGTTACTCCTCTATTTTTTCATCATGTTCATAAAGCTATCATATTTCGTGTGCGCGAGATCACATTGTGACGAATATCACATCTATAAAATAGCAGCATAAACACTGTGATGCCGCATGCATTCGTTCAAAATCTACTGCGCATCATATGATCGTCATTAAAAGGAGGAAACTCTTATGTTACAACCTCGCACGATTGAAATTGTGAAATCTACAGTTCCTGTATTAGCTGAGCACGGCTCTCAAATTACAACACGCTTCTATCAGCTCTTGTTCAGCAATCATCCAGAGCTGCTTAATGTATTCAACCATGCCAATCAACGACATGGCAAACAGCAGATGGCACTTGCCAATGCGGTCTATGCCGCTGCAGCGAATATTGACCGATTGGAGACAATCTTGCCAGTCGTACGCCAAATTGCCCAGAAGCACCGGGCACTTAACATCAAGCCAGAGCACTATCCAATTGTCGGCAAGCATCTTCTGCTTGCTATCAAGGATGTACTAGGCGAAGCTGCTACTGATGACATTATTGAAGCCTGGGCAGAAGCATATGGCGTTATTGCCGACGTATTTATTCAGGTAGAGGCAGAAATGTACCAGGAAGCCGAACAGCAAATCGGCGGCTGGTCAGATGTGCGACGCTTCCTCGTTGTCCGCAAAGTGGAGGAAAGCGACATGATCACCTCCTTCTACTTGAAGCCCGAGGATGGACAGCCAATCTCCTCCTTCCTTCCTGGCCAATATTTAACGGTTCGGGTTCAGCCGGAGGGACATGAAAATACCCATTATCGCCATTACAGCTTGTCCCAAGCCCCTCAATCCGATACTTACCGCATTAGCGTAAAGCGCGAGAGCGGCGGCGAACATGCACCTGCCGGCATCGTCTCCACCTATCTGCATGACGAGGTGCAAGTAGGTGATGTCATCGAAGCGACTGCACCTGCTGGCGACTTTACATTGAAGCCAGATACGGCCCCAGTTGTGCTGATTGGCGGCGGTGTTGGGCAGACACCTCTTCTCAGCATGCTGCACACGCTGGCGGCAGCAGAACCGAAGCGGGATGTCTATTCGATTCATGCTTCGCGCAATCAAGCGGCGCATGCTTTTGGTCAAGAAATGAATGATCTAGCCGCTCAGTACAGCCATATCCACACTTTCTTCTGTTATGAGAAAGGCAGCGAGGCAGAAGCTTCTGTTCACACCGGCTTCGTGGACGCGCAGTGGCTTAGCTCTATCGTTCCCGCTTCCGTATGGGAGGATGCGGACATTTACTTCTGCGGCCCAGAACCATTCATGAAGGCCATCTACCGAGCAGTGAAACAGCTTGGGGTTTCTCCTGAGCGTATTCACTACGAATACTTTGGCCCAGCAGGTTCCTTAGAAGTTTAAACCGCAATGACGACAGAAGGGACACTTCTTGCGCTCAGCAAGGGTGTCCCTTCTTCATGTTCGTTATCCGAATCTCTCAACATTCTCTATATACAACTGCGGGAATTAGAATACTTTTTTCAGTTCCCGCTCTTCCTTCAAAATCTCGACAGCCTCCCGGAAGCGCAAGGAGTGCACGACTTCCCTCTCACGCAGGAACTTCAATCCATCCTGCAAGTCGACATCATCCGTCATGTCGATTAACCATTGATACGTAGCACGCGCCTTCTCTTCTGCCGCAATATCCTCATACAGATCCGCGATCGGGTCGCCCTTGGCCTGTATGTAGGTCGCCGTCCATGGATCACCAGCCGCATTGCTGTAGAACAGCGCCTTCTCATGCGCTACAAAATGTGGCCCCAGCCCTGCATCCTCCAGTTGCCGCGGTGTTGCATCCTTCGTCAGCTTATATACCATCGTGGCGATCATTTCGAGGTGAGCAAATTCCTCGGTTCCAATATCCGTCAACAACCCAATTACTTTATCTGGTATCGTATACCGTTGGTTCAAGTAGCGCAGCGCCGCTGCCAGCTCTCCATCCGCCCCCCCATATTGCTCCATCAACAGCTTTGCCATGCGAGGATCACACTTGCTGACACGTACTGGATATTGCAGCTTCTTCTCATAGATCCACAATTCCGCGTCCCCTCCTGTCCATCAAGTTATTTGCCGCCTGACGACGCACTGCTAAATCTGCCATGGCCAAGGCGTGGTAGCCCATGTAAATGGACAGCCCGAATAAGAATGGCCGAAGTTCATAAGCGGGCCATACTGCTCTTGGAACTGATGGGCAACCTTCATTCGCTCACTGACGTAGTAATTGAACTGCTGAATCGCCTGCAGATCTCCCGGATGAGTGTCCAAGTACAGATTCAGCTCCAATAATACGAAGTCGATTACTTGCAGCTGTTCCAAGCTTCTGCGGTATTCCTCGGTTTGATAAGGATGTACACTCATCGTCAAGCTTCTTCCTCCCCTCGCTGGTTTCTGCGGGAATGGTACGGGCTGTATAGGGCAGGCCATAAGGTTCCACAGCGTAGTGCCTGCGCAGGTGGGAACTGTGGGAGATTAGGCGGCTGGAACGTGATGAACTGGTTGATGGGTACGACAAAGACGGAATAAGGCAGTGGCGGACAGGGGTCACACGGACTTCGGAACGGGAAAAATACACGCTCCTGCGGCACAGCCTGTTCCGTCGGACAACAGCCGCTTCTCTCTTGCTGTCCAACCGGAGGCAGATCCTCTGAAGCTAAATTTCGCTGTAATTCGTGTTCCATGACACTCTTTACGCCTCCTTGCATTCATGTTCGCATTTACTCGATCTCTTACTTGTATGTGAGAGTAGGAATGTCCCATGTACATAATTTAAGCCAAGATGTGACAGATCTGATTCTCTGTACACCTTGGCTTTGTTGGCGGTATAGGAATGAATGTCAAATGATAAAGAAAGAGTGTTGAGCTTCATTTCTGTCGCTTACGATACGATCTCCCTATTGGTGATGCCGTATATCGCTTGCTGTTCGCCAAATCTTTGCACCGTATCCTGGAAGCTCATGCCGATTCGTTCCAAGAGCCTGCATGAGGCCTTGTTCGCAGCTTGTGTTTCGGCGATCACTTCAGGCAATCCTAGTTCGCGAAATGCGTAATCAATCACTGCTGTAACTGTCTCTGCCGCATATCCAGAGCCCCACCATTCAGGCAGCAGCTCATAAGATACCTCCGTACTGACGCCATCATGGTGCGTATCCAGAGAAATCAACCCGATAAACGCATTCGTTTGCTTTTCTCTAATGATCCAGAACGAGGCTCCTTCCTGAGAAGCAAGCATTCTGCGGAAGCTGCCTGTAATCGCCTCTTCCTCTGTCCATGCCCCACCCAGATATTTGCGTACCTCCTCGTTCACATACAGCCGTCTTACGTTATCATAGTCACTTGCTTGCAGCTTGGTAAGTGTACAACGTTTCGTCTCAAGCAACATATAGCCCTCCGATATGATTACAGGATTCAAAATGATCCTCCTATTAAAGCACACTTGGGCGGCATTTGAAATCCCATCCTATATCTTTATTTACATAGATCTATATCTACACCGGCACGAGCCCTCACGGCACAGCGCTTGTCAGCTTCAAATAGCTCGCGCATGTTTATGTAATTCCTAAGCATGCGTGTTATCCATTCTACCCGTGTTGACCCTGACGAAGAAGCCGATTTACTGTTTCCCGCCGCACACCAATAAATTGGCCGATTTCTTCTTGTGTCAATAATTCGGTAATAGGCATCGTATCCGCATAGCTTCTCAGCCATGCTGACAACAGCTCTAGTCGTTCACTCGGTGTCCCGATAGTCAAATGATCAATGCGCTGCTGCATGAAACGCAGCTTATCTTGAAGCAGCTTCGCAACATCCAGCGCCTTGTCCGGCTGCTGCCTCAAGCCTTCATACCACTCCTCAGCCGGAATCCGTTCCACGACCGTCTTAACCATCGCGATCGCTGTTCCGTGACATTCCTTCGGCGTGATTAAGGAATGATGCGGGACGATTTCGCCCGTGTATACGAGGTTGAACAAAATAATATTGCCGTTCTCATGCAAGCGTGTAACCTTGCACAGCCCGCTTATAATGCGGTACAAATACGTTCCTGGATCTCCTTGTCGAAATAAAACTTCTCCCCGATGCAGTGTCATAATCATTTTTGCTGCCCCCCCTAATTGCCGTTCCGTCTATGAATGCTGCCGCATTCGCACGTATGTTGTACCTATTGTACCGATTTCTCACCCTTTTGACCACGTTTGGTTGTTGAAATGCGAATATTTGTTCGGTATTATGGATATAATAAGAACAAGAGTTCCCTATACGCTCTTTTAAATAGATATCTCATGCCTCACACGACATGAGGCCATGCATATGGCACACACGCGATATATACAAGGAGGAAGAACGCGCATGGGCACACCATTCGCATCGAACGGCTCTCCCCCCCACAACGGAGAAGATGCCTACATCGTCAAGCAATATATTATTCAAACGCTAATCTTGGATGTGCTGGAACGCGACATTGAACGGATTGGAGCCTCTAATTTGAAGATGGCCGACATCTACACACAATGTCTAAGACAAGCACAAGATAATGTTTCTCTCGATTTGTACCGCCTACGCAAACAGTTTCGCAACCGCGGCATTAAAGTGTATGAGGAGGAACGGCTTGAACATGGGATTCGTGTCCAATACGTATGCCGAGGCTATCAACATTCGTTCTACATGCTGCGCGGCTTGATTCGTGCAGAGGTGAAGAACCGCATGCAGGCTTACTTGAACATTGCCGCCTCCCAAGCTTCGAATCCAGACACAAGTATGGGCAGTCCCCTTACTCGGCACCAATAGGTTTACAACCCCATATTCACCGCTGCCTCATCTTATCCACTTCCTCAGAACAATGCCCCTTGGCAAGGACGGAGCAGCCGCTCTTCTGATGCTTGCTAAGGGGCATTTCTGATCATGTGCTTTCCTAGCATCGTCAATGAGACAGCCCGCAGAATTCACTGCATCCTCGAACTTTCGATTGTTGGAGTCTATTCTCTATTTAACGCTGTGGATAAATACACAATGGAAAAGATAAAAACCTGTTGAGGATTTCTCAACAGGCTAACCAGTCCCGAGTTGGGGAAATTGGCATTCTTCGTTATGGCTTTGTCAGGCTTAGAAGTCAAATTAGGCTCAGGTGCTCTCTTTCTTCTTCTCTTGACTCGATTAATAACGCGGCTCTATTTCAACTAAGTTGCTTAATTTAGTGGTAAGTCTGTCCGTGTATCGAGCTAACCTTCTGCTTATCTCCATCTTCATGTACTCTTTCGTTATATGAAAACTATCCTCATAGCCATGGTACGCATAGTGTAATATCATTGTACTATCATGCTTCTCTTCATCTACAATACGAATTTCTTTTTTCAACATCTCCTGTCTTCTTTTGGACAGGTCGGTAGAGATATCATTTGCAAGAATTTGAGCAGCCTTGGTATACAGAGATTTCAATGTCTCAGAGGATCCCTTCATTTCGTGAATTTTCTTAGTTACCATCGTACACATCACCGAAAGTAGAACATAATCGCGCATTAATTCAATATCTTCCCTCTTTGGCTGGTTTAACTCCCCGCTTGACGTATCACTATGCCTTCTCAACAGAGCCTCCCGATGTTGCGGCAACATCATCCGGCTGGACTCCCAAAGACCATTCTTCTCGAGCTTTTTACTCATTTATAATGCCCCCCGATTTTCAGGGATCTCTCTACCGCTTGACCTGCATAGGTAAGAGAAGAAGCTCTGATAATTGCCGCATTGCCATATCGATCCTTAATCATATCCGTCACCTTATCCAGCGCTCTAGCTCTGACTTGATCTTCAAAGAGCGTTAGTTGATACTGCTGGTCATCTTCCAATGTGCTTAGCATAACACCTACACGACGTACGGGCATTCGATCCCAATATTGATAAAAAATTCGCTTGACCATATCAAATACTTTATTGGTATGATTCGTCGGATCCGGCATTTTCATTTGGCGTGAGAATCCTGTGGGCGCTTCATACGGGCTGCACATGCAGCTTACGGTTACGACCCAGCCCATGTACCCTTTTATTCGACAATCTCGGCAGACTTCCTCCGTCAACTCCAACAGGATAGTATCGATCTCCGTAGAATGCACATAATCCCTGGGCAGGGTCATCATGTGACCAATCGATTTGGGAGGTGTTTGAAATGTACCCGGTGTTACCGGACTATCATCCAAGCCGTTCGCAGTTCGCCACATCACCTCGGCATGAATATCCGACTGTTTGCCGAATCGAGCTCGAAATTTATTTTTGAGCTGGGGCAATGGAGTTCTCGCAATATCCCCAATCGTAACTATCCCTAGTTTCGTAAAATGCTTGCACATTCGAGATCCAACACCGAACATTTTATGAACGGGCTCTTTCCACAGCATGGTCGGAACGTCGGATGGATGCAAAGTAAAAATACCGCTTTTATTTTTTTTGGCCCAAATATCCGTTGCCGTCTTAGCCAATATTTTATTGGTACCGATCCCGATTCGAATCCGCACCCCTGTCTGGAGCATTACCCGTTTCTGGATTTCCTTCGCAATGGTGATTGGATCACCAAAAATGGATTGACTGGCTGTCACATCCAAAAATTGTTCGTCAATACTAAACACTTCAACCAGATCCGTAAACTCTTCATAAATCTGAGTAATCATCAATGAAACATCGATATAATGCTGCATACGAGGACGCATAATGATGAGATCGGGGCATTTCTTGAGTGCTTCACCCAACCGTTCGGCTGATGTCACACCAAAACTTTTAGCGATCGGGCACGCGGCCAGAATAATCCCTGAACGACGTGTAGGGTCACCAGCTACTGCTACTGCTTTATTTTGATATTCTGGATGATCTGCTTTTTCTACACTTGCGTAGAAGCTTTCGCAATCGGCCAAAAATATTACCCTTTCCCTTTTCTGACTCACATTAAAGCCCTCCAATAGTTATAAATCATATTACATACACAATCACAAAATAAGAACGTATATTCCTATTGTATGCCGAACGTACATTCGTTATGCAAGTAATAGGCTGCCCGCCACATCCAAATGCTGTTCATCCATACGGGGCGGAACAACAATAAGGTCTGCACATTTACTAATGACTTCGCCAAGCCGAGCCACTCCGCTGTATGACACCATGTTTCTTAGTTATAGGGCCAGCTGCCAGTGCGATACCAGCACGACGAGCAGGATCGCCTACTACAACTAGCAGACGATCCTTGTATTCAGGGTGTGAAACCTTCCCCACACTCGCATAGAACGGTTGACAATCTGCCAACATAATAACTCGTTCTCATGATTTATTCGGTTTGCCATCCATACACCCTTCACCCCACCGAGAACGTTTGTTCTTATATATCCAGAATACCGAACATACATTCTCTTTTCAACAGGGAGATTTTGAAAATTCGGATCGAATAGCGTCGAGCAGGTAAGGATCTACTGCGGATGGCGTATAACTCCAAATTCACGCTGAATGTATGTAAAGTTTAAGTCGTTTCATGTGACTGAGGGATCACCTCACGGGAAGGAAGAGAATGTGATATGATGAGATCACCATAGGATAGAACGGACAAGAGAGGAAGACGTAACGTGTGTGGACGATATACATTAACCGTGACCATTGAACAGCTAATGGCGCACTATCTGCTTGATTCAGGAGCCCTCGTGCCCTTCCATGAGCCGCGCTACAATATTGCGCCGAGCCAGCAAGTACCTGCTCTGATTCATGATGGTACGAAGCTGCGGCTTGGACCGCTTAAGTGGGGCCTCATTCCAGCTTGGGCGAAGGACGAGAAGTTCGCTGCACGAACAATTAATGCGCGCGCCGAAACCGTTCGGGACAAGCCCGCCTTCCGCCTCCCATTCCAGCGGAAGCGGTGCATTATACCAGCAGACAGCTTCTATGAATGGAAACGAAATCCAGATGGAACGAAGCAGCCTATGCGTATTAGACGCACTGATGGCGGTATTTTCAATATGGCAGGATTATATGACACATGGGTCAATCCCAATGGGGAGAAAATCAGCACCTGCACGATCATCACGACGACTCCGAACGAGCTGATGGAGCCGATTCATGATCGAATGCCGGTTATTTTACCAGAGGATCAGCTGTCATTCTGGCTTGATCGCCGAATGACCGACACTGGGAAGCTTCAATCCGTTCTCCTTCCCTATCCGTCTAAGCTAATGGAGGTCTACCCTGTCAGCGCTAAGGTGGGGAATACACGAGTGGACGATCCCTCCTGTATCGAGCAGATAAGCGAGCAGCACCAAGAGGAGACACCAGACAGCGTCCCCCCTACCTTATTTACGCTATAAACCTATCGCTAGCATATAGCAGTATCACGCCATGCTCCTTCATCTCGCAATCGCGCACCTTGGAGCATCCGATACTCCGATGCTCATTCAATACGAGGCTGATGGAGTTCCCCGAAGAAATTCCGCCAGGCGTCCCCGCTGTAGAGCATGGTGGCGGAAGTGCATATCCACAAGCAAGTACCATTCCATCGCACTCAAGTAACCGAAGCCTGGATGCATCGTTCTGCGATTCTCTGGAATCGAAGCAATAACAGGTTCAAGCTCGTTCATGCGCCGCAGTACTGCCTGCATGCCTTCTACAATCTCCTCCTTGCTGGCAGGTTGAGGTGGCGTATATTCTGGAGAGGCTGGCACCTTCACACGAATAGGAGGGATGCTCCCAGCCGCGAAGACCATACTGCCCTGCTGCGTCTTCTCCAACTGGTCACTGCTAGCTGCATCTGCAGTCATGTCGCGGCATACTTCCACCTGACGAAGCTGCATAAAGAGCGCAGAGCGGATCAAATGCATATAGACCTGTCCGAGCGACCACTCCTCCTCGCTTGGCTTGCGTGTAATCTCCTCCATACTGTAAAGATCAAGCTCTTGCACAACCTGCTTCACTGATTCCTCTAGGCTTAACAGTGACTGATGCGGGGTCATATTTGTCATTAGTAAAGCTCCCTTCGAACGAATATACCCCTACTATACGCGAACGCTACTGACAACAGTATGTCAGTAGCGTTTTAACTGCTGCAATATTTTTTCTGCCTCAAAGCGGACAAGGGCTGTAAGCGACTCCGGTTCCAATACAACAGCTGCCGAACCCCACCCTAGAATCCAACCAAGCACATCTTCAGGTTGTCTCACTCGCAATGTCACAAGTGCCCCTTCTGGTTGTTCCTCCATGGTATCGATAAAGAAATATCCCTGCTCCTTCACACGCTCAGCGGCAGCGGCGTGCAGAAGCACACGTACAAGGAGCTGGCGATCATCTGTCGGCTGATAAGACTGTAGGGAGAAGTCGGGCGGACGAGTGAATGATTCATCGAGCAGTTCTAAATCCTGTATGCGACTAAGTCGGAAATGTCTAAGTCCCTGTCTAAGATGACAATAAGCCACCATCGACCATGTTCCTTGGATATGCACAATCCCGTAGGGATCTACCTTGCGAACATGTTCTCTACGACCATCGTCCCCTTGAAAAGGCTTCACATAGCGGAAGCGCACACTTCGCTCCTCCATTACAGCACGCCGCAGCAGAGCAAGTCCTTCTGCATGCGCAGAATGGGCAATGAGCTTCAAGGAAGAGCGCATCCGTTCCGTATCCTGCCGTACCGATTGTGGCATGACTGATTCAAGCTTGCGCCGAACGGCCTGTATCGTATCTTCATGAGCTCTTCCGAACTGCTGCTCCATATAATCTACGCCAAGCAAAATCGCCTCTGCTTCCTCCGCTGTAAAATGAACAGGCGGCAGAAAATAGCCATCCATAAGCGAGTATCCTTGGCCGGGAGCTCCGATAATCGCAACCCCTGCTTCACAGAGCGCCTGAATATCGCGATAGATTGTACGGACACTCGTCTCGAATACAGATGCCAGATCTTCTGCACGCAGCGTACCTCTGCGCTGCAGCTCCAGTACAATCGCCATCATGCGATCCGTCTTATTCATCGCTAGCTTTACTCTTCAACAACAAGCTCGCCCTTCATTCCATCATGACCAGAACCGCACATAATCGAACAATGGAACTCAAATGTACCCGCCTTATCTGCTGTGAACTCGGCAGTTGCGCCGTCTTCCTGCAGTTCTACGTTGTAGTCCTCCAGCTTCAAACCGTGCAGACCCTGCTTATTGCTCAGCGTCAGCTTCACCTTATCGCCCTTCTTCACCTTAATGGTTCCAGGTTCAAATTTGTAATTTGTTGCCTTAATGGTTACCGCACCTGTCCCTTCAGAGGAAGTAGCCGTCCCCTCCAACTCTTTGGCGGAATCTTTCGCCGAGCCGCAGCCAGCAAGAGATACAGCCAGCAGCATGGCAGCTAATGCAGCTGCGCCTATTTTCATCTTCTTCATGTCATTCGCCTCCATATAAATTGATTAAGAAATGTCAATCATCTACAAACGTTATACCCCTATATAAGCATATTTTGCATGTACGGATCGCAAAAATATCGAAGTGTGCCGAATTCGTCACCATTGCAAGGCCATTTCGTGAGCAATGTACTCGATGATCATCATTCTCTACTATTCAGAATCCTCCCTAGACCTATATTGCTGCAATGAAGCCAAACCCTATTAACCAGCATAAATCCGGCATAACGCACAAGAAGCCCAGTCCTCCTAAGAGAACTGAGCTTCTGCGTATAACTATAGAACCAAGGCTTCAAGAAAAGGGCGTGTATCAGCGGAACATCCCCCATAGCTTCAATAAATGGAACGTATTGTTCGGATCGATCTTCTGCGCAATGATAAAATCAGCGAACTGATCCTCCTGCTGACTCGTTAGCGGCTCATTGAGCACCTTCGCGATTTGCTTCATCAAGCGCTTAATTGTCGGGCGATTTTGCAAATCTGCCTTGCTCAATCCCTCGACAAGCTTTTTCACACGATCTTTCGTCACCGGATTTTTCAATTTCTGCTTTATTCGCTCCACCAGCTGTGGGCTAATGCCGTATTTTACATAACTCATGCGGGCAGCACCTCCAGAACATATCCTGCAAATCCATGCAAGTTCAAAAAGGTTGGTTATCAAAATCATGCGTTTTGAACAACCTCTAAACGGAATACTGTTCCAATATATGCTTGCCCGCTTGTCTACTATCCGCCCGTTTTCATTCTATCCGCACTACTACCATCGACTAATCGAGAAGCTCCCCTTGGAATAGCTGCTCCTGCTGGGCAGCATCGCGGAGCGGAGCGTATTCAAGCGATGTCCAATACGCCTCAGATCGGATAAGCTCTGCTGCATCATCCCGCGCCTGTTCCAGCACAGCGAAGTCGCTCGACATATCCGCGACCTTGAAGTCTGGCATCCCGCTCTGCTTCGTTCCGAAGAAGTCGCCAGGACCGCGCAGCTCCAGATCGCGCTCTGACAATTCGAAGCCATCGTCTGTTTCCGTCATAATGCGCATACGTTCTTGCCCAACCTCCGACTTCGGATCCGCAATGAGTACGCAATAAGACTGATGCTCGCCGCGTCCGACACGTCCACGCAGCTGATGAAGCTGAGACAAGCCGAAGCGCTCTGCATCCATCACGATCATGAGCGTAGAGTTCGGTACATCAACACCAACCTCGATTACAGTCGTCGATACAAGTACATGAGTTTCTCCTGTACTGAATGTGCGCATGACCTCGTCTTTCTCTGATGGCGTCATGCGGCCATGAAGCAAGCCAACCTGCAAATCCGGAAAGGCTTGCTGCATTTGCACATGCACATCAATCGCATTTTGCACATCCAGCTTGTCCGACTCTTCAATAAGTGGACAAATAATATAGGCTTGGCGACCAGCGGATACCTCACGACGGATGAAGCCAAGCACTCGATCCATCATGTCATGCTTCACCCAGTATGACTTAATGACTTTGCGTCCTGCAGGACGTTCACGGATTGAGGATACATCCATATCGCCAAATGCCGTAATCGCCAGCGTGCGCGGAATTGGCGTCGCCGTCATCAGAAGCACATCTGGATTCATCCCCTTGCGCCGTAATATACTCCGCTGATTGACACCGAACCGATGCTGCTCATCTGTTACGACAAGGCCGAGCTTCCGATAATGAACGTCATCCTGGATAAGCGCATGCGTCCCAACCAAGATATCGATCATGCCCATCTGCAAGGAAGCAAGCAGATCCTTCCGTTTCCGTCCAGTCAAGCTGCCGGTTAACAGCCCAACCTCAATGCCATGCGGTTCGAACAGCTTCGTTAGCGAACGCATATGCTGCTCGGCTAATATTTCTGTTGGCACCATGAGCGCTCCCTGATAGCCTGCACGTACGGTAGCGTACAGGGCAACAGCGGCAACAACCGTCTTACCAGAACCAACATCACCCTGAAGCAGACGGTTCATGCAGGTGTTGGCCCGCATATCACGTAAAATATCGGTTACAGCCTTCTTCTGGCCATCTGTAAGCTCGAAGGGAAGACTGCGGACGAACTCGCGAATTGTCGCATTATCCACCTCATGTGCAACGCCGTCGGCACGCTCGCGAGTCACCGCACGGAATACATGCAGCTTCAACTGGAATAGCAGCAGCTCCTCGTAGACCATTCGTCTTCGTGCTTGCTTGCCTTCCTCCGCATCTTGCGGCATATGCATCGCTCGTACTGCCTGCTTGCGCGGCATCAGCCGATAGCGCCGCATCAATTCCGGGGGCATTAGCTCAGGAATTGCTTCTCCGAACTGTTGGAGCGCTTGGGTGATCGTCTTGCGCATCCATGTCTGCGTAATCTTGCTGCCAACCGAATAGACCGGCTGCAAGGTATTCTTACGCCCTCCCCCACGGTCAGAGAATTCGGATGTCGACACCGTCATTTGCAGCCGGCGTTGATCCCACTTCCCTGTCAATACAATCTCCCGGCCTTGTGTCAGCTGCTCGCGCAAGTAATGGCGGTTGAACCAGGTGGCCGTAATGAGCCAATCTTCTACCATCACCTTGCAGGACAAGCGAGACTTGCCCCCAAATCGCTGAAGGACAGGAGCACTCATCACCCGTCCCTCAACAGTTACTTTCTCTCCATCCTTCAGTTCGCTAAGCGGACGAAGATGAAAATCATCATAACGATATGGAAAATAATCAAGCAAATCAGCAACGGTAGAGATGCCAAAGGCGTGAAGCTCTTGTTGTTTCGAAGCGCTCACGCCTTTGATCATCGTAACCGGACATTGTTTAAGTTCAATCATAATTGCACCACACTTACCCTATTGCATAGATTCGGCAGTATCCGTATCAGCGCGCCACATGAACACAGCGCCTACGCCTGTTCCGACGTGGGTGCCGATAACGGCTCCAATGGCCGTATATGACAAGGAGCGAATATCAAACCGCTCCTTAATCGCTCCCATTAGTTCATCTGTTGCAGATTGGTCACTCGTGTAGCCCATCACGACATGAACTGGATGGCCTCCGTGATCCCGCTCCAGCAGTTCAACGATGCGTGCAACAGCACGCTTATGACCGCGAACCTTGTCCACTGCACATACTTCACCTGCACGATCTACAGACAAGATAGGCTTAATGTTTAGCAGAGTACCGAACATAGCAGCAGCTTTGCCGATACGTCCGCCTTTATGCAAAAATTCCAATGAATCCACTAAAAAGTATAAAGAGCGCTCCGCTTGATAACGTTCAATCATGGCCAGTATCTCGTCCTTGGATTGACCTGCTTCCGCCATGCGTGCTGCCTCAACGACAATCAATCCAAATCCATAAGAGGCTGACATCGAATCAATAATTGTAATATCCGCCTCATCCTCGATCATACTCTTGGCGAGAACCGCTGATTGATACGTTCCGCTGAGCGCTGCGGACAAATGTATCGAAATAACTTGGGTGTCTGATTCTGTAGTCAAACGCTTATATACATCCAAAAACTCAACTGGCGAAGGCTGAGATGTTGTAGGAAGCTTGTCAGCCTGCACCAGCTTCTCATAAAACTGTTCCGCGGTAATCGTTACAGAATCTTTGAACATATCCTGACCGAAATGCACCTTGAGCGGAACCATCTCGATTCCGTAGCGTTCACGCACATCTTGCGGAATATCCGCTGTACTGTCCGTTACGATACGAATATGACTCATACAGAATCCCCCTCCACATTGTCCTACTCTACGGAAATGATATAGGAATAGATCGGTTGACCGCCTTGATGCACTTCTACTTCAGCGTTCGGATATTGCTCGCTGAGCCATGCAACAATCGCTTCCGTATCCTCGTCCTTCGCTTCTTCTCCTGTAAGAAGCGTCACGACTTCCCCATTATTCTCCAACATCTTCGTCATCAGCTGCTGCAGCGTATCCGCAACCGATTCCGTCGTCGTTACGATCTTCCCGTTTACAATACCCATATAATGTCCGGCCTTAATTTCCAGACCATCCAACGTCGTATCACGCACCGCGTACGTCACTTGACCAGACGTAATATGAGCGATAGCGTCCTCCATCGCACAGCGGTTCACTTCCAAGCTCTCGTCTTCTTGGAAGGCGAATGCCGCTGCAATCCCTTGTGGAATTGTCTTGCTAACAAGTACTGTTACATCACGTTCCACGATTTCTGCAGCCTGCTTCGCAGCCATCACGATGTTAGAGTTGTTCGGCAAGATGAAGATATGCTGTGCCGAGATCGACTCAATAGCGTCGATGAAATCTTGTGTACTTGGGTTCATCGTTTGTCCACCAGAAAGCACAACGTCTACGCCCAAGCTGCTGAAAATATCCCGGATGCCATCGCCCATTGCTACAGCGATAAAGCCATAAGGTGCAAGTTCTTCAGCTGGCGGCTCTACCAAAGTGGATTCTACAGCTACTTCCTGTACAGGAATTTCTGCGAATAATTCAGGCATAGCAGACACATCGCCGTGTTCGCCATGAATGATCTCACGGTGCTGCTCGCGCATATTCAAGATGTGCATTTGCGTCAGCTCGCCATACTCCATGGCCAGATCGAATACTTCACCTGGCTTGCGGGAATGAACGTGAACCTTAATGATCTCATCATCTGGAATCACAATGATCGAATCCCCATTTTTGGCAAGCGCTTTCCTGAAATTGTCTTCATCGAACGGCTTAGATACTCCGCGCGTACGATCAATGAAAAATTCCATATCATACAAGAACTCAATATCTTCCGTATGCAGCTTCGCTTGTGCAGAAGCATTCACATGCGGAGTCGCTGCTCCGGATGGTATATGAACGGCTGCAGACGACGCAGTCGACTCATGGAAAGAACCATCTGCGGATTCCAGAACAGCCAAGAAACCTTCATAAATGTATACGAGGCCTTGTCCACCGGAGTCTACAACGCCTACTTGCTTGAGCACGGGCAGCATATCCGGCGTCTTCGCTAATGCTTCCTTGGACTTCGCCAATACCTCACGCATAAACTCCGTCAAATCCGGAGTACGACGAGCAATTTGAACAGCGTACTTGGCTGTTTCCTTCGCAACTGTCAAAATCGTCCCTTCAACCGGCTTGACGACAGCCTTATAAGCGGTATCAACACCACTCTGCATCGCATGGGCGAACTGAACCGAGTTCACCTCATCCAAACCAGCAACACCACGGCTAAAGCCGCGGAATAATTGAGACAAAATAACACCCGAGTTACCCCGGGCTCCCATTAGCAATCCTTTGGACAAAACTTCTGCCGACTTGGCGATGGATGCAGACATCTTCGCTTTCAGTTCAGTAACGCCTGCTGTCATCGTCAAATTCATATTCGTTCCCGTATCCCCATCAGGTACCGGAAAGACATTTAATGAATTGACATGCTCTGCGTGGCGATTCAGACTGTCCGCACCACTTAGCACCATATTGGCAAATTGTGTTCCATTTAAAGAACGTATATTCAACGAATATTCCCCTTCCTAGCTTAATACGCGTACGTCTTGGACAAAGATGTTGACTTGCTCGACTGACAGGCCAGCTACATCATTCAATACATATTTCACTTTCTGTTGAATGTTGTGCGCCACTTCGGATATTTTCGTTCCGTAGCTAACAATAATATATAAATCGATATGTAGCGCATCTTGCTCCCGGCGCACTTCGACACCACGCGTCAGATTTTCGCGACCAAGCAGCTCAGCAATGCCGTCCTTCAACTGCTTGCGCGAGGCCATGCCCACAAGTCCATAACATTCCATTGCCGCTGATCCGGCGATGACTGCTACGACCCCTTCGGAAATATTCACAGCTCCGAGATTGGTATCCAATTGAATGGCCATGGTTGTTCCACCCCTTTTTGTGAGTATTATGGACTAATCAACATTGTACTATAATAGAAAACAGAAATAAACAAAGTTTTTGATTCAGTTGACGAGGCTTTTTCATATATGATATCATATTTGAGTATTTAATTGTATGAGGGTTGTTTTGGGATAAGGAGGTGTAAGGCATGGCTCGCAAATGTTATGTAACGGGGAAGAAACCTGGATCCGGTAATCACGTGTCGCACGCGAATAACAAAAACCGCCGCACTTGGGGCGTTAACGTTCAGAAGGTTCGCATCTTGGTAGATGGCAAACCTAAACGCGTCTACGTGAGCACACGCGCTTTGAAAGCAGGTAAAGTGACTCGCGTCTAATCCCATGTAAGATATACAAAAAGCACCTTGACGCGATCAGGTGCTTTTTTCATATGGGAATGGAACTCCTCATTGACATTGTTCAATGGGGAGTCTTTTTTTTCGATTCTGCCTTATTTGCATGAAATGACATGAATTTATGCCATCTTGCAGAGAACGGTCGGCCCTCCGGACGGGACGGAACAACCGTTTCTGCTTCATGCCGGAACCCGCCGTAAGTTCATATTTGTGCTGAGCCTTTTGCCCCGTTCCCGCTGTAGCTTATATGCAATTACGTTCGGGTGGTGGATGATGGATACGGATTCAGCATCATGGCCGCCAGGAACGTCAGTTTTTTTGAAACGTATTTAAGATGGCCTTGACGAAACCTCCCAAGAACTTAGGCAGCTTAAACGTATAGAACTTCATACTCCACCCTCCTCGTCATCTCATCTACCCTACACTTCTATTCGCCGACATGTCCGAAAGACCCGTCATGATAAGAAAAAAGGTTACATGAGATCTGTGCTCATGTAACCACTATATGCCGACCCCACAAGCTCTATGCATGGAGAGCAAGCCCGATTCTGAAGGATTCAGGCAGCAGGCGTAGGCAATTGCTTCAAATATGTGACAACTGACATCATGAATAAAAAGATGAAGTAAAACAATACGGACAAGGATACAAACCAGATCCGAATGCTCTTGGTCTGATACCGCTTGAAGAACTTGTATCCAAGAAACAAAGCCCCCACCGAGCATACCAAGTTAATCGGAAAGGTCAAAAATGCATACAATCCTATTAGTGATCCGCACACAAAGCTGTACAGCGTCAGCATTAGCGCTGTTACCCACATGCTTTTCTCCCCTTTGCCACTCAGCAGCATCACGCGCGTTCTCCCACACGCATATTCCATGATGCCGCTGCACAATCTAGTTGCCGTGTCACCCTCTTCTTGCTGCTTCGCGAAGCACACGAATCGCTTCTGCACGATCCGGTGCCCCATACACCGCGCTGCCTGCCACGAGTACATCCGCTCCCGCTGCTGTAACGAGGCCAGCTGTTGCTGCCGATATTCCTCCATCCACTTCAATATGGACGTCCTGTCTGCCACGTTCGTTCAGCATTGTACGCAGACGCTTGATTTTATCCGTCATCGAAGAAATGAATTTCTGTCCGCCGAACCCTGGATTGACCGTCATGATGAGGATCAAATCCACATCACCGAGCAGCTCCTCAACAGCCGACAGCGAGGTGCCAGGATTCAACGCGACGCCTGCCTTGGCACCACATTCCTTAATTTGATGCACCACACGATGCAGGTGCGGGCAAGCTTCCGCATGTACGGTGATGACATCGGCTCCTGCCTTAGCAAAATCAGGAACGTACTTCTCCGGCTCCACAATCATGAGGTGAGCGTCCAATGTCAGCTCCGTATGCGGACGGATAGCATCTACAATGAGCGGACCAAACGTCAAGTTCGGAACGAAGCGGCCATCCATCGCATCGATGTGGATCCAGTCGGCGCCACCTCGCTCTACGTCACGAATATCCTCCGCAAGCTTCGCAAAGTCAGCGGACAAAATGGAAGGGGCAATTCGGATGTCGTTCTGCTGTGTCATGTTAGTACCTCCGTTTTTTCTCTTTCATTTCCTCGAAAAATAGCACATAGTGCTCATAGCGGGATTTCGCAATATCGCCTTGCTCCAAGGCCATCTTTACCTGACAACCGGGTTCATGAATATGCGTACAGCCACGGAATTTGCAGCCGTCTGCATATGCTCTGAACTCGCGGAAACAGTCTCCAAGCTGATCAACGCCCAGTTCCAAGAAATCCAGCTGGCTGAATCCCGGAGTATCCGCAATATAGCCGCCACGGGGCAATGCAAGCAGCTCCACATGACGTGTCGTATGCTTGCCTCGACCGAGACGATGGCTGATCTGGTTCGTCTCCAGCGATACGCCGGGCAGCATCGCATTAAGTAGCGATGACTTGCCGACACCAGACTGACCCGCAAATACACTGATGTCTTGATTCAACTTGCTCTCCACTTCACTATAGCCATACCCGCCTCGGGCACTGGTAGAAATAACGTCGTAACCGACATTGGAATACAGACGAATTGTCTCTTCCATCTCCTGACGTGCAGCCGACTGCTCTGTCTCTGGCAGCCCTTCGATGATGTCGCACTTCGTCAACACGATAACCGCATCAAGTCCCGCGTGCTCGATATGTACAAGGAACTTGTCCAGCAATTGGCGGTTCAATACGGGTTCAGCTACCGAGAAGACAAGCGCTGCCAGCCCCACATTCGCAATTGGCGGACGAATCAGCTCTGTCTTCCGCTTCTCAATCTGATCTACCGTACCTTCTCCATTATCCGTCATAGAGAAGGTGACGCGATCCCCGACAAGCGGGGACACGCCTTTCTTCTTGAAAATGCCGCGGGCACGGCACTGAACGACCTCTTCATCTGTAGACTCATCGGGCCGAACATAATAGAAGCCGCTCAGCGCCTTTACAATTAAACCTTCTGGCATATATGTTCCTCCAAGCTCTTCACGTTCCTGCTGTTCATTGCACGGCAGCGAGGCCAACTGTTAGTTCCCAGTTTCCTCACCGCCTGCCCCTGCCTCTCCGTTCTGTCCATCTGTTCCATCCGCAGGAGGTGTGACCCCTTCGCCATTGCCTTGGCCGCCTCCCTGTTCTGGAGTGCCTCCTGGCGGTGTAGTAGCCGGAATATCAGGAGGTGGTGGGATGTGTACCGTTCCCTGCTTCGCATCGGTATAAGAGACAGGATAAGCATCTACGAATTTGCCGTCACGCTCAAAGGACACAGCTCCATCCTTATTTGGTGCAAGAATAAGCTCCACATTGAACGTTTTGGCCGTCGAAATGGTCTCTGTTCCCCATTCCCTCTTCTCTCCGCGTGCATCCGTATAATAGATCCGAATCTTGCTCGACTTGCCTTCCACTTCCGGATACACCGTTAACGGGAACGTATATCGCAATGCCTCAGGCGGATAGCCTGAGCTAATGTAGATACGAACTTCCGCACCCTTCGTCACCGGATCATTTGCCTCGTACGGCTGCTGCTTAATTACCTTGCCTTGTTCTTCATAACTAGGCTCTTCCACAACCCCGTCCCTAGCCAGCTTCAGTCCACTCGATTCAATCGCGGCAATGGCCGCTTCCTTGGTCATGCCTTTCAAGTTCGGCATGCCGAACGATTCCTTGCCCTTGCTGACCATAAGCTGAATCGTTGTCTTCTTTGGATCGACCTCCGTATTCGGGCTAGGAGACATGCTGACGACCAGACCTTCTTCCAACTCATCATCATAGACGAGCTTCTTCTCAATCTGTGAATTGTCGAAGCCTAGATCTAACAGCTGCTGTACGACATTGTCGACCGACTTCCCCTTGTAATCAGCAAGCTTCACAAGCGGGGTGCCTTTGCTCACATATAAGCGAATGGTCGAGCCTTCCTTCACCATCGATCCAGGGGGCTTGCTCTGGTCGAAGATTTTCCCCGCCTCGAAGCCTTCCTTATATTCCTCAATTACAGGATCCTCAATCTCAATCTTGAGAGCGCCCAGTTCCTTCTGGGCCTCTTGTAACGTCATGTTGATCAGTTTCGGAACTTCAACATCCTTCACAACAAGCACACTCTTCACGTAATACACTACACCGATTAAAATCGCTAGGAATACAACTGTCACACTTGCCCAAATCGCAGGCTTTACCCAAGACTTGCGCTTGCTTGCTCCAGCTGCAGCAGATGATGCCGAGCGCTCAGGAGGCTTTCCCGTCCTTCCCTGAGGGCTAGCTGCATGATCTGACGTCGTGGAGCGAATTGCAGGCATCACCCGCGTTTCTTGATCGTCATCATAGACAGGCCGCGGCTTGAATGTAATTTTGGGCTCATGCAGACGTTCAGGCAGCAAGCATGTCTCCAGATCACGCATCATCTCGGCTGCGGATTGATATCGTTCAGCAGGATTTTTGCGCATCGATTTCAGAATGACGTTCTCCACGCTCTGAGGAATATGCGGATTAACCACTCTTGGTTCATCGAACGGCTCCTGCAGATGCTTCAGCGCCACGCTGATCGGGCTCTCCCCGAGGAACGGAAGCTTGCCGGTAAGCATCTGATATAACACAATCCCGAGCGAGTATAAGTCAGACTTCTCTCCTGTCGACACGCCCTTCGCGTGCTCTGGAGAAAAATAATGAACCGAGCCGACCACAGATCCAGTCTGTGTGATCGTCGATGAAGTAACCGCGCGTGCAATCCCGAAGTCTGTCACCTTGACGCGGCCGTTCAGGCCAATTAAGATGTTATGCGGTTTAATGTCGCGGTGAATAATATGATTCTGATGGGCATGATCTAGCGCGTCACAGATTTGCGTAGTGATTCGCACCGACTCGTCAACCTGCAGGGGAGCCCGCTCCAGAATAATCTCGTTCAGATTATGCCCTTCCACATACTCCATAACGATAAAGTGAGTATCTTCTTCCTGTCCAACATCATAAATGCTGACTACATTTGGATGAGACAACGATGCAGCAGACTGAGCCTCCCGGCGGAATCGGCGGATAAACTCTTCATCATGAACGAACTGCTGGCGCAATACTTTGACTGCTACATAGCGGTTCAGCAAATTGTCAAGCGCCTTGTACACAAGCGCCATGCCGCCTCCACCAATCCGCGTAATGATCTCATAGCGACCAGACAGTATGGTGCCAATCATGAGCTACCCCCCTCTTCCACAACGCTGTTCTCCAAACGATCCAGAAGGACAATCGTGATGTTGTCATCCCCCCCGGCATCAAGCGCTTGTCCGAGCAGACGATCCGCCTTGACAGGCAGCGGGAGCGAAGGATCAATGACAACTCCCCATATTTGTTCAGCATTCAGCATATTCGTCAATCCATCACTGCATAGAAGCAGCACATCTCCAGCACAAATTTCAACAGATAGCAGATCCACTTCCACCTGCTCGTCCGTTCCGAGCGCACGAATAAGTACATTGCGCCGCGGATGACGCTCTGCCTCCTGTGGTTCGATCTGACCGCGCTTCACCAGCTCATTGACTAGTGTATGATCATCCGTCAGCTGCTTAATTCCACTGCGATTAATCACATAGGCTCGACTGTCGCCGATATACCCGATAAATCCTTTCCAATCAGATTTATCGAAGAGGGCTGCGACAATTGTCGTTCCCATGTGATGATACTTCTCATCTTGAGAGGCAATATGAAAAATCGTTTGGTTCGCTCGGATAATCGCCTGTTCAAGCGCACTGCCCAGCATCTCCTGATCCAACTCACCTGGCAATGCTGACAATTCAGATATAACCGTCTCGACAGCAAGTCGGCTTGCAATATCTCCCGCCTGATGTCCACCCATTCCATCGGCTACGATAGCTGCGTAATAGCCGTTCGACAACTCGGACAGGAAAGCACGGTCTTCATTGACCGCACGGACGCGTCCTACATCAGAACGTTGTACAGCTCTCATTTTCGTTCACCTCGCATTAGACTCCATATGCTTCGCTCGCAATTGTCCACACGCTGCAGCAATGTCATGCCCCTGCTCCCGGCGTATCGTCGAATTAATACCTCGATCCTGAAGCGCACGGTGGAATGCAAAAATATCGTTGCGAGGGGTACGTACATAATTCCGCTCCGGTACATAGTTGACCGGAATCAAGTTGACATGTGCGAGCATTTCCATACGTTTCAATACATCTGCAAGTTCTTCCGCATGCTCAACCTTATCGTTCACACCGCCAATAAGCGCGTATTCGAAGGTTATACGGCGTCCAGTCTTCACTTGATAATGCTTGAGCGCCTTCATCACTTCCTCGAATGGGAATCTGCGGTTAACGGGCATAAGCTTCGAACGCAGAGCATCATTCGGCGCATGAATTGAAATCGCCAAGTTGATTTGCGTATTCTCGTCAGCAAATTTGTAAATGCTTGGCACAATGCCGCTCGTTGATACCGTAATATGACGTTGTCCGATGTGCAGCCCCTTCTCATGGATCATAATGCGCAGAAACGCCATCGTCGCATCATAATTTTCAAACGGCTCTCCCGTCCCCATAATAACGATGCTGCTCACGCGCTCTTCGGATTCGTCCAGAATTTTCTGCGCAGCGACGACTTGGGCTACAATCTCGCCCGCTGTCAGGTTCCGCTTCAACCCGCCAAGCGTAGAGGCACAGAAGGTACAGCCTACACGGCATCCGACTTGGGTCGTTACACAGATGCTGTTCCCATAACTATGCTTCATAATGACAGTCTCAATCGCATGATCATCGTGTAGTCCGAATAGGAATTTATACGTTCCATCCTGCGATTTCATGTGTGTAATTTCTTTCAGTGTTACAAATTGGAAGCTGTTCTCCAACTTCTCACGAAGCGACTTGGACAAGTTTGACATCCCTTGGAAGTCATCCACACGCTTCACGTATAGCCAATCAAAAATTTGTCCGGCACGGAATGCCGGCTCTCCTTGCTCCTTCAACCATTCTTGAAGCTGTTCAAATGTTAGATCGTATATAAATGGTTTCATTCGTTTGTTCAACCTCTACCTTTCCTCAATCATGCAGTTCGATTTATTTTACCACAAATGGGCGAAATGCTAAAAGCGCGTGTTGCAAGCAGCAGATCTTCCCTGCTTGAAAAAGAAAACCGCAACGTTCAAGAAGCCTCGTCTTGAGCGTTGCGGCGTATGCTTCACACCCTATGCAGGTATCAACATCATGCGATTCGCACGATGATATGCTTACTTGCGCTTCTTCAGGCAAGCGATGAAGAAGCCATCCGATTCCGCATCATGCGGCAGTACCTGCAGCATGCCTTCCGGGCTCCGCTTCAGTGCCGCAGCGAGGGGCTCCGCTGGAAGAGCCGCCTTCCACGTATCATCCAGTTCCCAACCTTCCTCAGCAGCGTATGCTAGGAAGCGGCGAACCACATCCTCATTTTCCGCACGCTCAACCGTACAAGTTGAATAGACGAGGCGTCCGCCTGGGCGAACCAATTGGGCTGCCTGATCAAGCAGCTCAGCTTGAAGGGAAGCAATAGATGCTACGTCCTCAGGACGCTTGGCCCACTTAATGTCCGGCTTGCGTCGAATGACACCGAAGCCTGTGCACGGTGCATCGAGCAGCACTGCATCAAAGCTGCCAGAAGGAAGTTCGCGGCTTAGTGTGGACGCATCCACATTCATCATCGCTACTGATGTCAAGCCAAGACGTTCAGCCTGATCTGCGATGAGCGCCACCTTATGAGCATGAACATCATTAGCCACTACCTCACCCGTATTGCCCATTCGCTCCGCAATATGTGTCGTCTTGCCTCCAGGAGCTGCACAGCAGTCCAGCACTCGCATGCCAGCCTCAGGACGAAGCGCCTCAACGACGAGCATGGAGCTCTCATCCTGCACAGACAGTTCGCCATTGCGATACCACTTGCTTAACGCCAGATTCCCTGCACCCTCAGCTACGATTCCATCCTTCGAAAGTGAAGAAGGCATTGCATTCAAGCCTTCCTCCTTCATATCGGCAAGCAGCTTCTCACGATTCGTTCGCAGCGCATTTACACGTACGCTACCGTGCGGAGTACGATTGTTCGCCTCACACATCGCTGCTGTGTCTGCTTCCCCGTAAGCATCGACCCAGTCGGAGACAAGCCAAGCCGGATGCGAATGCTCCCATACAATTCGTGAGACCGGATCTGAACCAGCAGGAGTATCCCATAAATTCGGCTCGCGCATAATCGCTCGCAGCACTCCATTGGCGAAGCCGCCCATGGACTGTCCACCGCGTCGCTTCGCAATCGTAACCGCTTCATTGATGGCGGCATGGGCAGGAATGCGATCCAGATAATGCAGCTGATAGGCTGTCATGCGCAGCAGATTGCGCATCCACGGCTTAAGCTTGGACAAACCACGCTGCACCTTCTGCTCCAGCACACCATCAATCGTATTCAATCGCTGAATCGTTCCGTATACAAGTTCTGTCGCCAGACCTGCGTCAACTCGCGGTAAATTCGCTCCTTGGAGTGCCTGGTTCAATTGCAAATTGCTGTAGGAGTGCTCCTTCTCCACTTGAACAAGCACCTCGAGCGCAACATCGCGTGCTGTCTTGCGCTTCTTCGCGCCTCCCGAATGCTGCTCGCTCACTTCAGCACCATCCCTTGCATCATCTTGCCGCCGCGAACGAATTCGCTAGCAGCCATTGCCTTCTTGCCAGCAGGCTGAACCTCGGTCAGCCACAATGTGCCTGCACCTGTCTGAACCTCAATGCCGCGTGGGCTAAGTGTCAACACAGTTCCCGGCTCCTGCGATCCCTTGGATGCATCAGCCTCTGCCTTGCTCGGCGCCTCACAAGCCCACACCTTGAATACCTCATCGTTCCACAACGTAAATCCGCCAGAGAACGGTACAAGGCCGCGAACCTGATTGAAAATCTCACGCGCAGAGTGTGACCAATCGATCTTCTCATCCTCGCGCTTCAAGTTAGGGGCGTAAGTTGCTTCCTCATGAGGCTGCGGTATCGCCTGGATACGACCTGCGATTAGATCCGGCAGCGTATCGATCAGAAGCTGTGCTCCTGCAGCGCTTAACTTCTGGAACATCGTGCCGGCATTGTCCTCATCCGTAATCGGCACTTCAATCGGTCTGATCATATCGCCTGTATCCATGCCTTCCGCCATATACATAATCGTTACACCAGTCACCGGCTCGCCATTCATGATCGAACGCTGAATTGGCGCACCTCCACGGTACTTCGGCAGAAGTGAACCGTGTACATTAATACAGCCGAGACGCGGAATATCAAGCACAGACTTCGGCAGAATCTGTCCATAAGCTGCAGTAACAATAAGATCCGGCTCCAAAGCGCGAATATCCTCTATCGTGGTAGAGGTACGAAGCTTCTCAGGCTGCCATACAGGAATCCCATGCTCCAGCGCAGCAGCCTTCACTGGTGTAGGCGTCAGCACACGTTTACGCCCTACCGGACGATCCGGCTGAGTAACCACCGCTGCAACTTCGTACCCTTCCTTTAACAAATTCTCCAAGCAAGGGACCGCGAACTCAGGCGTCCCCATAAATACAATCTTCGTCATCATTTATTCCCTGCCTTCGCGGGGCACCTCATATACCCGTTCTGCAATCTCGGTGAACAATACACCGTTCAAATGGTCGATCTCATGCTGGAATGCACGAGCCAAGAAATCTTCAGCTTCAACCGTAATTTCACGACCATTGCGGTCAAGCCCTTTTACCGTGATTTTCTGATGGCGGAGTACGTCGCCATTGATTCCTGGAATGCTCAAGCAGCCTTCCGGGCCAAGCTGTTCTCCTTCCGCAGACAGGATAACAGGGTTCACCATCTCGATCAATCCATGCTCATCGCCGACATCTACAACAATGACACGCTTCAAGATACCGATCTGCGGTGCAGCAAGTCCGACACCTTCAGCATGGTACATCGTATCTGCCATATCTGTCAGCAGCTTCTGAATATTCGGCGTAATCTTAGGAACTTCCTTTGCTATTTGATGTAGAACCTCATCTGGTTCGTGTACAATAATTCGTAATGCCATCGGGCACACCTTCCTTTTTGAATCGTTTATTTATAGTTTATTCACCATATACGCTGATGACGAATGCTCCAGTGCTTTATATTCATCTCTACATCATCATTTGCGGGTCGATATCTACATTGAACCATACATCCTGCTCTTTGGATACCATGTCGAACTCCTTCATCGCATCTGCCATCAAAGAGGACAAATCAACATTTCCTCTGCTCTTGATAATGCATTGGAACCGGTAGCGGTTCTTAATTCGCGGAATTGGAGAAGCAACTGGCCCCAAAATTTCAACCGCATTGGCTGCTTCGTTCAGCCCATGAAGCCATCCTCGCTGCTCAGCCAGCTCCTTCAGCCGCAGGGCAGCGTTCTCTGCGACACGCACGAGCAGCGGCAGCTGTTCATGTGTCATAGAGAGCAAGGCCAATCGACAAAAAGGCGGAACCATCTGCTGCCTTCTATGCCTTAGCTCATCTGAGGCGAAAGCCGAGTAATCATGCTGGGCAGCATGGGTAATAGAGTAATGTTCCGGTGCATACGTCTGCACAATTACTTCGCCTGGCAGCTGATGTCTGCCTGCACGGCCTGCGACCTGCGTAAGAAGCTGGAATGTCTTCTCCGCCGCTCGGAAGTCCGGCATGTGCAGCGCAGAATCCGCAGCGATAACACCTACCAATGTCACATAAGGAAAATCAAGTCCCTTCGCGACCATCTGCGTCCCCAGCAGTACATCAGCCTTGCGTTCACCGAACTGGGCAAGCAGACGTTCATGCGATCCCTTCTCCGTCGTCGTGTCCACGTCCATCCGAATGACACGTATGCCCGGAAAACGCTTGGCTAGCTGCTCTTCAACACGCTGTGTCCCTGTGCCAAAGTAGCGTATATGCTCGCTTTCGCATGAGGGACAGACGACTGGTGCCCGTTCCGCGTACCCACAATAATGACAGCGCATATGCCCAGACTTCATATGATAAGTCAGCGAAATATCACATTCAGGACATTGGGCAACATACCCACATGTCCGGCACATCACGAATGTGGAGTAACCACGTCTATTCAACAGCAGAACTGTCTGCTCTCCCCGTTCGATCCGCTCCTCCAGCGCCTTCTCCAGCGGAGCGCTGAACATCGAGCGATTGCCTATCTTCAGCTGCTCACGCATATCCACAATCGTCACGGGCGGAAGCGCTCTGCCACCAACGCGGGTTGGCATGGCCAGCGGAGCCAAATCCCAAGCAGGCGGCTCCAGCCCTGACGGCGGAGCTTCATATCCATGAAGCTTGGCCGCGTAATACGTCTCCATAGAGGGCGTCGCTGATCCAAGCACAACAACGGCGTCATGTAGTCTAGCTCGCTCTACGGCGACATCGCGGGCATGATACTTCGGTGTCTCCTCCTGCTTATAAGAGGTTTCATGTTCTTCATCCATAATGATAAGACCGATATGCTCAAATGGAGCAAATATGGCAGAACGCGCTCCAATCGCGACCTGAACGCGCCGCTCTCGTATTTTCCTCCACTCATCGTAACGCTCCCCTTGGGACAGGCGACTGTGCATAACAGCCACCTTTGAGCCGAATCGTCCCTTGAACCGCTCTACCATTTGAGGGGTCAGTGATATTTCCGGTACCAGCACGATCGCTTGTCTGCCGGAACGGAGACAGCGGTCGATTGCCTGCAAGTATACTTCTGTCTTGCCGCTTCCGGTCACGCCGTGGAGAAGAAATGATTGTGCACAGCCCTCATCCAGCATTTCGGTAATTCGGCTTAGAACGCCCTGCTGCTCTTCTGTTAGAGGCAGCGGCTGAGTCGGCTTGAAGCGCCGGTCGGCGTATGGATCACGCATAACCTCAACCTCGTCGACGACGATCAATCCTTTGCCTTCCAAGGCTTTCACCGCAGAAGCATTGAGCGAGCGAAGCGGAAGTTCCCCGCCGAATTCAAGAAGCTGCCGAAGCAATTCCTGCTGACGGCGAGCGCGAGCGCCAATCTCCACCGCTGCTTGCTCAGCCTGATCCGGTTCCACAGCAAGGCGAACACGCTTCAGCTTCTTCACGCCTATACGATCTTTAATTCGCTCCGTCTCCACGAGCCACCCGTGCTGCATCGCCTCTTTGATTAGGGCGGCTCCGGCTGGGAATGCCTGCAGCAGCTTATCGGCAGCGATTGGCTCGTTCCGTTCTACATAAGCAAGCAGTTCAGCGGTGAGGCTGTCCGCAAGCAGTTTATGCGGCATAAGCTCAAGTTGATCGGGAAGCTGCGTGTCCACAATTGAAGGATCGTCAGCCTTCATCTGCTCTTCATGAAGGCGTGTGTGATGCATATACAACACCGCATCTTCCCCAAGTTGAACGGCCTTCTCCCGTTTGCCCTTCATTGCGCCGGGAATCATAACCTGCAGCGCTGCCGTCAAAGTACATACATAGCGGTCACTCATCCACTTCGCAAGCTGCACCAAATCAGGACGCAGAGGAGGGACAATGTCGAGCAGCTGCTGGATGGGCTTCAATCTAGACTTCGGCACATCCGTCGTATCCGACAGTCCGATGACGAATCCTTGTACGGTTCTCCCGCCAAAAGGAACCCCAACTCTGCTGCCAATTTCGAGCCATGCCTCCATATCCTGCGGCACTGCATAATCAAATGGGCGATTCGTTGCCTTGCTAGATACATCAACAATGACCTGAGCCACGTTGCAGCGAGTTCCTTCATCCAAGACTGTGGCCCCCACCGCATGGAACAAAGGCTCATGTGCAGGCATCCAGTCATGTTCACTACTCAATCGGATGCACCTCTTCAGCACCTGCCAGCACCCGGGTCGGATCCTTCATTCTCGATGCAGCCAACTGCAATATACGCTTCGCAACCCCACTCTTCGCCATAAGCGGAATTCGTTCTACAAGACCTTCCGCGTCATAAATCGATACCTCATTGTTATCAGATCCAAATCCACCTTCTGATCGCGATACATCATTCGCAACGATGAGATCAAGCCGTTTGCGGCGCAGCTTATCTGCCGCGTATTGGTCAACATGCTCCGTCTCTGCGGCAAAGCCAACGAGGAATTGCTTCGACTTTTGGCGCCCAAGCTCTTCTAAAATATCCGGGTTCCGTTCCAACTCAATGATGAGACGTTCCCCAGTCTTTTTCAACTTTTGAGGTGCCCGTGCGACCGGGCGATAGTCCGCAACTGCTGCTGTCTTCACAACCAGATCAATCTCTGGATAGCGGCTCATGACTTCCTCGTACATATCCTGTGTGGATTCCACGCGGACAATGGTTACCCCTTCTGGCGGGCATACTTGCGTTTGTCCTGCTACTACGACCACCTGAGCCCCCATATTTCGCGCCGCCTCTGCGATAGCAAATCCCATCTTGCCTGAGGAATCATTCGTTATATAGCGAACGGGGTCAATGCGTTCAACAGTTCCACCTGCTGTGACAAGTACCATTTTGCCATATAGAAGCAGTTCTTCTTGTGCAGCAGCTTCTGGCGGTACACCAGAGCCATTCGCCTTGACACTTGTCATCACATTGCTCGGCCCGAATCTCTCAGGCAGCTTGTTGGAAGCCATCCACTGTTTGAGCTGCTCGATGATATGCTCGGGCTCTGCCATTCTTCCCTTGCCTGTATAACCGCAGGCGAGGAGGCCCTCTTCTGGCTCTATGAAGTGGACTCCACGCTCGCGCAGCATCCCCATGTTATGCTGAACTGCAGGATGGACATACATATGTACATTCATCGCTGGCGCAACAATGACAGGAGCCGTCGTTGCAAGCAGCGTTGTCGTCAGCATATCATCCGCAAGCCCGTGTGCCATCTTCCCAATTACATTCGCTGTTGCAGGTGCTACCAGAATCAGATCAGCCCGATCCGCCAAGTCAATATGAGAGACGACAGATGCATCCCTCTCGTCAAACGTATCTGTATATACGAGATGACGAGATAGCGTTTGGAAAGTCAACTCGGTAATGAATTCCGTTGCCGATTTTGTCATAATGACGTGAACCTCTGCACCTTCCTGCTTCAGCTTGCTGCACAAGGCAGCAGCTTTATAAGCGGCAATGCCTCCAGTAACTCCGAGCACTATCGTTTTCCCTTGCAACATTGTATCCCGCCTTTCCGTTCAGCCGACATACCGAAATCCCCTTAGCCGCTAGCGATTCATGACCATACTGCATGGCGATTAATCGGCCCAATATGCCGCCGAACGTATCATTCTTTAGGAATTATTGCTATTACAGTACTTCCTTGTTCCTTCTTCTTGAAAAAAATAACAACCTTGCGGTTGTTATCCTTTTTCAAACTTGTATGAACTTCCGTCCTGCTATGCGCCACTGGTCAACTCGTGCCTCATTCTCTGACCAAGAGCCTTCCAGCTCGCATTTGCAGTTGTGTTTATTCACCTGGTTGAAGCTGACTGTGGTCTTGCTCTGTGTGAATGTAATCGCCATAAATTTCTTCCAAAGCCACGCCCACTTGTTTATGGGATTTTGGGCTTTTCAATTCCGTACGACCGCCTTCACGCAATTGGCGCGCACGGCGTGAAGCTGCAACTACCAAAGAATATTTACTGTCAACCTTTTTCATCAATTCATCAATGGAAGGATAAAGCATGGTTCAGCACTCCTTTTTTCGTATCCTCGCTTCTGACGCAGACGCCCAGCAGACAATATATGCCGTTTATCTACGTTGTAGAAGCCGCTCTCTTCTAACAACCGTGACAAGGCACACTTCCAATGAAAGTGCGCCTTGCTGCAGCTTATTCTTGAGACCCAATCTTACAATGTTCGGCAATGATGATGCTCTCTATACGCTTGCACGCAAGATCAATCTCGTCGTTAACGACCGCGTAATCATAGTTCTCCATTAACGCAATCTCTTCAACGGCTACATTCATCCGGGAATCGATTACGTGCTCCTGCTCTGTACCGCGACCACGAATGCGATCCTTCAGCTCGTCGAGCGACGGCGGGAGCAAGAAGATGAAAATTCCGTTCGGGAATTTCTCCTTCACCTTCATTGCACCCTGCACTTCGATTTCCAAAATAACATCACGGCCTTCAGTCAACTTCTGTTCAACGAAGTCACATGGTGTTCCGTAATAGTTACCTACGTATTCCGCATATTCAAGCAAACGATCTTCCTCGATCATCTGCATGAATTCCTCGCGTGATTTGAAGAAATAATTCACACCGTCTACTTCGCCGGCACGCGGCTCGCGTGTCGTTGCAGACACGGAATAAGTAAGATCGTTGGTTTTCTTCAGTAAAGCTTTGCATACTGTGCCCTTACCGACGCCAGATGGGCCGGACAGCACAATCAATAACCCCTTCTTCATCTTCGTCTCCATCTTATTCGTCGTTGTCGTCATCCTTTGTAGATAGACGGTGAGCTACCGTTTCAGGCTGCACAGCGGACAAAATGACATGGTCACTGTCCGTAATAATTACGGCACGCGTACGTCGGCCGTATGTAGCGTCAATCAGCATATGACGGTCTCGAGCCTCTTGAATGATTCGTTTAATTGGAGCCGATTCCGGGCTCACAATCGAAATGATCCGGTTGGCAGATACGATATTACCAAATCCGATATTGATTAGCTTAATCGCCATTACAGGTCCTCCCTCTACTTTCGAGCGCTCCACAATTTATTCAATATTCGCTGCTTGTTCGCGAATTTTCTCCAGCTCCGCTTTCATTTCAACGACGCGGTTCGTTATTTCCAAATGATTCGCCTTGGAGCCGATGGTGTTCGTTTCGCGGTTCATTTCTTGTACAAGAAAATCAAGCTTGCGTCCTATCGCTTCATTACTTTCGAGCAGTCGTCTGAACTGTTCGAAATGGCTCTTCAGCCGCGTCAGTTCTTCATCAATGTTGGAGCGTTCCGCAAACAGTGCCACTTCCAGTGCAAGCTTATGCTCGTCCATTGGAAAACTGGCATCCAACAGTTGTTCGATACGTTGATTCAGTTTCGCTCGATAATCGGTCACAACGACCGGAGCCCATTCTGTGAGTTCCGAATGGAGCAATTCCAACCGGCTCAGTCGTTCCGCCAAATCTCGGTTGAGGTGGCTGCCTTCCATGGCGCGCATCCTGCACAATCCATCCATTGCTTCCAGCAATCCCGATTCAAGAGAAGCAGCAAGCTCCTCCTCCGACCAAGAGGTTAACTCTCTAACCGTGAACAAATCAGGAAGCGAGAGCAAGTCGGTAACCGACAAATCTCCCGCTACACCATACTCACTTTGAACTTTCGCAGAAGCTTGAAGATACGCTTCGAGCGTTTGCCGATTCAATTCCACAACCGACTTAACCTCGCCGTTCCGCTCCTTATTCATAAACACATCGATTCGGCCGCGACTAACCTTCTGCTGAACGATGCGCCGAAGACGATCCTCATAGCATGTCCATTCTCTCGGCAAGCGAAGCACAGCTTCGCAGTAACGATGGTTAACAGACTTCGCTTCAATCGTTATCTTGTACCCGCCAATCTCGCGGGTAGACTGACCGTAACCAGTCATACTATAGACCACGGGCACCACATCCATTACCCTATTTTAATTGATTATGTCAGACGATACAAGGGGTCTGCCTGGCGTTCCGCTTTTTCCCATACATACTGGGTCAATTCGGCTGTCATTTCATAGAACATGAACGGTGTCATGAAGTAGATGCCCTTAAAATGGGTAAGCGCGACATCCAGCAGTTCCTTCGCGATGGCGACCCCTTCCTTGCGCCCAGCTTCCCCTTCTAATCCGCTCATTCTACTACGTACTTCATCGGACAGTTCGATACCGGGAACCTCATTGTGGAGATATTCAGCATTGCGTCCGCTCGCAAGCGGCATAATCCCGATAAAGACTGGTACATTAAGATGTTTCGTACCTTCTGCTATCCGTACAATTAACTCTTTATCATAGACGGGCTGCGTCATAATGTAATCCGCGCCGGCCTCGATTTTCCGTTCCAAACGCGCAATCGCTTTATCCAGATGCTTCACATTCGGATTGAATGCGCCGCCAACGACGAACTTCGCCTTCTGCTTGAGCGGCTTGCCTGAGAATGCGAGACCGCTATTCAACTGCTTAATCATCCGAATGATCTCGAAAGAGGTCATGTCGTATACCGAGCTCGAGTCAGGAAGATCACCGAATCGGGCTGGATCTCCCGTTACAGCGAGCACATGGTCAATGCCAAGTGCATGAAGGCCCATCATGTGGGACTGAGTTCCTATCAGATTGCGATCTCGGCATGCAATATGGACAAGCGGGCGAATGCCGACTTTATCAAGTGCCATGTAACCAAGAGCCAAGTTGCTCATTCTGGTAACGGCAAGCGAATTATCTGCCAACGTCAGGGCGTCAACCCCCGCCTCCTTCAATACCTGCGCACCCTTCATGAACTTCGATACGTCCAGATCACGAGGCGGATCCAGCTCCACGATGACTGTATGACGGGATCGCACCATATCGACTATTGATTCCTCAGCATCGTGTCCATGATCACAGCCGTCGTAGCAAGCAGCACCGTCATGCCAAAGCATAGATTCTGATTCCTCTTCAATAATGATGCTTTCCACAGGCTGCACAGGGAGCTCAGGAACTTCCACGTCCCGAAGAGCTTCTACGATTGCCGCAACATGTTCAGGTGTCGTTCCGCAGCAGCCGCCGACAATCCGAGCACCCATCTGCACGAATTTAACCGCGCTTTGCGCCATATATTCTGCGGATGCAACGAAGTTGTAGCGTCCATCGACATAATCAGGCAGACCTGCATTTGGGAATGCAGACAACGGCAGGTCGATACGCCCTTGAACACCCTCTAGCGCACGCAGCACGCCATTCGGACCCATATGGCAGTTCAAGCCTACTACATCCGCTCCATCGTCACGCAAGACGCGGAATGCTTCCAGCAAGCTCTTGCCATCCTTCGTTCTCCGAGATTCCTCCACGGCGAATTGACAGATTACAGGAACATCTTGATCCAGTTCACGTACCACTTGCAAGGCAAGACGCATTTCTTCCAGATCGTAGAAGGTCTCAAACATAATGCCGTCAACGCCTTCTTCCAGCATGGCCGACATCTGTTCATGATAATCTCGAATGACTTGGTTGGTATGAACATTCTCACGTTTACCTGCTCGAATAGAACCAAGCGCACCTATCACATAAGCTTGATTTCCTGCTGCTTCACGGGCAAGGCGGACAGCCGCTCTATTAATATCCTTAACGAGATGCTCTTTGCCATGTCTGTAGAGCTTCTCCCGATTCGCAGTGAATGTATTCGTCTCTAGCAGGCCCGCACCTGCATCCACATACTGCTTATGGATATTGCGGATCACCTCTGGATCGGTAACATTCAGTATTTCATATGAGATACCAACAGGATACCCAAGTTGATACAAATACGTCCCCATTGCACCATCGCCAATTATGATTTGCTCGTGCAGTGCTTCCCGAAAGTTCTTCATCCTGTCTCGCACCCCAATCTCCCATCGTTGGTGAATCCTCTGTATATAGTAGTAACTTGCTTAGTAAACATTCTATCAAGAAACCGCGGTTCATCAAGTAAAATCGCCCATTTTGTTCGTCTTTTTTTGAAAAACTCATAGAATTTCCACCAAAATACTGTGTTATACGTACATCACAGCATAAAAAAGAGGCCAGCTGCATCGACTACAGGTGACCCCTCATGTTCTTATCTCATCCAGTTTATAAGTTTCTTACTCCCATACACCATCAAATACAAATGTTGCAGGTCCTGTCATGTAGACATGATTATCCGCAACATTCCATTCAATAAATAAGTCTCCTCCTGCAAGCGATACGGTTGCCGCTCTGTCCGTCAACCCATTAAGCACACTCGATACGAGCGTCGCGCAAGCGCCTGTTCCACATGCTAGGGTAGCCCCTGCTCCCCGCTCCCATACTCGCATCGTGACATGATCGCGTGTATGAATAGAGACAAACTCTACATTGATGTTCCGCGGAAAATAAGAGTGACTCTCCAACAGCGGCCCCCATCCATGGATATCGAACGTTGCTGCATCATCCACATAGATGACACAGTGTGGATTACCCATAGATACTGCAGTAAACGTAAAAGCGTGGCCGCCTGCTTCAATTGGCTGGTCAATGACAGCAGGCTTATCAAATACCGTCGGTACCTGCAGCCCTTCAAGCACTGGCTCTCCCATATCTACACGCACGGCATGGACGCATCCGTCCTCACGAATGATCTGAACATGCTGCACACCAGCCTGAGTCTCGATCGTAAGCTCATCTCGCTTCACATATCCATGCTCCACGACATAGGTCGAGACACATCGAATCGCATTACCGCACTGTTCAGCTTCTGACCCATCCGAATTAATAATTCGCATTCTCACATCAGCAGATTCAGAAGGCAATATATATACAAGACCGTCAGCACCAATACCGAAATGGCGATTACAGACTGCAACCGCCAACTCAGATACGTTAGCTGGAAGCTCCTGCTCTCCATGAACAATAACGAAGTCATTGCCGAGTCCATGCATCTTTGTAAATTCCATCGCAATCAACCTTTCATACGGCAAACTCAGTTTGCATTATTGACCACATTTTAGTCATTCATAACAACTCAAAGTTTACCGAATCAAGGCTTATTAATCTATAAACCTAGTGGAGTAATATTTGCACTTTTTGCATAAATACATTCTTCAACATTTACCAACTTCAAGCCGCTCTTCGATTGGAGGTATAGGCGGGATTCGCCCCACTTGGCCGTCCCGACTTCTTGCCGGTCAGGACTGATCCGATCCCCATCAAGAAGGTTGGAATGCCAGCCATAACAAATGTAATCGCCCAATCTCTGAAGTTGAGCGGAACCGTCTTGAATATTGGCTGCAACGACTCGATATAGAGCACACCAAGCAGAAGCACAACCGAGGAGGCAACTGCCAGCACCAAGTAGCGGTTCTGGAAGAAATTCCGATGGAAAATCGAACGAGAGCTTCGGCAATCAAACACATGGATAAGCTGGGCTAGTACGAGTGTCGCAAATGCAACGGATTGAGCCTTCGTAAGCTGTGCAGCACTGTCTGGATCCGTACTCCATGTAAGCCAAAATGCGATTAACGTACATACCCCAATCAAGATGCCTCGGCTAATAATTTTCCAACCCAATCTCCGTGAGAAGATACTTTCCTTTGCAGACCTCGGCCGATGCTCCATTAAATCCTTCTCAGGCTGATCGACGCCGAGCGCCATTGCAGGCAGCCCGTCAGTCACCAGATTCACCCATAAAATTTGTATCGGTACAAGCGGCAAGGGAAGTCCTAGTATCATGGCAAGGAACATGACTAATATTTCCCCTACGTTCGAAGCTAGTAAGTATCGTATAAATTTGCGAATATTCTCGTAAATGCCGCGTCCTTCCTCAATAGCCGCTACGATCGTTGCAAAATTATCATCGCTCAGGATGAGCGATGAGGCTTCTTTGGTTACATCGGTACCTGTTTTCCCCATCGCAATGCCGATATCTGCAGCCTTAATGGCAGGAGCATCATTAACACCGTCCCCTGTCATCGCCACAACATGACCCTTGCGCTGTAATGCCTTAACGATTCTTAGCTTATGCTCTGGCGAAACCCTCGCATATACATAGGCATTGTCCACGACCTTATCCAGTGCATCATCATCCATCATAGCAAGCTGCACTCCGCTCATCGTTAATCCGCCGCGCGGGATGATGCCGAGCTGATTGGCGATCGCTTCTGCAGTCAATTGATGATCACCCGTAATCATTACCGTCTTAATTCCAGCACGTCTGCAGATAGCAATGGCTTCTCTTGCCTCGCGGCGCGGCGGATCAATCATACCCGCTAATCCTGCGAACACGAGCTGGGATTCCACTGCAGATTCATTCTCCGCATCTTCACTGGGTTTCATTTCACGATAGGCAAGCCCCAGTACACGGAGCGCCTGCTTCGCCATAGCTTCGTTCGCTGCTAATGCCTTCTGCTTCAATGTCGCCGTGAATGGAACGACCTTGCCATCCCACAGTGCATAGCTGCACCGTTCCAGCAGCACATCAGGCGCACCCTTCACCAAAGCGAGACGACCACCCTGATGCTTCACAATGACAGACATCCGCTTGCGATCCGAGTCAAAGGAAATTTCTCCAACGCGTTCATACACGGCGGACAATGACTGCGGCGTCATCCCTAACTTCGCAGCCAGTACAACCAGTGCTCCTTCTGTTGGATCACCCTTAATGTCCCAGATCGGCCTCAGCTCTTCCTTTTCTTTGCCCGCAGCTTGCTTACCGTTCTTCCCTTTTTTACGTTCAGACGGAGCGGCTTGTTGTTCGGTCGGATAAGATTCGATAAGGGTAGCATTATTGCACAATGCACTGATCTGCAGCACTCGGCGCAGAGACTGATCGTGCTTCAAATCCAACTGCTTGCCTAGTTCTGTAATTTGTCCAGTCGGCTCAAATCCTTCCCCGCTAACTTCAAGTGAACGACCACCTGTCCATATGCGGGTTACCGTCATCTTATTCTGCGTAAGTGTTCCTGTTTTGTCCGAGCATATGACAGAGGCGCACCCTAACGTCTCCACTGACGGCAACTTGCGAACGATAGCCTTGCGCTTAATCATGCGCTGAACCCCTAGGGCCAGCGCAATCGTAACGATCGCTGGCAATCCTTCGGGAATTGCAGCAACGGCCAAGCTGACACCCGCCAAAAACATCGTCATCGCGGGTTGTCCATGCATAATACCAGCAGCCACAACCACTACCGTCACCAGAAGTGCGACGATAATTAGAATTTTGCCTAGTTGCTCAAGCCGATGCTGCAGCGGAGTATCCATCGATTCGGTGTTTTCGATTAGATCGGCGATTTTCCCCATCTCGGTGTCCATACCTGTTCGGATAACAACGCCTTTGCCGGAGCCGCGGGTAACCATCGTGCCCATGAATCCGATATTTTTCATATCTCCTAATGGGATATCTTCCTTATCTATCGGCTTGGCATGCTTGCCAACAGGTACCGACTCTCCGGTCAAGGCAGATTCCTCAGCATACAAGCTGTTCGTCTCAAACCAACGGATGTCGGCAGGCACACGATCTCCGCTCTCCAGAAGCACGATGTCCCCGGGTACAAGCTCACTCGCGGGCACACTGCGCACTTGCTTGTTGCGAAGCACATTGGCCGTAGGCGCAGACATCTGCTTTAATGCATGAAGCGATCGTTCCGCTCGAAACTCTTGAATGAATCCGAGTACAGCATTCAGTGAAATAATCGCAATAATCGTTATGGCATCAAGATACTCTCCGAGTATCCCAGATACGAGCGTAGCACCGGCAAGAACCAGTACCATGAAATCTTTAAATTGGTTTAAAAACAAGGTGATCGGCGAGATGCGCGCTCCTTCAGACAGCTCATTATGCCCGAAACGCGTTTGGCGAGACGCCGCTTCTTCATCAGAGAGCCCTTCTTCCCTGTGGACTCCCAGCGCTTGAAGCAATTGCTCCGAAGATGCCTGGTGCCACTTCATTTGATCCATGGTTCGTACCCCTTTCCATTCCCGTTATTGTTCCGTATGATAGCCTTGCAAAAGTGTCCAAGCAGACAGCCTCTACGCTATAGGTATTCGGACGAGTCCAAAAATATCCCAACGATCCAAGAGACACTTAAGTTTTCATTAAAAATATGGCATGATAGGAGATACAGCATATTGACGTCCGTCATATGCGCTTTTGTTCACAAATGAAGGATGATCAGTTCCCGCTACTAGAACGAAGCACGGTATATGTAGAGCATATGCTCAGATATACCGCTTGCTGCGGCAGGCTTGCCGAGGAATTGAATTTCGATAGACAGGAGTTAGTTCATAATGTCATTAGATGGAATTGTAACCCGTGCCCTCGTCGATGAACTGCAACAGACGGTAGGCGCTCGCATTCTTAAATTATATCAACCTACCGAACACGACTTGATTCTGCATATCCGAACGGGAGGCAAAAATCGCAAACTGCTGCTCTCCGCCAACCCAACGTATCCGCGCATTCATTTTACAGAGCATTTGTACATGAACCCGCCGGAACCGCCAATGTTCTGCATGCTCATGCGCAAACATTGCGAGGGCGGCGTTATTGAGAAGATCGAGCAGATTGGCCGGGAACGTATTGTACATATTACCGTTCGTTCGCGGGATGAGCTTGGAGATGAATCACTGAAGAAGATCATCATTGAGCTTACAGGCAGACACAGTAACATTATCATTGTTGAACCGTCATCATTCACCATTATTGACGGCATTCATCATGTCACTCCTGCCATCAGCAGCTTCCGCATCGTCATGCCTGGATTCACATATACTGCACCGCCTGAACAGCACAAACTGGATCCGCTGAGCGTGGAACCCGCTACCTTCCTATCCATGTTTGTGGAGCAGGCGGAAGAGTCAGCGGAACAACCGGAACAACGCATCGACTCCAAATTTTTGTCCAAATGGCTTGTCCAGCACTTCTCGGGTGTAAGCCCACGATTGGCCGATGAGATCGTATGGCGTACAGGATTGTACGCTGTACCAACCGCCACGGAATCCACCGAGGAGACGCGTACACCGGAAACATTAGCCCAGCACCTGAGCGAAGCCTTTCTCCAAGCAATGGACGATGTCGCTAATCAGCGGTACAAGCCTACCCTGCTTGCAGATGAACGCGGCAAAACGTATTTTTCAGCGCTGAATATAACCCACATTCACGGGGAAGCTCGATACTTCGATGCAATGAGTGACTGTATGGAGCACTTTTATGGGGACAAGGCCGAGCGCGACATGATTAAGCAGCGTGTTGGCGATTTGTTCCGCTTCCTGCAACAGGAGCATACGAAGAATGCGAAGAAACTCGACAAATTAGAGGAAACGCTTAATGAAGCACAGGATGCGGATCGATTACGCATTATGGGTGAGCTGTTATTTGCATCCCTGCATATGATTACGAAGGGTGATAGAGATATCACACTCATCAATTATTACGATGAGAACGGTGCGTCCATGACGATACCGCTTGATCCGCTGCTCACTCCTTCAGACAATGCACAGCGTTATTTCAAAAAATATAATAAAGCTAAAAACAGCATCGCCGTCGTCCAAGAACAAATGTCTGCTGCCAAAGAGGAAAATCGCTATTTTGAAACGCTTATGCAGCAGTTGGAGGATGCAACGGTGCAAGATGCGCAGGAAATTCGAGAGGAGCTTGTTGGCCAAGGCTACTTACGTGACCGGGGCCGCAAGGACAAGCGGAAGAAGAAGGATGGACGTCCAACCATCTATTGCTACACGTCATCGGAAGACATTCCAATCTACGTAGGCAAAAATAATTTGCAAAATGAATATGTAACCAATCGCCTCGGCAAGCCAAACGATACTTGGCTGCACACCAAGGATATCCCTGGATCACATGTTGTCATACGCAGCGAACAGTTCGGAGATGCGACATTAGAGGAAGCAGCCCAGCTTGCCGCTTATTTCAGTCAGGCGAAGCATTCCAGCCAGGTGCCTGTTGACTATACACTTATCCGCCATGTGCGGAAGCCTAACGGAGCCAAACCTGGGTTCGTCATCTACGAACGTCAGAAAACGTTATTCATTACCCCTGATGCAAAACGCATTGAGGGCATGAGCCTGACCGTGAAGCAGGGCGGCTAACCGCAGTCTTGCACAGTATGCTCCAACCCGCTCACATACGAAGAAGACCTGCTAATCAGCAGGTCTTCTTCTCTATTCGTTCATGTTGATCCTGTTAAGGAGTATCCCGAATTGGCTAGGTCTTATTTTATTTTCATTTAGCTTCTTCGCTCCGCTTGATATTGCTCTGCCCGCTCTTGTAGCTGCTGAACCATTTGCTCATGAACCCTACGTCCGCCCAAAGCCCCATGGAATACATCCCCCTTGCGCGCACCGTGGAAGTCAGAGCCTGCCGTTTGCAGCAAGTCTCTTGCACTTGCCATCTCGCCATAACGCTTCGCGTCCTCTTCCGAATGATCCGAATGCCATACCTCTATGCCATCCCATGGCGCCGTATCCAGCAACTGAATAACCAGATCATCACGATGGTAGATGCCCGGATGTGCCATAACTGCAGCACCGCCCGCTTCATGAATCCACCGCACTGCCTCTTGTGGCCGTATGCGCGGCGGGTTCACATAAGCCTTGCCGCCAGCACCCAAATACTCATCGAAAGCCTCCTTCATATTACGAACAACGCCTCGGCGAACCAAGGCATCCGCGATATGGGGGCGTCCTACCGTCTCGCCTGGAGACAGCGGCCGCCCAAGCTCGGACACCACTTCCTCCATCGTCAGTGGAATTCCCAGCTCCGTCAGCTTCGCTACAAGCATTTCATTGCGCCGATCCCGCACAGCTCTCAAATCAGCCAACCGCTCCAGCAATCCCGCATCCTCAATATCTAAGAAATAACCAAGCACATGAATATCAATTCCTTCTTCCACCGTACTTATCTCAACCCCCGGTACGATGTGAATGCCATACTGTGCGCCGGCCTCAATCGCTTCAGGCACACCAAGCACCGTGTCATGATCGGTAATCGCTAGAGCCTTCAGACCCGCTAAATGAGCGAGCCGCACATTATAGGCAGGCGATGTCATCCCATCGGAAGCTATCGTATGGGTATGCAGATCCGCCCCGCCTGGCTCGGCACTAGAACCGCCCATTCCGTGTCTTGCAAACAACATCGTCTCATCCACTTGAATGTCATCCTCATGCTTATTCATCGTAATAGCTCCTTATCATGTCGATTGCGCAGCATCGTCAGCAGTGCCGTCGCAGGCAGCGACAGCAGATCCGCTTGGGCATGAACCGCATAAAATTGTCGCTTCATGTTCACCTGCTGAATACGAATAGTCTTCAGCAGCCCGAGCGCTTCTTCATGCCGTACAACATACGGCGACAGCATCGTTACGCCAATTCCTGCCTCTACAGCAGATTTCACCGCTCCCGTGCTTCCTAGCTCCATCACAACATGGAGCTTCTCTGGGTCAACTCCCTGCTGGCGAAGCGCTTCCTCCATCACAATGCGCGTACCCGAGCCCATTTCCCGCAGCACAAATGGATAAGACAGCACATCCTCAAGCTTCACTTCACTGACCGCTGCCAGCGAGTGATCCCGCGGCACAACCAGCAGCAGCTCATCCTCCATAATCGGCTCGACATGGATGTCATTATCCGCTACCGGAGCTTCCACGAGCCCGAGATGCAGCTGTTGACTGCGAATCCCCTCTACAATTTGCGAGCTGTTCATCACGCGCATATGGATGTCCAAATGCGGGTGCAGCTTGGCAAAATGACCGAGGATCGGCGGCAACATATATTCACCAATGGTCAAACTCGCTGCAAGCACAAGCTTGCCATGCAAGTCGAGTGTATAATTTGACATCATTTCCTCTGTTTCACGAACAAGCTCCATACAACGCTGTGCATAAGGGAACAGCTTATGGCCCGCCTCAGACAATTGCAGCTTCTTCGTAGAACGGTGCAGCAGCTTCGTTCCGAAATACTCTTCCAATGCCTGAATCTGCATCGTTACCGCCGGCTGAGTCATATGCAGCGCTTGCGCAGCAGCCGAGAAGCTTCCTCTTGTTGCGACGTTATAGAAAATATGCAGCTGATGAAAGTTCAACCCCATACGCCTTTCCCCTCTTTCCTAACTCTTCTGCTCTATTATAGCGTAAATCCGTAAGATGCAATAAAACTTCTCCTCCCACTGATATCATTGCGACACCAACTCAGCTCGATGCTGTTGCCAAATCAAAAAAACCAATCAGATAATCTGATTGGCCTATTATATATGCGATGCAACTCGGAGAAGCATTCATCTATGTTTGCGGCTATTCTTCACCAACGTCATGCGCCGCGAATGCCGCAGCCATGAATAATATGTCTTCAAATCACGCAGTTCCATCGTCTCCGACATCTTGCCGAGAAAGGTAACGATAATCATCTTAGACAATGGATCACCTGCCAAATCGAACTCCGTGTCCGATTCCACGAACTCTGCTACCACAACCAAATCATCATCGATTAAGAACACATCCTGCTCATTACGGTAGTAAGAGATGATCCGATTCTGCTTCAAGCTGTCCCATATAAACGCTGCTATAGACTCAATATCCGCCTCTTCCTTCGCGATACGATCATTCCAGCGAGCCCGTGCATGATTCGTAATGACAACATTGGCTACTTTCTTATCGCCTAACAACACATAGAAAGGTTCATAGGTGCTCCATCGATTCATTACCTTGTCTCTCATTGGCTTCACCACTCTCCACCATGTTAGGTCTTTATATCTATGTACATATACCCAATATATTACATGATGCGCCAACTGTTCACAAGTTCAAGACAGAACTTTTTCCTTCATTTTAGGAAATCTTTAACATAAAATCAGAAATTACAAAAAAATAGCAGCCCCCTCCAAATAGAATGGAGAGTTCTGCTATTCTGCCCTAATCTGATTTTACATACCGTAAAAACGAGTTTTGTCTGGAACATCCTTACTGTATTCCGTTTTAATCTCATTTCGATACGAGCGCTCAATCTTCTTCACGTAATTCAAGCGTTTCACATTTTTCACCGTCTCTTCTGCCTTCTCCGCATTTACATAAAGAACAGCATACTGCATCTTCTTCGATACATAGTGAAGCGTTCCGTATTTATCCAAGTTGCGCGCTGCTTTCACATCGTTTACCCAAATGATATACCCCGTCCGTTCAGGAATCATAACTCTCCTCGCTTTCCCCTAGCCGAGCTGCTATGAACAACTGCTGCAGCCGCCGCTGCAACCGCCGCTCCCACATCCACCTTTCGGTTGTGGATCATTGCTCGGTACCTTGATCGTCTCAGATACTGCAAGAGCAATTGTTTCTGACAAGTTGTGCAGCAGCTTATCGACTGCTTCCTCAGCTTGCTTGAATTGAAATACTTCTTCTATAGACTCCAGCTCATGCTGTACAGCGAGCACTTCATCCTTCGCCTTATGATAATCGGGATGGAAATGACCAAATCGCTCCGCTTCTTCAAAACGTTCCTTCTTACGGGCAAATTCGCGTACGAGCTGCTTAACCTGCTCATTGCCTTCCATGCGTTCTTTCCACATCACATAATCGGCAACCTCTATCGACTGGTTGATCATGTCGCCTAATTCATATGCATTGGTGAGCAGAACGGCCATATCGGCAACATCTTGCTTTTCTTCTATTGGCACGTTATCACGCTCAATTCTCTTGAAAGTATTGCGATTGAGGGCATACAGCAGTCCAACCCTACAGAAGCCCCTCCGGTACGATCAAGCGAACCTTGTCCCACTTCTCAGGAGACAGGTTGACAGGCTTGTCGCTCGACAGGCACGGCAATACGTAAGCTGTTACCGCCCAGCTCTTGTCATCGGACACCTTCGAGGTTAGCGGAACAATCACGTGCGATCGCCCCTCTTCCTCGACTTCAAGCTGTGTCTGATGCCGAATGGCGGCCATCACCATATCACGCTTCGTTGAAGTATGATAGGGCCGCAATGCCTTCGTCCATTGGCTGGAAATGTCGTCGTAGCTATTCTCATCAACATCCTGCGCCATCGAACCGGTATCCATTTCATAATACTGCAATGAGGATGGACTGTAAACTGGACCTTCATGATCTGCTTCCAGTTCTTCTTGTTCGCGTACCTCATCCTGCCACAGGCATGGCATGCGCATCCGCTCTTCTCCACCCCAGCGCTGCAAGGGCGGCAGCTCGAAGCGAGTCAGCTGATTGGATACTTCATCAACATGTTCCCGATCGACAATATAATCGAGGGCACCTACGGGAATAAGCCATCTTTTGAGCGGCTCAGAGCTGTCCATTGCGCACTGTACAGCCTGGGCTGTATCCGCATCTGTACAACGAAGCAGAATGACTTCTGCGAACTGAACTCTTCCGTATTGACGACCCCACATTTCGATTGCATCGCGTACATGCCCCGGTACTCCCGTCAGCGAGCAGTTCTCTAGAAACGACAGAACCGACTGAACGGAGCGGCCATGCTCCAATCCGTTCTCGAACGAATCACGAGTCAAGCGATACGTGTCCATCTGATCGGACTTCCACAGTTCGGCAAAGACCTCCAATTCGAAGCGAATGAGAAATGAGGTGTGAGGCGGCACCATAATCTCAAAATCGGGCTGGACGAATAGAACGCGTTGATGTACACCTTCTTCCTGTTGTATGCTGCGGAACATCCAGCATCCATCCGACGTACCAACATCGCACAACCCTATGGAGTGGGCCGTTCTCAGCCAGTCCCGAATTTGCCCCCGCACCGCCTCATATGTATGTTCAGTTTCTTCGAGCCACCCAAGATGCCGACAAGCGTTCACAACACTCTCTTCTGAGCTCCACTTGCGCAAACTTCCATAGTAAAGTGCGGAATAAGCAATATGTCTTGCCAACGCCTCATTAGGCAAATAGTGCTCAATCACAACTTCGGCTATAGCTCGAAGTGCTTCGTGCGAAGGCAAGCTGAGCCACCACTTCAACTGTTCAATCTGCACTGTATAGCTAGTTGCGTCTTTACGCAGCAGCCCTAGCCGGAGAGCCATATCCAGCACGATAGCTACATGCACGGGCAACGACTCTGCAAACGGAATTTTGATGTTCCAAGATGCAAGTGCTTGTCCATCCAAACGAAGCAAGGAATCAAGCCGCGTGATTGCCCTCTTATGCAGGTTCCCTTTAGCCGTAAGCGGAAGGCCTTCATTCATGGCGTATACGAGCATTTGGAACAAATCAGTCAGCATCCCCTTGGAAGCTTCTACCGAGATTACACCGCCTCCAGGGAGAGGATGAAGGGAATACAGGAACGCATCTTCCATTTCCGCTCCTTCCGGTACGTAATCATTCTTCGAGAACGCATCGTTTAGACGCATTGCAAGCAAATGCTCGTAAATGTCCTTCGGAATGAACAAAAGCCGCTCTCCCCATGATGTTCGGACACTTGCCAACAGACCTGACTTCAACAACGATCCGCAAGCAGCGCGCAGCATCGCTCCTGTTGCCTGAGGACCATGCCATTTACGCAGAGAATCCAATGCGAAAGGGAGAGTAGCGGTTCGATCGAGCATGACATCGTACGAGACTCTATGCTCCTCAGACAGTGCTGCATATGCCTCGGCAATCCGAGCAGGATTGTCATTGAATGTTCTCCACTGCTGGCTGGGTGGATGCTCCTTATCCTGTTCCGTCCGCTTCCATAGTTGATACGTATTCATGGCTGCCCTCCTGTTGCTCAATTGCATATTGGTACCCCTGTTCCACGAGGAACCGCTGTCGCTTCAAGGCGTAATCCCGCTCCTTCGTATCTTCACTCACAACTGAATAGAAGCTTGCTTGTCTCCCATCCGCCTTCGGACGAAGCAGTCTTCCTAACCGCTGGGCCTCCTCCTGCCTTGATCCGAAGCTGCCAGACACTTGTATCGCTACCGTAGCATCCGGCAAATCCACAGCAAAGTTAGCAACCTTGGAGACAATCAACACTTGTATCGCTCCTTGCTTGAACTGTGCATACAACTGCTCCCGCTCCTCTTGCGGCGTCTTCCCAGTCAATACAGGGGCATTCAGTGACTGCGATAACCGATCCAACTGCTGCAAATATTGCCCGATAACCAGAGTTGGAACACCGGGATGGCGCTGAAGGAGGCGCTTTACAGCCTCTATCTTCAATTCATTCTCTCCCGCGATTCTTGCCTTGTCTCGCTCGCCGGCTTGAAGGTAGTACCGTCTGCCAGCCTCTGATAAGGGTACACGAACCTCTACACAATCCACCTCGGCAATCCAACCATCCTGCTCCAGCTCCTTCCAAGGGAGCTCATACCGCTTCGGACCAATCAAGGAAAATACATCCCGTTCGCATCCATCCTCACGGACGAGTGTGGCCGTCAAACCAAGCCGTCTGGTTGCCTGTAAATCTGCCGTTGTGCGAAATACAGGAGCCGGAAGCAAATGCACTTCGTCATAAACGATAAGCCCCCAATCCCGCTCATGAAATAAGTGCATATGCTGGCACTCCCCATCCTTGTCTTGACGGTAAGTCATCATTTGGTAGGTAGATATCGTTACCGGCCGTACCTGCTTCGTTCTGCCCGTATATTCGCCAATCTGTTCATCTAACAGGGTCGTTCGCGCCAGTATTTCCCGCTTCCACTGCTTCACTGAAGTTGTATTCGATGTGAGAATCAAAGTCTCGCTTTGCAGCTCAGTCATAGCCGTAATCCCAACGATTGTCTTGCCCGCTCCGCATGGCAGCACAATGACGCCATCTCCCGCAGCACGTTCTTCACTGCCGATAAAAGCCCGTACGGCTTCCCGCTGATAATCCCGTACTCGGAAGCCTCCTTCATCTCGAAACCTGAAATCTAGCGGCTCCCCATCTCTGAATCCAACCCGATCCACAACCGGATATCCTGCATTAGCAAGCGCCCGCTTCAAGCGTCCACGATGCTTCGCTAATATAGCCACACAGCCATCCTGCGGCTTCCCTGTGAACAATCTGCCGACCTCTCGGTCTGACAACATGCGCTCTAACACTTTCGCATCCTTAGCATGCAAGGTAATGCTGGATTCTTTTTCTTCCCCATGCAGGACGAATAAGCCATACCGCCCCATCCACATCGCGATCTCTTGCTTGGCCTTAACAGGAACAGGGTAGGTTGCATGAGCATCCAGCACCGAGCAGACCATCTCCGCAGTCTTGCCGCTTGCCGCAGCATTCCATAGCGTAATTGGAGTCATTCGAAAGGTATGCAGCCCGTGCGGATTCTTCACCAACTCGGCAAATCCTAACAGAGCTCGGCGTACAACTGAATAGCCATCGGACTGCGCATTAACCAGTATCGTCATGTCCTGCTGAACTGCGAGCGTAAACATCTCTTTCGTCATTTGCCGCACCTCCCTTCGCTTGTTACTACTTTTATCTATATAAGAATCCCCGAACTGTCCTTAACACAAAATGCAAAAAAGTCCATCCCTCCTCATAACAGAAGACGAGATGAACTGATACATGTTACATGTCTTGCCTAATGTGTGTAAGGCGATTCAGAAATCTCGCTGAGCGCCTGGCCTGCTTCATCCGCAAATGGCGTCCGTTTCGCTAAGTCGCCGATGGACACGACCCCTACGAGCTTGCCGTTCTTCACGACAGGAAGACGTCTAACTTGCTCTTCAGCCATCAATGCAGCTGCGTCGTCAATCGTCGTATCCGGTGATATGCTAACGATCTCTTCTGTCATAATATGCGAAATCCGCGTAGAACCAGGGTGCTTGGCTGCAATGCCGCGAAGCACCAAATCACGATCCGTTACAGCCCCAACGAGTCGTTCTCCGTCAACTATCGGAATAAATCCCGTATCGTATTGCTTCATCTTGACGGCTGCCTCGTAGATGTTATCCAATACTGTACATGATGCACAGTTTGTCGTCATTACCTCTTGTACCGTTGACATCAGCATCCTCCTATTCAGGCATAGGTTGCCCTAAATGGAGGAGATTATCCAAGGTTATCAACCATTCTCCCAGCATAGTGCGCTCAAATGCTCAGCCACGTATGTAATTGCCGAACACGTATGTAATGATGAATAAGAGGTTAGCTGGCTCAAATTTATTCTCATCCAATGGAGTCTGTTACGTATTCTATACTACTATATCACAGGCAGCCAATGGCTACTTCTTCTCGGCCAATGCATCCATAGCTAATCCGATCAACATCTGACCAGCGGGCAACATGGCAGACTCGTCGAAGTCGAACTTCGGATGATGGTGTGGATAACGAGCGTAGTCCTCGTTTCCAGCACCGACAAGTACGAAGCAGCCTTGAATCTGCTTCACGTAATAGGCAAAATCTTCGGCTGGCATCATCATCTCTGCTTCCCGAACGCAATCCTGCCCCACCACTTCTGCTGCAATGCGGAAGACACGCTCAGCTTCGCTGTTGTCATTCACGAGTGCCGGATAGCCAACTCGAAATTCTAAGTCATATTCAGCTTCGTGCATTGCACAAGTAAGATCTACGATACGCTCGAAGCGCTGACGAAGCAGCTGGCGGACATCCGGATCAAACGAGCGTAATGTCCCCTTCAATTCTGCACGTTCTGCAATCACATTTTGGGTCGTACCCGCCTGTATGGAGCCAATGGATAGTACCGCAGGCTGAAGCGGCGATACGTTGCGGCTAACGATGGATTGCAGCTGCTGCACAAGCGAGGCTCCGATTAATACAGCATCTGTACACAGATGCGGCATTCCTCCATGCCCGCCCTTCCCTGCAATCGTCAAGCGGAAGTCATCCACAGCCGCCATCATCGGCCCTTGACGCGTAGCTATGATGCCTGTAGGGATCGGTGTCCACAGATGAACGCCGTATATCCGATCTACACCTTCCAGCGCGCCATCACGGATCATAGCCTGAGCGCCGCCAGGGCTTACCTCTTCCGCAGGCTGGAACAGCAATCGTATTTCTCCTGACCAATGGCTTCGATGCTCTGACAACACCTTAGCTACCGACAGCAGCGTAGCCGTATGTCCATCATGACCACATGCATGCATCACGCCGGCAACCTGTGAACGGTATTCACACTGCTTCTCATCTTGAATCGGAAGCGCATCTATATCTGCACGCAGGGCAACGACCGCACCATCACCATTGCGAATGCGGCCTACCACTCCGTTGCCACCAATGCCGGTTTCAACCTCAATTCCGAAGGAGCGCAGCTGTTCCGCTACAAATGCGGATGTCTTCGATTCCTCATAGGACAGTTCCGGATTCTGATGCAAGTAACGTCGCCATGCAATCATCTGGTCAAACTGCGCTGACAAAGCTTCCTTCCATAAGGACGATGCCTGAGACACACTCATCCTTCTCTCCCCCCTACGTTTCCATTTTCATAATTGTACCATAACATGCATTCTTTCGTAGACATCTTTGCATGATTCTGCCTGAAATATGGAGCCATATCCGCTCCTGCTAGAGGTGTCTTGCGCAAGCGTAGGAAACATACTATCATGGTAGAGAGTAAAGATGGTTGTACTTACAAGGTAGACGAGAACTCGAAGGAGGAAAGTGGTACATGATAATCGAAAATTCTGGCCTGATCGGGCTTGAATCCGACCTTGCTTATCTTGATGAAGCAATGGAGAAGCTCGGTTTCTTTCGCGGCCAATGGGAGTATTACCGTGCTACATACGACTTGAAACTGGAAGCAGGCAGCGAAGACTATTATTTGCGTATTAACACACGGGTGAAGGAAGGCAAGCTGGAGAAGCCAGATGCGATTCTGGCAATCGAAGCGGTCTACATGGGACGTGCGTCTTTCCCGCACGGATTGGATTACGAAACACCCATTCCGCAAGCACAGCTCAACACTGCTACCCAACGCCTGCATCAATTGAAGGAAGCGCTTAGCGCGTAGTGGTTCTCATTTGAGTAGAACAACATATAAACCCATGAAACGAGATACCCCGTCTCCACCAGCCAAAGGCACGCCGGATTTCACCTTGCTCGTGCTTACGTTATTGCTAGTAGGATTCGGTGTCGTCATGGTATATAGTGCGAGTTCTAGTCTGGCTGCCGTTTCTGCTTTATACAACCATGATGCACTTTACTTCGGCAAGCGTCAGCTCATGTGGGCTGGACTTGGATTCATCGCAATGCTCATTGCAATGAATATCCCGTACAGGATGTATAAAAAGTTATTTATCCCTTTATTTATTGTTACGATTATAATGCTAATGCTCGTTCCTTATATAGGACAAGAACGAAACGGGGCGCGAAGCTGGTTCGGCATCGGAAGTACCATTGGGGTACAGCCGGCAGAGCTGGCTAAGATATCAATTGTTCTGTACCTGGCCGCCTTAATTACCAAGAAGGGCGAGAAATTTCGAGATTTCAAAAAAGGGCTCTTCCCTGTCATGATTATCGTCGGCTTCGTTGTCGGCCTGATCATGCTGCAGCCCGACTTTGGGTCTGCCATGATTCTAGCCTTCTGCGCCGGTGTAATCGTCATTGCAGGCGGAGCCAACCTGAAGCACATCATGAATTGCCTGTTGGTAGGACTGACAGGTGTGATTGTCGTTCTAGGATTGCATTTTTTGTTATCGCCCGGGAAGCTGACGGACGGATATCAATTCGCCCGCATCCAGTCCTGGCTCGACCCTTTTCACGATTCGCAGAATACCAGTTATAATCTCCTGCAATCGTTGAAGGCGATCGCTCATGGCGGATGGACTGGCGCTGGGTTCGGTCAGAGCATCCAGAAGCTGCTCTATCTGCCCTACCCGTATAATGACTTCATCTTCGCTATCATCGCCGAGGAATGGGGCTTTATCGGAACAAGCATATTCCTGATCGTTTATTTGATGTTCATCTGGCGCGGCATCATGATCGCTCTCCGGTGTCCAGATACGTACGGGACACTTGTTAGTGTCGGCATCGTTGGGATTATCGCCGTTCAAGCCTTCATTAACATCGGAGGCGTAACGAGAACGATCCCGATAACCGGTGTCACGCTTCCACTCATCAGTTATGGCGGTTCCTCGCTGCTCATTACGATGGCGAGTATCGGCATATTGCTCAGTGTGTCACGCGAGGCGAATCGGATGAATCATGATAAGAAGCCAATTGGGAGCTTGCCGAATTCCCGCGAGCGAACAACCAAAAAAGACTACCGGCCTCTTAGGTCCGTGTAGTCTTTTTTTTCGTGGTGTGCATGCAAGCATAAGTGCCTATTTACTGATTCGCTGGATCTCTTCCAGTTCCTCATCTTTAAATGCGACGCCCTCAACCTTAACATTAATTTCAACGACGCCTAGTCCGGTCATATTCTGAACCGCTTCGCGGACGTTTAATTGCAACTGGCGGCACACTTCCTGAATTGGCATGCCATACATGACAATCACTCGTAGATCTATAGCGGCTTCCACTTGGCCTACCTCTACAGATACACCCTTTTGTACATTCTTGCCGCTCAATCGCTTCGCCCAGCCTTCGGACAGTCCGCCTGACATAGCAGCAATACCTGGAGTTTCAAGCGCAGCAAGACCAGCGATTGTGGCGACGACATCGTCGGATATCCGAATGTTACCTTCCTGCGTGTTCAATTGTTCCTCAGCCATCGTCATCCTCCTTTCTGTCTCCCTTATATTGTAGTCGATTTTTGAACATGAAAGCAAACAGTGTTATTCAACTCGAATCAGATTCAATTCGCACCGACGATATGGATCAATTGGCATAGTTTACAAACGAAAATCAGTTCGCTATATTAAATATCAGATGTTTTGCCCCATACCTTATGAACGTTAGGAGTGATCGGTTTGCGCAACCGATTGTTTTTTGCGCTTTTGTGCACCACATTCGTCCTTAGCGGGGTAGGTCATTACCTTCACTGGAATATGACATTGCAATTCGTCATCTCCGCAGTCGCGATTATTTTCGTCGCCGGCTTTCTTGGACGGGCCACAGAGAGTGTATCCCACTACGCAGGCCAGCGGCTCGGTGGCTTCCTTAATGCAACCTTCGGCAATGCAGCTGAGCTCATCATCGCAATCTTCCTTGTTCGGGAAGGATTGTTCGACATGGTCAAGGCCAGCTTGACTGGTGCGATTATCGGCAACTTACTGCTTGTATTGGGGCTTAGCTTATTTGTAGGGGGCTTAAAATACAAGGTGCAGCGGTTCAACATCGAGCTTGCAGGCATGAACGGTTCTCTGATGCTGCTTGCTGTGATTGCCTTATTCGTGCCTGCCGCATTTTTCACCACTCATTCGATTAGTGCAGAAGGCACGAAGACGCTCAGTCTCATTGTTGCCGGCGTATTGATCGCTGCTTACTTGCTCTGGCTCGTGTTCTCTATGATTACCCATAAGGACCTGCTCACCGATGAATCAGCGGTTGGCGAGGAACAGGCAGAAGAAGAGCCAGCTTGGTCAAAATCAAAGTCTATCGCATTCCTGCTCCTAGCTACGGTTATGGTCGCATTCGTGAGTGAATGGCTGGTTGGCACCCTTGATTCGTTCACCGCACAATTCGGCTTATCCGAACTGTTCGTGGGCGCATTCGTTATTGCAATCGTCGGTAACGCCGCAGAGCATAGCGCAGCAGTCATGATGGCGATGAAGAATAAAATCGGCGCAGCTGTCGAGATTGCAATCGGCAGCAGCTTGCAAATTGCTCTGTTCGTAGCACCAGTACTCGTATTTGTCAGTGCTCTCTTCGGGCAAACGATGGACATCGTATTTACAACCATTGAAATGGTGGCCATTGCGGTCTCTGTCTTTATTGCGAAGTCGATTTCTCAGGATGGACGTACAAATTGGTACGAAGGACTGCTGCTGCTCGCTGTGTATATTATTCTTGGCGTATCTTTTTACCTCGTATAGGCGTTCTGATTCATGATTCGTGTATGGAAACAGCTTGCCGTTGTCCCCTTCCTTCCATTTGCCAACAAAACACAAAAAGCTTGGGACTTGTCCCAAGCTTTCTTTGTATTCAGTCGTTAACGCACTGAGCAATTTCATTCATCTTATTTCTCTTCTTTGTTCAATGCTTCATACAGTACAGCAAGATTCCGCTCTAATCTGCTGACCAGCATACGTCCGACAGTCTCTTCTACCAATCCCGCTCTAACTGCAAAATCCACCTGTCTAGAAAAACCATACATTTGCGTATCTAGCACTTCCTCATAGAGAGGGCAGTAACGCGTCGCCAAGTTCTCCATTTGAACTTGAATGAGTTTCTCTATTTGATGCGCATCATCTTCAAGCAGAGCGAGCGCTTTATCATTGATCTGTTGTACCACATCCGACGAAGACATGCCTGATTTCCCCCCTATGACCCGAAGTCACGTTTGTTCTATTTCTAATATTAGACGATCATGACCTGTAACACAAGATGCACCGCGAACTTCTGTGTGACAATGCGCACTTTTCCACCTGCAATTCCCTGTACCAAAGTGAAGCGACGCCTTGCATGGTCAGCATAATTGCCATCTCATAGAGAAAAACTTGAGAGAGCAAAAAAATAACAGCGTATTTCAATATTAAGCAGAAAGTGCTTGTCCAAAAGAAAGAAGAGCCGAGACAATACGTCCCGACCCCCCAATTCTCGATCCGAATTATTCGGCTACAACAGTTACATTCAGACCATGCTTCTCGAATACTTCAGACATAGCTACTTTCGCTTCGTCTACATCCGGTCCATGAACATGCAGTTCATACGCTTGATTGCCAACGAGTGTCGTGAACAAACCAAGAATACTTTTTACGTCAATGTATTTGTTGTCGGCTTGTAACACAATCGAAGATCTGAATTTGTTCGCTGTTTGCGAGATTTCCACAATTGCCGTGTTATTAGACATTGAAATCCCTCCGTCTCAGTAAATCACATCTAATTTATACGCTTCCATCATACCGTGAATAAGAGGCTGGGCGCAAGGTGAAATCCATCAGATGAAGCAGGCAAATATAGACTACTTCAAATGTTCAGGGTTCAAGCATTCCAGCTCTGGAATAACAAAGCGGCCGTCTTTGCGAACAAGCACATCGTCAAAGTACATTTCGCCGCCGCCGTACTCTGGACGCTGGATCAGAACCAGGTCCCAGTGGATGGATGAGCGATTGCCGTTATCAGCAGTATCGTAGGCTTGCCCCGGTGTGAAATGAATGCTGCCTGCAATCTTCTCATCGAACAGAATGTCCTTCATCGGGTGTAAAATATACGGATTGACGCCAATTGCAAATTCACCGATGTGGCGAGCACCTTCATCCGAATCCAAGATTTCGTTCAAGCGATCCGTATCATTGCTTGTTGCCTCCACAATTTTACCGTTCTCAAAACGGAATTTCACGTTCTCGAATGTGAACCCGTTATAGATGGACGGTGTGTTGTAGGACAAAGTGCCATTCACCGAATCACGCATTGGAGCCGTGTACACTTCTCCGTCTGGAATGTTCCGTTGTCCGGAGCATTTGACAGAACCAATGTTCTTGATGGAGAAGCTGAGATCTGTTCCTGGCCCGACCAAGCGCACCTTGTCTGTACGATCCATCAAGTTTTTCAAGGAATCCATCGCAGCATCCATCTTGGAGTAGTCCAAGTTGCAAACATTGAAGTAGAAGTCCTCAAATGCTTCTGTCGACGTGTTCGCCAGCTGAGCCATGGAGGCATTCGGATAGCGAAGCACGACCCATTTCGTACGTTTAACGCGTTCTTCCATATGTACTGGATGGGAATAGATCGATTCGTACAACGCCATCTTATCTTTTGGCACATCGGCCAATTCGTTCGCATTCTCACCAGCACGGATTCCAATGTATCCCTGCATATTCTGCATCCGAAGCAGATCATACTCTTTCCATGTCTCCATCTGCTCTTTCGTTGCATTCAAGAGAAGCGAACGCAGTACAGAACGATCCGTCAGCTGTACAAATGGACGACCGCCGCGCTTAGCAATCTCATCCACTATACACTTAACCAATTCACGCTCAGATCCAATCATCTCTACAAGGATATTTTCCCCTGGCTGTACATCAACTGAGTATCCAACCAAGTTTTTCGCAAGCTGTTCTATTCTTGGGTCTTTCATCCTATGGTTCCTCCTCGATCGGTTAACATGAACTTACGATTATCATTGTATCACGATGATCATGCAGAGTCAGCGTGTTCCTGCACGGTACAGCAGACTTCTACTCATAAATAAATTGAGACTGCATGTGAACCAATTCCTCTCTCGGTTCCCCTTGCTCCTTATAGGATGACGTTATCCAACCTTCGACATAGGCAGGGAGTGAATCTCGCTTATTCACCCACACGACATACTTCGCCTGCACCGCTGCATCCTCCAGTCTTGCATGGAGCTCCTTGCGGCCTTGGGCAGCAAGAACTGCTAACTCCTTCTGAAGCTTCTGCTCATCAGCCTGCGACATGCTGCCCTTCATTTGTTGCAGCTGCACGTTCGGTGTAATCAGCCGTTCGTAATCTTCAACCAATTGTTTGGTATACAGACGCTTTGCCTGATCTGCACCGATTACGATTTGCAATGGAATCAGGTCTGCCCGCTGCTTCGCATCGATGCTCATTACACGCATTTGGTTGGGCAACCCAGCATGCGTCTGAACAACTGGATCAGAATCCGTCAGCAGCTTCACCCGCTTCGCCCCATCGATTCGAAGCTCTTCCAATTGTCGCAGAGGATTCCATCTGCTCTCGGTCGTTGTCTGCTCCGCTTGAGGACTGATTCGCATATGGGTACCCTTATGCTGTTGAATTTCTCCCTCGTATCGCAGCTGCTTGGCTAGCAGTTTATCTTTGCCTGTTCGGATTTCGGCCATGCCCTGAAAGCGGAACTGATCCTTGCCTACCATTCCATTGAGCGCTCTATCGAGCAATACATCAGGAGGAGTATGGTCTGCAATCGAACATCCATGAGCAATAAGGGCAACAATCAGCAAAGTTGCCATCCATATGACACGGCGCCGCTTCTCCCGTAATGTTGATCGTGCTATGGTCATTAAGTCACCTCCACTGTAAATGAACAAAAAAAAGAGGTCGGAATTTGCATTCCTGCCTCTTTTAGCGTGTCACGTCTGTTTTGGAATTATGCGGCGCATCAAAATGATGCTTACTGCTCCTTCTTGCTCATTTGAATCTGATTGCGGCCGCCATGCTTCGCTTCATATAAGGCGACATCCGCACGGTAGAACAGGGATTCAACACTGATCTTCTCATCCTGCCAGTTCCAGTCCGCGATGCCGCATGAGACTGTTACCCGCGGGTCTGTCTCGTTCGCAACCCGGGCTCGTATGCGTTCAGCCACCCGTAGTGTTTGGGGCAGGGTCAACTGCGGCAAATAAATTGCAAGCTCTTCACCGCCCCAACGAGCTGCAATATCAGTCTCCCGAATTGAAGTACGAATAATCCGGCTGACTTGGTTCAAGATTTTATCGCCAATTTGATGGCCATACGAGTCGTTAATCTGTTTAAAGTAATCGATATCCGCTACAATCAATGAACCGCAAAAGTCGTTTTTTTGCAACCGATCAATCTGCTTATCCAAATAATGCCGAGCATAGAGACCAGTCAGCTGATCTTTGTTGGCAAGATGCTTTACCCTAGCATGCAAGGTGGCATTGGCAATCGCAAGGCCGATATGAGTGGCAAGCATTTGCAACAGTTTCAAATTCTCATACGTAAAGAACTGCGGCCGCTTGTCTGCCAGCACGACAATTCCAACCAGCTCACCTCCGCCAAATAACGGTGCAGCAATCACAGAGCGCAGTCCAAGCTTTTCAAAGAAGTGCATGGATGTAGGGCTCTGTTCCTTGCTGTCTGAGACAATAATTGGCTCGCGCAATGAGATCATGTAGCCGAACAATCCTTCATCCGCTGGCATATGAGCACCATCAAATTCTTCGAGGTTGCAGGATACAACCTCAAAGCGGTTCTTCTCAGCATTGAGCTGCAGCAGTACACAGAACTCAGCCCCGAATACTCGGAGCAATTCGTGCGTCGCATCCCGGAATACGTCCCGCAACCTCAAGCTCTGATTAATTCGTTTCGTCAAGTCATTAATGAAGCGAAGCTCTTGAATGACCTCATTGGCCTGTTCATGAAGGCGCGCATTTTCAAATGCCGTACCTGCTGTCTCGACCACGAGTTGAATGAGCTGTACGTCAGAAGGATCTGGTTCCTCGTATGGGAAGCAGACTTTCAGTACGCCGTACGAGCCCTGCTTGCCGCAAAGCGCAAAAGCAACTTCGGTGTGACCCTCTTGCGTCCGGCCGTAGCACAGCTCTCCCTTCATAAATGCCTGCATGACAATCGGATCGCCCCAAGACTTGAACACGAGTGTCTTCACCTTCGGGTTCACACTATGGTGATCCTGTGATAGATACACTTCAATGCTCGATTCCGGCACAAGCCGCTCTACACTTTCCATTATTTGCGTCAGCACCGCATCAACATCAATTCGATCATGCATGTGACGCACCACATTATATAGAACATCTCTGCGTTTGTATTCTCGTTCAACAATGCGCTGAGTGTACATAAGTTCCTTAATAAATGTATATTCGAATGCAAGGTAGAACTGCGAGCGAAGCGCGTGTGTCCACGCCTCCAGCGCTGTCATGGCTCCACTCGACATAGCTGCCGACAGCTTGTAAGCAACGGCTGCGAATACATTTTGCCCCTCGCGTGTCTGCAGCGGGCAGATAACCAACTGTCCATTGTCTATAGCTGCTGTTGTCTTGGTTCGTTCTTGCAAGCATTCATTCAACGCTATACTTATCCTGCTATCCGCATGCAGTGACTCATCCCCTGCCAACCATCCTCCAGCATAATCGTAAATCGCACTGCTTCCAATTATAGAAATGGCTTCATACGGCATATCCTTCAGCCATGCGCGATATGCGGATTGCAATTGCGAGCCAATATAAGGGAAATCATGCGTCGTCACGTCACGCTGAAGCAGCCATCCTTCTAATGCCAATTCTTCGTCGACAGGAGCAGGATCTTGGCAATCCTCTGTCTCTGTCTTTATGGGTTCAAATTCAGTTGTGTATTGTGGAAGTTGACGTTCCGTCATCCTCTTCTCCTTCATTTTCGAAAGGTTGTTCAATTTCTATCATACATGATTTTGCAATTAAAATGTACTATATCCCGAAAACCAATTCTATTTTTTTGGTCCATTTGAACCATGCCAAAAGATCTAACTAGAAATCAAATTCTAACTCAATTTGATTATATAGCTTGACAGGAGCGTACTCTATCTTATAATATTATGTGATGTATATGGGCGAAACTGTTGTGTCACCCTCACGATAATCATCACCGACTAGGCAGCGGCTGAAAACCTGAGTCGGAGCTGACCGAATTATCGGAAAGCATAGGATGATTTCGACGCAATGACACCCCACAATCTAACGATAATTTTGATTGAGAAGGAGTCAATATAACATGGCACGTTACACAGGTCCTAAATTTAAATTGAGCCGTCGTCTTGGAATTTCCTTGAGCGGTACTGGTAAAGAATTGAAGCGCGCGTATCCTCCAGGACAACATGGTCCAGGACAACGCAAAAAATTGAGCGGCTACGGTGTTCAATTGCAAGAAAAACAAAAATTGCGCCACATGTACGGTTTGGGCGAGAAGCAATTCCGCACACTGTTCAACCGCGCATCCAAATTGCCAGGTATCGCTGGTGAGAACTTCATGTTCTTGCTCGAAAGCCGCTTGGACAACTTGGTATACCGTCTTGGCTTTTCCAACTCCCGTGCAGGTGCTCGCCAATTGGTAGCTCACGGTCACGTGACTGTAAACGGCAAGAAAGTAGACATCGCGTCTTACCTCGTATCTCCTGGTGATGTAATCGGCTTGCGCGAAAGAAGCCGTAACTTGAAAGTGATCAAGGAAGCTCTTGAAGGCCGTCATCACTTGGCAGGATACATGGAGTTCAACGAAGCTGCTATGGAAGGTAAATTCGTACGTTTGCCTGAGCGCGGCGAGTTGTCCCAAGACATCGATGAAAAGCAAATCGTCGAGTTCTACAGCCGATAAGATTCGCTCTATCGCATAGAAGCGACACCACAATCGCCTTCCCTAGCGGGAGGCGATTTTTTTATTTTTCCTGCTATATTATCATCAGGAAATGCGATAACGGACGCTCTTTTTCCTCTCACTTTTATGGTATAATGGAAAGCGCTGCAATTACTAAGGAGGAAATAATGCATGGTTGAGGAGAAAGTGACGGAAAGCGGCAAAAGACCAGCACGCAAGAGGTCGATTGGCCGTACGATATGGTCCGTTATGAAGTGGCTCATGCTGTTCGGCCTGCTATGCGGCTTATTTGCTGGTGGCGCTGGTCTCGGTTATGTAACGTCCTTAGTCAAGGACGAACCGGTTCGCCCACGAGAAATGATTCAGCAGAAGATTCAGGAGAATGCCATAACCGGATTCGCTTTTTTTAATGACGGCAATCCGATCGGACAGCTTCGAACCGAAGAGGATCGTCGTCCCGTCTCATTAAAAGATATCCCCCAATCCGTCATTGATGCCCTTGTTGCGATTGAAGACAATCGATTCTATGAGCATATGGGCGTTGATATTCGCGGACTGTCTCGGGCTGTTGTACAGAAAGTAATGAATCAATCTGTGCAGACAGGCGGCAGTACGCTTACTCAGCAATTGGCAAGACGTGTATTTTTGAATTTGGATCGTACCGACAGTCGTAAAGCGAAGGAAATACTGCTCTCCATGCGTATGGAGCGTGTATTGTCCAAAGATGAAATTATTGTTGCATACTTGAATAAGGTTCCTTTCGGCAACGGTTCAACAGGCTACAACTTATACGGAATTAAAGCAGCAGCAAAAGGTATTTTTAATATTGATAATCTGAGCAAGTTGAACATCGCCCAATCAGCGTATCTTGCAGGCCTTCCACAGCTTCCATCCGCTTACTCGGCCTTTACCGGTAAAGGTGAAGTCAATGAAAAAGGGATTGCACGCGCAATTGAACGGCAGAAGCTTGTTCTCAAGCGAATGCTTGAAGAAAATAAAATTACGATGCAGCAATATAATGAAGCGCTGGCGTTTGATATTCGCAAATCAATTGCCCAGCCTCGGGAGAAGGCATACGCTACATATCCATATCTGATGATGGAAACAGAACGTGCCGCAGCAGAAGTACTCGTACTTCAGCAGAATCCTGGACTTACGAAGGCAGACTTGCGCAAGCGCGAGAACAACGAAATGCTGCAGTCGGCACGCGAGCAGCTGCTTCGCGGCGGTTATCTCGTGTATACCACCATTGATAAGAAAATATATGATGCAATGAAGCGAGTCTCTGCTAATCCTGATAACTTCTCCCCTGACAGCAAGACGAAGGGTGTTGAACAGGTAGCATCGCTGATGGTCGACCATAGAACAGGTGCCATTCTTGGCATGATCGAAGGTCGCGACTTCAAGATCGAGCAGATGAACTTCGCCACGCAGATGCTGAAGCAGCCTGGCTCGACAATGAAGCCGCTCGCAGCTTACTTGCCGGCACTGGATCAAGGGTTAATTCAACCCGCATCCATATTGGACGATGCTCCAATTGTACTCAAGGATGGCTCCAAGGGTTACCACATTCCAGGCAACGCCAACGGACGCTATCAAGGTCTTGTTACTGCTCGGAGCGCATTAAGTCAATCGCTCAACTTGCCGGCGCTCAAGATCTATATTGAGAAGCTCGGTGTGAAGAAGGCACTGGACTTCGTACAGAAGCTCGGCATCACGACCATTCAGCCTGAAGATTATTACGCGCAGACTGGCGTCATCGGCGGCTTGCGGTATGGAGTAACGGTTGAAGAAATTACGAACGCGTTCGGAGCAATTGCCAATCAGGGCGTATTCAACGATGCGTACTTAATTAGCAAGATTGTAGATTCCAATGGCAATATCGTGTATCAACACAAGGAAGATCCGCAAGCAGTTGTCTCGAAGCAAAGCGCATACCTGATGACTGATATGATGAAATCCGTCATTACGGATTCCAGAGGTACCGGGCGCCGCGTGAGAGGCGAATTTGATCTCTACGGGAAAGTTGAGGTTGCGGCCAAGACCGGATCAACCCAGAACTATGCGGATACGTGGTTCATCGGCTCGACACCAGATGTCACGATGGGTGTATGGGTCGGTTACGACAAGCCGATTCATGTACTGAACCGCGACGCTCGTTCACGCTCAACAGAGATCTGGTCGAAGGTGATGAATGAGGTGAACAAGGCCAAGCCTAATTTGCTCCACACGAAGGAGTTCACACGCCCTGACGGTATCGTGAGCATGACTGTGTCTGGTTATAGCGGCAAGCTTCCGAATGAGTTAACGAGACTCGGCGGCAAATTCGTCACGGACATTTTTAACCGTAAATATGTGCCGAAAACCGAGGAAGACGCGCTTGTTCACATGAAGTACATCACCTATGACGGCGTCAACTATATTCCACAGGACAGCACTCCTGCCGATATGATCGGTGAGAAAGTAGTGCTGAAACGCGAGAAGCCGATTCAAGTGCTCGTGGAGGAATTGAAGAAAGCGCTGGGGCATCTCTCATCCAGCAGCAATCGACGCTCTTTTTCGGATTACTTGCCAGAAGATGCTAACAACGACGCGCCTGCGAAGGTCGATCCGCGCAAGGATGACGGCAAGGCACCTTCTGCACCACGGAGCGTTCGAATCGCTGCCTTGAAGAGCGATGCCGTTCGCATCACCTTCTCGCGCAATCCAGAATCCGATGTTGTAGGATACCGTCTGTATCGATCAATGGGCGGCGGCGCTTACCAACAACAGAGCGGAACCGTTCTGACCGGAGAAGAGACGAGTTTCACTGGCTATGTATCAGGTAACAAGCAGTACAGCTTCTATGTAACAGCTGTCGACGTGGGCGGTCATGAATCGATCCCATCGGAGATTGTACAGTGGGGCTCTAATGGTTCAGGAGCTGGCACAGAGGTAACGCCTACGCCGGGTTCCAATGATCCAACAGAATCAGGGAGCAGCAATTCAGGTAGAGAGGAGAGCAGTCATGAAGTCGACAACGGCAGCGAACAGGAACCGCAACGGGCTGCTGCTCAAGTACCTGATGCACCAAATGGACTGAAGACGGCACTAACGGACATGGGCGTGCGTCTCTCTTGGAAGGCTGCGTCCAACAATCCAAGTGAATATTATATCTATTATAGTGCGAGCCAGAACGGCTCTTACGAACGCATCGGCTCGTCAACGTCAACGGACTTTGAGTTGATTACCTTGACACCAGGCGGATGGTATTACGTGACTGCTACAAATAGTGCAGGAGAATCTACTTCCTCTCCTGCCGTCCAGGTCAATAACTGAGAAATTTATACAGAAGGGGGTGTCCCAAAAGTCTAAAAAGACTTGGGACGCCCCCCTTTTTTCATTCTGTATGTTCTTGTCATCGCTGCAAGCAAAATCACATTTCATATACTTACATTTTTCCGTTGAACAAGCCGTTCCAAATGCATTGTAAGAAATCCGATTTCTTCGGGTGGAACCGTCTTCTCCAGCCCTTCTGCAATCCAACCTGCTAATAACACAGCCTTCTCGTAGGCTTCTTCATATTCTTCACGAATCTGAACGAGAAGCGGATTATTTAGTGTCTTCCCTGCCCGTACCCGATCTATGAGTCCCTTCAGATGTCCGATGAACAGGACTGTAGAAAGTGATTCGTCAAAGTCTATCCCAAAATTCTTTCCTTCCTCCAGTACCCTCGATATCATCTTCAATTCTGCAACTGACTTATTGCCCTTACCGCCCCTTCGTGCACCGTGGAAATGCATAGCCAAAAAGGCAACCTCATCTTGAGGCAAGTTCACTTTCAGCTGATCATTCAAATAGTCAATCGCTCGTTCTGCCACTCGGTATTCATCTCGATACAAGTGCTGAATTTCGAACATAAACGGGTTGCTGATGACAAGCCCGCGCTTGCAGCGTTCAATCGCTAAATTAATATGATCAACGAGTGCAGAGTGAATCGTCTCCGAGAAATCCCCTTCTAAATGCCCCTGAGCGAAAGCGATGACCTCTTCGACCACACCAATAATCTTGAAATCAACCGCATGCAGAATATGCTCGTAATGCTCCAGCACATCCGTTGTGTGCAGCAAAAATTCCTGTTTAATATCAGCTGCATCTACCTCCATCCCAGGCTTTTTTTGAAAGCCTATCCCTTTGCCAAAGGCAATGGAGTTCTTCCCATTGGATAGTTTGGCCATTACCACATTATGCGACAGGACATGAACAATCTTTCGTTCAATCATCCGCTCTCCCCTTCCAAGAATCGAACTGCCCAGCTGATGGATAACTGAGAATGTGCCCGCTAACCGTTAATAAATGCCGATACACTTAATCTTCGCTCAATCTTCTCCCGCAACAGCTCCGAATCCGTCCCCATCACAATATGAATGTGACCCTTGGCTACACGCATCATACCATATGCACCAAGACACATAATTCCTACTTCATCTACCTTGGATTCATCTTCAAGCTGCAGCCGTAGTCGAGTAATGCACGCATCAACAGAGCGAATATTCCCCATTCCTCCTATATAGCCAAGCAACCGTTCCAATAGAGCATCTGCATCATCTTGCGTTCTAGCAGTCGGGCTCGGGCTTGTTGCCCCGCTCGCCCGATCCTCCTCTCGGCCAGGTGCGTGGACATGAAACATCCGGATGGCGATAGTCGCAGTCGCATAATACAATCCAAAATAGAGGACGCCAAGCAGCAGTAAGAGCAAAGTATCCTTTACGCTCGTCCACGATATGAACATATCGATAAAGCCCGCTGAAAATCCAAACCCTGCTCGTATGGCCATGAGATCTGCAAGCATGAGCGCTAAACCAGTGTACAACGCATGTATCCCGTAGAGGACAGGCGCCGTCAGCATAAGCGTGAATTCAAGCGGTTCCGTAATTCCGGTCAGGAAGCTTGTCAGTGAAGCTGTTAGCATAATCGAAGCGATACGCTTGCGTTCCTGCAATTGAGATGAGCGGACGATTGCAAGTGCGTAAGCCGGCAATCCAAACATCATAACAGGGAAAAAACCTGCCATAAAGGTTCCCGCCGTCGGATCGCCAGCATGGAACCGCCACAAATCCCCTCGTACTATCGCCCCTGCATCTGTTACATATTCTCCAATTTGAAACCATGCAATATTGTTCAGTATATGATGCAATCCTGTAGGTATGAGCAATCGGTTCAACAAGCCATACAAGCCCGCTCCCCAGCCCTTCGCGGTCATGATACTGGTACCTGTATCACGGATGGCCTCTTGAATCGCGGGCCAAATAAGACCAGCTCCAACTCCTACAATGACCATAACCAGTGAAGAGATGATCGGAATGAAGCGCTTGCCTCCGAAGAAGCCGAGTGCTGCCGGCAGCCGAATGCCATGATAGCGCTTATACAATATTGCTACAATTGCGCCGCACAGCATCCCGCCAAGCACTCCGGTATCGAGGGCAATTTCATTCTCGAAATGCTTCATGACATTGGTAAATACGAAGTATCCAACAGCAGCAGCCAAAGCGGCAACCCCTTGGCCTGAAGTTAATCCGATCGCTACCCCAATCGCAAAAAATAACGGCATATGATCAAAAATGGCGTTCCCGCCTAATTTACATACACTTGCTGCTGCGTCCACCCACGGAATACTGGATTTGATATCTCCAATCCGCACTAATATTGATGCTGCAGGAAGCACTGCAATGGGAATCATCAGCGATCGACCAATTTGCTGCATATACGTCATCATTTTCATTCGCAACACCGCTCCCCTTACCTAGCTGCTAGGATGCTGCATTATTTTATCGCTCCGGCCATCATGCCGCTTGTAATCTGCTTCTGGAAGATCATATATAAAACCAGCACAGGGATGATTGAGAGCAACAATCCCGCGAATAACGGCCCCCATTCTGTCCGATACTGCATCTCTGCCTGCATGATTGCGATGCCGACAGGAATTGTATACTTCTCAGGATCGTTCACCAGCACTGTACCAATAATATATTCGTTCCAAATGTTCAACACGTTCATCATGCCGACAGAGATGAGTCCAGGCTTGGCAAGTGGAAGCATAATACGGAAGAAGACCCCATAATGCGAGCTTCCATCGATGGAAGCTGCCTCATCCAATTCCTTAGGCATTGAACGGAAAAATCCCACGAGTACAAATACACCAAAAGGCAAATTAGTCACCGTATAAACAAGAATCAGTCCAAGGAGAGAATTATCTAGATGCAGATTGGAAAGTAGAAAAAACAGCGGTATCAATCCAAGAATAAGAGGAATCATCATGCTGGACAAATATAGATTATACAGTGCCATGCTGCCGCGAAACGGAAATCTAGCGATAATATATGATGTCGTTGAAGAAAGCAGTAAAGCCAACACTGTGCTTACAACCGTAACAATTAACGAGTTCATGAAGTACGTTCCTAGGTGATAGTTGTTCCATACTGTTGTAAAATTAGCCCATTCAAACGGCCACTCCGGCAAGCTCCATGGCGCATTTAGCAGGAACTGCTGATTCGTCTTGAACGAGCCAAGGATGGACCACAGCAGCGGATAAATGACGAGTAACGTCCATATCCCTAGTAATGCATACATCAAAGCTCTAACCATCATATAAGAACGCTTACGAGGATATTGCTGCATGGATTCCATAGGCCGCCCTCTCCTTTTCCAGTCGAAATAGTTAAGCCATTTCAATTGCATCTCTGCGCAATAGCCGTTGAAGCGCCAACGTCGTAATGAGCGACAGAATTAGAATAAGTACGCCTATCGCAGAAGCATAGCCGAAATGGAATTGGCGGAATCCCATCTGATACAAGTACGAGCCCATGACCTGTGTCGCATTATCCGGGCCACCTTCGGTCATCATCCATACGATAACAAATGATCCATTTAACGTCGTCATCACAACCCATAAAATCGATACTTTAATTTGTTCCCACGTAAGCGGCATCGTAATGCGCCAGAACTGCTGCCATTCCTGAGCGCCATCGATGCTGGCCGCTTCATATAAATCCTTCGGAATGTTCAAGATTCCTGCGATAACTAGAATCATAACGAATCCTACACCCGCCCATATTGCTGGAGGAAGCAGCATCCACATCGCAAGATTTGGGTCTCCAAGCCATGGCGTCTGAACCTTATCCGCCGTGAACAATGACAAAAATGAATTCAAGAATCCGATGCTTGGGTTATATATATAATTCCATAACACTCCAATGACAACGACAGACAGAATATTCGGGATAAAGAACACCGAGCGGAAAAACCCGCTCCCACGGATCCGAAAGCGAGTCATCAGCACCGCGAATAAGACCCCCAGCCCAACAATGCCAACTACTTTCCAGAATACGAAGAAATAGTCATTCAGAATAGCCTTCCCGATAATCGGATCTTTCGCTAATTCGCGATAATTATCAATACCGATTAGGTTCTTCGTCTCCGATCCTCCCGACCAATCTGTGAAGCTGAAATATAGCCCGTGAAAAATCGGATATATCATAAATAAACAGAAAAATAACAACGTAGGTACGGTAAATACGAACATGAAGATCTGGCGCTTACGCTTCCATGAAAGGCCGACCCGTCCGCTCACATCCCCCTTAACAGGAGTCTTTTGTGCAGGCACCATCTTGTTCAACCAGCCCCCTCCTTATCGCTCTCCATTCATCAATTTGTCGATGCGGATTAGGATGCACACGTCTGTTCACGCATGCATCCCTCTCTTAACCGCTGTACACTTTACTTCCTTGCCTTCGCAGCAGCCTTCTCCATACGCTCCATCCATTCATCTGGAGTAATGCTGCCCATCATAAGCGCGAGTGTGGAGTCTGATCGCACCTTATCCACATCCGCATTCAATTCAATGTAAGGGGCGACAATGGTATTGTCTGAGCTATAAAATTTCATAGCTGTCTTGGACAGCCCACTCGCATTGGATTTTTCCAAATCCGCTTTCAAGTTGCCCAGTGCGCCTGTCTCTTCCGCCCATGTAATGGCGGATTGCTTCGTGAACAAAAATTCAAGAAAAGCTTTAGCGGCTGCTGGATTTTTCGCCTTCTTCGCTATGCCAACCGTAGCCGTAAATGGAATGGCTACAAATTTCCCGCCCGGCTTTTGAGTTATAGATGGAATGAAACCGAATTCAAAACCTTGCGGAACATCTTTCTTCATTTCATTTTCGAGCCAGAGTCCATTCGGGATAAACGCATTTTTATGTTGCAAGAATAGCATTTGCGAATCGATATGGTTAATTGGGGCTGAAGCAGGATCAATAAGACCTGCATCACGCATTTGCACCATTTGCTCCAATGCCTTCTTCACAGGCTCGCTCTTGAATACGCCTTCCTTCAAAGCGAACATGTCCAGCAGAATCGAAGTATCGTTGTTGTTGTTCACGACGAATGCGGAATCCATCACACCACTTTGGAAATAGTATGGATACTTGCCTGTAAATATAAATGGTGCATTGACCTTGCCAGACTCCTTGATTTTCTTCGCTTCGCTCATAAAAGTGTCGAAATCCTTCGGTTCCGCCCAGCCATTGTCTGCAAAGAATTTCTTATCGTAGAAAATTCCCCAGGAACCGAAAACAAATGGAATCGTATACGTTTTGCCGCTGTAATCGATTGGCTTCAGCAGCAGTTCATCTGAAATCTTGTTGCCGTCTGCGTTCTTGGCCTCTTTAAAGTAATCAGTCAAATCCATCAGTTGATCATCTTGCACCATTTGGGTTGCATTTGAGCCCGCACCGTCAATGTAGACGAAGTCAGGAGGATTGCCTTGAATCCAGCGCGGCTTCATCTGATCATTGATTTTCGGGCCTGCTGACTCTTTCACATTTACATTTGGGTACTTCTTCTGAAACTCAGCGATAATCTTCTTCCAGCCCTGATCCCCATATCCGCCGACGAAATACTGAATTTCAAAATCACCGGACACCTCACCGCCAGATGAATCTGTCTTGCCAGCATCGCTGTTGTTGTTTTGTGCTTGTTCCGTTGTCTTTCCACTGCTTCCGTTATTCGATTCCCCATTCTTCTGACTGCCCGAGCTGCAACCTGCTGCCGTCATTAAGACAAGTGCACTAATGATAAGCAGCAGTAAGGATCTGCCCCACTTGTGATGCATTCCGTTCATGGATATACCCCTCTCCGTCAACATGGATTGAATTCGCGATAACGGTGCAACGACAAAAAAAGGCATACGTTAAGAAGGCAGTCACATAGCGACTGAACTTCCATAACGAATGCCCTTGCGGTAACATGTTATGTCCATTCTATTGTACTTGTCGTTTCGCGTTGCAGATTCGCTTCGCTATTGGGATAATATCCCACGATTATGGATTTGTCAACAAGATTTCAGGGATTAGTCCTCGATCGTTGATAAATCACCTGTTGGCAGGTTCAGTTCCCAAGCCTTAAGCACACGCCGCATAATCTTGCCTGAGCGTGTCTTCGGCAATTTATCCTTGAACTCAATCTCGCGAGGAGACGCATGTGCAGACAATCCTTCCTTAACGAACCGCGCTATATCCGCCTTCAATTCGTCTGACGGCGTATAGCCTTCCCGCAAAGAAATGAAAGCCTTTATAATCTCACCGCGCATTGGATCAGGCTTGCCGATAACACCTGCTTCAGCAACTGCCGGATGCTCTACCAGCTTGCTCTCTACCTCGAAAGGCCCAACGCGCTCACCTGAAGTATTAATGACATCGTCAATACGGCCTTGGAACCAGAAGTAGCCCTCATCATCCATATAGGCAGAATCACCTGACACATACCAACCAGTCAGACGGAAGTATTCCTCATACTTGGCAGGGTTGTTCCACACCTTGCGCATCATCGAAGGCCACGGCGTACGAATTGCCAAGTTCCCCATACGGAACGGAGGCAGCACGTTGCCTTGATCATCAATAATTGCGGCTTCTATACCTGGAACAGGGCGGCCCATGGAACCAGGCTTAATGGCCATTGCTGGGTAGTTGCAAATCAGCTGCCCGCCTGTCTCTGTCATCCACCAAGTATCATGAATCCGATGATTGTATACTTTCATTCCCCAGCGAACAACTTCTGGATTAAGTGGTTCACCGACGGACAAGACGTGGCGCAAGCTCGATAAATTAAAGTTCGCAATCACGTCATCTCCAGCACCCATCAACATGCGGAATGCAGTCGGAGCGCTGTACCATACCGATACCTTATATTTCTCAATCGTCGCATACCAGTCTTGTGGACTGAAGCGTCCGCCGCGAATAACGTTCGTAGCCCCATGCAGCCATGGTGCGAAAATTCCATACGAAGTCCCCGTTACCCAGCCCGGATCTGCCGTACACCAATATACGTCGTCTTCTTTTAAATCTAGTACAACATTGCCAGTATGATAATGTTGCAACATAGCATTGTGAACATGGAATACACCCTTCGGCTTCCCTGTCGAACCAGATGTATAGTGAATAAGGAGTCCATCCTCGCGCTGCAGCCATTCGATTTCAGCTTCCTCGGAAGCTGTAGACATTTCTGCATGAAAATCCACTATACCTTCTTCTTGTTCTACACCCTCGCCAACAAGAACGATATTCTTCAATGCTGGCAGCTCGGAGCGAGGAACACGATGAACGAGCGATGGCGTCGTCACGATCGCAACCGCCCCGCTGTCGTCCAGACGATCCCGAACCGCTGTCTCCATAAATGCTTCGAACAGCGGACCTACGACCGCACCGACCTTCAATGCTCCCAGCAAGCTGACGTACAATTCAGGCGTACGCGGCATGAAGATGAAGATACGATCTCCCTTCTGAATGCCAAGCTTGCGCAGCACGTTCGCGAACTGATTCGTCTTGCGGCTCAAGTCTGCAAACGTATACGACTCATCACGCGCAGCATCGCTGTAATAGAGCGCTACCTTATCACCACGCCCGTTCGCAACATGCCGATCAATCGCTTCATAAGCCATATTCACTTTACCTGTCTCATACCATGAGAATTGCTTCTCTACGTCTTCCCATTTGAAATCGGCCGACCATTGTTCATAGTCACTCATGTTCGGATTGCTTGCTATAGCAGCAATAATTTCTCCCTGCACATTACCCATATTGTTCCATCCTCCTATGTCTTTCTCATTCTTTATTCATGCTTCACTATTCACGCCTAAGCGCAATAAATCGCTTTCATGAAGAACCGTACTAAAGGACGATGATGCAGTTCGTGGTGTCAAGGGAAAAAATCATGAACTTTAAGGCAAAATCATTATAGCATACGTTTTCTTTTTCGCCTATTCTTTTCCTTTTCAAATCAACCTTTTTTTGCTATAACGGAATGGAAGAGACGAAAGGAGCTGCTCGGTGTGGAACATCCGAAGAGATACTACGCTCATGTTATTCCTCATACGGAACGAGAACGAGTTGTCGTCGTCGAAGGCCCCGTACGTTCCGATATTCTTCGCACCTTGACTATGCACACCGATCTGAAGGCATTCCGCAGGCCAGCAGAACAGCAACAAGCACTTATCGAGATTGCGGATTTGCCGGAAGGACGCATTATTATTGCTAGGGAAGGCTCTACCATCGTCGGATATGTCACCTTCCATTACCCTGATGAACTAGAGCGCTGGTCAGATGGGGGAATGGATGATCTCATTGAGCTTGGCGCCATCGAGGTAGCCAAGGATTATCGCTCGCTGGGCCTTGGCAGAAGCATGGTATCGACGGCTTTTGAAGATGAACAGATGGAACGCTATATTGTATTTACGACTGAATATTATTGGCATTGGGATTTAGACGGCACCCGGATGAATGTATGGGACTATCGGAAGATGATGGAGAAATTGATGGAATCCGTAGGCATGATCTGGTATGCAACGGATGATCCTGAAATTTGTTCCCACCCTGCCAACTGCCTTATGGTCCGCATCGGCAAGGACGTCCCGTTAGCGTCAGAGGAGCAATTCGATCGCGTCCGATTCCGCCAGCGGTTCATGTACTAGTATTGTAGAGAGGGATGTTGGACATGTCAGGTAAGGCCCTATACTTCATGCATGAGGAAGCCCTCCGTTATCGATTTAATGCAGATCACCCATTCGATCAGCAGCGGCTTGCCATGACGCATGACCTGCTAGAGTACGCCGAAGCAATAGATGAAGGCGCTGTCATTCGCCTTCAGACGCAAGCCTCTGATACCGAACGCTGGCTGCCCCTCATTCATCGCGCTGACTATATCGACGCAGTGAAGCATCTCAGCGATCCAAACCCATCAACCGAATGGGTAGCCCGTGCTGCACAATACGGCCTGCATACCGAGGATACCCCTTACTTCACAGGGATGCATACAGCGGCATGTGCGATAGTTGCTGGCTCCATCGCTGCATGCGAGGCTGTCATGTCTGGAAAATCACAGCATGCCCTGCATTTAGGCGGCGGCCTTCATCATGCGTTCGGCGATAAGGGAGCGGGCTTCTGCGTCTATAATGATGCAGCTGTTGCAATTGCATGGCTGCAGCAAACGTACCAAGCACGTGTACTCTATGTGGATACCGATGTCCATCACGGAGATGGCGTTCAATGGTGCTTCTATACGAACCCGGATGTGTTCACTTATTCCATCCACGAGACAGGGAAGTTTCTGTTCCCTGGTACCGGCTTCGTTCATGAACGTGGCGGCGGCGAAGGGTTCGGCGCGTGTGTCAATGTTCCTCTGGAGCCGTATACGGAGGATGAATCTTGGCTGGAATGCTTCACTGAAACCGTGCAAAGTGCGGCCGCGGCATTCAAGCCAGACATTATTATCAGCCAGCATGGCTGTGATGCTCATGCACTCGATCCACTATCTCATATGCATTGCAGTACCCGTATCTACAGTGAAATGCCGCGTATCATTCATCGGCTTGCTCATCAATACTGCGATGGCAAGTGGGTTGCCGTTGGCGGCGGCGGCTATGACATCTGGCGTGTCGTACCGCGGGCTTGGAGCATGCTGTGGCTGGAGATGAGTGAGCATCCACTGGCTCATTCGTTACAGAACCACCCCCAGCAGCCATTGCCGCAGCAGTGGTTAGCGAAGTGGTCGATGCAATCGCCTGTGCCTCTCCCGCATACCTGGCACGATGATGCCACAGAGTGGGCGCCAATGCCGAGGCGCAGCATTATCGAAGATCGTAATGCACGTGCCAAAGAGCTCGCACTTGAATATATCCGATAGAACGAGCAGCGGCGCAGGCAGGTCCGATGTATGGGACTGCTTGCGCCGCTCTATTTATCTGTTGGAGGCTATGATTTCGCAATTAGACCGTGAGTCCTTGCAGCATGCTGTCTACAATTTGATGGGAACGATGCGACGCTTCCACCGTGAATTCAGCAAAGTTCACATGAGCAGAGCCGTCTGCCTTATCCGACATTGAGCGGATAACGACGAACGGAATCTCATTAATGAAGCATGCTTGCGCTACTGCAGCCCCCTCCATCTCTGTGCAAGCCGATCCGGCGAACGTCTCATGCAGTTGACGCACTTTGTCCCGATCTGCAACAAATTGATCACCTGATAGCACGACACCTTTGCGATAACGGCCTGGAACAAGCTGTTCACACGCGCGTTCTGCCAGTTCAATAAGACCCGTATCCGCCATAAACTGCGAAGTCTCTTGAAATGGAATGATCCCTGGAGCAAAGCCTAACGCTGTGACATCCATATCGTGATGCATGCACGATGTCGAGATGACAATATCACCAATGTTCAGCTCTGGATGAACCGCACCTGCTACACCCGTGAATATCACCTTCGATACATGGAAGCGGTCAATGAGCACCTGCGTGGTGACAGCAGCATTCACCTTGCCGACTCCAGACTTGCAGATCACGATATACTTGCCGTGAAGTGAGCCTTTGTAATAACGCAATCCCGCTACATCTACTTGCTCTACAGGCTGAGCTGCCTGAAGCAGCAATTCGATTTCCTCATCCATCGCCCCAATTATACCAATAACCGCTTCATGCGCATTTGTCATCGAGACCTACCTCCTGTATGTATATCATCTTCATAATCATACAAAAGGCCCCAATACATGGGGCCTTGCGTATATACCAACACGGTATCTTTATTGATTCACATGCACCAACCGATAGCCCTATACTTCACTTACAGACAAACGAAGTATTGTCTCATGCGGCAAAATAACACGTGAATGTTCTACATTTTCCTTCTTCATCAGCTTCGTCAGCAAGCGCATCGCAACCGCACCAATGTCATACATTGGCTGAGCTACTGTTGTCAATTGCGGACGAACCATAGACGCCATACGGATATTATCAACACTGATGACAGAGAAGTCATCTGGCACCTTCAAGCCAGCATCTTGAATGCAGTGGATTGCACCGATAGCCATCTCATCCGTTGCGGCAAAGATTGCCGTCGGACGCTTCTTCAAGCCGAGGAAGTACTTCATCGCCTCTACGCCGGACTCATAGCGGTAGTTGCCGATTCGAACCAAGTCCTCCTTGTATTCGATGCCCGCGCCTTCCAATGCACGCTTATATCCTTGGAAACGAGCAAACCCGTTCGCAGGATCTTGAAGCGTACCGCTGATCATCGCAATATCGCGATGTCCATGGCGAATAAGCGTATTTACGGCATCAAATGCTGCTGCCTCGTGATCGATATCAACCGATGGGATAATGCCATGCTCATCTGTAGTTGCACAGAGAACAATCGGCACCGAAGCGGTACGGAATGCTTGAACATGATCCTCCGTAACAACTCCGCCCATGAACAACAGTCCGTCCACCTGCTTCTCCAGCAGTGTATTAATAACCCGAATTTCTTTCTCCTTCTTCTTGTCCGCATTGCACAGGATGATATTGTAATGATACATATTGGCAATATCTTCAATACCGCGCGCTACTTCGGCAAAGATAGAATTCGAAATATCAGGAATGACAACCCCAACGGTTGTCGTCTTCTTACTCGCAAGTCCGCGTGCAACTGCATTCGGGCGATAACCTAAACGTTCAATCGCTTCGTATACCTTTTTACGCGTTTGCGGCTTCACGTTCGGGTTGTTATTGACAACCCGGGAAACGGTGGCCATCGAGACGCCCGCTTCTCTTGCTACATCATAAATAGTTACCGTCACGATCCTTCTCTCCAATTAACGATAAATTTGTTGCGACCATTGATATTATGTTAATGATACGCTATTTTCAGAAAATTCGCAATGTCACGAGCAAATCAGCTACCGTTTGTCATTATTTACCGTTTATTGTCCAAGGACGCTCTCCAGCTTGTCGTATCGTATCGCATGATGCGATTCATTCCATGCTGGCTCCCCATCCCGCAATACGATGACCTGAGGGGATTCGTGCTGAATGCCGAGCATATCCGCACACGCGAGCGAGACATCACGATTTTCCACAACCAGTATTCGGCCTATAGCAATCCCTTGCGGCTCGAAATCCTCAGCTACCTTCACCATCTCTTCATCCGCATGTGCGCTAATTGGACAGCGTGTGCTGTGCTTGAATAGAATAACTGTCTGCTCCTTCGACCGTTCAATTAGTGATTCCAATGCTTCCATCGTCGTAACTGCTTCCATCATATGCCTCCTATGCTTCGATATATATTCCCTGTCATGTATGAGAAGATCATTCATATTCAAAGCAATGATCTATGAAAATGCGCTTTAACTTATTTTAACCCGATATGACTCAAAACTAAAACCGGAAATCTGCTTTAATCTACATTGCAGCTCATCCATCCATAACGTGTCATTGCATGTTCGAGCAAATAAATACAAGTCAAGCAATTGATTGACACGCTCTGCAATGCGGCATTCCAATCGAGACAGCATATCATCGCTTTCTTCTTCATCCAGCAAGGATACGATGACACTGGCCAGCTCATTTTGCTCATCAAAGGACACATGCAGAGGAGCTTTCCCAAGTGCAAGTGGATTCTCAGCAATCATATCCATGCGGCTGTGTATGAGAGCGGCTACATCTTTTTTGACAAAAGCAAGCAGTTCCGAACGCCCACAACTCACACAAGTCACCACCGGAACGCGGTGGATATGAATTGTCCGCGCATGTACAACGGTACGAACGGTAATATCCATGTAATGATCACAAATGCATCTTGTATACATATCATTCACCCCTGAACATACAAGGTAGTCTTACCATATCTCTAGATAAACCTTATGACTTCTTGCTGCAAATTTGTGCAGTTTTCTGTATTTCGATTTTGGGTTATCCTAATATTCGACTACGCTCTACAATCTCCTTCCATGCGTGGATATGTATTTTTTTACACTTTTAACAGCGGACAGATTGTCATTTTTCATTTTTCAATGAGGAATATCACGTTTCCAAGACAAATCGTACATGCCCATGTATGCTTTTTGCAGGCAATATGGTTAAATAATAGGTGGACAACACGCGATATTCTGTTGTCTATGATCGTAGGTCATAATGGCAAAAGAGACAATGGACATTGTATGGGAAAAACCCCAATTCTCTGAGAGAACTGCAAGAAATAGGAGAGGCTCCGTGAGAAGCTCTGCTATAACCATACGAAGGAGGGACAACATTCATGCGTTTAAGTGGCAAGCGAATTGTTGCATTTGTAGATAAAGAATTTGAAGATTTAGAATTGTGGTATCCGGTACACCGTGTGCGCGAAGAAGGCGCTGAAGTGCATCTGGTAGGTCTAGAGCGCGGCAAGACCTATATCGGCAAATATGGCGTTCCTGCAACCGCAGACTATGCTTATGCAGATATTGATACAACTCAATATGATGGCGTACTCGTCCCTGGCGGATGGGCACCGGATAAGATCCGTCGTTACGCTGACGCCCTTCGCATAGTGAAGGAAATGGATGCAGCCGGCAAACCTGTCGGACAAATCTGTCACGCTGGCTGGGTGCTTATCTCTGCAAAAATCTTGAACGGTCGCACAGTGACGTCAACACCGGGAATTCGCGACGACATGGAAAATGCAGGCGCCACATGGCTTGACGAAGAAGTTGTTGTAGACGGCAACCTCGTATCTGCACGAAGACCGCCTGACTTGCCTGCCTACGGCAAAGCTTTCTGCGACAAGCTTGCAGAGAAGTAAATGGATATCCCGCTTCATGCGAAAAAGGCATGCCTTAGTTTCGGTACTAAGGCATGCCTTTTTGTATATGGTATTTCTCCTTGAAAGGATCTCCTATTAACGCTGTTCAAGCACCATCTCAATCTCTTCTTTCGTTCCGGACTCGAACACACTATCTGCAATACGCTTGCACTGCTCCACCGTCGAACGGCGAACTGCCGCCTTCACGCGTGGAATGGAGCGTGAGGACATACTTAGTTTATTCACGCCAAGTGCAAGCCAAATCGGAACCGCCCGCGGATCCCCTGCCATTTCACCGCATACACCGACCATAATGCCTGCCTGCTTCGCCGCCTGAACCGTATAACGAATCAAGCGCAGCACCGCTGGATGGAAAGGATCATACATATGTGCAATCTGCTCGTTCATCCGATCCACGGCTAGTGTATACTGAACCAAGTCATTCGTTCCGATACTGAAGAAGTCAACTTCCTTCGCCAGCTGATCGGCAATCATCGCAGCGGCAGGAACCTCAATCATAATGCCTACCGGCAGCCCTTCATTGAATGGAAGTCCTTCTTCCCGCAGCTCTGCCTTGGCCTGTTCCAATATGGACTTAGCCGCTTGCACCTCATTCACCGATGTAATCATCGGGAACATGACCATAATCGGGCCATGTGCGCTTGCCCGCAAGATCGCCCGCAGCTGCGTCTTGAACAGATCCTGCCGATCGAGACAAATGCGAATCGCCCGATACCCAAGGAATGGATTATCCTCTTCCGGCAGATTCAAATAATCCATTGGTTTGTCTCCGCCTACATCCAATGTGCGGATAATCACCGAATTATCCTTACAATGCTCTGCCGCCTCCAGATAAACCGTAAACTGCTCCGCTTCTGAAGGCGGATATGAACGATCCATGTACATGAACTCGGTACGGAAGAGACCAACCCCCTCCGCCCCATTCTGATCGGCAATATTCAGCTCACGTGTGGAGCTGATATTCGCCCCCAGCTGAACAACGAAGTCATCGAGTGTGACAGCTGGCAGGGATACAATCTTCTGCAGCTCGTCTGCTTCCTGTACATAGGCATCACGCCGCGCTTCATAGCAAGTGATCACATCTTGCGGCGGAGCAATATGTACGATGCCATATTCCCCATCGACAATGACGGTATCCCCGGTCTGAATCGGCTTCGCAACTTTCCCTTCCAGTCCAAGCACAAGCGGAATGCCCAGCGCTCTAGCCATAATGGCCGAATGCGAGGTTTTCCCGCCTTGAAGCATCACAATGCCAAGCACATTCTTCGGATTTAAATGAACCAACTGTGACGGAGACAGCTCCTTCGCAACAAGAATATACGGCTGTGTGTCCGTCGGAAGTGTAATTTCCGGTGCACCCAGCAAATGCTTGAGCAGTCGGTTGCCGACATCCTTGATATCCAACGCCCGCTCCTTCATATATTCATCATCGAGCAGATCGAACATCGTTACGAAATGATCGATCGCTTCCTTGACCGCCACCTCGGCAGCTTTATACTGCCGCTGAATGATCCCTTGAATCTCATTCATGAAGATCGGATCTTCCAGAATGGCCAGGTGCGCATCAAAGATGCTGGATTCTTCACTGCCAACCATTTCTTTAATTTCACTCTTAATAAATTCTATCTCATGCTTCGAGGAGCGGATTCCGTCATACAATCGTTCGAATTCACGCGCTAAGTCGGCTGGATCCATCTTTTCCTCAGGAACATCCCACTCCCAAGTCGGCAATACGAATGCCTTGCCTATGGCAATGCCTGCGGATGCACCGATACCTTGGACTTTCTGTGTCATCGGCTTGCACCTCCAACCGCGTGTTCATGCATAATGACTGACATGACTGAAGTCTGTCCCTTCCGAACAGGCGCATATGGCGCTATACTCCACGAAGCGACAGTGTCTGAGTTCGTAATCACCATCGGTGTCGCGAGCGATTTACAGCGCTTCTTCACTTCCGGCAAATCGAATTTTATGAGCAGCTGTCCCGGTTTCACTTCATCACCTTCCTGTACTACTGCTTGAAAACCGGCGCCATTCAATGATGACGTCTCAATTCCAATATGTAACAACACTTCTAACCCTTCCGGCGTTTCAATGCCGATCGCATGCATCGTAGGGTAAATGTGGCGGATGCGTCCGCGCACAGGCGATACAAGCTCTCCCTTATCCGGATAAAAAGCTACGCCATGGCCAACGAGCTTCTTGGCAAATATCGTATCCGGCACTTCTTCGATTGGTATCATCCGCCCCTGTACGGGTGCCACGAACCAGATTTGATTCGGATCACGCTGCAGGCGCTTCGCCATTTCGTCCTTAATCAGCTCCGAGTAGGTTCCAAATACGACCTGAATATGCCCGCCCCCAAGACGAATGACCCCTGCTGCACCGATAACACGAAGCGCGTGACGATCTACCAACTTATCGTTCTTAACCCTTAATCTCAATCTCGTAATACAAGCCTGCAGATCAATGATGTTATCTTTACCCCCAAGCGCCCGAATAATAAGCGGCACCCTCGGCAGCAAATCTCCTGCCATATCATCAAGCAATGAACCGTCAACTCTGCCTGGCGTCGGAATTTGGAATCGCTGAATGGCAAAGCGGAACACCACATAATAAATGAATCCGAATGCGATTCCAATCGGGATAATCCATAGCGCCTTCGTTGCTTGGTGGAAGTTAATCACATAATCAATCGCTCCTGCTGAGAAGGAGAAGCCGTGTCTCACACCAATCTCAGCGGTCAGCCACATCGCAGCTCCGGTTAACAGCGCATGGACAACGAATAGATACGGCGCTGCGAACAAAAAGGCAAACTCAATCGGCTCGGTAATCCCGGTCAACAATGACACACAGGCAGCCGTAAAGTAGGTTTTGCGCACCTTCGGGCGCAAGTCCTCTCGTGATTCATGCACGATGGCCAGTGCGACTGCCGGAAGTGCAAACATCATAATGGGATACATGCCTGCCATATAGATGCCAGCATTCGGATCTCCAGCGAAAAACCGCGGCAAATCTCCCGTGAAGGTCATTCCTTCACTATTCGTATAGGAGCCGATTTGGAACCAGTATACGTTATTAAGCAGATGATGCAATCCAAATGCCACTAACACCCGATGCAGAACCCCGTATAAAAATACCCCAAATCCCCCCATCGCAAGCAGCTCCTGGCCAATAAACATGACCCCTTGCTGTAAAATTGGCGAGAACAGCTTCATCAGCCATGAAAGCAGGATTGAAGCCATAATCGTAATCGCAATGACGAATCTCGGGCCGCCAAAAAACTGTAAATATTCTGGCATTTTTATGTTTTTGAACCGTTCATGCAAGAAGCCTGCCATTACCCCAAACAGGATGCCGTTGAGGATCGTTGGCTCGAATGTAGCTTGCCATTGGACGAGCAGCTGCCTGAAAATAAACATACCGAGCAGGGACGATAGTGCAGCTACCCCGGCATTATTAGACAGTCCAAGTGCAACCCCGACTGCGAAAATATAAGGAAGAACAGCAAACACCGTCTTCCCTGTCAGTTCAAATAGTACCGCAGTATCCGTCAAGCCTGCGCTGTGAAGCAAATTGCCGATTGCTATCGCAAGCGCGGCGGCGGGGAGTGCGATTAGCGGCTGCATGAGCGCACGCGACAATTGCTGCAATCGCCCTAATTGATTCAATGCACATCCTCCCTTCTACCAAGAATGGTAAGGGCATCACGCTTTGTTGTCAAAGCATTTTACAGCCGCGTCCCTCTCTCGTAGCCACTTCTATCTCCTATCACACGAAAAACCGGACCCCTTCATCGCAGCAGCAACTAGGAATGCCCGGCTTTCGTCTTTACACTTTATGTGGAAGCAGACTCACCCTTGCCATGCGGCAATAAAATCGAGTCCAGTACCTTAATGCACAAATCCATCACGACAGTCATTCCGTGCTCTTCTGCAATGGCAGCCGCTTCTTCACTAACGATCCCCTGCTGCAGCCAAATTGCCCCTGCGTTAACAGCCGCAGCTTCACGAGCAACATCCGCACAGTATTCACTGCGTCGGAACACATTAACAATGTCGATATGATCCGGTACATCACGCAGCGAAGCATAGCATTGTTCTCCAAGGATGCTCTCCGCCTTCGGATTGACCGGAATGATGCGGTATCCCTTGCGCTGCATTGCCTCCGCCACCATATAGGACACGCGAGTTGGATCGTCAGATAGTCCGACGACTGCAATGTTTGTGCTGCTTTGCAGCAGCTCCTTGATCGCCTCTTGCGATGGATGCTGATAACTCATCGTAACAACTCCCTTCCAATGGACAGCATACTGCTGGTTTATCAATCATTGTGTATCATACATTACATATCATGCAATACATTATGCTGTACATGTCAAGCAAAAGTATCATGCATTACGCATTTTCTTCGACCCATTCTACTTGCGCTCCCAGCGCACGCAGGTGATCGAAATACTGCGGATACGACTTGGCAACATGGTGAGCATCCTTAATTCGAATCGGCTGCTCTGCGCGCAAGCCAACTACCGTCAATGCCATAATAACACGATGATCATAATGAGCGTTAATTTCTACGCCTCCTGTAACGCCTTCTGGGCGTCCATGAACAATAATCTCCGCTTGACGCTCCTCCACATTCGCTCCAGCCTTGCGAAGTTCAGTGAGATAATCGGTAATCCGATCACATTCTTTGTATCGTAAATTCTCTACATTATAGAAGCGGGATGTACCTTCTGCGAACACCGCAGCAGCCACCATAGCGAGGACTGCATCCGTTGCCACGTCACCATCAATCTCAACGGCCTTCAGCTTGCGATTCCCTTGGACTCGAACAACGGAATGCTCATGCTGAAGTGGAACTTCCATCATGCGCAGCACATCGACTATGGCTCGTTCTCCTTGCTTGCTGTCCTCAGTCAATCCGCGAATGATCACATCAGAATCAACGACAGCCGCTGCAGCAAGAACCGCTGCAGAGCCCGGATAGTCGCCTTGCACCGTATAGGTCTTCGCTTCATATTGTTGGTTGCCGGCAATCTTGAAATACATCAGATCTTCTCTCGCCTCGATCCGAATGCCCGCTTCCGCAAGCACTTCAAGCGTCTGTCCAACGACAACCTTCGATTTCAAATCATCTACTACTTCAATTTCACTGTCTTCCTCCAGCAATGGAGCCAAGAACAACAGCGAGCTTAAATACTGCGAACTCACATTGCCGGATACCTTGATTTTTCCTCCACGTGGTTTCCCACCGCGGATCGTAATCGGAAGTTTGCCTTCCCGATGCTCAATCGCTACGCCCATTTGTTCAAGTGCAGTAATCAAGTCGTCGTGTGGACGCTTCCCTAAGGAATCCGGATACGTATTAACAAACTTCACTTCCTCCAGCAGAGAGGCTGTGCCCATCAAGAAGCGCAATACCGCTCCTGCATTCCCTACATTCAGCTCATGGGAATTACTCAATGTTGGATGCTTACCGAAGCCGGTAATGACAATCTTCTCTTCGTCCTCAACCAGCTGGGCACCCAAATCACGGAGGCAGCGGCGCATCGCATCGCTGTCTTCACTGTGAGCTGGATAATAAATCGTGCTTGTCCCCTCTGCCAGTGCAGCTGCAAGAAGATAGCGTGTCGTATAGTTTTTCGAGGATAAGGCCTGAATATCTCCTTGCAGTTTTGGTGTTGATCGAACGATTACGTCCATGCGCTTCCACTCCTTTATCTTTCAACGTATAATAACTCTTATCTCGAATGAATTCCAGATAAGAAAGGATGCCTAATCGTTATGAATCCAATTGCTCAAATTGATGTGGCTGTGCTGAAACAACGCCTAGAACGCGGCGAAGCACTAAATTTAATAGATGTACGGGAAGATGAGGAAGTCGCTCACGGGATGATTCCCGGTGCCAAGCATATCCCCATGAATGAAATCCCAGATCGTCTCGACGAAATCGAGCGGACGGAAGAAATCATTTTCATTTGTCGAAGCGGATATCGCAGCGAACGAGTATGCGAATACTTGCAGCATATCGGCTTGGAGGGCTGTGTGAATATGGAAGGCGGAATGCTCGCCTGGAGTCAATTGGAGCACACCTCTAAATAACGCCTCAAATAATCTGCACGCCCCTCCTGCTAGGGGCTTTTATTCACACTTGCCTTCGACCAGCTTACATATGCGAGCAGCCAATTGCACAGCTGTCTCATGGTCGGTCAGAACTGTTGTATGTGCAAAGTCATACAGTCCCTCGCGCTGCTGCATGAGCTTAGACACCTGTGCTTCCACATCGCCTTGAAGCAGAGGACGATTGCGATCCCGCTTCACACGCGACAGTATCGTCTCCTTGCTTGCTGCTAAATGCACGATGAAGCCTCCATCCCGCATCAGCTCTCGATTGCTCTCCTGGAGGACAATGCCACCGCCCGTTGCAATGACGTGCCTTGTCGGACTGTTCAATATTCCAGCTAGAACATGACTTTCTTGTTCTCGAAAATAAGCTTCTCCATCAGAGGCAAAGATATCAGGAATCGTACGACCCTCTAGCGCGACCACAGCAGCATCCAAGTCTGCAAAGCTGCAGCCCAGCTTCTTGGCAACTTCTTGCCCAACCGTCGATTTCCCGGTGCCCATAAATCCGATTAAAATAATATGCTGCATCATTTCCAGCCTCGCTTCTCTAAATCAAATGGCTCATCGTGAACGAGTAGGTCAGATGATGACCAATATGACGGTAAACTTCCCACATGATACCACACGTTTCTTTTATTCGACAATGGTGATAGGTATAAAATGAAGAAGTTCAACATAAAGATGAATAATAGCCCTGCCATCGTCAATGAAATTAAGTAATCGTCTAGTGCCATTTTTTATGTAGGAGTGAATGAGACATGCCCCAATTGCCTGTCCCAGAACCGCATCCATCCAAATCGACCATCCAGCGCTCCACATCTGTTCGCCTGGCTCGTATTATGGATTCGAATCACCCATTGTGCAGGGAAGACATCGTATGGGCGCTGAATGTAGTTAAGCAGCAGCTCACAGATCATCCTGACAAGTGGGCTATGCTTGAGCCGAATCAATTGGTTCGCCGCTTTCATAGCTATGCCGAAATCTCTTCTCTGCTCGTGCACAGCAGCAGTTACGGGCAAGAATCGGATCGGATTCGCAAATATTTGGCTGAACTTGTATCCGGTTTATATGAATGAATGCGAATAATCAACCGTACGCAAAAACAACGCCGAGTCCTAAGCAGGCTCGGCGTTGTTTTTTGATCTCTATTATGACATCCAGTTGTAATGGAATGTTCCTTCTTTGTCTACACGCTTGAATGTATGCGCACCGAAGTAGTCGCGTTGTGCTTGCAGCAAGTTCGCTGGCAAGCGCTCTGTACGATAGCTGTCGAAGTAAGCAAGTGCACTTGCGAATCCTGGAACAGGAACGCCGTATGCAACCGCAGTGCTGATGACTTCGCGCCAAGCGTCTTGGTACGTTTCCACGATATTTTGGAAATATGGATCAAGCAGCAGATTCTTCAGCTCTGGTTCGCGGTCGTAAGCTTCTTTGATGTTCTGCAAGAAGCGGGAACGGATAATGCAGCCGCCGCGGAAGATCATTGCGATCTCACCATAGCGAAGGTTCCAGTCGAACTCTTCGGAAGCCGCACGCATCTGTGCGAAGCCTTGCGCGTAAGATACGATCTTGGACGCGTACAAAGCCTTGCGGATGCTCTCGATGAATGCCTCCTTGTCTCCAGTGAATGCAGGGGTCTTCGGCCCTTTCAACACTTTGCTCGCTACAACGCGCTCGTCCTTCAATGCGGACAAGAAGCGGGAGAATACGGATTCCGTAATCATAGACAATGGCACGCCAAGATCAAGCGCGCTTTGGCTTGTCCATTTGCCCGTACCTTTTTGACCGGCAGAGTCAAGAATGACATCAACCATTGGCTGGCCTGTTTCCTCATCGTACTTAGAGAAGATATCTGTTGTAATTTCAATCAGATAGCTGTCAAGCTCGCCTTTGTTCCATTCACCGAAGATGGAGTGAAGCTCCTCAGCACTTACACCCAATACATTCGTAAGCAAATGATAAGCTTCACAAATCAATTGCATGTCGCCATACTCGATGCCGTTGTGAACCATCTTAACATAGTGGCCAGCACCGTCCGGCCCAATATATGTACAGCAAGGGTCGCCGCCTACTTTTGCTGAAATGCTTGTCAAAATTGGCTCAACCAAGCGATAAGCACTCTCTTGGCCGCCAGGCATGATTGCAGGGCCTTTCAATGCGCCCTCTTCACCGCCGGATACGCCTGTTCCGATGAAGCGGAAGCCCTTCTCTTCCAAGTACTTGCTGCGACGCTGTGTATCAGGGAAATGAGCGTTACCGCCATCAATAATAATATCGCCTTGATCCAAGTGTGGAAGCAACTGCTCAATCGTTGCATCTGTAGCTTGTCCAGCTTGTACCATAATCAAAATTTTACGTGGTGCTTCAAGAGATTGTACGAATTCCTCAATGGAATATGTACCAGTCAGGTTCTTGCCTTCTGCTTCGGCAATGAGTGCATCTGTCTTCTCGCGGGAACGGTTGTATACCGATACTGTGAAGCCGCGGCTCTCGATGTTAAGCGCCAGGTTCTTACCCATTACGGCAAGGCCAATGACACCGATTTGATTGTTAGCCATATGGTTGTTCCACCCTTTATCCATAAATTTATATAGTTTGCATTACGCTTATTGTACAGCACAGCAAAACACCCTGCAACCATCTCGCCCTTGCAATTCATCCATACATTTGGCGGATGGGAGGGTGATTAAACCATGAATAACAATTACCATTCCAGCTGAATCATCTCGGAACGAAGCTCATTCAGCTTCTCTTTGCATCTCTCTATAACAGCTATTTTTTGCTCATTCATCGCCTCAAACAGCTCCGCGAGCACATAATCCATTTCGAGCCGCAGCACACGCATACGCTGCTCTGCCCGATTGGATAAGAATGCCTGCATCATCTCCTCAGTAGTTACAATAGGCCTCTTCTGATACAATACGCGCTGCTTCGGCCCTATGACCTCAACCAGACGAATTCGTTCGCCGAACAAAATATTCTCGATAAAAATCTGTCTATCTTTGAACCGTTTGACGACCGCATGCCCGCGTGAATCGCCGATCAGTTTTTCCATAAAGTCAGCCAGCTTCTCATCCCGAATCGTATAGTCGCCGACAATTTTGTAGCGCTGCTCCATACGTTGGAACCGAAGTTTGACCAACTTCCTTCCTGTTCGGATAGATACGATAAATAGCGATTCATTTTCACTCCAATACAAGGAATAACCTTCTTGTATAAGATCACGGATGAGGTTCTGGATTTGCCGACGGTCAAAGCGTAGCTCCAGGTTGCAGTATTCCACCTCGTCGCTGCGATTCACGGCAATCCCTCCTTACCTTGTCGTATACTCCATCATATGATTCATCAACTTGGATTATTGACTGGATTTCCAAACAAGAGGCTTGTTCCATCAAAATATAATAATTATAATTTGATAAACATTCTCAATATATTATGATATACTGAGTGGGTGACTGCTTGTTCGACACAGGCAACATGCACGGATTACTTGATGTTTAAATTCCCGAGCGAGTAAGTAAGTGAGTTTCGATAACTTCTGTACCAGCTCGTGTATAGATGACAACAGCTTAGAAAGGAAGAGATGAATGACGTTTTCTGGATTTTCTCCTTCAGATTTTGAAACCTTTACAATTGAGGGGCTTGATGCCCGTATGGAGGCCATTCGTGATCGTATTCAACCGAAATTCCGCACCATTGGAGAACAGCTAATTAGTGATGTAGCGATGCAAAGCGGAATTGAAATGTTCCTCCATATTGCGAAGCATGCTCGTCGTACGGTTAATCCGCCGAAGGATACATGGCTTGCCATTGGGCCGAACAAACGCGGATACAAATCCCTTCCCCATTTCCAGGTTGGCTTGTTCGATGATCATGTCTTTATTTGGCTGGCTTTCATTTATGAGGTGGCGAACAAGCGCAACATTGCGCAGGCGATGCTTGATGACCAAAAACAACTTAGAAGCATCATCCCTAATAATTATGTATTGTCCATGGATCATATGAAGAAAGACGCCGACCAAATCGGAGATCTGAGTGAGATGGAGATGGCCGACAAGCTTACCCGCTTCCGGGATATCAAGTCGGCAGAATGGCTGGTTGGACGCCACGTTCCGATGAATGATCCACTGCTGCAGAACGGTGAGGCCTTTATGGAGCTTGCTAGGCAGACGTTCACGACGTTAATGCCACTGTACCGGTTGGCTGTCGAAGCTTAATTAACGTCATATAGAGGTTGTTCAAAAAGTCCACTTTTGATCACGAAGTAAATCATGAAGTGGACTCGGCATCGAAACTTGAATTCAGCCGGGCCTTCCGGTGCTCACGTACCCAAAACGTACGCTCCGCTCCTCAGGCCCTAGCTTCATCCAACTTTCTCGGTGCTGAAAACCGACCTTTTTGAACACGCACATACAACGTCATATAGTGACACTCAACAAAAAACTGCGCTCAGCGATTACGTAACCAGCAATCGCCAAGCGCAGTTTTTGCACATGTTCTTGTTTATGCAGTTGTGTTCGCGGCCGTCTGATTTCGATCCAGCACAGCAAAGCGGATGAGAAGCCAAATCGCAGCAACACATAAGACTGCTCCGATTATGTAAGGAAGATTCATGTTCCATCCGAACAGACCCGTGGCAAGCAGCGGCCCTGTAATACGGCCAAAGCTGTCCATCGAAGAATTCAAACCTGAAGCAACACCCTGGCTAACCGTCGTCTTCTGTGTGATCAATGAAGTTACACACGGGCGGATCAAGGCATTGCCGATACCGAACACGCATAAGTAAATGGTTGCGTCGACAACACTTGAGGACAACAAGAGCAGCAAAAATCCTGCAGCAGATATAATCAGACCTACCGCAATCGCCTTCTTCTCTCCTCCACTCTTGATGTAGCGTCTTACAACCCCACCTTGAACAAGCGCACCTGAAAGGCCACAGAAGAAGAACATGTATCCGATCTGCTCCTCTGTAATTCCTGGGATTCTAGCTGCTTCAAAATACAATAGTGTCGCTTCCAATCCTGCCAGCGTAAAGGTAACAAAGAAGGACAATACATACAAATACTTCATTCGTCCCGTAAAGGCTGTCCAGCGTGAAGGAGCCGATTCGAGGCTTCCCTTGCGCTCCTCAGGAGTCAGCGATTCCTTAAGTAATACGAAGCCTAGCACGCATGTGATAAATGTCAATGCTGAAGCTGCAAAAAAGGGCGTATTATAACCGTATCTGCTTAAAATACCGCCAAAGGCTGGCCCAAATGTAAAACCTAGCCCAATCGACATTCCAACAAAGGCCATACCCTTCGTGCGTTGCTCAGGTGTCGTGATATCGGCGACGTAGGCAACAATAACTGAAGCTACAGCACCAGAGAAGATGCCTCCCAATGCGCGGGAAACATACATCATCCAAAGCTCACCATTCGCTAATCCGAACAGCAGATAACTTATACTGAACCCGAGAGTCCCGATAAGGATGATGGGACGCCGACCAACCTTCTCCGACAATGCTCCCCATATTGGAGACACCACGAACGCAATTAATGAATAGATCGAGAGCATAAGCCCCAAATGAAATTCATTGGCGCCTGCATTCGTTATCATTCGAGGCAGAACCGGAATCACGATACCGAAGCCAATGAACACCATCATCAGCATGAACATGACAACGGACATTTTCTTTTTCATGACAATTCCCTCCGATATGTACATCCTATCACACCATACCTTGAAACGAAAATGAATAAAGTGCGAATACTTATTCATGCTCCCCCCCTTACTATAGAGGAAAAAGATCTTGCATTCCGGGTCGTTTTTGTTAAACTAAACCTTGTTTGCGCAGGACACGCCATGCGCAGCTTAGTAGATTGCCAACATGAAAGGTTGTGATACGGCGATGAACCATCATCGGACGCCCTTATTTACCGCACTTACGGAACATGCCTCCAATAATCCGGTGCAGTTCCACATTCCAGGTCATAAAAAAGGCGCAGGGACAGATGCAGAATTCCGAAGCTTTATCGGAGATCAGGCGCTCTCTATAGATCTGATTAACATTGCTCCGCTTGATGACTTGCACCAGCCTACGAGCGTCATCGCCGAGGCGCAGCAACTTGCTGCTGACGCACTAGGTGCCGATTATACGCTCTTCAGCGTACAAGGCACAAGCAGCGCAATCATGACAATGATTATGTCCGTATGCTCTCCAGGAGATAAAATCCTGGTTCCACGCAATGTTCATAAATCGATCATGTCCGCCATTATTTTCGCCGGTGCAAAGCCTGTATTCGTCTCGCCAGCGCGCGATGCGAATTTAGGAATCGATCACGGCATCACAACCAGCTCGGTACGCAGAGCCTTGGAGAAACACCCAGATACGAAAGCAGTGCTCGTCATTAATCCAACGTACTTTGGGATTTGCGCGAACTTGAAGGAGATTGTCGACTTAGCACATTCTTACGATATTCCTGTACTTGTTGATGAAGCACATGGTGTTCTTATTCATTTCCACGAAAAGCTGCCGATGTCAGCCATGCAGGCCGGTGCCGATATGGCTGCGACAAGTGTGCATAAGCTGGGCGGTTCCCTAACCCAGAGTTCTGTGCTTAATGTAAATACGAAAAATGGACTCGTGAATCATCAGCGTGTACAAACCATATTCAGCATGCTGACAACGACTTCCACTTCCTATATATTGCTGGCATCTTTGGATACATCCCGTCGCAACTTGGCTCTTAACGGTCATGAAATGGCGGAACACACCATTGAGCTGGCCGAATTTGCCCGCCAGCAAATTAATGAAATTCCTAGCCTGTACTGTTTTGGCGAAGAGATTCTCGGCGGAGAAGCGACTTACAGCTATGATCCGACGAAACTGACCATTCATGTCCGCCATTTGGGGATAACCGGTTATGAAACGGAGAACTGGCTGCGGGAGCACTACAACATCGAAGTCGAACTGAGCGATATGTACAATATTCTCTGTCTCGTCACGCCGGGCGACTCCAAGGAGACGATCAACATTCTGCTCCGCGCATTGCGCGACTTGTCCAGTCTTCACCATGAACGCAATGAAGTACAGGAGCTCGTCGTCAAAATTCCGGAGATTCCGCAGTTGTCCCTCATACCGCGCGATGCCTTCTATGCGGATACTGAGGTCATACCTTTTAAGGAGTCTGCAGGACGAATTATTGCAGAATTTATATACGTTTATCCGCCTGGCATTCCGATCTTGCTTCCAGGCGAAGTCATCTCGCAAGAAAACATCAACTATATTCGTGATCACGTCGATATTGGGCTTCCGGTCAAGGGACCAGAAGATCGCAATATTGAATTTGTTAAGGTTATTCGTGAGGAACGCGCGATCTTCTAATACACAATACAGGGTGCCCCGATATGGGGCACCCTGTATTCATTCTCTGCAGGATCATTCAGTATTGATCCTGCACCTCGAGTGGATGTATTCGCGTAAGCAACAGCTGCGCCGCTTCACTTGCCGCCTCAGCATGAGGCAAATTGAATTTGACTTGGAGAATTTCTGGACGCAAATCATCCGCGCATAATAATGTCGAGCGACCAGTCTGCATACATACAACTAATGTCTTGCCGATAAAATGATCGGAATAAATGAGTGCGAAATCATAACGAATCTGTTCTGTGGCCCAACCGACAAAGGTAACATTTGCTTGCTCCGAAACTTCATACAAATGGTCAAACATCGCACACCTCCTCGGGATATCCTTTTCCAAGAACACAAACCATTTAATGGTTATACGATCGAGTATAACATAAATCGCGTTCCTAGAACAAGATTCGAACTTTCATTCCATGTAAATATTGCCATCACATTCAGTCAAATGGTATGATGTAAGCGATTCGTGCTATAAGTAGAAGATGTCCCAAGGGGAGGATAGATTCGATGAGTCAAAGCGCATTCATTACGTTTGTCGATGGTTCGGAGGTTGCGTCCATTACATTAGATGAATTGAAGGGCCAACTTCTCCATTACCGGGAACAAACCCAATTAACCGGAGAACAATTAGGCTGGGATTATGCCGAGGCTGCCTTTCCATATACAATTGAAACAAAGCCCGGGCAAGAGCAGGAATGGTTCTATTTAAAAGGTTCCAATCCATTATATCGACATATCGTATTTGGTGTTGGCGAGAAAGAGGATTCCCGCCGCTACGTCCAAATGGTTCTGCCTGACGATGCCACTCACGGAGACAAGGCCAAAGGGAACGAGTTGTGCAAATATTTGGCGAAAAAGTGGAAAGCGGAACTTACGCTGTTCAACGGTAGAATTATGTATTACAATCCACGCAAATAAGAGCATCTATAAGAATATCCCAATTGATCCGCTCCGAACGGAATCATGCTCTAAAAAAGAACAAGCCCCGGAATTCTCCGGAGCTTGTTCCATACCTGTATATTGGCAGAGCGAATGAATTACTCGCCTTGCTCAGCTACCAATTCGTTGTATGCTTGCTGTACGCGTTCCCACTCAGCGTCATCTTCGATAGGAAGCATTGCCATTTCTTCGCCTTGCTCTTCCAGACGTACGATAATGCCGTCCGCTTCTGGATCGTTGCGTTGGAGAAGAAGTGCATATAGCTGCTCGTCGACGTTGAACGTCTCGACCATCGTCATGTCGATTTCGTTGCCGTCTTCGTCTACCATTGTAATAATCAATTCATGATCGTGATCGTGGTCGTGATCATGATCGTGTCCACATCCGCAATCATGGTTATGTTCGCTCATGAGTAAATCTCCTTTATGTTCAGGTAGTGGTTATACTCACGTATCGTACCACTTTCTGCGAAAGAGGTCAACGAACGCCTACTCGCTTCAGTATGTATAATAACCAAAAGCTAAAGTTTAGATATTGCAGGCAACTTTTTCTGCGATATAAGGGTGAATTCACCATTCTTCTGTCTCAAATAACAAGAGATCATATAGTCGCCCTTGGCCTTGAAATCATACTTATGCTCATTCGTACGGAACCAGAAATTATCTTCATTTGTTGGAACACTCGATTCCTGAAGCTCCGTTGTCTTCCCTTTCGGATCTGTGATCGTAATCTTGATCGCATCAACTGTCGACTGCAAACTGTCAACTTGGACGAATACTGTAAAGGAGGTCTTCCCCGTCTCGACTTTGCCAAATGTTTTATTGTCCTTGAACAGCAGCAAGTCCACATTAGGCTTGTCAATTACAACCTTCTTATTGGCATCATCCCAGAATATAAATGCCTGAAGTGCTTCTTGTATTTGTCGTACAGACAAATAAGCACGTCCATCTATCATATACCCGCCTTCATTTACCGCATTCCCATTCAGAACAACATCAATCTTCTCAGCCACTGGAGCGGCTTGCGCAGAACTAGGTGCGACATCTGTCTGTGCCGATGCATACGCTCCACCCACAATAGAACCAAGCAGAACGAATGCTGCAAGTCTCCTGCATTTCATCTCGTTACCCCCAAATTTCTTTGTTGTAAAGTTATACTCCAATCATGCTTTAGAGTTGCGCCTAATTCGCAAATAACTCTCATGTGCATTCATACTATCATGAACAAAGCCATGAACTATTTCGCCCGCAAAAACTTGTGGTATCCCAGCAATGCTCTCACCCTTCCTTCATATGCCGCAAATCCTCATATAACCGGCTCCATGGAAAGTTAGGGCCTGGACAGTTCGCTTTTCTTATGGCATCGATCTGAAAATGTCCCAACACATGTTCATAATCCAAGGAGATCCAATGTCCCCACTTCTCCATTACATATCGTTGTATATAACGATGCAAACGAAGACATGCCTGATACTGTTCGTCTGTCAGCAGCCCGTCCATTCCTTCATGCTCGATTGATACCGCATATCGATTAGGATTCATTCCTTTTTCACGTACAACAAAAGCAGGCGCTAAGGCAATTCGTTCTCCTTCTAGTCCTTGTGAGAATGCCATTCGCTCAATGGATACATATTGATGAATTGTCCCATTCTTGGACACTGCAAAATGAGCTGAAGAAATCTTGTTGTCAGGACATGTGTACCATGCATCTAGACTCGTTAAGCTCTGAGCAGAAATATGATTCACAATAATTGCAGGGATCTCCCCCTTGCGATCACTCGAATTGGTATGCTCATTTCCCTTCCATACAATCTCCAACTGCATCACGATCCCCCCATTGTTCAATAGGTAAGACGATTGTAAGTGATTCGCGCGATCCGGAAATCCATTATGTCCCGGGAAATGATTGGGTGTGCAACAGACATGTTATCACCCCGGGAACATGTACCCTATTGTAGGGTAGAGACAATTAGCCGCCCAGTTTGGTACGGGTTAATATACAGGGAACGCCATTTCCAACTGCGCCTGGCTGAGACATCCGCTCCACATAATCCATCCCGCGCATGCAGGGTGTCTTACACACTTCACACCGATCTGAAGTTACTATTTTCATCGTGAACTGTTCACGACCAGGCTGTAAACTCGTCTTCTTTTTGCCCTTCCCCTTCGTCATGCCCTTCACCCGCTTCATGTGCATTTCACGTTGCCTGCCGCTTCCGGCCGAACCTGATTATTGCACATTATGCAGATTGCGCTGCCTTGCTTGTGCATTTATCCCAGACATGGTACAGTATAGGCGTAATTCTAGCCTTGTCAGCCAATAGGAGGATGAAGATGAACCTTCACATACAAATGTTAGGGACAGGCAGTGCATTTGCCAAATCATACTTCAATAACAACGGATTACTTTACTCTGGTGGATTCACACTGCTCATCGATTGTGGAATTACGGCACCGATGGCTCTACACCATTTGAATAAGTCATTCTCTGACATCGATGGTGTTCTTATCTCTCATATTCATGCTGATCATGTTGGGGGATTAGAAGAATTGGCCTTCCAGATGAAGTTCAAATATGGACGTAAGCCAAAACTGTACATAGCTTCTCCACTCGTATCCGTATTATGGGAGCATACATTAAAGGGTGGACTAACCCAAGAGGGAATAAGCTGCTTAGAGGATGTATTCGATGTACATGCAATAGAGCCAGGGCAGCCATATGACATTGCAGCGGGTCTTACCGTCGAATTATTAGAGACTCCACATATTGAAGGCAAGCGCAGCTTCTCTCTTCTTATCAACAATCATTTTTTCTACAGCGCTGATATGCAGTTCCAGCCGGAACTGCTTCACCACTTAGTTGAACAGCGTGGAGTAACCACCATCTTCCATGACTGTCAATTAGGTGGGAATGGAGAGGTTCATGCGACATTGGCAGAGCTCTTGACGCTTCCAGATACACTGCAGAAGCTTACCTTCCTCATGCACTATGGAGATGGACGGCCGCAGTACGAAGGGCATACTGGCGCCATGTCCTTTGTCGATCAACACCAGCTCTATACAATCGAATAATACACCAAAGAGCACTTTACAACGACCCAATTTGGCCGCTGCAAGTGCTCTTTCGTTATGTCTTCTATACCGTTATTGGAAAGTCGGCAAATTATCCAGATTGTTGCTAGGATCACCATCAGCATCTCCACGAAGATAAGTACCGCCGTCTCTTCCCTTGAAGGCATTCACACCCGCAATTTCTCCATTTTGCACGGCTTGAAGAGCCTGCTCGTAATTTAAGATTCGGCCTGTATTCGTTTGGAACGCCGTTAGATCCCCGTCCCCATTCTTCTGAACAGCTACAATGGATTCTCGCTGTGACATGCGAACATCATCCTCCTAACTATATACATCCTACATTAGATGCGTTTGTTAGGTAGAGTGTCCATAACCCACAACTTTTATGAACCGAAAATCGGTACAACGAATTACAGCTTCTTCTCCATGCGAATATGAGGAATACCCGCATCCAAGAATGGCTCCTCTGACACTGTCTCATACCCTAAAGAATGATAGAACCCTTCCGCTTGGCACTGACCGTCCAGCACGCATTTCTCCACACCGTGTTTCCGGGCGATTTGCTCCAGACCTACCATTAAAACTCTTCCAATCCCTTTCCCGCGGAATGGCTTTCTTACTGCAATACGCTGCATCTTAGCAGTGAATTCATCCAACAGCTTCACTCGTCCTGTTGCAGCGTACTGTCCGTCTGACATCAGCAGGACGTGAAAGGCCGGAGCATCCAAGTTATCGTACTCGTCACATTCTTCTTCTTCCGGTACATGTTGCTCAGCAACGAATACTTCCTTTCGTATCGCAATACACTCGTCCAATTGTTCCTGTGTCTTAACCTCAATGATTTCAGCAGCCACTCCCGATCACCTCCGAATGAAATGTTGCAACAGCGATTATGTATAATATCTTAGCTGCTGCAAACGAATTTATATTATACAAAAAAATGAATTTCATGTATAGTTGCAATAACGGACACGCTTACATTAGCAAGGGGGTACACGATGGATCCGATACTGGCTACAGTAATCGCAGTTGTTGTCATGGTAGTAGGCATGGTGCTTCTGCTTCTCTACGTGACGAAGAAAGCCTACGCACGTAAATGGGATGCAGAAGAGCCTATAGACAGCACAGCTAGGCAGCCCAATCATTCATCCAACACAGATTAATGAAGCATAATGAACGACATTTATGAAGAAAACAGCCCTGGAGATCCTTAGGATCTCTAGGGCTGTCGGCCACTTGTATGGTTATACTCTAGGGCTCATACACTTCCTCAATAATTGGCTTGCCATACACATCCTCATAGATCGGTATCTTCTTCTCTACAGGATCAATCCCAGGATAGAAGCGACTTGCGTCGACAGCGTTCATACTAAGCCCAACAAGCAGGACGCCCGTGATGATTCCGGCCAACATTACCACGCCTATTACGTTCCATCGTCTACGCATGCTGCTACCCCCGCTAACAACACTAATAACTTCACGATATAGCCCCTATTCTCACCGTAAAGTTAATCCCTTAAACATCTCATGCCCTTGCTCATGACTTCATTCCTTCTTGCTGGTATCCTCTTCAACTGAGCGAAGCCATACAAATTGCTCATCATGCTTTGTACTATCAAAGATGAGAAGCTTGGATAAAAACCAACAGACAACCGCTACGATCCCGAACACACCGATTATCCATACACTCAATTCGGCTCCCATAACCCAACCTCCTCCGCTTGTCCCCATTCAATAGCGAAACATTCGTTATACCTTCACTATATGAAAGCAGTTGCAAGTTTAGTTCTTGCAATTACGAACAAAATAAAAAAGCATCCATCACCCGTTAGATACGAATGAAAGATGCTTGGTCTTGTAATAATATATATTTGGAGGCACACACACTCGCTTCCCCTGCAAACAAGGCATGACGGACTTGATCACCTCAGAGAAATCAATGAAAATAGGCAGTGAATGAGTTATATTAAACTATATCATTGATCTTATTTTTCTTAATGCATGATGTTGACAAATATAGTGGTTTTGTATCATCTGTCGCATCACTTTCATTGAGCAAAGAGGATTCTGCTGCAGGTTTGCACTGTTCAAAGGAATAGAAATAGAAAAAGCCTTGAGAATCAAGGCTTTTGATGTTAAAAGTATGGTGATCTGTAGTGGGCTCGAACCACTGACCCCCACCCTGTCAAGATGGTGCTCTCCCAGCTGAGCTAACAGATCATGTTTATTAACAAATTTAATATAACATCAATATATTACCATGTCAATTACTAGAGCTAACTTTTCCAAAATGATCGGCAGCCACATGAACCACTTTCACAGTTATCGCTCACACCTTCTTACAAGCATACAACAACTTACTATTCCATGAAAGCAGTTCACGATGACGCCTATTCCTTATTTAGATATTAGGGACTTGCCAGTCGATCTCCTGCTCGCCCCATTCGCGCAGCTTATTATTAATTTTCGAGTACGGCTTGCTCCCAAAGAACCCACGATGTGCAGACAATGGACTTGGATGCGGCGCTTGTACAATATAATGCTTTGACAAATCAATCATGCTCGCCTTCGCTTGTGCATGGCTTCCCCATAGAACAAATATGATTGGGCGATCTCTTTCATTCAACAATTGAATGATACGATCGGTGAACTTCTCCCAGCCCTTCCCCCGATGTGATGCTGCTTGTCCTTGTTCGACGGTCAGTACTGTGTTAAGCATAAGGACGCCTTGCTTGGCCCAGTGCAGCAAGCTTCCGTTGTTCGGCATCTTCAGACCAACATCTGCTGCGCCCTCTTTGAACATGTTCTGAAGTGAAGGCGGCAGCTTAACACCCGGTTGAACGGAAAAGCTTAATCCATGAGCTTGTCCTGGCCCATGATAAGGATCTTGCCCAACGATGACAATCTTCGTATCCGCATAGGACGTCGCATTCAACGCAGAAAATATAAGTTCATATGGCGGATAAATGACTGCACACTCGTATTCTTCTCGAAGCCAGCCCCACAGCTGCTTGAAATATGGCTGTCTAACTTCCTCATGAAGCAATTCCGCCCAATCATTCTGTACATGCATTCCCACTGTACATTCCCCTTCCATGTTGGTATCTATCAGTCTATTACGATTATTATGTAATCCTCAAATCATTTCACATTTCATATTAAAAAAGAGTATAAAGCAAAAAACTCCTCACTTGTTCAAGGCTTGAACAGGAAAGGAGTTCTCATCATCAATACGTGGTGCCGAGGACCGGGATCGAACCGGTACGGTAGTCACCTACCGCAGGATTTTAAGTCCTGTGCGTCTGCCAATTCCGCCACCCCGGCATATTTGCCACATCGTCATGTGGTTCAATATGCTGCATCATTGCGCACTACAGGCTGCTCATCCACTTTCGCTTCAAAACACTGTACATCGCAACCGACAAGATATAATATATCATACGCCTTCATATGATGTCAACACTAAATTTATCAATGTGAATGTTCGCAATTGAACATTCATCATCTGGCCTTTTTCCTCCTATTGAATTATCTCCACACCAACTTTGTTACCATTATTTTCATTGGAATATTTGGCATTTGTCGTACAATAGAACTACTACCATCTAGGAGGATCCGGGCAGTGAAGCGAATGACTACCCTACTATGTGTTTCTTTCTTACTCCTTTCAGGCTGTTCTAGCATCTCGCAATCCTCATATGACGATGTGGTATCTGCGAACGAGAACCTGACCGCTAAAGTAAGAAATCTGCAACAGGAAAATACACAATTGAAAGGTACAATTAACGAGTTAAAGAAAGAAATCGATGATATCAAAAATGGAGCTGACCGCATGCTTGCCGGAGCGAAGGATAGTCTTACTAAAGGGGCATTAGGCAACGCAAAGGACAAACTAAATGCTTTAATGATGAAACATCCCGGAAGCAAGGAAGCAGGCATCGCCAAAACATTGATTTCGCAAATTGAAGAAAAAGAGCGTAAGAAGATCGAGGCCGAGCAGTTGGAGAAAAAACGTAAACAAGCGGCGGAAGAAAAGCGCTTGGCGCAAGCACTATCTAAGATGAGAAAAAGTGTAGATGAAGTCAAAAGTATTACCTGGTATTATGACAAAACTTCACCTCACTATGCGAATGAGAACAGTTTCTTCTTATATATAGGGGAAGAAGCAAATATATCTTGGCTGCGGTTGCGTATTCAATACGAAGCTGAAAATTGGCTGTTCATCGAGAAATACACACTGAAAGTCGATGATAAGACCTATACCATCTACCCAAATAGCGATGAGATCATCCGAGATAATAATACCCGAATCTGGGAATGGGCCGACGTCTCTCCATCTGAATCAGATATCTCAATGATTCGCGCCATTATTAAATCAAAGAAAACCATCATTCGCCATGAAGGCGATACCTATTATGATGACCGTACGATAACAAAAAAAGAAAAAACCGCACTTCAAAATGTCCTCGATGCCTACGATGCGTTGCAAAAAAGAAAATAGCGACACAAAAAAGGAAGCCCTCCGCGAAACGTTGCAAAGTGGGCTTCCTTAGATCCTAAATAATAAAAAAACACCTATCTCATGCAAATCTAGCAAACTGCTAGAACTGATGATGAAAGATGCACTTTACAAAACTATGTATCTATGAAATTAGAATTGGTGGGCCCTGAGGGACTCGAACCCCCGACCAATCGGTTATGAGCCGACCGCTCTAACCAACTGAGCTAAGGGCCCTCACCATTGCAATTTCATGAGGTTTGGTTGCGGGGGCAGGATTTGAACCTACGACCTTCGGGTTATGAGCCCGACGAGCTACCAGACTGCTCCACCCCGCGATATGATTCAACAGCTGAACTTCTTCAGCAGCGACAAGTATTACTATACAATAGTTGCATATGTTCAGTCAAGAGAAAAATTAAAATAGTTTGAATTTATTGTACATAATGGGCTAAGGAAGAAATCGCACCCCGTATTTTCCTCTACGTGATCGATATACTTCAATCTCCTTCATTGCCTCATATCCATAAATCCAAGCATCATGCTCAAGCCGCTGCTGCAAACAACGAGCTTGAAATCTGGAATCGTACAACTTGCCCCAATAGACCCAATGCACTTTATCACCCTTTTCTTGTCATCAGCATCCTCCCCTTCCCCCTACTATTCCCCAATCGTGCAAAAAAGAACCGGCAAGCTCACTTGGAGCCACCGATTCTTCCTGCATTACGATGATTAGCCCTTGTATACGTTTCCTGGAGGAGTATCATTACCGTTCGGATTCTTTTTCGCTTGAATTAAAATTTGGTTCCCTTTTGTTTCCCATTCCTTCAAGGCATCCGAAACGGATTTCTTCTTCTCGATCACTTGTTGCATCAACTCCGTACCAAGCTGATTGATCTGCCAGTAGCTTCCGTCCATCATGAACTTCTCCATATCTGTCTTTGTAGGAGGAACCGGCTTTGTTTTGTAGAACGCACTTACGTTAATGTTAGTGCCATCCTTAGGCTTAATGTACTTTTGACGAGATACCATTTCCCAACTGCTGCGGGAACGAAGCTTAGCCCAATCTTCACTATTAATAAACTTCATGAATTCCCAAGCATCGTCTGGGTTAGCTGCTTTTTGATTGATTGCAAAAATATTATACAGCTGAGAACCGCCAGATACTCCAGGAGATTCTGGATGTGACGGAATGGTTACAACATCCCAATCAAACTTCGTAAAGCCTTTGATTTTGTCAGCATTCTTCATGGCATCTGACAATTCCGTATTAATGTAATTATAGTCTCCGATCGCCATAGCAACCTTCCCGGACAGGAAGTTATCATGTCCGAACGGATTTTCATTTTCCGGCGTTTGAACAGGCATTTCAGTACTGTTGGCAGGTGGGACGATTTTCTTGATCGCCAGATCACTTACCGTTGTCCATACTTTTTCCCATTGCGGCGTGTTTACCGTCATCTTCTCGCCTTTTTCATCGAACATACGAAGATTTAATGGCGGAATATATAAGTTCATCATATCGCTAAACACATCGGAGCCATTATAACGATTGAAGCTGAAACCATATTTGCGATCTGCTCCGTCACCTTTCGATAGGTTAGCCGCGAGCGTAAATACTTGATCCCATGTCATATTATCAGTCGGCGGTGCAATGCCTGCATCACTGAAGAGCTTCTTGTTGAAGAACAGTGCATTCGAGGAGAATGTAGGCGCAAGACCATACAAGCTGTTGTCTCCCATTGCTTTTATCCCATCAATAACCGTTGGGACAAAGTCGGACAAATCAATACTGTCCTTCTGTACAAGCGGATCAAGCTGCTTCAACATTCCATCTTCCACGAGCTTACGGAACTGGAACGAATCCGTGACGATGATGTCAACTGGATTAGCAGAATTCAGCAGTTTTTTCATCGCTTCATAGCGATCCGGCTGTTTCTTCGGATCTCCGGAATTATCATAACGCATATCTGCACCATCAAGTGCTGGAACAAGCTCAATACGGATTCCTTTATGTGTAATTTCAAATGTATCAGTCCATTGCTGACGGAAATAGGTGTCGTCGTATCCTCCATACTGCATTCCAATACGCAATACTCGCTCTTGTCCTGGAACAACCTCATCTTTGTTCGTACAAGCAGCCAGCATTGGGATAATCATCGTCAATACCAGTGTAATCGTCAATAATTTACGTACCCAGTTTTTTTTCATCTGGTTACTCCTCCAATTCCTTAGGTGTGCGGATAATAATTTTGTCTCCGTCTAATTCCATAGATGCCTTGTCTTGAATATCGAGAGCTTCCAAATACTCCTTTGGCACTTGCAATCGACCGACTCGATCAACTACCACGTAGGCTTCATGATGATCCTGAAGCCCGAATCCTTCCTCACCTCCACCAGCATCCAAATTCGGATTACGCTTGATGAATTCTGTGCTAGTTAAGCCGTCACGTATGGCAACGACACGATCCACCTTCCCTGCAAGCGACAAATCATGGGTTACGATGACCACTGTTACCCCTAATTCCCTACTCATACGGCGGAAAATATTCATGATCATATCTGATGTCTGCGTATCCACAGATCCAGTAGGTTCGTCGGCAAGCAGCATTTGTGGACGATTCGCAAGTGAAATCGCAATGGCCACCCGCTGCTGCTCACCGCCTGATAGCTGTTGCAGCTTATTGTGCATGCGATGACTTAGCCCAACCCATTCAAGCAGTTCCTTCGCATATTTGCGATCCATCTTGCCGGCCAGCATCATTGGCACTTCAACATTCTCCAACGCTGTCAAATAAGGAAGCAAGTTGCGCGCATTGTTCTGCCAGATAAATCCGACAGTATCCCGCTTGTATTCAACAAGCTCTTTATCCGAAATTTTAAGCAGATCCCACTTCCCTACCTGAACGGAGCCGGCGGATGGCCGATCCAACCCGCCGAGTATGTTCAGAAGTGTCGATTTCCCGCTGCCGCTGTTGCCGATAATCGCCATCAGCTCGCCTTGCTTAACAGACAAGTTCAGCCCTTGCAAGGCAACAACTTCAATATCATCTGTTTTGAAAATTTTAACTAGCCCTTCACAATGTATCACCGATTAACGCTCCTCTCCCATCTTCACGGCTTGATGGACACGTAGACGACGAATATGCATGAACAACAAGGTCGCCCCAGTAAAGATCATCACGCCAACGACGATGTACAGTTGGATCGTATCTCGTGATTCAAATACAATCCGGAATGGCGGCACCTGCATCTTGGAGCTTTCTGCCGTCTGTAGGAATGGCAGGAACAAGCGGCTCGCCACCTTCCCAAGCAAAATGCCAAGCAGGATAGAAAGCCCTGCTGTAAATAGCTGTTCCAGCAGCAGCATACCGGTTAGTTGTCTGCGCGACAACCCCATTGCGCGCAAAATCCCGAACTGAAGCACACGTCTTGTCAAGTTAAAGAACCAGAACAACAAATATCCAATCAAGGAGATAATGACGGATATTAAGAAGCCCATACTCAGAATGCCAAATACGCCGCCCCGGGTAGGATGCTTGCTCTGTGTTGCAAGCTCGCTTCGTACATCCGTCACGCTGAATATTTCTATCCCTTTCTTTTGCAGTTCTGTAATGACAGGGCCTAGCGGTGCTTTGTCCTTCATTTTCAACCATACTTCATACGGTGTGATTGGTACTTGATCATAAATATAATCTAAGTTCGCAATAAAGAACGGTTTCTCGTCTGGATACATACTCGGCCAATATGGGAGTACCCCAACAATTACGAATTCAACCAACTGCTCCCCAAATCCGATGGAGATGATGTCGCCTTCCTTCAATTGATACTGCTTCGCGACATTGCTCGGGATAATCACAGCGGATTCCGTATACTTCCCTAGTGCATCCAAATAGCGGAACGGATGGTTTGGGAACAAGTCCTGACGGAACCAGGCAACCTTCGAGAAGTCGACATTGTCGATTCCCATAATCTCACCTTGACCGATTGAACGTCCGGAAATGATAACATTCCCCTTCGTCTTCAGCACTCGTGCGGCTCCTTCAACACCCGGCATCTTTTTGAAGAGCTCGAACGGCGGCTCCGTATAAATCGTCTTGCCCGCCTTCGGCGGTTGGTTGCCACCACCACCTTGCCCTGGATTGCCGCCTCCATTGTTTCCTTTGCCTTTATCCTTATCTCTAATAATCTCTTGTTCAGATTCCCATACCGTTTGGACAATGACATCCGTACCATATTTGTACAAGGTGCGTTCTGTCGAGTTAATGTCAATCGTGCGAGCTGCCGACGCATTGTATACGCCAAGACCAAGTGTAAGAATAAGCAGAATCATAAGCGGATAATACGTCTTGGCAGAACGGGACAACTGCGTAAGCGTCAAATATAGCGGAACTGGCAGCAGCTTTCCGCCAATCCACTGCACGATTTTAAGAATAAGCGGGAACAATCGTAAAAAGAACAGTCCGCACGCAAAAATCGCGAGTGCCGGCACAAAAAATAGAAATGGCTGTACTTGCAGCTGATCAGAGCTCACTCCTGATTGGAATGTCAACAACTGTCTCTCATTAAGCAGGTAATAGCCATAACCCGCCAAGCCCAGCAGCAGGACATCAAGGAACCAGCGCTGCCATACAGGCTTGCGGTCTGATCGTGCCATCTTCTGCTTCAAGTTCACGATAGATGAACGAGCGAAGACTACTGCTGGTATAATGCTTGCGAACAAGGCAATGACAACTGCAGCCACGCCAAACAAAACAGCATCTGTCGTAAATCCTACCGGAATAGACTTCCGATTTACGAACTCCAGGAAGCCGTTCGCTGAGCCTATTGACTTCGCCATAAACCAGCCGAATATAGGGGCCAATGCCAGAGCCAACAAGCCGAGAATGATTCCTTCCAATAGATAAAGCCATATAATCTGCCGCGTACTTGCTCCACGGCTTCGCAGCACAGCAATATCACTTTGCTGCTTCTCTAGCGATTGACTTGCATTCATCGCAATATAATAGAACACCATTGCAATCATCGGTGCAGCAAGCGTGAACAGCATCATTTGCAACTGTACGCTCTGACTGCGGAATTCATTCAATACCTTCGCGAAGGAGATCTCCACTTGCGTTCCCTTCAGCTTCTGGTACAAATCAATATTCAAGCGTTCCAGCATAGAGCTAAGTGAGGACAACTGACTTGTCTTTACCTCGCGCAGATCAAACGCATAATACCAGCTGGATACAGAGATCGGCAGCTTTTTCTGTTCCATCAAATGATCGAACGTTGCCGGTGAGACGTACAAGGAATTCATCATTCCTTCTAAGCCCTGGAACCAATAAGCACTCGTATCTTCTTTCGGCTTAAAAGTACCTACCAACTTAACCTTCAGCACGGTATCCGTGCCGGTTACTGGGTATTCAAGCTCGTCACCAATATGGAGATCATTGCGGTACATGGCTTCCTCCATCATGACAACCTGCAATGTCCCATTCTGCTCGCCATCTTCATATTCCTTACCCAGTGTCCACTCTACTCGGTCGTTCAAATCGGATAAAGAGCCAAGCGTCATCGTTCGAACCCGGCTGGCATCAACCTTGCTCGGATCTACAGGGTAAACTTCTGTTCCTCGGAGCGAACGCGCATTGACAAAGATTTGAGCTGGAAACCCAACCTGCGCCTTCACATCCCCACGTATGTAACGATCAACTTCCTTTAATTCTTTCGGATCCGTCTTGGTTCCACCTGTCGCCTGGTACTTGATTGACAACGAGCCGGCTGGCATCGCTGCACTATTGTCCTCCAATGTCTTCGAGACAACCCGCTTCAAGGCGCCATCAGCATACATCGGAATGCTGACTGTAAAGGATACAGCCACAATGAGCCCTAGAAGTGTGCTGAACGTAAGCCAGCGGGTATTCCACATTTTCCGGAATAGAAACCGCAACAAAGGAATGCCCATTAGCGACCCACTACTTTCTGTCCAGGCTCAAGTCCTTTTTTGATTTCCAATCTCGTTGCATCCTGTTCACCGATTTCCACGTCAACCTCACGTTTTCCATTGTCATCAACGACTTGAACATAGGTTCTAGCACCAAGCGTGCGAAGTGCGGATGGCGGGATATAGACAACATTGCTCCGTTTCTTCGTAATAATGGTCGCACCAAGCATGGATCCACGCGTTACTGTAGAAGGCAGCTTATCATTCAATGTCACCGTTACATATTTATCAATCCGATCCTGTTCAGGCATATTGCCCCCGCCCGGATTGTTGTTGTTGTTGTTCCCTCCGTTGTCCTTGTCTGATGTAGGAGCAGGAAGCGCCTTAACCTTTCCTTTTAAAATTTTGCCTGTCGAATTAATGCTTAGTTCAACATCCATTCCAGGGGCAATTTTCTTCAAATCATCCTTCGGTACATCCACCGTAACAACCAATCGGGATGTATTGGCGATTGTCGCGACAGGGTCATACTTCTTCGTCATATTCCCTTTCTTCGCAGCGACGTTAACGACCGTTCCAGCGAATGGAGCAGTAACCAATCCTTTTGCGATATCGTTTTCTACTTCCGCAATCTTTTCGAGAGCCTCTTCGTATGCGATTTGCTCATCTTCGAATAGAATTGGATCCATCTCATCCTTCTGGCGGAGCGTTTCTTTCATCTTCACTTCCAACTTGCGAAGCTCTCTCCGCTTCGAACGCAGGTCCCTTTGCATTTCTTCAACATCAAGTACTGCCAATACCTGACCTGCCTTTACGTTGTCGCCGTTCTTGACCTTTACATCCTTGACAGGTTTATTATCAAGCGTGAAGAAGAACGTCTCTTCCTGCTCCGACATTACCTTCCCTGTTGCCTTCACATCAGATATCCATTCGCCCTTCATAACATCATATTCGGGCTTCTTCGAGATTGCTGGCGGCGTAATTGTCGGCAGCGTCTCTTCTTGTTCCTCATCTGGAAGCAAGGAACATGCAGAGGTAAGCATCATGACCCCGCACATCAATATCAGCGCGGAGCGGCGCCATTTCTTCCTTTTATCTACTGCCTTATGAGATGAATTTTCCGTCGACCATTTCATAAACATGATCAGCTACCTCCAAAATTGTAGGATCGTGGGTTGTCATACAGATTGCGATCTTCTCAGAACGTATAATTTGCCGGAATACTCCCATGACCTGTGCACCCATCTGTGAATCAAGTTCTGCTGTAGGTTCATCTGCAAGCAGCAACAGAGGCTTATGCGCGATCGACTTCGCAATCGCAACACGCTGCTGCTCACCGCCGGACATTTCGAACGGACGGTGCTTCATTCGCTTTCCGAGACCAACCAATTCCAAACAATGCTGTACGCGTTCCTTCCATAAATGACGCGGAATGTTCGCCATACGCAGCGACAGCTCGACATTCTCATATGCAGATAACAACGGCATCAAAGCAAACGCCTGAAATATGAATCCGATATCATTGCGTCTTGTAAAGGTGCGCTTGTTATCGCTCCAAGATGAGAGCTCCTCTCCTCGAAAATAAATCTCGCCTTTTGTAGGCAGGTCCAGACCGCCGAGCATGTTAAGAAGAGTCGTTTTCCCTGAACCGGAACGACCTTTCAGCATTACCAACTGACCTGGGTTAACCTGCATATTGATGCCTTTCAGGACATGAAGCTTCTCACTGCCCACTTGGAAGGTTCGTTCCACACCGCGAACTTCGAGGATAGGTTCATCTGTAGCGACAGGAACCGCACGTTCAGGCCATTCTGAAGATGTTTTTTTGTCGTCTATGTATTTCGCCTCATTATTCGCAACTGTCTCGTCCTGATTATGCACTGCGAGATTTGGGGTTGCCTCGTTAGCCTCGACCTCGTCAGCCTGCTTCCGTTTGCGAAGCCATTTCATCCTTATATCTGCCCCTTTCTCGGACATGACGTCAAACTCTCCTCAAGTATAAACGAAAGTTTTGCGTGAAAAGTTACAATGATCTTAACCGTTTTTCTGTAAAAATGACAAATATTCTGATTATTTTTTGGTAGTCTTTTGTCAGTTCATGACTCTAGCAAAAAAGAGACCCTTCCTCATGATGCAGGAAAGGTCTTCAAGAAATGTTATCTATAGAAATAGAATTCAAAATCAAATTTAAATTCGCCTTCTTTTCTTCTTAGTTGCCCCATGTCGTTGGATCATGACGCCATGCTTGGAGCACATCCAAATCTTCGGCTTGAATAACACCATGATCCAGTGCCGTCTGCGTCAGTGCTGTATAGTTCGACAGCGTGCGAAGTGGAATCCCTGCTTCCTCGAATGCAGAAGTTGCTTTTTCCAATTGGTAGCTGAAGATCGCCAGTACTGCCAATGGCTCAGCTCCTGCTTCCTTGACGGCAAGTGCGGCTTTCAAGGAGCTTCCACCTGTAGAAATCAAATCCTCTATGACAACAACCTTCTGTCCAGGACGAATGATTCCCTCAATTTGATTTTGCTTTCCGTGGCCTTTTGCCTTGTCGCGAATATAAGCCATTGGCAAGCCAAGCTTGTCCGCTACCCAAGCAGCATGCGGAATGCCTGCTGTAGCTGTGCCTGCGATAACTTCTGCATCAGGAGCGTATTGTTTCACCAAGGAAGCAAATCCTTCTGCAATTGCATCTCGAATCTCTGGGTAGGACATCGTCAAGCGATTGTCGCAGTAGATTGGAGATTTCATGCCTGACGTCCACGTAAATGGTTCATTTGGACGAAGCGCTACCGCTTGGATATTTAATAGATGCTGTGCAATTGTGCGTTCCAGGTTCGTTGTAGTCATTAGTTCAACAGCTCCTTCATAATAGATAGAATCGCGTTGCGTGGATTCGGTGCAGCAGTTATCGGGCGGCCGACCACAATATAATCTGTTCCTTGCTCAAATGCTTGTGCTGGAGTCATGACACGGGATTGGTCACCCTTTGCACTGCCTGCTGGACGAATCCCAGGCGTAATCGTCTGGAATTCTTCTCCGCAAGCAGCCTTAATTGCAGTTACTTCCTGAGGCGATGCCACAACTCCGTCAAGCCCTGCTAGCTTCGTCAGCTTCGCATAACGTACGACAGTGTCAGCTATCTTGCCAGGAATTCCGAGTTCCTCATTCATGACCGTTTCATTCGTGCTCGTTAATTGCGTGACTGCAATCACGACGGGTCGCTTCAATTCCGCATTTTCAGCCAGTGCCGCTTCAACACCCTCCATAGCAGAAGCCATCATCGCTGCACCGCCGCCGGCATGGACATTGAACATATCAACGCCTAGCTTCGTGATGCTGTTCGCTCCACCCTTAACTGTGTTCGGGATATCATGCATCTTTACATCAAGAAAAACTTTGTAGCCTTTATCCTTCAGCTCGCGAACAAACGCTGGGCCCGCCGCATAGAACAACTGCATGCCTACCTTCATATAACAAGGGATTCCTTGCAGCTGCTGCAGCAGCTCTCTCGCTGCGTCTGCATTCGGATAATCCAGTGCGACCATAATTCTGCCCGCCGCTTCTGCCTCGCTCCATCGTTTGTTCATCGTGACACCTCTTCGTATTTTTCTCGTACCTTGCCCCAAGCTTCGTCCATAGCCTATTCATACTCCGAGGAGGCCTTGCGGCCTCCTCGATTCTGCTTCTATTGTGAGACGATACTCGTCTATTACTTCTGTGATTACTTCTGAACAACCGGCATTGCGCGGGATGAGAAGTTGATTTGCTCCAGCATGCCCAGCAGCGCGTGTACAGTATCCAGCGATGTCATGCAGACTACGCCGTTCTCTACTGCTTCGCGGCGAATGCGGAAGCCATCGCGTTCTGGCGTTTTGCCCTTCGTCAAGGTGTTGACAACGAAGTGCGCCTCTCCTCCGCGGATGAGATCCAGAATGTTAGGCGAGCCTTCTGTCAGTTTCTTGACATTTGTCACGCTCAGACCTGCATTTTCAAGCGCAACCGCTGTTCCACCAGTCGCAATGATCTTGTAGCCAAGGCCCACGAAACCGCGCATCAATTCAACTGCTTCTTCCTTATCCTTATCTGCTACTGTACAGATGATGGCGCCAGTTGAAGGAATCTTCATACCGGAACCGATAAGGCCTTTGTACAATGCCTTCGCATATTGCTTGTCGCGTCCCATAACTTCACCTGTTGATTTCATCTCAGGACCGAGTGTCGGTTCAACGCGGCGCAGCTTCGCGAACGAGAACACAGGAACTTTAACCGATACATGGTCATCTTCTGGCCACAAGCCCTCTTGATAGCCAAGGTCACTCAGCTTCGTACCCAAGATAAGCTTCGTTGCCACATTCGCCATTGGAATGTTCGTCACTTTACTTAAGAATGGAACCGTACGCGAGGAGCGTGGATTCACTTCAATCACATATACTTGGTCATGGTAGATGACGAACTGGATGTTAATCAAGCCGACCGTCTTCAGTTCCTTTGCGATGCGAATCGTAACATCCACGATTTGCTGCTTCAGCTCTTCGGACAAGTGCTGTGGTGGATATACCGCAATCGAGTCACCGGAGTGTACCCCTGCGCGCTCAACATGCTCCATGATACCAGGGATAAGCACCGTCTCGCCATCACAGATGGCATCGACTTCAACCTCTTTGCCAAGCATGTAGCGGTCGATGAGAACCGGATGCTCAGGGTTGATTTTCACTGCTTGCTCCATGTAGGTCAACAGTTCTTGGTCAGAGTACACGATTTCCATTGCGCGTCCGCCCAGAACGTAGGATGGACGAACAAGTACCGGGTAGCCGAGTGATTGTGCCGTACCTACTGCCTCGTCAACAGATGTTACCGTGCTGCCTTGCGGCTGTGCAATATGAAGGCGCGACAGCAAAGCTTCGAATTTCTTCCGGTCTTCCGCTTCATCGATGCTCTCCAAGCTCGAACCGAGAATCCGCACACCAGCGGCTGCCAGCGGTGCTGCAAGGTTGATAGCCGTTTGTCCACCGAATTGGACGATAACCCCTACCGGCTTCTCCTGCTCAATAACATTCATTACGTCTTCGAAGAAGAGCGGCTCGAAGTACAAGCGGTCTGATGTGTTGAAGTCCGTTGATACGGTCTCAGGATTGTTGTTGATGATTACTGCTTCATACCCTGCATCTTGAATCGCCCATACCGCATGTACAGTCGAGTAGTCGAATTCGATACCTTGACCGATGCGAATTGGACCAGAGCCAAGTACTAAGATTTTTTCTTTATTGGATTCAATAACTTCATTTTCTACTTCATAGGTCGAGTAGTAGTACGGTGTTGTCGCTTCGAACTCTGCCGCACATGTATCGACCATTTTATAGACAGGCTTCAAGCCTTGTTGTACCCGATAGTCACGAACCTCGGCCTCCTTCGTGTAAGTGCCGCCAGGCTGGCCTTCACTGCGCAGTTCAGCAATCGCGCGGTCTGTGAAGCCCATGCGCTTCGCTTCGTAGAGCGTTTGCTCAGTCAGTGTTTCTTCTTCACGAATGCGATCCTCAAACTTGACCATGCCTTCCAGCTTGTCGAGGAACCACCAGTCGATTTTCGTGAGATCCTGCAACTGCTGCAGTGTGTATCCGCGGCGGAATGCTTCTGCCAGCAAGAACATGCGCTCATCATCTGGTGTTTGCAGACGATATTCCAGTGTTTCTTTGTCCAGCTCTTCCGTACCTTTCAACATCAAGCGATGTACGCCGATTTCCAGGGAGCGGATTGCCTTGTGCATGGACTCTTCGAATGTACGTCCGATAGCCATGACTTCGCCAGTTGCTTTCATTTGCGTACCGAGCTTACGGTTCGCTTGTGTGAATTTATCGAACGGCCAGCGTGGAATCTTCGATACGATGTAATCGAGTGTAGGCTCGAAGCATGCGTATGTTTGCCCCGTAACTGGATTCACGATTTCGTCAAGTGTGTAGCCGACCGCGATTTTTGCTGCCATCTTCGCAATCGGATAGCCTGTTGCTTTCGAAGCGAGTGCAGAAGAGCGGCTGACACGAGGGTTAACCTCGATGACGTAGTATTGATAGCTGTGTGGATCCAGCGCGAACTGAACGTTACATCCACCCTCGATGTTGAGCGCGCGGATAATTTTAAGCGATGCGGAGCGCAGCATTTGATACTCGCGATCCGACAGCGTTTGGCTCGGTGCTACGACAATACTGTCGCCTGTATGGACACCTACCGGGTCGAAGTTCTCCATGTTGCAGACTACGATACAGTTGTCGTTCGCGTCACGCATAACTTCGTACTCGACTTCCTTCATGCCTGCGATGCTCTTCTCAATCAAGCACTGTCCGATTGGACTGTAGCGGATACCTGATGCAACCGTATCGCGCAACTCTTCTTCGTTCGCGCAAATACCGCCGCCTGTACCCCCAAGCGTATAAGCAGGACGGACGATGATTGGGTACCCAATCGTATTTGCGAAGTCAACTGCTTCCTGTACCGAGTTGACAATAACACTTTCCGGTACCGGCTGCTCCAGTTCACGCATCAGGTCGCGGAACAAGTCACGGTCTTCTGCGCGCTCAATGGAATCTAGCTGCGTCCCGAGAAGCTTCACGTTCTCTTGCTCAAGCACACCTGCACGAGCAAGTTCCATAGCCATATTCAAGCCAGTCTGGCCACCCAGTGTCGGAAGCAATCCATCTGGGCGCTCTTGGCGGATAATCTGTGTTACAAACTCCAGAGTAATCGGCTCGATATACACCTTATCGGCCATATTTGTATCTGTCATAATCGTAGCTGGGTTGCTGTTGATGAGAACGACTTCCATGCCTTCTTCTTTCAGTGCTTCACATGCTTGTGTTCCTGCATAGTCGAACTCGGCTGCCTGACCGATTACGATCGGGCCTGATCCGATAACAAGGATTTTCTTGAGGTTGTTATTTTTCGGCATTTTATAGTTCCCCTTTCAGCTGTGCTACGAGCTCCGCTTGGCGCGGAGTCTTAGGTTGATTGCGTTTATGCTCTCGAATCATATCAATGAATTGGTCGAACAAGTAGCTGCTGTCATGCGGACCAGGAGCCGCTTCTGGGTGATATTGTACCGAGAAGGCTGGGTACTTCGCATGTGCAAGTCCTTCAATTGTTTTATCGTTATTGTTGATATGAGTTACTTTCAATTCCGTACCTTGTACCGAATCCTCCAGAACTGTATATCCATGGTTCTGAGAAGTAATATAGCAGCGATTCGTTGCGAGCTCTTTAACCGGATGGTTTCCACCGCGATGGCCGAACTTCAATTTCCCAGTGTCAGCTCCGCAAGCGAGTGCGAACAATTGGTGTCCCAAGCAGATACCGAAGATTGGATACTCTCCAAGAAGCTCTTGCAGCATCTTCACAGCATGCGGCACATCCTTCGGATCCCCAGGGCCGTTGGACAATTGAATTCCATCAGGGCGCAAGCGCCGAATTTCGTCTGCTGTTGTGTCATGAGGAACGACGACTACATCACAGCCGCGCTTTGTCAGCTCGCGCACGATACCGCTCTTCGCGCCGAAGTCGACAAGTACGATGCGTTCTTTGTCACCAGGGCTGGAGAACATCTGCTTCGTTGAAGTGCGTGCTACTTGATCCCGCATCAATTCCGCAACACCTAGCATTTCCTTCAATTCTTCTATTGATTGGTTGCCCGTTGTCAGCAATCCCTTCATCGTACCAAAGTGACGAAGCTTGCGAGTCAGCATGCGCGTATCGATGCCGCTGATGCCTACGATGCCGTATTCTTTCAGAAGACGGTCTACCGAATACTCAGCGCGCCAGTTGCTAGGAACTTCTTCATGTCTGCGCACGACGAACCCGTTTACGTAGGGACGAATGGATTCGAAGTCATCGCGCGTAATGCCGTAGTTGCCAATCAGCGGGTACGTCATCGTTACAATTTGTCCGCAATAAGATGGGTCGGATAATACCTCTTGATATCCTGTAATCCCTGTATTAAATACAACCTCACCTACAGACTCACCGTCTGCACCGAACCCCGTTCCTGTAAAGAGGGTACCATCTTCCAACAACAATCTTGCTTGCATGTCCGTCACTCCTCGCTCTCTATCTTATGCACTTCACGTTGCTATTCTTATCTATCTATAATGGACTATCTATCAATCTTGTTACTTGCTCCATACAAGACGGCCGTCTACGAATGTCTTCACTGGCCATCCCTTCAAGCTCCAATCTGTGAACGGCGTATTCCGTCCCTTAGTCAAGAATTCGTCCGGATTCACCTTATGCTCGGTCTCCAAGTCAATAACCGTAATATCAGCCGGCGCTCCTTCTTCAAGACGTCCTGTATTCAAGCCGAACGTTCTTGCCGGGTCGCTTGTCATGCGATTGACGAGCAGAGATAGCGGCCATTTGCCTGTCGCTACAAATTTCGTATAAAGGAGAGGGAATGCAGTTTCCAATCCGACAATACCGAACGGTGCAAGCTCCATCCCTTTGGCTTTCTCTTCTTCACTATGTGGTGCATGGTCTGTTACGACAATGTCGATTGTGCCATCTACCAGCGCCTCAATGCAGGCTTCTACATCGCGAGGCGAGCGAAGCGGTGGATTCATCTTCCAGTCTGCATCCAATCCCGGGATATCTTCATCTGAGAGAAGCAGGTGATGTGGACATATCTCTGCAGTCACCTTCACACCGAACTGCTTCGCTTGACGGATAAGCCGAACGGACTGTTCTGTGCTAACGTGGCACACATGATAATGTACGCCTGTCGCTTCTGCCAGCAGCACATCCCGGCCTACATGAATCGCTTCCGATTCATTCGGAATCCCCTTCAATCCATGCTTGCGGGCGAACTCTCCATCTGTTACTGCCGCACCTTTAACTAGCGAATCATCTTCACAGTGTGCGATAACCGGCATGCCCAGTTCCTTGGCCCAGTTCATCGCATCCTTCATCATTTGGGCATTCTGTACGCCAACCCCATCGTCTGTGAAGCCGACAACACCTGCATTTTTCAAGGCTACAAAGTCTGTAAGCTCTCTTCCCAGCTCACTCTTCGTAATCGAGCCATAAGGCAAGACCTTCACATAGCCTTCTTGCTTAGCCTTATCGAGTATAAGTTGTACCGTTTCTGGTGTGTCTGTGACTGGACGTGTATTTGGCATACATGCGATTGTTGTAAATCCACCCTTTGCCGCGGAGTGAGTACCTGTTGCAATCGTTTCTTTATGTTCAAAGCCAGGCTCTCTCAAATGAACGTGCATGTCGATGAAGCCTGCCGATACGAATTTTCCTTCGATGTCATGAACTTCTGCTCCCGCTGGAGCAGCTTCTTCGCGATTCGTAATCCGACGGATGACGCCTTCTTCCATCCAAATGTTAGCGTCAACCAATTCGCCTTCGGTATTTAATATCTTTGCATTTGTTAATACGATCATCGGTTTCTCTCTCCTTACGGTGCCATTGTGAAGTTTTCGTCCGTTTGGTTGGTATTTTTCAATTTCATTCAATTTCAATCTATCGATTTCTTCTATATAAGATGTGATTCCTATGAGAGTGCTCGCTCCAGTACTGCCATCCGTACGGGAACCCCGTTTGCCATTTGCTCGAAGATTCGCGACTGTTCTGCTTCAACGACCTCGTCATCGATTTCTACATTGCGATTGACAGGAGCTGGATGCATAACAATCGCATGTTTCTTCATCAATGCGACGCGTTCAAGCGTCATGCCGTACTCTGACCGGTACGCCGCTGTCGAGTGCATCACTTCTGATTCATGACGCTCAAGTTGTACGCGAAGCATCATGACCACATCTGACTGCAGCGCCTCATCCATCGTCACAAACGGTGCATCCAAATCATGAGCACGCATATTGTCCGGTGCACAGAAGCTTACGTTCGCTCCGAACTTGCGAAGCGCGTATAAATTAGAGCGTGCCACTCGGCTGTGCTCAATATCTCCGACTATCGTGACATTCAGTCCATCTAGCTGTCCAAAATGCTTGCGCATTGTGTACAGGTCTAGGAGTGCCTGTGTAGGATGCTCATTATTCCCGTCGCCTGCGTTGATCAGCGGCATCTTGACGCGTTCCGCAATTTGTTCCAAGAGCCCAATCGGCTTCAAGCGGATAACCCCTGCATCCATGCCCATAGATTCGAGTGTTCGAACCGTATCGTAGATTGATTCGCCCTTCTCTACACTCGAGGAGGATGCAGAGAAGTTGATAACCTCTGCACCCAGACGCTTCTCGGCTACTTCGAACGAACAGCGGGTGCGCGTGCTGTTCTCGAAAAACATGTTGGCTACAAATTTATTTTTTAATGCATCTTGTACTTTAACATCCTGCCCATCCCAATGTGCGGCTCGATTCAAAATGGATTCGATTTCGAATCTGCTTAGTGACTTTAAGCCCAGTAAGCTGCGGTCTTTTACCGTACGTTCCAACTGTATTGTCATTACTGCTACCCCCTGTGGTGTACGATTTTCACTTCATCGATGCCGTCTAATTCCTTCAAGGCAACTTCAATCTCTTCGGTGCGTGAAGTCGGTACGTTTTTACCGACATAATCAGGTCGAATCGGCAATTCCCGATGCCCTCTATCTGCCAGTACCGCCAGCTGAATCATTTGCGGTCGGCCCTGATCCATTAGTGCATCCATTGCTGCACGAATCGTCCGCCCTGTATAGAGCACATCGTCGCACAAGATAATTTTCTTATCCTGTATTGGGAATGGCTCACTAATGTCTGCCGCCTCCCGCTCTTCCCGCTTCTTGTCATCGCGATATCTCGTGATATCCAACTCTCCGACTTGAATGTTCACATTCTCAATCAGTTGGATTCGTTCGGCAATGCGCCTTGCGAAGAAGATCCCTCTTGTCCGGATTCCGACAAGTACACAGTTTTCAATGCCTTTATTTCGTTCGAGAATTTCGTGTGCGATCCGTGTTAGTGCTCGTCGAATCGCTGCTTCATCCATAATGATGTTGAATTCGGTCGTGCTCATTTGGATTTTGTCTCCTTCCGTTTTCCCACCCTTACACGAGTAAGGACTGGGCTGTTTATCGATAGTGTGCGCAGATACAAAAAAACTCCTTGCCCGTAGGCAAGGAGTTTTGCATTCACGATATGCGCGGAAAGAAGCTGCATGAAGCTACAGCGCAGAAGTAGAAGCTCTTCGCGATCCATCATAGCTCTCGGCATCTGACGGACATGCTTCTTCCTTCCGCTCTTCACGTGTTCTTTCTCGTAAACGAGCGTTACCTTGCCAGTCTCACGGGACTGATTTAAAGGTCTTATTTGATTAACTGGATTATCCCACTTCTCACGATCCATGTCAAGTAATACTACTCATATAAATTTTAGAAAATATATTCAACGTCGGTAAGTCTGCGCTTGAGCTCACTCATTACACGCTTCTCTTCCGCCTCGCCCCGGGCTTGGAACGTAACTGAAAACCGAATAAAGCGTCCTGCATCATCCCAAGGCACTGTCGAGATTAACTTCTCTCGAATTAAATATTGGGAGAAGTCCTCAGCCGTTCTGAATTCTGGCCCTCCCTGTACCGCCTTTGGTGCTTCAACATAGAGGAAGAAGGAACCTTGCGGCTTAACGGCACGGAATCCCGCTTCATTAAGTGCTGCAACTAGCAGGTCATGACGGCGAGAGTATTTGTCAGCGATCGCTTCCGTAATCTCTGGATGAGCCAGGCCGTATGCAGCTGCCTTCTGGATCGCGATGAACTGGCCGGAATCGTTATTGTCCTTGACGTCACCGAATGCCTTCACTATGAGCGGATTGCCGGCAATAAAGCCAATGCGCCATCCCGTCATGTTGTACGACTTGGACAAGGAATGGAGCTCAACCCCAACGTCCTTCGCCCCAGGTACGCTCAAGAAGCTTAGCGGCTTGTTGCCGTCATAGGTCAACGCTGCGTAAGGGGCATCATGTACAATGATGACCTTATGCTGCTTCGCCCAAGCAATGGCCTTGGTGAAGAACTCAACACTCGCTACTGCTCCAGTTGGATTGTTCGGATAGTTCAAATAGAGCAGCTTGGCCCGTTGGCACACCTCTTCAGGGATAGCATCCAAATCAGGCAAGAAGTTATTGTCAGCCGTAAGCGGAATGTTATACACTTCTCCTCCTAAATATTTCGTGTGCGTACCCATTACCGGATAGCCAGGAACCGTCATAATCGTAATGTCCCCTGGATTGATGAAGCAGGAAGGCAGCATCGCAAGCGCTGGCTTCGTACCAATGGAATGAAGCACCTCAGTGTCTGGATCAATTCCTTCGACCTGAAATACTTCTTTCAAGTAGGTTGCCGCAGCATGCTTAAACTCTGCAATGCCATTATCAGCGTAACCGCGGTTTTCGGGCTTGGACGCTTCTTCTGCCAATGCAGCCACGATACCTGCGTCAGCCATTTCATCCGGTTCACCGACACCCATATCGATCAATTCCACATCAGGGAACTGTAATTTGGCAGCAGCCTTAGCTCGTTTGATCTTTTCAAATTTGTAGATATTCGTGTCTTTTCCGTAATTGGCTCCACCAATTCGCTCTGCAAATGTATGTTGAATATATGTGTTTTGATAAAATTCTGTCGTCATCTTATCCAGCCCCTTCTCCTGCACCAGTCTTATATCATCGGTTATGATGCCAATGTATTAACTATGCTTGATAATGACGACGAAAGGAATGAACGATCTCCAATACAATTTGCACTTTTTTCACACGAATATCAGAATACACACTATTTTACAACTAAATATCATGGTTTAATTTGCATAATTACGACTACACAGCAACTATCTATTGCGAATGGAATGAAGCAAGTTCTCCATGTCTTCCGGAAGCGGAGCATGAAGTTCCACAGTCTCCCCGCTTGCAGGATGTACGAATCCCAGCGTCATGGCATGTAATGCCTGTCCATTCATAGTCAGACCGCGCGTCCCTCGACTGTACATTGGATCCCCGACAAGAGGATGACCAATGAATTTCATATGCACACGGATCTGATGTGTACGACCTGTCTCCAATTGCAATTCAACAAGGGTCGCGTCTCCGAACCGCTCCATTACTTTAAAATGTGTCACTGCATGCTTGCTGTTATTCTCGGTTACGGTGTACATCTTCCGATCATGGGTATCACGCCCAATTGGGGCGTCGATTGTTCCTTGATCATGAGGCACATTCCCGTGCACAAGCGCCACATATTTCCGTGTAACCGAATGTTCTTTCAGCTGTGCTGCTAGGTGAACATGTGCGCGATCATGCTTGGCCGCCATCAGCAAGCCTGATGTATCCTTATCAATGCGGTGAACAATTCCAGGCCGAAGTTCGCCGTTAATACCAGACAAATCACGACAATGGAACATCAATGCATTAACAACCGTCCCCGAGGTATGTCCTGGTGCTGGATGGACAACCATTCCACGCGGCTTATTAATTACAATAACGTCCTTATCTTCAAAATATACATCCAGTGGAATATCCTCAGCTACAATATCAGCAGACTCCGGCTCAGGCATTGTCAGTGTGATGACATCTTCGGCTGCTACTTTATAGTTCGGCTTCACTGGATTACCATTCACGAGCACATGCTGATCACGTATCCATAGTTGGACTTGTGACCGAGAAACCTCTTCTTCAATTGACTCTGTAATAAATTTGTCGATCCGATCTTTGGCATTAGCCGACTCGACCGTCCATATGTATGGCTCTCGACCTTCGTCCCCTGCTTGTTCTTGCAATCGATGTTCTTCTGTCATTACTTACAATCCCCTCTATGCTAATCCTATGCTTGGTTCGATGAATGATCTTGTTGTTCTGCAGGTGTACCCGTGCCGGATTGATTCTCCCGCTTCACGGTAACGAGCGCATCAAGCAGTACCAGTCCTACGCCGATACAGATTCCCATATCTGCTACATTGAATATTGGGAACGTGTACGACCCGAAATTGAACTGCAGGAAATCAACAACTTCCCCTGTAAGCAGACGGTCGATAAAATTGCCGATCGCCCCACCTAAGATCAAGCTGAGTCCCAGTGGCAATATGACTCCACTCTGATGTTTAATCTTCTGCATATACCATACAAGTCCGATTACTACCACTGTCGTAACGACAATGAAGAACCAGCGTTGATTTTCTAAAATACTGAAGGCCGCCCCCGTATTCCGATGCGACGTAATCAAGAAAAAGTCACCAATTACCGAAATTTTTTCTCTCAGTTGCAAATTCGTAGCGATCATCCATTTGCTTACTTGATCAATCAGCAAAACAATAAAGGCGATAATATAGTACCACACGTGCCACAGTCACCTCATTTAATTTTTATTAAGTGTGAAAGAACTTGAAGCTGTGCTCATTGTATCACAGGAGCCGAACCCAAACCAATCCAACGCCTACGCCATTTACCACGCAGGAACGTCCTTCAACTTGCACATGCTAGACATAAGTTACGCCAACGCGAAAGGAGCGTTCTGCACGAATGAATCGACTATCCTCTGAACAATTAAACAGCTTGCAACAACAATTGCTGCAATCCAAGGCTCAGATCGAGCGCCGTCTTCATCACGGAGATCATTATGGTTTGTCCAATTCCTTACGTGAAAACACAGGAGAGCTGTCTACACTGGACAATCACCCCGCGGACGTTGGTACTGAGATGTTCGAGCGCGGTAAGGACATCGCACTAAATGAGCACGATGAAATATTGCTTGAACGCATTGATACTGCCCTATCCCGCATGGATAAGGGACAATACGGCAAGTGTGTTGTATGCGGCAGAGACATCCCTTATGAACGTCTTGAAGCCGTCCCTTCCACGATGTATTGCGTCGAGCATTCCCCTGAGCAGATTGTGTCCGAACGTCGGCCGGTCGAAGAACAGTTTCTTATGCCTCCATTCGGGAGGACTAGCCTTGACGAAGATACGCAAAATGGCTTCGACGGTGAAGATGCTTGGCAAATAGTCGAGTCCTGGGGGACATCCAATACACCTGCCATGCATGAAGAACGTGACGTCGATGATTATGGCAATCTCTACATCGAAGCATCCGAAGAACTCGATGGCTGTGTTGAAGCCTATGAGAGCTTTGTCGCTACGGATATGACAGGACGCCATGTAACTATCGTTCGCAATCGTCAATATCGTCAATATATGGATAACCAAGAGGGCGTCGGGTTATTCGAGCCTGATCAAGAATATGATGCCGATTACGATGGGAATCAATAGAACTTCGCATCAAGCTGATGTTGAACAATTCGTACAATGTCAGCGATAAAATCACCGATGATAGGCAGATTGAGCGCGCCTAAATATTGCAAAATGTAGACAATGATAGCCGTAAATAGCGTAAATCCAATCGCAATTCCAACACCGCGGGCCGCTCCACCCATGAGGTTCACCCAGATCAGCTTGCGCGGATTGAACAGCAATTCATTGTATTCTGAAATTCTAGACTTCTCCATCGCTTGTGCAATTTGCAGCGTATAATCATGAATGCTCTTCATCATTTTTTTAGCATCATCTTCATCTTGCGTAGTGGTGATGGATACGCCTGCTTTTGATTCTCCTTGGGTATCCAATGAACTCGAATCCGTCAATTGCTGCCCACTCTTGGTTGTGTGAGTATTGCCCCCTTGTTGAATTACTATTTGTTCACGCTCGGCACTTGGGTTCTGTGGATTTGTAGAATTGTTCGAATCATGCGCTGTCATGACATTTCCTCCTCTGTGAAAGCCGATGTACTGATCCCCTTATATCGCAAAAAGAGCGTGACCGAACAGATGGATTAACCATCTGCAAGGTCAACGCTCTCCCCCTCTTATTCGTCATAGACTCCCCTGAATTGGAAACATCTATACGCAGAAACTGCTACGCAATTGCGACTCGGATCGTCTTCTGTCCCAAATCAACGGATTCCATACCCTCTTGAGAACCAAACGACAAGTTCGCAACGAGTACGTTATCACGCAGTGTGGACTCGAACGCTTGAATCGCCGCTTGCAATTGCGCATCGACATCCAGAACGATATCGACCCGTTTCTCAATTGGCAGATCAAGCTTCTTGCGCAAGTCTTGGATACCGCGAACAACTTCGCGAACCCAGCCCTCTTGCTCGAGTTCCGGCGTAATCTCCGTATTCAATGCGACTGTAATTTGATAACCTGATGCTGATGCGAAGCCAGATTTCGCTTGCTTCTCAATCAGAAGCTCCTCACGTGTCACCTCGAAGCTTTCACCGTCTTGGTTCGTGAAGTTCCATACACCGGATTCGACGATACGACGAGTGTCCTCAGCAGCCATCGACTTCAAAGCGCCTTGCAGGACACCGACATTTTTGCCGTATTTCTTGCCGGCTACTTTGAGGTTAAGCTTCAATGTAAAATCAACAAAGCCGGAGTCGCTTGTCTCGAGGCGAATCTCCTTCACATTGATCTCTTCCTTGATGACTTCTTCATAAGCCTCCAGATGGAACTCTCGATCCATGGACACGATAAGTTCAGACAGCGGTTGACGCGTTTTGATGCCTGTTTCATTACGTACGTTGCGTGCCAGCTCAACGATTTCACGAGCTGTTTCCATATCGCGTTCCAATTCGGCATCTATCAAGGCTTGATCTGCAACAGGATAGTCAGCTAAATGCACACTCTCGCTTGTGCCGCCAAGATTCATGTAGATGTCTTCTGCAATCATCGGAGCATATGGCGCGATAAGTTTGGACAACGTGAGCAGAACACGGCGAAGCGTTTGGTAGGCGGACAATTTGTCCTCTGTCATCTCGCTGCCCCAGAAGCGGTCACGGGAACGGCGGATGTACCAGTTGCTCAACTCATCGATGTAAGACTCGATAGCTTTTGCCGGATTCAAGAAATCATTCGCTTGCAGTCCTTTGCTTACACTTGCGATCAGCGTATGCAAGCGAGACAAGATCCAACGATCCAGCTTGTTGTTCGATGGACGCTCTTCATATGCACTAGCATCATATTGATCAATGGAAGCATACAGCGCATAGAAGGCATGCGTGTTCACAAGCGTATCAATTACTTTGGATTTCGCTTCTGCTACGATTTGCTTCGAGAAGCGCTTCGAGTTCCAAGGTGCACTATCCGACAGCAATGCCCAGCGGAATGCATCTGTACCGTACTCATTGATAATATCCCATGGATCGATAACATTGCCCTTCGATTTGGACATTTTCTGTCCATTTTCATCGAGCACGTGACCCGTTGAGATAACGGCCTTGTATGGCGCTATGCCTTTATACAGCGTTGCAACGGCGAGCAAGCTGAAGAACCAGCCGCGAGTCTGGTCAATTCCTTCACAGATGATGTCTGCAGGGAACTGTTCTTCGAACTTCTTCTCATCTCCGAACGGATGATGGTGCTGAGCGAATGGCATCGAACCACTATCGAACCATACGTCAATAACTTCTGACGTACGTTCCATTACACCGTGTTCGCAATGTGGACAGTGCAGCTTAACTTCATCCACATATGGCTTATGCAGCTCCAGGTTCTCATCTACCGGCGACGTCGCACGATCGCGCAAGTCTTGATGGCTGTCTGGCGAGTATTCACCTTTACAGGATCCGCATACCCATACGTTTAGCGGTGTGCCCCAGTAACGGTTACGGCTAATATTCCAGTCCACCAAGTCTTCCAAGAAGTTGCCGAAGCGGCCTTCGCGAATATGACCAGGGTACCAGTCGACCTTACTGTTATTTGCTATTAATTGATCTTTAACCGCTGTCGTCTCAATGAACCACGATTCTGTCGCATAGTAGAGAAGCGGCGTTTTGCAGCGCCAGCAGAATGGATAGCTGTGCTCGTATTTTTCCTTGGAGTACAAGGTTCCGTTCTCAGACAGCTTCTTCACGATGTCGATATCGCAATCCTTCACGAAGCGTCCTGCAAAATCAGTAATCTCATCGTTATAGCGGCCTTGGGCATTCACAACACTGATGAAGCTGATTCCATTCTCACGGCAGCTCTTGTAGTCGTCTTCACCGTGAGCCGGGGCCATATGAACGATACCCGTACCGCTGGAATCTGTTACGAAATCAGCAGCGACGATAAGATGTCCCTTCTCGGGCACAACATATGGGAATGGAGCAGCATACGTCTTGCCAATGAACTCAGAGCCTTTATGCTCAGACAAGATCGTGTACTCGCCCTGCATCACATCTTCAACCAGATTTTTCGCAACGATATATACACCGTCTTCTTGCTGAACGCGAACATAATCCATGTTCGGATTCATGGCAAGTGCAGCGTGTGCTGGCAATGTCCACGGTGTGGTTGTCCAAGCAAGCACATATTCGCCATTGTCATGCAGCTTGAACTTCACAGTTGCAGACAAATCCTTCACCGTTTCATAACCTTGTGCTACCTCATGCGAACTGAGTGTCGTTTGGCAGCATGGGCAATATGGACTTACACGGTGCCCACGGTACAACAATCCTTTTTTATGAATCGTGGACAGGATGTGCCACACACTTTCAATATAGTTGTTATCAAGCGTGATGTATGGATCATCGAGATTCGTCCAGTACCCGATCGCTTCCGTAAGCTCACGCCACTGCTTCTCATATTCGAATACACTCGCTTTACATTTTTTAACGAATGCTTCTACCCCATAGTTCTCAATTTCCTGTTTGCCAGAAATGCCAAGCTGCTTCTCAACACCAAGTTCTACAGGTAGACCATGTGTATCCCAGCCCGCTTTACGCACGACACGATAGCCGGACATTGTCTTGTAGCGGCAAATAAAGTCCTTAATTACACGTCCGAGCACGTGCCCAATATGAGGCTTTCCGTTTGCTGTAGGCGGTCCTTCATAAAATACGAAATTAGGTTTGTCTGCGCGATGCTCGATGGACTTGGCAAATGTATCTTCCGCGTTCCATTTCGCCAATACACGCAGCTCCCGTTCCCGGGCGCGTTCTTTGACATCAACTTTTCTCACAGTGATACTTCCTTTCTTCGATACATAATTGAGGAAACAAAAAAAACCTCCTCCCAAAAAGGGACGAGGTTCTGCTCGCGTTACCACCCTTGTTCCGTCCAACAATGACTTACAACATTGTCGTACGGCACCTTCATCATGCATGCTTCTCCAAGCATACAAGCCCCCAATAACGGAGGGGATCCGGATATGCTTACTACGCCAGCCTTAATCCAACCAACTGCATTCGGCATATCTTCTCTGGGATGATGTCTGAACACGATTCGTTCGTCGGTTCTCACCTGCTCCGACTCTCTGAAGAACGGATGGGCGTGTCAGTGCGTTCCCGTCATTGAATATCACGTTATTAATACATATTTATATCGTGTTTTGCGGCAAATGTCAATCAGCCGCCCCTACGACTAATACAATTCTTTAACTTCCTTCACTTCTTCACGCTCAAGCGCATCCCAGCCGTCTTGATTGAGCAGCTCCATCTGAGCCTCAACCAATGTGCGGAAGCGTGCACGATAGATCGAGGATTGCTTCTTAAGCTCCTCAACTTCCAACGCAACTTTGCGCGACTTCGCCAGTGCATCGTTCACGATGCGATCTGCATTTTTCTCAGCTTCTTTGACGATAAGCTGTGCTTCCTTCTTCGCATTGCTCTTCACTTCATCCGCAGCTTCTTGTGCAACGATGATCGTTTTGCTCAAGGTTTCCTCAAGATTCGCGAAATGGTCAAGCTTGTCCTGCAAGGAGTTTGCATGGTTTTGCAGTTCCTTGTTCTCGCGAATTAGCGCTTCATAATCTTTAATAATCTGATCGAGGAACTCGTTAACAGCGTCCTCATCATAACCGCGCAGCTTGCGGCTAAATTCCTTGTTATGTATGTCTAGTGGTGTCAATGGCATCGTGTGCACCTCCTCAAAATTACAAAAGCATGCGGCAAATCATGTCTTTTCGAACCCTCTTAGCTGCAAACGTACAAACTACAGCGAGCTCAACGTGTATAAGTACCTACCGAAATACGCATGCGGCCTTTTTTCGATACGCCTTCAATTTCTATTACTTTGAATCGTCCGAACCCTTGCAAGGAGACAACATCCCCCGCTTGGAGCTGGGTGGACGGATTTTCTTCTACCTTCCAGTTCACCTTGCATCTCCCCGCCTTGATCGGGGTTACGATCTTCGTTCGGCTAAGTCTGAATACATCACTGGCAATACCATCCAATCGAAGGGATGCAACACTTATGGACATCATATTCAGCTCTGCATGAGCAGTCCGAAGCTCGGATAATGGGACAATCTCGGTCATTACATTCACGCGATGTACCTGACGCAGATGTGTATCGAGAAAAGCCCCAATTTCTTCTGTGATCACAATGTGGCAACGATCATCGTTAACGTGAATATCGCCAATTTTGTCTCGCTTTATGCCAAGCCCGAGCACAGCTCCCAAGAAATCGCCATGCTCAAGCTGCCCCCAATTGCGGTCGGAAGAAGTAATTTGAAGGACTTGCATCCCCATTTCTTCTCCGTCTGTGTATACATAATCGGGAGCAATGAGCGCACGCTTGCGTTCGGCCTGCTCATGCCCTCCATCCAAGCGCAGCTGAACATCAGCATTCCGATTGACCAATGTAGCCACAATAAAAGCTTGTCTCGGATCCAAAAAATCAGTACGACGGATCTCGTGGACTTGCGCCGCACGTTCCACCCACTCCGCAGCGCGATCGACAAACACACGCTCATCAGGGTGAAAGTGCGTATAAATATTTTCATTTGCTGTCATCACTAGCACTCACCTATTGCTAAATAAAATACTGAAGTACAGCAATTACACCTCTGTACACGAACTCAAGCGTGAACAATGCCACGATTGGGGAAATGTCCAGCATTCCGCCGATTGGCGGAATAATACGGCGGAACGGAGCCAAATAAGGCTCAACAATCTTGCCTAGAATCTCGCCGATAAAGCTCTCGCGTACATTAGGTACCCAAGACATCAAAATATAAACAATAATTAACCATCTGTATATGTTGAACAGGTAATACACGTATTCAGCAATCTGATACTCCAACAAGGTCACCTCGTTTGCATGTTTTCGTAATCGTCGTGTAGGATTTCTGTGATGGAACCTTGAATTTCAACCTGCTCGGGGGTACACACGAATATATTTCCACCAACCTTGGATATGTTTCCGCTTAATGCATAGACCGTGCCACTCAAGAAATCAATAATCCGAAAAGCTTGATCCTTCCGAACTCTTTGCAAATTCACGATAACCGAGCGACGTGAACGCAAGTGATCCGCAATCTCTTGGGCCTCATCATAAGAACGCGGCTCATATAGCACCATCTTGGAGGACTTCTGTGAGTGTATGCTCACTACATTAGCAGCCTTAGAGGATTTGCGCTGGTCAAAATTCGGCGCTTCTACCTCTTGCTCGTTCATATCCGTTACTACTTTCTCACGCTCAATGATTTCTTCTTCTTCTTGAAGTCCTAGAAAATTCATAAATCGGTTCATTACACCCATTACGTTTCCCCTTCCTTCCCAACTAGGACGGATCCAAATCTCAGCCATGTCGCCCTCTCTTCCACAGCGACTTCAAAATCATTGGGCATCCCCATCGATAAGTGCGGCAATGATATGGACAACGATGATCCAAATTCGTCTCGCAACTCACGTAATATGCCGTAATCTGCGAAATACGGGTCTCGTCTGTTCCGGTTCAGCTTCGTATGGAGCCATCGTCATTAGTCCAATCGGCTCAATATGAGGAAACGCGCGCAATTGCTCCACAAATGCCGCGGCTTGTTCCGGTTCTAATCCATGCTTGGATTCCTCACCCTAGATATTCACCTGGATGAAGCAGCGAATGTTCCGCCCTATAGCTTCGATTCGTTGCTGCAGCGTCATTCTGTCATCCCTTCTTCCAGCCAATCCAACTCATCATGCGACCGGTCGTCCCGCCCTCCATTCGGTGGGAATAGAACATATCTATATTGCAGCCGGTGCACAGTGTAGTACATTCGATATTTGTTGCCAAAATTCCTGCTTGGATCAACAAATGTCGATTCAATTCACGCAAATCAAGCATAGCATGCCCAGATGTTGTCGGACGGATGATATCATTCTGAACTTGCTCCGCTTGTGGATCGCCTGCGAGCACACGCCGCACTTCGCCAATTACGCGCTCGTCCACCTCATAGCAGCAGGAGCCAATCGATGGTCCAATCGCTGCTTGAATATGCTCAATACGGCAGCCAAACTGCTCCTGCATCTTATGTACCGTTGCAGCGCCAATATTGCTGACGGTTCCTTTCCACCCTGCATGTGCAAGACCGACCACGCGCTGGATCGGATCTAAGAACATCAATGGAACACAGTCGGCATAAAATGAAGTCAATAGAACTCCCGTAACATCAGTAACCAAAGAATCCGTATTTTGAATCGCATCTTCACGATTCAGCCTTCCTTTTCCTCGTTCTTCCTCTGTAACGACATGAACATGACTTCCATGCACCTGCTCACCACATGTCCATGCTTCAAATGGCATGCCGCACGCTTTGGCGACAAGCTCGCGATTATGGATGACATCTGCCTCATTATCGTGTACATGCAGCGCACAATTCAATGAGTTAAAATGCTCACTGCTCACGCCGCCATTTCTTGTTGTGAAACCAGCCGTCAACTCTGGATAAGCCTCTGTCCATTTCTTGACATTCAATAGGACAGGCCCTTCTGCTGCCTCAGGCTTCTGTAATTGAAATGGTTCCATGACGATAATCACCTCACCGTACAGTTTACCACAAACCGTACGGTGAAGCCTATTGTTTCTGTACAAAGGCAGTGCTGTCATATTCTTCAGTTCGCGCCTGCTTCATTTCCTCCATTTTCACCAGAACGACATCAGCGCCGATCTTCACAATATTTCGCCAAGGAATGATCAACTCGCTTCCGCCACCGAACAACCCCATGAACTTACTGTAATTGGGAACAACGATGGATTCAATTCTTCCCTGTTTCATATCGAGCTCTACATCGCTTACTTGACCTAATTTCTTGCCGTCGATAATGTTGATTACATCCTTCGTTTGAAAATCAGAAATTTTCATCGCAATCACCATTCCACCAGGAATTTGACCGTAGCCAGCGTACATACCTTAGTATATGAATGCATTGGGCAAAATGCCCTGACAGACATAAAAAAAAGCCGCCGCATAACCGCGGACGGCTTATCTGTTCAAACTAGGTATTTACGTGCGAACATGCTTCTGCATCTGATTGATTGCGGATTTCTCTAGCCTAGATACTTGCGCTTGTGAAATGCCAATCTCGTCTGCAACTTCCATTTGGGTTTTGCCTTCGAAAAAACGCATCGATAAAATCATCTTCTCACGTTCGTTCAACTTCCGCATTGCCTCACGCAGCACGATCTCTTCGATCCATGACACGTCCTTATTCTTCTCATCGCTAATTTGATCCATCACATAAATCGGATCGCCGCCATCATGATAAATTGGCTCGAACAAGGACACAGGATCTTGAATCGCATCAAGTGCGAACACGACATCTTCCTTCGGAACATTCAACGCCTCCGAGATTTCGTGAATCGTCGGTTCACGAGAATTCTGATTGGTTAAGGAGTCACGCACTTGCAATGCTTTATACGCGATGTCCCGCAAGCTTCTGGACACCCGGATTGGGTTATTGTCCCGCAAGTATCTGCGAATTTCTCCGATAATCATCGGAACCGCATATGTAGAGAATTTAACATTCTGACCAAGGTCGAAGTTGTCAATGGCTTTCATTAATCCAATACAGCCAACTTGGAATAAGTCATCAACGAATTCGCCTCGGTTGTTAAATCGCTGGATCACACTCAATACGAGCCTCAAATTACCGTTTACCAGCTTCTCCCGAGCCGATAGCTCATTTCGCTCCTGTAATGACACGAACAATTCCCTCATTTCGGCGTTCGTGAGGACGGGCAACTTCGATGTATCGACACCGCAAATTTCGACTTTGTTTCGGGTCATTCGTATTACCTCCCAGGGATGAAACATTAATGTACATTATCTCCCCGGGGTGCTTTTTTATTCCTGCGTTTCCTCCGCCTGATTAGTTCCGATTGAGCCGTATTCCGCACCCGTTCAAGCAGTGAAACGTTTACACCATCTTATTAAATTCTTTGCGCAAACGCTTAATAATCCGTTTCTCAAGCCGGGAAATATACGACTGGGATATGCCCAGCATATCGGCCACATCCTTCTGTGTCTTCTCTTCTCCATCTGTCAATCCGAAGCGCAGCTCCATGATCATTCGTTCCCGATCACTTAGCTTATCCAAGGCTTTGTGCAGCAGTTTGCGGTCAACCTGCTCTTCAATATTTTTATAAATTGTATCGTTCTCTGTGCCGAGCACATCCGATAACAGCAATTCGTTGCCATCCCAATCAATATTGAGCGGCTCGTCGAAGGATACTTCCGTTCTTGTCTTGCTGTTACGTCGCAAATACATCAAAATTTCATTTTCGATACAGCGCGATGCGTACGTAGCAAGCTTGATTTTCTTTTCTGGATCAAAGGTGTTAACAGCCTTAATCAGTCCAATAGCACCAATCGAGACCAAATCTTCAATATGGATGCCTGTATTTTCAAATTTGCGCGCAATATAAACAACGAGACGCAAATTACGCTCAATCAACATTGCTCGTACTGCTGACTCCCCGGTCGACAGCCGTGACAGCAAAAATTCCTCTTCTTCCCTGGTTAATGGTGGAGGCAGAGCCTCGCTTCCGCCAATATAATAAATCTCATCCCGCTTCAGTCCTAGCCAGAATAACAGCCGATAATAGTGAAGCTGCATCCTCAGTTTCCATTGCAAACGCATCGCCAATCCTCCTACAACTTAGTGATGACAGGGTCGTTCGTATAGGTACATCAGTATAATCGATAGAATAATAGCAATGTTCATCCTAGCAGGCCGCTTACGAAGCGCGGTGAGTAGAATCCGGCATAGCATGATAGGCAGACTCATTCTCTGAAGTTTGCAGCAAATCTGGATGCACGATAGCTTGGAAGGCACCATCATGTGACAATGTCCCGCCATCCAACCCGATAATTACTTTCGTACATAGATAAGTCTCGTTCTCTGTGCGTATCCGAACCGAATCCGGACGCAGTCCCATCATCCACTGCATGTCACGATTCACCCCACGATAAGGGATGAGCCGCAGCCGGGATTCGTCCAGCATTCCTCCGTCTTCACTTGTTCCCTTCCAAGACTGAAGCATATCAAATGGCTGCTCTGACCGAAGCCTCTTCAACCATTCAGAAGGCAGAACGCCCTCCCACAGCCTCGACTCCGTTACTACTACAGGCGCTCCTCCTAGTGGGTCTCGCAGATGATTTCCCGTATCTACGAGTCCTGTACAATGTCGAACTGTATCGCCTATATAGATATCCAATTGCACCAGCTGCTTCACTACCTGCTGCTGTCTTGCACTATGTCGCCATACGAGACGGAATAATGCGTAAGAGGCAGGAAGAGCTACTACGAGAAAGCCGATTCCAGCTTGAAAGGTAGTGCGATGAGCATCCATCCATTGTGTCGCACGATCGGATATTGTCCAAGCCCGCGCATCCTGCAGCAAATATTGCAGCCCAAATGCCCCGCCAGCAATGACAAAGGCCGAAAAATAAAAGACAGCAATATTTTTAAGAAAATATCCGGCATTCTGAAATCCAAACGCCAAGATGATCATAAGTATAGATAAGAGTAATTTGCCAACATACGTATAGAGGATCGGATAAGAAGGAATAAAGAGCACTGCTGCATACGCAGTACCCAAGCCTGCTGCGGCAACGATCCGCCAGCGCGAAAACGGGATTCCGCGGATCTTCGCAGTCATTCGCAGCAGCGTCCAATCCAATACTAAGTTTAGGCCGAATAGAAGATCGGCATAGATGACGGTCAATGCGCTTCCCTCCTTTTTCTGCCGCCAACTATTGGGAAGTTATTAATTAGTATAAAGAGTGATGTATTCGAAGTCTGTCTAATGATGGGTGTGGAATGGCACTTTTTTTGTCGATCATTCCAATCTTCATCGGGAAGGATCATTAGATAACAGCGCTAGTCGCCGTCGGAGGCAGTTATGGAAAATGCAAAAAGCGTCTGCCCTTAACGGGCAAACGCTTATAGTAAAGTAGTACGTATTATTCGTTATTTGTGCTGCGTGGACGGTTACGCAAAAACGTCGGAATATCCAGCTGATCAGACGCTGGTTGATTGCCGAACGGGCGTAATGTAGACGAGGAACGAGATTCCTGAGATTCGCCAGAGCTTGAACTAGTCGAGCCAGTAGCTGGACGACGTCCTGGAATTGGCGCAGCCGCCTTGCTCTCGAATCCTGTCGCAATAACCGTAACTTTAATATCGTCCTTCATATTCTCATCGATGATCGCACCGAAGATCATATTTACTTCCACATCGGAAGCTTCCGTAACGATTTCTGCTGCTTCATTGACTTCATACAAGGACAGATTTGCGCCACCTGTAATGTTCATGATAACACCACGAGCACCATCAATGGAAGTCTCGAGCAATGGGCTCATGATCGCCTTGCGTGCAGCTTCAGCAGCACGGTTCTCACCGTTCGCAACACCAATCCCCATCAAGGCAGAACCACGCTCAGTCATAATCGTCTTCACGTCCGCGAAGTCCAAGTTGATAAGACCTGGTACCTGGATCAAGTCAGAAATACCTTGCACAGCTTGACGGAGTACGTTATCAACCTCGCGGAAAGCTTCCAGCATTGGTGTCTTCTTGTCTACGATTTCTAGCAAACGGTCATTCGGGATTACGATAAGCGTATCTACCTTTTCCTTCAATGCTTCGATACCGATTTCTGCTTGCGAAAAACGCTTGCGGCCTTCGAATGTGAATGGACGCGTAACGACACCAACAGTCAATGCGCCGCATTCCTTCGCGATCTCAGCAATTACAGGAGCAGCACCAGTACCTGTTCCGCCTCCCATACCGGCAGTAACGAATACCATGTCCGCACCTTTCAGTGTATTGCTGATCAACTCGCGGGATTCTTCCGCAGCCTTCTTCCCTACTTCTGGGTTCGCACCTGCACCAAGACCGCGCGTCAATTTGTCGCCGATCTGCAGCTTGTGCTCGGACTTCGCAAAGTGAAGCGCCTGCGCATCCGTATTTACTGTAATAAATTCAACGCCCTGAACGCCATTATCAATCATTCGGTTAACCGCGTTGCTACCGCCGCCACCGACACCAATAACTTTAATTTGGGCCAACTGTTCCATTTCAAATTCAAATTCCAACATGAGTCCTCCATCTCCTCTTCATTGTGCACCGATGGCCTGAAGTCAACTTTTATTAAATGAATTCACTAAACATATTTTTTAACCGATCAATGAAGCTAGGTTTGTTTGATGATTCCATTGGAGTTGGCTTCCGAGTTGCCGCTTTCTTGGCGCCACCTGCACTGCGTGGACGAACGGAGCGCAACACATGATGCAATACCCCAACACCGCTTACGAATCCTGGATCGCGTACACCAATAAAGTCAGGTACCGCAATTCGTACCGAAGTCTGCATGGCAGCTTGGGCGGACTTCAGAACTCCAGGCATAGAGACTGTGCCTCCAGACAGAATATACCCACCTGGCAGCTCCGTGAAGCCTAGTCGCTTCACTTCATTTTTGACAAGCTGGAATATTTCTTCCATACGCGGTTCGATGATGTTGGCAAGGAATACTTGATTGAATTCCTTCTCCACATTGCTGCCGATACGCGTTACTTTGAACACATGATCCTCTAGCGCGTCCTCAATCCATGCACAGCCGAACTTCAGCTTTACTTTCTCTGCATGGTCAGACATGGTTCGAAGACCATATGCGATATCGTTCGTAACGAAGTCCCCGCCAATAGGCAATGTAGACGTAGCAGCAAGCGTTCCATCTTGGAACACAGCAATAGTTGTAGCACCTGCACCGACATCTACAAGGACGGAGCCCATCATCTTCTCATCTTTAGACAATGCCAACTGCCCTCCGGCAAGAGACATTAATATTAGATCCTTGACATGCAAGCCAGCCTTCTCCACACAACGCAACAAGTTATGTACAGCTGTCTTCGCCCCAGTTATAATCGTGGCATCGACTTCCAAGCGAACACCTATCATGCCTCGAGGATCATGAATATCCTCCAGTCCATCAACAACATATTGCTTTGCAACCACGTCGATGATTTCACGTTCTGGTGGCAAAGCAATAACTTCTGCTGCTTTGAGCACACGCTCAATATCCTCTTCGCCAATCTCACGGTCTTCATTCGATACCGCGACAACTCCATGGCTGGATTGCAAGCCGATATGATTGCCTGATATGCCTACGTACACTTCCGTAATTTCAATGCCGACCATTCGCTCCGCATGCTCTACCGCATTACGAATTGACTGGACAGTCTGATCAATATCTACAATCGCACCTTTGCGAATACCTTCTGAGTCAGCAGATCCAACGCCGATAATTTGCAGCGTTCCGTTGTTAATTTCCCCGATGATAGCGCGCACTTTGGATGTACCGATGTCCAAACTCACAATGATGTCATTGCTGCTCAACCCGTGGCACCTCCTAGTTCCCAATCAATTGGTATGTTTGTATCCCCGGACACTTTGTATGTATTCAACAAAGTTTAGTCATTCCCTCTTTTTTCTACAAATTTTTTGAAGACAAATTCCTTCCATATAAGCAGTAACCGTCTTCTTTCTTAAAAACGTGAAGAAAAAAGAAGGAGAGAACGGAAATACCCATAAGTTTTATTCTAGCATTTTTTCCGTTTATTGAGTAGAGTTTTTTTATCTCTCCATATTTTGCTCATTCATGGATGAACCATTGTCTTATTCCGTTTCCTTGTTTGTTTCTTGGCCTTTCTCAGGTTCCTTTATATCATTCTCTGCGTCAGCTCCTTTTTCCTGCTCAGATCCACGTACTTTCTCATTTGTATTCTCTGAGCCGGTGCCTTCCTTATTCTGCTCTGAGCTTTCAGCTTCTCCCTTGTCCTCTTTGGCTCCCTCGAGAGCCTCGATGTCATTTGGCAGGCTGGAATACGGAATATACGAGTCTGCCTTCAGCATCGTTATCCGTCCAGGAGACTGAGATTCCACGACACCGCTCAAGTAAGCTATCTTATCAGGAAGTAGAGGCACAGTCGTAACCACTTCGAACCCAGAACGTGTATACATCTTAATCCGATCAGGATAAGAAGAGGACGGGTAGTAGCGGATCTCCGAAATATCAGCCAGCAGCCCTCTTGGCGTAGCCGCAAGTGCCTTGCTTAGCTCGGTCTTCAATTCGGCTTGACCTTCCCACTGTGTAAGAACCGGCTTCTCCAGTACAAGCTTCTGCTTGTCCTTCAGCGAGATCACCGCACCATTCTCCAAGCATGCTTGGATGCTCCCATCTTCCGTCAACTCATAAGCAACTGGAGCATATTCTTGAATATAAATTTCAATGACACTTGGGAACTGCTTGTCCACTTGAACCGATTTGACAAATGGGAACTCCGCCTTGATTCGTTCCGCAACAGAACTTTCACTCGTTCCGAAATACGGTTCACCCGGCTTCACACCACTGCTGCTGCTTAATTGTTCATAACTGACGAGGTGATTCCCAATCCAGCGAACTTCTTTTATTTTACTGATTGATGACCTGAAGAACAGGACAACAAGCAGCACAACTAGAAGGAAGAGGAGCAGCCATTTCACTCTGACACCTATCCGTTTCTTCCTCACCGGCTTATCAGGCAGCGGGGGTATCGTTCTCAATGACACTGGATTCATCCCCTTCTATCAATACACATTTCAAAGTAACTAGAAACATCAATACGAGAATTACTACAGTCCCCTTCCGTATCAAAGAAGGGGACCGAGTATAAATTATTGCATTATCCGTTGGCAATATCAAGCTTAGGCACAGACGTGATTCGTTCAATCTTCGCGCCGAGCCTAGTAAACATATGCTCGATACTATCGTATCCGCGATCAATGTGATGAACATTCTCTACGACGGTACGACCGCTTGCGGCAAGCCCAGCAATAACGAGCGCCGCTCCTGCGCGCAGGTCGGTTGCCTCGACTGTCGAACCATACAATTCTGGCACACCTTTGATAAATGCATTACTCAGATCAACCCGAATATCTGCTCCCATTCTGGCGAGTTCCTCGACATGCCGGAAACGGCCTTCAAATACCGTCTCCTTCATCACACTTACCCCATCAGCAAGTGACAGTAACACCATCAGCTGAGATTGCAAATCAGTCGGGAACGCAGGATATGGCGACGTTACAATTCGCTCTACAGCCTTCGCTCTACCAAAGCTAGTTACGTTGATTATACCATCACTCGTTGCGATCTGAACACCGGCGCGGCGCAGGATATGGATTAGCGAAGTCAAGTGGCTCGCATGCGCATTGGTCAGCGTTACTGCTCCTCGGGTTGCCGCAGCGGCTATCATGAGCGTACCCGCTACAATGCGATCAGGCATCACTTCATATTGGCTTCCTCTTAGCTTCGTAACGCCTTCAACGACAATTGTGTCTGTACCGGCTCCTGACACCTGTGCACCCATGCTGTTCAGAAAATGCTGCAAGTCAACAATTTCCGGTTCTCTTGCTGCATTCGTTATAACACTCGTTCCTTCTGCGAGAACGGCTGCCATCATCACATTCTCCGTAGCACCAACACTTGGAAAATCAAGATGAATATCTGTCCCAATGAGCCGTTCTGCACGGCATGTGATTCGATTGCCGCAATGCTCCAGCTCTGCGCCTAATGACTGCAGTCCACGCAGATGCAGATCAATCTTCCTCTCACCGATTGCACAGCCACCTGGCTGATAGATGTGAACCTCCTTAAACCTTGCAAGCAGCGGCCCCATCAAGAAAATAGAAGAACGCATCTGGCGCATCAAATCCTCCGGCACATGCGTGGAATGGGCGCCTGACGTATCAATGGAGACCGTCCCTCCATCTTGGATCGTCCTGCAGCCCAGACTTCGCATAATGTGCTGCATGACCTCGATGTCTAGCAATTGCGGAACGTTCTCTAGCCTAACGATGCCATCGGTTAGAATCGAGGCTGCCATAATTGGTAAAGCGGCATTTTTAGCTCCTTGGATACGAATCGTACCAGATAGAGGCCTTCCACCCTCAATCACCAATTTGTCCAATGTGTCACCTCCGAGATTACCGCTCACCCACTACTCGATTTTCGGCACCAACGCTGCATGATTGTATCTCTTGTATCATCTGTTGAATGCACGCTATAAGGGCAAGCACGTCTGACGCTGTTGCTTGACCGGTGATAACAATGAAATTGGCATCCCCTATGCTGAAGAGCTTAGCGTCGCATTTCCGACAAACCTGTTAAGCAGCGCAGAGGGCCGTATGCGAAAAATGCACAGGTTCCGTCATTTCACTCACCAATTTCCCTATCCCAGTTCAATCTCAGCAGTATCAATTATTCGTGACACATCCGACCCCTTCGCTCCTGCACTCATGGATACGGCGCTTCAGACCGTTCATGAATGCGCTCAGCATATTCAAGCCTCGACAGCTCTACACTGTGTGTGGATAGCTCCATCTTCATGAATGGAGGGTCGCTCCAGCATACCAATTTGCCTTCCTCGCTTCCGTGGCAAAGCCACGCCACACCATCTCACAAGGATTGTGAGCTGCCGCCAGCTATACTTAGGTTCATATTCACAAGCCGTGCAATCTTGAAGAGTGTACGACGAGGCAGCGGTCTGGGGGAATCTGTCACGATGTATAGAGTATATTATGTTCGGGCGAAACGTTGTGTGACAGGAGCCCATTCCCGATTCTTCTACTATATGACGTCCTGACAATTTCAGGACAATAGCTGCATCAAACCCCTTAAGCTCGTAAATTAGGCACAAAAAAATCGGGCAAGCTTACTTGCCCGATAATCGTTGTAATTCAGCTACTACTCTTGCAGCTGCGTCTGGCTGTCCAAAAGACTTGGCAGCGTCAGACATGTTTTTTCGCTTCGCTTCATCAGTCATCAACGACTTGATATGGCCGAACAAAGCTTCTGTCGACAGTTCTTTCTCGGTAATCATAATGGCTGCTCCCTCATCCTGCAAGGAGCGCGCATTCGCTTCCTGGTGATTGTTCGTCACATTTGGCGACGGGATCAAGATGGAAGGAATTCCGAGAGCAGTCATCTCTGCAAGTGAAGAAGCTCCCGCTCGACTGACAGCGAGCGTTGTTGCCGCAAGCACTTCAGGCATGTTGCTGATGTAAGGCAGGACATGCAGATGATTGCGAACTGCATCACTCGTCTGCAGCACAGCCTTCCGTGTATTTTCATAATAGTTCTGCCCCGTCACATACACGAAGTGTACATCCGGCAATTGCTTCAGTAATGGCACCATGCCGATCATCGCTTCGTTCACTGCCTTTGCACCTCGGCTACCGCCTACGATAAGGACAATTCGGCTGTCGCTCGGCAATCCGAGAGTCGCGAAGCCGCGTGCTTTCTCCGCTTCCATCACTGCCGTTGCTCGCGGATTCCCACAATAGACTACGTTTTTTGCTTTCTTGAAATACGGAGCAGATTGCTCGAAGCTAACCGCAACTGTACTCGTATATCGGCTTAGAAACGTATTCGTCAAGCCTGGAATCACATTCTGTTCATGAATGACGGTCGGAATTCCAAGCTTCGCTGCAGCGTATACAACGGGACCGCACACATATCCACCCGTTCCAACGACTACATCAGGCTTGAATTCTCGCAGCATTTCTTTGGCCTTGCCTACACCGCGAATGAAACGCATGATCGTCTTGAAGTTTTCCATTGAAAGCTTGCGGCGAAATCCTGTAATTTCAATCGCCCGAAAATCCAAGCCCTCTTCAGGAACGAGACGGCTCTCCAATCCCTTCTCTGTTCCGATATATAAAAAAGCGCTGCCGGGATACTGCTTCTCGCATTCCCTTGCAATGGCAACTGCCGGGTAGATATGTCCACCTGTCCCGCCACCGCTGAGCACGACGCGCATGACTTTCACCTCGCATAACGTGATATATTCAGTAAAATTCCTAGTGCAGTCAGCATTAAGGTCAGCGACGAGCCACCATAACTAATTAATGGAAGCGTTATTCCCGTAACTGGCATGAGTCCAATTACGACACCAATATTGATGATCACTTGAACTGCCACAATTCCAACAATGCCTGCCGCCAGCAGGCTGCCGAATTTATCAGGCGCCGTCAGAGCAGTTCGCATACCTCGCCACACTAAGATAAGAAATAAAATCAAAACCGTAACTGCACCTAAAAATCCTAGTTCCTCTGCTAAAATCGAGAAGATAAAATCAGTTTGCGGCTCAGGCACATAGCTGTATTTCTGGCGGCTTGCACCGAGGCCAAGTCCCATAAGACCGCCTGGCCCTATAGCAAATAACGACTGAATCGATTGGTATCCAGCCCCCAGCGGATCCTGCCAAGGATCAAGAAATGCGGTAATCCGCAGAAGCCGATAGGGCGCAGCGAGCACGAGTCCAACGAACCCAGCTACCCCAACTGCAGCAAGCGACAGCAAATGCTTCATTTGAGCTCCCGCCACAAAAATAACAAGCAGCACCGCACCAACCATGACCGTTCCTGTACCGAGATCCGGCTGCAGCATGATAAGTCCGAACGCCGTTCCCATAATCGCAAGCGGCGGCAGCAACCCCTTTGTAAAGCTCGTAATGCTCGTTTGCTCCTCGGAGAGCATTTTGGCCATGAACAGAATCATCCCGAGCTTCATAAACTCGGACGGCTGTATGCCAAACGAACCGATGCCTAGCCAGCTTCGCGCCCCACCCCGAACATTGCCGATTCCCGGAATGAGAACAACAATCAGGAGCACGAAGCAAATAAGAAGTCCAATCTTCGCATATCGCTTCCATACGCGATAGTCCGTATTCATCGTAACGAACATCGCAGCAATCCCCAGCAGAGCAAACAGCAATTGACGCTTAACGAAGTAGAACGAATCTCCATATTCCCGGAAGGCGAGAACAGCACCGGCGCTGTATACCATAATCATACCGATCGATAGCAGGGACAGTACCGAGACGATTAGCCACAAATCGGGCGCAGTGCGTGCTTTGACCATGCGGTACACCTCTATTAGGACAATGTAGGGGCTTGAACACCCCCCTACTACAGACTATGCACCGCCGCTTTAAACATGCGTCCCCGATCTTCATAAGACGGGAACATGTCCCAGCTTGCACATGCTGGTGACAAGAGAATGATATCGCCTGGCTTCGCATAAGCGTGCGCCATATCGACAGCTTCCTTCACTGCGTCGGCTGCATGATCTACATTGTCGACGACAGATATATCCGTTAAACCTGCCTTCTCGGCAACTTGTTTCATAATGTGACGCGTTTGGCCCATCGTAACAACTGCCTTCACTCGCTCTCCCATAATGGGGATCAGCTCATGGAAGTCCAGCCCTCGGTCAAGTCCACCCGCAATAAGAATAATATTGCGTTCAAATGCGCCCAATGCCATCAGAGTAGCCTTCGTATTCGTAGCCTTGGAGTTATTGTAGTACTTCACACCGTCCTGCTCGCATACGAATTCAAGACGATGCTCTACCCCTTGGAACGAACGCAGAGGCTCTGCAAGTGCTGAAGGCTCTGCACCCGCAGCAATCGAAATGGCACACGCTGCCAAGGCGTTGTCCACGTTATATCTTCCTGGAATGCCGAGTTCCACGACAGAAAGAATCCGATGCATTTGGCCTGTGCCATCTGCATAGACGATCATTCGCTCCTCTTCCTTCGCCTCAACCTCATAGGATGGCTCTACGAATACGCCGCGCTCCACGCGCTTCATCGAAGATACCCACCACTTCGTCGCTTGAATATCGGATGCAAGACTACAGCAAGTCTCATCATCTGCGTTCAGCACCGCAATATCTTCGCTTCCCATATTGGCGAATAATCGTGCCTTCGAATTGACGTAATCCTCCATCGAGCCATGATAGTCAAGATGTGTCTCAGCAATGTTAAGCAAGCATGCAATGTGAGGGCGAAAAGCGCTTGTCCCCTTCAACTGGAAGCTGCTGAGTTCCACAACCAGTGTATTGTCCTCATTCGCATCCTGAGCCGCCTGACAAAGCGGAGTGCCTATGTTGCCTGCAACAATCGGCTTCATTCCTGCAGCTTCCAACGTCTTGCCTACCCATGTTGTCGTTGTCGTCTTCCCATTGCTTCCCGTAATCCCGATAATCGGAGCTGGACTCAGCTGATACGCAACCTCTACCTCCGTTACGACCTCGATGCCGAGTTCCACAGCACGGGCTACTGGAGGAGCCGTATAGGGGATTCCCGGATTTTTGACTACAAGCGCTACCTGCTCATCGATCAAGTTATCTGGATGATGCCCGCATACAACACAAATGCCCAAAGCTTCTAATACCGAAGCTTCGGGGCACTTGTCGCGATCCTTCTTATCATTGACGGTGACAATCGCACCGAACTTGTGGAACAATTGCGCTGCGCTGACGCCGCTCTTGGCTAAGCCAAGTACGACGACGCGCTTCCCTTGATACGTTTCTGGGTGATTCATTCGTTACATCCCCTTGTTGATCCATAATCCAAGTCCGGCCAATACGATTCCCGCAAGCCAGAACGTAATAACTACTCGCCATTCCGACCATCCGCACAGTTCAAAGTGATGATGGATCGGGCTCATCTTGAACACGCGCTTGCCGCGTGTCTTGAAGGATACGACCTGAATAATTACCGACAGCATTTCAATGACGAAGATACCGCCAATAATAATGATGAGCAGTTCTGTCTTCGTTAGAATCGCTACCGCTGCAATGGCTCCACCAATCCCGAGCGAGCCTGTGTCGCCCATGAATACCTTAGCTGGATGCGCATTGAACACGAGGAACCCGAGTACTGCGCCAACCATAGCTGCTGCGCTGACCGCAGCCGATATTTCCGATGCCTGCATCGCGATGATTGCAAATGCCGAGAAGGCAATCGCACTTGTACCGGCAAGCAAGCCATCCAAGCCATCTGTGAAGTTGACCGCGTTGCTCACGGCAAGCATCATCAGGACGATGAACGGATAGTAGAACCATCCGAAATCAAGCCCTAGAGACGTCCCTGGTATCGAAATAACTGTACTGTGACCGGACTGCCACAACAGGAAGCAAATGAGTCCTGAACAAATGAGCTGTCCAATCAGCTTCTGCTTTGCAGTTAAACCGAGCGAACGTTTAAAAATAATTTTAATATAGTCATCTAAAAATCCAATTAAGCCAAATCCAAGTGTTGCGATAAGCAGCACATAGAAATCGGTATCCATCACCGAAAATTTAAGGAAAGAGAGAGCAAACGCAAGTAAGATAATTGCGCCACCCATCGTTGGCGTTCCTGCTTTTTTCAAATGAGCCTTCGGACCATCGTCACGAACCTGCTGACCAAACTTCAACCTACGAAGAAGCGGTATCGTTAACGGGCCCAATATGACGGCTAGGAGAAAAGATACACCGATTGTCATTAACATCAACTTGAAGTCCAATCCTTACACCTCCCGTTACACAACCCATTAATGATGGACACTAGTCCATTCATTAACAACTTCTTCTAGTTTCATTCCTCTGGATGCCTTCACAAGCACGGTATCGCCCGCCTGAACATGCTGCAGCAGGCAAGCCTTCAATGCTGCCTTATCATCAAATGAATAAACGGCGTTCTCTGCAAAATGTTGCAGGGCACCCGTTCCAATTTCACGGCCCAGTTCGCCATACGTGAGCAATAGATCCAAGCTGCCCGGGCGTATGGATGCTCCTACTTCATAGTGGAGCCTCGCCTCATCAGGGCCTAGCTCTAGCATATCGCCGAGAATCGCAATCCGCTTGCCGCCCTGCAGTCCAGCAAGCACGTCAAGCGCCGCCTTCGTCGCAGTCGGACTTGCATTATAGGCATCATTTAACAACACCCATCCGCCAGACGTAATCGTCCGTTCAAATCGCATCCCGCTTATTTGTGCATTGCCAAGACCATGCGCAATCTGCTCGTCAGCCAGACCGAACAAACGGCCTATTGCAATAGCAGCCAACGCGTTAATGACATTGTGCTTGCCTAAGAGCGGAAGCTCGACAGTCAACGCCTTCTGACTGCCTGATGCCGCAACTGTGAATGTTGTCCCCGCCTCATGAAGATCGATATGCTCTGGTCGAACATCACATTGCATACCTGCACCGAAGCGAATAACTGACATATGCTCAGGCCGCTTCGTCGCTTCTTCTGAAAGTGCCATGTCAACGAGTGGTTCGTCTCCATGACAGATGAGCACTCCATTTTCTCGTAGTCCGCTAGTAATTTCTAGCTTAGCACGCGCAATCTCTTCCCGGGAACCAAGCTGCAGCAGATGCGCTTCCCCGATATTTGTAATGACTGCTGCGTCAGGCTGAGCGATGGAAGACAGAAGTTCAATTTCACCTCTTCCGCTCATCCCCATTTCGAGAACTGCAATTTCCGTATCTTTCGGCATGGACAATATCGTTAACGGAAGGCCAATATGATTATTGAAATTGCCATCCGTCTTGTGAACACGATAACGTTCCGCAAGAACAGAAGCAATCATATCCTTCGTGGTCGTCTTGCCATTGCTACCTGTAATGGCTACAACCCTAACCTCCTGCTGGGCTAAATAAGCTTGTGCCAGCCGCTGAAGCGCCTCTAATGTATTGTCCACCATAATGAGCGGATAGCCTTGCGGCATATCATCATGATTGGACTGCCACATCGCAGCCGCTGCCCCATCCTTCAAGGCTTGATCCACATACAGATGTCCGTCGAATCGTTCCCCTTGAAGCGGCACGAACAATACACCAGAATCGATCTTGCGCGAGTTCGTGCTAACCCCTTTTACCGTGCGGTCTCCATAGGAGGGATCAGAGAGTGTCCCTCCACACAAGTCCGCTACTTCTCGTAACGTCGTTTCAATCACTGAACTTTGCCCCTTATCGCTTCTTTGGCCACCAAGCGGTCATCGAAGTCAAATGTTTCCTTGCCGATGATTTGGTAAGTTTCATGGCCTTTCCCCGCAATCAATACTACATCGTGCGGGCTTGCCATTTCAATAGCTTTCGTGATGGCAGCACGGCGATCAACGATGCATTCATAACGGCTTGGATCCAAGTTCACTTCATGAAGGCCCGCTACAATATCCTTAATAATCAAATCAGGGTCTTCCGTACGAGGGTTATCGGAAGTTACGATGGAATAATCCGCGTATTTCGCCGAGATTTTGGCCATCAGCGGACGCTTCGTACGATCTCGGTCTCCACCACAGCCAAATACACTGATGACACGTCCTTCAGCGAACTCCTTCACCGTCTGCAGCACATTCTCCAGTCCATCCGGTGTATGCGCGTAGTCCACGATCACGGCAAAGGATTGTCCTGCCTCAACAGCTTCTACACGCCCGTCAACTCCAGCAACACTTTCAAGGCTCACACGAATCGCATCCAGTTCGATGCCTTCAATGAGTCCTACGGCAATCGCTGCTAATGCATTGTATACATTGAACTTACCAACCATGCGCAGCTGAATGTCTGCCGAGCCTCTGAATGTATGAACTGTGAAGCTCGTTCCTTTTGCCGTAATCCGAATATTCTCGGCACGAACATCCGCCTGCTCTGTCATGCCATACATGATCGTCTCAGCGGTTGTCATGCTTGCGAAGTATTCAGAAGCCGGGTCATCTGCGTTGAGCACCGCATAGGAGCGATCTTCCTCAGCGTCAGAGAATATATTGCCTAGCCGTGAGAACAACAGGCCTTTGGCTTCACGATATGCTTCCATCGTCTCGTGATAGTCCAGATGATCTTGTGTTAAGTTCGTGAAGACAGCCGTACGGAAACGGCAGCCTTGTACACGTCCCTGTACGAGTGCGTGGGAAGATACCTCCATAGCCACGGCATCTACACCCTCGTTCACCATGTCATGAAGCGACTTTTGCAGTTCGAAGGCATTCGGAGTTGTACGCGACATTGGGAACACCTTGCCTGCATAACGCATTTGAATCGTTCCGATGACACCTGCATTTCGTTTCGCATCATTCAAGATTTTTTCAATCAAATACGTGGTTGTTGTCTTACCGTTCGTTCCCGTAATGCCAATTAGATTCATACTGCGGCTAGGTGAACCATAGAACGCATCTGACAGTACTGCAAGTGCATGTCTAGCACTCTTCACAATCAATTGAGGAACTGGCAGTTCCAATTCACGTTCTACCACAAGCGCAGCTGCACCAGCTTGAACCGCCTGCTCTGCATAACGATGACCGTCTTCGGCCGTACCAGAAATACAGAAGAACAGATCCCCCTGCGCCACATGGCGTGAATCCATCGCGAGTCCTGTTACGACTGTATGTTCGTCTCCCTTGCACTTCGCTGTCAGCATTCGTGAGCAAGCTTCAGCCAATTGCATCTGTTGCATGAATTATTCCTCCGTCTCTTTCTCTTCTCCCATATAGATTCGAATCGTAGATCCTCGATCTACACGGGTTCCGGGCTTAGGCGCCTGATGAATAATGGTGTTGCCCGTACCGGATTTGGCTAATTGAAAATTCATATTCATATCTTCGTAGATATCAGTCAAGGTCTTCCCTACTAAGTTAGGAACGACAACAACCGGCGTCTCATCGAAACGATACTTGCGAGAAACTTGTTCCTTCCGCGGTTCAACGCCCATATAATGGAGCGTATCTTCCATAATCCGCTTCACAATCGGTGCGGCTACAAGACCACCGAATTGTATGCCTTGCGGATTATCAACTGCTGTATAGATAACAACCTTCGGGTCATCAGCAGGTGCGAAGCCAACGAACGATACAATATGCTCGTTCGGCGAATATCTGCCATTGATAACCTTCTGTGCGGTACCTGTTTTGCCACCAACGCGATAACCATCGATAAAAGCATTTCTCCCCGTGCCTTGAGCAACCACATGTTCAAGAGCATCACGCACCTTGCTTGAGGTCTCTGGACTGATGACTTGTCTGACCAATTCCGGCTTAATATCTTCAACAACCATCCCTGTCTCCGGCTGAATGAATGACTTCGCCACATGAGGCTTGAACAGCTTGCCTCCATTGATGGCCGCTGACACTGCCGTAATTTGCTGAATAGGCGTGACAGATACCCCTTGTCCGAACGCAGTAGTGGCAAGCTCAACAGGGCCTACCCGGCTCAGCTTGAACAAAATCCCGCTTGCTTCTCCACTCAGGTCAATGCCTGTCTTCTGTCCGAAACCAAAGTTGCGTATGTAATCGAACAATGTCTCTTTACCCAGTCGATTACCAAGTGCAACAAAGCCCGGATTGCACGAATTTTGGACGACTTCCAAGAAGGTCTGACTGCCATGACCCCCGCGTTTCCAGCAGCGCAGCTTCGCTCCACCGACTTCTACACGTCCAGGGTCAAAAAAATGTTCATTGTACAGATCAACCTTGCCCTCCTGTATCGCAGCAGCAAGCGTGATGATCTTGAACGTAGAACCCGGCTCATAAGTCATCCAAATGGGCAGGTTGCGATCATATACATCAGAGGGGAAGTCCTTGTAATGAGCCGGATCGTAGCTTGGCTTGCTTGCCATTGCCAAAATTTCACCCGTATTCGGATCCATGGCAATCGCCAGCGCCTGATTCGGCTTCAATTCCTCCATCGCACGATCAAGTTCCCGCTCCATAATTGTCTGTATCTGCTTGTCAATCGTCAATTGCAAATTTAATCCATCTCGAGGAACGATGTACTTTTCTGAGGAATTCGGCATCTGATTGCCGCTTGCATCAGACAAATAAGCGATGTTCCCTCGCAAGCCGGTTAATGCAGAATCATACCTCTGTTCAATACCTGTCAACCCTTGATTGTCTATACCGGTGAAGCCGAGTATATGAGCCGCCAAATCGCCATAAGGATAATATCTTTTATTATCCTCTGCCACGACGATCCCCGGCAAGTTCAACTCCCGCACTTTTTCCGCTGTTTCAAGCGATATTTTACGACCGCCGCCCTTAATCTGCTTCACAGACTGCCCTTTCGCAATCATGCGCTCTACAACTTCCGTTTTCATCCCAAGGAGAGGTGCTATTTGTGCTGCAGTGGCTTTCTGGTCTTCAATTTGCACAGGAATAGCCCATATCGTTGGAGAACTGATATTGTAGGCGATTCTTTCGCCTTTGCGATCCAGTATCTCACCGCGCTTCTGGGAAATGGGAATCTCCCTCCGCCACGAATCTTCTGCCAGATTCGCCAGTTCTTTGCCCTCCCACAGCTGCACATACGCCAAGCGGACAATGAGCGCGATAAATCCAATCGATATGAGCACCATTCCAACGATTAACCTCTTACGGATCGTCACCCCTGTAACCTTCATATATACCCTCCCTCGTCCGACATCGGTTCATAAACAACCTATTCGGGACAACCAGCGGATAGAACAAGCTTCAAGAGGATGATCCGCAAGCCTACACAAGACCACTTTTTTCCTTCTCTATCTCACACCTTACGGATGTTTCGGCTCCAATTTAATATGAACGATACGCGCCCCATTTTCATTGGTTTCTTTTTGTTCGGTAACGTAGCCTTCTCCATCAACTCGAACTTCCCAACCGAGCATGGAGGTGATCTCCATGACATCACGCAGCGATTTGCCCTTAAAGTTCGGCAAAGGCAGCTTATCAGGCTCGTCAGTAAGCAGGTATATCCGTTGGCCAATTGCCAATGGCTCGCCTGGCGCCGGATATTGACGCTTCACTTTCTCCCCTGCTCCAACCGTCTCGAAGACGATGCCTTGCTCAGCCAAACGCTGTTTGGCATCGTAAGGCTTCAAGCCCTGAATATCAGGTGCTTTCACGGTTATTGGCGCCCCCGTCTTCTTCTCATTGTCCTTGTCTTGTCCGGAGATCGAAGAAGGAACACCCATGTAACGCAGCGACTGCGATACGATCTTCTTGAACATGAGCGGCGCTACAAAGCCTCCACCTTCCCAATAATCCTGCGGATCATCCACAACAACCAGAAGTACAATACGCGGATCCTCAACAGGAGCATAGCCGACGAAAGATACCATCGCACGAGTCGAGGCATAATCACCATTAATGACCTTCAATGCTGTACCAGTCTTGCCGGCAACGCGATATCCTTCGATGTATGCATTTTTACCTGTACCAATCTGCTGATCCGCCACAACCTGTTCCAAATATTCGCTTACCTGTTTAGCAACGCCTGGTTCAATGACCTGACGCACTACCTCTGGCTTGCGCTCGGTCACTTCACCTGTAACGGGATCATGAACCTTCCGAACAATATGCGGCTTCATAAGCTTGCCGCCATTGGCTACAGCTGCAACGGCCATAATTTGCTGGATAGGCGTTACCAGTACCTTACCATGTCCATACGAAGCCGCAGCCACGTCTGCCGGATATTCAAATCGGATAAGACCACTATTCTCTCCGGGAAGTTCAATGCCTGTCGGTTTGCCAAAGCCAAATTTCTCGATGTACATCTTCAAGCGCTCTTCCTTCAATTGCTCAAATCCAAGCTTAACGAAGGCAACGTTACTGGAACGCTTGAGACCCTCCAAGTACGTAATTGTTCCCCATCCATCTCGGTTAACGTCATGGATGGGACGTCCTCCCGCATAGATCCGACCAGAGACAAATTTCGCATTCGGATCAAAGATGCCTTCCTGCACAGCCGCAGCCAGTGTAACAATTTTGAATGTTGAACCCGGCTCATATCGAGACTGCACCGCATGATTGTAAAAAGCTGCAATGTCCTTGGCATTCCAATATGAATTCGGATTGAAATCCGGCATATTCGCAAGCCCCAATATATCGCCGGTCTTCGGATCTGCTGCTATTACCGTCATACTATGAGGAGAGTATTTATTGTACACCTCACGCATTGCATCTTGAATATATTGCTGAATATTACGATCGATAGTGAGGTATATGTTGTCTCCATCCTTAGATGGCTTGTATACTTCCGAAGCCTTCGGCAGCTTATTCCCCATCCGATCTTTCTCATATTGGAGCATCCCTGCCGCTCCGCGCAGCTGCTCGTCATACAGCTTCTCAATTCCGCCGATCGGATTGCCCTGCTTATCTGTATAACCTAGCACATGCGACGCCAATGATTCTTTCGCGTAGAAGCGCTTCACCTCAGGCAAGAGGTAGAGTCCGACATCTCTCAATTCTGTCGTCTTCTTCAACTCTTCTGTGAAGTCTCTCAGCTTCTGTGCAGTCTCATCGTTCACCTTCCAGCCTTCACTGCGAACTTCTACCTGCGCATAGAACTCATCCTTGTCTTTCTTCTTACGGACGAGCTCATACAATTCGTTCTCAGGTTTCTTCAGTATGACGCTCAGTTTTTCTACGATAAGCCGCTCTACATCAATATTCTTCTCAACTAACTTCTTCGAGGTGCGCAGTTCCTGAATGATCTTAGGGCCGACCGCTACTGTGTATGCAGGTGCATCCATTGCAAGCACTTCACCATTCATGTCATATATCGTGCCTCGAACTGGGGTAATCTCCTTCTTCACAGCCCAAGACTGCTTGGCTTCCGCCATCCAAAATGGCTGATTAATAACTTGATACCAAAACAGTCTCCCAATAATGACAATAAAAAAGAGGGTGAATAAGCCCCCGATCGTCAACGTGCGCAACTTAATTCGTTTGACCATCTTCATCCCTCGTTTAATCGTTTCCTACTTGTTGTTTGTATACTTCAATTTCAGATAATGTCTCAGGGAAGCGCAAACCATTCTTTCTTGCTTCGCGTTCAATCCGATTCCAATCGGACAGCTTCTCCTTCTCCACCGTTAGCTCCGACACTTCATTCGTCAGTGCAACCGTTGCCCGTTTCGTTTCTTGAACCTTCAGATTCATGTTGTAAATATTGGCATACCCACTAATAATGAACAGAGCTACGCCCGCGCAGAAACCGATTGTGCCCAAATAAAGCAGCTTCTCTCGAGTAGGTAGAGTAGATTTCCGGGTTACCTTCTTCTTCGTTTGACGATATCGAGGCTTCTGTTGTGTCTGTCTCTCTGGACGCATCGCCAGGTTGCCGCGCACATAGGCCATTTATCTGCTCCCCCTCATCCCAATTTTTGAGCAACACGCAACTTAGCCGAACGCGACCGCGGGTTGTCTGCCAACTCGTTATCATTCGGAGCAATTGGTTTGCGATTCACTAACGACAATACACTTTTGTGGCCACATGCACACATTGGCAAACCCGGTGGACAGGTGCATCTTCCAACATACTCATTCATAATATGCTTACAGATCCGATCTTCCAGCGAGTGGAACGTAATTACAGCCACTCTTCCTTCCGGCTTCAAGCAGCGTACCGCTTGATGCAAGGCATCTTCAAAAGCGCCAAGCTCGTCATTAACAGCAATTCGTAGCGCCTGGAAGCTTCGCTTCGCAGGATGTCCGCCTGTTCGTCTTGCAGCAGCAGGAATACCTGCCTTCACCAGCTCTGCGAGTTCTCCGGTTGTCTGAATGGGCTGCTTAGCACGAGCTGCCCCAATTTCTCTGGCAATCCGCTTCGAGAATTTCTCTTCTCCGTATTGATATAGAATTTTCGCGATATCGGCTTCTGACCAGCCATTGATAATATCGTAAGCTGTCAATTCGCCATTCTGATCCATACGCATATCCAGCGGCGCGTCATGGTTATAGCTGAATCCGCGCTCTCCTTCATCAAGCTGAGGCGATGATACGCCAAGATCGAATAGGATCCCATCCACTTGCGGAACTCCATCAACCTGCGGCACACCCGCTTGAATCAATGCTTCCTCCAAATGGCGGAAGTTGGTTTTGACAAGCGTTACCCGATCCAAATAAGACGCAAGACGAACCTTCGCATTATCCAACGCCCAATCGTCCTGATCCAGCGCAATTAGTCTTCCGGCAGATGACAGCTGAGAAACAATTCGCTCGCTGTGTCCAGCTCCTCCTAGCGTACAGTCGACATAAATGCCGTCAGGACGTATTCGCAAGCCTTCTACCGATTCTTCTTTCAACACGGTAATATGATGAAACAACGCAATACCTCCCAATTTCGGTTCCCATCTAGCTGCGATGCGTTATGATAGTCCTGATGTTCACCTAAAAATTAAAATCAACCAACGTCTCCGCAATTTCGTTAAATGCGGATTCCGACTGCTCTACATATTGTTCCCAAGCATCCTTGCTCCAAATCTCTACCCGATTCTGGACACCGATAACCATGCATTCTTTTTCCAAATGTGCATAGCCGCGCAAATGGGAAGGGATTGTAACCCTACCTTGCTTGTCCCATTCACATTCACTTGCCCCAGAAAAGAAGAAACGGGTAAAGGCTCTAGCATCAGCCTTCATTAAGGGAAGTGCCTTTAACTTCTGCTCAAGTGCTTCCCATTCATTCATAGGGTAGACGAAGAGACACTGATCCAACCCTCGAGTCAGTATAAATGTGGTTCCTAAAGAGTCACGCAGCTTAGCAGGTATGATGAGACGGCCTTTGTCATCGATGCTATGTTGATACTCGCCCATGAACATCAGCCACCACTCCTCCCCCTAAATCCACCACAGTGCCCCACTTTCCTCCACAACGAATGTATACTTCGCCATAAAAGAAAAAAATCCTGCTAGAAAGCAGGATTTTATTGCGAAATAGGCCTATATAAATTTTGGATATGTTTCCATTAACACATACAAAGACAGGACATCAGCATGCCTAATCATGCTCTTACCTTCTATCTTCGCCATTGTCTACAGCCGAGTTGCCTGTGTCACTCTGCACTTCAGAAGAATCCGCAGCCTTGTCTTTACTTGCGTCTTCTAATGCTGCCTCTGCCGCCTCAGCATCTGCTGGTGTTATTGATCCCAACACATTCTCCCCGGTATTCCCGCTCAAGTTTCCATTCCTTCCTCTCTTCTTTCTGGTGATAAGCCAGATCGGAGTTCCGATAATGAGCAGCGCACAAAGAAAAGGAAGCAGCGCAACAAGCACGAGAACAATAGACTTCACACATTTTACAAGAGCGTCCCAACTGCCTACAAGGGTATCCGCAACTTGAGTTCCAAATGCATCCTCAAGCGCTTGACCACGCTTCGCTTTAAGCCGTTGAACCATATCCAATGTAATCGTGGACATCGCTACATTGTTATCATAATATCTCATTTTCCCCACAATTTGTTCAATTTCCGATTGTACATTCCCCAGTTCATTCGAGAAGTTTAATAAATCTTCCGATTTCGTGGCCTTCTCCATGAAGGACAGCAGTCTTGACTCTACTGTGCGGCGCGCCTTAAGCCGCGCCTGTAAATCAACATACTCCTCGGTCACATCATTAGCCGAATATTGACGAGTATAGGAGATCGACTCCCACTTGCCTAGCTCATCAATGAACGATTGAAATCCAACAGCAGGAATTTTAATGACATAGGATCCGCCTCGCTCGCTGTCCGTCTCCGAAAATTGCAGCACATAGCCTTGTGATTGCGCAATGAATCGATTCAGCTTCTCTTTCACAGCCCCGTAGTCGGCAACTTCCATGCGAAGCTGCGCTTCATAAATGAGCTTGCGATCGGTCTTTACCTGCACTTGCTGCCCCGCACCCACCTGTAATGGTTCCTCTCTGCTTACAGCAGCATCATTACTAGTCGCTTCCATCTGAGCCGCTTCTGGCGCTGTATTCCCCGCCATTTTTAACCCTTGGCTGTCTGATGCCGAACTACAGCCACCAAGAAGCAGCAACAGCAGAAGCGACGCCAGCACGACTGTTTGCCATCCCCAATTTCTCTTTTTCATCCCGTATGCCCCCTCTATCATCTTGGCATGGATATCTTGGATGTAATGGCTTTGTTCTCCATACTCAATCAATAGACGAATTGCCAAGAAATATGTTGCATAGGTAAGCTTCATACCCAAAATAAAACCGCCACTAGCATATCGCTAATGGCGGTTCTTCCTTCTTGTCTGATACAGGCTTCATCGCTTCATTCCATCAGTGCTCTTGCCAGCTCTCCAAGTAAGACTTTTGCTCGCTGCTAAGCGTGTCTACGGAGATTCCGAGCGACTCCAGCTTGTAGCGTGCAACTTGCTCGTCAAGCTCATACGGCACATTGACAACTTTTTTCCCAATGGATTGATATTGATCATTTACATATTTCAAGGACATTGCTTGAAGCGCAAATGTCATATCCATAATTTCAGCTGGATGGCCATCCCCTGCAGCCAGATTGACTAGACGGCCTTCAGCCAGCAAGTAGATACTGCGGCCATCTTGCAGCATGTATTCTTCAATGTTCTTGCGTACCGTACGTACAGATGTGGAACGAGCCTCAAGCTCAGGCTTATTCACTTCAACATCGAAATGTCCAGCATTGGACAAGATGGCACCGTCCTTCATCACGTCATAATGCTCACCACGGATGCAATCACGGTTGCCTGTGACGGTCACAAAGATATCTCCTACACGAGCGGCTTCGATCATCGGCAGCACTGTAAATCCATCCATGTAGGCTTCTACGCCTTTGATCGCGTCCACCTCGGTAACAACGACATTCGCGCCGAGACCTTTGGCACGCATGGCAACACCCTTGCCGCACCATCCGTACCCGACCACGACCACCGTCTTGCCGGCTACAACCAGATTCGTTGTACGATTAATGCCATCCCATACCGACTGACCAGTACCATAACGGTTGTCGAACAAATACTTGCAATACGCATCATTAACGGCAACCATCGGGAATTGAAGCGTGCCATCCTTCTCCATCGCCTTCAAGCGGAGAATGCCTGTAGTCGTTTCTTCCGCGCCGCCTCTCACTTGATCACGCAAGTCAGGGCGCTCAGCGTGCAGAATCGAGACCAAATCTCCGCCATCGTCGATAATCAAATCAGGCTTCGTCTCCAATGTGTGAATAAGCAACTGCTTATATTCTTCCGGATCTGGGTTGTACTTGGCGTATACAGTAATGCCGTCTTCAACTAGCGCAGCGCATACATCATCCTGCGTCGACAACGGGTTGCTTCCTGTTATCGTTACATCTGCGCCGCCAGCTTGAACGACCTTCGCCAAATAAGCGGTCTTCGCCTCCAAATGAAGCGATATTGCTACTTTGAGTCCTTTGAACGGCTGCTCCGCCTCAAATTGTTCCCGAATGCGGTTAAGCACAGGCATATGCGCTTGAACCCATTCAATTTTCAAATGACCTTCTGGTGCCAATGCAATATCTCGGATGATGCTCTTGTTTGCCGCATTTGTATTACGAGTTGGTGTATTACTCATGGACAGTTCATCCTCTCCCATTTTGGATTAAGAAGCCATTTCATGATCCGTCTTGATTTCAGGAAATCGGGTCTTTCCAGCTCATGCTCTTAACATAGCTTATGACAACAGGGCGATGCGATGTTCCCCTCTCCATACGACAGGAGCCTCCATCAACATCGCAAACCAATTCTCACCGTAACGGCAGGCATACCCTAGCATATTCAATACACGTTCCTGTGGTTTGCCAAGCGGATGAAGGGAGACATGCAGCCGTTCCCACTGCCGCAAACCTGATTCATGCTGCTTCGCCATCGCGTCCTTAGCACGGTGATGAAGGAAATCAATCTGTTCAAGTACTTTATTATGATTCGTAGCACCAAGTTTCCCAAGTGCAGGAAGCGATGCGACAAGGTCCTCCAGCAGCTCCGTATATCTGGTATCCACTTCTGCACGCAGCGTCTCGAAGCGTTCATCCAAGTGAAGTGCATCCTGCGCTTGCAGCCACGAAGCTCTTCTTGCTTCGTAATGATACACAACATCTTCAACCGACAACTCATACTTATCCAGAAGCTTATTTAGTGTCCCCTCAATACAAGTAAATCCCATGCGTGGCCATATGATTGGCATTCTCATGCCCAGCTCTCTGAATGCCTGCTTCGTCTGCGCCCAGTAAGCAATTTCTCCTGGTCCAAGCACGGTAGCCAGTACTGGGAATAAATAGTCCTGCATAAGCGGTCTCGTCAATACATTATTGCTCAGCTCCTGCGGTGAATTCCGTGCGATGTCCAACATCTGCTCCATCGTGCACGATATTCCTTGGCGATGATTGACGAATTGCCCGTTCTCCTTATGCAGCAAGTGTCGCTCCCCGTCACGCACGAGGAACACATTCGCGCTGTGTTCGGAACGTATCGCCTGAGGGCTATAGCCATAAGAAGCAAGCTGCTGCTCACTGGTGTCGTAAGCCTTCTCCAGTCGGTCATTGTGCTGGAGGATTGCCTCGAACATAGGCGCTTCAAGCTCGCGCAGTCCGTCATCTGCCGAATCGATGAGCACGAGTCCATATTCACCAAATAGTCGGCCCATAGTCGCTGCGAAGGAATCTGACAGCGTGGCACAAGTAGCCACTGATTCGCGCAGGTGCTCGAGCAGCCCAGGTGTAAACTCCGTCTTGGGCAAGGAACTCTCTAGCTCTGTAAGAACAGATTCCCATGCAGCAGCATCCAGCTTCACATGGCTCACAGGGGCACGTCGATCACCTGGCTTCTCCATTCGTATACGCTGTACAGCAGGATCGGAGGTTACCACATACGTATGATCAACCTCATCAAAATCATGATCCTCTCCAGCAATCCAGAAGACAGGAACCACTGGTCTTGCTAATTTGATTTCTGCTTCTTGCGCCATTCGAATAATGGAAATTGCTTTATACAGAACAAGCAGCGGACCCGTAAACAAGCCGCCCTGCTGTCCCCCTACAACGACTAACGACCGCTCATCCTTCAGTCGTTCTATGGAATCTCGTACAGCTTGGCTGTTATTGAACCGCTCATTATAGCGGGTAAGCACATCGGCCAAGCGTGTGCGATTCACTCTTAGCTGTCCCGAACGCTCCACCCAATCCGCTCTCTTCTCCCAATCCAAGTCCGGATGATATTCGTAGAACGTCTCGACAACAGATGGTTCGCGTTCCATGTACTGTACGGTCAGCGGTTGCTGAACCGGAATAGATAATATTGGCCATTTCAAAGATAGCCGCCTCCCTTTTTGCCTCGTCTCGATTGTACACAATGCGGCTTCTGACCGTCAAAACAAAGATTATGTATTCCATTCCTTCATGCACAATTCAACAACTAGCTGCCATCATCCATTGATATTGGCGCATGAGTCCTATCAATAATCTACCTTTATGAGTATAGCTTATCCTACATGCTTGCCGAATAAATAATTATTCCAATCAATAGCAAGAAAACGTACAGTACGCCAAGCAAGAAGAAAGTTATTCGCCAAATGACACGAATCAATTTTCTCGGATCCCACCTGCCATACTTCTGCTGTTGCAACCCACCGATTAACCCTGCTGCGATTAACAGAAAGAACAGTATCCAATAAAATCCTGCCTTAGAGTCAAACAACGTATTATATAAACCACCTACCGAGGCAATGAGAAACACCGTCGTTATATCCATTGCCAGCTTAATTGCCCTCTTCTTCGGTTTAAGCAGCCCCCTACCAATTAGCCAAGTAATAAGAAATGGAAAGAAGGGCAGTAAAGAAAGCAGAACGAATCCGTCAAACATCAGTTGAAACATATTCGGGTAGACTCACTCCTCTCAACAAGGGATCAGCACGGGAAATGTTATTCGCAACTTGCTAGAATAAGACGGTACATCATACGATGAAGCGGTACTGCAACCTCATATCGATCAGCCATTCGGATAAGTGCCCCCGTTATTGCCTCTATTTCTGTCCTTCTTCCCGCTTCTACATCTTGAAGCATGGACGACGAATTGGACGAAGTCATCCGGCACACCTGAACAACCCGCTCCCAATCCTTCTCTTCATCGATAGAAATATGAGCCGCTCGGTATACCGCAGCAGCCTCGCCGAACAACTCCTTCATTAAAGACAGCCTGTCCTCTTGCAGCAGCAGTTGACCGTTCTTGATGCGCAGCACAGCCGTTAATGGATTAATAATGACATTGACAAGCAATTTCTGATAAACCATACCTTCGATGTTGTTCGACAAAAACGTTTGAAATCCTGCATTTTCTAGCAACTTCTTTGTTGACAAACATAAAGAATTGACTAATTCCTTTTGTTCTGTTCGGCTTCCAGCAGGCTCCCAGATGCCAATTGACGTATGCCCGTGCCCCGTATGTACAACCTCATTGCAATTTACTCGCTTAGCCGCTTCCGTTGTAACCGCCCATATTAATTGCTCGTGCGGCCATATCGCACTAAGTGCTTCCATATGACCAACCCCATTCTGATAGCACACCAATGAAGCTGTCTGCTCTCTAGGAAACTTCTCTAACTGACTAAGAAGCTCAGAATCAATATGTGTCTGCTTCACGAACAACCATATGCTGCTCGCTCTCATACCTGTCCGTTCAAGTACTTTTCCTGCTTCTGCCAACGGATAGGCATGTACTGGATAGATATGGGCCTGCCTCCCATCCAGATCCTCGAGATGAATCCCTTGACTACGAATTAGCTCCGCCTGCTCCGGAGTTCGTGTCCACATCCTCACCTTCGTATTGCTGCTATCTATTGAATTACGTGTTCTCATCAGCATCGCTGCATGAAGCAGCCCCAATGACCCCCCGCCAATAATATCGATAACCATATCAGGCACCTTCCCTTGTGTACAAGTATCCTATTTGTTATATCAAACCGAATGCAAAAACACAAAAAAGCGCAAAGAGTGAGCAATGCTCTCCCTTCACGCTTTCTGTAAGCGGATGGAACTATTCAATTCGCTCTAGGTTGCCATTGGCGTCCATCCGAAAGCGAGTTTTGGAGTCGTCCTCTTCTTCACTTAAAATCGCTAATCTGCGAGCACGATCCATAATTTGAATGAGCGCCTTATAATCATCATTTACCGTACGGTAATCCGTTTGAACGGCATTCACCTGTTTGGAGAGATACTCATTCTCTTCACGCAGACGATGATACTGCTCTTCCTTCTCATGCAGTTCTTTCTCCGTATGCTTCAATTGACGCGACAGCTCTTGATAACTGTTGCGCCATTGACGCAAGAAGCGGATCACCATATCCATGGAAAGTGATTCTTCGGTAATGAGCTCTGGCTTAAGGCCGACTTCTTCACTGTCCGCCAATGCAATAGAGGCCACCTGTGCACCAATAGACTGCTTTTTCATATAGTTTCGCTTTTGACGCTGTGCTTTTGCAAGCTGAATGGCAGCTTCATATTTTTTACGGACACAGCTATTCCAGCGGAATCCGCAAGCCGCAGAGGTGCGGCCAATCTTTTCCCCTACTTCTTCAAAAGCAGCTAGCTGAGTACTTCCTTCTCGAATATGTCTTAACGTCACTTCTGCCAAAATCAAATCATCGTCCGCTGTCCACGCATCTTGTCTAATTGCTGTCATGCGATACCCTCCTAACGACACTCATTCAATTCGGTTGTATACAGCACCCACGCCATATGCATTGAAGCAAGTGACGAAGGATGATCAGTCGGTAATCAACCGCTTATTCCATCTCTATGCCCATGGTAGAGTTCATAGAATCTATCGGATACTAAAATGTATATCCATTTTTTCTATGAATCATACGTATGCCTGTCCATACAATAGATCACAATGAAGGGGAGATTCCGAAAAAGTTCGTTAATCCATCAAGATTGGCAGTTTACACCAGATGGCTAGAACGCTATAATGTCAATAGTAAATGTTGGGTTGAACGTAACGAGAGGGGGATGAATCGTGGCACGGATGTATCGCGTACTCGGCTTCTGGACATTAGTAATCGGTCTGATGGCGTTCGCAGGAGACATGATTGAGATGGCGCTCCTGTTCTTCATGCAGACTGCTTTTTTTGTATTGCTGGGTTACTTGAAATTGTCCGAACGTACATATACAATGCTGTTTTGGGCGTACATGGTCGTATGCTTCAGCGGCTTTTCGTACTGGAGCGTCTTCGTTATGAAAAACCCTTACTAAGCAGCATCACTGTCTGTTGACTTGTTGCGGACGGATAATGAATGAAAGAATGAATAGATACAGAAAGAAGCGCCAAGAGATCGGCGATCTCATGGCGCTTCTTTTGTGTTGAATCTTATAATATTCCAATTTCCGGTTCCGAACCGCAAGACAGCAGGAGTACATGAAACCGTTCACTCATCTGATCACTCAGCAGCAATTGTCGAATGGCACGATTGCGACGCGCTTCCGCACTGAACGGATCTGGGTTGGTATGCTGCTGCAATTCATTTAGCAACCCCTGTTCGAGTAAAAATGACTTTTGTGTCATATAACCGATGATCGCAGCATTCACTTGCTTCGCAACACGCTGGCAAATATCGAAATCCACCATCGACGTGATATCTTGCTCGCCAATATGAATCCAAGGGTTGTCATGAGCCTGATGACGATGGTAACACATCAGTGTCCCCTCCATCCGATGTGCTGCTGTCAGCTCATTCGTTCCATCCCCATAATCAATAAATATGAACTCTGCTTCCCCCACCTGACTTAAAATTGAGGTCATCCAAGCCGTCATCGCAATCCCCGCATCGAAAATTTGCTGATCCACAAGTTGAATTTCATGCTCCTCTAGCCATAGGAGAATATCTTCCGTTGCGGGCAGCCATAGCGGCATGAATTGCTCCTTCTCCTCATCCCACTTCACATAGCACTGTTCATACCGGCCATCATGATGCCGGATGCGCTCGACTGGGAATGCATCAAGCAGTTCATTGGCTACAACGAACAGGCGCCGTGTAGGAGCCTCTTGTTCAAACACCTGTTCATCCCACCAAGTAATTGGAACCCGCTCTCCTCCGAGCAATTCGGATACTAGTCTCTGATGATGAGGGCTTCTTTCCACAATGACATGCTTATAGCCTTCGAAGCGATCATACTTAAGCCGCTGGCTCATCTGCAGTGCGAGTCGTCCTGTACCAGCTCCCCATTCTACCAGCGTGATGGAATCAGCATCCCAGCCACGCTCCCTTGTGCGTCGTTCTACATAGACAGCAAGCATCTCAGCCATGATTGAGCCGATATTCGAGCTTGTATAGAAATCGCCATTACGCCCGATCTTCGGTCGTTCTGACATATAATATCCGTCTGTTGCGTGATACAGACAGGTGCCCATAAACTGCGAGAAAGGGATGCAGCTGCTATCGGATTGTTCAATTTGGTTAATTAAGTATTGAATGAGGACGGGATTCGGCTGATAATGAGACATACAGTCCTTCCTTTCTATCTATGCAGGTTCAATAGAAGTATCTTGCTAAGTCATGCAAGTATCATCCATGTATACAACTCTATGTACACAACCACGGGTTCAGGTCATGTCCAACCCGATCTGAACATACGATAATGTTGTGCAACTATTTAAGGAGGTCGCCTCATGACCACAACGACACGCGCATGGCGCTCGCTTATCGGACTTCTACTATCGATGCAGCTCATCGCGATCGTTCCGTGTGCGACAGGTGCGGAGCCAGCTTCACCTGTACAATGGAGCATTCAGCCTACCGCTGAAGAGCTGCAGCTGCTTCAACAGAGTCTCTCTATCACAGAACTGGATAAGGAGATCGATCGTATCTCCGTTCAGGAAGCATCGACAGCCAAAGAACGTTCACGAACGGAAGCTGAGCTTCAGACCCGCGAAGCCGCCTTGGAACAGAAGCGAGAACAAGCCGGTCGTGTGCTTCGCGCTTATTATATTGGAGAACGAGACATGATGCTCCAGGCTGTTCTTTCTGCGGATCAGCTGCAAGATATGTTTCAGTTATTCGAATATTTCCAGATCCTCTTCCAGTCTGATCAGGACATTATGAATGACTATAAGGAACAAACGCAAGCCTTGCGTCAGACAAGAGATCAGCATATGCGTCTGGAAAGGGAGCTTTCAACGGTACGCACTCAGCTGATTGATCAGCGCGATCGGCTCAAGCGGCTGCAGCAGAAGCTGGACGCTGACATATCGGCCAGCAATGATCCTAAAGCGATGAATGCACTTATACAAGAGTTTACAACTTACTGGCAGAACGTTGGACTTTATGAAGTTCGTCATTATTTCCGAGCATTGGCGAATGCGATGAACAAGCTCCCCGATTTTGTCAAAAATAGTGGAAGCCTTAGCATCGAGGGTACTAATTATACGATCACAGTCAAGGAAGAACAACTCAATCAGTTTCTCCGTGAGCAGGATCCCATGTTCGAAACCTTTGCATTCCAATTCAAGGAAGGCATGATCGCCGCTGAAGGCTCGCGCTCTGGCATGAGCGTACGTATCGAAGGACATTATACGATAGAATCGGAACCTGAGAATCGAATCTTGTTCCATGTTGATCGAATGTTGTTCAATGGGCTTGAACTGCCCGAGTCGACGCGTACAGAGTTGGAGCAAAAATTCGATCTTGGATTCTACCCGAAGCAGCTCGTATCTTTTATTGAAGCCAAAGAAGTGACAATTGAAGACAAAAGCCTTACCGTCAAGCTGGCGCTCAGCTGGTAAGGCGGTAAGGCTAGGGCTTCTCCTCGTTCAGAGAATCAGCAGATGGCCGTATCCAGTGCATTGTACCATGGATGGATACTCAATCCCGCTATCTGCTGATCGTGCTTGAATGATTCCATTCTTTCTGGAGCTGCTCTGTTGTTGCAGCCCCCTTCAGCCAAAGCTCAGCTGTCCCAATCCATCCATAAATCGGTTCCATTGCATGAAATAACGCCGCTCCTTGATTGGCTTGAGGCAGGAACATATCTGGCAGCCAGCGACGGATATCTCTCCAGCGATCTATGTATGCTTGTTCGTGAGCAGGCAGCACAGACAATGTATCGTACCATTCTCGCTGAACCGCAAGACTCGTCATATAATCAATCCATTGCCTTGCCTCCGCTTCATGCTGTGAACTGGAAGCAATCATATAGCTTCTGCTCGTTGCCCACTGCCCAGCAGGAAGATGTACATCGGCTGGCGCTTCAATCGCTAGCGGTTCACTAACCTCGGCCACTGCTTCCGAATAGGGAACGATCCCAAAGGCTACTCGACCGGCACGCAGCAAATCCCACGTATCTGATTTGCTCGCTTTCTCTCCCCAAGGTATAAAATGAGCTCGATAAGACTCCAGCTGGGCTAACTGTTGGTTCCACTTAAGACCGGATCCTTGCGCATTGTCGGCAACTCCCTTCGCATACCAATCGGCACGCATCAATGGCGCTTGATTCACTTCCGGCCATAGCAAGCCCAACCGCCGAATTAACGATAAGAAGGCTTCCTTATCTCCATCATGCCAGGCAAACCAGGCTTGAGGCATAGCACGCAATTCTACAGCAGCTGTACCACGCTCAAGCAGAGCAGAAGCCCCCTCCTGACTGCTAGGGTCAAGGATCCTCTTCCACTCCTCCCAATTAGAAGGCAAGGATTCTTTGGTTCTGCCGGCCATTAATTCCTTGTTCCATACCAGCACATAAGGATCAATCTGAGCAGGTACTCCCCACGTATACCCATTCCACTTCAGTTGATTCATTAGCCATGCCGGAGAGGAGAAACCAGCATTCGATGACTGCTCAATCGGCAGCAGCCACCCCTTTTTGGCAAAGCCCATTACGGAAACACTGTCTGACAGCATAATGTCCGCACTATATTCCTGAACCAGCTGATTGAACCAATCAGCATCAGTCAATTTATCTGTCGTATTGACAAGCTCTACATAGATGCCCGTTTCGTCAATAAAAGTCTGATTGGCTTGATTGAGTTGGATAAATGATATAGGTGACAGGTTCACCTGCACTCTTAGCTGCTTCCACGTTTCTGGACTCTTCTTCGCCTTAGGCGGGCGATTGGCTACCTCATTCGTTGAGGGCTGTGATGGTACGAATAATTGATCATCTATATGAAATTGGGACAGCAAGAGTAACGAAACGAAAATCATAATAACCGCAACTAGCAGCTTTTTTAAGTTCGGCACTCATTCTCCTCCCACGTTACCATTTTTGACTTTTCCACATCCTTATTGTAGCACCGAACGCACTAGCTGTCCCTATCTGAATGCGTCATTAGAGCAAAAAAATAAGCCCCTGGGACTATCCAGAGGCTCTGAGGGCTGTCGCTCACTAATGACTCTATAGGAGATCAGCTGCAAGCTGAGCGAGTCGGGAGCGTTCTCCCTTCTCAAGGGTGACATGGCCGCTTACACTTTCTGTCTTAAACCGTTCCACCAGATAGGTGAGACCGTTGCTTGCTGAATCCAGATAAGGATGATCAATCTGCGCTGGATCTCCCATGAGGACAATTTTACTTCCTTCCCCGACTCGGGATACGATTGTCTTCACTTCATGTTTGGACAAATTCTGAGCCTCATCAATGATGATGAACTGTCCTGGTATGGAACGGCCACGAATATAAGTGAGCGCCTCAACTTGGATATTGCCCATACCCAGCAATATTTTCTCAATGTCCCCAGCTTTTTTCGTATCGAACAGAAATTCCAAATTATCATAAATCGGCTGCATCCAAGGCCGAAGCTTCTCTTCCTTCTCCCCTGGCAAGTACCCGATATCCTTCCCCATTGGCACTACTGGCCTTGCAATGAGAAGCTTCTTATACTTGCGCTCATCTTCCACCTTCATGAGGCCAGCTGCAAGCGCCAACAACGTCTTGCCTGTACCTGCCTTCCCTGCCATAGTAACAAGGGGAATATCGTCATTGAGCAGCAGCTCAAGCGCCATACGCTGCTGAGCGTTCCGTGCAGTAATGCCCCACACGGGATCATTACTGAGAAATAGCGGCTCAAGCTTCTTGGCGTCTGCGCTCACCTTGAGCAAAGCAGACTTACTCGTCCCCATGTTATCTTTCAAGATGACGAATTCATGCGGGTGAAATGACATATTGACATTTAAGCTGCGGATGGGGAGATGCCGGAAGGAATAAAATTCATCGATCACCCCAGGATGAACGAATAAGGTGACGCAGCCATTATACAACTCATCGCCAGATTGTACGGTACGATCTGACATATAGTCCTCTGTATGCAATCCCAATACATCTGCCTTGATTCGCACAAGCACGTCCTTGCTTACTAGAATGACAGTTGCTGGCTCGGGTTGCCGTTCCTCCTGCTCTAAATGATAATTCAATGCCACGGCCAAGATCCGATTGTCATTCGATACTTCCCCGAACATCTCCTGTACTTTGACAAAGCTGCGATGATTCAACTCCACCTTCAACGTTCCACCGTTGTGCAGTTTAACCCCCGAATGAAGATGGCCTACATCGCGAAGCCCGTCTAGCAAACGGGAAACAGTACGGGCATTGCGCCCGATTTCATCTGCATTTCGTTTCTTCGAATCAATCTCTTCCAGTACAACTGCCGGGATAATCACTTCATTGTCGCCAAATGCAAATAATGCGTTCGGATCATGCAGCAACACATTCGTATCCAGTACAAAAATTTTACTCATACGATCTCCCTTTCAGTTCGCATGCCCGTACTTGCAACACCAGCGGACAGCCGCGCTCGGTGTTACATAAAAAATGCAGGCACCGCTCACACTATAGTCAGTACACATGCCGCACTACTTATTTGACCAACGAACAAAGAAAGGAACGATGAATTCATGCGTATGTTGCTAATTGCCATGCTTGTCATCGGACTCATCGCCGGATGCGGCAACGCGAATAAGCACGCTGCTACGAATAACTCCTCCAATCAAGTTAAGGCGAGATCGACGAATAATGGAAAACCGGTCATTCACGATCGGGAAGCCGTTCGCGAACACTTAACTGCGCTGGCTAGGAAGGTGCCGGGGGTTCGCAACGTTAACTGTGTCGTATTCGGCAATACCGCAATTGTCGGGATTGACGTCGATGCGAGCCTAGAACGCTCTCGAGTCGGAACTGTCAAATATTCCGTTGCAGAGGTTCTCAGCAAAGACAAATATGGCGCCCATGCACTTGTTACCGCAGATATCGATTTGAATCAGCGTCTTCATGAGATGGCGGTTGATATTCGGCAAGGCCACCCTATTTCTGGCTTTACAGAAGAACTTGCAGATATTATGGGCCGCATCGTGCCGCAGATGCCAAGCGACGTCCAACATATTGATCCATCCCGCAATACAGACCAGCCTAAACTGAAAAAACAGATGTAGCTGCATGATTGCCGCACGGCCGCGTGAAGACCGGACAAGCATATTGACGCACGAAAAGCCTAGTGGGGTTCCACTAGGCTTTTCGCATGAAGACATCGTCATATTCATGATCCAGCATAACAGCTGCAGATGGGCAATAGGCCGTCCCGATGCCTGTTTGATCGGATAACAGATGAGACCCTTGGGACATCTTATGTTGCAATAAGGGATTACCCATCATCAAAGCTTCGGACATCACTCAGACCTCCTCCACATCATAATTGCAGCTTTACTCTATTATATTAATGATGCTTCAAAAATTGCATACCCTTATCCATTAGGAGCCAGGTTGGGTTGTATTCGCATGCTGCGAGTCCGCTCCGCCTTCTCCGGATAAGGTTGATTTCAATGATTTGCCGGCAAGTACATCCTTAATCGCCTGCTTGCCCTCTTCCAACTTCACCGTGTCCGGATAGATGTACGGGCTAACCCAATTCCCATCTACAGAGATGTAGTGGATGTTATCGCGGTTAATTCCCAAGTACGTAGAAATGGAACTGCGAATTTGGTCCGGTGTCATATCAATTTTAAAGTTATCAGCCATCGCATCAATAACGCCTGTTACCTTTGTTAGACCGCCAAGCGATTGCATGTTGCCGACGATTTCCTTCAGCACTGCATTCTGGCGGACGTTGCGGTCCATATCTGTCGTGCCCTTCGTCATCGGACGGCAGTTCGATTTGCGGTAGCGAACGAAGTCAAGGGCGTTCTTGCCATCGAGCGTTTGCTGGCCTGTCTTCAGTTTGATATGAGTTCCATCCGCATTATCGTTATAGCACATATTCTGATCCACGTTCACGTTGACGCCGCCGACTGCATCCACGACATCAGAGAAGCCTTGGAAGTTAATCACTGCGGCATAGTCGATCGGCATGCCCATATACTTGCCAAGCATCAGTTTCATCTCATCTTCTGGAGTAGCGCTGTCCAACTTGCCTTGCTCCTTAAGTGTGAAGAACTTCGGATAATAATGATTTAGCTTATCCGGATGATAGCCGGGCAGTTCGAAATACGTATCACGCGGCAAAGAAACAAGCACCGCTTCCTGTGTTTCCGGATGCATTGCGCCGACCATGACAACATCAGTACGACGTCCAGGCAGCTCTGGCCGATAGTCGATACCGAGCAAGATGAAGGAAAAAGGCTCCTTGTTCGGTGAAAGCGTATCTTGCACCGTTGAACTGCCGCCGCCCTGTTTAGCAACTGTAGAAATATCGTTCAACTTGTTGTTCGCATACCAAGCAAAATATCCGACAATGAATATAACGACAACAGCTGCGATAAGCGCGGTGATAAGGGTCACCTTCAACCATTTCGGCATCCCTCGCTTCTTCGTGGAAGACTTCCCTTCGGAGGGCTTCCTCTCAGGCGACTTCCGCCGTTTCTGCTTCGTTCTAGGTGGCAATGGTGTCGATGAATTCATATCTTACCTCACTTACTCATTGTATTTCGGATTCGCTTCGATGTCCTGCCATAATCGCTCTGCATCTTCGCGGTCGAATACTTCTGTGCTCATTTCTTCTTCCCGCCAATACGTAATGACATATCGCTCATCCGATCCATCCAAGCAAGCCTCGAAGGAGGTCAGTTGATGATCCTCCTTCAAGATTGTCTCAAAAAATTGTACCGTCTCCTTCGCTGCCCCATCATCCGGGCGCTGCTCAGACACAATATGAATTTGCAGCCAATTGAATAGTGCAACTTGCAGCTTCATCATCCGGCCTTCTCTCCCCTTTGCGTGTCGGTGATGGTGATAACGATGACGCACAATCCATTAGTTCTTTGAATCTGTCGCCTTCTTGCGGCGAGCTTCCATAAAATAGCGAATGCGTACCATGAACATTAAAGCGACCGCGACAAACAAACATTGAATGATTGGCAGCTTGTCTATTTGAAAGATGAGCAGAACAAACGCGCCCAATCCCATCAGCAAATAGATCAGTACCTCCTTCAATATCGGGAGTTTCTGCACACGGAAGACTTTATTGAACACATACACGATTAACAGATAAATAAGCGCATAACTTACAAAGGGATGGGAAGCCAACCATTCCTGCATCGTAAACGCTCACTCCTTTGCCAAAGTTGTCCAAATCCCATTATACATGGGATTCGGATACTTTGCGCGTCTTTTCTGCGCGTTCACGCTCGCTTTTGTTCAGTATTTTTTTGCGCAACCGTACAGAAGACGGTGTAATCTCGCAATATTCATCATCATTCAAATACTCTAAAGCTTGTTCCAAAGAGAATAGAACAGGAGTTTTCATTTTGACAGTATCGTCTTTGGTTGCGGAGCGAACGTTCGTCAACGCCTTCTCTTTACAAATATTTACGACGATATCGTTGTCGCGGTTGTGCTCACCAACGATCATACCTTCATAAATTTCCGTACCTGGGTTTACGAACAACGTACCGCGATCTTCAACGGACATAATGCCGTACAGTGTTGAATTTCCTGTTTCTGTCGATACGAGAACGCCTTGGTGACGTCCGCCAACTTGACCGCCAGCATATGGGCCATAGCTGTCAAACGCGTGGTTCATGATGCCGTATCCGCGTGTCAGCGTCAAGAAGTACGTGCTGTATCCGATAAGACCACGTGCAGGGATCAAGAACTCCAAACGCACTTGGCCATTGCCATGGTTAATCATGTTGACCATTTCTGCTTTTCTCGTTCCCAAGCTTTCCATTACCGGGCCTGTAGCTTCTTCTGGAATGTCGATAAGCAAGCGCTCAATCGGCTCCGTCTTCTTACCATCCACAACTTTGATGATAACTTCTGGTTTCGAAACTTGCAGCTCGTATCCTTCACGGCGCATGTTCTCAATCAAAATACTCAAATGCAATTCACCACGACCTGACACGATAAATGCATCCGGGCTGTCGGTCTCTTCAACACGAAGGCTGACGTCTGTCTCCAGTTCCTTCATCAAGCGCTCGCGCAGCTTACGTGATGTAACCCATTTCCCTTCACGCCCTGCAAATGGGCTGTTGTTCACGAGGAACGTCATTTGCAGAGTAGGCTCATCAATATGAAGAACCGGAAGTGCTTCTGGATTCGCCGGATCTGCAATCGTCTCACCAATGTTAATATCCTTAATGCCGGCAATGGCAATGATATCGCCCGCTCCAGCTTCTTCTTGCTCAACACGCTTCAACCCTTGGAAACCGAACAGCTTCTCGATGCGTGCCTGCTTCGTCTTCCCTTCACGGTTAATAACCGCTACAGATTGACCTTGACGGATCGTACCACGGTTCACACGACCAATCGCAATACGTCCCATGTACTCGTTGTAATCGAGCAAAGTAACGAGGAATTGCAATGGCTCTTCTGGATTTTCAGTTGGTGCAGGGATGTGGGAGATGATCGTCTCATACAATGCCTGCATGTTCTCTTCCTGTTTCGCAGGATCGGATTCCATGCTCGATGTACCGTTAAGCGCAGATGCATATACAACTGGGAAGTCCAATTGCTCATCATTCGCATCAAGCTCGATGAACAGCTCAAGCACTTCGTCGATGACCTCTTCTGGACGAGCATTTGGACGGTCAATTTTGTTTACAACAACAATTGGCGTCAATTGGCTCTCAAGCGCTTTGCGAAGTACGAACTTCGTTTGCGGCATGCAGCCTTCAAATGCATCCACGACGAGCAATACGCCGTCAACCATTTTCATTATGCGTTCTACCTCGCCGCCGAAGTCAGCGTGGCCTGGTGTATCTACAATGTTAATCAGGTTATCTTTGTACGTGATGGCTGTATTTTTAGCCAGGATCGTAATTCCGCGTTCACGCTCCAAGTCATTGGAGTCCATTGCGCGTTCTTGAATAGCTTCATGCTCACGGAATGTACCGGATTGTTGAAGCAGTTTGTCTACCAACGTCGTTTTCCCGTGGTCAACGTGTGCGATAATTGCGATATTGCGAAGTAAGCTTCTGTCTTGCATCGTAAAATCTTTCCTTTCTGGGTGTGGAATCATACCAAAAATCCAAATCAAGCTAACCACGAATAAAGCCGCCATAGAGGGCGGCATCTATTCCTACGATAGGTCATTCTGAAGCATGTTAGCACGGACACTTCAGAACTTTACGCTTACATGTTCGCCAGCTAGTGCTTCCATTAACGGAATCGATTTCTGAGTCCGCCAAATGCAAGCCCTGCTCCGGCAAGTATGAGTGCAACGGCAATCATATACGTACCAATTGCAAATACGAGCATCAAGATCAGCATGGATACACCGACCCCACCGAACAACAGCGCGCCTTGCCATGCGCCTCTCGGATGGTATGGATCGTATGCGTAGTATCCATACAGGCCCACGCCAATCCCAATGAGAAGCAGTGGCCATAAATACCCGAACAGTCTCCAATTGATCCAGTGGCTTAGCATGAACAGGACGCCATACATCGTCAGCATACCTGCTGGAACCATCATTACAGGCGGCAGGATTGCCATTCGTGCAAATACATACAAGGCAATACCAATAAGGAACATGAGGAGCGGCCACATCGTACCGCCGATGAAAGCAAACACTCCCATTTTCCCAAGCAAAATGAATAAGCCTGCAGCCAATATAGCAATGCCAATCACTTGTTGGTTTCTAGGCATAGGTCAACCTCCATGTCCAGATTTCTGATTCGGACACGATGTGACGCAATTCGCGTCGTTTTTTACTTTTTCTAGTGTATATGAAAGTTCGTAAAATTACTACCTGCTCCTTGAAAAAAACACAATACCCTTACCAAACCCTCCTGAGACTTCCATAACCGCCCTCTATTCATAATAGAAAAAACCTGCCATCAGCGTACGGCAGGTACAAAGCATCTGTTCCGACTATCTATTGCAGAAGATCAAAAAGAGCTAATAACGTACCTGGCGCCGAAACCAAAATCCGAGCAGCACGACGAGCGCAAGAGCGATCCACGGGAATCCGTAATGAAGCTTGATCCACATGGCGGGCAGCCATACCGCCAATCGTTCATCAGACGCAATCATCTCGCCCGCGGTATAGCCAAGTATCCCTGCACCCGCATACAGAAGCAGCGGCATTTTCTGAAGCCATATGCTGATGAACCCGCTTCCCCACACGATAATGGGAATACTTAGCGCTATGCCGATTGCAACAAATGCCAGATTTCCCTTGGCTACCGCTGCAATCGCCAGCACATTGTCGAGACTCATGACCACATCGGCTAATAGAATAATTCGAATAGCCCCCCATAAGGAGTGGGCCTCGTTATCCCGGGTATCTGCAGGTTCCTGTTCAGCAATCAGTTGAACCGCGATAACGAACAACATAACCCCTCCCGCTGCCTTCAGGAGCGGAATGTTGATTAACCATAATGCCGCTACAGTCAGCACAATACGAAGTACAACCGCGCCTGCGGCGCCCCACCAGATGGCTTGCTGCTGTTGTTGCTTAGGCAAGCGTCTGCTCGTCATGGCAATTACGACTGCATTGTCTCCACTAAGCACCAAGTTAATCAGCATAATCTCCACTAACAACCATATCGATTCCACAGCCCGTCCCTCCCCTGTAGTTAGGTCTATGACAGAGGAGGCCGAGCTATTCCGCAATTCGCTAGCCAATGCGCAGAACAAGTCAATCCAATTGTTTAGAACCAATCTCCAGTTGCTGGCGCTGCCGGCCCAGCAGACTCATCTGCTATCTGTACAACCTGAGCAGGCTCATTCGCATTCGCTACCTTGTCTTTGTCTTTACCCGACAACACGATTGCATCATCAGGCGAGCCGCCCGCCTTCAGCAGGATCGCTTCCGTGTTTTCCACAGCAGCTTTAATGAGATCATCCAGCTCGGGGATAGAACGTTCCGCATGCTCAACGATATTCAAATTCGGATTCGTCGCCGGCGATTTCGGAATGAATAGAGTACAGCAATCTTCATAGGGAAGAATGGACAAGTCGTAAGTTCCGATATACTCTGCTTCACGAATGATCTTATCCTTGTCCACCGTAACAAGCGGACGAAGCAATGGCAGATCTGTCGCACGGCCGATGACATTCATGCTGCCAAGCGTCTGGCTCGCAACTTGACCCAAGCTGTCTCCCGTTACGATTGCCAGCGCATTGCGCTGCTCTGCAATTTGTGTGGCAATGCGCAGCATGGCACGGCGCATCAACGTAATAAGTAAGTTATCATGTCCACTCTGATGAAGGCGAGTCTGGATATCTGTAAAGGGAACCATATGCACACGCATCCGTCCTGCATAGTTCGCAAGCACTTGAGCAAGATCGAGCACCTTCCGCTGCGCCCGTTCACTTGTGAACGGATAGCTGTGGAAATGAATCGCATCCAGTTGCAGCCCTTTGCGCAATGCTTCATAGCCGGCAACTGGACTGTCAATCCCCCCAGATAGAAGCAGCACGCCGCGGCCGTTGGATGCCAATGGGAAGCCTCCCGCACCTTGTACAACTTCGCTATACACATAGGTCCATTCTTCTCTAACCTCAACGCGCAAATCAATTTCAGGCTTGCGCACATCGACCTTAAGCCCCTCAAACTCGCGCAGCACAGGCGCACTAACAAGGTAATTCATCTCCTGGCTGCCATGCGGGAATCCCTTCCAAGCACGCTTCGCAGAAACTTTAAAGGTTGTCCCATCCGCAGGATTCATCTCACGGATTAATTGGACGGCCGTTTCAATAATCGGCTCTAGCTCAGAAGGAGTTCGCTTAACTGGACTAATGGACACCACACCGAACACATGCTTGAGCACTTGAATCATTTCGTCTAATGGCTCACCATTCAGCTCAACATAGAGTCGACCGTATTCTTTAATGACTTTAGCATTAGGAAAAGGACTAAGCATTGCATTGACATGCTGGTAAGCTGCCTTTTCAAACTTGCTGCGGTTCTTGCCTTTAATTGTGATTTCCCCATAACGAAGAAGAATCATATCGTATTCCATGATTTTCTCTTTCCCTGCCTTTCGCTTGCTATCGATTCCAATACCTATATTATCGCTGCACAAGAGATTGCAATTGTTCTGTCATTTGCTTGAAACTCTGTACAAGCCGCTTCAACTCATCCTCAGAGCAGTTCGTATCCAGACTGATGCGGATTCCGCTTGCAGCAACTTGAGAGTCATGCGTCATCGCCAGCAGCACACGGCTGGGCTTATGGAGCTTCGATGAACACGCGGATTGTGTTGATACAATAATGCCACGCTGTTCGAGGGCGTGAACCACAACCTCTGATTTCATTCCAGGGTATGATACATTGATGATATGTGGAGCGCCATATGGAACAGCAGGACTGTTCACAACAAGCGGCTTCATCTGTGACAAATGTTCAAGTACGAATTGACGCAGGCGAACAAGCTTGTCATAGCGTTCAGACTGCCCTTCGACCGCTAGTCTGACCGCCTTAGCAAGCCCTACAATGCAGGGGACATTCTCTGTACCAGGACGAAGCTCCCCCTCTTGAGAACCTCCATACATTAGCGGCTTCAATGCGACTTGCTTCCGCTTAACGAGCACGCCAGCCCCACGTGGCCCTTGAATCTTATGTCCCGAGAGACTATATAGGTCTACACCCCATTCAGCAAGACGAACGGGAACCTTCCCTAGGCCCTGCACCCCATCCACATGGAACGTTACTTTTGGGTAGCGGCGCAGCATATCTCCAATTTCTCCAATAGGCTGTATAGCACCCATTTCATTGTTGACGTGCATGATACTAACGAGTATTGTATGAGGCCGAATTGCAGCCTCCACTTCGTCAGGACGGACTCGGCCGTTCTCATCCACAGGAAGGTAGGTAACCTCAATCCCCTCCTGCTCTAGCTGCTGAACACATTTATATACGGATGCATGTTCAACTTCAGATACGATCATATGGATTGGCTTGCCTGCAGCTTGATAGGCCTTCGCAATACCGAATATAGCAATGTTATTGCTCTCTGTCGCCCCTGATGTGAACAGTATATCTTCGGGCTCCACTTCCAGGGCACGAGCTACAACCTCGCGCGAGCGTCGAATAAGCTGCTCTGCTTGCCCCCCAGCACCATGAATCGATGAAGGGTTGGCATACACCTGCCCCATCACCTCCGCAACCGTCCGAATAACATCCGGATGGGGGGGAGTCGATGCACAATGATCGAAATACAACTGAGTTGCGCTCACCACATTCCCTCCTCATGACAACAAAAAAGATCAAAATCGGATCGAGGCGCAATCGGCTCCTCACCGTTGTTGATCTCATGTACGAAATAAGATGTTACTTATTTTACACGTTTCAACATAAAAGCACCATCCCTAATCCCATGTTCTTATCGATCCTTCATGCAGCTAATGCTCCCTTGCTCCCCATATAGAAAAAGCCTGATCCGGGGCAACTTACCGGTTCAAGCTTGAATACTCACTTATGATGACATCGTTATGAATTGGACAAGGACGGCTAATAACCCAGCAACGGTCGCAAAGATTCCAGATGAACGACTTCCCTGCAAGTAGGCAAGAACACCTAACGCGGCGGCCCCAATCCCCATCGGAATTGGAAATAGAAAGAAGGCGATAATCGAGAAAATAACGGCCAGCATGCCAATACCCGACCAATGATTGATCTTCGAATGCTGTGTTGCAATGCGAAGCGTGTCTGAGAGAGTTCCCGCTTCTTGCCCAAATTCTACATCCTGCTGCTGTTCTCGATTTCTCGCGGTATGACTTCTAACCCGGTGCCGCTTCAAACGGCGTGAATTGCGTGCTTTGTGACCTAACATCACACCTCACTCCTAGCTTCCGTTCAAGATCATTTGGGCACAAACGTCTGACAGCATGTTGAAGAGGACTTAGAGGCTGTATCCTTATGATCGCCTCGGAACGATTCGTCCGCGAACTCTGAATTGGCCTTTACATTAGCATGTGCATCAATATCAATCATAATTTCAGAAGCTTGACAGCGAAAATCCCCCCAAAATTTACAGTTGGATACGCTGCAGCGAACTACAGGTTTTTCACTCACATCCATCACCTCCGTGTTATCAGCATGTCCTAGTCCGTGATGTCATATCCTGCTCTCTTCCTGCCATGATCTAACGAAAAAGACGCTCCGTGGCATAAACGGAACGTCTTCGTAATTGATATATTTGGAATTCCTTATTTCGAGCCTTGCATACGACGCTGCGTTAAATAGTCACTCTCATAATAGGCCAGCTCATCGCGGAGATCTTCGAACAGCTTCACAACCGACAGAACAATATCCCTCGCTGCTCGAACAGGCTTCTTCCGGAAACGAATTGCGTCTTGACCCGTATACGCGTATCGACCATCCTCTGAATAACACTCATTCTTCGGGTAGAAGAAAGCATTCACACAATGATGATACACTTCGTACAAGCAGCGCTCGCCAAATGCCGTATCAAAGGTTGCTCTTCTTAACGCAACACCCAGCCGTTCATAGCTCTGCTCCGTGAATACGAGCAAATGCCGAATATCCGTCAGGAATCCTTTATAGAAACTAACAGTCTCGTCTTCCTCATTCCCTTGAACAAGAGCAGTTAGCGAATACTCATTTAAAAATTGCTCAAGCTTATCAATCGCTTCCTTAAGTTTGTCCTTCGAAACTTCGCATTGCTGCTTCACATTGGATGCTGGCATGAAAGCTCCCCCTTACCCCATTCGTCCATTTGGAATTTCAACTCTTCGGGCATCCGATTTGGAATCATTTTCATTTCCCCTTCATCCTACCACAATCCGATCATGATGGGTATCATTTTCCGCCGCGTCCCGAATAAATTCGTGTACCAATTCTCAACCTATAAACAGGTCTGTTCACGATACGATATCTGCAGCCGAGAGGCGCTTGATATCAAAAGGCAGGACAATTAGGAAGGAACGCTAGAGGAGGAAGTTGTATGCAGCGACGATATGTGGTTGGAATAGTTGCTCTCTGTGCAGCCGTACTTACGATTCCGCTATTGTGGGCTCCAGATCGCCATCCCGAGCCAAGGGGCATGACGACAGCCGCACACGAAGAGAGCATGAAAAAACAAATCCTGAATCAGGACGTTACACGCACAAGCCGGATGTTCGCCATTGATTCCAGACGTGATCTGGAAGATGCGCTTGCCAATTGGGGAGCCAAGACTCATGCCCAGAAGCAGGATACCGTTCAGCAATTTATGAAATCCCATCCCCACTTCGTGTACATGAAATGGGTCGAAGGTGGTTCAACCGCTTGGGAGAAAGGAAATGTACCGAAGGATGAGCGCTGGGACGCCAACAAGCAGCTCGAGAGTTATGTTCGGACTGCTACCATGAACGTAACGAAGCAGCAGTCATATTCCTCTCCTGAAGTGTTAGTGAATGGGAAAAGCCATATGGTCATTGGCATTGCCTCTCCCCAATCGCAGCAGGGGATTGTCGCAATCGTGAATCAAGATGTCATCCAGACCGTACGCAAGCATCAGCAAAAAAATCTTCGACTTGTACCTTACCCGCCTGAATCCAAGTACCGTGTCAAGTCTGTCGATTCCAACTCGATGCGGGATGTAAAGGTTCAAGACGGAGAAGATAACGCCGGCACAAGCCATTATTATGAGAATGAAATCGTCGTGCGCTTCCGTTCTGACCCCGACTCCATTCAATTGCAGCGTATGATGCGGGATACTGGGTGCGCACACCCGCGCAAGCTCGGTTACACGTATGTGTTTCGTTCTCATAAGATGAGTGTTAAGCAATTAACTTCTTATTTCAAACAATTCAATCCGATATACAGTGAGCCTCATTTTCTATATATGACAAATGAGAAGCCCTCACCAGTTCCATCGACTCCTTCTTCTCAAGCTCGCCCCAAGACATTGAATGAACCGACACAAGGGGATGCTGCTGAGGAGCCAAATGATGCGTTGTACAAGGCTTATCAATGGAACTTGCCGAATATCCATACGAACCGAGGATGGATGACGAGCAAAGGGGCCAAAGATGTCATTGTGGCGGTTGTCGATACCGGCGTCGATTCCAATCATCGTGATTTGCAAGGCAAGCTGCTGAAGGGTTATAACGTCTTTGATAAAAACCAGCCTCCAAAAGATGAAGTCGGACATGGTACTCATGTAGCCGGCATTATTGGCGCTACTGTCAATAATGGTGAAGGCATTGCCGGGATTACATGGTACAATCCGATTCTTCCAGTCAAAGCGCTTGACAATAACGGATCAGGTACATCGTACTCTGTTGCGGAAGGAATTATTTGGGCGACTGACAATGGAGCCAAGGTCATCAACATGAGCTTAGGCAACTATGTCGATGGCGCATTTCTGCATGATGCAGTCAAGTATGCCTATGATCGCGATGTCGTGCTGATCGCTGCAACGGGCAATGACAATACCCGGCGTCCTGGATACCCTGCTGCTTATCCTGAAGTATTTGCCGTATCCGCTACGGATGCGAATCAGAAGCGCGCTTCCTTCTCCAACTACGGCAACTACGTAGATGTTGTGGCGCCCGGCACGTCGATTGCAAGCACGTATCCGAACAATCAATATGCGGCATTGTCAGGCACTTCAATGGCTTGCCCGCATGTATCCGCATTGGCTGCACTTATTCGCTCCGTGAATCCTTCGTTAAAGAATACGGAGGTGTACGATATTATGCGGCAGAGTGTAGTCGACTTAGGAACACCGGGTAAAGATATGTATTATGGCTATGGTGAAATTGATGTCGCACAGGCCCTAAGCCTTGCAGAGCAAGGAACAACATCATTGTCGCTGCTTCCGCAAAATATTGCACGCGAAATCAAGCGCACGATTGCTCAATATGTGAAGCGTCCATCTACGCCATCTTCAATAATCCCCGCTTCCCAGCCGTAAACGACTTATGGCCATGGGATGGGACATTGTAGCTGATGTCCTCCAACCAAAAACCCCCGCACAGCTTGTGTGCGGGGGTTCTTATAATCTTGTATTGATGCTGTGCAACCAAATGCAGCAGCTGAGTTGACTCGTTCTTGTTAGACATCTGCATTATACACTCCGTACACAATGCATCCTTCGAACAATAAGTGTTGTAGCTCCGGAAAGTTTGCCGTAAGCCGGGTTCTGTACTGATCGTGGTATTACGGGAGCTACCCTTCCACTACAAAGTGACAATCATCTATCTAGACCGTACATTGCTGCACGGTTCAAGCGACCAACCCAGACGCACCTCGGGCTAAGGCTGCCCTTGCGGGCATGCATCTCATTAGGTCTTGCTCCAGATGGGGTTTACCAGGAACGAAGTCACCAACGCTCCTCGTGGTCTCTTACACCACGGTTCCACCCTTGCCTGTGCTGCCGAAGCAGCCATCGGCGGTCCATTTCTGTGGCACTATCCTTCAGCTCGCGCTGACTGGACATTATCCAGCACCCTGCCCTATGGAGCCCGGACTTTCCTCTCGTGACCAAGTCACCAGCGATTGTCTGTCAAACTTTCCGTCAACATTCGTTAGTATACAAGTTTCGCGCAAGAAACTCAACCGTCAACTTTTACAAAAACTGAAATGGCTCGGTATTTGTGGAAGAAGCTACGAATTGCGTCGATACTCCCTTGTCAGATGCCACCTGCTGCAGGCGTCCTGCGACATCCTGCTTCATCATCTTCTCTGCATTATGGCCCGGATCAATTATTGCAAGACCTGCAGCGAGTGCATCGTGGGCAGTGTGGTAATCCACATCTCCCGTGACGAGCACATCCGCTCCGTGGAATATCGCATGATGGATATATCGGGCGCCTGAACCGCCGAGGACAGCAACCTTGCGTACAGAACGCTCCAGATTGCCGACCACGCGTACATTCGATACCTCGAAGCTGCTCTTCACCTGCTCTGACAATTGATGAAGAGTTACAGCTTCAGTCAGCTTGCCTACTCGGCCCAAGCCATACTCTGTTCCTTGAATATCTACAGGGTAGAGATCATAAGCGACTTCCTCGTATGGATGCGCCTTAAACATCGCTTGCAGCACACGGCTTCGAACCGACTTCGGAATAATTGTCTCAATTCGTACTTCTGGTACATTCTCCAGCTTGCCCGCTTGTCCGATATGCGGATTCGTGCCGTCGCCAGGCTTGAACGTGCCGAAGCCTTCACTATTGAAGCTGCAATGGCTGTAGTTCCCGATGTGCCCAGCCCCGGCATCCAATATTGCAGCACGAACTTCATCTGCATGCGTCTGCGGTACAAATACAACCAGCTTGTGCATCTGCTCCTGCTGCAGCGTTTCGAGGACACGGACATTCGTAAGCTGGAGGCGTTCCGCCATCAAATCATTCATGCCCCCTACTGCCACATCGTAATTCGTGTGTGAGATGTATACCGAGATGTCATGCTTGATGAGCTTCTCATATAATCGGCCGGCAGGGGTATCTGTCTGTAAATGCTTCAAAGGTCGGAAAATGATTGCATGGTGAGCGATAATGAGGTTCGCTTGCTGAGCGATAGCTTCCTCCACGACCTCTTCATTCACATCGAGTGCAACGAGTACTTTCGCTACTTCCTTATTTAGCGAACCTAGTTGAAGCCCAATTCGATCATCTGGTACAGCCAATGACTTAGGCGCCAGCTGCTCCATCCACTGAATTATTGTTGACCCTTTCGCAAACATTCAATAATCGCCTCCAGTTCCGCTTTGTTCTGAACGAATACTTCTCGACGCTGCTTCGCCTCTTCACTCTCGGCCTGTTCCATTGTACGCAGTACACGCTCCCGCTTCGCTACTTCACGCTTCCATTTCTCAAAGAATACATCTGTAGGAGCTTGCGACAGCAGTGGGCCGAATTGCAGCAGCCACTCCTCTGACAGCATCTTCCCACATAATAAAGGCCGAGACTCGTACAGACGAGCGTTATGTGTCTCTGCTGATTCGAACTGGCGCTCTGCAAGCAGAACCTCATAAATTTTGCCGTCTTCCTCTAAAATATGCTCCTTAAGCAGTGCCCAGCCTTCCTTGCGAAGCCAGCGACGAACGATATCCTCGCCCACATTCGGCTGGAGGATGAGTCGCTTGACCCCCTCAAGCTTCTCAGGTTGAGCTGATAATATACTGACAATGAGGCTCCCCCCCATTCCAGCGATAGAAATGCAGTCCACCTCATTAGGCTCCAATACGGCAAGCCCATCACCAAGCCGGACCTGTACGATATTCTCCAAGCGAGATCCGAGCACTTGGCGTCTAGCTGCTTCATACGGACCTTGATTCACTTCACCTGCGACGCCATAAGAAATAATGCCTTGCTTCGCCAAATAAGATGGCAGCAGCGCATGGTCAGAACCGATATCTGCAAGTTTGCTGCCTTCAGGCACCCAATCCGCAATCCATTGTAGTCGTTTGGACAGTTTGATGTTCACGAATCCATTTCACCCACTGTTGTCTAAAGTAATATCCCATGTAAAACGTAATAAAAAGCTTCATTAGCATAAATAGCAGAACCTCGCCACCAGCATTAAGCTTCAGTGTGATGATTCTGCCAAGCCAAGCGGCCTCAGGCATATGCCAAGCAATCAGGGAAGCTATCAGTAGCCCTGCTGAAGCTGAAGGAAGAACACTGTGCATCACCCAAGCCATCCAGATGAATAATAAGCTCTCTGGAAGCCACAACCACTGCATCTCAATGAGCGTAAGTTCTCCCCCCATTGAATAGAGAATTACCGCATAGGCGATCGCCAGCAGGAGCCAACCGAACCCCTGCATTCCGCCGCGCCGCAGTAGCAATCCTGTTATGATCCATAAGAGCCCTGCTCCAATCAACCACAGCGCCACGCCATACCAGGAAAGCCATTGATGCAGCATGAGAATGGCAAGCGCGCCAAGCATGCTTACAGCGTTGCCGAGACTTATAAATACCGCGATTTGCACTTTACTTTTCTTTGTCGCATACTTTGAATTGAAGACGGCAAGCCCATAGTTAATAAGGGCAAATAAGGCGACAGCTCCAATTTGCATTGGAATGTCAAAAGCGGTAAAATGAAATCCAGCAGTACAGAACAAACCAGAAATGATAAATAACGCCAGCCATTTGGCGGCAGGAAGATCGGCCAGCCATTCCGCGAAGCGTCTGTTAGATACCACAGACGGCTCAGCTGCTTCTGTTGATTCTGGCAGTTGGTACAATTGAGCAAGGAATTCGCAATAGCGTTCCGGCAATAATCGATTATGTCTCCAACGTGCAATTTCCTGCGACATCCATTGGCGCTGCTTCTGATCCATGAGGCTTGTCACGCTCCTGTGTGGGAATGCCTTACATGGCGACAAAAGACCTTCCCCACGCATACTGCGCGCAAGAAGGTCTCGTCGTTAGCCACTATTCAAGAAAATCTTTAAGTCGCTTGCTGCGGCTCGGATGACGCAATTTACGAAGTGCTTTCGCTTCAATTTGGCGAATCCGTTCGCGTGTGACACCGAATACCTTGCCTACCTCTTCCAAGGTGCGAGTACGGCCGTCATCGAGACCAAAGCGCAAACGAAGCACATTTTCTTCACGTTCTGTCAATGTGTCAAGGACATCCTCCAACTGCTCCTTCAACAGCTCATATGCTGCCGCATCAGCAGGTGCCAATGCTTCTTGATCCTCAATGAAGTCTCCCAAGTGAGAATCGTCTTCTTCACCAATTGGTGTCTCAAGCGATACCGGTTCCTGAGCAATCTTCATGATCTCGCGTACTTTCTCAACACTAAGTTCCATCTCTGCTGCAATTTCTTCTGGAGTTGGTTCGCGTCCAAGTTCTTGAAGCAATTGACGGGATACACGGACAAGCTTATTAATCGTTTCTACCATATGAACAGGGATACGGATTGTACGCGCTTGGTCGGCAATCGCTCTTGTAATCGCTTGGCGAATCCACCATGTTGCATACGTACTGAACTTGTATCCTTTGCTGTAGTCGAATTTCTCAACAGCCTTAATCAGTCCCATATTTCCTTCTTGAATCAAATCGAGGAACAGCATTCCGCGTCCAACATAACGCTTCGCAATGCTGACTACGAGGCGCAAGTTCGCTTCCGTCAAGCGTTTCTTCGCTTCTTCGTCCTCCTGCTCAATTCGCTTCGCAAGTTCGATCTCTTCTTCTGCTGACAAGAGCGGAACACGGCCGATCTCTTTTAAGTACATCCGAACCGGGTCATTAATCTTAATTCCCGGTGGCAGCGATAAGTCATCATCGAAATGGAAATCTTCGTTATCCCCATTCTCCCGATCACCATTATTGCGATTGCCCATTCCATCTTCCGTTTCATTTACCACTTCAATGCCCAAATCAGATAGCTGTTCATAAAACTCATCCATCTGCTCAGGGTCTTGATCGAACGTCGATAACTTTTCAGTAATATCTTTATAGCTGAGCGAGCCGCGCTTTTTACCGAGCTCAATCAATTGATCCTTCACATGTTCCAACGCTGCTTCGGCATCTAGTCCAGTATGTTGATCATTCGCCATTTTCCGACTCCCTCCTCCCTAGAAACTTCTGCTTCCTACCGCTTCAGTTGTTGCTCTAGGGCTATAATATCTTGTGCAATTTGCGCGGCACGCAAGATGTCTCCAGAACGCTCCGCCTGCACCATTTCTTCCTTTTTACGCTCAATTTCACGATGCCTAGGCACTTTCAAGATCTGACCGATGTAATCGTCTAATAAGGCGGTGTCATTTCGCAATGGCACTTCAGCCATCGATATGGATGCAGCCGTTTTCTCTAATCGGTCATCTTGCAATGTCGCCAAATAACAACTGAAATCAGGCTCCTTGCCTTGCGCGTAATAAGCATATAGATAAGCGGCAAGTGCCGCATGATCATCTACATTGAATTGCTCACCAAGATTCCGCTCCACATAGTTGGACACTTCGATATCTTGGAACATTAGCGCCAGCAGACTGCGTTCTGCATAGACGTATGCTGGACGCAACACGGGCGGGGAGATAACTTGTTTATCATTCCTAACATTATTCCACCAATTGTCTTGATTATCCCCGTTTTGGTTGTTTTTTTGCAGTTTTTGACGGATATTCGCGCATTCTTGCTTCAAAGAAGCAATCGCAGAATCCCCTGATAATTCAAGCAGTGAAGCGAGCTCCTTCAAATGCATCTCCCGTTCGACAGGAGATTCAACCTGCGCCACAACACGCAACGCCGCATCTTTGAAGCGCCGTTTGCCATCATCTTCTAGCAGTATATGATTTCGACGTAAAGATATAAGCTTGAATTTGGTTGGCGTAACAGCTGACGCGATGATCGCATGCCTGAACCGTTCAGCTCCGTGTGCCTTAATAAATTCATCAGGATCCATCCGATCAGGAAGCATGGCGACAGCAACATGAAGGCCGCTTCCCTCTAATAGGTCAATCGATTTCATGGCGGCTGCTTGTCCAGCATCATCGCCGTCATAACATAATGTAACACTATCCCCGAGCTGCTTCAGCAACTGGACATGCTCAGAGGTTAACGCAGTTCCCATTGTTGCAACGCCATTCATCACTTGGGCTTCCCACGCTTGAATAACGTCTGCAAATCCTTCAAACAGAACAATTTCTCCGCTGCGCTTAATGTGCGGTCTTGCTTGATGCACATTGTACAGCAGCTTCGATTTGTTGAATAGCATAGTCTCGGGTGAGTTCAAGTATTTGGGCTGACTTCCGTCCAGTACCCTACCTGCAAATCCAACAATGCGTCCCCGGCGATCCCTTATCGGGAACATGACCCGGTTACGGAAACGATCGACATACCCTTCACCATTCGTTCTAGCCGATACGATACCGCCCTTCTCTACCAGAGCTAGGTCGAACTGCCGTTTCGTTAGAAACTTCACGATCATATCCCAATTCGGCGGTGCGTATCCAATCTGAAACTGTTCGATGAGCTTGTCATTAATGCCGCGTTCACGCAAATAGCGAAGCGCTTCCTGACCTTCCGTCGTATTCATTAATATGTAATGATACATCTTCGCAGTCAGTTCATGTGCTTCAATCAGCCGATCTTTCGCTTCATTCCGCGGATTGCGTTCAGCATACGAGTCACCGCTTCCCCATGTTATAGGAATGCCCGCCAACTCAGCTAGATGGGTAATCGCTTCAGGATAGGAATATCCTTCAAGGCCCATCACAAATTGAATGGCTGTCCCGCTCTTCCCGCAGCCGTAGCAATGGAAAATTTGCTTCTCCGGCGTGACCGTGAACGATGGTGTCTTCTCTGAATGAAAAGGGCAGAGCCCCTTCAAATATTTACCGTTCTTCGATAAGTGGACGTATTGTCCAACAATATCGACGATATCGTTGCGCTTCAATACTTCATCGCGAACTTCGTCAGGAATAAGTCCATATCCGTTCATCGTCAATCACCTTCATCTGAACACGTATTACTAATTCGCTATGGGCGCATTTTCTCCTGCTCACGAAGCAAAAGTTTTGTCAGTTTATGTTGGAAAATTTCGCGATCCTCTTCACTCATCGCTCGCGGACCTTTCGTTCGTAAACCTGCTCTTCTCGCTTTGCTTGAGATATGCCGCCTTGTCAGGTACTCATCTACATTATCGCCGGTCAGCTCGCTGCCTCTCGGCGTAAGTACGGATGCACCTCTTGGCAAACAGAGCGCGGCCAACCCGTAGTCGCCCGTAACCACTACGTCCCCTGACCGCGCTGTGTTGGCAATATAAATATCCGCCGCTTGAAACGCTTGATCCACAAAAACAGTATGAATATCAAGATTCATAAGCTGCCAGTCTGGAGCAAATGCAGCATAAGAAGCTACAAAAATAACTCCTGCACCCATTTCAATGGCTGCGGCAACAATTTCATTTTTCACAGGACAAGCATCGGCGTCTACTACGATTCGAAGTTTAGAAGACATGTTCTCACCATTTTCGTAAAGCGTCGGAACTTTCATTAATCGTTTCACCGTTTATATTATATACGCTGTATCGTTTAAAATTCCTGCTTCGAAATCCGGATTTCCTCTACATCAACTCAGTTTTTGTCGAATCGATGAAAATAAGGATGGAACATGTCGAAGAGAATCCGAAGAATCCCTTCTTCATGTTCCATCCATTTACAACAACTACCCTACTGTCCATAGACGATAAATCTCATTGTTGCTTATTACGCCCAGACAAGCTTGGAGAAATCTGCGAAGCGCTGAATGTCATTTGCAATATTCGCAAGCAAAGCCAAGCGGTTCACCCGCACCGCTTGATCCTCAGCCATAACCATCACTTGTTCGAAGAACGAATGGACTTCATCCTTCAGCTGGGACAATACGCTCAGTGCCTCTGATGGATTGCTATAAGCTGCTTCATAAGCTTCATGCACTCGCAGCCAGCTCTCATGAAGATTGCGTTCTGCATCCTGCTCGAACAGCTCAGAACGTATCTCCTTGCTGTCTGCTTTAGCAGCCAAATTGCCCACACGGTTGAACGATTCAACCGTCAGCTTGAACTCATCTGCCTGTACAGCACGCATAAGTGCTTCTCCACGAGCTACTGTGAGCTTCACATCGTCATAGCCAGCAGCCATTACCGCATCAACAACATCGTATCGAACGGAATCAGACAATACATTCTTCACCCGCAAGCCGAAGAATTCATACAATTCTTTACGAACTTCCTCACGTTCACGTTTCAACAATCCTGCTTGTTCATATACATCAAGCGTAATGTTGAAGATCGTATGCAAAGTAAGTGGAAGATTGCGTTCCAGTAGAATTTGCACAATACCTGTCGCCTGTCTCCGCAAGCCATATGGATCCTGCGACCCTGTCGGGATTATGCCGATCCCGAAGCAGCCAGTCAACGTATCCATCTTATCAGCCATACTGATTATCGAACCGACAAGTGAAGCTGGTGCTGGGTCGCCAGCGAATCTAGGCTTGTAATGCTCGTTGATTGCTTGGGCTACCGCCTCTGGTTCCCCTGCCTTGCGAGCGTAATCCTCACCCATAACCCCCTGCAATTCAGGGAATTCATAGACCATTTGCGTAACAAGGTCGAACTTGCAAATATCCGCTGCACGACTTACCCACAGCGCTGTCTCACGATCCGTCTGAACCGCCAGCGCCAATGCATCCGCAATTGCATGAATGCGGCGCACCTTATCCCCGATCGAGCCTAGCTCCTCGTGGAACACGATTGAATCTAGCTTGTGCACGCAATCGATAATTTTAAGCTTCTGATCTTCTTCATAGAAGAACTTCGCGTCAGACAGGCGTGCGCGCAGCACCTTCTCGTTCCCTTTTGCAACCATCTCCAATCCCTTGGAGTCACCGTTGCGCACGGTTACGAAGTAAGGAAGGAGCTGGCCCTCTGCATTCAATACAGGGAAGTAACGCTGATGCTCACGCATCGAAGTAATCAACACTTCTTGAGGAATGTTCAAGAACGCTTCATCGAATCCACCGAACAATACGGTAGGGGTTTCAACCAAGAACAGTACTTCTTCCAGCAAATCTTCCTTAATCGCAATGTGCCAATCCTTGCTCTTTGCAAGCTCTTGAATTTGGTTCTTAATATTTGCTTCGCGTTCTGCCACATCAACGATGACGGACTGTTCACGAAGGCGCTCCACGTATTGAAGCGGCGCATCAATAACCGCCTCATCACCAAGGAAACGATGACCACGAGTCGTGCGGCCCGCTTTTACGCCTGCAATTTCAAGTGGGATAATATCCTCGCCATGCAGAGCAACAATCCAGCGAATCGGACGAACGAAGCGCATATCCTTCGCACCCCAACGCATGTTTTTCGGGAAAGTCATTGCATGAATAATTGAAGTCAATCCCTCAACAAGAACATCCGCCGTATTCGTCCCAAGGCTGCTCTTATTCGCGTAGATATACTCGACTCCGTTCAACTCTTTGAAGAAGAATTCCGACGGATCTACGCCTTGACTGCGTGCAAATCCAAGGGCTGCCTTCGACCACTCACCGCTCGCATCGTGAGCAATCTTCTTGGCTGGCCCCTTCACTTCCTCATGAACGTCTGTCTGCTTATCTGCAACGTCCTGAATGAGCACTGCGAGACGTCTTGGTGTTGCATACGCAGATACCGTTCCGTATGCAATCCGCGATTCTGTCATCCAGCGTTCCGTACGCTCCTTCAGTTGTTCCATCGCACTGCGAATGAAACGTGCAGGCACTTCCTCTAAGCCAAGCTCGAGCAATAAATGTCTAGGCATCTTGTTCCTCTCCTTTCTTCAAGAGTGGGAAGCCAAGCTTCTCACGTTCTTCATAGTAAGTCGCAGCCACATGGCGCGCAAGATTGCGCACGCGTGTAATGTACCCTGTACGCTCCGTTACGCTAATCGCGCCGCGTGCGTCAAGCAGGTTGAATGTATGGGAGCATTTCAGCACATAATCATATGCTGGGAATACCAAATGAGCATCCATCGCACGATTTGCTTCTTTCTCATACATATTGAACAGCGTAAACAACATCTCCGTATCGCTTACTTCGAATGTATATTTCGAATGCTCGAATTCAGGCTGGTGGAATACGTCGCCATAAGCTACGCCTTCTACCCACTCCAAGTCGAACACATTTTCTTTGTCTTGAATATAGGACGCAAGGCGCTCCAAGCCGTACGTAATCTCTACAGCCACTGGATGTGCATCGATACCGCCCACCTGTTGGAAATAAGTAAACTGCGTAATTTCCATACCATCAAGCCATACTTCCCAACCTAGACCCCATGCACCCAAGGTTGGCGATTCCCAGTTATCCTCTACAAAACGAATATCGTGGATTGTTGGATCGATCCCCAGGCGGTTCAAACTCTCCAGATACAATTCTTGAATATTGTCTGGAGATGGCTTCAAAATAACTTGGAACTGGTGATGCTGGTACAATCGGTTCGGGTTCTCCCCGTAACGGCCGTCAGCTGGACGACGAGATGGCTCTACATAAGCTACATTCCATGGTTCTGGCCCGATGGAACGAAGGAAGGTCATCGGGTTCATCGTCCCTGCACCCTTCTCTACATCATACGGCTGTACGATGATGCAATTCTGCTCAGCCCAAAATTGCTGCAGCGTCAAGATCATTTGTTGAAAATTCACAGTCAGGACTCCTTTGCCTCATATTGACGGCATTGACGTATGGGAGAATGCAAAAAACTCCCGCCTCTACGCCTGATGCCAGACGTAGGGACGAGAGTTATATTCCCGCGGTTCCACCCTACTTGATCGAAATAAAGTCCGATCCACTTTCACATGAGCCTTGCTCCAAAGTGCCATTTCATTCGTTCGTTCGTTCAGGCTTCCACTGCCCCTGAATCGCTGCATTCAAACGCTGCGAACTACTTTCTTCTTCAACACAAGGTATACCTCAATTTATTGATTTATTATAGCGAAATGGATATTACTCGTCAAGCTGCGCCAGATCATATTTCTCCATCTGCTCAAGGAACTGCAATGATTTCAGACGTACCCCAACATGCGTATCCATGTAACCACGCATGCAAGCCCGAAGCTGCAGCTTAGTTGCAGGCTTCAATGTAATATTGCCCAGACGATGCAAGTCTGTCATCTCGAATTTTTGAAGCAATGCAAGCATTTGCAGATTGGCGACGTAATTCGCATGTTCCCTCGGCTTACAGCTTGCACACAGCGCACCACCTAACCGCCAACTAAAAGCAGCAAGCCTCTCCTCTGTACCGCAAGCGACGCATGCATGCAGTTGAGGAGCTACGCCAGTTCGCTGCCACAATTTCATCTCGAAGAGATGGGTTGTCACCTGTACATCCTTGCCTTGGGCAATAGCTTGCAAGTAGGCATGGAATTGATCAAACATTGGCCCCCCAGCTTCTTCATCATGCAGTGCCTTATCCACTAATTCAGCCGCATAGGACGCATAGGCTGCCAGATGGAGCTGCTCACGAAGCTGATGATTCGCCTCTACTATCTCACAAGAATTAAGAGTACCAATATGCCCCATTCCACGAAAGAACACGTACTCCCCATAAGTGAACAACTGAGTCGCCGCAGCATGTCGGCTACGAACCTTTTTCGCGCCGCGAACAAGAACACCGACTTTGCCGTGAGATTTCGTACAAAGTGTGATGATCTTATTGCCTTCCCCATAGTCCATGCTGCGGATGACAATTCCTTCAACCCGATATAACACTCTCGTCCTCCCATGATTGACGCTGCATAATCATTATTAATCTGTAGATTGCTCCACGATTGGCGCAATCTCTGTTGGGTGCTCCTCAAGCTCTTCAGTCATTCCTGCCTGCTTATATAGCAAGTAAGCGTCGACATCCCCCGTCTTCGCAAATACATTCCATGAAAAATCACGCATTGCTACAATCCCCTTTCGTTAAGAGAACCTTAATCAATGACATGCTCCTATGATGCCCGCAAGCAACAATAGTGGCAGTTATAGTTGCTGACCTGAAGCGAACGTTCGAGGCAATATCTTCGGATACAGACCAGTAAGACTATGCGTCATCATTTAGGTTGTGCTGCTTAGAAGGGAATATCCATTGCAAAAATTGGAGTGTATGGTTTAGACCAGCCTGTTCCTCGCTTGATTTACTCGTGTCTAAAACCAAGATCGCGCAAGACTCGATCCTGATTTCGCCAATCTTTTTTGACTTTCACCCATAGCTCCATGAATGTCTTGGAACCGAGCAAGTTTTCGATATCCTGTCTCGCCAACTTTCCAATTTCTTTCAGCAAGGCACCCTGCTTGCCGATAACAATTCCTTTTTGTGAATCCCGTTCCACGAAAATAACTGCCGAGATATATACAACGCCATTCTCCTGCACACGCATATCCTCGATCGTTACCGCAATAGAATGAGGAATTTCTTCTCGCGTCAGGTGCAATATTTTCTCGCGAATCAATTCTGCAACGACGAATTGCTCCGGATGATCCGTAATTTGATCATCTGGATAGTACTGCGGGCCTTCTGGCAAATAGCCTCCGAGCACATCCAGCAGCCGGTTGACGTTACTTCCATTTATCGCCGAGATCGGCACAATCGCTGCGAAGTCGTGCAGCTCATTGTACTCTGTAATCATCGGCGGTAGAGCCTCTGGATGAACCTGATCGATTTTGTTCATGACGAGTATGACAGGAGTACGGACTTTTTTCAATTGTTCAATCACATATTTATCTCCGCCGCCAAGCCCAGCAGATACATCGACAAGGAAGAGGACAGCCTCTACCTCATTCAAGGTGTTCAGTGCCACATTGTTCATATAATCGCCGAGCTTCGACTTTCTCTTGTGGATACCAGGAGTGTCCAAAAATACAATTTGCGAGTGATCCGTTGTGTACACGCCATGAATTTTGTTGCGTGTCGTTTGCGGCTTATCTGACATAATGGCGATTTTCTGGCCGATCACATGGTTCATCAGTGTAGATTTGCCGACATTTGGGCGACCTACAATCGCGACGAAGCCCGATTTATACGTATTACGATTCATTTGATCTTGATTATGAAACATGAATTCCCCTCCAAAACTTCTCTGTATGTGCATACACGGCGCTCTGCCGTTCAATAACGACAATAGCGCCGTGTATGAATGTCTTCATCCGTGCATAACGCGCAGAATCGCACCAAGCAGCTTCATTCCCGGTTCGAAAAAGATAGCAACGCCAACTATAACGGCGAATACCGCCGTCACGAGCACGGCTCCTGCGGCGGTATCTTTGGCTACCTTCGCCAATGGATGCGGTTTCGGCATCACGAGATCGACGACAGATTCTACTGCGGTATTCAATAGTTCAGCTGAGATTACGATGGTAATGGCGAGTCCTAGCCACAGCCAGTCCGAAGTCGATATTTGCAGTACAGCCCCTAATAGAAGTGCCAACACACTCATTGCTGCATGTACCCTCATATTGCGCTGCGTTCGTATTGCGTAGGCTATTCCTGCGAAGGCAACACGAAAGGTATCGCTCCACGGACGCTTCATTAGCGGCGCAAACCTACCTTCTCCAGCACTGCTTCCTGCTTGTCCATCATAATTTGTTCACTTGGCTCATCCTGATGATCATATCCGAGCAAGTGCAGGAAGCCGTGAACAAACAAGAATCCAATTTCACGCTCCAAGGAGTGGCCATATTCATCCGCCTGCTCCTTGGCGCGTTCTGTTGAGATGATGATATCGCCAAGCAGATCATTCATCTCATCCAATTCTTGCTCATCCTCAATTTCGTATAGAATGTCCAATTCCTCTTCAACAGATTCGTTCAAGGCAAAGGACAATACATCTGTCGGACGATCAATTCCTCGATATTCACGATTTAACTCATGAATTTGCTCATTATCAACGAACGTTAACGCGACCTCTCCCTCTTGAATGCCCTCCATCGCCGCAGCTTCCTGTAGGATACGCTCCAGCAGCTCAATTAGGGAAGGATCTATCGGGTAAATGTCTTGATCGTCATTCCATTCCAGCTTCATACTCGACATGTTCGTTGCTCCTCACTTGCAGTTTTAAGATGTACGTTCAACCGAATCAATCGCAGGCTACGACTTCGGAGCTTCCGCTGCAGCACCCGCGTCCTTATTCTTCAACTTCGAGTCATCCGGATACTCAATACGGGAGTGGAAGATTCCCATTACAGTCTCCTTCAGTGACTGAGCAACAATATCCAGCTCGCGCAGTGTCAGATCACATTCGTTGAACTGATTGTCGTCCATCCGATCCTTCACAATTTTATGAATCATCGATTCAATTTGCTCGACCGTCGGATGACGAAGTGAACGCACTGCAGCTTCCACACAATCCGCTATCCCTACAATAGCCGCTTCCTTCGATTGGGCTTTAGGCCCAGGATAACGGAAATCATCCTCAGTAAAGTCAGGCTCAATACCCTGTTCTTCCGCCTGCTTCTTCGCTTTGAAGTAGAAATACTTCAAGAAGGTTGTACCATGATGCTGCTCAGCAATATCTCGTATCGGCTTCGGCAGCTTGTAATCCTTCAGCATCTCAGCGCCGTCCCTGGCATGAGCAACGATAATGGACGTACTCAGCTTCGGATCGATTTGATCATGCGGGTTGTCCATATTCGTCTGATTCTCAATAAAGTAACTTGGACGCTTCGTTTTGCCGATATCATGATAGTAGGCACCTACTCGACACAGCAGTCCATTCGCACCAATCGATTCCGCAGCCTGTTCAGACAGGTTCCCTACCATCACGCTATGATGATAGGTTCCCGGTGTTTCTGTCAGAAGTTTGCGCAGTAATGGATGGTTCGGATTGGACAATTCAACCAGCTTAAGTGCAGACAAAATGCCAAATGTAACTTCAAAAAACGGCATCAGTCCGAGTACAAGGACTGATGTGAGCAGTCCGCTGGCAAAAGCAAATGCAGCCGACAGCATCGTATGACTCTGATTCATTGGCTCTCCATATAGCATGGACAGCGTTAAAGCCGTTACACTGCCGAAGATACATACCATAATGCCTGCCTTCAAGATCGTGGAGCGTTGGCTTGCACGATGAATGGCGAATATTGCTGCGTAACTGGTCACGAGCGCAAAAAATCCAAAATGGAAATCAAACAACGTGCCTTGGTTGGTGTTCAAGATCATCCCCGCAAGGATACTCAGAACGACTGCACATATATACGCTAGCGGCAGATCGATGAGCAGGGTAATCAGCATAACCCCCATCGCAGTTGGTGCAACATACCCAATATAAGGGATTTCCTTCGTCTGCGCGTAGCCGATTATATGAATCGCAATAATATTGATTATGAAAATCAACACAAGCATCAGCAACTGCACGTTGTTGAACTTGAAATGAGTATGGCTTGATTGACGCATAAACATAAACAAGACGAGCGAGAACATCACCGACAGAAGCAACAAGCCAAATTGCGGCCAGTAGTTAACTTCTGATTTCAAAAGATCGTTCTCTTTCAGCAAATCATAAGTCTCTTGAGAGATAACCTGCCCTTTTTTAATAAAGATATCGCCCTGCTTAATGAAGATTGGCTGCGTATTCTCCCGCGCCTGAACCTTTGCATCCTTCGTTGCGTCATCATTGTAGAACTTGTTCGGCGTAATGCAGAGGCGAACGAGCTCCTGCACCACCTCGCGAGCAGAGCGCTTATCCAGCGAGCTTGCATTGACGTATTCCGGTACCTTGGCACGCGGCACAGAGGCATCTGGAACCGCGTCAGCCATCAGCTTAGACACTAGTTCCCGAGCAACAGGCTTCATTTGTGCGACGTCTTCTTTAGTCAAGCGTGCAATTTTCAGATACGTTTCTTCAGGGATATCGTACTTCTGCTCGTCAATGCGTTTCTTTACTTCGTCAAGCAGTGTACTCGAATATGTATCCTTATTGCGGCTTGTCGTCAGAAATTCCCTAAGATACTTATTGACCTCATCAGGGATGACGGTGCGATATAAGCTGATCTTCTGTGCGTACGATATGAGCTCATCGTCATTTAACTGGTCGATACGCTCGAACAGAGAATCGATTAAGCGCTCATTTTTGAGCGAGATAATCTCATAAATGGGCTGTACGCGCTCGGCAGCCTGCTCTTGGGCTTTAAGCGTTGCCTTCTTATCTGGGATTTGAATCGGTGCGATAATATCCTTCTCACTCTTCGCATTGACTTCAATATCCAGCTTCTCTGGCAGAATGCTCGGCGCCAAACTGAAATAAAATAATAATGTTAATAAGAAAAATAGAAGAAAACGTACGCCTACGCTATACTTCCATCCCGTCATATTCACTTGACGTTTGCTATTTCCGTTGCCGGAACGATTTGTCTGTAGCATAGAGAACAGTCCTCTCTATCCTTGGTTTTCGCTTTCCTTCTGGTAAGCTGTAATAATTTTCTGCACTAAGGAATGACGAACGACATCCTGCTCGGCAAAATGCACGAATCCGATCTCCTCAATCCCGTTCAAGATTCGCCCTGCTTCCACGAGACCAGATCTCTTACCGCGAGGCAAATCAATTTGGGTAATATCCCCGGTAATGACCATCTTCGATCCGAAACCAAGTCGTGTCAGGAACATCTTCATTTGCTCAGGCGTCGTGTTCTGTGCCTCATCCAATATGATGAACGCATCATCCAACGTCCGTCCCCGCATATAGGCGAGAGGCGCAATCTCAATCAATCCACGCTCAAGAGCCTTAGCAACCTGTTCCGTGCCCATCACGTCATACAGCGCATCATAGAGAGGGCGCAAATACGGATCTACCTTCTCTTGCAAATCTCCAGGCAAGAAACCAAGGTTCTCTCCGGCTTCTACTGCAGGCCGAGTCAAAACGATTCGCTTGACGGCTCCTTCTTTCAACGCAACGACGGCAAGTACAACGGCAAGATACGTTTTCCCTGTACCTGCAGGCCCTACACCGAATACGATGTCTCTCTTCTTAATCGTTGATACATAATGCCGCTGACCTATTGTCTTAACGCGGATCGGTTTGCCGCGGTATGTATGTGCGATTTCGCCCCTGAATAAATCAAGCAGCTCGTCAACCTTCCATTCCTGCGCTAAATCGACTGCATACATGATATCCCGTTCAGACAGGATAATATTGTTGCGAATCAGCTCGAGCAGAACGAGGAATAACTGCTCCAATTTTTCAGTTTCTTCCGCTTCCCCCGTAATGACAACCTCCGCCTCGCGCGATGTCACTAGTGCATCTGTACGGCTTTGAATCAAGCGCAGATGCTTATCTTGCGGCCCGAACAGGGCTAGTCCTTCAGCAGCATTTTGTAGTGAAATTTTAACAGTCTGTTGTTGCGACAAAAACCTCAGTCTCCTTGTATTCAGTGTCCTTGTTCATGTGGTTCTGATTCCGGTTGTGATTTCTGTTCAAACTGGCGAACAAGCGGAAGTTCTTCCGCTATTGATTGCTCCACTTCAAAAAGCACCTTCATGACCACTTTACCATTGTCCGTCTTCTGATGCAAAATTTTTTCCGAATGAATGCGGGCATTTGGTCCGTTTTTGCCGAGCACATCCGCCCTAGCTTGCTTCAGTCCTGCCTCTGCAGCTTGCGTCTCCGTTCGTTCCTCAGATGCGAACTGAACTTCCTTAATTTTCTCATTTGTCCAGCCAATAGGCAGCGACAACTGCCTCCATTTCAGCGTGTTGTCCTCCTGCAGTTGCTCATAATGAGCATAAGGAATATCTCCGAATCCAGAGACCATAAGCCTCCGGTTGCCTGTCACGATATATTTTCTCTCTTTCTCTTCCCCTGTGTATACTTTATGCTTCATGACGAGCGGCGAAGAAATCTCATATTGGTGCCAGACGAGCCCTCTTGCTTCTCCCTTGGCCGCCACATCCTTCGGTTCAGTTTCAGTTCCAACGGCCCCGGAAATAAGTACAGCGCCTTTTTTGACGCGGGCATTGCGGGCAACGACAGCTCGTCCATTCTCCGCGATAATATCAGTTACGATTGCATCCTCTGAAGCAACAATATGTCTTGGATTAACCAATTTCAATGAATCGGGCTTCGTTGCTTCAATCACTTGAATTGATACCCTGGTCCCTTCCCAATTGACTCCCACCCATGATGCCTCTTTCAGCTTCGTGTGCATCGCCTTCGCAATTAGATCAGGGTCACGCAGACGGAATGTCCACTGAAAAGGATATATCCCCTGCTCTTTCGCAGCCGCAAGCACCTGCTCTGTTGGTATGCGATCATTGCCCTTCACATCAATGGACCATACCAGCGAGGAGAGCATGTACAATCCAAGCATAAACATAGCGAAGCCAATCAAGAAGAACTTGCGGCGGAGAACTCGTCTCAACGCAAAAGGCCATCCTATCCGCTGCTCCACATGAACCCGACAGCCTGTCTGCTTCAAAATGGGCCTCAGGTTAAAATAATCAGACAGCAGTACATAGCACTGGAAGTCTTGGAACGAAGTCCGCTGCACATCCCACACTTGGATTTGTTTGGAGACGACAGCATTAATAAAAGACTCCGCATTCCCTCCTCGAATGCGAACCCGAACATAGCCGCGAGCATTGGCCAACGTAGGTGCCTTCACTTCATTTCCCCCGTTCCATTGTATGTGATATTGCGTATGATTCCTTCAATACGTATCTCTTCCGTCCATATCGCCCGAATAACAAGCTCTGATCCGGATATCTCTAGTTCTCCATTGGTTAGCGCCAAACGAACCAGCTCGTTCGAAAAATGCACAATCCCGCGGTGGTTCTCAACGATAAGATGCCGATTTCCAATCATGGCTAACCGGGGCGTATCCGATAATGTATCCTGCGGCAGATCCAGCCAATTCGCTGTCCAGTTGCTTAATTTGCGGCCAAAGCGACTCATTTTGCGACGGGCCCCCTTCCTATTCGTTACAATTTATGCGCAGAATGACGCGATTATAACGATTGCAGCGACCCTTCACGCGAGATCCTCGAGGAATATTCCATGTTAATGATTGTCTGTGGAACTGCAGAAATAAAAAAAAGCCCCACTATGCAGGCTTAGCACGTATTGTACTAAGCCTGTATGTGGAACTTCTCTCTTCACCTACAGCTGTTCCTGAACGGAACAGCAAGGACTTGTATTAATACTTATAGATTCAGCGGCGATGCTGATAGGGACGCTTGGCACGCGGTGGGCCGAGTACCTCCGCCCAAATGACTCCCTGCATCACTTCATCAGGTGTAACTGCACGGCTTGAAGAACCCTGCCCCTGTTCGGGTGAAGCAGCTGATGAAGTATGGCGCTTAGAGAATCTGGAAGCTGATCCGGACGAGATCGAGCTCGCCATTCGGTCGATTGCAGCCAGACGCTGCTCTAGCTCCGTCAGACGCGCCTCATCCGAGTCAATGAAATCATACGAGTTATCCGGACTTGAAGCCATCCCTGCTGGCGCTGGACGTTCAGCGCTGGTCGTAAACACAGGCTGACGTTCTGGCTTGCGTTCTACCTCCTCATATTCCTCCTCGCCTGCATCCTCATACCTCTTGTCATCGCTGCTTTTTGCAGCCCCTCCACTAAAATCAGGCATCCGGTTGGTTTTGTCCTTTTTCTTCGAGCCGCCCAGTGAAGAAAAAAGAGCTCCCAAAATAATAATCGCTATTAACGGATTGCTTGTGACGAAATGAATAATCTTCTCAATGATCACCATGGCTCATCGCCTAGCTTTCTGATTTGTTGTCGTGATTATTGTTGGGATTGTTGTCGGATACCTTGCCGATTGTACCGCGCATTTGCGTATCAGCTTCAATGTTTTTCAAATTCATATAATCCATAACACCCAATTTGCCGCCGCGAAGCGCTTCAGCCATAGCAAGGGGCACTTGAGATTCCGACTCAACAACAAGTGCACGCATTTCAACGACGCGTGCCTTCATCTCTTGCTCATGTGCGACTGCCATTGCACGGCGTTCTTCTGCTTTTGCTTGCGCAATGCGCTTATCCGCCTCAGCTTGCTCAGTTTGCAAATGTGCACCGATGTTCTTACCTACATCGACGTCTGCAATATCAATAGACAAGATTTCAAAGGCCGTTCCTGCATCCAAACCTTTGCCGAGTACAGTACGGGAGATAAGATCTGGATTCTCCAGAACGTCTTTATGGGATGCGCTGGAACCTACAGTTGTAACGATACCTTCGCCAACACGCGCGATAATCGTCTCTTCCCCAGCACCACCGACTAGGCGCTCGATGTTCGCACGTACGGTAACGCGCGCACGAACCTTTACTTCAATACCGTCCTTCGCCATAGCGGCAACGATAGGCGTTTCAATAACACGCGGGTTAACACTCATTTGCACCGCCTGCAATACATCGCGTCCTGCAAGATCGATTGCTGCTGCGCGTTCGAATTCAAGATGAATATTCGCACGTTGTGCAGCGATTAACGCATTAACAACACGGTCAACATTACCGCCAGCCAAGTAGTGACTCTCCAATTGGTTAATATTCAGTCCAAGACCGGCCTTAGTAGCTTTAATCATTGGGTTGACGATACGGCTTGGCGTTACACGGCGCAGACGCATAGCGACGAGTGAGATAATCCCGATCTTCACCCCGGATGCAATAGCCGAGATCCAGAGCATTACTGGGAAGAAGCTAAAGAATACACTTAGTGCAATAACAATAACAACCCCTATTAATAGCGCAGTTACCGTAGATGGATCCATATTCAATCATCCTCCAATATTTTGTTATATGTGTGAAGCAAGAGTTAGAACCTATAGTCAAAAATACATAAAGGGGTCAATCTTTGGTCAACGATCGTACGACAATTCGTACGCCCTCCACCTCAACAACCTCAATCTCTTCGTCACGGCTTATAAAACCGCCATCTGTGACGACATCATATTTGATATCTCCAATCAAAGCCGTTCCTGATGGACGCAATGTTGTTAATGCACGCCCTGTCTTCCCGAGCAGCTCTGTATGATTTATATTCGACACGTAACCTTCATCTGTCGTCAAGGAATCGCGGAGAATGAACTTATTCCAAATGCCGCGGTGCTTGAACACACGAACGACAATGATAACCACAACCAGAGCAGCTGCAAAGGCAATGCCAAGCGACATCAGCGCATCTGCAGTATCATTAGCAGCTCGCACGACACCCGTAATCAAGCTTAACGATCCTAGTATACCCAATATGCCGAAGCTTGGGATGAACAACTCCAGTGCTAGCAGTATTAGCCCGATGATAAATAGTACGATGGTCTCCACCCCCGCTAGTCCTGCAATGTAGTGACCGAAGAAATACAAACAAAATCCAGCAATCCCCAGTATTCCTGGGACACCGAAGCCTGGTACAAACAGTTCAATTGCAACACCTGCGATTCCTAGGAACAGGAGCAATGTCGCAATCCCTGGATGAACAACAAAGGCTGCAATTTGTTCTGAGGTAGAAGGCTCAATCTGAACAAGATTTGCTTGATCCAGCTTCAACTGTTTCAACAGATCTGCCGTATTGGAAGCTACATATTCCGCATAGCCAGCTTTGCGCGCATCCTCCGAGCTCAATGACAACACCTCACCCGATGGTATTGTCCGTCCCAGCTCCTTAATTTCGTAAGCGCCTTGCAAATCAGCCATTGCTTGTGCAACGAGCGGATCTCTGCCATTTTTTTGTGCAACGGCTTTCATTTTGCTAACCCACATGGCGACCAGCTTCGGATCATTCACGTAATTATGAGCTCCATCAACCAATGCTGCCGATCCGATTGCACTGCCTGGAGTCATTGCGATCTCATTGGCGCTCAGTGCAAGATAACTGCCTGCCGATGCTGCATTGCCCTCTACGAACATAATCGTACGCACAGGGATGGAGATAATTCTCTGGCTGATATTGCCCGCAGATTCCAATTGTCCACCCGGTGTGTCCATCTCGATAATAATTGCTTCAGGACTTAGCTGTTCTGCCTCATCAAGTGCACGGAACAGGAAGGATTCCATAACTGGATTCACCGTTCCCTTCAGTGGAAGGACAATCACATTGTGTACCGAACTGCCTTCCGCTTTCACTTGAGCGCTTACAAATGGGATGCAGGAGAACAGGAGCATGATCGCTGTCAAAACTAAGGTGGCTAATCCTAGTGGTTTCCCTCGAAAATACCGCATGGTGAATGACTACCCCCTTTCTTATTCTGTTGTCGACAAATGCGATACGTGCTATTCAAAAAGCTTGCTGACAATTGTGGCATGACTCACATTGTGAAAACAGCCCTTTTGAACACATATAATAATACGTCCTGATCATGCCTTGCGTTTCATCTTTAGATATATAGAAAAAAACACTCCTTATGAATAAGGAGTGTTTTTTATCGTTTCGTCAATAGACGTAAAGAGATCGTTTATTGCAGACATTGTTGCACGACAGAATTGACTAACTTGCCGTCTGCGCGCCCCTTCACCTTTGGCATGAGGGCACCCATTACTTTCCCCATGTCGGCTTTCGAAGAAGCACCGGTCTCTTGGATGGTCTCTTGTACAATCACTTTTATCTCTTCTTCGGAAAGCTGAGCAGGAAGATAAGGCGTCAAGATATCAATTTCCGCCCGAACCCCATCTGCCAAATCGCCTCGACCTGCTTTTTCGAACTCGTGGAGGGCATCTTTCCGCTGTTTGATCTCACGACCTAGAATTTCAAGCACTTCATCGTCATTCAAAGTTCTTCTTTCATCTATCTCAACATTCTTGATCGCCGAACGAACCATTCGGATGGTGGAGAGTTTGAACTTGTCTTGACTTTTCATCGCTTGCTTCATATCTTCGTTCAATCTTTGGCTAAGATCCATTGGTGCGTAATCCTCCTAAAACTTTCTCTTGCGGGCAGCCTCGGACTTCTTCTTGCGCTTAACGCTTGGCTTCTCATAGTGCTTGCGCTTTTTAACTTCAGCCAATACGCCATCCTTCGCGATGGAGCGCTTAAAGCGACGAAGTGCAGCATCGATTGTCTCGTTTTTGCGAACTTTCGTTTCAGACACCAGTTATCCCTCCCTCCGAACAGACCGTCCAAGAACAAAAACACGGTTCATCAAATTACATTATATGTGATTGTAAAACTAGGTGTCAACCATGTGAACAGATTATAACGACATTTCATGGTTGGAAATGTTTGCACAGCGGCATTTTCCCACATGTTTATCTACCACTATATGGCTATAATACGCGATTTATCCAACCAATGCTCCCAGCTGTTCGCCGCCAAGCATATGATAATGGATATGGAATACCACTTGTCCACTATCCTTGCCGCAGTTGTTAATCAAGCGGTAACCCGATTCTGCAATGCCTAGCTCACGTGCAATTTGCTGAGCAGCGCGATGAATGTCTCCAATTAGGGCGAAATCCTCGCCTTCAGCATCGTTCATTGTTGCAATATGTTTCTTCGGAATCACGAGAATATGTACTGGAGCTTGGGGAGTAATATCGTGAAAGGCTACTACCGTATCATCCTCATACACTTTTTTCGAAGGAATGGAGCCTTCGACAATTTTACAAAAAATACAATCCATCTCTTTTCATTCCTCCCTTATATGTATTCGCTCTGAGCCTGATTTCAGGCTGTATGTCTCTTAATTTGGCGTACCCTTATCATAGCAAAAAAAAGAAGCCTGTCCAAGTGATCTATAAAAAGCAATAGCGTTTGTATGCGCACATACCGTACTATGAGGTTGGAATTTATTAAAAAAAGGACAAAAAAAAGAGCACCTCGTACCCCGCAATTGCGGGCAGCGCGTGAGCGCTGTGAGCGTACTGTTGCTGCAAGCATCGCGACTCTGGTTCATTGATCACGACTGTTTGCAGACACAATACGATCACCGAGGTGCAAATAGGAAAATTATTGATGTCGGCTGTCTGTATTATAACAGCCTGTTGAAACTGTTACTGTGAGCTAGTTCACAACTATCTAATTCGTTTCCATTACGATTCGTGACCCTTCTCCTGCTTGTTCTGCCGGTATGACAGCCAGCTTTCTCGCCAAGCGAGCACGCAGCTCCGGAACATGGCTGATTACCCCAACTGACAAGCGATCCGAATGCAGCTTCTCCAGTGCGGTAACAACCGTATCAAGAAGCTCAGGATCGAGTGTCCCGAATCCTTCATCAAGGAAGAAGAACTCGAGAGGGTACTTGCCCCGTAATTGAATCTGAGAGGACAGTGCAAGAGCCAGTGCAAGCGAAGTCAAGAAGGTCTCTCCTCCCGATAGTGTAGATACCGGTCTGCGGATACCTCCATTGCCATCATCGCGGATGACGAAGCCCCCGCCAGAATCCACTTCCAGCGCATAGCGCTGCTTCGTTAATACCTTCAATCGTTCTGACGCAGCACGGCTAACCTGCATAAGCTGTTCTTCCGCAATAAATTCGACGAAGGCGTTACCGCGGAATACAGCCTGCAGCTGGTGCAATCGGCCCGCATATTCTTCGGTGCGCGAGCGTGCTTCCTCAAGTTCTGTCCAGCGTGCATGCTTGCTACGTAACTGCTCCGCGTCCCGCTCTGCCTTTGCTTTCCGAGCAAGGGCTTCCTCTGCCGCTGCTTCGGCCGCCACTTTCTTCTCGCTGCAAGCGTTCCACTGCTCGTCCGTAACCACTGAAGAACCTATTCGCTCTTGCAATCGATTCAGCTGCGAACTAACATCCCGAACTGCATCGTGATAAGCGAGCAGCGTTTGCGCTAATTGTGAGGTGAGTTCTTCTGTCATCCGAGCGGCATATACATCTGAAATTTCTGTAAAGGAAGACTTCGACAGCAGATCTTGAAGACGTTGACCGCTCACTTCTACCTGCTCGGCAAGACTCGTCAAGGCTTGCGCAGCAAGAGCCGCCTGACGGCCTGCAGCTTCGCTTGCAGCCCGTAACCTTTCAGCCTCGTCCGCTGTTCGCTTAACTCGTTCACGAAGCTCTGCTAGACGAGCTGATGTAGCTGCTGCAAGCTCCTCTATGGATTGCTTCTGCAACCATGGCTTCAACCGAGTCTCGTAATCCCCTAGTAGACGGGCAACACCATTACACTCCGCTTGCGCATTGACACGCTCAACCTCAGCAGCTTGACGCTCTTTCGTGTATTGAAGAATTCGTTCTTTCATTTCCTCTATATAAACTGCACTCTTCTCCAGTCGTTCCCGGCAATCGCTCACGACTGCTTCTCTTGCAGTCCATTCCTGCTGCAAAGACGGCATCAGCGCGAATTCCCATTGGAACGCTTTGTAACGAAGATTCCATTCCTCATGCTGCTTGGCCAGAGCCTCTTCTGCTTCCTTCCATGCACGATTGGCGTCACGCAACGCCACAAATGAAGATTGGTAGCTAGACGACAATTGCTGCAGCTCCCATTGCTTGCCTGCAGCATCCTTCAGCAGTTGCTCCATAAGGCCTTCCATTGCACGAGCATTCTGGATGAATGACTGCACGTCTTGCTGTAGAGCTGTCAACTGATTCTCCACGGCAGCCAAATCCAATTCTTCAACATCTTTGCACGTGTGTGATCCTGCTTGCTCAGATGCTGCTCCTTCGCCGGCTTGCAGCGGCGATTCACCTTCCAACAGCATGTCCTTGTTATCTAAACCGAACGATTGCGCGGCAGCAAGCTCGGTCATAGAGTCTCTCCACGAAGGATGTTCGCCTCTCAGTTGGTCTTCTTCAGCCACTGCTGACAACTGATCGCGTATCAGTTGCGACGCTCGCTCGGACACTTCCTGCAGACGCTGCATCCAGGTCGAGAACTGTTCACGACTACGAGCTGCTTCAGCGTCCACATCCAGAAGCAATCGGCTCGATATGTTCTTCAGTTGCTCCCATTGCCGCCAGCGCTCGTCTCCATTTGTGGAGTTGACCTTAGCACTCGCATGTACATGGGCGGGGGCTGGATGTTCCTTCGATCCGCATACCGGACAGGACTCATTATTAACCAATGACAATGCTAACTGGACAGCCATTTGCTCCGCTGTTTCCATCCACTGCTTCTGGCGCTCATCATCCATTGCCGATTCGACCTGTGCAAAGAGATGGGTCACTTGCTCGCGAAGCCGTCTCCAGCATGTTCTTGAACGAAGCCCCTCTTCCAGTTTATGCCGAATCGTCCCAGCTGCGGACAACAGCTCTTCAAGCTTATAATTAAGCTTGCGATTGACAGCTTCTGTCTGTGCTTCATGCTTCATTCGATGGTTATTCAACTCATTGGAGCGTCCTTCCATGAACGTGATCTTATCATAGTAAGAGATCGCCTGATGGAAGTGTTCCTGCTCCTCGGCAGTCTTGACATGTGCCGCAAGCGTCGTTCGAAGCTCCTCTTGACGTGCCGCCGCCTTCTTAAGCAGCTGCTCTGATCGTTCAATATCAGACGCTGCAGAGTCATAACGTGCATGGGCACTCTCCAAGCGGAGCTTCCATTCGCCCTCCTCCTTGCGCAGACGCTCGCATTCCTGCTGCAGGCGAACTGCCTCTTGAAGCTGCTCACTCCGACGGAGCAATTCCGGCTCTTCACGCTCTTGAACGTGCTTCGCCTCCTCGGCAGCAGTCACAGCCTTCTGTGCATCCGATGCAGCGATACCCGCTTGTTCTTCACGAGATGCATGCTCTGCCACAGCCATGTTCCGCTTTACAATCAACTGCTCCGCTTCCAAGGCAACAGGTGCAATCCGCTCTGCCTCTCTCGCACGATTCAGCTTCGTCTCCTCTTCAGCGCGCTTCGGCGCCTCATTCTGCAGCTCAGACATTCTTCTCGATATTCGTGCATGCTCCTGTTGAAGCTCACGCTGCTCAGCCATAGCGTGATACTCCTGCTCAACAGCCTGCTTGGACGCCTTGGCCAGTTCCGCCTGTTCCGCCGCTTCTGTCAATGCCTGTTCTGCACTCGCCAGCGCTTCCTGCGAGGCATCACCCAATCCCTGCTGTTCAGCCGAGTAAGCCATCAGTTCAGCTTCAGCATCCTTGGCACGACGAGATATACGAGCAGACAGCTCATCTCCGTATTTCTCAAGCGAGAAGAGACGCTGAAGCATTTGACGTCTATCGCTGCCCTTAAGCGACAAGAACTCTGCGAACTTGCCTTGAGGAAGAACGACCGCTCTTGTGAAGTCATCCATTTTCAATCCAATGTGCTGTTCAACACAGCGAGTTACCTCAGCCAGCTTGTCAGCTAAGACGACCTCGCCTTCAGGCGTAATCTCAACAAACCTACTGACCGAGTTGCTTACTGTAATATCGCCCGTCCGCTTGAACCTGCGCTCTACGCGGAACGTTCTACGCTCCCCAGCACCGTTCAACTCAAATGTAAACGCAACAGACAATTGATTTTCCGCCTGATTCAATATGCCCTGCGTGCCATTCGTAGCTCGCTCTACCTTCCCATACAGTGCGAGCGTCATCGCATCCAAGATCGTAGACTTGCCGCTTCCTGTCGGGCCAAATATACCGAATAAACCTGTCTCGCACAGTGTTCGGAAGTCGAGGCACTGCTCTTCTCGATAGCTTTGCAATCCTGCCAGCTTCAACTCGATTGGCTTCATGCGCCTTCACCTTCCTTCTCCAACCCATCTTCTCCGATCAATTCCAAGAAGCAGTCCACTAATGCATCATCAGGCTTGGCTCCTCCAGTCTGACGCTCATAGAACCTCCGGAACAGTTCATGTACCGGTAGTTCACTACGGCGTCCTTCTTCAGCCGCAATTCGTTCAATCTCTGGATAAATGGGACGAATATTGACGATACCTTCATGATTTCGACGCAGCTTCTGAATCTGCTCTAACGTCAGAGCTTCTGTAAGATGAATGCAGACATCCAGCCAAGCACCAACATCCTTGCCCTCCTCAATCCAGCGAAGCGTCTCTTCATACCCACCGCGAACATTCCATTTCATGAGTGGCTTGCCGGAAGAGAGGAATCGCTCCTGAGGAACAGCCTCCTGACCTGGTGCCAAATCCAGCAGAGTGACCGACTTCGCCTGACCCGCCTCTGAGAAGCTGTAGCCGAGCGGCGATCCACTGTAGCGAATAACCCCCGGCCCCTTCACTGCCTGTGGCCGATGTAAATGGCCAAGTGCACTATACTGCGGTGCAGCAGGAGCTCCCATACAAGCGAACACGCTTGGATCAACAGTATAAGCTCCACCCACCTGAATTGGGCGCTCAGAATCACTCTCCAGTCCGCCAAGAACGTACAAATGACTCATAATCAAATTAACGGTAGAAGGTCGAAAACGCATGGCCTGATGAAGCAGCAGCTTCCCTACCTTCGCGCTGTATGCACTGCGCAGCTCATGTTCTTCATTGGAGGCTGTAAGCAGCTCTCCTAATCGCGCCTCAGATGGATAAGGCAGCCCTGCAATAACTGCATCTTCCCCCGTTCTCGCACAATGAATGGTCACTGGCTCCAGACTAGGCTGCCCGATTAGCGTCACGCCAAGCTCATGCACGAGTGGCGCTGATGCCGATAAGCGATCTGGGTGGTCATGATTCCCGGAAATAATTACGACCGGGCGCTTGCCCTGCTGCGACAATCTGGCAGCAGCCTCATAGAACAGCTGCTCTGCCGCTGCCGGTGGGTTAACCGAATCATATACATCCCCTGCGATCAGGATCAGGTCTGCCTGCTCTTCATCCGCCAGCTGTATGAACTCTTCTACGAAAGCAGCCTGTTCGTTTAGACGGCTCCTGCCTTCCAGCGTCCGCCCAAAGTGCCAATCCGCTGTATGCAAAATACGCATGGTTGTCTCTCCTTTCTTCCTGCGATTCTAATAGACTATAGTTCACACGCTTGCTTAGCATCGAAAAAGTACAGCACCTTACGGTCGACTGGACGATGCCATATCTGTTCGATTGCACGTGCGTATAAATTCAACTGGAAACGATAATGCTCCGTTAGTGCCTCTAGGCCGCCTCGATGTGCAAGCACCTTATCTGTCTTATAATCGAGCAGCACGAGCTGCCCTTCCCATTCGAACAGGCAGTCTATGACCCCTTGAACAAGTACCGTCTCCTGATCAAGCAAGCCAGATGTATCTCGTGCCGCGAAGGTCGAAGTTGCGACAAACCGCTCCATCGACGATTTCCCCGACCGATCGTTGTCCAGCGTTGGTTGTTCGCTAGAAACTGGCTCAGCTACCGGCACATCTTCATGAGCAGGGTTCTCCTGAGCGAGATTGCTATTTCCGGAACCGAGATGCAGCTGTCTCGTCAGTTCGATCGTATAAGCTTCAGCAGCTGTCAGACCATAGCTGAACGGAAGCTCTCGCTTCACCCATGTTGCCTGCAGCAGTTGACGGCCAACCTCACTCTCGAAAAAGCCAGCTACCGCAGCCTGATCAATCGCTTCCGCTTGCTTGCACGTCATATATTGATGCTGTACCAAATAAAGCAGAGTATTGCGAACAGTATCTATCGTCACATCCGAATGCAGAGGCATATGCTGCATAAAGAGATGATATAACGTCCCCCGTTCCGTTGGCGTCACCTTGCTAGCCTCCATAAATTTAGGACGGCGCAGATGCAGCGTGAAGCCTTCTTCACTCCTGGGAGAAGATGTAGCGGAGCCATTTCCCCCTGATGTCACCAAGGAATGGCCATTGTCCATAGTTGTTTCATTTCCAGCCATCGCTCTATCGACCGGCTCATGCTCGTCGGTACGAGGCTCTGAAATCCATTGGTCGGCTGGCCATTCATCCGACGCCGACATCCGTTTCATTTCCGTGACTGAAGTCTTCGCTGGTAGTAAAGTTGCAATCCGATTCGGATCCCGCCAGCGAAGCCGCTCATCCAGCGCAGCTTGCCAATCGCTTGACGGCATGTTCTCCTGCACTTCCAACCGCTCCAATGCCTCAAGCACCTGCGCCTTATCCTCATCCAGTTCCACTCCGCCGAGTGCTGTACCAGATGCAAGAACCGCGGCGGACATAATTGACAGTCTCCACTCCGAGCGATCATCATGCAGGCACTCCCCGTTCCGATTCGGAAGCCCCGCGAATCGGCGCCATTCCGACGCGGACATATGTCGAATAACAGATGGCCCGATCCAATCCATGTAGGAACGTGCCCGTGCCACCATATAATCAGGCAGCAGCAAGGACTCTACATCGAGTGCTTCTCCCCACTCCCGAATTGACTTCTCTGGATCATTGACAGTACCGATTAGAATCATCTTCTCCTTCGGTCTTGTCAAGGCAACGTACAGCACCCGCATCTCCTCAGCAAGCAGTTCCAGTTTCATTTGCCTGCGAATTGCCAAGTTCGGAAGTGTCGGGTAAGAAACTCGGAGCTCTTCATCTACGAACTTCGGCCCAAATCCGAGCCGCTTGTGCATCAAGAATGGCGAGTTCAAGTCTTGCTGATTGAATCGCTTCGACAGTCCTGCAACAAAAACAACTGGAAACTCCAGCCCTTTACTCTTATGAATCGTCATAATGCGAACTACATCTTCTTGTTCCCCTAACGCACGAGCAGTTCCCAAGTCTCCTCCTGTATCGCGCATGCGGTCAATAAAGCGTAGGAACCGGAACAGACCGCGAATGGAAGAGGATTCGTATTGACGTGCCCGATCATATAGCGCTCGCAGATTGGCCTGACGCTGCATACCTCCTGGCAAGCCGCCTACCCATTCGTAATACCCCGTCTCCCGGTACAGCCGCCATATGAGCTGCGATAGACTTCCTTGACGTGCCGCCGACCGCCAATGCTCCAGCTTGTACAGAAAGCGATACAGCTTATCCTGCAAGTCAGTGTCGCTTGATACCTCCTCAGCTTCTTGTTCTCCCGCTTCGGTTTGCATCATTTTACACACAGCATCATAGAAAGAAATACCCTTTCCCTGAAGTCGAACTTGTGCCAGCTCTTCTGCCGTAAGTCCGACAATCGGAGAGCGGAGAACCGCCGCCAATGGAATATCCTGCTGCGGATTATCAATAACACGAAGCAAAGAGAGTACAACCTCTACCTCCGTAGCCTGAAAATAGCCCGTATTGAACTCGGCGTAAGCAGGAATGCCTTCCAATCTCAGCTCTTCTACCATGAGCGGTGCCCATGCTTGCGTCGCCCGAAGTAAAATTACAATATCCCGATACGTCGCTGGACGCATTCGCTTCAAATGCTTATCGTACACGAGGAACGGTTCTGTTCCTTCATCCCCGAGCAGCCTGCGGATTTTTGCCGCAATTGCCCGCGCCTCAAGGCGTGCTGTTTCCATTTCAGCAGGATCAAGCGCTTCGACAGCCGCAGCTTCCACATCTGAATCAATATCCTCATTTTCATCGGAGGCCAGCTCTGCATCAGAACTTGCACTAGCCTTCTCAATGAGCACCAGCTCGGTTGCATAGTTTTGGCGTTCTGCAAGCTGCTCCATATTCGGCTCGCGCTGAGCAGCACACAATTCATCGCTGATTTGTTCCAAAGTTGGATAAGTCGCCCCGCAAACGAGCTCAGCAGCTTCATCATATTTCAGCTCAGCTACTCGGTCATTCATGATCTGGCGGAACAGCATATTGACCGCATCTACTACACCCTGTCGGCTGCGGAAATTGCGTGCCAAATCAATGCGTATCCCCTTCTGCTCGGAGCTGTCTGAAGAATAAGATTCATATTTGCTCAAGAACAGACCTGGTTCAGCAAGGCGGAAGCGGTAAATACTCTGCTTAACGTCCCCTACCATGAAGCGGTTGCCAGCGCCGGAACGCGTAATCAGATTCACAATCGCTTCTTGAACCATGTTCGTGTCCTGATATTCATCGAGCAGGATCTCAACGTATTGTTCTTCATACTGTCTAGCTGCTTCTGAAGGAATCGTATGCGCTGGTGTCGAGTCTGGATGGCGCAATATTCGAAGGCAGTAATGCTCCAAGTCCGAAAAATCCAGCCAACCCTTCTTGCGCTTTGCTTCCTCAAAGCGTTCACCGAATTCAATGACAACATCAGCCAGCGTATGCATGATTGGGGCTATCACGCTTAGTTCATGTAGAAATTGCTCAGGTGTTCTGCGGAACAATTCGTCCCGCAGCTGCTGCAGCCTCGCTTTTGCTTGGTCGCGAAGACGTTTCACCTGCTCCTGCAGTGATTTATCGTACTTATCTCCCCGGCAAGCAGCCAAACGGCCGAACGCCAATAAGTCAAATGAGGAGAAAAGCCTCTCCCATGGTTCATGTTCAGCGGCCTCAGCCAATGCAGCAGCACCTGACAATTCCTGAATTAGTGCCTCCCGATAGGGCTCAGGGCCTCCAGGAGCGTCCAATAATCGATACGCCTGCCGCAGCAGTTCTACAATTCCATTCAAGGTCAGGCGTGCATCCTGCATAACACTTGTCGTCCAAGGTGACTTGCCCAGTTCTTCCACCGATTGCACCTCGAACGAAGCGGCCATCTCCTTCAGCCATTCATCCGGCCATGGATGACTGCGCGAGAAGTCGAACAACTGCTGCACTAAGCGGAATGCGGCTTCATCGCTGCGTTCCCCGCTGAACCAATCAACCATTCGCTTGAATTCCGAGTGACCGTCCGCATAGCGCTGTTCAAACAATTCCTCCAATACGTCCTGCCGCAGCAGCTCTGTCTCCGTGTCATTTGCTATGCGAAAGGCCGGATCGAGCTGCACCGATTGGAAATGGCGCTGAATAACCTCTAGACAGAAGGAATGCAGTGTCGTGATAGAAGCGCGATTCAATAGCGCCAGTTGACGGCGCAGATGCTCAGAATCAGGCTTCGCCTCCAATTCCCGCTCCAAGGCAAGTCGAATACGCTCTCTCATCTCGGATGCAGCCGCCTTTGTAAAGGTTGCGACAAGCAGCTGGTCGACATGAACGGGGTGTTCTTCATCACTAATCGTCTGAATAATACGCTCCACGAGAACCGCTGTCTTCCCTGATCCAGCAGCAGCTGCGACAAGCACATTTTGTCCCCCGTCAACGACAGCACGCCATTGTTCATCTGTCCAGGTGCTTCCTTCCGGCTTATCTGGCAGCACCCTTACTGTAGGCGATGCCTCTACAGAACGAGACTGTGTCCAATTCAGATTCAGCAGATCGAACTCCAGCTCCTGCTGCCGCTTGCCGCCGAGCGCTTCGTCCCCATTATGATTCTCGTTCTGATTCATTGTCCGCTGCTCCTCCTTCCATCTTCATCCACACTTCGTCCTTCGTCATCCGCGGCAATACATGATAGTCGTTGCCTTCGGTCAACTCATCGAATTGACAAACTGGCTTATAACTGCAAAAATCACATGCCTTCTTCGTCCCAAGGCGATAAGGGTCTATCCGAACATCACCATCTGTAATCCGGGTTCCGATATCTTGGATCACATGACGAGCCGTCCCCCGCAGCATATCCCATTGCTCCGTAGTCGCAACAGATGCATTGCTGTAGAACGACCCATCCGCCTTCACCGCAACCGGGAGAATGTCTGAATACCCTTTTTCAAGCGGCTCATCCATCAAGGACACAACTTCGCGATCCGCCAGGACGAGTCCGCGCATTTTATATTTCTTCATCATTTGCTCATAAGCTTGCTCCACACTCATTCCATTCGCCGCCTGCAACAAAGGATTGTGAACATGGAAATAGAGTGTGCCAGCAGGCAATGCCGACGAGCCGAGCCACAGTTCCGCATACGTAATCAATACATCCAAATAAGTGAGCATTTGCAGCGACAGACCGTAATACACTTCCTGCAGCTTCAAATCTGTCGAACTCGATTTATAGTCAATGACGCGAAGCAGCACGCCGTGGTCACTGTCCGCCTTGTCTACCCGGTCAATCCTCCCGATGATCTCCATCGTACATCCATTGCTTAGAGTAAATCGAAGCGGCGGCAGCGGCTTGTCCGGACCAAAATCCATTTCCAGTCCAATTGGCTCAAACTGACCTCTGCGAGCATGCTCTCCAAGCACGGAAGCAGCACGGCCAACGATTCGCTTCAGCTTGAGCGAGATATGCTCATAACGCTTCGAGCTAAGCAGAATCTCCCCTTGCAATTTTGGGGCAAGCATATCCACGATACGATCTGCTTCTGCTCGACATTCATCCGCCGACAGTGCTGCCCAAGTTCGATTCGAGCTCTGCAAATCTATGGCAAAGCGGCTGAGCGCTGCATGGAACAACTGCCCGATGTCTGGAGCCTCCAATCGATATACCCGACGTTCCTTCAGCTTCAAGCCATGGGAGGCGAAGTGCGAGAACGGACAGGCTACGAAGCGCTCCATGCGAGACACACTGGTTCGCAAGGCAGTACCGTACAAGTGACGGCTTGTGGTCGGAGTAAGTGTCTCTGCTTGATTCCGATACAATAGCGAGCCCATCAGCACCTTCAGCCGATCATGCCATGCTGGCTGCGCGGCGAACCAGCGGTATACATCCCACCATATATTCGCCATTGGTCTTCCTTGGCGCCACTGTCGCAGCTGAACAATCAGGTGTTTCAGCGCAGATTCCGGATAGACAGCGAATTCCGATTGCTCCTCCTCATTCATGAATTCATTCGGCTCAGCCATGACGAGCCGCTCTTGTACACGTGGGAACATGCCGCGTACATGCCGAACCACCTCGGACGGCAGCAATGTCTTCCCTTCTTCATCAGCGAGTGCGTAGCTAATCCACAGACTGTCGCTAGGCGTCGCGAAGGACTGATAAATTAAGAACCGCTCGTCCAGAAGCTTGCGGCGGACGCCAGGCGCGAGCTCCATGCCTATCTGCTGCAGAGTGTCCCGTTCATGCTCCGTAAGCACGCCATCCTCAATCGGACGAGCCGGTATAACGCCATCGTTCACGCCAAGCATATATAAGTGCTTAATTTGGCCGGGTCTTGTCCGATCCATCGAAGCAATGAGCACTTGATCCAGCGCTGGCGGAACAAGCGCCATCTTGATGCTCTCAAATCCGGTATCCAGCATGCCGCCGAACAATTCAATGCTCATCTTCTCTTCGCCGACCATCTCTACCATTTGATCCAATATATCTAAGAGAGCCCCCCATATTTGCCGATGTTCCCGTGATAGTTGAACCTCTCCGTCAAGCAATGCATCTTGGCTCATGCGCTCCAGCTTATGAGGCACACCAAGCGCCATCCAGAACGCATACATAGCCTCGCACATGCCGCGAACGTTCGAGCTCGCCTTCATTGCGCGTGCAAGCTCAGCAATCGGATCGGCAATGATGCTGCGGCATTGCTCCACCCACTCTGGAGCATGTCTTGGCCGTTCAACAGCCTCAGCTTCTTCAGTTGTGCCCTCCGCTGCTCCATCTGCATGATCAGGATCAAGCGACATTTCCGGCATTGCAGGCCATGGACGCTTGCTTGTCCACCTGCCCCCTTCGATGCCGCATGCAAGCACATAGTTCTCCAACTTGTCAAAATGCTCTCTTGTAATCGAACCATCTTCGGACAGCAAAAAATCGGTTTTAACAAACCGAAATACTGCGTCGTATTTCCAATTGCCTATTATGATATCAAGCACCGCTCGCGTCATCTCAACAAATGGATGATGCAGTACTGATTTCTTCTGATCCGTAAAATAGGGAATCCCCGCCTCGGTGAATACCGTATCAATCAGCTCACCATAATGTGCAATGTTCCGCACCATTACCGCCATGTCCCGCCAGCGTACCTGCTCGTTGCGCACACGCCGCAGCATTTCCCCAGCAACCGCTTCAACCTCGGCGCGGCGATGTACTGCCGCCTGCACCGTAACCTCTCGCTTCGTATCGTGATCGGACGCATGGCTATCCTTGCTCTTCACATTAACTTCCGGTTCACGATAGGGCACTTTGCGTTCAAAATGCCGCTCCAGATGAGCAAGCTTCGGAGAAGCTGTATAACGAGGAAGTGGCGCTTCCTTCGAGTCAAGATGCGTTATGCTTCCGATGTCCGCACCAAGCGTATCGGCCATCTCTAACAGCTTCAGCATAGTAGTTGCCGTTGGATGGAACAAATTCAGCTCATGCGGAACTTCGCCAAGCGCATAAGCCTTATCCAAACACAGCGTCACACTTACATTCGGCGCATGGAGAATGAGCGAAGCGAGAACCGCATATTCTTGTGGGGTAAATCCGTGAAACCCGTCAATCCAAATATCAGCGTTCTTCACGTACTCCGATGCTGCAACACCCTCGGACAACCGAGCAAGCACGTCTTCCCCATCCAAGTAACGACCAGCCAATTCCGATTCAAACTCATGCAGGATGCTGGAAATGTCGCGAAGCTTCGCGGATAACAGCGGTTGTCCTGTCATGTGAGCGTCCAAAAAAGCAAGATGCTCCTCAACTTCACTGGACTCTACTCGATACCGCTTCATCTCATCAAAGAGATCGTTAAGCTTCTCGATAAATCCGAATTGTTCTGCTGCACCCGCAAATAAAGGCAAATCTGACTTGCGGCGCTGCAAAATCTTGTAGAGCAGCATCTTCTTGCCCTCTTCATTGATCGCTGTTAGTGCAGTGCCGCCAGCCTCTTGCATGACGCGATACGCAAGTCGCCGGAAGCTTAGTACTTGCGCTCTCAATATGCCAGCGATTCCATCCTCACGAATGAGTGCATGCTCTGCCTGAAAGGTTGCCTGTTCGGGGACTATCCATATAATCGGTGCCCCGTCCGCTTGGCTGCGAAGCTCATCTCGTAAGCTTCTTAACACATGCTCCGTCTTGCCACTGCCGGAACGACCGATGACAAAATGCAACGGCAAAGTGATCCCTCCATTTCCCTAAATGCGATTCATGGCATCTACTTGCCACGATATGATACACTATGATCAAACCAATAATTGGTATATAATTTCGGTTACACCCGATTCTAGCATTAGGTTTCATTATATCATATTTCAAACTAGCGATAGAACACATGTTTGGAAACGATGCCGATATTCGCCATCTGCTTCTTGTGAGTTGCAGTGCATCATGTAACTTCGTAATCGAAGGCGAGGCTCATGTTCAACCTACCCTCTATTCGAATAAGGAGGCTGATTGTCATGATACATATTGTCAATGGAGATTGTACTGCCATGCAGCTAACCAAAGTCGCCGAACAGCTGTGGAATGAGCAGGTATGGGTATATTCAGAGCTGCTGACCGAAGGCCCCGTATACGCTAGGCTTGAGCAGTATCTGGCTTATCGAGCGCTGCAATTGGAGCGAATGTGCGGGCTGCCTTCCACTGTTTTTTTGCAAAGAGGAAATGAACAGGAACGCACGTGGAAATCAGATATTTTGCCTGCTCAAGAGATTGCATTATGGTTCGAACACGATCTGTTCGACATTACCATGCTGCTCCGCTTAGTAGATCGCCTGACACAAGAGAATGCGCATGCCAAGCTATATTGGATCGACATCGCCTCCATTGCTGAACATGATCGCTATCTCGGATTTGGGGTGCTTACGGGAGAGCAGTTGGCCCCTTATCGAGATGCCGCCATACGGTTATCCGCTGAGCGCATCGAATGGATGCGTTCTGCTTGGATTGCGTATACAAGTCCAAACCCACAGAAAATTGCACAATGGGTTCAGGAATCAAGCAGTATCCCTGCTCCATTTTGCGCTATTACGGAAGCGCTTCAATTCCACCTCTCCCGTTACCCCTCAACACAGGATGGAATCGGGATTGTCGAGCGATCCACGCTAGGCGCTGTTCAAGATGGGGCTGTTACATTTCAGAATTGCTTCGAGATTGTTCGCAATCAACTGCCGCAATACGGACTTGGGGATATGCAGTTCTGGGGATACCTGCGCCGAATGACCCGCGGAGACGCTCCGTTGCTTGAGCTCTCTCCCTCTTCATCCTCCTTGCCGGAACCTCTCATGTCTCCATTAGCCGATGCTGGTCACCTCCTCTTAACCAAAAGCGGTCAGCAGGTACTGGATGGTACTCTCAACTGGGCTCAGACTGGTGGATATGGACGCTGGCTTGGCGGCGCATTTATTACCCGATCGACAGCTGGAATAAGAGCATAGAGTGAAGAAACCGAAGAAACTCGAATATATGCTAACTGCTGACTTTATCCCATAAATACAGCAAGCGCCATTCATTGCAGACGATCCCAAACCTGTCTGCAATGAATGGCGCTTTTCTTGTTTACTCTTCCTTATCCTATCGATACTTTAGGAAGATTACTTCGAGCGAACCTCGAAGATGGCGAACTTCAAATAATGACCTTCATCCACTCCCGCAATTTGCGGGTGATCCTTGCCGGCAGGACGCCATTCGATAAGGCGCAGCACCTTGCCTGCATCCTGGGCTGCATCCAATATGGACTGCATGAACATGTCCGGACGCATATGATAGGAGCAGCTTGCTGTCACAAGATAGCCGCCTTCATTGACCAGCTTCATACCATGAAGATTGATGTCCTTGTAGCCCCGGTACGCGCCTTCGACAGCACCTCGCGTCTTCGCGAAGGCCGGAGGATCCAACACGACGACATCCCACGTACGTCCGCCTCCAGCAGTCATCGGTTTCGAAGTATCCACCTTCTTCGCACTAGATTCTCCGCTTGCCCGCTGCGTGCGCTCCTCCAAGCCATGAACCTGCTCACGCAAATAGGCGAAGGCATCCGCAACGACAAACTCAACACGGTCTGTAAAGCCGTTCAGTTCGACATTGCGCTTTGCACTCTCGATCGCATGCTCGGAAATATCGAGACAAGTGACCTTCTTGGCTCCATATTTACAAGCATTCAACGTGAAACTTCCTGTGTGAGAGAAGCATTCCAACACCGTCGCACCATCCCACCATGGGAATGTAACCGGCTTTCCCTTCGCATTAAGTGGCAAGCTCTGCACGGTTCCATCCTCGGCCTCTACTTCACCCATGTGGATACCGCTTCGAGCTCCCCAGCCTGTCATAAGCGGCGCAATGGAAGCGCGGTTCTCACGCTGGTCGAAGAAGTAGCCTGTCTTCTGCCCTTCTACGATATCAACTTCGATGATAAGCCCGTTCTCCTCTACTTGGACATGGCGCGGACAATCTCCATACAGCACGCCTGTCTTCAGTTCAAGACCCTCACGCTCACGAATTGGCACATCGCTGCGCTCATAGATGCCGCGCGGCTGCATGACATCGACTAGGGCTGCCACCAACGCTTCCCGATGGACATCCATGCCCAGCGTCACAATCTGCACGACGAGAACATCGCCAAAGCGATCCACGATAAGTCCTGGCAGAAAGTCTGCTTCGCCGTATACGAGGCGATAAGCCTTGGCTCCAGGCAAGAAGCGCTGACGATGTGCAACACAACGTTCGATTCGCTCTTTGAAGAAGGCTTCATCCATTGCTTCAATTGGCTCATAGGATACGATGCGCACCGTAATTTGCGAGGCAGGATTATAATAGCCTGTTGCAATGTATTTCCCCTGAGCGTTCTGGACATCGACAAGCATCCCCGGCTGAGGATTTCCTTCGACTGTTTCAATCTCTGATTGATATACCCAAGGATGGGAGCGTTCAATTCTCTTTTTCCGCGAACGGATTAATTTCACATAAGGCCTATTCAATTACAGTTCTCCTCTCAGCTCCAATGGCATGTCATGGTTGTCCACTCGCAAGCATAGAATGGAATAGCTTATTGCGACGAATTATGGATGACAAAGGAGCCCTTCATGTTTAAAGAAATTTGGTTCCCGCTCCTTAGCGGATTGGCATTGTTTCTATTCGGAATGAAAACAATGGAGCTTGCCCTGCATGCTTGGGCTGGCCCCTACCTGCAGCGGTTTCTATACCGTTCTACCCGCACCCCTATACATGGAATGCTGTTCAGCGCAGGCATGACAGCCGTACTGCAGAGCAGCACGGCCATCACGGTCATTACGATAGGTCTGGTCAATGCCGGTATTATGAACTTCTCCCGCACGCTCGGCATCATTCTAGGCACCAATATCGGCACTTGTCTGACAACCGAGTTGATTAGTCTAAATATAAGCCAATTCGCCAAGCCCCTCCTCTTCCTGTCCTTAGCCGGATGGTTCATTGGGGCATTGGCCGACGAATATCAGCCTAAGCTGCTGCACCGCATCGCCTCTTGGTGGCGACCGCTCCAATTCGGCTCCCTTGCCGCAGCTGGCTTCGCCTTCATTATGCTCGGCATTGAATGGATGAAGCAGATTAGTGAGCCGCTGCAGCAGCGCGGATTATTCACTTGGTTCTTGGAACGATCAAGCGACAGTCTGCTCTGGGCCTTGGCAGCGGGCGTCGTCATAACAGCACTCGTGCACAGCAGTGCAGCTATTATTGCAATGGCCATGGGATTATCAGCTACCGGGGCATTACCCGTTGAAGTTGGCATTGCGATCGCAATTGGATCGAATGTTGGCACCTGCTTCACAGCCGTCATTGCTTCACTTGGCGGGACAAGAAGCGGACAGTTCGTCGCCTGGACCCATGTCGTGCTGAACATTGGCGGCGCTGTCCTATTCTATCCTTTTATCAGCCAGATCGGACAGCTTAGCGCCGTATTTGGCTCCGACGCCGCCGGTCAAATTGCACACGCCCAGACCATTTTTAATATTGCAAGTTCCCTCCTGGCCCTGCCTTTGTGTTACCTGCCGGTTTGGAACCGGATCCGTTAACAATTGCAATACCGAAACTCGTGCCGATGCGCGTTGCTCCCGCTTGAATCATTGCGAGCGCTGCGGCGGTATCCCGAATGCCGCCGGAAGCCTTAACGCCCATATGCACAGGTACATGTGCCCGCAACAGACGAATATCTTCCAGCGTTGCCCCGCCCTTGCCGAAGCCGGTCGACGTTTTGACAAAGCGGGCACCTGCCGCTTCCGATGCTTTGCATGCCGCAATCTTGTGCTCTGTATGGAGAATGCCTGTCTCCAAGGTGACCTTGACGATCGCGCTTCCCTCAACCATCCGGACAACCTTGGCGATATCCTGTTCAACAGCCTTCACATCTCCGCTTAACAGGCTTCCAATCTGCAGCACCATATCGATCTCAGCAGCCCCGTCCTCTACCGCCCGAGCCGCTTCAAATGCCTTGGCTTGACTGGCACTAGCCCCCAATGGAAACCCGCATACCGCCGTCACATTCACGCCGGTTCCATTCAGTAGATCGCGACAAACGGATACCCAAGCTCCGTTCACGCACACACTGTAGAAGTGATATCGGCTCGCCTCCGCACACAGCTTCTCAATATCGCGCGCTGTCGCTTCCGGCTTAAGCAGGGTGTGATCGATATATGGTGCCAATTGAAGCTGATCCGTCATGCAAACTCTCTCCTTCCTGCAATGTGCAGAGAATTAAAGATTTACGGATATGGACAATTCCTCAAATGCCTTTTGCAGGATGTGGTCGTTGTTATCATATCCGAACTCACGCTGCTTCTCCCACGCTTCTTGCGGACTGTACCACTCTACGCTGCGAATTTCCTCAATTTGCGCATGAAGCTTGCCTTCCTCTGCCTCAACGAGGAAATAATGCACCTCTTTATCAATTGTACCCGCTTGTGGTTGTACATATTGATAATAAATGGTATCGAGTTTGGTATCGATTCGTCCATGAATCCCCGTCTCTTCCCATATTTCACGCAACGCCGTCTGTTCAATCGTCTCTCCGGCCTCCATCTTGCCCTTGGCCAGCGAGATCTTGCCATACCGATCTTGGATCAGTTGGATCTCAATTCCTTCTCCTCTTCTACGGTAAACGACTCCTCCTGCGGATACTTCCTTCATCGTGCGCACCTCCATTTATGTTCGTTACTCCTATGTATATATCCTAACCGAAAAGAAAGAGGATTTCATCCATTCAGCCATTGCTGAGCGGAGAATCCTCCTCGATTCTTTATTCAGTAGTTTCGGTTGTTTCGTTCTCTAGCTTATTGCATTTTTCTCTATTTCCAATAGCCTATCCTGGTTAGACAAGGCGATTAGGAAGCAACATTTGGCTCCTGGCCAATGACGCGTGTAAGAATACCTTGATTCTCATTCACGCCCGCTTCTGTAATTTTCACACGGCATAATTGGCCAATCAAGGACTCATCTCCTTCGAAGATTACTTGAAGGTAATTGTCCGAGTAGCCCATCAGCATGCCAGCACCTTCATCGCCCTTCGTGTTCCGTTCTGGAATCACATCGACAACTTCTCCAACGAACTTCTGTGCATATTCCAGCTGCATTTGTTCAGACAGATCAATCAGCTCATGAACGCGAGCATGCTTCACTTCTTCATCCACTTGATCCTCCATGCGCGCAGCCGGAGTACCTGTACGCTTCGAATACGGGAATACATGCATTTCAGAGAAGCCCACTTGCTTCATAAATTCATAGCCTTGACGGAAATGCTCATCCGTCTCACCTGGGAAGCCTACAATGACGTCTGTCGTAATCGCCACATTCGGCATTGCCTCGCGAATACGAGCAATCTTCTCCGCGAATTCCTGTGTCGTATATTTGCGGCGCATACGCTTCAATACTTCGTCATTGCCCGCTTGAAGCGGAATATGCAGATGACGACACATTTTCGAGGACTTGTTCAGTACTTCGATCATGCGATCATCAATTTGGCTGGCTTCAATGGAACTGATACGAATACGCTCAAGCCCCTCTACCTTGTCCAAATCCCACAGCAGATCGGTCAAGTCATAGTTCTCCATATCGTCGCCGTATCCACCGGTATGAATCCCTGTGAGCACGATCTCCTTGTAGCCTGCCGCTACGAGCTGGCGAGCCTGATTCAACACACTCTCCGCTTCACGGCTGCGGGATAGACCACGCGACCAAGGAATAATACAGAATGTACAGAAGTTGTTGCACCCTTCTTGAATCTTCAAGAACGCACGCGTCCGCTCTGCGAAATCAGGCACGTCCAACTCCTCGAACGCACGTGTCTTCATAATGTTGCGTACCGCATTAATAGGCTGGCGCTGTTCATGCAGCTCACGAATGTAATCCATCAACTTCTCACGATCCTGTGTGCCGATAACGAGATCAACGCCTGGAATGTCAAGAATCTCCGCAGGCGATGTCTGCGCATAGCATCCTGTTACCGCAATAATTGCGTCAGGATTGCGGCGCACAGCGCGACGAATGATTTGACGGCTCTTCTTGTCGCCTGTATTGGTTACGGTACACGTATTAATCAGGTATACATCTGCCGTCTGCTCGAAGTCGACCTGCTCATAGCCTTCATTTTTGAACAATTGCCAGATCGCTTCTGTATCGTAAAAATTGACTTTGCAGCCCAATGTGTAAAATGCTACTGATGGCATCGTTCACATTCCCCCCATTTCTCCGAATTGATACATGATGCAGGCACATGCAGCCATTCCTGCCGTTTCTGCTCGCAATATGCGGCGGCCTAAGCTGACACATCGTGCTCCAGCTTCCACAGCGGAATGAATTTCCTGCGCAGCAAATCCACCCTCAGGCCCGATGACAACCATCATTCGAGCTTGCTTCGCCATACTTCCCTGCATGTCGCCCTGTGTAGGTGCGAACGCTTCTAATACGTCGCGCAGCATCGTCCCTCGCTCATCCTCATAGCAGATAAGAACAAGGTCATAGGATGCGAACTGGGCCGTCAAGGCCTTCCAGCTCATTGATGTTGCGATCGTCGGGACAACATTCCGATGAGACTGCTCAGCTGCTTCCTTCGCAATCTTGCCCCAACGCTCCAAGCGCTTCGCTTCCTTCTTGCTGTCATATTGAACAACTGTCCGTTCTGAGATGAACGGCATGAAATGCACGGCACCAATCTCCGTGCATTTCTGAATGATAAGCTCCATTTTATCGCCTTTCGGCAAGCTTTGCGCAATGGTTACTTGTACGGTCGGCTCTCGGTCGAAGTCCCTCATCTCGACAATTCGAGCTTCTACCCCATCCGCACCACACTGCTCAATCACGACGACCGCCTCACGCTTCTCCCCATCGCTGACCAATATCTCAGCTCCAGGCTTGAGGCGCATTACGTTCATAATATGGTGGGCATCATTGCCCGTAATTTGTATGCTTTGATCTCCGAACTGCGCGGAGGGCACAAAATATTTCTGCATCGTAATCAACATTCCTCATCATACACGTTTTAAGCGGCATTCGCCAGCATTGTCAACATTTTTCACTCGTATTCTGGTTACTCCTTAGACAGCGTGGACAGCTTGCTGCGCAGGCATTCTTAACTGCCTACGATGAACATAGCTGCTCGGGACATCTCCCTCATGATCGGCTGGATCAAGCTGAACAAAGGCCCTAGCGTCTTATCCCGCAACACAGGGATGAACACGATAATCAAGAAGATAAAGATCGACCATTGTTCAATCTGCTGCAACCGGGAACGTACATGAGCCGGCGCCAAATCTTCCACTATGCGATAGCCGTCAAGCGGCGGCAGTGGAATTAAGTTGAACAAGAACAGCAGGACATTGTTCGAGATCAAGAAGGAAAAGAAATAAAATAATGCCAAGTGGATCCGATTCCCAGATCCCACATCGACAAACCCCAATTTAAATCCAAGATGAAGCACCAATGTACCAATGAATGCTAATAGCAAGTTGCTGAGCGGTCCGACTGCGGATACAACAATCCCCATTGCACGCGGCTTTTTGAAGTTGTCCCGATTGACCGGAACAGGCCTTGCCCATCCGAAGCCAGCGATGACGAACAACAGCATACCAAGGAAATCAATATGTTTCGTCGGGTTCAAACTGACGCGGCCGAGCATCTTCGCTGTCGGATCACCAAATTTCCATGCGGAGTAAGCATGTGCAAATTCGTGAACAGTGAACGAAATCAACAGTGACAGTACGAGAAAGGGCAGCAACTCCAGCTTGACTACCAGCAGGCTATTTAGAAAATCCATAAATTGTCCCCTCTCCTCTATTCAAACGGCTTGCGCGCAACGAATGCAATCCAGTCTTCTTCCCGGTGCTTCGCTTCAACAATGAAGCCTTTCGCGAGCAAATCCTGCTCCACGACGTCTTCTTTATTTTTGTAAATGCCTGATGCGATGTAAACTCCGCCTGGCTGCAATGCTTCGTAGACATCCGAGACGAACAGCAGAATGATCTCCGCCAAAATATTGGCTACTACGATCTGAACCGGAAGCTGCACGCCAAGCTCCTGCTCCTCATCGGTACCGCTCGTTTTGATAATACTAAGCAGGTCGCCTTCTCGCACTGTTATTTCATCGGCTAGACCGTTCAAGCTGGTATTTTCCTTCGCGCTTAATACCGCAACCGGATCCAGATCAATCGCAAGCACATGCTTGGCGCCAAGCTTGCAGGCTCCAATTGCCAATATGCCTGAGCCTGTCCCAACATCAATGACATCTTCTCCGCCTTGAACGACACTTTCCAAGGTACGCAAGCAGAGCGAGGTCGTCGGATGTGTTCCCGTACCGAATGCCATCCCTGGATCCAGCTCAATAATCTGCTCACCTTCTTGCGCCGTATAGGACTCCCATGTCGGTTTAATTGTCAATCGCTCTGTAACACGCGCTGGCTTGAAATACTGCTTCCATGCATTTGCCCAGTCATCCTCATGAACGGTCTTCCACGAAATTAGAGCTTCACCCGGATCGATCTGATAGCTTCTGAGTTCTTCAATACGCTCACGAATGACTGCTTCTACTTCCTTCAAATCCGTTCCATCTGCAAAATATCCTTGTACGACTGCTTGTCCCTCAGGGATATCGTTCAGTGGAGATTGATACAATTCCCCATACGTAGTATCGCGCTGCTTGTTAAGCGTCCCCGATTCTTCAATCGTCACGCCCCCAGCGCCAGCCTCATGCAAAAAGTTCGATATCATTTCAATTGCTTCTTCGGTTGTATGTATCGTTAATTCATGCCAATGCACGATCGTACATCCTCCTATACATCTTAAAATAGCTACACATTCTATTTATTGTACACAAAAACAAAACTCCATACAACGAGCGTTCACTAAGGAGCGCTATCGCTGTGGAGTTTTGCCTCTTTATGTTGATTCATTCAACGCATTATTCAGTTGTCGGCGCTCACTTGGAGGCTTCGCCTAAATGGTCGCGGATGAGCGCATAGGCCCGATCCAGCACGTCCTCTTTAACATCCGCGCTGACCATGTAATAGTCGTCGCCTGCCGTAATACGTATGTCTTGCCCTCTTAATGCCTCCAGCTTGCGCTCACATACATCTGCAGCCGAAGCATGCTCAAAAGTACCTGTTATGCGTGTCACGACTGTTCCGCACGCTCATCGGCCTGATTCGCACGCTCCAATGCCTTCAAGTCATCGCGATCCGCCTCTTCATATGAAAATTCCACATCTTCAAACTTGCCGTCCGCTGGGACAACCTGTTGATTAACGTCCGCATCTGCCTGCTCGCTATAAGCGCTTGAGGGGCGGTTATGCGTATCATGGAAATTGTTCATCGGTGCGCCTCCTTCGGGTTCGTCATCAATATATCTCCTCCATAACTTGAGTCAGTTCCCATCGGATTATGCATATGGCGTAAATACAGTCGTACATAGTTCTCTAAGAAACAATAAAAAGGATCACAACATACGCATTGAAAATCTCATTACGTTCGTTGTGATCCTTCTCTATGCTCCGACCGAAATTATGAACATATACATGAATGATAAATGGTATAGACAAATCGGCCAATCGCAGTTGTATGAAATTATTGTTAATCTCCGCGGAAAGCACGCTTCATCCGATCAAAGAACGATTCTTCATTCCCGCCGTAGTTCGGATGTTCGCCACTCTTCTCCGCGAATTGGCGAAGCAGCTCCTTCTGCTCGTCAGACAGCTTCGTCGGTGTCACGATAACAACCTTCACATGCTGATCGCCTTGACCGGAACCGCGCAGGCGAGGAACCCCTTTGTTACGCAGGCGGAAGAACGTGCCCGTCTGTGTACCAGCCGGTATTTTCAGCTTCACCTTCTCCGTCAGCGTCGGAATTTCAATTTCGTCGCCGAGCGCTGCTTGCGCGAACGTAAGCGGAATCTCGCAATAGATATCGTCCCCGTCACGCTCGAAGAACTCGTGGCGTTTCACACGGATTACGATATACAGATCCCCACTCGGCCCGCCGCGAAGTCCACTTTCCCCTTCGCCGCTCATGCGCAGCTGTGCGCCATCATCGACACCCGCAGGAATGCGGACATGAATTTTGCGCTGCTTCTTCACAGTACCTGCACCGTGACAAGTTCCACACTTCTCACGAATAATTTTGCCTCGGCCTTGACATGTCGAACATGCACGACGGTTGACCATGCGGCCAAACGGCGTATTCTGCACGACTTCTTGCTGTCCTGTTCCGTGGCAAGTCGTACATGCATCTGGCTTCGTTCCCGGCTTCGCTCCAGAACCATAGCATGTGTCGCATTGCTCGGTACGCGGGATGGTAATGTCCATCTCTTTGCCAAATACAGCTTCCTTGAATTCGATCGTCATCGTGTACTGCAAATCTCCGCCACGCTGAGGCGCGTTCGGATCCTTGCTGCGGCCACCGCCGCCGAAGAACATATCGAAGATATCGCCAAATCCGCCGAAGTCGCCTCCGCCGCCACCCATACCTTGGTTCGGATCGACATGACCGTATTGGTCATACATTGCCCGTTTTTGATTGTCACTTAGCACATCGTACGCTTCTTTGACTTCCTTGAACTTGTCTTCTGCGTCCGCGGCCTTGTTGACATCCGGGTGATATTGGCGTGCGAGCTTGCGATACGCCTTCTTAATCTCGTCGTCGCCAGAACCTTTGGCAACGCCAAGCACTTCATAATAATCTCGTTTCGCCACTATTCCACCCCCATACGCTTTCGTAGCATACCTCTATAGAAGACTATACGAATTCACTGCAAAAGGAAAGTCAAAGCCGAGTGCTCCCGGCTTTGACCTCACCATCGAAAAGCTTATTTCTTGTCTTCGTCTACGACTTCATAATCAGCATCAACGACGTTGTCTTTCTTCGCTGCGCCTTGCTCTGGCTCTTGGCCTTGTGCTGCTTGCTGAGCTTGAGCAGCTTGCTCATACAGCTTCACAGACAACTGCTGTACGATTTGCGTCAACTCTTCTGTTGCTGCTTTGATCTCGTCAACGTTGTTGCTTTCGAGTGCTTTTTTCACTTTTTCTTTTGCTTCGTTTGCTTTATCTACTTCAGCCTGGTCAACCTTGTCGCCCAAGTCTTTAATTGTTTTCTCCGTTGTGTATACCAATTGGTCAGCGCTGTTCTTCACTTCGACCATTTCTTTGCGCTTGTTGTCTTCTTCCGCATGCATTTCTGCTTCCTTCATCATGCGGTCGATTTCCTCATCGTTCAAGCCGCTGGAGGAAGTAATTGTGATGTTTTGAGTCTTACCAGTACCTTTGTCTTGTGCAGATACTTTTACGATACCATTCGCATCGATATCGAAGCTAACTTCGATTTGTGGCACTCCGCGTGGAGCTGGTGGGATATCCGCCAGCATAAAGCGGCCAAGTGTCTTGTTGTCAGCAGCCATGGAGCGCTCACCTTGAAGCACATGGATTTCTACGCTCGTTTGGTTGTCTGCATAAGTCGAGAACACTTGCGACTTGCTTGTAGGAATCGTAGTGTTGCGCTCGATCATCTTCGTGAATACACCGCCTGCTGTTTCGATACCGAGGGACAATGGTGTTACGTCGAGCAATACAACGTCCTTCACGTCGCCAGTCAATACGCCAGCTTGAACGGCTGCACCAAGTGCAACCACTTCATCCGGGTTAACGCCTTTGTGAGGCTCTTTGCCTGTAAGCTTCTTGATTGCTTCTTGTACCGCTGGGATACGAGTAGAACCGCCGACAAGAACGATCTTGTCGATGTCAGCAGGAGTCATGCCTGCATCTTGCATCGCTTGGCGAGTTGGGCCAAGTGTACGCTCAACCAAGTTCTCAGACAATTCCTCGAACTTCGCACGAGTCAAGTTTACTTCCAAGTGCTGAGGCACTCCATCAACAACCGTGATGAACGGCAAGCTGATTGTTGTTGTCATTACGCCAGACAATTCTTTTTTCGCTTTTTCAGCAGCATCTTTCAAGCGTTGCACAGCTGCTTTGTCTTTAGCCAAGTCAATGCCATGCTCTTTCTTGAATTCTGCAGCTAAGTAATCGATGATCACTTGGTCGAAGTCGTCGCCGCCCAATTGGTTGTCGCCACTTGTCGCTTTAACTTCGAAGAAGCCGTCGCCGAGCTCAAGGATCGATACGTCGAATGTACCGCCGCCCAAGTCGTATACGAGGATCGTTTGATCGTTTTCTTTGTCTGCGCCGTAAGCAAGTGCTGCCGCTGTAGGCTCGTTGACGATACGAAGAACTTCAAGACCTGCGATTTTACCAGCGTCCTTCGTTGCTTGACGTTGGGAATCGTTGAAGTATGCAGGAACTGTGATTACGGCTTGAGTCACCGGTTGACCCAAATAAGCTTCTGCATCGGATTTCAATTTTTGCAAAATGATTGCGGAAAGCTCTTGCGGTGTGAAGTCTTTACCATCAATTGATGTTTTATGGTTTGTTCCCATATGACGCTTAATGGAGATCACGGTACGATCAGGATTTGTGATCGCTTGACGCTTCGCTGTTTCACCAACAACGCGCTCTCCATCCTTCTTGAAACCTAATACGGAAGGGGTTGTGCGCGCACCTTCTGGGTTCGGGATAACGACAGCTTCGCCGCCTTCCATAACCGCAACGCAAGAGTTTGTTGTACCTAAGTCAATACCAATTACTTTACTCATGAATATATCCTCCTCTAACTAACTTCGATTCTCATTTATCATGAATTTCTTAATGTGATGTGCTCATACATTGGCCGTGTAATCCGGCTTGTACGTTCACGTTATCCGCTAACTTTGACCATTGCCGGACGCAATACTTTGTCCTTCAGCAAGTAGCCCTTCTGCAGTTCTTCAACTACAGTGCCTTCTTCAAATTCATCAGTTTCGACTGTCATTACCGCTTGATGGAATTCTGGATTGAAAGGCTGGCCGACAGCTTCCATCGGCTTCACACCTTCCTGCTCCAGCACTTGGCCCAACTGGCGGAAGATCATGTCTACCCCTTTGATGAATGATTCAGCTTCGCTCGCCGCTTGCTCAGTTGCAAGTGCGCGCTCGAAGTTGTCGAGCACAGGAAGCAGCTCGGTAACGAGCTTCGCAGAAGCATACTTCGCGAGATCTTCCTTCTCCTTCAGTGTGCGGCGGCGGAAGTTATCGAAGTCTGCCTGCGCACGCAAGAAGCGCTGCTGGTATTCCTCTGCTTCTGCTTTTGCTTTGGCAAGCTCAGCATCCTCCACTGCACCTTCGCTCGAAGAAGTATTCCCTTCGCTGGACTCCGCTGTCGCGTTATCAGCAGCAGGAATGTCTTCTGTATGATTATGGGCAGCTTGTGCCGCCTCTTCATTCATCGTTTCAGTTGCAATGTTCTCTTCTTTTTCTGGGTTCAACCCCTTCACCTCCCCTTCGTAGTTCAATACTTTCATCTATAGTTGATATACATTGTTACCTAGTTTTAGCTCAGGCGAGCGTTCTCCAATCAGGATTGTGCTCTCATCTTAATTACCGTATGGATGCGAAGCACCGCTGCGGCTACTTCTCCTGCAGCACGCAAAGCATGCAGCTTCACGGCTGCCGGGTCATAAATGCCCGCCTGTGCATAATCGAGCAATGCTCCTGAATCGCAGTCAATGCCGATTGCATCATTGTTCGAGGCAAGCTGCGCCGCGCGCGCCTCCTCTAGCTTCTCAAGCGGATTGAATCCGGCATTGAGCACGATCTGTGCCATTGGCTTGCGCAGTGCCTGTGCGACGGCAGCGATGCCGAATGCCTCCATGCCGCGCACACTCTCGCGGTAGCGCTCCAGCCGATAGGCGAGCGCTACCTCTGTCGTGCCTCCGCCAGGAAGCACGCCGCCTTGAATGGCGGCCTGCAGCGCGGAGGCGGCATCTTGGGCGATGCGTGCTCGCTCGCCCACCACCTCGCGCGTGCTTGCGCCGACGATGAGCGTCACCTGCGGGCGCTGCGGCGCCGAAGCTGGATCCGGGACGGAGCCGGCTTCGGCGTTCCGGGCTGTGTGGCCCGGCGGTGCCGGGGCATACAGCCGTACGCGCTCCAGGCGCTCATCGTAGCGAGCGCAGGCGGTGCGCCCGAGCAGCGGCTCCAGCTCGCTGCGCTGCTTCGCAAGCGCTGTGCGCTTCAGCGGCTTGGCACCGCTTAGCCGGCAGACGCGTATAATATCCTCGCGGCTAACGCGCTGCACGACCATCATATCGTGATCCAGACAATATTGTTCCGCATCGGGATGAATACCGCGCTCCAGTACGATAAATCCTACACCAAGCTCGTTAAGTTGTTCGAGCATATGCATAAAACGAGCCTGTTCCGCCATATACTGCTGGAAGCCAGCTTCCGTCGTCAGCAGCTGCTCATCAAGCGCCACTGGCTCCAAGCTGTCCTGCAATACGAGTACCCGGCAGTTCAATCGCTCTGGCAGCCAATCCCGCTGCAGCGGCTTCTGCTTGAGCATTACACCGTGGAACCATTCATTCTCTGCCTTCTCATGCGCGACAATACTGTCTGCATACCGATAATTCGTTTGTCCTAGCTGTTCCCAGCCTACCGCCTGTCCGGCTTCAAGCACGAGCTGCACAATATCCTTTTGCTCTCGTCCTGCTATATGTACAGCGCGATGGAGCCGATCATCACTCCATCCGCTGAGCGGCACCGCGCGATGGCGAAGTTCCTCGCATGCGGCCGCAATCCCATGCATAAGTCCTGTAACCACCTTAGCGGCTGGAACACCGCGTGTGACTTGGGCTACTCCCTCTTGTACCAATGCACCTGCAAGGACGGTAGCCGTAGTCGTGCCATCGCCAACTTCATGCTGCTGTGCACGCGCCACTTGAATGAGCAGCTTGGCAGCCGGGTGGGATACGTCCATCTTCTCTAGAATCGTAACCCCGTCATTCGTAATAATGACCTCGCCGTCCCCCCCAACGAGCATGACATCAAGACCCTTGGGACCTAGCGTTCCTTCTACTGCTGCGCACAAGGCACGAACAGCCCCTGCATTATTGAGAAGCGTCGCATAACGCTCATCGGTCTCCTGCACATGTCCGCTTGCTTGAGTCATGACGACGCCTCCTTTACCTTGATTCGTTATTTATTCCAGCGCTGCGGCAGCAACGCAAATTGACTCGTTAAATGATTCATCAAATTGATGACCTTCGCATACTCCATGCGAGTTGGCCCCAATACGCCTATCGTTCCCAGCGTCTGGCCATCTATCGTATATGTCGCCGTAATCAAGCTGCAATTGGCAATCGCCTCATGTGGATTTTCCTGCCCGATACGGACTTGGATACCGGTGGGCGCACTGCCTACGACCTTGATAAGCGTCGGTGTTTCCTCAAGCAGTTCCCAGATCGTCTTAATCTTATCAACGTCCTTGAACTCAGGCTGCGCCAACATATTAGTTGTTCCGCTCAAGAATACTTCACGATGGTTGTCATCCCCGATGAGCACACTCTCAACCAGTGTCATCAGTTCTTGCACATGAGAGACGTATCTGCCCATCTCATTGCCGACCTCGGTATATAATTGAGAACGAAGCTTATATAATGGAACACCGACGAGCTTCGCGTTGAGCAAGTTCACAACCTGCTCAAGCTCCGACACCGAGATCCCCGGAGGGATCGGTACTGTCTTATTCTCAACATGCCCCGTATTGGTAACAACAATAGCTACTGCAGTATCCTCGTTCAACGGAAGCAGCTGAAAATGGCGGAAGGAAGCTTCAAATACTTCTGGGCCGAGCGCAATCGACGTATAGTTCGTCATCTGCGACAATATCGAAGCCGTATGCTGCACGATTTCTTCCATTGCCGTTATTTTTTCCGCGAACGCGGATTTCAATCGGCCAACCTCTTCACTCGACAACTTATCCAACTGGACTAAGTTATCAACATAGTAGCGATATCCCTTTTGGGAAGGAATGCGACCTGCAGACGTATGCGGCTGCTCCAAAAAGCCGAGCTCTTCCAGATCGGCCATCTCATTGCGAATGGTCGCCGGACTAAATCCGACATCGCCGCGCTTGGAGATGCTGCGGGAACCCACCGGTTCCGCAAAACGGATATAATCATCAATGATGGCATTCAAAATCATACGTTGTCGTTCCGTCAACATGCGCATTCCCTCCTCGTGAATGTTCTAGCTGTAGTCGTTAGCACTCATCAACGTCGAGTGCTAACCGTTAATACAAAAATACCAAACGGACGAGACCATTGTCAAGTCAGTTCGGTACTTTGGGCATGCCTATTTTATATATAGAACCGTATTCAGCAGTATTATTGATCGAATCCGACATGATTGTTGCCAAACCACTATATCGTAAGGGCTTTATCTTCAATTATATAGTGGCTTGAATTGCCTGAATAGTAGACTAGGGAAAGAGTTTAGTGTCCTTACAATATTTAATAAAGTAAAAAACACTGCTTATCCTCTCTAAGTAGGTAAAAGTATTTTATTGTGTATTCTTAAAAATCATTTGTATCATTGATTAATCCAGATGCGAAGAAGAGGAAGTTCTATAATCGAACCTATTTACCACCCAAAACAAGAGAGGAAGAATTATCTCACTCCGTTTCTTATCTTTGCTTCTAATGTCATCCTACAATTTACTCTAACCTTCATAACATGGTAAAATATAGGCAATAAATTGATTGGAAGGGGGGAGGGGATTGGAAGTTACGGCCATCAAAAAAATCGGGGAACTTTTACAAGAAACCAGACGTGCATCAAATATAAAATTAACTCACAACCTTCATTATAAATCAGTTGTCTCCTATGTATTAGGGCTTTCTCAGGCGTACATCCATTTTTACATTACGAACGATTACAAGCAAAGTTAAACGGTCTCAGTCCGATGGAACTCAAGATCAAGACCGCTTAATTGGTTCTTATTTTTTTGTACTGTCTACTTGACGAGGTCAGTCCTTTTGCACCTGATTTAGGGCCTCAAATGCAACCACTTCCGGATCTTCACCAATTCAATCCAGCACCTTCATCACTGCGATCTCATCACAGCAATGGAGCTTGCTGCAATGAATGCAATCCGTCCATACCTTCTCTGGGAAGATCTCTTTTTCTACAATATCAAAGCCATTTTTCTGAAAGAACTTCGATTCATAGGTTAAGGCCATAACTTTGGGGATAGCTCGCGCCTTTGCTTCTATTAGCAGTTCATCCACTAGCATTGTTCCGATGCCTCTCCCTTTAAAATCAGGCGATATGCCCAATGAGCGAATTTCAACCAAGTCAGCTCCAAGCTGGCAGAGCGAGCCGCAGCCAATTAGCTCCCCTTCCCATTCAGCAACGACAAAATGCTCAATCTGCTTCGCCAGCACCTCTCTGGAACGAGGAAGCATAATTCCTTGCTGTGCATAAAATTGAATAAGCTCTGCCAGTGATTCAATATCGTTCTCATCTGCCTTGCGAATCGTTGCTACCATAAGTATAGTCCCTCCAACCCAATCTCTATATATGGATGTACATCTCTGTTCGACTCCAAAATATGTACGTATTAATATACAACCAACTGCATATATTATCAAGACTATTTTTACCTGCTTCTTCCTTATGTGTAACCGCCATATTAGCGACTTCAAGCAACATCATGTCCATTACTCTTTATGTAAAATACGTAAACGAAGAGAGGCCTGAGCAGATTCTGATGATACCTCTACAGACATAGCTACTATTACAGGCAGGCACCATATCGGAATTCTTCCTTCTCTTTTTACAACAAATAAAAAAACGAGCAAGAGAAACAAATCCATGTTCTCAAGCTCGTTTTATCAATCATTGTATCTATTACTGTACCTGCTACAATACATATACGGTTACGATGCCGTTGCCCGTTTAGAGACTAGCCATTCCTATCGTATCGTGCAGCTGTTATTCCTTCGCAGTGAGTGTACCTACAAACTCTCCGAACACATTATTGCCAAACAGCAGTCCTTGCTCCGTCAAACGGTATCCGTCATCTGTAGCTTCGATTAACCCCTGTTTCAACAGTCGGCGAATCGGATCCGAGAATACTTTATCCAGCAGCGCCCCATTGAACTGCGACGCGAAGCGTGTGCTGCTCACACCCTCCAGCAAGCGAAGACCAACCATCATGAAGTCTTCCATCGCTTCACTCTCTTCAATGGTGAACGAATCGAGTCTCGGCAAGCTCTGCTTGCAGGCCTCCACATAAGGATTAACGCCTTTAATGTTCAGATGGCGTCCCCGATTCACATAACCGTGCGCACCTGCGCCAATGCCATAGTAATCCTCATTGCGCCAATAGACGGTGTTATGACGGCTCTCATAGCCAGGCTTCGCAAAATTACTGATCTCATATTGCTCATATCCAGCTGCCTTCATCCGATCCATAATGAGCATATACATATCCAGCTCATCCTCTTCGCTAGGCAGCGGAAGCTCATTGCGATGGTACATGGCATGGAACAAAGTGTTCTCCTCTACCTTCAGGCTATATATCGACAGATGAGGCAAATTCAGCTCCAAGGCCTTCGTCACGCTATGATCAAGCATTTCGACCGTCTGATTCGGCAAGCCGAACATCAAGTCGATGGACATATTGCTGAAGCCCGCCTTATGCGCATTCTCAATACTGCGATACACATCATCCGTATTATGGATGCGGCCAATGCCATGAAGAAGGTCGTTATTAAACGACTGGACTCCGAAGCTGATCCGGTTCACTCCTCCGTCTCGCATCGCCCGCAGCTTGTCTAAATCCGTCGTACCCGGGTTGGATTCCATACTGAACTCAATCGAGGGACTCCAGTTCGGAAATGCCTTACGAACGGACTCCAAGAAGTAAGACATTTGATCTGGCGTCAAGACCGTTGGGGTACCGCCGCCTACAAATATCGTGTCAATGACGCCTGGAGGATACTGCTCCACTGTATATGCCATCTCCTGCTCCATCGCCCGCAAATAATCCATAACAGGCTGTCCTTTCAGTACGTAGGAGTTAAAGTCACAGTAATGGCATTTGTTCGTACAAAATGGAATATGAATATATACCGCGCGTGGAGCACGTGCCGGTATTGATGCTTGCTCTGGTGAAGGTTGATTCGCCGGCATGGCGAGACCCTCCTTTCATGGCTGTATGACACCAGCCTATCTATAATAATGATCTTTCTAAAAAAGAGGAGGCGTTCCGCCCCCTCCTCCGAATTAGTTATCGTCGATTTTCAATACGGCCATGAACGCTTCCTGCGGCACCTCAACGCTGCCGACCTGCTTCATGCGCTTCTTCCCTTCCTTCTGCTTCTCAAGAAGCTTCCGCTTACGGGAAATATCGCCGCCGTAACATTTCGCGAGTACATTTTTACGCATTGCCTTAACCGTTTCACGCGCAATAATCTTCGTTCCGATAGACGCCTGCACTGGTACCTCGAACATTTGACGCGGAATCAGTCCACGCAGTTTCTCACAAATGAGTTTACCACGATGGTAGGCACGATCCTTGTGCACGATAACAGACAGCGCATCGACTTGCTCGTTGTTAAGCATGATGTCCATCTTCACAAGATTAGACCTGCGGTAACCGGACAATTCATAGTCGAAGGATGCATATCCTTTTGTGCTTGATTTCAATTGATCGAAGAAGTCATATACGATCTCCGACAATGGAATTTGATACGTAATCGTTACCCGAGTCGTATCCAGATACTGCATATCCACGAAATCACCGCGTTTGCCTTGGCACAGTTCCATAATCGCTCCGACGAAATCGTTAGGAACGATAATAGATGCTTTGACATAAGGCTCTTCTACAAAATCGATCTTTCCCTGCTCTGGATAATTCGACGGGTTATCGATGTCTAGAGAAGTGCCATTCGTCAACGTAACGCGATAGATAACGCTTGGTGCTGTCGTAATGAGCGGAATATTGAATTCACGCTCAATTCTCTCCTGGATAATCTCCATATGCAGAAGACCAAGGAAGCCACAGCGGAAACCAAAGCCAAGCGCTGAGGAAGTTTCCGGTTCGAATGTAAGAGACGCATCGTTCAATTGCAGCTTCTCCAACGCATCCCGCAGATCGTTATAATCCGATGTTTCGATCGGATACAAGCCGCAGAATACCATTGGATTGATCCGACGGTAACCTGGAAGCGGCTCCAGAGTCGGCTTCTTCGCATCCGTGATCGTATCACCGACACGAGTATCCCCTACATTTTTAATACCAGCTACAACAAAGCCAACATCGCCAACATTAAGTTCATCGACAATTGACATGCGCGGCTTGAACGCACCAACCTCGATAACTTCAAATGTCTTATCCGTTGCCATCATTTTAATTTTGCTGCCCGCGCGAATTGCACCGTCGATAACGCGAACGTACACGATTACGCCTTTATACGGGTCATAATGGGAGTCGAAGATAAGCGCCTTAAGCGGCTCTTCTGGATCCCCTGTTGGAGCAGGGACCTTCTGCACCACTTGCTCCAGAATTTCCTTAATTCCGATACCTGCTTTGGCAGAAGCATGAACCGCCTCAGAGCAATCCAGACCGATAACTTCTTCGATCTCCTGCTTCACACGGTCAGGCTCTGCACTTGGAAGGTCAATCTTATTAATAACCGGGATGATCTCCAAATCATTATCTAGCGCCAAATATACGTTCGCCAGCGTCTGAGCCTCAATCCCTTGCGCAGCGTCTACAACGAGCAAGGCGCCTTCACAAGCAGCCAAGCTGCGGGATACTTCGTACGTGAAGTCGACGTGTCCCGGTGTATCAATCAGGTTCAGGATATACTCTTCACCGTCATCTGCTGTGTAGTTCAAGCGCACAGCCTGCAATTTAATGGTTATCCCACGCTCACGCTCCAGATCCATCTGATCGAGTACTTGAGCTTGCATTTCACGGGACGTTAACGCCCCGGTATATTCTAATATCCGGTCGGCGAGTGTTGATTTACCATGGTCAATATGTGCTATGATGCAAAAATTCCGAATTTTCTTTTGTCGTGACAGCAATTCCGTCATTCGATTTCAATACCCCCACCACTATGCCAAGATTCAATTTATTTATTATACCGGAATGACCCTCTAACAGCAATGGGGGCATGCAATCCTCTCATCCTGGTAACCTTTAAGGCACACACATGTCGCTTAGAATAGTCCATTGAACAAGCCAACAACCGCTTGAATACCAGCTTGCGATGCACGCTGCAGCATACCCGCCGTCTTGTCCGCCAATTGATTCACAGTAGCATCTTTTACCGGAGGAAGAGGCGCTACATTCGTATTGTTGATATCATTTTCATGATTATTCGTCGTATTACGCTCGGTATCTGCTGATGTATTACGATACTCTTCTATAGGAGCGGACTCGTTAACTGTCAAACGCGAGTTATCTTGAGCGGCAGCATCTTCGTTCATTCGGCGATTATCCGTCGGCAGATTGTCTCGATTCGAATTAGCCCTGGAATATCGTTCAGTCGACTCTGGGGCGCTTGTCATGCGGGATGGATTGATCGGGCCATATATACGCTCAATCCCTGAAGTAGTGATTTCCATGCCGATAAATACACCAAGCGTTAGCAATACCACGATGCCGATCAGTTGTTTCATAAACCGTGTCATGCAAGCGCCCTCCTTGGGTTATCCCTTCGTCCCTACAGATTTCGACTGCGTTTTACCCATCACTGTTTTGCCGACATCTTTCCCGTTCGTTGGATTTGGAATTGGCTTATTGACTGGTTTGGCATCCTTTTTCTTCTGGACAATGTCTGCGATATAATCAGCTAATATGTCAGCAGTACGGTATAATTCCTCCATTGTGTTATCCACACCGCCAACTTCAATAACGACACTATTTGGTGAAAGCGATTGATTATACTCTCCATTGCCTTGTAATGCAGTCTTGCCGAATATTCCCCGGGAAATCCCTGGGTAGTTCTTCTCGAGACGTTCATGGATCTCATTTGCAAACTGCTCATTCTTCTTCCAATTTGGATTTAAGTGTCCGATTATAAAATAAACCCTTGCATAATCCTTCCCTTTAACTGTTACAGTGGATTCCTTGCGTCTATTCGAATCCCGATGAATGTCGAAGAAAAATTGCAGTTCCTGATTCGCGCTCATTGCCTGCTTCACCGTCTGCTTCGAATACTTATAGGACATGTTCCAGTTGTAGCCCTCTACACTGGAAGAATAGTCTTTGTTGGAATGGGAAGCTCCAATTCCTCTCTTCTCCAGTTGCTCCTGCAGACGCTTGCCTACAAGCGTAATATTCTTCTTGGGATCATTCGGATTGCTGCTTTCTTTTTTTAACAAAGGATTGAAGGATTCACGGTTATGAGAATGATAGATGAACACAACCTTGCGTAATTTCGAGTCTCCTTCTGTTTGCGTGGGAGAATCCCCTTTATCTGTTCCTGGTTTTGTTGGTGGATCTGTGGACTTAGGCGGTTCTTCTGTCCCATTATCGTTCTCGTCTATAACTTCACCATGCGTCACATCTTGTGGAGGCTCTCCGCCATGCTCACCCTGTGCATTCCCACCTTTGTCTAAGGACGTTGGATAATCCTGCGGTTCGATGCCTGTCTGATTGCCAATACTTAGACGAAGTGGAATTGCGGCATCTCTATTAATCCCTGGCACTTCACCAGCTAGCAGCGTTTTCGGGTCAAGCGGATTCACATTCGTTGCAAGTCTTACAAGGAATTGAGCCACTTGATTGCGTGTGAGTGTGGCCTCCCCTTCCCCTTGTGGAAGACTCGGCATCTCCAAAGCCATCATGTCTACGAAGAATCGCGTCGAGAGCTGTGCTGCAACACCCTTCATGGAAGACAAGGGAGAGGAATTCAGCTTATTCTCCGCCATTCCTCCTAGACCTAATACGATAAAAAACATAGCCGTTCCGATAGACAACAATGCAAACGTCCGCCCCATGACAAGCGCCTGCAGCCATTTCCGCTTCCACTTTCCTACATTAAATGTCCGAAACATGTGCTGTCCTCCTTCATCCGTATCCCCTCTCAGCTCAGCTAAGGATGATTCATCTAAGAGAGTACGTTTACTAGAATCTATGAGGACAATCTATGAAATAGAACAATTAATAATTGTAAAATAAGCAACATAAGCACTATAACAATAGACTCTATGAGTCTACCGAAGCTGGGAAGGTGAAAATGATAGATGTTCCCTCGCCAAGTATGCTTCTGGCTATCACCGTACCCCCATGCAATTCTGCCAATTGTTTAGCAATCGCCATCCCCAATCCCGACCCGCGTACAGATTCATCCGTAGAAGTCCCTCGATAATAACGATTGAAAAGGTTTGATAAAGTCTGCTCGTCCATCCCATTCCCATCATCACTGAACATTACCTCTAGTTCTTGCTCCTTACGGGTTACCTGTACATGCAGCTTCGTTTCCGGCGGATTATGCAAGAAGACGTTTGCACATACATTATCGATCATTCTCCGGAAATAACGCGGATCTAGCGAGAATAGAACCTCTTCTTCTGGCATCGAACAGACGATACGTTCGGACGCATTTTCGGGCAGCGGCTGCAAATGTCTCAGTTCTTCTCGGAGCCAATCCCGCAAATCCACGATTTCCAACTGCAAGGGGAGACTCCCGCTTTGAAGTCGATAGGTTAAATTCAGCTCTTGAATGAGCTCATCCATTACCTCTGCCTTCTGTTTCATCATATTTGCGAATTCAGCGATTTCTTGCTCTGACCATCTATATTGAGGGGCATTTAAGAGATGCGCATATCCTATAATGGATGCAAGCGGTGTTTTCATATCATGCGAGATGCCCGCGAGCCATTCTTCCCTCAGTCTCTCATTCCCCTTCCGCGCTTCATCCGCTTCCTGCAAACGCTGGGCCATGCGTTCTAGCGCATGAATTACATCCCCGTAAATCCGATAGTTCCGTTTCCATTTGCCATTGGACTTCTGCGAACGAGGGATTCCACGCGCGTTTACTGGCTCCTTATAATTCCCGATCTGGATCTGCCCCGTCCAATTCATAATATGCTGGAGCGGTCTAGCAAGCCGGGCACTCTGCCACCATGCCATTCCAATAAAAACAAGGATCATTAGGACAATGACAGCTGATACGGCTATCCAGATTAACTGGATGTTGCTGCTTACTGCAAATCCTGCCACATGGATTGATGACTCTGTTGAAATGTGAGGGCGGTACAGCAGCCATGTTTCCTTCGTCTGAGGTTCATAGCGGTAGGATAGACTCCAGCCGTATCGTTCAGGATACGCACTACGAAGGCCGATATCATATGCGGCATACTGTGTAATCCACTCTCCCGGCTTGCGCCATGATTGCAGTTCTTTACCGTCCCTATTAATATGTTGAACCCAAGCTCTCTCATCACGCAGCATCTTATCAGCTTCCCCGAATGCATCTTCCGTTCCCTTCGCTCTGGCAGCCAGCCATCGTTCAAGCAATATGTCTTTGGAGGAATCAACACCAAATAATACGGTGATCATATGGTTATTAATACTTGTTACATAGACACCTAGATGATAAGGGAAAGGAACATTCTTCTCCGAGTAAGCAGTAATCTCTCCAGTCGAATAATGATTCGGAACATCCGGCGGTACATGATATGACTTGATTACGTCCCCCTTCTCATTTACAATTTGCAGCCAGCCCCCGCTTGTATGGACGCGTTTTAGCAATTCATCATCCCATGTAACTCTACCTTCATCATCAATTGAAATTGATTCTGAGATGAACCCCCACCCATTACGCATAAAATTGCGATTAAGTTCAAGCTCATTCATCCGATCGACCATCCAGCCGAAGGTAATCAACACGAAGAACAGCAAAATTACCCCAATCAATATCCATTGACCACCATAATGCCACGCCAAACGCTTCCCCGTCTTCATCTGTTGTCTCCCTGTGCGTATATTGGCTCTGATTGATCATCCTCTTCCTTCTCAGGCGGGACAAGCTTGTATCCTAGTCCTCGAACCGTGACCAGCAGACGCGGATTGCTCGGTTGATCCTCAATTCGCTCCCGTATTCGGTGAATGTGAACCATGACCGTGTTATCATCGCTGAGCGAATTATACCCCCATACTCGCTCATACAATTCAGATTTCGAGAAAATCCGATTCGGGTGTTCGCAAAAGAACAACAGTAATTGAAATACCATTGCCGGACACTCCGTAACTTTCCCCCGAACACGAAGCTCTCCTGCAGCTGCATCAAGCTGGAAGTCACCATAGCGGTATATCCGCTTCACCTCCGGGAAAGAAGTAGCAGTTGAAGGCTCTGGCTTCCCCTTATTCGTCATATAACGCTTCAACAATGCTTTGGCTCGCGCAGCCAATTCCAATGGATTAAACGGCTTCGTAACGTAATCATCTCCACCTAGTGCAAAGCCAGTTAGCTTATCTAAATCCGTCGTTCTCGCTGTCACAAAAATGATTGGGGCATCACATTTCTGGCGAATAAAAGGAGCGATATCAAAACCGCTCTTGCCCGGCAGCATCACATCCAATATGATCAGATCCATTTGTGAATTATCGATACAACGGATTGCCTCTTCCCCCGTCGAGACACAAGTTATGTATTCCATGCCTTCCTTTTGCAGCACTGCTTGAACCATCTTGCTCAGCGCGAGTTCATCCTCAACGATGAGAATGCGTGCCTCTTGCAAATTCATATCCCCCATCTCCCATTCACTGTGAGATTTATATTTCTATCCTACTTTTGTGCCCATTGTATCACACCGTTCTGTCCCCTTTATCACCGCTTTCTTAACGCAACCTTAACTCTATAGGCAGAATGGCTTCAAAATTAAGAAACTAATGAGCTCCTGTTTTCTTTCTGTTCAGCTTTGCATTTTACAATAGCAATAAAAGGCGAGCTTTATTTTATTAAAATAGGGAGGATGAAAACGATGAGAGCACCCCAACGAAAAGTTGCTTTACTGACCGCCTGCATCGCAATGAGCCTGATTGTAGCATTGCCTGCACAAGCTGAACAAAAAACAGGAGGCACAGCCGAGATTGAGAAGTCCGTAACTGGACTGATCGTATCCGTACAACCAGAAACAGCTAATAAACTAACAGCTGAACTGGTCTCAACATGGATCCAAGAACGAAATGGCTCGCAATTGTACCGCTATTTGTCCAAGGAACTGAAGGAAGCAATACCGGAAGGTTACCTACCAAAGCTGCTTCAAGCACTATGGAAAGAGGGCGAGCGTCCAACCCTTGTCGCCCACAAGAGCTTCAGTGGAATTGAATCCTATGTGTGGACAGATGCAACTGGGATGCGAGGAGTGCAAACAGGAATAGCGGGCAATCAGATCGTAACATTACAGATGTACCCGCTTCACAAATGGGAGTCTGATCTTCATCCAACCAAACAAGCCTATAAGCCACCATTTGTGGGACAATGGTTTGTGCTCTGGGGCGGCAATAATGAGTTCTTAAACTATCATTACGAATCATTAGTACAGCGGTATGCCTATGATCTGATTATGGAGCGTGATGGATTCAGCTACAAAGGAGATCCGACGAAAAATGAAAGCTACTACGCATTTGGCCAACCAGTCGTAGCTCCGCGAGATGGGACTGTTGTCCGAGTGGAGAACAATGTTGCAGACAATAGTCCTGTTGGCGTCATGAATGAGAAAGAAATGGCGGGGAATTACGTGGTCATTGATCATGGCAACGGGGAATACAGCATGCTTGCTCATTTCAAAAAAGGCAGTGTTGTTGTCAAAAAGGGCGACGTTGTCAAGCAAGGCCAGCTGCTAGGAGAGTGCGGCAATTCAGGCAATTCAAGCGAACCGCACATTCATTTCCAAGTGTCTGATACACCACAATTTGAAGAGGGTATGTCGATCCGCATTCGTTTTGAAGGCGAGATTGACCCTGTGTACGGACAAACGATTACAGGCCAAAGCGCTGTCGCAACGAAGTAAGCACTTACGAATGATCACTTATTCCTTTATATAGGTTACTTCTATGAAATGAGATATCGTTTCTTCATAGAAAGAGAGTAACTAATAGGATCGTCAGAGAACAAGCGAAAAGATCGAGTGCAGGCACACTGAGCAGGCCAGAACTCGATCTTTTTCGTTATAGTCGTGGCGTTATTCCATTGCATGACCACGTCATACTTGTATCGACGACTTAATGCGTATACGCATTCACATTCTCCGTATCGACTGCATCATGCAGTGCAGCATTCAACCCACTCGCAATAATATTCGCCATATCCTCCATGAACTCGTCCACTTCCTTCGGCGTAACGACCAAATCATGGCCTAGCGGCTCCAGTACTTCCTTGACAAGCATTAACCGTTCCTGTTCGTTAATATCGTCAAGCATGCCAAGGATTTCTCTCGTCTGATTCGTTTCCTGTTTGAAATGCTCCTTCATATAATCAATCGCATTATTCACAATCGTGGATGCATAGCAGACAGTTGGCACCCCTATTGCTATACACGGTATGCCAAGAATGTCCTTCGTCAATCCACGGCGCTTATTACCTACACCGGAACCTGGGTGGATACCGATATCTGCAATTTGGATGGTCGTGTTCACTCGCTCGAGCGCCTTGGACGCCAATGCATCTATCGCAATGATGACATCAGGTTTCGTCCGTTCTACAATCCCTTGTACAATTTCGCTTGATTCAATCCCTGTTACTCCAAGTACTCCAGGTGCAACTGCACTTACCTCTCGGTACCCGGGACTTACTTGATCCGGCATAATTTCGAAGTAATGCCGAGTAACAAGTACGTTCTCAACGACAAGAGGACCAAGCGCATCCGGCGTGACATTCCAGTTGCCTAGACCAACAATGAGCGCCTTGGAGTCTTGATTCACCCCGACCTCTGCCAAAAATCCTTCGAACAACTGTGCGAATTTGGTTGCCACTCGATCCTGCAGCTGACTATCCTTGCGCCGCAAACCCGGTACTTCAATCGTAATATATCGTCCTGGGAGACGGCCAATGGCTCGTGATCCTTCCTCGGTCTGAACATGAATCTTCGTTACTTTAATCCCGCGAACATCCTCCATTTCTTCGGATACCCCAGGTATTGGAATTGCACTGTCCGGCTGAGCAATTTCTCTCGATTCTAATGCTAAGTCGGTTCGAACTGAATAAGATTTCAAATCTGCTGTCATGGTAAACGCCTCCCGCTACGCACATCATTTTCTAACGTATATTTTGCGCACAGACGCATTTCTTATACGAATCATGATGTAAGCTAAAGCCAACCGTGACAGAGCTTTGAACGTTCCTTATCCATCGTTCGTGTATTCCGATACCAACATGGTAAATGTATTGCTTTTTAAGTTGTGGCGTGATAGAATACTTTAAGTTGTGAATCTATTTTTCTTATGAACGAGGGAATTGGATTCTGTTGTCGCACTACGATGCAACGGAGGTGAAATCAATGCCAAACATTAAATCCGCTGTTAAACGCGTTAAAACAAACGACAAGCGCCGTCTGTTGAACGCTTCCCAAAAATCAGCACTTCGCACAGCTGTTAAAGCTGCTGACACTGCTTTGGCGAACAACGAAGCAGAAACAGCTAAATCCGCTGTCGCTTTGGCTTCCAAGAAATTGGACAAAGCAGTGACAAAAGGCTTGGTACACAAAAACGCGGCTGCCCGCAAAAAGTCTCGCTTGGCGACGAAATTGAACGCTCTGCTTGCACAAGCGTAAGCTGGAGCCTTTTCATACTTAGCTAGAAGCGAAGAAACCAGAAGATGAACGCCTCGGCGTTCATCTTCTGGTTTCTTTTTGTATTCTTGCTATTCCTTTAGACATCCGCATAATGAAGAGCTCCAAGCCTAGTACCTTCTCTACTCGGCCTGACTTCATTTCATAGTCGAGTTCTGCCGCCTCCGCTATCCATTGCGTCAGCTTATTTCCATCATAATCACGCGCTTGCTCGTAAGCCATTTTGACGGCGTATGGATGCAGCCCAAGTTGGGAAGCTGCCTGCTGCTGACTGAAGCTGCGGCTCGTCAATTCCTTCACCTGTATCATAATCCGCAATTGCCGTACGATAAGCGCCATAATCTTAATAGGCTCTTCTTTTTGCTTCAACAATTCATGCAGAGTATCGAGCGCCTGATCCGCTCGCCGTTTGATAATATCTTCAACAAGCTGAAAAACATTCTGTTCTGTGTTCTTGGCAATCAAGGAGTGGATGGTCTCTACCATAACCGTTCCGCCTCTCCCTGTGAACAGACAGCACTTCTCAATTTCAGCCGACAATGTCTGCAAATTCGTCCCTGCACTGTTCAGAATTGCACGGATAGCCTCATCCTCGATCGAGCACTCATGCTTCTCCGCTTCCTTGCGAACCCACATCGTCAGCTCGTCTGCGCTAAGCGGCAGGAAAGGAAGCACTGCTCCAGCTGTCTTGGCTTTCTTAACCGTCTTCTTCCGTTCATCCAGCTTGTCCGCCTGCACGAGAAATACAACAATGCTCGTGTCCATTGGATTATCCATATACTCAAGCAATCGCTCCGTCTGATGCTCAATCTTGCCATCCTTCCCAGATGCGAATACTGTCGAATCCTTCACGAGAATACATTTGCGCGGAACTAGAAACGGCATCGTCTCCGCCTCTGCAACGACTGCCTCAACCGGGTGTTCCGAAGTATCCATCTTCATAATTGCTAATTCACGATTATCTTCTCCGACTGCATGCTCTATTAAGAATTGTACGAACTCCTGAATCCGATATTTTTCAGTACCGTACAGAATATAGATAGGGCGCGGAAAGCCGCGCTTAATTTCCTTGACGGCTGCTTTAATATCTACCAAATTGCTAGCCTCCCCTTACGATATAACGAACCTCATCATAGCAGACTTTGACACAAAAACAAAGGGACTGGCACAACATCACTGTTGCGCGAGTCCCTTTGTCCCCTAACATCTATAATAAACATTTGCCACGAAGCTCTAGAAACTCCGCACAAATGGTCATTCGACGTACGGGAAAGCATTCTGTCTTCTTGATACCATACTATACGCAAGGACGTAACAATGTGTGCATGATAGCCCTGCATGTAAGCCCTTTTTATTTCGATTGTTGAATTGATCCTTGAATGACTTCTTTCTCCGCTGGATTGCCTGCGTCCACAATCGGCTCGAGCGCATCATTCTTTAGTTCATACTGGAGCTTACTCGACTTCCCATCCTCTCCGGATGCGACAACCGTCAGCTTCGAGCTGTCTGCCGACCAGATCAGCTCAGATGGCTTCTCTGCCACAGCAATCGTCTGCAGCTTCGTTCGCTCCTGACCATTCAGCTTATAGAGCAGCAGCTGTCCATTGTCCCATGTCGCCATAAGGCTGCCGTTCGGTGCCGTCGCTTCGGCTACAGATGTAATAGAAGGGCCGACGAGGGAATTAATTTCCTTCTGTTCTGGCATCTTATCGCTTCCATCCTTCTGAGGCTCTTTCGGCGGCTCTTCTGCTATAACCTGTTTTGTATCCTTCTGCTCTGGATCCTTCTTCGCATTTTGTTTCTGCCAATCTTGATTTGGCGGCTGTTTGTCTGCATCCGGTCTTGTTCGCGTCTGTCCACCTGCCACAGAACGATCTGCTGAAACTGTCTCCTGATCCTTCTTAGGATGAGAAGTGCTTTCTTTCGGCTCCACATCCTTCGGTGTCGGAATGCCGATCTTCTGTTGGGATGAGTCATTCATTTCCTTCTGTCTATCTTGAGTAGACTTCTCCTTATCCGCTTCTCCCGTTTCCTCTGTTGTCGCATATGAAGAAGGTTCGGTTGAATTGTTCTGTGGATCGTTATTCGACGGTTTTTCCTTCATCGGAGAGCTAGATTCGGATTTCGTAACTTGAGAACTATCGGATTTGTCTGCAGTCTCGGTCTTCATGAGCTGCTCGTTCCTAAGCTCACTAAACTCGCCAGCCTGTTCCTCTGTAGGCGGCTTGAAGTTGACAATAAATAGACCAAGCACAAGCCCTGCTGCGATGACAGCGCTGGTCGCACGCCAGCGGATTCGTTCGAACCAACGTTGCTGAGTTGATTGAGGCGTCGCAGTTCCCTTGACGATACGCGGCTTGATAGGCGATCCAGTCGCTGCATGGCCCGCTGACACAGCCTCTTGCGGATATGCTTCTGCATTTGGTTCGACCGCAGCTAGCTGCTCATCTCGATCAATGATATCCAGCGCTGGCATAATCGCATCAACTAGGCTGAATTTCGGCTCGACCTTAGGCAGCTGAACTAATTCCGTATGGAGTCGTTCCAATCGCCTAGCCATCTCACTGCAGGCGGGGCAATGGTTAATATGCTCAGTCAGAAGGTGCTGTTCCGAATCATTCAAGTCTCCATCCAATTTCCGCTGCATAAGTTCCATCACCTCTGAACAGTTCATCCTCGCACACCACCTTTCTCGTAATCTTGCAGCATAGTCTGCAGCTGTTGTCTGGCGCGGAATAGATATGATTTCACCGTATTGAGAGGCAAGTTCAAGCTATCAGCAATTTCGTTATACGAGAAATCTTGCAAGTAGCGAAGAACAACGACAGCACGGTGATGTTCCGGCAGTTGATCAATCGCTTCTCGTATATCCTGCGCTGCATGGGAGGATAGGACATCCCTCTCTACGCTTTCATTGCCAAGGAATGTGAGATTATGCTCCTCTATCGATACAGTCGGCTTCGTGCGGCGGAATTTGTCGATGCAAATATTCGTCACGATGCGCTGTACCCAAGTCTTGAACTGTGCTTTCTCCTCATACGATTGAATTTTAGTATATATCCGGATTAAGGCCTCTTGGGACGCGTCCAGTGCATCCTGCTCATTATTCAGTATGTAATAAGCAGTTCGATACACATATTGTTCGATTTCCCGCAAAAGAGTGATAAGCGCGTCTCTATCGCCAGACTGAGCGGATCGAATGAGTCCTGGCTCTACCACCTTGATCCCCCTCTCTTGCATATCCATTGACGTGAGAACGTCTGAAATGGTTGCAGATGATCGTTACCAATTTGTAGATTAATTTTAATACTTGATATTCCCTTCAATAATTCAAGATTAGCATAGCAAAAAACACCCTGAAAAGCATATCAAATTGTCACGAAACTTAAAAAATAGAAGAAAGAAACAGGAAAAGAGCACGTCGCATGACGTGCTGTCTGCTCCATTCTATAAATGTATCCTATCACGCTTCGCCCTCACCTTCAAACCACTAGGCGTCAGCTTGAATTGGATCTCCCCTTCCATATCTGTTCGTTTCACAGGAACCTTCGCATCATGCAGTGTATCCAGCACCTTCGGATGAGGGTGTCCATATCGATTATTGCGCCCTGCCGATATGACCCCTATCTGGGGCTTCCATTGCTCAAGCCATTCAGGTGTAGTAGAGGTTTTGCTTCCGTGGTGAGCCACCTTCAAGACGTCGATAGACTTCGATTGCTGCAATGCAACACGCTCGAGCATCTGCCTCTCTCCATCGGCTTCCAGATCTCCTGTAAGCATGAATACCGCCTGCTTCCTACTTGTTGGATGGGTAAGTGTCAATTGGACGACAAGGGAGGCCTCGTTCTGATTGTCTTGAAAGTCGAGGGTAGAACCATCCGTCGAAGGATAAGGATACATCACCTCTATGGAGCTCCACGAATCTAGCTCCCATTGCTGGCCTGCTTCCCATTTGCGAATAGGGATCCCTTGATCAATCGCAGTGCGGTATAGACTGTTCATCGAGGCGGAATACTTCCATGTCCCGTTCATAATGAACTGCTTCACCGGGATATGCTTCAGTACAGCTTGCAATCCCCCAGCATGGTCTTGATCGGCATGCGTTAACAGAACAGCATCCAATTCTCTGATGCCTCTCTGCTTCAACAACGGAACAACTACCTTCTCCCCTACCTCAAAGGGCACTCTGCGTTCCCGCCAGCGATCTTCTGGCTTGCGAAAATTCACAGTACCCCCGCCATCAATAAGCATGTGTTTACCCGAAGCCGTTGAGATTAAGATGCTGTCACCCTGACCGACGTCGATAAGACTAACAACTGCATCATTCGAACGCCCCATGGAATATCCTTGCAGCACGATGAACCCGAGCAAGCAAGCGGCTGCAAGCGCAATTGCTCCTCTATATCGATATCCGCCTGCCGGGAGCTGGATAAAATCGAGCGGTTGTGTATCATCAGCATGGTTCAAATTATGCCCTCGATCTCTTTCTCTGCGGTTAATCTGCCTCGCATCCCACCAACGCCGAACAGAAGTCAGCGCCAAGGCGAATCCGAGATAGTAAAGAGCGATCCACCATAATGGAGGGGTCGGCCATATGATCGTAGCACCTTCCATTTGTGCCAGCCAATACACTAGTTGGAACGTAACCTCATTCAACCGTTCAACAAGCCAAACGATCGGTACTGCCGCAGGTTCATATAGTGAACCGACAATCAACGATACTGAGCCAATTGGAAGCACAACAACGCTGACGAGGGGGACAATAACAAAATTAGCCAAAAAGGACAACAGCGAAAATTGATTAAAGTAATAGACAGTAAGAGGCAGCGAAACAGCTTGTGCAACCAGTGTAACCGAGAGCGAACTGGCCAATGTCCGCGGCAAAGAAGCCATTAGCCTCATAGCGAGGGGGACAAATAGAATCAGCCCAGCCGTGACAATAAAAGACAATTGAAATCCGACCTGCAGTACATAACGAGGCTGCCATGCCGCCATGAAAATGAAGGCAGCTGCCAGAAGATGCAGCCCATCCTTCAACCAGCCTCTCTTCGCCCCATAAAGGGCTAGGAAAGCCATCATACCTGCACGAATAACCGATGGCGACGCCCCCGTCAACAATACATACATCGGGATGAACCCCATCGTGATCGATATGCCCGTCTCCTTCGTCATGCGCAGCAATCGGAAGAGATACAATAGAGCTCCGATAAGTACACCTACGTGCAATCCAGATATGGCGAGTATATGGGTAAGTCCCAACTGCGAGAACTGTTGATAAATATCCGGATCCATATCTCCCCGTGTTCCCAGGATAAGCCCTTGCATATAGCCGCTATGAGGCTGCTTGTACATATGCTCCAATATCGCCGCCAGACGCTCCCTGCCTTGATCCACATATGCCAGCATTCGATTCCACATGATAGTAGGTGCATAGGAAGAGATCGTCTCAAGTGCTATTTGCGAGGTCATATGCTGTAAACCCGACACCCTTAACAACCAGTCGATTTGTAAATTATGTAAATAGTCTCTGTAGCTGAATCCGCCAAAGTTCCCCGCATCGCCGGGAGCCTCAAGCTTACCTTGTATACGCACCAATTGCCCTCGGTTCCATTGATGCACCTGTTGCAGTTCCTGTTTACTAGATAACTTGATTTGAACTAGCAGCGTCTCCCTTACACTTTCCATGCGCTTCGTTTCTGGTGTTCTCCAGCCTGTAACTCCGAATTGGAACTGCATCCGATCTCCGTCCAGCTCTGGCGGGGTTAGGATCACCCCTTCCCATTCTCCGTTCACTTCCTGTACCTGATCTACATAAGAACTAACTCCCTCATACGACCAGACACTATCTCCACTGTTCACCGTCAACTGATAATAGAGTACAGCCATAAGCAGCAGCAGCGCATACAAGACTGCTTGCATACGTCTGCACCAGCCTCCTATGACACAAAGCGGCAATACTAGCACAATTCCGAGAGCTGCAATCCAAGCCTCTCCATTCGGGAGAACTGCGCTTAGATGGAAGCCTCCGGCAATCATACAGGCAGCCACAACCAACGGTCGACGTGCCAGCATATCATCCCCCCTGCCCATATACAAAAAAACCTCTATACTCGCAAGCACTGCTCTTCGCATTTAAATACGAAACGAACAGTGCTGCTCGAGCACGGAGGTTCTTCCTCATCCCTATTCACAACGATACATTTATCATTTATTCGCTAACTTCATCCATTACCGACTCTGCCGGCGGATGATAATGATCAAGTTGACGGAACACAATTCCTTTATGCTCCATCATCGCAGCCACTTTATCGCTGTCCTTCAAATAAGGACGGTGATATACGATCTCGACAACACCACTGTTGGCGAGCATATTGGCACATGTCCAGCAAGGCTGATCCGTCACGTATACCGTAGATCCCTCTCTATCATTCCGATCCGTGAATAGCAGCAAATTCTGTTCTGCATGGATCGTGCGAATGCAGCGCTGCTTCTTAACCATCTGCGCTTCGCCGTCTACGACAACTTTCTCATATTGTTCTGCGATCATGCAGCCAGCCTCACTGCAGTCAGGAATCCCCATCGGAGCGCCATTATAAGCGGTACCAAGCAGCTTCTTGCCCTGTACGAGCACAGCGCCCACATGCCGCCTTGGACAGCGCGAGCGAGTAGACACCATATAGGCAATATCCATAAAATACGTATCCCAGTCTTTGCGCATAGTCGTTGTCATAACTCCAATCCCCATTCTTCTGCCTTTGTCTATGTTGTGTATGTTACCCTTATTGTAAGCAGGCCTGCGCATTCATGCAACTAAAGACATCACAATGTTGCACATTTCACGCATTTTATTCCACACGTACCTGATCCCGGATCTTGGCCATCATCTTCTTGCCGATTCCCTTCACCTTCATGAGATCGTCAACGCGGCGGAAGGCCCCCTTCTTCTCGCGATATTCAATGATTGCTTTCGCTTTACTCGGGCCAATACCTGGAAGTGTCACCAGTGCAGATGCATCAGCTTCATTAATGTTAAGAAGTTGGGATTCAGCTCCCTTAGCTCCCTTGTTCCCAGATGCACTGGAATGCTCCTTCTCCGTCTTAAGGACATCCGTTGAAGGAAGTAAACTAGCGGCCTCCGATTGTTCTCCCTTTCCCGCATCAGCACCATTATCCTTATGGGCTACTGTCGATACGGAAGACTGCTGCTTGTTCTGTGCATGTTGTTCCGCAGCGGGAATCGACTTCGAAGACATCTTCGATTCCGTGATCTGGGCTTCCTTCCCTTCAGCAGCCATTATCGATTCAATCTCATCATTCAAATCCGCCCAAGTCCCTGCTTGCAGTGACCCTTGCGGCTTCACCCATATCCACATACAGATTGCAACACCGATTACTGCTAGACTCATTGCAATTAGCCAGCGCATTGGCAATGCACTGGTCTTCCTCATTCCTTCTCTCATGTCACCACACCCTTCGTCAGCGAATGACGGCATAATGGTCAACCATGTCATCATATGGATCAATAAGCTTGATAAACTTGTGTTCATCACAAATGAATACGAAGTGAACATAATCACGTCCTACGACAACAGCGGAATAGGCAGAAGCAAAGGGAGGGAACGTACTTGAAAGTCGGGTTTATAGGTACGGGAAGCATGGGGTCTACGATCATTGAAGCACTTATTCAATCAGGTGCATTGGAACCATCTCAGCTTATCGCAAGCAATCGCACGAGGAATAAGGTTCAACAGCTGGCTGCACAATATCCTGGGCTGCAATTGGCCAGCTGCAATGTAGAAACTGTACAAGAAAGCGATATCGTCTTTTTATGTGTGAAGCCTTCAGAATTCAAAGCCGTTCTGAACGAAATCGCACAATATGTAAAGCCTTCTCTCATCGTTGTATCGATAACGAGTCCAGTGCTCATTAGCCATTTGGAGCGGCAGCTGTCCTGCAAGATAGCAAAAATTATACCAAGTGTTACGAATTATGTATGGAGCGGAGCATCCTTATGTATGTATGGAAGCAGAATTCAAACAGAAGACAGGCTGCTATTGGAACAGTTGATGATGTCCATTAGCCGTCCAGTTCAGGTATCCGAGCAGTATACGCGCATCACTTCGGATATCTCAAGCTGTGGGCCGGCATTTATCGCCTTTTTCGCGCAGAAATGGATAGAGGCTGCAGTTGAAGTTACAGGAATCGAAAGGAATGAGGCAGAGCGCCTGGCCAGCGAGATGCTGCTTGGTACTGGCAAGCTGCTAACGGAGGGAGGATTCAGCCTTGAGCACTTGAGACAGCGGGTAGCAGTCCCCGGCGGCATTACCGCCGAGGCGCTCCGTCTGTTGGATGGTGAGCTGGATGGGGTATTCCAGCAGCTCATTCAAGTCACCCATGCCAAATATGAGGAGGATCTACACAAGGTCGAATCCCAACTATTTGGCGAAGAACTTAACCGACCACAATGTTAACAAGTCTGCCTTTTACTGCGATGACTTTGCGAACCGTCTTGCCAGCGATGGCATCCTGAACGTTCGTGAGGGACATCGCTTTTTGCTGCATTGCTTCTTCGTCAGCATCTGCTGCTACATTTGCACGGCATACAATCTTGCCATTCACTTGAATAACAATTTCTGCTTCCGCATCAACTGTAAGCGACTCATCATAAGTCGGCCACGCAGCGTACGTAATCGACTCTTGGTAGCCAAGACGCTGCCACAATTCTTCCGCGATATGTGGCGCGAGCGGTGCCAGCAATTGAACGAAGTTCTCCATCGCTTGGCGTGGAAGAACCTCTGTCTTATACGCCTCATTGATGAAGATCATCAATTGACTGATTGCCGTATTGAAGCGGAATCCTTCGATGTCTTCCGTCACCTTCTTGATGGTCTTGTGCCATGTACGAACGAAGGCCGGATCTGCTCCATCCGTTCCGTCAGCAATCTTGCTGTTCAGGGCTCCTGTCTCCTCGTTAATGAACAAGCGCCAGATGCGGCTCAAGAATCGGTAGCTTCCTTCTACACCATTCGTGTTCCATGGCTTCGTCGCTTCCAGTGGACCCATGAACATTTCATAGATGCGCAGCGTATCGCCGCCGAACTCGTTCACAATATCATCTGGATTGATGACATTGCCGCGGGACTTAGACATTTTCTCACCATTTGTACCAAGGATCATCCCTTGGTTAACAAGCTTCTGGAATGGCTCCTTCGTATCTACGACACCAAGGTCGAACAATACCTTGTGCCAGAAGCGTGCATACAGCAAGTGAAGAACCGCATGCTCAACGCCGCCAATGTACAAATCAACTGGAAGCCATTTCTTTTGCTTCTCTTTGGAGCAGATTTCATCGTTATTGTGCGGATCGATGTAGCGCAGGTAGTACCAGCTGCTTCCCGCCCATTGCGGCATTGTATTCGTTTCACGGCGAGCCTTCATGCCTGTCTCCGGATCAACTGTGTTCACCCATTCGTCTACGTTCGCAAGCGGAGATTCTCCAGTACCCGATGGACGAATCTGATCGACATCCGGCAGTGTAAGCGGAAGTTCGGATTCCGGTACAGGCTTCATTGTTCCGTCTTCCAGATGAAGAATTGGAATCGGCTCTCCCCAGTAGCGTTGACGGCTGAACAACCAGTCGCGCAGGCGATACGTTACCTTGCCTTCGCCCTTGCCTTCTGCTTCAAGCCATTCAATCATGCGCGCCATTGCAGCCGCATTGTCCATTCCGTTCAGGAATTCTGAATTCACATGAGCTCCATCGCCGGAATATGCTTCTTCCTGCACATTGCCGCCTTCAATCACTTCGATGATCGGCAGGTCAAATTGCTTCGCAAATTCCCAGTCGCGCTGATCATGTCCAGGAACAGCCATAATTGCACCTGTACCGTATCCAGCAAGCACATAATCCGAGATCCAGATTGGAAGCTTCGCTCCATTCGCCGGGTTCACCGCATAGCTGCCTGTGAATACACCCGTCTTATCCTTCGCCAAATCCGTACGTTCCAGATCGCTCTTGCGTGCCGCCTGCTCTTGATATGCCTTCACAGCAGCCTGCTGTTCAGCTGTCGTGATGCGTTCGACAAGCTCATGCTCAGGAGCCATGACACAGTAAGTTGCACCGAACAGCGTATCTGGACGAGTTGTAAATACAACCAGTTCCTCTTCGTGACCGTCGATTACAAAGCGAACTTCAGCTCCCTTGGACTTCCCAATCCAATTGCGCTGCATGTCTTTCAAGCTCTCCGGCCAGTCAAGCTCATCCAGATCTTGCAACAAACGCTCTGCATACTCCGTAATCTTCAATACCCACTGACGCATTGGCTTACGAATAACTGGGTGGTTACCACGCTCCGAACGGCCATCGATGACTTCCTCATTCGCAAGTACTGTACCGAGGGCTGGACACCAGTTAACAGGAACTTCTGCAACGTAAGCGAGTCCTCTCTTGTACAATTGAATAAAGATCCACTGCGTCCACTTGTAATATTCCGGATCAGTTGTGCTGAACTCACGATCCCAATCATAAGAGAAGCCCAAGGACTTGATCTGACGACGGAAGTTGTCGATATTCTTTACCGTGAATTCACGCGGATGCTGTCCCGTATCGATCGCATATTGCTCAGCTGGAAGGCCGAATGCGTCCCATGCCATCGGATGAAGGACATTGTATCCTTGCATGCGCTTGTAACGAGACATGATATCTGTAGCCGTATATCCTTCCGGGTGTCCTACATGAAGTCCGGCGCCAGATGGATATGGGAACATATCCAGTGCATAGAAATTCGGCTTGTTCTCATCTTCTGTCGTTGCAAATGTCTTATGTTCATCCCAATAGGATTGCCATTTCGGCTCGATCTGCTGCGGCACGTAACCGTGCGGCTGCTTCGCTTCTTGACTCATGCTTACTCCTCCTACGATGCCCAGACGGCTGCTCGCGCATGTCCGTCATACTTGTGGCAATGAATAAATGTGATTAAAAAAGCCTCCCATCCTTAGCGATTATCGCTAGGGACGAGAGGCATTATTCCCGTGGTACCACCCTAGTTAGCGGACAGCATGCTTTGCTATCCACTCCCTTTACACCATTAACGCTGGCAATACGTCGCAGCTTACCGCTCCCGATTCTGCTGCGCGACTCTGAGGCGAGTTCGCTTCTGCACCATCACCGGCTTGCACCAACCGCCGGCTCTCTGAAGATGGGACCTAAGGTACTATTCCTCTTCGAAGTCTTTCCATTCTACCTATTCAGCTTGAATATGATTATGATGCATCCAAATAGATGCAAGTAGCTATATCATAATGAAAAATTTTCTTATTGTCAATGATCGCCATGCAACTCCAAATCTTTCTTGTTCATTCGCCTTGAATTGAGAAAGTAACACCGAATTCTACATCTCACGACGGATCAATGTGCATATCACATGCATCTTCAGAAACTATGCACATCTATCTTTATGGCTTCACTGCAACAAAAAAGATTCGGCGCGACTCTTCGTCCGGCGACTGCCATTCAAAGTCCGCAAATTGCTCGACATGATCGAAACCAGCTTCTTTCAGCATACGTTCTAACCAGTCTGGATCATAGGCGCGTTCAACATGCTCCTCGTCAATACGCTCGTACAAGCCTCCGGACTGCTGACGAACGAACAAGGTCAGCTGGTGCTCAATCTCCTGGCGTTCTTCATCATAATCCGAAAACCAAATGTAAGAGATATCTTCATCATCATAGGCAAAAGGCTGGGTCTCCGCATAATGTTCGAATTGACGGACATGAAGCACATCGAACAAGAAAACGCCGCCAGATCTCAAGTTGTTATAGGTAGCTTGAAAAGCACGTTTCACGTCGTCCTCTTCTGTCACATAGTTCAAGCTGTCACAGAACGAAACGACGGCATCCGCTTCTCCAGGCATGGCCCAATCGCACATATCCTGATTCACCCAACGCACGTCGCCCTTCAGCGGTCCAGCCTCTATTCCCTTGCTGCTCGCAATTGACAGCATCGATTCTGAAATATCGATGCCGATTACATCATAACCGAGCTTCGCCAGTGGCAATGCCGTACTCCCGGTTCCACAGCCAAGGTCAACGATAGAACGAACCTCGCCGCTTCCAAATCGTTCCCAGGCCTGCCGAGCAAATGACACCCACTGGTCGTATGGCATGTCCTCCATTAAGCGGTCATAGACCTCCGCTACACGCCCATATGAAATCATCTATTTTCACTTCCCCTGCCGGAGGTTGTTCCCTCATTCCATCATTCCATCATTCGTAATGCATGTTGAACGAAGGACTTAGCGTGCATTGTCGGTGCCGTGCGAGCGAGCCTTATGTGCTTCACGCGCTTCGGCTTGTGCCGCCGACAGTGCCTTGTGAAGCTGTGCCGTATCCATTGCAGCAGCCGTTTCCGTCAATTCGGTCCAATTCCCATTTTGACGAATGAGACCTGCCTTCAGCAAGCGGCCGATAGCACGCTTGAATGCTGACTTGCTAATGCCAAAGCGCTGCTTCACAATATCGGCAGGCGTCTCATCGGAATATGGCATTGTGCCGTTCGGACGCTCCTTCAAGAAGGTGAACAAGCGTTCAGCATCTTGATCCATGCCGACTTCTTTGCGTTCTGCCATCGTAACGTTAACGCGGCCATCCTCACGCACATGCGTAATGCGAACACGGACAGACTCACCTAGACGAAGCAGGCGCGGACGAAGCGATTCATGTATGAATCCAATAACACCTTCTCCAACAGGCGCGCCGTCTACAACTACGAACGTTCCCATCTTGAGAGGACGGTACACGACCGCATCGCGCCATGTGTTGTTCCAAGACTCAGGAGCTGCGAACATATAAGGAACCAAATCATCTTCACGAGCTGGCAGTGCAATAAGTCGTCCGTAGCGATCCTGTTCCATCCGGACATATACCTCATCGCCAACCTTCGGGTGAAGCGGCTCGAACTCGGGAAGCTCTCCCTTCGGAAGCAACAGCTGACGCCCAATCCCCATCTCCAGGAAGCAGCCGTACTTCGGATGAATATCCGCTACCGTAAGCTTAGCAATCTCTCCGAGTGTCAACAGCGGACGCTTCATTGTCGCAGCAATGCGATCTTCCGTGTCATAGTATAAAAACACTTCCACGTAATCGCCAGGCTCTACTTTGCCCGTAAGCTCTGTATAATGCAGCAACACGTCCTGCTCTCCGTTCGTCAAGAAATATCCGTACGGAGATACTTCACGGTCGATTATTAATCGTTGAATCGTTCCTGCTTCCCAAATCATGCAAACTCCACAACTTTCGCATCGGACCACAGCTTCTCAATGTTGTAGTACTCGCGTTCTTCGCGGTGGAACACGTGCACGATTACGTCACCCAAATCAATGAGAACCCAGCGTGCGGAGTCAAATCCTTCTGTACCACGCACATGTCCGCCTACCTCATGCACACGCTTGCGAATTTCGTTCGTAATCGCTTGAACTTGTGTATCCGAGTTGCCGTGGCAGATTACGAAGTAATCTGCAATAAGGGATATGCCTTGCAGGTCAAGCGCAATAAGATCCATCGCTTTCTTATCTTCAGCCGCACTTACGGCGATTTCGAGCAATTGTTTAATGTTGTCTGCCATTCAATTACCTCCACATTGTGTTTGAGCCATTCTTATTCTTGTATTTCTAAGCCCATTTCGTGATTAAGTTGCTGACAGTTCAAGTTCTGCCTCCAGTTCGAGGATCAGCCCATTGCGAGCAAGGATCGTCAGCGGGAATACCCGGCGGCGGCGCTCAATCAAGAATCGAATGGTCGAGTCAAATCCGGCAATTAACGCCGTATTTAGATTCTGCTCCGCCAGTTCACGTATATGATCAACTCCAGGGAAATCCCGCCCCGGCTCGATGTAATCTGCCAGACACACTACCTTATCCAACAGGGTCATCTTCTCTCTGCCGGAAGTATGGTACTTGATTGCATCCAGTATTTCTACATCTTCAATTCCATATTCATGCTGCGCCACATGTGCGCCCACAGGCGCATGCCATAATTGCTTGTCATACTCCAGCAATTCGGATGGCATGCTATGTTCCCGAATCATCTGTTCCATTCGATCTGTCTGCCAGTACTTTGCTACATCGTGCAGTATGGCCGCGATATCCGCCTTATTCGGGTCTGCTCCATACTTCTTGGCCAGTTGAACGGCTGTTGTCATAACCCCTTGCGTATGCTGCCATCTTACAGCTGGCATCTGGGATTGTACAGCCTCAATCAGTTGTTCGCGCGTCCGATTCATATAGACCCCACCTTGCTATATACTGTTGAACCTCGTCCGGCACAATATACTTGATCGATCGCCCTTCGGCCAATCGCTGCCGAATATCGGTCGATGAGATATCCATCTGCGGCATCTCGCTCTCGATGAGCCGAGAAGACCACGCAGCAGGCAGCTTGGCAGCATCCCAGCTTGATCCAGGACGATGCAATCCAACAAATCGAATCTGTTCCATCAGCTCATCGATGTGATGCCACTGGGGCAAGTAAGCGACCATATCGCCGCCGATAATCCACGCCCACTTGACGTCGGGATACTCCCGGCGCAACCCTTGGACAGTGTCTAGCGTGTAGGATACACCGCCATGCTTAATCTCCCAGTCGCACACTCGAAAATGCGGATTACTTTGCACCGCCAGCCTCGCCATTTCCAAGCGCTGCTCCGCAGAAGCAGCTGGTCGATGCGCTTTATGCGGCGGCACATGCGCTGGCATGAACCATACCTCATCTAAGGAAGCTGTCTCCCTAGCGCATTCCGCTGCCACTAGATGCCCGAGATGAATAGGGTCAAAAGTCCCGCCCATGATCCCTACGAACTTCATTCGGTAGCCCTCCAGTGATCGTTATGGCAGTTCAATCTGCTTGTTATCTGTCGATTCCTTGTACAGCACGATCGTTTTGCCTATGACTTGAACAAGTTCGGATCCGGAGCGTGAAGCAAGCTCCTCTGCGATTTCGCGCGGATCTTCCAAACAATTGTTCAATACCGATACTTTCATCAATTCGCGTTTCTCGATTGCATCCTCAACGTGACGTACGAGTTGATCATTCATACCGCCCTTGCCTACTTGGAAAATAGGCTGCAGATGATGTGCAAGAGAGCGAAGATAGCGTTTTTGTTTACCCGTTAGCATATAAGTTTAACCTGCCTTATCTATTCATGAGTGATAGTAATGAGCCTACTCTCCATATCTGGAACGTGCGACTCCTTCGTGCCTTAATGGCTTCTGTATTAGAGTATCCACATCTTGAAATTAGGATTGCAGCGTCTCAAGTACGCGCTGCCGCATAAGCGCTGTCGGGGCCTTCAAGCCTGTCCACAATTCAAATGCGATTGCCCCTTGATGAACGAACATGCCGAGCCCATTATGAATCCGGCACCCCTTCGCCTTTGCTGCTTGCAGCAGGGCTGTCTCTAGTGGATTATAGATGATGTCACTTACAAGCATATGGGCTTGCAGCCATTCCGCGGACACGGGTGACGCCTCTATATGGGGATGCATACCGACGGAAGTTGTCTGAATGACGATGTCAACATCGTTCGGCGCAATTGCAGGCGCATCGCCCAACATAACTGCTCTTACATTGCCGAGTCCCGACAAGTCGTCCGCAAGTGACTGCGCTCGCTCCACCGTACGATTTGCAATGATGAGCTCCTTGCAGCCCTCTGTAAGAAGAGCGTGCGCAATCCCCCGAGCCGCACCGCCAGCCCCTATAATTACAATGCGGGAGGATGGGATATCTGCTTGCATCTCTTCCTTCAAGGAACGAACATATCCAAGACCATCCGTGTTGTAACCATGCAGCTTGCCGTCACGTTGGACAATCGTATTGACCGCACCAATCACCAGAGCGCTGCCATCAACCTCATCCAAATAAGCCATCACCCGCTCCTTATGCGGAATGGTAACGTTCACCCCTCCGAGACCAAGTGCGCGAATGCCTGCTACGGCATATTCAAGCTGTTCTGGCCTTACATGAAATGCAGTATATATCCCGTTCACGTCCATCGCCTGCAAGGCTGCATTGTGCATGAGCGGCGACTTGGAATGTGCAATCGGATCCCCGATTACCGCATACACCTTGGAACTGCTATTCATGTTCATTACAAGATTGTTCGAATATGATGCATCCTTATCCGGCATGAACCCCATCCCCCTGCTTATTGACTGTCTCTTCTCTTTCGAAAATTAAATTAAGGAGTGGCGTGCCAGCACCTTAACTCCCTTAGGCGCATGGATCTCAACCAGCGCGCCAGTTGTACCGTTGCACTTGATCCAGCCCAAGCCGGAAATGAACACGTCTGTATCTCCTCCACGCCCAATGCGAAGCTGGTGCTTCGTCCATGCTGGAAGCTCGTCAATTCGTTCGCGAGTCGGTGGAGCGAGCAGCTCGCCGCGGTGATCACGATAGAGCTCGTCCGCACGTTCCAGCTTCGTCCGATGGATCGGAAGATCGTTCGACAAGTAGCAAGTGAAGGATTGACGCTCGCCTTCCACGAAATCAAATCGAGCGAACGCGCCAAAGAACAACGTTTGCCCTTCATTTAATTGGTATACCAGTGGCTTCAATGATTTGTCCGGCAGCAGGGAAGATAAGTCCTCACGGCTCGCAAGCTCCGTCAAGCGGCTCTTGTACACAATCCCCGGTGTATCAATGATATGCTTACCATCGTCAAGCGGGATATGGATCATATCAAGCGTCGTTCCCGGGTAGCGAGAAGTGGTAAGCTCGCCGTCCAAATCGCTATAGTCCCGAATCAAGCGGTTAATTAATGTTGACTTGCCTACATTCGTTGCACCAACGACATAGACATCGCGATTGCCGCGCCACTCGGAAACCTGATCGATCAACCGGTCGAAGCCAAGATTGCGCTTCGCGCTCACGAGCGCAATGTCTACAATCCGAATGCCGTGTTCCTTCGCTTGGCGCTGTACCCAATTGATGATGCGATTCCAATTCGTTACCTTCGGCAGCAAATCGATTTTGTTCACGACGAGCAGTACTGGGTTAGTCCCCACAAATCGCTGCAAGCCGGAAATAATACTGCCGTCAAAGTCGAATAGATCGACAATGTGTATGACGAGCGCGTCTTCCTCGCCGATACGTCCCAATAGGCGAAGAAACTCGTCCTGATCGAATGCGACGGATATTGCTTCATTATAATTTTTTATCCGAAAGCAGCGCTGGCAAATTACAGGCGTCCGTTCCAACGCTTTTGCCGGCACGTACCCGGATGCTTCCGGACTCTCCGTTTGCAGAGCTGTACCGCAGCCGCTGCATTTCCGTGCCATTTGTTCTTCTGTCAATGTCGTTCCTCCTCGTGCCACATTCCTTTTTTACGAAAACGTTTCGTTACGATGCGTTCGACTCGCCGATTAATGCGTGTCATCCAACCCTCATCTTGGATTGCGATTGGATCAACTAATATCGTATACATCCCGATGCGGTTGCCTCCGAGCACATCGGTCAACATTTGATCTCCAACTACCACCGCTTGCTCAGGTGTCAGCCCCATCAGCTTCAATGCTTGATGAAAGGCCCGTTGCGAAGGCTTCCGTGCTGAATTCACAAACGGAATATTGAGCGGCGTCGCAAACCGGGATACTCGCGGATGATCGTTATTCGACACAATCACCACTTGAAACCCCATTTGCTGGGCTTGTTCAAGCCAAGCCGTTAATTCGGGCGTTGCCAAAGGTTCCTTCGCGCCTACAAGCGTATTATCCAAATCCGTAATAATTCCCTTGTATCCTTTGTCCATCAGCTCCGCAAGGTTAATATCGTACACCGTACGAACCCGAAGACGGGGAATAAGCCTTTCCAACAAAGCGGTCACCTCGTTTTCATACGAAAAACTATACCATATTCTTTGTTTTTCGTGCAAAAAAAAGCCGTTCCTATGCGGAACGACTTTCATTTGCCACATTTACGGATACATCTTCCTCGCATTGGATTCGCAAAAACAACTACTTATTGGAAAATGGTCACATGCTATATAACCTGTTATCCGATGTGTTTGTACGCCCGAATTGCTTCTTTCAGTTGCTTCACATCTGATTCCATTACAGGATGCCCGCCATACTTCGCCTGCTCGAACTTATTGACGATCACTGCCGCTGGAGCGCTTCTGCCCTCTCGCTGATCCGACCATCTCTTGGCAGCTTCACGCACAGTCTCATGCGCTCCCTTGCGCATGCCCTTCCATCTGCAATAGCTTAGCCACAAGTCTGTATGCAAAATGATCTGTTCCTTGTAGGTTAAATTACGCTTCAGCAGCCAGAAGAACCGCAGGGAGAAGCCGATCGTTCTCCATTTCCACAATAATAGAAGAAAACATACGGCCGCCATCACGATAACAATCCACTTCGCCCCCTGAACGAGCCAAGCTGGAAGTGATGCGTCTTGCCGCTCCTGCTTCGGTTCTGGCTTCTTCTCCTCTTGCTTCTCTTCCGGCTTCTGTTCTTCCTTCTTCTCTGGCTCCGGCTTCTTCTCTTCCTGTTGCAGACGCGGATAGGTGAAGCCAGGCGTCGGCTCAAACGCAACCCAGCCATAGTCACCCATGTATACTTCGACCCAGGAATGAGCCTCTGCATTCGTCACCTGATACGTGCCAGCTCCACTGTCCTGCGATTGCTCGGCCAGCTCATGAGTGGGAGCGTCCCCGTTCTGACGCGTTCCTGGTGCGTATCCCTTCACCCAGCGTGTTGGGATGCCAGCAGAACGAAGAAGAATGGCCATCGATGTTGAGAAGTGATCGCAATACCCTTCCTTGATTTCGAACAAAAAGGCATCGACGAAATCCTCGCTCTTGCGCAAGGATAAATTCGGCGCATTCGTATATCGATACTGCGTACGCAAATAATTTTCTACCTTTTTTACCTTGTCGTAATAGTTAGTTTCGTCATGTGTTAATTCCTGCGCCAAATCCTTGACTCGCTGCGGAAGCGTATTTGGAATTTGCAAATATCTCTGGAATCGATCCGCATCTGTAGATATTGTCTGTGATGACTTGCGCAAATCTTCCTCGGTAAAAATCGGGACTCGCGAAGTTAGAGTGTAGCTAGTCGGGTATTTATCTGTCTTCGGATCTTCATACCTGACTTCCCCTTCCTGCTCGTTCCAACGCAGAACCGCCTCAAGAGAATTACTAATTGACTCCACCGACTCAATCATTCCTAAACCGAATAACACGGGATACAAGTCCTTATTTTGCATCGTAATTGTTTGTTGAATCATTCTTGTAGGAATGTTTCGAGCAGGCTGATCCGCTGCTGTGAGCTGTTGTCGAAGACTAAAAATGGGATTGCGTCTTGGTGTTTTATCCCAGCCCTGTCCAGTGTACCAGTCCTTCGATTCCCCTCGCCAGTAGCCGCGCATTTCCGTTGTTACGGACATAACAGGCATATAGTCCATGTTAAAGCCATTGCCCAGCTCTGCATCCGAATGGCTGTAACCGGACGTGCTCGTACGAGATCCGCTCCCGCTACCCGTAACCTTCGATACGAGATCCGACATCGGGTTATTCCCATCGCCATAGCGATTGCTCCAAGCGGTATACGGGTCAGTCAAGATTGGCTTGACTTCCGGTACACTAACCCCTACAGAAATAATGAGAGAAATCACGAACACAGCGAGCAGCCCCATTTGCAGCGGGTAACGTACGGATCCGCGCCATATGTTCGGATAGTCCGTGTTCATTTGTTTATAGTGAATACAAATGAGCCAAATCAATGACGCGCCAACAATCCACGCCACCTGCATCCACAATATTTCGTCGGTAAATGAATCCAGTATGCCGAAGATCATAATTTGGACAAGCAGCCATAAGAGAACACGCGCCTTGCCTTGCACGAGCACTACAAGAGATTCGCAGCATAACCACAGTCCTAGCAGAAACCAGATGTAAGGGTGAAATTGAAGGAGCTTGTCCCACCGTTCACCACCATCTGTCCATATATCAAATTGTACGAGGTTCCGATACACGATATAGCATAAAGCTGGGAGGGCTATGATCAGTCTACCTATGAATTGGCATGGGAAGAGCATAACTGCACCCCATAATCCAATCATGAACATGCGCGACATGGCTAACGTCTCGTCGTACCAATACGGTTCCAGCATGACAAGCCATTGCCAGACCATCACAATCATACAGGTCCAGATCATCCGCTCTGTCCAATAGGAGGATAACCACACTTGTATTCGATCATCTGCAGCCTTCTGTACGGTTGAGGTACGTGAAGGAGCGGAGTACGGCTGTTCCGTCTTCATGCGGCCCCACCTCCTAGAAGCTTCGGCAGATCTTGTACTTGAGACAAGGAAATGTAGTGCAAGCGCTGAGAGGCCAGCAAGCGTATAAGAGATTGACTCCTCTCGTTATGCGGGGCTGACACCTCTTCCTTCACATGAATAAAGCTCCCGGAACACCCCAGCTTCGATAATGTCCGCGTATATATCAACACATCTGAAGAGGCATGTCCGCTAATGAAAGCAAGTGAGGCTCCGTGAAGCATCAATGCATGCTCAGTAAGTGCTGCAAGCAGTTGTTCTTGCTCTTCTGATGATTCCAGCTGCACAGTAGACATCCATTGTCGAAATACAGCAATTTCTGGTTTGGCCTGATCAGCCGTCCACCAATTCAATCGCTCCCCGATAGCCGCCACATAGGTTGGGCGTTGACACTGAGCACCGTATTGTACAAGAGATGCCATCGTAGATACAGCAGCTTCAAATTTTTCATCCGCCACTGTTTTATTTCCCTCATAGGAAAGTGAACGGCAATCCAACACAACAATGATAGGCGATTGGGACTCTGGATCGAACTGTCTTGTCTTCAACATCCCCGTCTTCGCAGTTGCATTCCAGTGAATGCGAGATAATTTATCTCCGTACACATACTCACGCACACCGTTTTGTTGTGAAGATTCTCTGTGATGACGGACAGAAGATGCTGCATGCACACCGTGACCTACCTGTCGCTCCGCGTGTGTCCACCTCGGAATAGGTATGACAGTTGGCATCACATAGAAGGCGGATGGCGCATTCAAGCTTCTACACTGCTCGAACAACCCGAACAGATCCTTAGAACTGCATATCGCTGGAGCAAATTCATAATATCCTCTTGCCAAAGACGGAGTCCGGTAAGTGACTGCAGCCGAACGGCCAGCACCTAAAGCAACTGCAGACTCCATCGTATTACAGCTGCTGCCGAAGCGACAGAGCTCATCACGGACGACGAGGTAAGGAATGGGGAGCCAACCTGGTACAGTGACTCGGATGTTAACGTATAATTGCGAATTGGCGGGAAAGAAGACACCTGATCCATCGCCAAGCATTCTTGTTCCCCGTACGCTGCGAATGCCGCCAACTAACACTACACCCCAATACACTAGCAGCACAGTCGCCATAGCTAGCAGCATGACTGACGTCTTGCCGCCTTGAAATAAGAAATAGAACAAACACGAGACGTACATGCTGGCTACAGCTATAATCGTTCGCTTGCGAGCTCCTTTGCGTTGCCACATACGTTGCGAATGATTCATATGCTACGTCCCCAATCGGATTGGTACACGAACACGCTCCGTAATACCGCTTACAATATGCTGAGCTGTAATGCCCTCCATTTTCGCCTCCATGCGCAATACAATCCGGTGCGTCAATACAAAAGGAAGCAGTTCCTTCACATCATCAGGCGTAACGAAATTCCGCTCATGCATCCATGCTCTCGCCTTCGCAGCCTGCATCAAGGCAACGGAAGCGCGCGGGCTCGCTCCGAGCAGGACATGTGCTTGTTCACGTGTAGCCCGCACGATCTCAATCATATAGGCCGCGACTGCATCATCCACATATACATTGCGAACTTCCTCCTGCATCAGCTTGATGGAGGCAATATCCGTGACAGTCTCCGCTCTCTCCGATGGCAGACCTTCCGCATGGCGAATCAGCATCGTACGCTCTGTCTGCTCATCCGGATACCCCAGCTTAAGCTTGAACATGAAACGATCCAGCTGTGCTTCCGGAAGTACATAAGTACCTTCAAATTCAATCGGATTTTGTGTTGCAAACATAACAAAAGGTGAAGGAAGAGAGAAAGTCTGCCCATCTACCGTAATATGATGTTCCTCCATTGCTTCAAGCAATGCAGATTGTGTCTTTGTAGTAGCACGGTTAATTTCGTCTACCAGCAGGACATTCGCCATGATTGGGCCCGGACGATAGACAAATTGCTGATCCTTAGGATGGAAGATGAATACACCTGTAATATCAGTTGGAAGCAAATCCGGGTTGCACTGCACTCGCCGAAATAAACCATTCATCGTACGAGCTAATGATTTGACAAGTTGCGTCTTGCCTGTCCCGGGAACATCTTCAATAAGAACGTGCCCTCCGGCCAGCATCGCTGTCAGCAGAAGTTCAATTTCTTGGGATTTACCTAAAATACATCGTTCCAATGTCGATTGCATCTTTCGCATTAGGGCATGCAATGATTGGTAGGATGACATGGCAACGACCTCCTATTGGGTTCATTCATTATTTTGTAGAAGAATTAGTAACTTTCCACGTGATAACGTTTTAAAAATTCATGCATTTTTTCATTTTACACCATTCAAGGAATAACGTACATGTCCATTCATGGTGAATCTTGTCAAATATCTTCGTTTTATCGCTAAAACCATGGATTGTGATCACCAACAAAAAAAGCTCTGACACCATCGAAATAGCGTCAGAACTTTACATGTATCCTTATTCGATTGACGAGATCTGAATAGAACTTCCACTCATCCCTTAGGTCGAATGACAAGAGCAGCTAAAAAGGAAAACACAATCGCAGCGGAAATGCCTGCACTTGTTGTCTTGAACATACCGCTGACAGGTGCTACCCACCCGGAAGCTTTAATCTCGGTCAAGGCTCCATGTACAAGAGAGTTGCCGAAGCTCGTAATCGGAACGGTTACCCCTGCTCCTGCAAATTTAATAAGCGGCTCATACCAGCCAAGTCCGTCGATAATCGCTCCTGCGACAACAAGAATCGTCATCGTGTGCGCCGGAGTCAGCTTGGCAACATCGAACATGAGCTGACCGATTACACAGATTAACCCGCCTATGACAAATGCCCATACATATATCATCCTGCTTCATCCCTTCATTTCAATCGTTACTGCGTGTGCAATGCAAGGAATCGTCTCCCCTTGCTGGAAGGATAGCGGCGAGAGCAGTGCTCCCGTAGCAGCTACAAGCACACGTCTCAGCTTCCGTTCGCGCAAACGCTTCAGAATGTGGCCGTATGTAACGACTGCCGAGCATCCGCAGCCACTGCCCCCTGCTTGTACGGCCTGCTTGTTCAAGTCATAGACCATAAGGCCGCAATCATTGAAAGTTGTCCGCTCCATATGCAGTCCGTTCTGTTGGAACAGATCATTGGCGATCGACAGACCGATGGATGCCAAGTCGCCCGTGACAATCAAGTCATAATCCTGAGGCTTGCGATCCAGATCGCTTAAGTGAGTCTGGATCGTATCGACTGCGGCTGGAGCCATTGCCGCCCCCATATTGAATGGATCCTTAATTCCGAGATCGACAATCTTGCCGATCGTAGCTGCAATCACACGAGGCATGGATGAGTATTGCTTCTCTGCCTTGGCAACTACAGCTGCTCCAGCACCTGTTACTGTATATTGCGCCGTAGGCGGCTTCTGGGAACCATATTCGGTCGGATAGCGGAACTGCTTCTCCGCTGTGCAGTTATGGCTGCAAGTAGCTGCCATCACCTTGTTCGCATTGCCCGAATCTACAAGCAGAGAGGCAATCGCAAGCGATTCCATCGATGTCGAACAAGCACCAAATACGCCAATATAAGGAACTCCCAGGGTACGCGCTGCGAAGGAATTGCTAATAATCTGATTAAGCAAATCCCCGCCGACAAAAAAGTTCAGATCGTCCTGCGTAATATGGGAATTAACAATTGCAAGCTGCGTCGCCTGCTCCAATAGTTTACGTTCGGCTTTCTCCCAGCTTTTCTCCTGCATATCAAGCGTATCATGTATATAATCAAAGTCAGCAGCCAGCGGCCCTTCTCCTTCATCAGGACCCACAACTGTTGCCGTACCAATGATCGCTGGCTCACTCTGGAATCGCCATGTATGACGTCCGATTTGCATCCAAATCCCCCTTCCTCATGCATGCGTTCATAATGCGGCAGCAGGTCAATGCTGGAGTCCAAAGATCAAATAAATCAACGCAACGAAGAACGCCGCTACGGTTCCGAACACGACGACCGACCCTGCCAATTTGAATATGTTCGCTCCTACCCCCAGTACTAAGCCCTCACTGCGATGCTCCAATGCCGCCGAACACATGGAATTGGCAAAGCCAGTAACCGGGACGGCCGTACCCGCGCCTGCCCACTGTGCGATTTTGTCGTATACGCCGAAGCATGTAAGAATGACGGACAATAAAATTAAGGTGACGACTGTCGGGTTGCCTGCCTCCTTCTCGCTCATTCCTAAATACGTCATATATAGCTGCTGGATAACTTGTCCAATCAAACAAATCGTTCCGCCAACGAGGAACGCACGAATGCAATTTTTGCCTACCGTCCGTGCGGGCTCCCGTCGACTGGCGATTTGCTTGTACTCTTGCTCAGAAAGCGTCCAATTTCCTGATTTCCATTTCGGTGTTCCGGATTTCGTTGATGACGCCATATCTCCACCTCCTGCAACATACTTGTGTAGCATTCATCATTTCACATGCATCATCATTCCTACACAGTATTTGTCTTTCGGAGATGGAATATGTCATGTATCTCATACTGCCTTCATGCACAGCCTACAACAGTCGCTGCAGGTGCAGCAGAAGCAAGCAAATAGCGAGCAGGACGAACAGAACAAGCACAATACAGCTGAACAACGGTACCATGACCCTGTTATCCAAATTCACTCTTCCTCTCTGCATTACTGGATACGGCCCTATGCGATACATTAGTGTATGCAGTTCCTGATAATCCGCTACAAGCTAAGGAAGAATAGCCTTCAGGATGTCCATATTCGGAGGATTCGTTTATTCGCTATACAAATAAGCGCCCCCAGTCCCCACTCAGCACAGAAGCTGAGTACGGGCCTGAAAGGCGCTTACTCGTATCAACCACTATTCTATTTCGTAAATCGAATCGTTCCGAAGCATTCTGGCATGTGGAAATTAACTGCACCTGTCGGAGCCCAAGCATCATAAGTGCGAGCACCAAGCTTATCTTGATCAATTCGGAACCAGTTCAGACGGAAATGAGAGCCCACTTCTGGTGTAGTACATTCCAAATCCTCAAAGCGAATCGCCAATTCATATATCACTCTGCGTACTGGAACATTGACATACGACACAGAGGATAGCAGATGCTCAGCATTCCATTCCGGATGGAAGCCCTTCGGTTCGCCAGGATTGTTCGTAATGTAAGCATCGAATATCACATTATGCGGACTTACATTAAATTCATAATAAGCTCGGCCATCCCCGTCAGGATCAATGAAGCACTCTACTACATCCGCCTCGTACAAAGGATCATCCCGGTCAGTATATGGGCTGACGATGTAATCATCCTCGCATTCAAATTGCATATGGAACGTCGTATCTGTCCAGCAAGCCCTCACCTTCGTCTGTTGGCGTGGAGCTGCCCCCGTTACTACATCTACTAGCTCTACCGAATCCGTTAAGCTCCAATCTGGCGTACCGCTTGGCATATAGGTACATGGATAGTCCAGCGGTCTATGCAAATCATTCTCTGTATGTTGCATTCCTTGATGCTTAGCCGATGTCATTCGCTCTCTCTCCTTATGCTCTATCATTGTTGTCCTAGCACAAGTGTAATCGATTTCGAGTTAAATAGGTATCACGTGTTAGCCAACAAGCAATAGAAAATGTCGCACATATAGAATAGGTTGTGAATAATAAGAGATTGCGACATCGTGCTCCATCCGCTCACACCAAAAAGAGCCGCAAGGCAATCCTCGCAGCTCTGTACGGTTTCTCGATTTCTTCATGACCAGGCTCAGCTCTTATTCGTAATAGATCAATCTCGCTTCACTTTATAAAACTCATGATACAGCTTCATAAGCGCCCGCTTCTCTATCCGTGACACATACGAACGCGAGATGCCTAATTCCTTCGCAATCTCCCGCTGTGTTCGCTCATCGCCGCCTCCATCTAATCCGAACCGCCCCCGGATAACCTCCTGCTCCCGTTCATCCAATATATCCAGATTGCGATATATTTTGCTTTTCTCGATCTTAAGCTGCACCTTCTCGACAACCTCATCACTTTCCGTGCCAAGTATGTCAATTAATGTAATTTCATTACCTTCCTTGTCAGTCCCGATCGGATCGTGCAGCGATACATCCTTACGTGTCTTCTTCAAGGATCTCAAGTGCATCAAAATTTCATTTTCTATACAGCGAGCTGCGAAAGTAGCCAACTTCGTTCCCTTGTTCGGCTGAAAGCTCTCGATCGCCTTAATCAATCCGATCGTACCTATCGAGATCAGATCCTCAAGATCCTCGCCGGTATTATCAAACTTCTTCACAATGTGGGCAACAAGCCTTAAGTTATGTTCAACTAACATATTTCTCGAATGTGCATTCCCTTCTGCCATAAGAAGCAGGTGCTTTGTCTCCTCTTCCTCTGCCAACGGCTGCGGAAACGCATTGTTCTTCACGTATGAGACGAGCAGCGATATTTGCTTAATGAAGAGTGCGATCGCCGTGAATAATCCCGTCATGTAATAGCCACCTCCAGAAGTCTGACGACATTGTGTTCTGCATCTTGCGCCTGTTCATTCTCGATTCTCTTTCACAGTTGTGGCGCAGTGATACATTGTATGTAGGCGGTGGCCTATACGTGCATGTACGAGGAAAGCTGTATTTTCCCTCGTTGTTCAAGGTTGGATATGAGCTCCAAAAAGTAAATGTCCATAGGTTGTAAAATCTGAGGTTTTGCATCCTCTGACATCAGATATGCGATCATTCAGGATCAGGAGGGATTCCAGCTCGAAGTACATGGAGCATAGCTTATTTTAAAACAATGTTATTTAAGAGATTTTCCAAAGCGTATTTCTCCCTACTAACAATTTCATCCATACTCGATACTACTTTATCTAAAAGGGAACTATTTTGAGTCATGTTAAATTTTATTAACCTGAAAAGATTAGTTTCACATTTATTTTTAACTGCAGAGTAATCGTCATAAATCAAACCAGAATTTTCAAGGAATCCTAACTTCTCCATGAATTGAATACGTTGCAACATTAACTTTTTATGTTCAAAAAGAGTATGAAATGCTCTTAGATCACATTCTTTATGCACTGCTTTTAGGTAATCTCTCATATAATTATATACATTTATTCCAAAAACATAATTTTTACGGTAATGTTCAGGCTCACGTGGTGTAGATTTACCAACAAGATAATCATTGATTGAATCAATAACCAAATCAATGTTGAATTCATAAATTACTTTGGGATTTATGTTATATAATCTTACACATCCATTAAAACCTAAATAATCCTCGTCAGCATTTTTTAAAGATGAATACGCTTTCTGTAATTCGTAAAAGGAACATGTATTATATGCATAAATTCCGTGTTTGAAATTGTCAGCAATATTAAATTTCTTTAACGATTTATTGTATCCGAAAACAAATAAATCGTGTGTAAAAGATTGCTTTTTGTATGCCCATGATGCTGATATATAGTACTCATCTACAATTAGATAAATATAGTATCCTAAATTAATACAATCTATAATAAATCCAACTATATCGTTGTTCCATTTATTCCTAATGAAGGTTTTATTAATAATTTGTTCTGATATAAAAGGACATTCATGAGCATAACCAGTGGGAAAATAAATAGTTGGTTTCTGTGGGTTATTAACTAATTGTATATAATTACTTAATATCCAAGGAGATGCTTCGGGGACATTTGATATTACAGATAATAGGTTTGAGTATACGGGATATGAGGAGAGAATTGGAGGTGACATAGGTAATATCTTTTCATTTGAAATATTTGACGTGCTACTTGTCATATTATTTCTCCCCTTCAATTGTGATAACATTTAATTGTATTGATTCCATGTTTGTGATATATTGGATGGTTAAAAGCACAGGTTTCGATTTAAGTTCAGATTCCTCCTTAATTTTATTATGAACTAGAATCTAATTCACTTTCAATATGTTTTTCCGATCATCATACAGATGCTCATCTCCCTTGGCTTGCTCATTCATCTCGGACACATCATTCCCTTACGACCATCAAGACTGATTCAAAAGAAAAAGCCACGGATCACAGCGTGGAAATAACACTGCGTCCATGGCTTTGTTTTCGAAATATCAGTTCTTTTTGCTATAGTCGAATGTAAACTTCACGGGTGTGGACATTCCCTCTATCCAGAGATAGGCGTCGTTCGTTCCCTTTAGATTCCCGACAAGCTTAATCGAAAATTGGAATTTCCCCGTTTCCGAGCTTGTTGTATGGCCTTCGTACCGGACTTTCCCTTTCGAATCGAGCACTTTCAAATTCACTTTGGACTGGCTTCCATTCATCACCAGACCATCGATCGTTAATTTCCCTGCATCGACATCTATCACAGCTCTTGCGCCCTCAATCGGTGTGACCGTACCGCCTCCAGAAAGATTATAAACTCCAAATTCATAGAAGGAATAGCCGTATTCCGTATTTTTTTGAACGCCTTGGAATTTGACGTATCTAGCTGTGGCTGGATCAAAATGAACGGTTTCTTTTCCAGCATGCGCAGTAATGATTCCGTTATTGTCCTTAATTACACTGATCCAATTCTGATTATCATCGGAGACAAGGAGTTTGTAGGTTTTAGCTCGGGCATTCTCCCAGTCGATACTAACCGTATCGAATTCTTTGGATTCGCCAAGATCGACTTGGAACCAAGTGTCATCCACATAGGCGCTCGACCATCTTGTCGAAGAGAATCCGTCTACAGCATTTTCCGGCGCCAATCTCGCAAGGGAGCCTTCTACGGAAGATGCAGTCGCTGGTTTATTTTCGGCCAGATTACCAACGAGGCTATAAACCTCTTCTTTCAACGCGGCGTAAGCCGTATCCGAAATGATATGGTCTGCCCATAATTGATCTAGTTTCACATTGAAGCCTTTTAGGTACTTGTCAACCTGGCCCGCTTCTGTTCCTTCAAAGCGTTTCATCAGTTCCAAATAATTGTTCAGCGAACGAGGGGCTTCGGCCGTCGTAAACTGATTCTGTTCTGCGAATCGATCCACATGTGCTTTCATCGTATCGGCCGTCGACACCGCTCTGATGATGTAAGTAGTCGTCTTGGATTTCGCAGCGGCTACAGTGACGACCAGTTGATGTTTATCCGGTTTTCCCGCCAGATCAAATGGTGTTCCCGGGATGTAAGGTTTACCATCCATCAAGACCGTTACCTTCGCCAATCCGCTTCCATCGTCATCTTTGATTTTCCACGTAATCTGAAGGGTCTCCGTATCCGGTATGGCCATATCGCCATTTAACTTTTGTCCGTTGATGAATATGTCCGCCTCCGGCGCCGGGCTATTGTGGACGACGTATGTTCCGTTTAAATATTGATACAGCCAGTCATACATTAAACGCAAACTTGGATCCTTGCTTACTCCTAAGTTGTAAACGGCATTATTTCCTTGGTAATAAGCTCTAAAGCCATTTTGCATCAATCCCGTTTCAACACCGCTGTTCAAGTATTCGATAAAACGCTCGCGGAGTACGGCGTCCGTCAGCATCCCGTCATCAAACTCGACTTCATTCCCCATCCTGTACCGCTTTGCATTATTCGCAGCATCCTCCAGACGGTCAACATCCATTCCACCGAAGAAGTAATTCGGCTGATAAGCAGCAGCATCTATTCCAACGTCTTTCCACATATACATTTTGTATGCCAAAGAGTGAGGAATCCAGAACACCTTCAAATTCATGGCATGCACTTTTTCACTCATCATTCGAGCCACGTCTGGTCCCGTTTCACCTATATCGATTTGTTCTGGCAGCCAGTACATACCAACAAGCTCAAGATTTGAATAGTTCGCAGCATCCCATCTTTGCTGAACCTGATCGAGCCACCACTGTATCGCTTTCCCCCTGTTTTCAAGCGCTTTATCTCTGCCGACAACGGATTCGTTAAAATTCAAGGAACCAGTACCGTCAACGTCACCAAAATCGGTTAAAGATCCTCCTGGATCCGGAATCATTAACACAACCTTCTCTTTATAATCAGGCTGGTTCAGCTTGGCTCCGACTTCCTTGGTAGCCTCATTCAAGTTCTGCATATCCCCCGTGGACGCAAATGTTTTATCCAAATACCATTTCCAGTCTTCTAAGTTCGTTTGCCCTAGACCGTAATCACGGCCAGCAGGTGAAGCAAGCCCGAGATATAAAACGCCATCAAAAAGCCAATCGGTAGGCTCGCCATCCTTATTCACATAACTGATGTTAGGAATAAACCGCTCCTTGCTCCAATCACCCAAACCATTTGCATACTGTCCGTTATACAGTAAATTCAGGTTTCGGATACCAGCTGTCGCTTCACTCGGCTCTAAAAAATGAGGCTGCTCAGTAGGAACGGTTACTGCCCCGTCTACCTTGCCGTCCGTACCCGTTATTTCAATTTCGTCAATGTATTCCCATTGTGAAGGATGCATCGTAAAGATGATTTTCACGTAACGGGCATAAGCCAGCTTGCCATCTGTTTTCCCGCCATTGATTCCGTCTCGGCTTCCGTCCCATGTAAACGTCTCCTGTCTAGGAGGCCCTGATCCCCAGAGCAGCTGAGTGGCGTTATGAGAGAGCAATCCCCAATTCTCCTTATCGTCGGAAACATACATCGATACCTCTAACGGCACGAGGATAGAGTTTGTGGGGAAATCCTGAAAAAAGCGGGCTGATATCTTGCCGATCGACTTTGCCTCGCCCAAATCGAACACGACTTCACGTGCTTTTCCGCGCACATGTCCTACCCACGCCGGGTCATTCCTATCCAACTTTCCATATTTCCCATCTGTAAGCTTATAGCCGTCGTCCGGATGCGATGCGTCCGGCTGTTCAGACCATTCATAGGGAAGACCTAACGCAAGATTGCGGAATTTCATCTGATCCTCTGATGATGCTGCTTTTTGATATACGTCCTGTGTTTGATTAGCCTGATCCATAGCTGTCCCTCCGTCATCCGTTGGTTGTTCCGGTAAGGTTTGTGGATTTCCCGCGTCATTCCCTTCTGTCTGGATCGCATCTCCCGTCTCTGTGATGGTCACTGTCGGAATAGTTGACTTCGCCTGCACCACAGAAACTGAGGTAATCAGCAATAAAGCTGCAATCAGAACCGATCCCCATTTTTTATTCGATTTCATTAATTCAGCTCCTTTTCTTATATTATTAAGTACTGAAATTCCAGAAACCTTTCACCACTTCCTTTGTTCTAGACGAACTCTCGATTTTTGATCCCCCCTTTCGCAGCATCCGGCATAAACCATTTAGGGAGCACTTGCAGAAACAGGCACCCAAAACCCGAAAACGAATGAGTAGAAGCTGAGTAAAAACGTACTGCGTACCAGCCTTCAAACAATAGCTTCAAGACCAATTTAGTTAGCGCTTTCAAAACAGAAAAAAATATTTCGCCTGTAGATCATTTTGAACGCGATCACGACCCTATACATTGAAATATGACTGTAATTTCTTCCGCATGGGTTCATGATAGAGGGGGACTTGCAGGAGAACAAGCAACATAATTTGATACACTACGCAATTTTTTTCATACGCCATACGAGAACTACTGTCTGTGAAAATACGTAAACTGACATTTAAAAAAAGGCCAAGTCCGAACTGGACACGGCCTATAAGAACCTATATCATTCCACGTGAAATCATTGATTTGAATCAGGTATAGTCACTTCAGTTGGAAGATCCTCATCGTTCATCTTTGTATGGATTTCGGAAGCCGTGTTGCCAGCAATAAATTGGGCGTCCGCCCAATCGGCGTGATCGTTGCCATTTCCATCGCCGGCATCGGTAACGATTAACTTTAATTGTTTTCTGCCACTAACATCAACATCAACAAACTTGGCCAGAGTGTCTCTTTTCATCGTCCCGCTGTCAAATAATAATTCACCATCGGCCCATACTTGAAAAACTATGGATCCGCTATCGTTATTGTGTGATTCGTGATCTAGGCCTACGTAGCTTTGAAAGCGACCATACCCTCTCCCGGCAATGTCGTAAATGATTTCTGAAATAGCATGCGTTCCAATTCCTTTATCATAGGTAACAATGCCCGAATCAGTTAACAATTTAATCGGGTTCTCTCCGACACTAGCATCTCGATGAATCGTTCCCCAGCCAGTCGTCGCATAAATCCACGGAAGGTCGCTTACATACAATTGTGGAGTGACGTTAAAATGAATCTTATACGTTTTCGTCACTGATCCATCTGCCGAGGTGGCGGTAATCACGGTAGTACCCGGAAGTTGTTCAGCCGGTGAAATATCTACCTTAACATCATTATTGGCCGGAATGACTTCCACCGTAGGTACATCCGATATCGTACCTTCCAAATATGTCATGTAATAATCTGTAGTTACTTGATCAAAACCTGATAAGGATTCCCCGTTGATCTTGATGTCATCTACTAACACCTCTTTCAACAGCTTCGCTCCAGCCCAATCAGCATGATCCGCACCATTGCCAACGCCACCGTCCATTACTTCCAACATAAGAACATCGACATTGGAAACATCAACATTGACATGCTGGACATCCGCGTTATCTTTCATTACACCGCTATCATAGAGCTTTTCCCCGTCTCCCCACACTTGAAAGATGACAGAGCCCCCATGAGTTTCACCGTCTAGTCCAATATCAGAAATAAACCTTGAAAAGTTTTTACCAATATAAAATGAAGCTTTAGAGTATGCATGGACACCCAATCCTTTTTCATACCCTTTACCGTTCAGAGTGATCATTTTGCCATCTCCTTGATAGTTCCCACCGACACTTGTATCCCTTTCAATCGGACCCCAGCCGTTCGAAACGTTGCCAAAAAATTGCATGTCGCTTAGAAATGCATTTTCTGTCGGAGGGGCGGACGGGATTTGTACGGATAATCCTGAGCGTACATGCCCCTGATTTCCCCCACCAGAATCGAACATGACATCCGCTGTAAGATGACTCCAGCCAGCCTCAGCGTCTTGAGGCGCCGTCACCTTCCAACTCACCTTAACGGAATTGTTTTTGCCTTCCGGTGGCATGGTTTTAAATGTGGTGTCCGAACCGGGGATAACTTTCCATCCTTCCGGTACATTTAGTTTGAGATCCAGGTTATGAACAGCGTTTCTACCATAATTGGTCATCGTTGTTATGATCGTTTTGGTTTCACCTGGGGCTATTAAAGAAGGACCGTCAAACGATATACCAACAGCGGCAGGCACCTCGTTTGGTGTCCCCGGTGTAACACGGTAGGTGACCGCTGAAAATGGTTCAACATCGGAGAAGATTTTGCTGGCATAACTCAATTTTTGGCCAGTCCAATAGTCTTCAGCCAAATAAACCGAGGCATGTTTGAAACCTAATTTTTCCGGCTCAGCACTAATTTTTGTCGCGGCAGTAGTCCGGTTGACCAATGTAATCATTTTGCTTCCGTCAGATAACGATTTCACCCAAATTTCTTTGCCGTCATTATTGATAACACGCTTAAATCCGTCAGTTGAAACCTCATTTTTCGTTCCCGGACTGATGCGATACATCATAATTCCGTGAGCCGGAACAGAAGCACTGATTTTGTCTGTGGTCGATACCGTTTCATGTGCCCAGAGATTCCGAACCGTATAAGTTTTCTTGTCGACAGAGAATGGTATGCCCAATTGACTAAGACTTATCTCCACATTTAACGCAGCATTGCTTGAGTTGAAGAACACCACGGCTTTGTCCCCATTGGCCATCGGTTTCAACAATACCATACTACCGTCGTTTTGCTGCTTGATGGGACGTCCCTGTAGCCCGATTGGATCCTGATTCACCGCAATCACTTCACGATTGGTGTAAATATCCATAATTTCTTTGGAGGCATTCAGTAAATCGGTACCCACGAGCAATGGCGAAGCCATTATGGACCAAAGACTAAATTCGGTACGATATTCTTCTAGACTCATGCCCCCGTTACCGATTTCCAACATATCAGCATCATTCCAATAGCCCGGACCGGCGTACGGATACAGTTCAACATTCTTAAGGAAAACGACTAACATCCTTAGATACGAATCACTAATATCACCGATTGTCCGCCACAGATTGCCCACCTGCTTGCCCCATAACCACGGATCATCGCCTCCTCCAACGCTCATACTGAAAACAATGTCCCGTCCTGTAGCCGCAAGCGCATCACGCATCTTCTCATAGCGTTCCTGTATCGGTCGACCCTGAGGATCGCCACAATTATCATACTTTAAATAGTCGATTCCCCACTCGGCAAAACTTTGGGCATCTTTCTCTTCATAATTGAGACTCCCCGGATACCACGCACAAGTCGTGGTACCTGCGCTTGCGTAGATACCAATTTTCAGACCGAGAGAGTGAACATAATCGGCGACTTCCTTAATCCCGTCTGGAAACTTTGCCGGATCGGGAACCAAATTGCCGTTTTCATCGCGCTGACTAAGCATCCAACAATCATCGAGGTTAACGTATTGATAGCCCGCTTCTTTCATCCCGGATTCTACCATCTTTTTAGCCGTTTCCTTCACGAGAACGGCATTCACGTCACAATGAAAGGCGTTCCAACCGTTCCAGCCCATCGGAGGTGTTTCCGCAAGCCCATTGTCAAGCGCAAAGGCCTGCGAATAATTGAACCCAAACAAACCAATGCACAGCACAAACAATAACAAGAGCTTTGCCAACGACTTTTGAAACCGGGAGTTGTTCATTATAACTATCATCCTTTCTTTTATTTTTTCTCGTACGGATTGTCAAATGCAACAGTCAGTATAAGTACAGACCTAGCCTCCTTTCTTCTTAACAACGATTCCCCCTGTCCCAGGTGAATGCTCGATTTTGATCCCCCCTTTGCGAAATCCGATATAATCCAACTTGGAAGCGATTTCAATATTTTCATAAAGTCGATATCTAGAGCTCAAGTGAGACAAGTCGGTGCTGCAGACCAGTGGGTTCATATGTAAATGAAATACAAGAAAGAAGAAGCATGGTAGGAGTATTCAGAAACTACACGGGGAGGAAAGAAACGATGATACAAAATATCGATCATCGGAAGTAGGGCTCTTCGCTGTACAGACGGGTAAAAGCATAGTTGCTAGTTTCATAACCCTTGCGCCGTCAAGAGAATTTCAGCCATCATCGCATCGCCCACGCTTCAAATAGCAGAGTGAAATGTGAGAGCGATCGAACCCATTTCACTGGAAGTTGAGTGAATTTGGTACATGATTGGCATTTCACTCGTGGTATTCTAGCAGGCATGTCGGTTTTCCAATCCCAAAAATAATTGTTTTATGAGCAGTATCGACAACATTTCAGTTAAGTGGCGAGGAAGCGATTTTGAGCTTAATATTGCTATATTAAGACTCGATTCTGTGCGAATATCATTTTCGATACTCATTAAAGTCTTGAAGTTCTGAATATATTCTACAGTTGAGCTGACATGAATATAGCTCTCAATCCATATCTACATGAGATACGCACATTTTATAATTATGTAATGCTGTAACTACTGTATATCCTAACGATTGTATAAATAATAATCTGGTAATATCGTTCGTGTTTTTCAGCTTATTTTCCGTTATTATAGAACCCAATATGCGTCATTATTTTGAAGAGAATTAAGTTAAGATGGATGTTGTGTAATGAAATACCCAAATTCTACTTAGTCATTCCGCAGTCAGTGATAACAACATATGAGCAGACATGAGCATACCGTAAGATAAGGGAGACAATCTTGGAGGTGTTTTTGCGTTGGTAACTAGAATGAGCTACCTGTGGAAGTGAAATTGAAAGCAATTGAAATGAGATCAGCTGGTATTCCTGTGAAAGAAGTCATGAACGAGCTAAATATTAAAAATGTGACTCAATTAAAAGTCAGGATAAAGTGGTATCGGGAAGATGAACTCCATCGTCTGGAACAGCCAGTAGGTAAGCACTATAGCTACGGTAAAGAGCCGGAATACACATCAGAACTTGAAAAAGTGAAAGCAGGGAATCGTTTCCTTAAGCAGCAACTAGATGTTCTAAAAAAAGTATAAGGAGTTGGAAAGGAGATGTCAGCTGAAGTTAGTTAGTCATTGCTTGGGTAGAGTCCATTCGAGGAGAAATAAATAGTATTGTATTACACAGGCCTGTACATGGTTAGGAATTCCTCGAGCTAATTATTACCGTTGGAAATCGTCTTGCAGAGCTAAGCGTGTAAATTATGTCGTTGAGAAAATTCGAGAGCTCTGTACGGAACATAAATTCCGTTATGGGTACCGAAAGATCACGTCACTGCTTCAAACCTGACGGCAATTGTAGAGCAGACCGTTCGAGATTACATTACTTACTATAACTCATTCGCATTCAAACGAAACTAAATAACCAGTCGGCAGTTAATTTCCGACGACTGGCTGCTTAAACTTGTAGATATTTTGATCCCTTTCTCACAAACAGGGAGGGGGGTGGTCTCATTGTTATAAGTTCAGCTTTTTAGCAATCTTATCTACAGAACTCTTTAATAGACTTTACTGAATAAGATACGCCAACCAAAATATTAAGGCAGAGTTCTTTCAGTTAAAGAGTCAACAACAACTTGAATTGCATTATATTCTTCCAGTTGCATCTGACGATAAAGCTCAATTAGTCTTTTTATTATATCATTATCGTTAGTCAGTTTATACTTTATAACCATACTTTTTCCTGTTCGGGCCATTTTTTCTATTGATACGAAATTTTTGATATAATCAAATTCATCGGAGAGATATTTGTGTTTAATCATATATTTTACTCTTGAAGACATACATTTTTTATGTTCCAACATAATATGAATTGGCCTAATATCATAGGATGTTCTCCCCGTCATCCACCCTTCCAAAAATATCAAAAGTTGCTCATAAATAGCCATTCCATAAACCCTTTTTCTTGGATTTATAAACATACTTATCCTTTCATCAAGATTTTTTGATTCCAAATACTCTCTCAATGATTCTCTTACAAAACGAACTTCAAAACGAAAATTCGCATTATCATTATATGTCCACAAATTGTATAGGCCTAGCTTACCTTCAATATCTTTGTAACTCATCAGAGATTTTTCAAAATCGTTGAATGTAACAGGCAATTCGGTGAATTTACCTTCTTTATCAAATCCAAGACCGTAAATTGTTTGCTTACGCATACTATATCCATATACCATGAATTGATGTTTGAATTCATATTCACCATGTGCATAAGTATTAGGGATATAAAACTCATCCACATTTAACTCAACATATTGTCGATTATCAATACAATCAGTAATAAACTTTATTGGCCCACCTTTATACCCTTCAACAATTTTCCCATCTATTCCAGCAGCATTAATCCATGGACTGTTTATTGGGCCATCATACCCTTTATATGCATAGTTGTAGAAATTTAATGTGGATTGTTGGATCTTAGCATCGAGTAAATTACTTTCATAATATAGATGAATAAAGTTAGTATAAAACCAAGGTAAATAATGATTAGACTGTGCCATGATGGAGAGTGGATAAGCTTGACCTAAATAGCCGAGAACTGGTGGAATCGCAATACGAAGTCGTTTTGTACCCATAATACATCTCCTAGATAATTTGTATCAATACATGCCTTTCGAATAATCAATTTTGTAAAAAAACAGTACAGCATCAGAGCTAATACAGTGTTTCAGATAACAATGTGATTCCGGAATGCATAAGTTTCCTTTTCCTACACACAGTTTTAAATCTGATACTGTATTAGCACTTTAACTGAACTCCAAGCAGACTTTCCAAATTTTCATGAAAGCAAGTTGTACCATATAATAACTTAATCCAATGCTTACAGCACTTGTCTCAGCGAAACTACAAAATGGAACTTTTTATGATTTGCAATGGCCTCAGCGTATCCCCGTAAGTATCACTTGTCATGCTAATGACTATTTTTCGGGACGGAACGACACAAATATACTGCCCTCCCATGCCCATTGCAAAATAAAACCCTCCGGCACCAGAGGTTTGAGAAACCCACCAATGCCTCCCGTAATGACCCAAATCGGGGTAGGACAGATTTTCTGGCTGCGTCGTTTGTGCAATCCATTTTTCGCTTATCAATTGCTTTTTTCCCCATCTTCCCATGTTCAAATATAAGCTCCCAAATTTATGCATGTCCTGAACGGTAAGATAAAGTCCGAAGCCGCCGATATTCACGCCCTGCGGATCCTCATGCCAAATGAAATCTTCAAAGCCCAGATTAGAAAATAAATGGCGGACAGCAAATTCACGTGCTTTTTGATTCGTCGCTTTTTGCAAAATGGCCAAAAGTAGCTGGCTGCAACCCGAGTTATAGTTCATCACTAGACCGGGTTCGGTGAGTAAGGGCCTCTCCAGCACATACTTCACCCAGTTCGAGCTATGGATCATTTGAGGCCAGCCTCCCCAATCCTCCATCTCGGGCCAATCGAATCCGGCAGTCATAGTCAACAAGTGGTCGATCGTGATAAACTGCTTTCTCGGATCTTGATCTTTCAGCAGCGATGGAAAATAGGTTGCAATCGGAGCAGTCAAGTCGGGAATGAAGCCTTTTTCATGTGCAATCCCGATCAGGCATGAGGTCACGCTTTTTGTACATGAATTGACTTTATGAAGTTTGTTAACCGATTTTTTGTTCTTAAAAAATTGATATATGGGCTCGCTACCTACGCTGATCAAGCAGCTGTGAATTTTCTCTTTCTTTAGTATTTCAGACAAATGATTGGTTTCCATTTTCGTTTGATTGTTCGATGAAAGTCCCACTCAGCCCACCTCTTTGTCTTATCGAGTTGCATTATTCCCTGTGCTTGGACAATATACACTTCATCAATTCTGTTAGCTGTTCGGCGTAGTCATTGATGAAGAAATGCCCACCAGAAAATACTTCAATTTGGCTAGAACGTGAAGTGTAATGACGCCAGGCTTCGATAGCTTGTAACGGAATCTTTTCTTTATCACCATGAACAGCATGAATTCGGTATCAAGATGCTCGTATGCGGGACGGGGATTAAACGTCTCAAAATTCCTAAAATACGAACGAATATAGGTTCGTAGTAATTGAATAAATTGAGATGATTCAGGATTCTGGAGGAATTCCGCCCAGTGCTGTATTATATATAAGCATGTCTCGCAATAATCATTTCGTGCATCTGCGTCGTGCCCTCGATAATTTCCATAATCTTCGCATCGCGGAAATAGCGTTGCGCATTGCTATCTGTGCTGCAGCCGAATGCGCCTTGTATCTGAACCGCATCGCTTGTGATCTTTCTAAGAATCGACGTGGCAAAATACTTTGCCTTCCAGCTTGCCATCATAAAGTCGGGATCGGCGAGATCGGCCAAATATGCAGCTTGATGACAAAGCAGTCGTGCCGCCTCGACATTGACGATCATCTCGGTTATCATTTTTTGAATCAATTGATGTTCACGGAGAACGACGCCGAACTGTTTACGATTTGACGTATATTCGAGACTATCTTCTAAACAGCCCTGTCCAATTCCAACCGCACCGAATGCGATTGAGAATCGGCCGTAATCCAGGCAGTGAGTTCCGACGAAGGATAGTCCCATACCGATTCTCCCTAGCAAGTTCTCCGCTGGTACCTCGCAATTGTCAAGGTGAAGTTCTGCAAGCATGGAAGCCTTTGTTCCCAAAATGCCGTCAATCGCATTGGCCGTAAATCCCTTGCTGTCACGTTCTACCAGGAAAGCGGTTGGCTGTCCCTCACAGCGTGCAAAGATTAAAAAGAGATTGGCGATTTGACCATAGGTGATCCACTTTTTTCTACCGTTTAGTACATATCGCCCGTTCACCAACTCAGCAGTAGTCTCGATGCTTTTTGCATCAGTACCAATGTTTGGTTCGCTGAGCCCGAATGCGCCAATCCGGGTTCCTGAGGCCAGTTCAGGCAGCCATTGCTGCTTCTGAAGTTCATTGCCCCACTTACGAATCGCCAATGTTACCATACCGTGGACCGTCAACAGGCTGCGTATGGAGGAGCAGGCGCGCCCGGTTTGCTCGTGCATAAGGCCGAGGCTTATGTAATCAAGTTGACACCCTCCATAGGATCTCGGAATAACTGCCCCGAGGTAACCCTGCTCTGCTACTTTCCGGATCAAATCTGCTTGCGTGTGCTCCTCCCTGTCCATCCGGTTCGCCAACGGCAATACCTCACGGTCGACGAACGCTCTGCAATCTTCCTGAAACTGCTCCTGCTCTGCACTTAACCTAAGCCTCATATTAGTTTCACCTTTCAAAGATAGAATTGACCAAACTGGAAAATCAGTAGTCGTAGAAGCCGCGTCCGCTTTTTCGACCGTGAAGGCCGGCGTCGACCATTTTGCGTAGCAGCGGGCAGACGCGGTACTTCGAATCCTGATAGCTTTCATAGAGCACATCGAGAGAATGGACGACCGTATCGAGTCCGATAAGATCAGCCGTTTCTAACGGTCCCATCGCATGGTTAAAACACTTCTTAAAAATGTCGTCGACATCCTTTGGTTGAGCCACCTGATCCTGTACGACAAATGCCGCTTCATTCATGAGCAGGTGTGAAATACGGTTGGAAACGAACCCCGGAAGATCGTTTACGAGAATCATGTCCTTGCCGAAGCGGGCAAGGAAATCTTTAGCGGTTTCAATAGTCTTGTCGGAGGTATGAAAACCTCGAATCGCTTCGACTGTCGGCTTCATCATGACCGGATTCATGAAATGCATGCCAATCACCCGATCTGGACGTTTCGTCCCAGCCGCCAATTTGGTTATCGAAATACAGGAAGTGTTAACGGCAAAAACACAGTGCTCAGGGCAAATCCGATCGATAATCTCATATACCGCCTGCTTCACTTCATATTTTTCGGTCACGTTCTCCACAAGGAAATCTACGTCATATAACAAGTGGTGATCCGTGGTCAAGGTGATTCTGGTAAGTACAGCGTCCACGCTTTCCAACGAATGACCCTTATTAAAGAATGCGGAAAATCGTATACTTTTGCGAATTTCTTCTTTTGCACGGGCGAGAATGTCATCCGAAATATCGACAAGAACGACTTCCAAACCTGCTTGGGCCAAAGACTGAGAAAGACCGATCCCCATCGTCCCTGCACCGACGACTCCGATTTTTTGCATCACTGAACACCGCCATTATTCATCATTTAATTGTCCTAACAACTCGGCAAGCATTGGATTATATTCTCACACGATTGCCGATGGGGCCTATTGTTGCGTTCAAAATATAATTCGCTAACAGACGAGCAATCCATATAGCCGATTACCACTTATCAATGTAAGATACGGACAAAGAGGAGCTTTCAATGGCAGCAATGCCTTGCTTTGCATTGGAAACGCTCCGTACGATCCAGACCATATTTGTTCGCTCGCCTGGTCATCTGTCACACAGGCCAGGATGATGTCAGCGTCTGCTGCCGCTTCCGCAGGGGAGCGACAAATACGGTCTTATCCCTAGCAAGACCATCTAAGCGTTCTTCCGTGCGGTTGACCCGCCCTTCTTAAAACGACCTTGTTATTTGCGGATCGCACCATTGTGATTTTCTGCAAAGAGCTTAAGGAAACCGATGTATTGTGAAAAAATGGATCGCATTTTTTCCTTCTCCAATCGACGATGATCAAAGTGAAAGAAGAGTTCTCCTCCCCCTTGTTGTGCTCTCCATTCCAATCCAAAATCAAAAAAGTCCGTCAAATTCAACGTTCCGTCCTCTTCGGATGCTTCTACGAACACAGGATAAACCGTTTCCGAGCTTGCTTGCTGTCTCGCTTTGCTCATATGTGAGAAGCTGTAAAGTTCGTCCCGCTTCCCCTTTCCATCGGCCACCCTATGGAAAAGATCCGAAAACTCTGCAATCGAGTTGAACGCGATTACAACCTGTAAGATGCCGCTTGACTCAATGAGTTGCAACGGCATGCGGTCTGTTTGCAATATTTCGGAAAGTACGTACGCGAACAACCCCTGCATTAGATCCGAAACCGAAATCTGCTCCTGTCGGGAAATCCTCGCTAATCGATTATGTAAATCGCTTGAGAGAGTGTAACGATATTGGGTCCCCTCTTCTAGCGAAGGATCTCCGGCATAATATTCGGAAGGCAGCACCAGTCCTTCAATGTTTACCGACGACAGCTCCGAGTGATTTAGCCGACTGATTTGTTCCTTCAGCTTGGAGATGGTGGAATAAGCAAATAAATCGGCAATCGTTATTTTCCCTGGGTAACGATTGTCGAGCCGATTGTGAACCTGAATCAATAAAATGGAATTTCCTCCGACATCGAAGAAATGATCGTGTATGCCAAAATGGTCAGCGCCCAATACTTGTTTCCAAATCGCAAACAATTCCTGTTCCAATTCATCCGTTGGTTCAATAGATTCCTCCTTAGAGGTACCAAGCGCATTTTTTTCTGCCAATAACACTTGACGATCGATTTTTCCGTTCGTCGTTAACGGGATGTGATCGACTTGAAAGAACAATGAAGGTATCATATAGGATGGCAGCTTGTCCTCCATATAGATCCTAACTTCCTCCAATTGAAGAGGCCGATTTGCCTTGATGTATGCACAAAGAACGGCTGTTTCTCCTGCTCCCTCTTTCGGCAGCACGACAACCCCTTGAATCGAGTTATGCTTTAGCAGACATAACTCAATTTCGTCAAGCTCAATCCGATAACCACGAATTTTCACCTGATGATCCGCACGTCCCAAGTACTCTAATTCCCAATTGTGCCTCCACCTGCCCATATCCCCCGTCCTGTAAAGAACATCGCCGGGGACATAAGGATTCGGGAGAAATCGTTCAGCCGTCAATTCAGGCCGATTTAGATAACCACGTCCAACGCCTTCCCCCCCTACATACATTTCACCAACAACGCCTTGTGGCAGCAGGTTCAAATTCCGATCCAGAATATAGAGTGCGAGTGTAGGAATCGGACGCCCAATATTGCTGAGATTGCGATCAATATCAGCTTCCGTTAGCTCGTTAAAGGTTACGTGTACCGTCGTTTCCGTAATGCCGTACATATTTATCAGCCGGACTTGCGGATGTCTTGCCTTCCAGTTCTTTAACTGGTAAGGTGCAAGCGCTTCGCCGCCGAAAATGACCATTCTAAGGCGAAGATCGAACTGCGGCAGTTTTTCCTCTGCTTGTATAAGGTGATAGAACATCGTAGGAGTTTGGTTCAGGATCGTCACCTGCTCCGTTTGCAGCAATTTCAAGTACTGCTGCGGATCGCGAACAGTTTGCTCCGGCACGATGACGAGCTTACCGCCGTACAGAAGTGCTCCGTACATCTCCCATACCGAAAAGTCGAAACAGTAGGAGTGGCCCATCGTCCACACATCGTCCGATCCAAAATCAAACAAACAGCCTTCGTGGAAAAACAATCGAACGACGTTGCGATGTTCAATCATCACCCCTTTGGGTATGCCGGTCGTGCCGGAGGTGTAAATAATATAGGCAAGATGGTGGGCTTCTGCCACCGACGGCAAATCGAAACCCGGTGCATGAGCGATTTCCGAATTATCGATTTCGACAACAGATCCTCCGAAATCCGTTACTATCTGCCTGTTTTGCGATTCGAGCAGCAGCAAGCACGCCTCGCTATCTTGCAGCATGTAGCGTATGCGTTTTTCCGGGTAGCCCGGATCAATCGGCACATAAGCGCTTCCTGCTTTCAATGTTGCGAGGATAGCCACGATCATCTCAGCTGAGCGCTCTAACAGCAGCGCCACAAGTTTGTCCGGCCCTGCACCCTTGCTACGGAGCACATATGCAAGCTGGTTCGCTCGGATGTTGAGATCGCGGTAGGTCAAGCTCTGCTCCCCGCAGACAACGGCAACTTTGTCAGGCGTTGTTTGTGCCTGCCGTTCGAACAATTCAGATAAGGTTGCCCGTTCGGGATAAGACGCACGATTGTTGAATGAGAGCTGAATGCTGTGCTCCTGTGCGGTAACGATTTCCAAATCGAACAACCCGCACGCTGGATTGTGCAGAACCTCTCGAACGAGCTGGCGTAAGTGCGCCTCAATTGTTTGCACTCCGATAGCCGAATATATCTCCGCATTGTAGGTCATCGTCACCTTCATTCGCTCGCCAGGAACAAAAATGACGTTCAAGTCGTAGTTGGTCTGTTCGCGAATCGTGAAGTCGTCCACGGTAAATCCCAAATCGTCGTTTGTGGAGTCGGCGCCGCGCAGTTCACGGTGCATCGGATAATTCTCAAAGGCGATGATATGCTGAAACAAATTTCCCTTGAGTGCAGTCTTCGCTTGCACGTTGTGCAACGGGAAATACTCGTACGGGTTTCCCTCGGTCGTTTGCATCTGCACCTTTCTGACCAGTCCGGAGAATGTTTCACCGTCCTCCTGGCGGATACGTACCGGAACTGTATTGATAAACAGTCCCACCATTCGGTCAACACCCGCCAAATCCGCCGGACGTCCCGATACGACAGCTCCGAATACGACATCCGTTGTATTATTGTATTTTTGAAGCAGCGCGCCCCAAAGCGTTTGCATGACGACGTATAGCGTCACTTGCGAGCTTTGTGCAAACAGCGTCAGCTCCCGCGTCGTGTAGGTATCGAATTCGAACGCATATTTCTGAAAGTCGTATCGGCCTGTATCCCGCTGTGTCTCCGCTTGAGGAAGCAGGGCTGGATGCTCATAGCCAGCAAGCAACCGCTCCCAATATCGCTCCGCCGCTTCCTTGTCCTGCTGTTCGATCCAGTTGATGAACGTTCCGTAAGGATATGCATGCGGGAGCTGAAGCTCCTTATCGTTTTTCAAGCTGCGGTAAATTTGCGTCAACTCGTTAAACAAGATGCCGAGACACCAACCGTCCATCAAAATATGATGGTAGGTTAACAGCAGCTTGCAGTAGTCAGTGTCCATACGAAGGATCGCACTACGGATCAACACATCCTTGGTCAAATCGAAGCCACGCGCCAGATCCGTGCCTTTGAACGCGGCCAGCCGCTCAAGCTTGTCCGGATACTCCAGATGACGAAAGTCTTCCGAATGGACGGATACTGCCCTTTCTTTTAAAACAATTTGCAGCGGTCGGCTCGCTTTCTTGTAGTTAAAAATGCTTCGCAAAATGTCGTGGCGGTTCACCAGAATCTGAAAACTGTTGTTAAACGTTTCGATGTCTATCGATCCTCGTATGTCGAACTCCGACTGCAACACATATTCGCCAATTTCCGGATTGACAAGCGAACGGAAAAGCATGCCTTCCTGCATAGAGCTAAGCGAATAAATATTTTGGATTTCCATTTTTTTTGACATGATTAATCTTTATCTCCTATTTCGGTGATGGACGCCGCGATTTCTTCGCTAAGCTCGTCCAACTCTTCAATCGTTAGACCTTTATACTGCAGGTCGTTTGGCGTGAGTTCCGTCTGTTCTCTTCCTAGGCAGTGATTCATAATCCGCAGCAGATGGCGATGATACGATTCCACCAGTCTGTCTATATCGGATTGTTCGAATTGTTCGCTGCTGTAGTCGAACGAGAGCGTGAACGTTTTTTGCCGCACGATGCCGTTAATTAGGAGGGCGTACCTGCGTTCCGAGGCTGGTGAGAGCATCGGCCCGGCCGACAATGAAGATAGCTCGAACAAATCCTCTGGCACGCTTTGGTCGAATTGCCCGAGATAGTTGAACATGATTTCAGGCTGCACGTCGAAGGAAATTTCGCACTTCTTCTCGGCAGGGGTCAAATACTTCAGTACGCCATAGCCGAGACCTTTGCCGGGAATACGCCGCAAGTTCTCCTTCACGCGCTTAATTTGGTCGGATAAGTTTTCGGATTTCGACATATCAAGCGCCACAGGAAACACGGAGGTGAACCAGCCTACCGTCCGCGTCACGTCAAGGTCGTCCACGAAAGGTTCGCGCCCGTGTCCTTCCAGATCGAACAGCAAATGCGGGGAGCCGGTCCATTCCTTCACCGCGTACCCCAACGCCGCAAGCAGAATATCATTGATTTCCGTATTGTAGGCGTGATGAATCTCTTGTAATAATTGCTGCGTCTCCTGCTGCGAAAGTGTAAGATGAGCCACACGGCTCGTGTTCATCGCAGACCGCTTCGTGAGCGCGTTTTTCCGCGGAAGCGGCTGGAACAAAAAGTCCCCCAACTGTTTCCAGTAATTTTTCTCCGCCATCAACGCTTCGCTTTTCGCAAACTCCGCAAGGCGCAACGCATAGGTTTGAAACGAATCCGTTTTGTTCGGAAAACGAATGTCCTCCCCGCGCAATATCTGCCGATACCCTTCGGTAAAATCTTCGATCAGTACCCGCCAGGATACGCCGTCGACCAGCAAATGGTGAATCACGAGCATCAGGTGGTCTCCGTCGTCCGTGTGAACCAATGCTGCCAGGAACAGAGGCCCTTCCGTCAGATTCAGCGTCGATTGCAGCCCCGCAAACTCCGCTTCCGCCTTTTCCACGAATCGATCTTCCCCGCGCAGATCCGTCACACGAAGCTCGATCAGCCCTGCGCTAGTAGGACGGTTAATCGCCTTGACCGAACCGTCACCGCTCTCTTGCCGGAAAACGATGCGCAGAGCATCGTGATGGAACACAATCTTTTCCAACACACACTGCACGGCTGACGGATCAAAGCAGTTCACAGCGCGGAGAACAACGGCATGGTTGTAATGATGCGCATCCATCAGATTTTGTTCCAGGAACCAATGCTGAATCGGCGTGAGCGGAACAAGCCCTTCCACCGGTTGGCTATGATCCCTCTTGCCGTTCGAGGTGTGCACTAGCTTGCTTAATTCTGCGATTGTCGGATGTTGGAATAGATGCTTCATATCCATCCTGTAATCGTATTTGTGCAATTGAGAGGAGATTTGCAACGCGCTGATCGAATCGCCTCCGAGCTTGAAAAAGTTGTCGTGTATGCCGATGTTCTCCAAACCCAAAACTTGGCGCCATATCCGGGCCATGACGATTTCGATCTCACTCGTCGGCTCCAAGAACCTGTCGGATTGGCCAGCGACGTGCTCAAGGCGTCGAAGCGCTTTGCGGTCCGCCTTTCCATTAGGCGTAAGCGGCATGCTCTCCAGGCCGATATATTGAGCAGGCAGCATATAATAAGGCAGAAAACTGCTCGCAAACGCTCTTAGATCTGCTTCGTTCCCGGCGTACTTCCATGTGACATACGCGACAAGGGTCTTCTCGCCGGACTCCTCCTCCTGCACCATAACGGCAGCTTCCCGGATGCTGTCGTGACGAAGCAGAACGGCTTCGATTTCGCCCGCTTCCATGCGGTAGCCGCGCACCTTCAACTGGTCGTCGCGCCGACCGAATATTTCAATGTTGCCGTCAGGCAAGTAACGGCCTATATCCCCCGTTCGGTACATTCGGCCTGTGCCGGTGAACGAGTTCGGCAGGAAGCGTTCGGCGGTCAATTCGGGCCGGTTTAGATATCCTTGCGTCACCCCTTCGCCACCAATGTACAATTCACCGGCAACTCCGACCGGAACGGGATTCCCGTGCGGATCCAACAAGTAGATCTGTGTATTGGCAATCGGCGTTCCAACGCACATGCGCGTGGGCTGTGGAGGTATCTCGTACGTCGCAGACCAGACTGTCGTTTCGGTAGGGCCGTACATATTAAGAATGCGGGCGGTCGTCAACCTTCCAAGCTTCTCGGCAAGATCCATAGGGAACGGTTCGCCACCGACCATAATCGTGCGGAGCGAGCGGAGAAACTCTTGCGACTGCGGATCCTTGATTAAGGAACGGAGACGGGAAGGCGTACACTGTAGCATAGTCACGTGTCGGTTGCCTGTTTTCTCCGGCACACCGGATGGCTTCTCAAATGATTGACGAAGCAAGGAAAGCTTTTCCAAACCTTCCATAACTAGATTGTGCCCGACACCGAAATCGATTAGGCAGGCAATTTCATCTACTCCCACGCGTGACAATCGCCCCACCATCTCCTTGCAACTTTCCAAGGTGCCGAGCAACGCAGCAGTCTGCCAATAGCGGTCAAAGCCGTAATCCAACAGCGTTTGCATGGCTTCTTCCGTCTGAAGCTCCGCCATGTTCATGTTGAGAGCATCCGCCAGATTGCGAATCAGACTCAGGCTGGAACGCAAATAATCGCAGAACGGCTCCTTGACAGTTTGCTTCACGGCTTCTAGATCTTCGCCAATGAAGGTGTGCAGCATCAGAACAACTTTGCCGTGATCGGCAGAAAAACCGTTTTCCGTTAATGTTTTCCGGTATAGAGCGATGTTCTCGGCCAGGCTATCCACATCCTGGCCAAGCAGATGAGTCAGTAAATGAGCACCGATCTGGCCGGCGCCGATTATCGTATCGCGGCTACCCGATGTTGTGATCCAAATCGGAATCTCGGGTTGAACTGGCTCCGGATAAACTCGGACCTCGATTTCACTGCCCAGCCCATTCGACACAGGCACGCTCTCCCCGCGCCACAGCCGTCTTACTTCCTCAATCTGTTGAAACATGACTTCGTGCCGTTGCTCATAATTCTCAGGATTCAACGCAAAGTCGTCCTGGTGCCAGCCAGCCGTAAACGAAACGCCAGCGCGGCCGCCAGAGAGATTGTCCACGACTGCCCATTCCTCCGCGATCCGAAGGGTGTTATGCAAAGGTGCAACGACACTTCCCGAGCGCAATTGCAACCGCTCGGTTACCATCGCCAATGCCGCCGACGTTACCGATGGATTCGGGTACAGGCCGCCGAAACTGTGAAAATGTCGCTCCGGTGTCCATACGGCGCTGAATCCGTTCTGATCCGCATACTTTACCATATCCAGCAGTAACTGATATTTATTTTCTTTATGCTTGTTATCGTAACTGGAAAAGAAAAAGAGGCTGAAATCCATACTTGTGTCCCGGTATTCATCCAAATAACGGTCAAAGTAATCAAACTCTCGCCCTTTCTTCCCATGCAGTACAATCGAAATTCCGCGCGTAAGGGTCCATAGCAATTCCAGAACGGATATGTCGAAGGAGATTGTCGTTACGGCAAGCATGACATCGTCATCCGCAGGTTTGACGCGCTGATCCATTCCTGCAAAAAAATGAATGACATTGCGGTGCGACACCATCACTCCCTTCGGTTGTCCGGTAGATCCCGAAGTATAGATGACATACGCGAGATCGCCTTCCGACTGAAGAGGCGGCAAATTGTCCCCTTCCCCGCGATAAAGCTCTTCCCGGTCGATTTCGATCACCGTTGCATCGCCGGGGATATATGACGCGAGTCCGATTTGGGTCAACAGCAACTGTGTCCCGCTATCCTCCAACATGTATGCGATGCGATCCGGCGGAAATTGAGGGTCGATCGGCAAGTATGCGCCGCCCGCTTTCAGGATGGCAAGCATCCCAATCACGAGCTCTTCCGCCGGGTTCGCCAGCAATCCGACAAGCTTGCCGGGCTTGACGCCTTCTAGTCGCAGTCGCTGGGCCAGTTGGTTGGCTTTGCGGTTCAGTTCCCCGAAAGTCAAGCTCTCCCGTCCCTCCACAGCGATGCTGTTGGGCGTCTTGGCGGCATGCTCTTCAAAAGCCAGGTGAATCAACCGAGCCTCCCCGATCGGCAGTTCCGTACTATTGAAATCAACAATAATCCGGCGCTTTTCCTGCGAAGAAAGCAGTTGCAAATCCCTTACCCTACAGTCCGGTGACTCCAGCACGGTACCGATAACTTGGACGAGATGCCCTGCAACGCCTTCAATAAACATTTCCTCGTATACGGCCGCGTTATATCGAAAAACGATGCCAATTGCGGCACCCGGCTCGACGATAAGCTCGAAATCGTAGTTGGTCTGCTCATACATACTCGCGTCGCGTACTCGAAAGCCAAGGTCGGCGTTTGCGGATTCGGCGATTTCATGTACGGGATAATTTTGAAAGAGCAGAATATGCTGGATTAGCTGCTGCTTTAATTCGCTTAACTGCTGCGCTTCGTGCAAAGGAAAATGTTCGTGCTTTTTCATTGCAACGGATGACCGGTGAACAAGAAATAGCAGTTCCTCGAAGGATACAGTTTCGTCGCAGCGAATGCGCACAGGAACCGTATTAATGAACAAGCCGACTGTCTGCTCAATGCCCGGAAGGTCGGCCGGCCGCCCAGAAACAACTGCGCCAAACACAACATCGTCCGTTTGGTTGTATTTCTGAAGCAGGACTCCCCAGACCGTCTGCATCAGCACGTTAAGCGTAATGCCGTATTTTCGGGCCATGGTGTTCAATTGCTCCGTTTGGGTTGTTCCAAGCGATAATCGGTGCTCTTTCAGCACATAGCGTCCTTGCTGCGGCTGATGCTGCTGCGGGACGATTGCGGTCTGGTCGTAGCCCTTGAGGTATTCCTGCCAGAACGCTGACGCTTCCATCATATCCTGCCGATCAAGCCAACTCACGTACTTACTAAAGGGATAGGATTCGCCAAGATTGACGGCCTGTCCGTTTTTCAAAGCCTCGTAGGCGGAAAAAAGCTCTTGCGATATAATCCCGATGCACCATCCATCCATCAAAATGTGATGGTAGGAAATCCTGATCGTATACCGCTCGTGATCTGTTTGCACAACCGCAATTCGAATCAGATGATCTTTAGACAGATCAAAACGCCTTTCCAAATCTTCTTTTTTCAGTTGTTCCGCTTTAGCCGCTTTTTGAGTTTCCGGCATGCCGCTGAGATCAAAAAACTGCAATTCTTTTGGCCAGCTTTTAAAGACGATCTGCAGCGGACGCTTCACTTTTTCGTAGACGAATGTTGTACGCAGTATATCGTGCCGTTCAACCAATAGATCGAAGCTTCTTCGGAACAGATCGATGTCTAACGTCCCCTCGATCTTGAATTCGAATTGCTGAAAATAGGCGGTTGTCTCCGGATCCAGGAAGGAGTGAAACATAATTCCTTCCTGCATCGGAGATAGACGGTACATGTCCTTGATGTTTTCCTTCTTCATATTCATTCAGAGCCATCCCACCTTCAATTGTTGTCGCGTACGCACAACCGTTAAAATTTGTTCTCCAATGCCTGGAACACATCTGCCAAATCGTCCATATCCAGTCCTGTTGCGCTGAAGTCGCTCGGTGTAAAATCCGAATCACGCTTATCGACACAATGGGAGACAAGACGGCCGAGGTGCTGCTCGTAAGCACTTACGAATCGCTGAATGGTAGATTCGTCATACTCTTCGCGGTCGTAACGGAAAGTCAGGACAAGTTCTCCGTCTTTGACGATTCCGTTAATATCGATTGTAAATGGACATTCAACGTTCGGACTGACCGTATGGCCGGATGGAAGATCGGACACGGTTAGCAAGTCCGATGATTGCCTTTGGTCGAATTGACCCAAATAATTGAAGCAGATTTCCGGCTCGATTTCTGGCAAATCATCTAAGGTAAGGTAACGCAGCATGCCGTATCCGATTCCTTTATCCGGAATGCCACGTAGACACTCTTTCACCGCTTTAATCAAGCCGGACAGTTCGTCCGAATGACTCTGCGCAGGCAGCAACACCGGATACATCGAAGTAAACCATCCAACCGTTCGATTTATATTCACTTCCTGGAACAACTCCTCGCGACCGTGGCCTTCGAGCTGAATCCATACATGGTCTTCTCCTGTCCATTCATTGACCGCCAGGCCGAGCGCAGCCAGCAGCAAGTCGTTAGTGTCCGTATGATAAGCCCTATTCGCCGCTGTAAGTAGCAACTCCGTCACATCAGCCTGAAAGGTTAGCGTCACAGCTTGCATATGATGTCCGCGCCGCCCGGTTAATGGACGGTCGACAGGCAGCGGCACGACAGGGCTCTGCGTGAATCCTCTCCAATATTCCGAGCTTTTGCGCATCCTGTCTGGCATGTTCGCATACGCCCGGATCCGTTCCGCCCAAAGCACGTATGAGTCGGTCTTTTCCGGCAAACGAATCGTCTCGTTCCGGGATAATTGCATATATCCGGTTTGGAAGTCCTCCATCAAAATGCGCCAAGAATAGCCGTCCACCACCAGGTGATGGATGACAAATAGCAGATAATCTTTGCGAGCCGTTTGGAACAACACGACCTTGCACAAAGGGCCCTCGCTCAGTTCCATCGACGACTGGTACCTGTCGGCCTCTTCGTCCATCCGGGCCGCGAGTTCTTCTTGCGGAACGTCACGGAAATCGTGAATGCGAAATTCGAAACTCCGCTCTCCGGAAAGCCCGCGATTGAACGGAATCCATTCGCCTTCCTTCTGGGCGAATGTCATACGCAAAGCGTCGTGGTGCTCGACCAGCTTGGCGGCGGCTTCTCTAACCCACTCAGGATTCAGCTCGCTAGCGGCCTGCATCAAGAGCGATTGGTTGAAATGATGGATATCCGTCGCATGCCGGTCGAAAAACCAATGTTGAATCGGAGCCAAAACCGCCGCTCCTTCGACAGGCCCTTGATCGACAGCGCGGGTATGTTGTCCGATCAGCGGGGATAAGAACCGGATCGTTGGCTTTTCAAACAGGTCTTTAACCTGCATGGCAAGCCCGATCGTCATCAACTGGGCACTTGCTTGTATGGCCTTAATTGAGTCGCCTCCCATGTGGAAGAAGTGATCGTCGATACCAATGCGTTCAAATCCTAGCACCTCCTGCCAGACGGCTGCCAACTGCCGCTCAAGCTCATTGCGCGGAGCGACATACGCCTCGCGCTCTACATTCTCCTCCGGCGCCGGGAGCGCCTTGCGGTTCAGCTTCCCATTCGGCGTCAACGGCATTGCTTCCAGTGCCACCAAGTATGCCGGCACCATGTAGGAGGGCAGCCGCTCCGCCAAATACGCTCTTACTTCACCGGCTTCCAGGTCGCCGTCGGCCACATAATATGCGCACAGATCCTTCAGCCCTGCCTCACCGGGCCTTACCGTAACCGCCGCTTCCCTGATCCGTTCGTGCCGCAGCAGCTGTGTCTCGATCTCTCCCGGCTCGATCCGATATCCTCGGATCTTCACCTGGTGGTCGATCCGGCCCAAATACTCTACTTCCCCGTTCGGCAGCCACCTTGCCAGATCGCCCGTCCGGTACATCCTCTCTCCTGGCGCAAACGGGTTATCCACGAACCTCTCCGCCGTCAGTTCCGGACGGTTCCAATACCCGCGCGCCAGGCCGACTCCGGCGATGTACAGCTCGCCCGACACCCCGACCGGCTGCAACCGCCGGTGGCCGTCCAGCACGTATAGCGAGATGTTGTCGATCGGTTGGCCAATTGGAATACGCGCCGACTCCTCCACGCATGAGCAGTTATGGTACGACACGTCCACCGTCGCCTCCGTCGGTCCGTACAGATTGACTAGTTCCGTCCCCCACGCATCCTTCAGCAAACGGCCGAATCGGCTCGCCTGCTTAGCCTGCAGCGCCTCCCCGCTCGCGAACACCCGGCGCAGCGTGCGCAGCCGCCCCGTATCCCCGGCTTCCTCGACATGCTCCAGAAACAGCTGCAGCATCGAAGGCACGAAGTGCATCACCGTTACCCGGTGCCTCTCCACGCATCGCGCAATCGACTCTGGATTTTTCTCCGCACCCGGCTCCGGGAACACCGCCGACGCTCCCTGCATGCCCCACCAGAACAACTCCCAGACCGACACGTCGAAGCTGAACGGCGTTTTTTGCATGATGACGTCATCCTCCGCCAGCGGGAAGCGCCTCTGCATCCACTGCAAGCGGTTGATTACCGAATGATGCTCGATCATCACGCCCTTGGGCTCGCCGGTGGAACCGGAGGTATAGATCACATAAGACAGATCATGCGGCCCCGACGTGGCGGATAGATCCTCACCATCCCCCGAGTACAGCGTCTCGTCCGCCAAGTCAAGCTGCTCGCCCGAGAATTGCCCCGGCGGCAGTTCCCGCTTGCAAGTGAGCAGCAGCTCCGCACCGCTGTCTCGGAGCAAATAAGCGATCCGTTCCTCGGGATATGCGGGATCGATCGGAACGTAGGCGCCGCCCGCTTTCAGGATGGCCAGAATGCCGACCATCATCTCCGGCGAGCGCTCCAGCAGAACGCCGACCAACCGGCCCGGCTTCACGCCTTTGTCCCGCAGCGTCCGGGCGAGCTGATTCGCCCGCTTGTTAAGCTCGCGGTAGGTCAGCCGCTCCATGCCGTCCGGGCCGAACACGGCCGCCATCCGCTCCGGCGTGCGCACCGCCTGCTCCTCGAACAGCCGGTGCAGTGTCAGATTACGATCGTACTCCGCTTCCGTCCGGTTGAAGGTGGCTTCGATTTGCTCTCTTTCCTCTACCGTAGTCATCTCGAACTCGCCCAGTTTTAACCCCGGATGAAGCACAGCTTGTTTGACAAGCTGTTCAAAATGCCGAGTCAATCTCTCAGCCGTCTCCTTCGCGAACAGTTTACCGGCATACTCCAATGTAAACCGTAGCGTCCGGCCTTCTTCCACCGCGTGAAGAGCAAGATCAAATTGCGCGGTCTGCGATTCCCGGCGAAGCGGTACGAGTCGAATGCCGTCAATTTTTGCAGCAATGAGGGATTCATTCATGTTGTTGTCGAACACGAACAAAACGTCAAACAAAGGATTTCGGCTCGTATCTCGTTCCAGCGCCAGCTTATCGATCAACCGGTCGAGCGGGTATGCCTGATGCTCCAAAGCGGCTAACGTGGATGCTTTGACCTGTCTCAAAAATTCCAGAAACGTTAGATCCGATGTCGGCCGAGCTCGCAATGCCAGCGTATTGACGAACATGCCGATGACATTTTCCGTCTCAAGACCGGGACGACCGGCTGTCGGTGAGCCTACGACGATATCTTGCTGGCCTGAATATTTGCTCAGAAGAAGTTGATAGACGGCCAAGAGAACCATATATAACGTGACGCCCGATCTCCGGGCCAACAGATTCAAATCGTGCAGCAAGTTCTCATCGAATGAGAAGAAGAGACTGCCGCCTTCGAAACTTTTGACAGACGAACGAGCATAATCGGTCGGCAACTGCAGCTTGGGCGGTTCCTCGGCGAACTGCTCAATCCAGTAAAGCTCATGTCTTCGCATTTGCTCGCTGTCCAGCTGCTTAAGCTGCCATTCGGAATAATCTTTGTATTGATATTCAAGAGTAGGAAGAGCATTTCCCTGCCCTTGGTAAAATGCCGCCACATCGCGGAACAGAACATTCATCGAAATCCCGTCCGAAACAATGTGGTGCATTTCAAGCTCAATCAAGTGCTTCTCTTCGGATTCCTTCCGCAATCGCACTCGCAACAAAGGAGCATGGCTGAGGTCGAACGGTTGAACGAATCGGTCGGCGAGAATGGTCGAATCGTCCGCCAGCAAGGGTAAATCGACGTTTTCATGTACGATCTGAACGACCTCGCCCTCCACCAAGGCAAAAGAGGTTCGGAGCGCTTCATGGCGGTGAATCAGCTTTTGGAATGCTTCTTCCAGCGCTTCGCGATCAATCCGTCCTTCCAGCAAAAAAGAACTGTTCAAATGGTATGCCGTGCTTGAAGGGTCGGTTTGCTGCAAAACATATTGCCGTTTCTGGGCCGATGATACGGGGTAATATGCTTTCCGTTCCGCCTTTGGAATGGACGGCTTGTCCCCTCTTTTAGCCTCGCCGATACGCTGCGATAATTCGTAAAGAGAATGGGCTTCGAAAATGTCTGTCAAGGGAAGCTCAACGCCCCATTCTTCCTGAATTTTGAACATCAGAAGCATCGCATGGAAGGATTGACCCCCCAATTCAAAAAAGTTGTCACCGGGATCAACCTCTTCGATCCCAAGCAGATCCCCCCAAATTGTTTTCAGTTTCCGTTCCATATCGTCTTGCAAACTTCCGGCAGTCGATTCCTGTTGCGATACCGTTCGCTCCAACTCTGCCAATGCCTGAAGGTTCATCGTCCCTGCCGGTGTCAACGGAAGGCGCTCCGTCACCCGAATACGTGCCGGGATCATAAAATCCGGCAGCAGTTCCTTCAAAGAACGCCGCAAGCCATCGACAGATTCCTTCACTCCTGCTCCAAGCGTCAGATAGGCGGCCATCACGGGATCCCTGCCTTTGGAGTCAGCCTTTGCGATTACCACTTCCTCCACCTGCGGCAACAGGGAAAATACTGTTTTAACATAAGCCGGATCAACACGATGGCCACGGACAGTCAACTGCTCCTTAAGCGTACCGATTTGCTCCAGCATACCCGTCGATAAATATCGTCCGATTCTGCCGGTCGCAATCAGACCGTCGGGTCTACCTCCCGCCGCCCCGGCTCCCCCCTCGCCGTTCAACCACGGCGCAGCGGCGTAAAGCTCGGCGTAAACGCCGACAGGAGCCGGTCTGCCGGAAGCCTCCAGAGGCAACATGACCGTATTAGCCAAGGGGAGACCGATCGGCAACGCGCTCAGCGGCCTGCGCTCCTCCTGTTCGTTCGCATCAAACACCGTCAGCACGGCCGGCAGTCCTGCAGGGCGAAATCCGAACCGCAGAGGCATTAGCCCCCCGCTCTTGCGGCAATAACGGCGCACCTGTTCGGCGAGAATGGGCTGATCGCCGATAACGGCGCAGCTGACCCGGATGGTCGCGCCTGCCTCGGAATCCCGTTCGTGCGTTTCCCGAATGATTTCCCGCCAGGCTGCCGCAGACAGAAACAGCAATGCCGCTTTGCTGTCCAATTCAAGCAGGACGTTTTCCGTAATCCGTACTTGCGCTCCCGACAACTTGCCCGCCAAGCTCAACGCGTATCGATCGACATTCGGCAGCTGACTGTCGATGATTACCTCCTGTCCGCTCGTTAGCTCGAATGCTTGGGCAAGCGCATGAGCATATTGTTCTGCCAAGTCAGAATCAGAAGCCTCTGCCGCTTCCGGATACCCGCCCAATGCCGTCGGGAAAATTGTTCCTTCATCAGGAGCGGCCAAGGTTACCAGCATGTGGACAACATCCGGCTCCTCTACAACGGTTTCGAGCAGCGAGCGGAATTGCCTCATCCAGCGTCTCACCGTGTCACGGCTGAAAAGGTCGGCATTGTAATCGAAATCGAATTGAAGCTCGCCGCCCGTTTCAACCGCGTTAAGGCTCAAGTCATGTTTCACATATCGGATCGGATAGACGGTGAAGGCCGTTTCCAAATCCGCGAATCGGGGCAGGTTCACGCTTCTGTCGAGATTAAAGGTCGCCTGTATTTCCGATGCCGGCTGCTGCTGGCGCTTGCTCATCTCCTTCACTAAATCCACCATCATATAATGCCGGTGCTTCATTCCATCCGAGAAATTCTGCTTCACTTCCTTCAAATGCTCTGCAAACGTTCCCTCCGGGGAAATACGGACTTCAAGGGTCAGCATGCTGGCGCACTGTCCTACCAGATGGCTGACGCCCATGTCCGATTGGCCCGCTGTAGGAATGCCGACGGAAAATTCGTTTTGTCCCGTCAAGCGGTGCAGAAAAAGTTGGTAGGCCCCTAGCAAGGTTACAAAAAGCGAACAGCCTTGCTTGCGGCTGAGGCTCTTCAACCGTTTCGTGAATACCTCGTCCACCCTTAAATGCTCCCGAGCCCCGGCATACGACTTGCCTGGAGGCGGCGGATAGTCGTTTGGCAACGCAAGCGAAGGAATCGAACGGGCGAACTTCTCTGACCAGTAACGAATAGCCTCGTCGCCCTCCTCCATCTTGTTTGACAGCCATTCCACATAATTACGGAAAGGAACAGCAGGGGGAAGCTCACCAATTTCGCCGCGGCACTCCGCCGTGTAGAACGTTTCCAGCTCATTTAGCATCACACCTGTCGACCAGCCGTCAGCAATCAAATGGTGAAGCACGATCACAAATCGGTGCCGTACATCCGAAACTTTGAGCATGTACATACGGAACAGCGGCTCAAGACCGATTGCAAACGGCCTTTCCGCTTCAATACGTAGCCACTCTTCAATCCGTCTATTCTGTTCCTCTTCCTCATCGTTGGTAAAATCGATCAGCGGGATTTCCATCGGCAGCGTCGATTCGGGAAGCATGCCACGCTCGTCCACTTGGATCGTGCGCAATATTTCATGCCGTTCCACAATCCGTTGCATGGACACTTGCATCGCGCCAAGATTTAGCGTTCCATGCAGCTCAAGCATGAGGTAATCGCAATGAGCGATCGATTGCTCTTCGCTATCCCGGGTCAGAAGCCAGAGATTTTGTTGGCTTTCCGTCATCGGAACAATCGCTTCCCGATGAAGATCCACCTTTGGGTCGCGCTTCGATTTAACCTCCGCTGGCGTCGCGGGCATCTCCGGAAAAAAACCGCCGGCTTGCATATCCTCCACGCTTTCGATGACCGCGCGGATAATCAGGTCGACATCCTCGTCCGTATGCGCAGTCGAAAGAAAACAATTTCTCCCTTCCCATACGTAGATGCCCTTATCGAGCAAATGGTAGAACAACAGTTCCAGATCTCCGTTCAGGACAAATCGGAAGAGAGAGCCAAAATGAACCATAGAAATCGGTATCCGCCGCTCTAAGAAATACTGATTAAGCGTGTCCGTCAGCCGTCTCGTCCGTTCGTTCAACCGCTCTTGTAACCGCGGCCCTTCCGCCCGTAAATGCTTGAGCATAGCTAGAATCGACGACATCGTCAAAGGATGATGACAGAAGGTTCCACCGACTAACGTGCGGTTGCTGCTGCTTGTTGGATAAGAAGCATCGCCATACTGCCACCATCCGCCGTCAATCGCATTTAAGAACCTGGACTTCCCCGCGACAATGCCAACTGGCAGGCCCGCTCCAATGACTTTGCCGTAAGTGGCAATATCCGCCTGCACGTCGAACCATTCCTGTGCGCCTCCCGGTCCTATCCGGAAGCCCGTGATGACCTCATCAAAGATCAGCGCCGTACCGTGCTTCTCCGTGATCGCACGCAGCTCCTGAAGAAATCGTCTCGGCTGCAAGTCGGGACGACGGCTCTGGACGGGTTCTACCAGAACGGCGGCAAGTTCGTTTGCATGGCGACTGATCACGTCCAGCGCCTCCGGATCGCCGTATTTAAGAACGAGCACATCGCCAACAAGATTATCGGTGATTCCGGGAGCCATAGGTACGGAGTTGCCGTCCCGTCCAGCCATATGCCGCCTTGCCAAAACCCCGTCGAACGTTCCGTGAAAGGCTCCTTCGAACAGCGCAATTTTGGACTTGCCCGTGACGGCCCTCGCTAACCGGAGCGCAACCATGACCGCTTCCGAGCCGGAATTAAAGAATGCGACGCGTTCGCAGCCGGTGAACTGCGCGATCTGATCGGCCACTTCTCCGGCGAGCGGGTTCATCGGCCCAATCGGCATGCCGTTGTCCAGCTCTACACGGACGGCATCGGTAATAAAGGCCGGAGCATGACCGAGCAAATATGCGCCGAAACCCATAGAAATATCCAAATATTCATGTTCGTCCATGTCCCATATCCGCGCACCTTGTGCCCGCTTAGCGATGACCGGGAAGATCATTTCTTTCCATGCCGGCCGGAAGCCGGCTACATTTCGATTATTGGCCAGCACATTGCGATATTTCTGCGTCAGTTTCTTGGTCAACTTGAACCGCTCGTCGAGACGACAGATTAGCTCTTCAATATGGAGCGTTTGCTTATTTGATAAATTCGTGTTTGCGAGCAAATTTAATTTTTGATACGGGATGAACACTTCTGGTTCCTGCGTCCGAGAGGCAAGAGAACCGTCATCAGAGGACAACCGTGCCTCCGAAACCGACGACGTTCGCGCCATCGCTTCTGCTCGCTTGGCCGAGTCTGCTTCCGGCTGATTGCTGGGCACACTGGACGACACTGGCATACCCAGAACTGCATTTCGATCCTCGCGCAGTAGCTCTAACTGTTTGCTCATAATGTCCAACTGCCGTGCGACCAGCCTTTCCATCTCTGATCTGGATCCCGGCCGCGTTACGGTCGCATGCTCGTGCATCGGCAAGTTTTCGTGATTGAAAGCAGAAGCTGCAGTCTGAACCGGGGTTTCCTGAGTCGCCGGCAATGCAGCAGTCGGTAGGGAAGATTCTTCCGGCACAAGTGCTGCCAAATATTCGGCCAGCGCCCCGGGTGTAGACAGCTCATCGTAAAACCGACTCAAAGATATTTCTATTCCATAGTGATCTTTCAATTTTTCGCTTATTTGAAAAAGAAGAATAGAATCAAGTCCAAGTTCAAAAAAGTTATCTTCGTCCCGGATTTCTTCTTCCGGGATGCCCGAAATTTCTTGCAGCGCCTGCTTCAGAAAATTCAAAAATTTTCGTTGATGCAAAGAGGCTCCGCCACCAATCGCAACGTTCATGACAGTCGTTTGCTCCTTTATCGGATTTTGTTGGGGCGTTATCGAAATCCAGCAGCGGGATCGCGCGAACGGATAGGAAGGCAGGGATACTTTCCGCCGCCGTTCTCCCGAGTAAAGCGCTTCCCACGGAATATCCGCTGACCTTACATACCAGTAGCCTAGCTCCGCCAAAAGCTGAGCACGCGAATTCCCATCCTGCTCGGACAGGCTGTACAGCTTTTCAACAGCGGCAGTAACGGGCCATCCTTCCTCCGGCTGCCGCCCCATCTCATTCGCGCCACAAAAAATACCTTCCGACGGGTAATCGACGGAAGGCCATTCCTTCAGCAGCTTGCCAAGCTTGGTCTGCAACTCCGAAACGTCATGTGCGTGAATGGCCAATCGAAAGGCGTAATGGCCTCGGCCAGTGCCAGCTGTATAACAAACATCTGCTAGATTTAGACACGGATTGTTTTGTAAGCACGCCAAATAGCGCTCAACCGTGTTTCGAAGCGCCTCCTCGGATTTGGCCGACAGCGGCAACAGATATCCTCCTGGTTTGTCCGTCCCGGTAGGTTCGGGTGTTTGCGCTTCTTCCAATACGACATGACAATTGGTCCCGCTAAGACCGAACGAGCTGACGCCTGCCCGTCGTGGTTGGCCGTTAGTCCTCCATGGAGTCAAGCGGTCGATAAAGTAGACCGGTGAATCCTCGAAACGTATTTCCCTATTCGATTTTTGAAAATGAAGAGATGCCGGAATTTCGCGGTGTTTAAGTGCCAGGATCGTTTTCACTAGTCCGAGCAACCCCGACGCATTGTCCAAATGTCCGAAATTGGTTTTGATCGAGCCGACCCCGCAAAACTGCCGGTTAGGTGTATAGCGCCGAAACGCATTTTGTATCGCTTCGATCTCAATTGGATCGCCCAATTTCGTACCCGTTCCATGCGCTTCAATGTAGGAGATGGTTTCTGGTTCCACACCAGCCGCTTTCCAAGCCCGAACAATCACTTCTTCTTGAGCAAGTCCATTCGGAGCTGTTAATCCGATCGAATTGCCATCCTGATTAATGGCGCTGCCTTTAATGACCGCATGAATTTGGTCGCCATCACGTACCGCCTTATGGAGCGGTTTCAGCAAAACGGCGATTATCCCTTCACCGCTGCCGGTTCCATCGGAGAAATCGTCAAACGACTTCGTTTTTCCATCCGAGGATTGAATACCGATGTCGAATTGATTCAACAGTCTCATATAGTTAATCCGAATGCCGCCTACTAGCGCTTGCTCGCATTCTCCGTTTCGTATGGACTGACAAGCGGTATGCAAGGCGACCAAGGAAGAGGAACAAGTCGTATCGATAGCGAGAGACGGACCGCGCAAGTCAAGCATATGCGAGATGCGGCTCGCCACGATTGGACTCAAGTTGCCGGACACAGACATCGAGAGAGAGGAAGGTTCGACATCTTGGATAAATCGAACGTATTCAAAAAGCGTATCGGAGCTGTAGCCGATATATACGCCGGTTCGACTTCCCGACAATTTGTTTCCCCCGTAACCTGCTTCTTCGATCGTCTCCCACGCGGCTTCTAAAAACAGCCGTTGGGCTGGACTCATGAGGCTAGCTTCCTTTGGAGTCAGTCGAAAAAATTTGTAATCAAATTTGTCGATTTCCTCAAGGTATGCTCCAAGGGAATAGTCCGTATCCGGCCTCAATTGGTTCATGTATGCCAAATAACGGTCGGTATCGGCACGTCGGTATGCTGGAAATCGGCCAATGCTGTCGATCCCATATTTAAGATTGTGCCAAAGCTGCTCCAAAGTGGGCGCCATCGGCAGTTTGACTGCCATACCAATCACTGCAATTTCGTTCACATCTGTCGACTTGGCTTGCTTTAGACGCGTCAACAGCTCAACGCCGGCGTTCCGCTCAAATTTTCCAGATGCAATCTGCTCGAAAATAAATGCTGATGTGTCCATCATGTTTGTACCTCGAGTAAGTGATATTCTTTCACGACCTGCTCCAAGCTCATTTTCCCCTGCTCCATTTGTTCCACCAAACGAAGGATGCTTTCTCGCATTTCCTCCGGTTTGTCCTCCCCTATCGATTGCTGCGAAGCCAAAAATGCAGCAAGCTTGGCAATCGTTGGGTAAGCAAACAAATCGGATATCCGGATGCCACCGGCATACTCTTCCTCCAACAAGGCATGAACCTTTGTTATCAGAATCGAATCGCCTCCGATTTCAAAAAAGTTGTCGACTACGTTTAGCTCGTCAAATCCCAGCACCTCCTGCCAGACCGATGCGACCTTCTTTTCGATCTCGACTGTTTCCGGATTTGTCGTGCCTTTTAGCCTGACGCTGTTTCTATTGGCGGACGGACGTGCGCCCGGCTGCAACCCGGCCTTCGGCAAAGAAGCGCACAAGTCCTCCGATAACTTTAGCGGAAGGTAATCTCCTAGTCGGAATAAGCTGCTCTGATCGTTGAGTCTGCCAACAATTACGCGATCGATGCGACTGGAGAGAATCCTGTCCAATGCCATCAACGCCTCGTCCGGCTTCAGGAAACGGAACAGCTCCTTCTCTTCATGGAAGCCCTCTCCCTGCCTTTCCTGATCTATCCAATACGGCCAATTAACAGTAATCGCTTTCCTTCCGCGACGACGGGCAAAAGCGGAGAACGAATCCAAATAAGCGTTGGCCGCTGTGTAGCTACCACTGCCGACAGAACCGATTAAGGTAATGACGGAAGAGAAAAACAGCGAGAAATCCAGTTCATCTTGCTCTGTCGCACGCGCCAGATTCCAAGTGCCTTGCACTTTGGGCGCCATTACAGCTTCATAACTAATGCGACTATCTTCACGGATCGGCATGCCGGACATACCGACGCCAATGCCCGCACAGTGAATCAATCCGGTAATGTTGCCGTATTGTGCCCTTACGTCAGCAAGCACTTTTTCTAGTTGCTCATAATCGGTAATATCCGCTGCGAATGCATGTACGTGCGAGCCCAGAGCTTCAATAGCCTGAATCGCACTAATTTGTTTGCATCGTTTTACATCGTTACCTTTCGAAAGGAGCTTCTCCCACTCCGAACGAAGCGGGATAGGGAAACGATTGATCAAAACCAAATGCACGTTATTTTTGGAAGCCAAGTGCCGGGCCATTTTCAAGCCTAAATTTCCAAGCCCCCCGGTTATGACATATACGCCGTTTTCTCGGATTTCTATTTCCTCAATCGCCTGTTGGTTGTCTGCAAGTGCCGCCAATCGCTCCACGAATCGTTCGCCGGAACGATAGGCAACTTGGAACTCTGATTCATCAGATTCCATTTCGTTTGCCAATTGAGAGATGGAAGTCGCCATATCGATGTCGATACAACGACACTGTAACATCGGTTCTTCCCATCGAATGACCTTCCCCAGTCCAAACAGTGCTGTGTGATGCGGATGCAAATACTGCTGCTTTTCGTGTACGTGCTGCGCATAGGAAGACAATATTACCAGCTCCACCTGATGTCCCAAAGCAGACAAAGATAATGCCTTGGAGAGATGAAGCAGACTATAAAATCCCAATTCCTGTGCTTGTTGCAAATCTTCCAGACTTTCTATTTCATGTTCGGGATTCAGGGTCATGGCATGTATGACGCGTCCAAGTTTCGACAGCAGCATGCTTTCCATTAATTTGCTGTAATCCTTTTCGTCATGTCCGATTACAAACTGATCGGCATCAATTTGGCAAAATTGATCCCCTACCCGAACCTCAATGATGCGTTCGTTCTTTGAACGTAAAAAATCGATCAATTCCGTTGCCTTCAAAGAGTTGTCATGCAAAATAAGGGTTATGCCAAACGGAATGTCTTTTTTTCGATAGGTAGCAGCGCTCTTTTGCCAACGGGTTTCAAAATAGAAGGGCTCTTGCGTTTCTGGAATTTCCAGCCAACAGCGGTTTCGTTCAAATGGGTATGTCGGTAACGGGATACGCTTGTTTGATTTTCCTTCATACAAAAATCCCCAATCAATATCTGCTCCTTCTACGTAATTTCTGCAGGCATTTCCCAGATCCGCTTTAACCATTTGTTTTTCCGCTTGAGAGCTCAACCTGCACTCCCCGTAAAAAATGCTTTCCCCTCCCATTGTTTTCAGGCTGTCCTGTGTGCTCGTTAGTTGCAATTTGCTCCTTAACTCTTCTATGTTTTCAGCAACTAGCGCCAATCTGTATTCCCAGTGGCTCCGGCCTGTATTGACCGTAAAACAGAGATCCGCAAGCGAAATGTCCGGACGCTGTGTCAATAAAGTCTGATAGTTTAGGATCCCTCTCCGCAAGGATGTCAGACTACGGGCAGACAGCGTAAAAATCTGCTTGCCATGTTCCGTTGCGTTTGGCTTGCTGGGCGGTGCTTCCTCCAAGACGATGTGACAGTTCGTCCCGCTAATTGCGAAAGAGCTGACCCCGCATCTACGCACACCTTCCGACTCCCATTCCGTTAAACGATCATTGACATAAACGGGAGAGTCCTCAAAAGCAATGTTACGATTCGTTCTTCGGACATGCAGTGTCGGAGGCAATTTTTTGTGTTGCAGCGCTAAAACAGCTTTGATTAGGCCGGCAATTCCCGCCGAATTATCCAGATGACCTATATTGGACTTGACCGCGCTCACAGCGCAAAATTGCTTGCGGTCAGTGTACCGGGAAAAAGCTCGTCGGATACCTTCAATTTCGATGGGATCACCCAATTTCGTACCCGTGCCGTGCGTCTCAATATACGAAATCGTGGCTGGATCAACATCTGCGTCGCGCCAAGCACGAACGATCACATCTTCCTGAGCTGCCGTATTCGGCGCAGTCAGGCTGATGGAGTTGCCGTCTTGATTAATCGCGCTCCCTTTAATAACCGCATAAATCACATCACGGTCATTCATTGCTTTATACAACGGTTTTAGCAGAATGGCCGCTACCCCTTCCCCCGTGCCGGTTCCATCTGAACTTTCGTCAAACGTACGCGTTCGATTGTTCGAAGACTCGATGCCGACTTTCGTTTGACGAATGGGAATAATATGGGTTTGAACCCCGCCTGCCAATGCCATATCGCACTCATTGTTCCTGATCGATTGACAGGCGAGGTGAACGGACACCAAAGAGGAAGAACAACTGGTGTCGATTAACATGCTCGGCCCATGCAAGTTCAATAAGTAAGAAATACGGCTCGGCAGCATCGAATTAAGATTCCCCGTCATCGCGGCAGTCAAATCGGAGGCATCCACTTCGGCGACCATCCGTTTGTACTCCGCTTCCGAACTAAAACCTACAAATACGCCGGTTCGCGACCCTTTCAATCGGTCTCCTCCATATCCGGCATCTTCAATCGCTGACCAGGCAGTTTGCAAAAATAAGCGTTGATTTGGATCCATAAACTGGGCCTCTTTCGGGGACAATCGAAAGAAGCCATAGTCGAATTTGTCCAACTCTTCTAGAAATCCCGCTTCTCCCTTCAATAGATCAACTTCGTCAATCGGCAAACCTTTGAATGAAAAATAACGTTGTATGTCCGCTAACCTAGCTTGCGGAAGTTTTTTCATGCAGTCCAAACCGTTGCTCAGATTTCCCCAAAACTGTTCTGTTCCATTGGCTGACGGGAATTGGAGAGCAATGCCGATTATTGCAATGTCTCGTTGATTGATTTTTCTTATCGACTGCGTTGCAGCCACTGTCGGATCCAAATTTGCGCTGCCAAGTTGCAACCGTTTTTTTAACACAGATCATTGCTCCTTTCTAGAGGTGAATGGAACAGAAACATTACCTTGCCTGAGCAGATAACTGATTCACAAGAAGGTGGAGATTGGTTGCGTACTGTTGAATGAGCTCTTCAACCTTCTCGTCCCTTAACTTGTTCTTTTTGTATTCGATCGTGAAAACGACCTCTTCATTCTCCTCGGAGAACCCCAACAGAAGATCAAATACATGAAACAGATTGGTCGGAACGGTTAAGCGATCCTTCCTGTATAGGAATAATAAGATTCCTTTGCCGTCCAATGTCTTGATACAACGATCAAGCTCATCCAGCGGGTATCCTGCCGCAACGTCTCCCGCTTTGCGGTCAACTTCGCGGAACAGGGAGCTAAAATCTTCTATATACTCCAGGTGAATATCGACCTGTACGCTTGTATTGAAAGATCGAATCATTGTTTCCAGCGTAACGCTCGTTTCATTCGTCATTTCCGACAACTGATGCATCAGCATAGAGACAAGAATGACGTCAACCTTCGTATTTTCCCTTAAGGCTATCTCTTGTAAAGAATCATACAATGTTCGATCTAGCACCCATTCATAACCGCTTGTTTGTATGCCCATATCTGTCAGCGTTTCGCCTGGGAAACGAAGCTCTTGCAATTTTCTTGGCTCAGTCTCTGTCTCTTTCCGCTTTCGGGCTATGAACTCAGCCAGATCAAACACGTTCGTATGGGTAAAAAGATCCGTAATTTCGATGTCTCCGGGAAATTTTTTATCCAATTTCGAATGAAGACGCATCAGTAAAATAGAGTTGCCGCCAAGATCAAAGAAATTGTCGTAAATTCCAATAACGTCTAAACTAAGCACCTCGCGCCAAATTGCTGCCACCTGCACTTGAATTTCATTATTTGGCAGCTCAACCCGTCGATGTTCCTGTACATACTCGATCGGATCCGGCAATTGTTTAATGTCCACTTTGCGGCTTGAATTCAGCGGCAATGTGTCGATGGGAACAAAATGCGACGGTATCATATACGAAGGCAAATAGCCCGAGCAAAATAACTTCCATTCCGACGAAAACTTTTCATGACCCGAATCAGCATTCGTTTCATAAACCAGATACGCACAGAGGTGGTCTTCTCGTGCGACGACTACAGCCTCACGAACTGCAGGATGCTTGCGCAGAATTGCTTCTACCTCTCCTAACTCGATCCGAAATCCTCGGATATTTACTTGCCGATCCGCTCGGCCCATTAACTGCACATTGCCATCAGGCATATAGAGTGCGAGATCGCCGGTTCGAAACATTTTTTCTCCAGGCCTAAAGGGATCGGGAACGAACTTTTCGGCACTCAGTTGCGGCTGATTTATATATCCTCTTGCAATTCCTGTACCTGAAATACACAATTCTCCTACGACTCCAACTGGCATAAGCTCGAGATTTCGATCCAAAATGTAGGCGTATTTGTTTTGGAAAGCCCGGCCAATCAGGACAGGGTCAGGGATCTTCATGTTTTGTTCATGCATCCAGGTTAGCGCTGCATTAGTCACCTCCGTCGTACCATACGCATTGATGTATGTTCGATCCACTCCCCAGACTTCAACCAATTCATGCGTTATTTCCGAGCCGGCTGTTATTAACCGTTTCAGCAAGGGAAAGTTGGCCGGGTCAAGTTCGCTAAGATAAGTTGGAGCCATTGTAACTGTCGTAATCTCGTTATCCCGAAAGTAGCTGGTGAATTTATTTTTGTCAGCTATCAGTTCAGGAGTTAATAGATAAAGTGTAGCCCCTGTAAGCAAACCCATAAAAACTTCCCAGATCGTAGCACTAAAAGCGAAGCTAGCGAATTGAGCGATGCGATCGTGCTCGTTTATTTTCAAATCATTCTGAAAGTACGATTGAACATTCGCAATCCCATGGTGTTCGATCATGACGCCTTTGGGATTGCCGGTGGAACCGGAAGTGTAATAAATGACAGCCAAATCATTGGGACTTGCTATTGTCGGAAGACCGCTTGAATCATTTGCATATACCGCCGGATCTTCCATATCAAGCACGAGTCCGGTAAAATCAAGCTTATCTTTCCATTGGCTTTTCATAAGGACCATTGTCGCATCGCTGTCTTCCAGCATAAACCGAACGCGCTCCGCAGGAGTATTCGGATCGATAGGAAGATAAGCGCCGCCAGCTTTTAAGACGGCAACAATTGCAACAATCATTTCCAAACTTTTATCAAGTAGCAAAGCTATCACTTGATTGGTCTTCAAGCCGTTCGACCTCAGCGTGCGTGCCAACCGGTTCGCTATGTCGTTTAATTGTTGAAAAGTATAGCTTTGTTCATTCAAAACTACGGCAACGTGATCGGGAGATTTAGCAACTTGCTGTTCAAACAGCTCGGAGACGGAAGACGCTTTGGAAAACGACGTCTCGGTTGAATTCCATTCCACGAGAATTTTTTGGCGTTCTTCTTTCGATAACATTTCTAAATGGGCAACGTTGGTATCTCCGTTAGCAGCGATATTCGTTAATATTTGGATAAAATGGGACGCAAAAAGCTCGATCGAATTTCTATCAAACAATTCATTGTCGTAGTTTATTTCCATTTCCATCCCATCAAATGGATATACTCCTAAAGCCAAAGGATAATTAATACTCTTGTTGATAGAGGATAGTTCAAGTTTTAAACCCGACTCATGGCGAGAGAGCATCTGATCGACCGGATAATTTTCGATAACTACGATAGAATCGAACAATTGTTCATGTTTCCCGATTTCATGAAGAGCGTTGACGACGCTAAGCGGTGTCGATTCAAACTCCTCGCGCTCCACAAGAAATTGGTTTACGCGCTTTACCAGTTGGCTTACCGAATCGTTTGCTTCCGTCCGAACCCGCAGCGGCAAGGTGTTGGTAAATAAACCAACCATTTTGTCGATTCCCGCTACATTCGCCTTACGCCCGGCAACTGTAGATCCGAATAACACATCATCGGTATTGTTGTAGCGCTGCAAAACTAAACCCCATGCCGTGTATATTAAAGCTGCTAGCGTGACTTCATTTTCAATCGCAAACTTATGTAGTTGCTCTTGTTGGTCAGACGTAAGCTTGCGAATGAAAACATGATTTTCCTTCAGGCTCGCATTCAATCCCTGAATATGCTTGCGAACGGCCGGCAATGGCGTTTTGTTGTCAAATCCCTCCAGATATTTTTTCCAAAACGTCTTCTGGTGCGATATCTCCTGATTTTTATGCCAGAGGATATAGCTTTTATAAGAGGACTTGACCGGTATTTGCGTTTCGCCATGTACCAACAGTTCCCGGTAGGCTTGAAAAAACTCCTTCAGCAATATGCTGGTACTCCAGCCATCAAACAAAATGTGGTGATAGCTTATGATCATTTCCTGTTCGGTATCGGAGAGCTTGCATACCGTCAATCGAAAAGCGGAGCCTCGAATATCGATGCCCCGCTTCCTATCTTCAGCCTTGATCTCTTCAATTAACACACTTTGACGATGAGCAGACTCCTTCGTGAGGTCGTATTCAGCAAAAGGGATAATGTACTTTTTAAGTATGATCTGCACCGGAGATTCCATCTTCTCCCACCGAAAACAGGTACGCAGCATCTGATTGGCTTCCATTACATTCTGCCAAGCTCTTTTCACGATCTCCACTTGACCGAATCCGGACAATCGGAATGAAAGTTGCTCAAAATAAGCCTTCGGATCTCTCAAATAATGAAAGAGTATCCCTTGCTGCTGAGGGCTTAAAGCCAAAATATCTTCTACGTTTGCTTTGTCGATAGGATGATTTGTGCTCATCATGAATCGCTCCTTTTCTCCCCTCTCCACTCTAACCGCAATTCCTGCTGTTCTTTTATGGCACGAAAACCGGCTTTGCTGTACAAGTTGCATGCGCTAGAACTTGAGCGAGCCACATTCAGGTATACACCCGAAAACCCTCCTTCTTTTAGATGATGAAGACCAACCGCAACCAGTGCATCGGCCAATCCCTGTCTTCTCCATTCCGGCAGTACGAAAACATCGTCTATATACCCATGAGTCGGGCTGTCTGAACGAAACATTATCAGTCCGGCCACTTCATTTACCTCTGTAAAAATAGCATAAGTTGTCCAGCCTGGAATCGCCATGATTCCTTCAAGCTTCTCAAGCGTTGGCGATTCGTCAGGGAACGCTAATTTGTTGAGTTCCAGAAACTTTTTCTTCTCTTCGGCCGTTTCCATTTTCCATTCGCGCAAAACAAGCCCGTTGAGCAATGGGGCATCCGGAATCGGCAACCGCAAATCCCGTTCCATGAGAAAATAACTTTCCACGCGCTGGAACCCTCTTGCGCTAATGTCCTCGATCATTTCTTCCAATGCAGAATAGTGCTGAACGCATAGTTCCGTCTTGCGATCGGGGTATCCTTTAAGCAGTTCAGCGGTTCGATTACATAGAGCTGCAAAGAGTGCATCGCGTACGCTTGCAGGCTGTTTAGCATCAACCGACACATTAAAGTCCAAATAAATGGTATGTGGAACTTGAGACGGGTCGTTCTCATATGCTGGGCGCGGGATAATGTGCCCGTAGCCTGCCAACTTGTCCGATTCGAAGGCTATAAAAATGTTATCTTTTTTTAGCTCCGGGTTGTGTTCATACATCCACGTAGCCCAGCTCGGGAAATCTGGATAACGCTCTTTTGTCTCCCTCTCAATTGATGCCATTTCATTTAAAAACAAAGGATCGTAGCTCGAAACGGTAATCTTGCTCAATGCATTAGCCTCCCTAATGATCATCTCATCTCGTATTCCACTTACTGGTTAATACCATCTTTGACCAGTAAAATATCTTCCATTATCAGTGCGTCTAAGGCCCCGGACATATAGGTGCGAATCGCATCATAAGGCGAGTTTACCATCGGTTCGCCTCTCAAGTTGAACGAGGTGTTCAGCACCATCGGAATACCGGTTTTCGCCCGGAAGCGGGTAATTAGTTGATGGTAACGAGCATTGGTTTCCTTCGTGACCGTCTGCGGGCGGGAAGACCCGTCGACATGTACAACCCCTCCGATTTGGCTCCGTTTGTCCGGCTTTACATAAACGGATTGCAGCATATATGGGGAAGGACTCATTAGCTCAAAAAAGTCTGCGGCCTCTTCTTCCAGTACGGAAGGACCAAAAGGCCGAAACCCTTCACGAAATTTCACATTACGATTCATATGATTTTGAATGTCTGGAACCGAAGGGTTGGCCAGCATGCTTCGGTTGCCCAGCGCACGCGGTCCGTATTCGGAACGGCCTTGAAACCACCCAACCGTGCGACCCTCGGCCAGAAGATCGCTTGCCAGTTCGGCCGCATCGTCGGCAGTCCGATATTTTAGTCCCAAGTGGTTCAATGTCGCCCGGATCTGATCGTTCGTGAATGACGGTCCGGAATAATTGCCCGAGAGCTTCTCAATCGTGAAGCCAAGACGCGCCGCAATCTCCGCCGCCGCTCCAATTGCCGCACCCGCATCGTTCGCGGCAGGCTGTATGAACAAATCATCGACCAAGCCGGAACGCCTCAACTTGCCGTTGGCTACGCAGTTCAGCGCCACTCCCCCGGCAAGGCAAAGATTGCGGGAACCGGTCCGGTCCACGAGCGCTCTTGCGAGGCTCAGATAACACTCCTCGAGCTTGCGTTGTGCAGAGGCTGCAAGGTTCCGATGAGTGGAATCGAATTCCAAATGTTCTGAAATCCGATATGTAATCGGATTGTAGCGCCTAACCCCTTTATTCGGTATGACGCCGAGACGAAACATTTCGCGTTTCCATACGTTCTCCACTTTCGTCATATGAAGGGAGTGGTCGATTTTCATGGAATAACCCTTCACAGGATCGGTTGCGATACGTGGAAAATCGTAGATCGCCTCACCGAAGGAAGCCAGACCCATTGTTTTGCCCGGATCGTTCCAGTCGAATCCAACGTATTCCGTCACCGTCGCGTAGAACTCGCCCAGCGATTCGTTGTGATGGATCGAATCCAGCTTCTTCAAGCGCCCGTCTATTCCGTGATAGAGAGTCGTGCTGCAATCTTCGCCGGCGCCATCGGCCACAAGGACGCCTGCCTCGCCAAAAGGCGAAAAATAATAGGCGCTGGCCGCATGCGCTAAATGATGATCTACGACCTCCACCTTAGGCAATTTATTGTGGGGAAACTTGCTCTTCGGAAATAGACTCTCGACATCGTCAAAAACATCGGGCAGCGGAATCTTCGTCTCAGGAATCAACGACTTATCCCAGCTAAGCGCGATATAGTCCACATGATCCAACGTAATGCCCTCCTGATTCAAACAATGCTCGATTGCCAAATAAGGCATTTGTCCACCAGGCGAGTGAGGTATGCGCGACAAACGTTCTTCTTCGACCATGACGACAATGCGGCCCTCCTTCATGAGGCATGCCGCCGCATCGTGTCCCAACGGACCGGTAATTCCCAATATATACATATGCGTCCTCCAAACCTTTTTTTATGCCTCAACGGCAATCTTGGGCAGCTCAGTCCTCGAATCCTGAATGGAATCTTTCGGTCGCTACGGCAGGCTTACGACTCCTGCCGATCCGGGATTCTCTCCAGAGCCTTCACAGCCAGATCAAGGAACTCGCGCGTTTTCTGTCGGATATGCGTACGCTCAAGCTCAAGCTCTTCGGAAGTGACACCGCGTTTTCGGAAAATCCCGGTGATGAATTTGGTTACCAACTGGGAGGATCTGTTGACTATGACATCAGCCGCTTCTCTGACGGCAGTCTTCTGAGGCTCTTCTATGAAATCCCGCACTAGCGCATCGACGAACAGTTCTTTTCCTCCGAGCATGATATACAGCTCTCTCATCTTCTGCTTCAAGCTCTCCTCACTGTGCGATTCCCAATTCGCAATCAATTCGATATCACTTCCAGCTTGATCGTCCTCCATTAGCTGACGCAGCAGGTGAAGCAACTCTTTCCTTAGAGCATTCACATTTACTACCGCTTCAGGTATGCGCTCCAGCGTAATCACAGTTCTCGATTGCGCAGGAAGATCGCCGTATATTTCCTCTAGCAAGGCGAACGGTGTCGTAAAATGCCCGTAAGATACTTCATGCCTTGCCTGGATCTGCAAATGATTGTGATTCACAATGGAATAGGTTTTGTTTCTTCGGTCATACCCGTGAATGACGGTCAAGTGATCCGTATGCTCCTTCAAGTAGAAGGGGGTATAGAAAGTATAAAACTCGTCAAATGCAACCATTACAGGCTTTTTCTGCTCCACAAGGCGGCAAATCGTTTCATGTAATTGGGAAGCATCTTCGACCTGCAATTGCCGGATGGCGAAACCGAACTTCCCCAGAATTTGGTGATCAGTCGCATAACCGAAAATTTCTTCCTGATCCGAAAGCGCGTACGGATAGCCTTGTGCGGAAAGATCATATCCCCGCTTTAGGCCTAGAAACAGCTTAAAATAAGAAATCCAATAGGCGTTCTCATCGCCGAATTGGATGGCAAAACCTCTATCATAGCAATTCAACTGCCGCCAAGACAGCTCTTGAACCCGTTCAAAGGACGACAGGCTAATGATTGCTTTATCCGGCAATTCCGCAACAGCGTCCGCAGTTGTCCCATGATCTTCTAAAACCTGCCCCGTGCCGCCCGACTTGGTCAAAATCTGTTCAGAGGAGGCATGCCTAATTTCCGGATTACGACCTGCCAGGTTATCCAAATGGCTCGCCAATGCCTCGATCGTGGCGTGATCCAGCAGCTCATTGACTCCAATTTCCACATCAAGATGATCGGCCATGTTGCTCACGATCCGAACCGCGATGATGGAGTCGCCGCCCAGACTGTAAAAGCTGTCATAGACATTGATCTGCTCCAGCTCCATGACGCCCGCCCATATTTGGGCCAGCTTGATTTCCGTCTCGCTGTATGCAGTTTTGCCTTGCAACTCCACTTCGGCAAAAACCACTGGCTCATCCTTCTGCATGCGACGCTCCCGGGCAGCGTTCATTCTGGCAATCTTCCGCTCCAGCTCAGGCGCAAGGCCGAACAAAAAGGAATTGGACAGCACGGAGGCCGCGCTATCGTTCAATTTTCCGACAATCACCTGCACATGCTCTTGCATCAGGAAATGATCCAAAGCCTGCAAAGCGGATGAGGTGCGTATCGCTTGTAGGACGCCATTATCTTGAACGCCGTGATCAACCGCCATCCCCGTCTCTTTCCAGGCAGGCCAATTGATCGCTAGCGTGCGTTTACCGCGCCTGCTCCGATCCGCCGCAAATGCGTCCAGATAAGCGTTTGCAGCCGCGTAATCGCCCTGTCCGATGCCTCCCATAAGGGAGGCAACAGAGGAGAACAGAACGAAGAAATCCGGATTGTCTTCTTCGGTCAGCTTATCGAGCAGCCAGGTGCCGCCAACCTTCGGCGCCAATACGGTTCGAAAGTCCTTCGGGTCTTTACTGAACAGATAACCTTTACCCGCTACGCCGGCCGCATGCACGATCCCATTGATCCTGCCGTGCTCCGCCCGCAACTCACGAAGCACGCGTTCAAGATCATCCGGATTCGAGACGTCTGCCGAATAGCTCCATACGGTCGCCCCGCGCCGCTCCATCTCCAACAATGCTTGAATAGCCCGCTCCGTCCGACCGTTCCCGGAATCATCAGTCAGGTTCGCCCATTGTTCCCGCGGAGGCAGAGGCGTACGATTCAGGAACGCCAGATTGATGCCCGGAAGCGAAGCGGCAAAATGTTTGCCGAGTTCCAGCCCCACCCCTCCTAATCCGCCCGTAAGAAGGTAAACACCATCGGTTTTCAGTTCAAGCGGACGTTCGATCGTTTGATCCTGTTCAAGCGGCACCAGTTGAGGCAAGTAGCGGACACCTTGACGATAGCCGATACAATATACGGACGGCTGAGCCGCGATTTCCTTCCATAGCGTATCGAACGGAGTCATCTCGTCATAATCAATACAGCGAACACGTAGGGTCGGATACTCCTCGCGAATGACTTTTCCAAGGCCAAACAGCGCGGAGAACATTGGCTGTAGCCCGCTTTCTTCCCCCGAGATGCTCTGTGCGTTCGGAGCCATCAGCATGAAATCCAGTGGCTGCGAAACTTTATTGTGCAGAAGAGATTGGATGAGCGAGAACAGACCCTCAACACTCTTCTTCCGCAGATCATCGAACCTCTCGTAATCTTCATCGCCTTTCGGCGGCTCCTGCATGAGATAGACGATTTGCCCGATTTGTTCCGTGTCCGTAGCCTGCAATACAAGAGTGAAATCATGGACGTCGGCGGATACGGTGAAACGATCAGGCCCGACTTTGCGGAATTGGCCACCAAGTTCGATCTCGATCACGTTGCAGCCCGCCTGGGCAAAACGTTCCGAGAACGATGCAGCGGTCTGTCTGTCATTGCTGAGAAGAAGCACCGATCCGTGTGGCTTCACCGCCGGTTCCACAGGCGCAGCAGGTTCGGGCACCCACGTCATCCGAAAAGAATCCGCAGGCTTCAATCCCTGGTAAACCACGCCTTGCTTGTTCACTCTTTTGATCACATAATCTTCCGCCTCGGCAATTACACGGCCTTCCTCATCGAAAAGGGTGACGTCAAAGACTGCGGTCTCCGCATCCTGCCGAATTTCCTGTTTAAGCGAGATCAGGCTGAAAAATTGCTTCGGCATCCTTTCGTATACCCGAAGCTTCTTGTACATCCACGGGAGATAAAAACCTTCTCCAATATGTGAAATCGCGATGTTCATCGCATTGTCCATTAACGCCGGATGCAATTGATGCTCGCGGCCGTCAGAGGCGAATGCGTCCGGAAGCGCAATACGAGCAAGCACCCCCATCCGGTCAACCCGGATCTGCTTGACGTTATGCCATCTTGGGCCGAATTGGATTTCTCCTTGATACTGTTCCTGAACCTCGATCGGTTCGCATTCCGCGAACCGATCGAGCACTTCCTGATGTGAAAATGAACGGTCGTTTCGTGGAACGGCCGGAAGCAGCCTACCTTCGCAATGCTTTACCCAAACATGCTCGTCCTCGTCCCGGCTAATGACGGTGAAGCGAAGGCGGTCTTCCCCTTCCTCCTCAAGAAACAAGTGCATCTGCCGCGCTTCTCCCTCGGAAACGTAAAGCGGCGAAAGGAACGTTACTTGCTCAAGGTGGCTCTCCTTGCCCGGATAATGCAACAAGGATAGTTGACGAATCATATCGAGATACGTTGTTCCCGGCACAATGCCGTTGTCGCCAATCCTGTGCTCCGACAGCACCCATCTCTCTTCAAACCGGAATTCGCTGGCGTATATCCGAAGGCTCATCGTATCGGCCAACTGTCGGTCGATAAGCGAAGTAAGTGGTTGCGCATTCCCGTGAATGGTCGGCTCGATCCGCTGCTTGTTTGCGGCCGCTTCAACCCAAAAGCGCTTTTGCGTAAACGGGTCGGGCGGCAATTCCGTTTTACTGTACTTTCGATCCCTATAAAGTGTCGTCCACTCTACATCCGCCCCGCCGACATACAGTCGGGCCAATTCCGCAAGCTGGCCGCCGGCCACTAGCAGCGAGCGGGCTTGCGCGGTAAGTCGGCGTTTGCTCTCTTCCGTTAATTCCCCGGCCTGTCTGTTTGTTTTTTGCGAGGAAACGATTCTGTTTTCCCCGTAATAAACATTCTCTTCTTCGAGGATGCTCCACTCTTCCGATCGAGCCAAGCGCGAGATTTTGGCTTTCAATTCGACTTCGTCCGTAAATAGCAGCGCGAGTCGGTGGCTGTACTGTCCTCTGCCTGTATTTGCCGTATAGCACAAATCGTCAAGATTCCAGCAAGCCTTTCTCTCCAAATGAAACCGGTAGCTTTGCACCAATTCCCGCAAGGCTTCCTTCGTATTGGCGGAAAGCATCAACACACGGGGACGCCCCGTATTTGCTGCATCCGCTTCCTCCTTGAAGGAAGGCGCCTCCTCCAGTACCATATGACAGTTGGTGCCGCTTAGTCCGAACGAACTGACGCCGCATCTGCGAGGCGTATCCTCCGCAATCCAGGGGATCAGCTTGTCGTTCACAAATACGGGCGAACTCTCGAAGGGAATGTTCCCGTTGGGACGTTGAAAATGCAGCGAGGGCGGTATTTCGCCATGCTGCAAGGCCAGGACAGATTTCACCAATCCGGCCAAGCCCGCCAAATGATCGAGATGGCCGATATTCGACTTCACCGAACCGACGGCGCAAAATTGCTTTTGAGTTGTAAAATGAGCGAAGGCCTTGGCGATTCCGTCGATTTCAATCGGATCGCCAAGCTTTGTCCCCGTGCCGTGCGCCTCCATATAACTAATGGTTTCCGGCTCGATGCCCGCATCCTCCCAAGCACGAATAAGCACATCTTCCTGAGCCAGAGCGTTCGGTGCGCTTATTCCGCTCGAACTGCCGTCCTGATTTACGGCGCTGCCCTTGATGACGGCGTAAATCCGGTCGCCGTCTTTACAAGCCTGTTCAAGAGGTTTCAACACGATCGCTGCTACGCCTTCTCCGAATCCTGTCCCGTCCGAGCCGTCATCGAATGTTCGGGTTCTTCCCGTCGAAGAGGCGATGCCGAGCGGATGCATCCTTTCCTTGAGCGGGAGCAAGTTGACCTTTACTCCCCCCGCAATCGCCACCTCGCAGTCCCCATTACGAAGACCGAGCGCAGCCAGATGAACGGCCACCAAACTGGAGGAACACGCCGTATCCACGAGCATCGCCGGACCTCTCAAATTAAGGCAGTAAGAAATACGGCTGGCGATAATGGAAGCGATGTTGCCCGTAACAGAGAGCGGCAGTTGATCGGGATTGATCGCCGCGATCAGCTCTTGATACGAATCGTTGAAATCTCCGGACAATCCGACGTAAACCCCAGTACGTGATTTTGACAGCCGGTTCCCGCCATATCCTGCGTCTGCCATCGCTTTCCATGCATTCTGAAGGAATAGACGCTGCTGCGGATCCATCAGTTTGGCTTCCATAGGCGAGATCTTGAAATATGCGGGGTCAAAATGGGCAACATCCCGCAAATACGCGCCTTCTGCATACTTGGGGTCATCCCCAAGCTGCCCTGCTTGCCTAATCTCATGGAGATCGGCCTTTCGCGAATCGGGGAAAGGAGCTACGCAATCGATTCCGTTCCGAAGATTACTCCAGAACTGGCTCAAATCCTCTGCATTCGGCATTTCGACCGCCATTCCGATGATGGCGATATCTTGGCGAGACCTTCCCTTATCCTCCCGCTTCAAATGCTTCAAAATCTCGACACCGATCGCCTTGTCTATGCTTCCCGAAGCTGTTTTTTCAATGACATATTGATATACGCCGCTCACTTGGCCTCCCTCCTCATCAGATCAACTTTTTCACTGCTTCCTCTACCGAAACATTCCCGGAAGCGATCTCCTCGAACATGTCGTATAGCTCCTTTTCCAGTTCCGCCTCGCTCGTGTCTGACATTCGGCCGGGCTCCTCGTCCGAAGCCGCTGTCCCGCTAATCAAACCAGCCTGCGTGTATATTGTCGGGTAGGAAAAAATATCTACCACGCTAATGCGCCCCGGATACAGCCTTTCAATCTGATAATGCATCTGGCTGACAAGGAATGAGTTGCCCCCGATTTCAAAGAAGTTATCATGCATGCCGGCCTGTCCGATTCCCAGCAATTCGCACCAGATTTCCTCAATTTTCCGTTCGACTTCCGTAACGGGTTCTACGTAACTGCCCAATCCCCCCGTCGACTCCTGCAATGGCAACTTTGATAAAAGCTTACGGTCGATTTTTCCATTCGACGTTTTTGGGAGCTCGTCCAGCAATACAAAATGGGCAGGCATCATATAATATGGTAAGTATTCCCTCAGTTGGTTGCGCAGATCTCCGGGCAGTATCTCGAATCGGGATGTGTAATAGCAAACCAGCTTATGCGTCCCGAGCTCTGGATGCGCGATGACGGCGGCTTCGGCAATTTCCAGCTTGCGGAGCAGCACGCTCTCGATTTCGCCGGTTTCGATACGGTAGCCGTGCACCTTGACCATACCGTCTTCTCGTCCGAGGAAACGAACTTCGCCGCTCGGCAAATACATCCCGTAATCGCCGGTCATATAAATCCTTTCCCCCGTCGGCTCAAAACGGACAAAGGCTTTTTCCGTTCTTTCCGGGTCCTTGTAATAGCCACGGGTGACGTTGACGCCGCCTATCGCGATCTCTCCCGGAACGCCTACCGGACAGATCCTGCCCTTGGCGTCAAGGATAAGTAGCTTGTTATTGACTATCGGCCGGCCGATCGCCAAATTGCCCCATTCCTGCGAATCGTCCCCGACGCGGCTACTGGACACCCAGATTGTCGCTTCCGTCGGTCCGTACATATTCAGCAGTTCCGCATGAGGGAAGACGCTTCGAATTTCTCTGGCAATTTCGGCATTCCACGCTTCTCCGCCGATCATGATCCTACGGATAACGGTAGCAGCCGGCTGAATCACCTGATCCGGCACATGGCGAAGATGAATCAGGAGCTGACGCATTAGCGTCGGAACGGAATGCCACACAGTAATTCCATGCTCATTCAGGAAAGCGAGCATGGCCGCGGGATCCTGCAACTGCTCCCGTGTTGATATATACAGTCCAGCTCCGCTCAAAAGCGCGCCGAAAATTTCAAATACGGATATATCGAAGCTGACCGACGTAAACAGCGCCATTCGGTCAGCCGATCCAATTTCTCCGTCTGCAATGCTCCACTTTAGAAAATTGGCGGTGTTGGCATGTGAAACGGCGACCCCTTTCGGTTGTCCTGTTGAACCGGATGTGTAGATCAAATACATCAGATCGTCAAGCCCAGATTGCGCGGGTAGCGGTTGGCACGGTTGACGCTCGATGTCGTCCAAATGAAAGGTGTGCGCGATACCCGCCAGATGACGGTTTTCACGCCCGGTCAGATCGACGACAACCGATAACACGCCATCCGGCTTCACAATAGCTGCGACACCCTCCATATAAGTGGCTTCAGTTAGCAGCACCCGTGCCTCGCTGTGAGTAAGCATGTAACTGATTCGTTCGGCTGGATAGTCTGGATCGAGCGGCACATAAGCTCCACCGGCTTTCAGAATGCCGAGCATGCCCACGATTAAGGACAGGCCACGGCCTACCATCAGTCCGACAGGGTCATTCGCCTTTACGCCGATGCCGGAAAGCAAATTCGCAATTTGATTCGACCGGTGTTCAAGCTCACGGTAAGTGATGCTTTCCTTTCCGCAAGTGACCGCTAGAGCTTCCGGCCAGCGGGCTGCTGTCTGCTCGAACCATTCGGTAATGGTTTTATCCGGCAATAATTCAGGTTGCTCGTTGGAGTACTCTGCAAGAAGCGCAGCCGCCTCCTGCTCGCTATGCAGGCTGAAATCTGCGATCGGTCGCTTCTCGTCTGCTATGATCTGATCAAGCATGTTCAGGAATTGCCGAGAGAAGCGCTCAACGGTCGCGCTACCGAACAAGTCAGTATTGTATTCAAGCCTCACCTCGATTTTGTCACCGATCTCCTTACACAAGAAGCACAGCTCATATAAGCTGTGGTGCTCATTCTGCTGGTAATTCTCATAGAACTGGAACAACGTCTGGAATACCGGACTGCGGCTCATATCCCGTTCCGGGTTCAGCTTCGATACGAGCAGATCGAAAGGATAGCTGCCGTTCTTATAAACCTGCAAACTTTTTTGCCTAACATCGGCAACAAACTCTTCGAACGTCCGCTTCTCCGACAGCGAGAGGCGCATGCAGACAAGGTTCATGAACAATCCCAACACCGGTTCCCATTCCTCCGACTCGCGTCCTGCAATCGGGTAACCGACGACAAGCTCTTCCTGCTGCGTCAGCTTATTCAGGAACAAGAAATAACTCGACAACAGAACCATGTGCAAAGTAGCCTTGTGCCGTTTCGCGAGCTCCTTGATCCGTGCGGTTCGCTTCTCATCGATCTCAAAGATGAGATAACTACCGTTGTAAGTCTGCATGGTCGGCCTCGGGTAATCGACTGGAAGCTGAAGCACGGGAAGAGGCTTGCTGAGTTCTTTCAGCCAGTAGCGTTCCATCTGGAGGAAATTCTCGCTTCGATCCCGCACTTCCATTTGCTCCAGCCAATCTCCGTATTCCGCCTGAAGCGGCGGAAATCCAGGATCTTCACCAGCCAACAACGAGGCATACGCCTGTAGAAGCTCGTTTTTGAAGATCATCATGCTCCATCCGTCGGAAATCATATGATGAACGGTTAGGCTGATTAGGCAGCGTCCGTCGTTTCTTTGAAACACCTTGACTCGCCACAATCGTTCTCCGAAATCGAAGGGACGTTCAAGCTCTTCCCGAACCAGGTCTCCATATGACTCTCGGCTATCCGTATCGGGCAGCGGACTCTGCCACACCACTTGGACATCCACGTAAGGAAGAACAACCTGCTTGGGCTCACCGCCTTCTTCACGGATAACGGTACGTAGCGAGCCGTGCCTTTCTGTCATTAGCCGCAGAGCCGCTTCAAAGGCATGCCGATCCGGTGCCGAATCCGTTTCGAACGTGAGCGGCAAATGATACGCGTGCAGTTCCGGATTCAGCTTATGTAGGAACCAGATTCGTTTTTGTGCGTTGGAGAGACTGTACATCCGCTCCTCTCCCGGCTGCTTCGGTTTCGGATCTTTTCTGTCCGCTGAATCTGTGCCGGCTACTTCCGGTATTTCGCCTCCCAATACCCGGGCCAATTCGAAAATCGTCAAATATTCGAAGAGATCGCTGATATCGACTTTTTGCCCCATTCGTTTCTCAATAAGATTGGAAATCTTGATTGCCAGCAACGAATCGCCGCCAAGATCGTAGAAACTATCCTGGATACTGATTTGTTGAACTCCGAGCACTTCTCCCCAAATCGCAGCCAACTGCTGCTCTTGCTCAGAATAAATACCTGATGACCGTCCTTCAAGTAAGACCGATACGAAGGTGTTGGCGTTATTTTCGACTGTCGGCTTTCGCTTTGTTCTCAGTGCCCGCCGCTTGAGTTCCATGACAATCTCTTCGGACAATAGCAATGGGGCCTGATCGGCATCCTGAATCAGATCGTAATTCAGTTCGCCGATGATCACCCTACTTGTCGGGCATTGCAGCGCCGCGCCTAATCCCGATAGCGCATCGGAAGTGGACAACGCCCTAAAGATTCCGTCATGGTTGACGCCATAATCGTAAGCCATTCCGGTCTCTTTCCAGGAAGGCCAGTTAATCGTCAGCGTCCTGCTCCCCTGTTTCATACGATAAGCGGCGAACGAATCAAGGAAAGCATTGGCTGCCGTATAATCGCCTTGTCCAGGTCCGGCCAGAATCGAAGTCACGGAAGAGAACATTAAAAAGAAATCGGGCTTGTCCTCCCGGGTTAGCTCATCAAGCAACCAGGCACCTTCGATTTTGGGAGCCAAAACGCTGTGGAAGGTTTCTTCCTCCTTGCGGATCAGGAACCCGTCCCCCGCAACGCCTGCACTGTGGATGACCCCCCGGACGGGGCCATGCAGTCGGCGGATCTCCTCAAGTGCGGTCTGCAGCGATTGTCGCTGCGTCACGTCGGCCTGGACGAGCAGCACCTGTGAGCCGCTTGCTTCAACCGTTTGAAGTAAGCGCAGTTTGCCCGACAGTTTGGCATCGGCGTCATCTGCCAGCAAGGCATCCCACCGGGAACGCTCAGGGAACGATGAGCGATGCAAAAGCACCAGCTTAATTTTTTGGCTGGCGGAGAGCCACCGCGCAATCTCCAACCCGATGCCGCCCGTGCCGCCCGACAGAACATACACCCCGTCCTCTCGCAGTTCGACCTCTTGCTGCTGCTCCGTTTCCCATGAGAGAGGTCTTATTTCCTCTGCATAACGTTTTCCTTCCCGGTAGGCTACTGCGTAAGGGGCACCTTCTGTTTGCAATTCCCGCCAAAGTTCTTCAGCACCGGCTGTTTCGTCCAGATCGATGCAGCGGCAGCTCAAATCCGGATATTCGGACTCGACGACTTTGCCCAGCCCAAACAGGGCGGCGTTAACCGGCTTTATCGTCGTTTCCCGCGACGTAACTTCCCGAGCGTTGTCCGCAACGAGTACGATTTCGGTTTTCTCCGGCCTTTTGCTCTTGGCCAGCGCGCGTATCACACGAAACAGATCGTATACTCCGCTCCGCCCGCGACTTTTCAGCTCGTCGTAATTCGAAGCCTGCGATTGACACCACGCGGACAAATGAATCCATTTCGTAAAAGGCACGCTCCGGATATCCGCCAGCAGCCGAATATAATCTTCCTCCGATCCGCTGACGACATAGTGCCAATCGTCAAATCGGCCATACGCGTCCCCAACATCCACTTGAAGAACCGAATGACCCCCGTTCCGCAGCTTGGCGACAAAATCGTCCGCCGGTACGAACTGGTTTTTCAATACGCATATGATTTCCGGTCTGCCCGACGAGCCTGGCTTCAGCTCTGCGATTTCTCGCCAGCCGGTTTCGTAGAAGAACGGAACTTTTTCGTCTTGATTTAATAATTTTTGCGAACTTCCACGAAGTTTCTTCACGGTGAATTTGTCGATTTCCGCCAAAACTTTCCCCTGCTTATCCATGATCGTTACTTGATAAGTGAGGATCTCCCGAGAAGAAGTATCCAATCTTTTCACATACGAGAACACCTTCTCCGGAAAGCTCTCCATAATACGAAGCTGGCTATAAGCGAAAGCTAGAAGCAAATCGCCCTCTCCCGCCAGCAGATCGGAAACCGCGCCGGTCGCTTTGTCCAGCAGCGCCGGATGAAGCCGGTATACGCCTGCCTCCGAAGCGAATTCCGCCGGCAGCTCCAATTCCACAAGCGCCTCTTGTTCCCCAGCCTGCAAACCGACGATATTCCGAAAGCGAGGCCCAAATACGATGGATCGCTCGCTGGAGGACGGAACAGAATCCGGAGCCTCAGTCAATGCCGCTTGCGGGCAGCGGACGGCGATCTCAGCAAGGTCGTAAGATGCTGGTTGTGCCGTGTCGGCACGCATCAATTCCCCGACGGCGTGTACGATCCAGTCTTCCTCTCTTTGCTCTCCTTGAGGGCCGCTAATTGTGAAATACAAGCGCTGCTCCTCCTCGCGTATAGCAATGCGCAGCTTCTTGATTTCCGAATTTTCCACGACAAAAGGGGACAGGAATTGAATTTCTTCGATACCCCCTGGTGGCAGGCCCAAATAATGCTCTCCTGCCTCCAAGGCCATCTCCACGTATGCTGTTCCAGGCAGTACAGCATGACCGCTGATAATATGCTCGCTCAGCACCCAATGTTTTTCGACGTCGAAATCCGTCTCATAAACACCCTCGCTTGTTGTTAACGATATGCAGCGATCGAGCAGCGGCGCGTTCACGAGTTGTCCCCATGCATCCTTCTGCTGCAAGAGATGCTCTCCGCTTGCCCAATACCGAAGTCTGTCGAACGGGTAGGTCGGCACGCGAAGTGACCGGCATTCCGTCTGTTTATAAACGGAGCTCCAATTGACGTCGGCGCCTGAGACGTACGCACGGCCAATCTCCTCCGCCGAGTTGTCCGATAAGCCGGAAATCAGCATTCCGGCCAATCTTTCGTTTATGTCATTACTTAGCCGAAGAACATCATGCTCCGTCAGCTCGCCGTTTTTTTTCTCCTGCTTGTGGAAAATCAGCTTGTACATGCCGAAGTGGCTGTTAGGGATTCTCCCCGGTATATCCTCCAGATTACCGATCAACGCTTGCTGTAACATGTGCAGAAGCTCTTGAGCCGTATGGGCTCGAAAAACCAATCGGATTGCGTAGTGCCTGCGGCCAGTATTCACCGTATAACAAAGATCGGTCAGCGAAACGTCCGGATGATCCCGTAAATAATCGGAATAGCTTCTCAGCAGACTCCTCAGCGCCGTTTCCGTACGAGCCGAGACGGTGAACAATTCCGGGCCGCTTCCTGACTGGATGCGCGCAGGCCGGGCAGGAGCTTCCTCGAGCACGACATGCACGTTGGTTCCGCTGAATCCAAACGCCGATACACCGGATCGTCTTGGCCCGGAACCTTCGTCCCAGTCCCGCAAGCAGTCATTGACGTACACTGGCGAATCGGCAAAATTGATATAAGGGTTAGGCGCCTGAAAAGCGAGCGTCTGAGGTAGCTTCTTGTGCTGCATCGCCATCACGACCTTCATCAGCGACGCGATTCCGGATGTGGCGACCGCATGTCCGATATTGGTCTTAACAGATCCAATGCCGCAAAATTGGCGTTTGTTCGTATACCGTTGGAACGCTTTTGTCAGCCCTTTGATCTCGATCGGATCACCGATTGGCGTTCCCGTTCCGTGCGTCTCAATGTAGGAAATGGACTCCGGCGGAATGCCTGCCGCATCCCACGCCGCCGTTAGAACTTCGGCCTGCGAATCCGCATTGGGAGCCGTAATGCCGTTCGATGTTCCGTCATTGTTCATGGCACTCCCTTTTATAACCGCATGGATGTAGTCATGGTCATGCAGTGCACGGTCTAGCGGCTTGAGCATGACAACGCCGAAACCTTCCGACCAGCACGTTCCGTTCGCGCCTTTGTCGAAAGCGCGAATTTCAGCAGTGCCCGATTCCATGACGAGACTTTGGCCCGCCGGGAAAAAGAATGCGGAAATGCCGCCGACAAGCGCATAGTCGAATTCGTTATTCCGTAAGCCGTGGCAAGCAAGATGCAGCGCCACGAGCGAGGATGAGCAAGCCGTGTCCACGACAAGGCTCGGCCCCCGCAAATTGAGCAAGTACTGGATGCGGCTGGCGATGATTCCAGTATGGGATCCAGTCATTGACAGCTCGTCCTCTTCGGCGAGCAGCTTCCTGTACTCGTTGTTATAATTGGTCTCCTGGCCAACATATACAGCGGTTCTTGTGTTGCTCAGTTTTTCACTGCCAATGCCCGAATCCTCCATAGCTTCCCAAGCTGTCTCTAAAAACAGCCGCTGCATCGGATCCATCGCCTCTGCTTCCCGGCGCGAAATACGAAAGAACGGCGCGTCGAACCGATCCACCTGATCGAGATAACCGCCTTTGCGATACTCGATGCCACTGCTGACGAACTGATCGGTGTCGCGGCGGCGATTGAACGGGAAATCTCCCATCGTACGTACGCCCGACACCAAATTGCTCCAATAAGCTTCCAAGCTTTCTGCGCCAGGTAATTTGCAGGCCATCCCGACGATGGCAATGTCCCCGCTGGACTTCTTCGATTCGTCCGCATTCGATTGATAGAGCTCTTTGAGGAGGGCCTTGGCTTCCTCCTTCGGCAGTTTGTTTGCGGCAACTTGCTTAAAAATATAGTTTCTTACGTTTTCCATTGGTCTTCACCTACCGATTTCATAAGTTCATTCACCTCTTCAATCGAAAGTTTCCCCTCTGACAACTGATCCAACAGCTCATCCAAGGACGAGTTTGGTGGCTCCGTGTCGCTCGCGACATTCAGCCGGCTATCTAAATATTCGACCATCAAAGAAATGGTAGGATAGGAGAAAATGTCTGTAATATCGAAATGATTCGGAAACGCCTCATCCAGCTCACGCAGCAGATGCGTCGCCAAAATCGAGTTGCCTCCTATGTCATAGAAATTATCGTGAATGCTGATCGAATCCATGCCCATCAGTTTCGACCATATGGAGGCCAGTTTCTGCTCTATATCGCTGAAGCTTCCTTCTTCCTTGCCTTTCAGCGTAACGTTGGTTATCGTGTTCGCTTGAACCGGACGAACCGGACGTTCTCCGGTTGCCGGAATACCCGTGTTTGCCGGCGCACGTTTGACGATACGATCCCTAAGCTCCGGCGAGAGATAGCCGAACGTATCTCCGGTCAGCAGTTCCTGCACTTCCTCATGCTTGAGTTCTCCGATAATCACATTGGAAGCTTCCGTGTGAAAAATGCCGTCGAATGCCAGCAGCGCTTCTTTCGTATGAAGCTCTCGAAAACAGGAATCGTTGCGGACGTTGTAATCGAGCGCCATACCGGTTTCTTTCCACATCGCCCAATTCAAGCTTAACGTTCGCCGCCCTTGTTTGGTCCGTGCGCGGGAAAATGCATCGAGATAGGCGTTGGCCGCCGTGTAGTCCCCTTGCCCGACGGCGGATATTAAGGTGGAAATCGATGAGAAGAGCACGAAAAAATCCGGCGGATCGTCCTTCGTGAGCCGGTCAAGCACCCACGTTCCCCGAATTTTCGGCGCCAATACTTCTTCGAACACCGCCTCTTCCTTACGCACCAGGAAGCCGTTGCCGGCCACTCCCGCGCAATGCACGATCCCATTAATTCGTCCGAACTCCTTTTTCAAATCGGCTATAACACCGGCCATTTTGCTCTCGTTCGCAACATCTACGGCATAGAATCGAACATTGGCGCCATTCTCTTCGATCTCTTGCAGGCAAAGAATGCTTTCGCGCATTTTTCTCGTCGTGCCCTCCGCCAGCAGCCTTTTCCATGAATGACGGTTCGGGAACGGGGTACGGCTGAGAAAAGCCATATTCAAATTACCTTGCGCAGACAAGTACTTGGCAATTTCGAGCGCCATCCCGCCCGATCCTCCCGTAATCAAATACACACCGCCGCTCTTGAGCACGATCTGTTGCTGTCCAGACGCCTGCGGATCGAACGGTTTCAGCGTTTCGGCATACAACTGGCCCCCCCTGCTAGCAAGCGTGTACGGAAGCTGGTCTCTTCCGAATGTGGCGACAATTTGCTCGTCGCTTGTATCTCCGTCGATGTCCAGGCAGCGGCATACGATGTGCGGGTACTCATGGGACACGACTTTGCCCAGACCCATTAACGCGGCTGCCTCGGGATACAAGACCGCCTCGTTCCTCGTCACCTCATGGACGTTTTGCCCGAGAAGCAGCAAATGAATGCGATGCTTCCATTTATTGTGCAAAATCGCCTTTGTTAAATAAAACAGGCTGTTGACGCCTCGCCGTTGAGCCTCTTCCAGTTCGTCGACCGTTTCCAGAACTTGTCCGCCGCTCAAAGCCACCAAATGGACGACCTGCGTGACCGTAACTTGCGAGAGTTCTCCGAGCAGCCGGTCATAGCTCGCTTGATTATGGCCCAAGACATATGAGGTCTCGCTGAGCCTTTTATACTCGGTTCCGATAGCCGCTTCAATCACATGCGTTCCACTGCGCTCAAGCATCTCACGCAAACGATCCGCGCGGCCGTGCTTGTCTTTTAGCAGCAGGACGGTGCCGGCTCCGTTTGCCACGGTTTCATCAACTTGCTTGTCATTAAAACGCTTCCATTCAATGGCATGATAATAGGAATCATGATAGGCCGGGACATCCAGCCAGCAACGTATGGGCTCGAAAGGATAGACCGGTATCCGAACACGATTTCCTTGCGGATATAGGCGTTGCCACCGGACATTCGCCCCCGCTACATACAGCCCTGCCAGCTCAGACAAATCAAACTTGCCAGGCTCTGTGAGCAGAGCGTCCGCCTTGCGGCTAATCTGCTTCCCTTCCTCTTCGGCAAGCGATTCTTTGTTTATATGCGAACCACCTGTCGTGCTCTTTTGTACACCGTAAACGGCATGCGGGGGTTCCGCCGCTTCTACTCCTTGCTCTGCAAGCCTGCGGACGGTTTTTTTCAAATCAGCAAGTCCGTCAAACAGGATAGCTAAACGATGGGAGTAATGACCGCGTCCGATTGCGGCGGTATAGCAAAGATCCGCCGGATCGATTTCCCTCGGTTCCGACAAAAGCTCGTCATAGCTCTCGACCAGACGCTGGAGCGACCAGCTGCTTTTGGCCGAAAGCGGCAACACGCCTCCACTTGCAATAGAGCGCCCGGAAGTGCTTCTTGCAAGCGGCGCTTCCTCCAATACTATGTGACAGTTAGTACCGCTAAGCCCGAACGAGTTGATCCCGGAGCGCCGGGGCGAATCGTCTTGCGCCGGCCAATCCGTCAGTTCGTCCACGACATAAAGCGGCGAGCCTTTGAAATTGATTTTGCGGTTCGGCCTTTGAAAATGCAGAGATGCCGGCAGTTTCTTATGCTGCAAGGCAAGCACCGATTTGACGAAGCCAGCGATACCCGCGCTGTTTCCGAGGTGACCCAGGTTCGTTTTGACCGAACCGACACCGCAAAACTGCTTTCTATCGGTAAAGTGCGCAAAGGCGTTCGTCAATCCGGCCACCTCAATAGGATCGCCTAACGGCGTGCCCGAGCCGTGCGCTTCCACATACGAAAGTTGAGCCGGGTCTATGCCCGCTTCTTTCCAAGCACGCAAAATCACCTGCTCCTGAGCGGCGGCATTCGGCGCGGTCAACCCTATCGAGCTGCCATCCTGATTCACCGCGCTTCCTTTAATTACTGCATATATCGGGTCACGGTCTCGAACCGCGCGGTCAAGCGGCTTCAGCACGATAACCGCCACGCCCTCGCCATTGCCGGCGCCGTCGGAGCTGTCGTCAAACGATTTGGTTTTATAGTCTGACGATTCGATACCCATTTTCTCCCGGTCCATAACCTTGAGCGGCAACAGATGCAGTTCGATTCCTCCGGCCAGCGCCATATCGCATTCCCCGTTGCGAATCGCTTGACAAGCCGTGTGGATGGCAACGAGCGAGGATGAACAGGTCGTATCCACGAGCATGCTTGGACCGCGCAAATCAAGTAGATAAGAAAGACGACTGGCGATAATAGCCTTGATGTTACCGGTTACGGCAAGCGGCATTGATTCCGGCTCCAAGTCGGCAATGTAGCGTTTGTACGTTGTTTCGGTGTCAAAGTCGTTGCTGAACCCGAGATAAACTCCCGTGTTCGTACCGATGAGGCAATTGCCGCCATACCCCGAATCCTCAATCGCTTGCCAGGCTGTCTCCAAAAACAATCGCTGGCTGGGATCCATCAAAGATGCTTCCCTGTGGGAAAGTCCGAAGAAGCGGTAATCGAAGCGGTCGACTTCTTCCAGAAAAGCCCCTTTGACATACGAAAAGTCTTGATGCAGTAGTCCCTTCCCTTGCAAATACGGATCGGTATCCTTCCTTCTGGAAAGCGGAAAGTCGCGGATCGCGTCCGATCCGTTCGCGAGATTGCGCCAAAATGTCTGCGGGTTGTCCGCCTGAGGAAACCGGATAGCCATTCCGATGACCGCAATGCTTTTCTTAGACAAGCTCTCCATCTGCATTTCAGGCTCATCCGTGCTCTTTTGCATGATCGAAAAACCTAATAAATTCCCCACTGCTCACCCTCCTGTCTAAATTACAAAGGACGTCAGTGGATTCGCTGGTGCATCGGGAAACAAGTCGCGAGTATTTGTTTCTTCGAAAAGCTGCGCGAACCGCTCCTGCTGTTCTTCCATTGGAGTCTGTTTAGTTGTAAACACCGATTGAAGCATACTGAGTGCCGCCTGTTTTAGTTCCAGCGTCGGCTTATGACCGTTCTGTTCAACTTCGGCCAGCATCGTTTGAATGCGGCGATAAGGCTCAATGACCCCTGTCTGGTATTCCTCCTGATTCCAATTACGGTTGCGGGTACAAACCGCAATGGCCAAGCAGCGGGAGACGAAGCAAGGATATTCCAGCTCTTCGGAGAACATCAGTTTCCTCAGACCCGAACGATCCTCCTCTTTGTCATACGAATAACTGTAGATGTCTCCGGAACTCTTTTTCATCAAATTGCGAAGTACCGTACCCGGTCCCAACTCCACAACGACATTGACGCTTTGGTTCTTCAAAAATTGCATGGTGGCATCCCATTGAATCGGTTCGGTCATCTGAATTGTCAGAGCTTGAACGATCCGGTTCGCACCAGCATACGGCACAGCATTGTAGTTGGCGATAATCGGAATCCGGGGTTCGGCATAATCTATTTTCAATAATTCCTGTTCAAGTTGGAAAGCCGCCGGCTTCATAAGTGGACAATGGAACGGCGCGCTTACCTTCAATCGTATGAAGTCGGCACCAATTCCCGCCAATTTGCGTTCCGCAGCTTCGACTGCCCCGACATGACCCGAGATCACCGTCTGGGTGGGCGAGTTGTAGTTGGAAACTGCAACCAGCTCTTCCTCGGTGCTCACTTCTCGGCAGATCCGTTCGACCTCGATAGCGCTCACTCTGGAAATGGCGGACATCGCCCCTGTGCCGATCGCGGCTGATTCCTGCATGAACCGTCCGCGCTTGTTCACAATCCGTACGGCATCGGCGAACGGAATCGCCCCCGAACAGGTCAGCGCGGTAATCTCGCCAAGACTATGGCCCGCCATAAAATGCGGCCGGATACCTTCTTCCTGCATGAAAACCCGGTATGCCGCAACGCTGTAAGTCAGAATCGCCGGCTGGGTATACTCCGTCTGCTGCAACTGATCTGCCGGACCTTCGAAGCACAGTGAGGTCAAATCGAAGCCAAGGGCTTGGTCAGCCTCTTCAAACGTTTTTTTGGCAATCGGATACTGCTCGTACAATTCCTTTCCCATTCCTGTGTACTGCGAGCCTTGTCCCGGGAACACTAGCGCTGTTCTTCTCATTGTTGCGTAGCCTCCTTCAAAAATTGATCCGTAAGAACACGGAGCAGTCTCGCATAGCCGGCAGCCCATTCTTCCATTGACTTTTGACGAATTGCGCCGCTGTCATAATCACATGTGAACACGATCTTGTCCGCTTCGACTGAATATCCAAGTGTAAAGCCGAACAAATCGCTCAAGCGCTCACGAGACGTATCCAGTTCGTGTTTATAAAACAAAGGAGCGATCTCGCCAACCGCTCCCCTTATAGCAAGAGGACGGATGTCCTCCAAACCGTAGGCGTCTGCTGCCTCAGTCCGCATCCGATTAACTCTTTGAAAAAGTTGCGGAAAGTCGCTGATCTCCCGCATGTCCAACGTGAGGGGAATTAACTCGTTCTCTTTACGCGCCATCGCTTGTACAGTGATCGCCGATAGTTCCGTAATCTCTGAAAACAAGTAAAGACCCGCCGTCAGCAATATATCATCCGGCTCTACGCCATACTGCCGAGCCAATCCGTGAAGCTGATATAGCGAGCTCAGATGAAACCGCAGCGAATCCCCGTTCTCCCCGCCACTCCGATTCAGGAAGCTGCCCGGCAGCTTCAGCGTATCGACTGCAATCTGCCTCTTTTGAGCGGTTCGCTCTACTCTGGCAGCAAGCTTGCCGAGCGTTGGATAAGAGAACAGTTCTGTAACGCCAATTCGATTCGGGTAAATCTTTTCAAGCTTTGAGTGAAATTGCACTAGCGAGATGGAGCTACCTCCGACTTCAAAAAAGTTGTCATCCATGCCGATTGTCTCCAGCCCAACGATCTCCTGCCACAAATCCGCCAGCCGCTGTTCCGTATCATTGGACGCTTTTCGGAATTCCGCAACCAAGGCCTTTCTGGTTAAGGTCGGTTCCGGTAACGCCGCATGGTTGATCTTGCCGTTAGGCAGCAGCGGATAGCGTTCCAAACGCACGAATGCACCCGGAATCATATAAGGGGGCAGCCGATCGGCCAAATGCTCGCGTAAAGACGCGATCGGCAATTCGTTGTCCGCCAAATAGTAACCGACGAGATAAACTTCTCCGTCGTCCCGCTCGCGGGCCGCAACCAGCGGGGTTGCGATGCCGTGATAGCCTGCCAAAGCCTGCTCAATTTCGGAGATCTCCACCCGATATCCCCGTATCTTCACTTGGTGATCCCGGCGTCCGATATACGTCATCCGCCCATCCGCTTGCCACCGTGCAAGATCGCCCGTCTTGTAAATCCTCTGTCCCGGGTCAAGCGGGTGAGTGACAAACTTGGCCTGCGTTAAATCCGTACGGTTGTGATAGCCACGCGCCAACCCCGTTCCGGCTATACACAGTTCGCCCGCCGTTCCGAAAGGCTGTAGCTGGTCGTTTTGATCCAGAAGTAAGATTTCCGTATTGGCGATTGGCTGCCCGAGTGTTACATCCTTAGTTTCCGTAAGATCAGCCACCATTGACCATACGGTTGTTTCCGTCGGCCCGTACATGTTGTAAATTCGAGTATGCGAGCACTCGCGAAGCTTTTGAACCAGATCCATGCCGAACGCCTCTCCGCCTATCATGACATCCGTCAGCTTCGCCAATCCTTCGACAGCTGTATCGTCGTCCAGAAGCAGGCGCAATCGCGAAGGCGTAGTTTGCAGCATGTGTACACCGTGATGAAGCATCAATCGTCCGAGAGCAGCCGGATCCAGCTGCTCCTCCGCGTCCGCCAGCACTACGCACATGCCCTTCATCAGCGGCACCAGCGTCTCCAATACAAAAATATCAAATGATATGGTCGTAACAGACAAAATGGTCTTGTCCGCCTGAAAATCGATTAGTTCCGTGATGCCTGCCAGTAAATTAACTACCGCGCGGTGTTCAATCAGTACTCCCTTCGGAAGTCCTGTAGAACCGGACGTGTAAATGCAATAAGCAAGATCGTCCATTCGAACAGGAGGCCGCGCACTGTCGCCTTCAGCCTTTTCTCGGTAAAGCTCCTCATCGGCCAGATTGATCATTTCGCCACTAAACGTCGTTCGCCCGCTATACTGCTTTTGCGTCAGCAGCAAGGACGTTCCGCTGTCAGCCAACATATGCAGGATTCGTTCATCCGGATAATCCGGATCAATCGGCAAGTATGCGGCCCCAGCCTTCAAGATCGCCAACAGCCCGACGATCATTCCGGGCGAACGCTCGGCCATCAGACCGACAATATGTCCTGCCCTGACGCCTCGATCGGCAAGCTGTCTGGCAAGCCGATCGGCCCGCCGGTTAAGTTCGGCATAGGTTAGCCTTCCCGAGCGACCGATAAGCGCCGTTCGCTGCGGTGTCCGCTTCGCTTGCTCTTCAACCAGCCCACCAATCGTTTTCTCCTCCGGCAGGAGCAACGCCCCTTCCTTTGCTCTCTCCTGTAATAGGCGAAGCTGTTCGGGGTCAAGGAGCGACGTCTTGCTGACTATCGCTTCCGGCCGGTGGAGCATTTGCTTCAAAATCCGTTCGTAGATCGAAATCATGCGCGCCACATCCGCTTTCGGATATACACCCGTCACATGAGCGACCACGATATGCAGACGTTCATCTTCCATAAAGCAATCAAATTGGAATAGCGCATTCGTCCGCTCGTAGTTGCCGATATCGCCCAGCGACCGATGGCTGCGCTGTTCCCGAGAAACGCCTTCATAAACGTGCAAATCCACATAGTTAAAAATATTATCGAACAACTTGTTTCCATAGACGGCACTCTCGCCGACGGCCTGCTGAATACGGGCCAGTGAAAGCCGTCCGAACTGCTGCACCTTCGCCAGCTTCTTATCCATTGCAAGGAGCAGATCCCGCCAATTGATCAATTCGTTCATCCGAATACGCACGGGAATGGAGTTCAGAAAGCAGCCCAGAATCTTCTCTCCGTCCTCCACAAGCGGACGATTGTTCTCGACGAGCCCGACGACAAAATCGTTCTCAGCATCGTATGTGTTCATCATGCACACATAGGCAGTAAAGAGCATGGTTTTTACGGACACCCGGTTCAACTTCGCTGAATGCACAAGCAACGATTTCTCCAACTCGCCATCCAAAACAAACTCCTTACGGATAAAAGGCTCCGGCTGGTTCTCCTCCGGGGCGAACATCGGCTCGAATCGGCGGTAATCCTTCAGCTCCTCCTGCCAATATGCATTCACTCCGGGATCATCCTGGATGCTCCATTGTTCGATCAACAGATCTTTATAACTATGACGAAGCGGCTCTAACGCCGTGATGCCCCGCTTTAATCCGAAGTACACCCGTGTCAGTTCGGTAATGAACGAAGCATTGCTCCACCCGTCCATGATCGCATGATGGTAAAGCCACGCTAAGCAGAAGTTGCGCTCGTCCAGCCGGAATATTCGCAGCCGCCACATCGGATTTGAAGATTGTGTCCCCCGGAAAAAGGGCTTCTGTCGGTCTTGCTCCAAGAACGCTTTCAAGTAAGCCGTTTGCTCTTCCCTCGTAAGATGATCGAGCGCGATCACTTCCAGGTTCATAGGAACCGAACGGTGCACCAGCTGCACCGGCGCCGGGAAATCGTTCAGATTGAACGTCGTTCGCAAAATGGCATGCTTGCGAATCATGTGCTCCATCGCTTGTTCGAATATCCGTTCCGAGAAAGCCGTATCTTGAAATTCATACACGAACTGCTCATGATACAGCTGATCGTGCGGTTGGCTGACGGAATGGTAGATCATGCCTTGCTGGATATCGCTGAGCGGAAAGAAATCTTCAATTTCCTCGTTATGCAAGGAAGTGCCGGCGGCCGACGACAGCAGTCCCAGCTGCCAGTTCTCCAGCTTTACTTTCGCAGCCACAATCCTACCGTTCTCCTGCTCGTACTTCCGACGATCCAGGAAACCGGCTAATTCCCTAATTGTAGAGTGCTGATAAAACTCCAACAGTTGCAGGTTTGTCTGACAAATCTTTCTGATCGTGGAGAGGATGCGAATCGATTTGATCGAATCACCACCGATGTCCTGATAGCGCTCGTCGATGCCGATTCGTTCGAGTCCGAGCACCTCCTGCCAGACGGCTGCCAACTGCCGCTCGAGCTCATTTCGCGGAGCGACATACGCCTCGCGCTCTACATTCTCCTCCGGCGCCGGGAGCGCCTTGCGGTTCAGCTTCCCATTCGGCGTCAACGGCATTGCTTCCAGTGCCACCAAGTATGCCGGCACCATGTAGGAGGGCAGCCGCTCCGCCAAATACGTTCTTACTTCACCGGCTTCCAGGTCGCCGTCGGCCACATAATATGCGCACAGATCCTTCAGCCCTGCCTCACCGGGCCTTACCGTAACCGCCGCTTCCCTGATCCGTTCGTGCCGCAGCAGCTGTGTCTCGATCTCTCCCGGCTCGATCCGATATCCTCGGATCTTCACCTGGTGGTCGATCCGGCCCAAATACTCTACTTCCCCGTTCGGCAGCCACCTTGCCAGATCGCCCGTCCGGTACATCCTCTCTCCTGGCGCAAACGGGTTATCCACGAACCTCTCCGCCGTCAGTTCCGGACGGTTCCAATACCCGCGCGCCAGGCCGACTCCGGCGATGTACAGCTCGCCCGGCACCCCGACCGGCTGCAACCGCCGGTGGCCGTCCAGCACGTATATCGAGATGTTGTCGATCGGTTGGCCAATTGGAATACGCGCCGACTCCTCCACGCATGAGCAGTTATGGTACGACACGTCCACCGTCGCCTCCGTCGGTCCGTACAGATTGACTAGTTCCGTCCCCCACGCATCCTTCAGCAAACGGCCGAATCGGCTCGCCTGCTTAGCCTGCAGCGCCTCCCCGCTCGCGAACACCCGGCGCAGCGTGCGCAGCCGCCCCGTATCCCCGGCTTCCTCGACATGCTCCAGAAACAGCTGCAGCATCGAAGGCACGAAGTGCATCACCGTTACCCGGTGCCTCTCCACGCATCGCGCAATCGACTCTGGATTTTTCTCCGCACCCGGCTCCGGGAACACCGCCGACGCTCCCTGCATGCCCCACCAAAACAACTCCCAGACCGACACGTCGAAGCTGAACGGCGTTTTTTGCATGATGACGTCATCCTCCGCCAGCGGGAAGCGCCTCTGCATCCACTGCAAGCGGTTGATTACCGAATGATGCTCGATCATCACGCCCTTGGGCTCGCCGGTGGAACCGGAGGTATAGATCACATAAGACAGATCATGCGGCCCCGACGTGGCGGATAGATCCTCACCATCCCCCGAGTACAGCGTCTCGTCCGCCAAGTCAAGCTGCTCGCCCGAGAATTGCCCCGACGGCAGTTCCCGCTTGCAAGTGAGCAGCAGCTCCGCACCGCTGTCTCGGAGCAAATAAGCGATCCGTTCCTCGGGATATGCGGGATCGATCGGAACGTAGGCGCCGCCCGCCTTCAGGATGGCCAGAATGCCGACCATCATCTCCGGCGAGCGCTCCAGCAGAACGCCGACCAACCGTCCCGGCTTCACGCCTTTGTCCCGCAGCGTCCGGGCGAGCTGATTCGCCCGCTCGTTAAGCTCGCGGTAGGTCAGCCGCTCCATGCCGTCCGCGCCGAACACGGCCGCCGTCCGCTCCGGCGTGCGTGCCGCCTGCTCCTCGAACAGCCGGTGCAGCGTCGTATGCTGGTCATACTCCGCCTTCGTCCGGTTGAAACCATACGCCAACGTTTCGAACTCATGTCTCTCCAGCATCTCAATTTCGGAGAGTGGCTCTTCCGGCCGGAACAATGCCGTTTCCAGCAGGCGTTCCAGATGCACAGCCCAACGCCGAACACTTTCCAGTTCGAACCGGCTCTTATCGAAGCTGAAGTCAACCCGAAGACTCCCGTCAAGCGATATGAGTAGGACCGCTACCTCCGCTGTACCGTCTTGCGCCTGCCCCAGATCTTGAATGCGATCGAACCCCACCAAAGTTCGAATCAGCGGTTCCCCATCATGTTCCGGAAGCAAGTTCCCATGCTTCATCATGTGATGGAGCGGATAATTCTGATGATCGTTCGCTTCGGTTATCGACTGCTTGGTTGCCATCAGCGCATCCTTGAAGTTGCGGCAATTTTGCAACGACGTACGAAGGATGAGCAACTTGTTCCCCGCTCTGCTCTCCTCGTCCTCCTGTTGAAATACAGGCATTCCCGTAACTACATCCGGGCTGTTTGTATATTTTGACAGAAGTATATGAACGCCTGCGGCGAAAATCATGAACAGGGCATAGTCGGAACCTTTGCTCATGTACGTCAGCCGGTCTGAAATATCGGAACTTAAAGAAAAGGACATGAAGACCGTTGTTCCCCCCACGCCAGATGCACGGCGTTCAGAAGGAAATGCGCTCATGACCGGTTCTCCTTCCAGCTTCTCCTGCCAATAGGCCTTCTCATTGCCGGCCTTTCCGCTCGCCGCAAGGACGTTGTTTGAAAGCTTGTCGCTCATGTAATCCCCCATCCCATCGAGCCGTTTGAAAATCAAAATTTAAAATCAATTTCTGCTGGAAGCACATTTTTCAAGACAGGCACTCGGGCCGGCCATACGATGTCACGGATTGGCACGTCCGGGTTATTCACGACCTCCTGCAATATGTGGAGCAACCCCGCCCCCCAATGCTCGACGGTTTCAGACCGGAATAAATCCGTACAATATTCAAAAACCAACGCCAATTCGTCCTTATCTATAGTCGCCTCCAACGTCAAATCCACCTTCGCGATACGATGAGGGATCGGAAAGGAAGAGATGCGAAGAGGATTATCGTCCAACACGGTCTTATACTCGTTATGCATAACGAACATGACATCGAACAAAGGGTTGCGGTTCAACTGGCTGCCGAGTCCCAAGCGACCGATCAGGCGTTCGAACGGATATTCCTGATGCGCATATGCCGCCAAGGCATTCTCCTTGACTTGAGCGAGGAATTCAGCGAACGTCAGCCCGTCCTTCGGCCGATTCCGAAAAACGACGGTATTGGCAAACATCCCGATCAACGGCTCCACTTCGAGGATCGTCCTTCCCGCGATCGGCGACCCCACGACAATGTCGTCCTGATTAGCGACCTTTGCAAGCAATACGTTGTAAGCGGCCAAGAGCAGCATGAACATGGTTGTCTCTAATCCCGCGGCGAGCCGCTGCAACTGCTCCAGCGTTACGCAATCTGCCGTAAAGATGCGCTTGTCGCCCGCGAAGCTTTGCAGCACCGGACGCGGGTAATCAGTTACCATGCCGAGATCCTGTACTTTATCGGCGAACTGCGACAGCCAGAACGCCTCGTGAGACTCCATCTCCTGGCTGTTCATCCATTTATTATGCCAAACCGAATAATCCTTGAACTGCACTGGCAGAGCGGGTAACTGTTGTCCGCCGTACAGGGTCATAAATTCCTCCGCCAAAATACCTACCGAAAACCCGTCTGCAATAATATGATGCAAATCCACGACCAACACATAGCTTGATTGAGACAGAGATATCAGCAAAATTCGTAGAAGCGGAGATTTGTTTAATTTAAATGGCCGGATGCTGTTATGAACGATCTCCGTCACCTGATATTCATCCGCCTCCATATAGCGGATCGGCGAGGCAATTTGAGCAGCTATTTTTTGTACGGGCTCCCCATTCTCAAGCTCAAAATAGGTGCGCAACATCTCATGCCTGTCGACAATCGTCTGGAACGCTCGTTCGAAACGTTCCCGCTCCAAGCTTCCTTCGATACGAAGCACCATTGTGACGTTGTAGGCCTGCTGCTCAGGATGCAATTCATGCAGGAAATACAAACGTCGCTGTGCGGAGGTGACAGGGTAGCTGGAAGCCGGCTGCGCTGGCGGGATGGAATGGCTGCTTATTGCTGAATTTCCGCCTTCCCGCTGTTTCTGCGTCAGGTAAGCGCTCAGCCCCGCAATCGTCAAGTTTTGCAAAAACTCGACGATACTAAGCTGGACACCTAGCTCTTCGCGAATGTGATTCACTATTTTAGTTGCAAATATCGAATCACCGCCAAGCTCATAGAACGTGTCATAAATATCCATCTGCTTTACGCCCATCGTTTGCAGCCAAATCCGGCCAAGTGTCCGTTCCATATCGCTGTAATCGCCATCGGGTCTGCCAGTGAGCTCTGCCGATTGCACGATGGCGGATCGGAATGCCGGCTGCTTGCGGCCGTTTTTCTCCACCATTCTGTCGAGATCTTCCATCAAATCGGCGTGCAGGCGGATCGGGAATCGAGGCTGGCTCAGCAGCGGACGAACTTTAACAAACTCCTTGCGGTTAATCCGACCGATCGCAACCTGCGTCAATGAACTTCCGAGTGCTTTCTCGAATGCCTCGATAGCCTGTTCCGTCCGAAGCGCCTGAAAAATATGCTCCTGGTCTGCTATGCCGAAATCAACTCCCATGCCGGTTTCTTTCCAAACCGACCAGTTGATTGCCAGCGTTCTGCCGCCTCGCTTGGCCCGCTCGGCGGCAAAAGCGTCTAAATATACATTGGCGGCGGTATAGTCGCCCTGACCGAAGCCGCCCGTCAACGCCGTAATCGCCGAGAACATCACAAAAAAATCAAGCCGGTCACTCTTCGTCGCTTCGTCTAAATTCCGGGTACCATACAATTTCGCACTTAGAACCCGGTCGAATTCAGCCTTCGTTTTCGACCAAATCATTCCGCTGCCCGGTACGCCTGCACAATGTACAATCCCGTTGATTCCTCCGAAACGCTCGCGTAGACCGGCAAGCAACTGCCGTACAGCCTGTTCATCCGCGACATTGGCCTCACAGAGCAAGACCTTCGCTCCCGATGCTTCGAGTTCCCGTATAGCCTCGATTTTTCGACGCTCCTTCTTGGGGTATCCCCGCTTCAGCAGATGCTCCCACTCGCTTCGTAACGGCATCGGAGTTCGGTTAACCAAGGCCAGCGTCACCTGCTTCTTGGAGGCCAGCCATTTGGCAATTTCCAGACCCATCCCCCCAGCACCGCCTGCTATTACGTAAACGCCTTCCGAACGGATCGGCACCTCCGCTGTTTTCATCGCTTCTTCGGGTATAGCCGCCAGATGGTGCAAATACCGACGTCCCTCGCGATAGGCCACGATATAAGGCGGGTTTGCATCACTCAATTCGGCCACCAACTGCTCGCCCGTCAACGATTCGTCCGCATCCAGGCAGCGGCAACTCCAATGAGGGTGTTCGGCTGCCACCGACTTGCCCAGTCCGAACATGGTCGTGTACGCCGAATTCAGCTTTTCTTCCCGTTTTGTTATCGCATGACCGGTAGGAGCGGCCAGAACAAATTCTATGGCATCTCCGGCATGCGTTTGATTGATAGCTTTAAGAAGGCAAAAAAGACTGTTTCCGCTTCGGTCTAATTTCCTATGCAAAGACGAGATCCCTTCGCTTTGGTCAAAGGAAAAGAAGTGAAGTACATGCGTAATCCGCTCTCGCTGGAGAGCTTGCATCAGCCGGAGATAATCCTCTTCCTTGGATGACACTACAAAAGACGCCGGATCATATTGCCGGTATTCCTCGCCAAGCTCAACCGTGATGAGGGAAGCACCTGCCTCGCGCAGGCTAACCGCCCATTTGTCCGACAGACTGTCCTTCCCTTTCAAAAGGAGCACCCGGCCCTTCCAATAGACGGGCTCGCACCGTTCGATCGGTTGTTCCTCCCATTGCGCCCCAAAAAATAACCCGTCGGCGCCTACGAGTTCAGGGAGCTCCAGCCAGCATCGGATGCGATCGAACGGGTAGAGGGGCAACAAAACCCGGCGCCTAGCCGCAGGTTCATACAAACATTCCCATTCCACACTGGCTCCTTGGACATAAAGACGGCCGATCTGCTCCATTATGGATCTTGTTGGGGCTTCCGCCGTTACAAGGCTCACTAACTTCCGTGCTTGCTCGCTGTAAGCTGCGGCCTCCGCTTCGGTCAGATCCCCTTTCTCACGCGGCGTTTTACTGGCGGGAACCAAGGCATGCTCATAGTAAAATACACCCTCGGTTTCCGTATCCAGCCCGTACTCCGTCAGAACATTTAGCTTCGCAAGCAGTTCCGCCGCATCGACGGCAACGACCGCCACACGATGACGAAAATGACCTCGACCCGTACTTGCTGTATAGCAAATAGCGGCGAAATCCTTCTCGTCTGCTCCCACAAGCAATCTTTGGTATTGGACGAGCAACGATTCCATTGCGGTTATACTTTTCGCCGAGACTGTAAAAATACGCGGACTAACCGTTGCAGCCGTCCCTTTGACGCGGGGCGCTTCCTCTAGAACGACGTGAGCGTTCGTACCGCTTAGCCCGAAAGAGCTGACACCACATCGACGCGATCCATGCACGGTTTCCCATGTCTCCAGTGAATCTTGCAAATACACCGGAGAATGCTGAAACCGTATGTTTCGGTTAGGGCGAAGAAAATGAATCGACGGCGGAAGCTCTTTGTGGTGGAGTGCGAGCGCCGCCTTAATCAAGCCCGCAATGCCGGCTGCCGCATCCAGATGCCCGATATTCGGCTTCAACGATCCGATACCGCAAAATTGCTTTCTATCCGTAAAACGGCGGAACGCCTGGGTTACACCATCGATTTCTATCGGATCCCCGAGCTCTGTTGCCGTGCCGTGCGCTTCGATATAACCGATCGTCTCTGGATTTATACCGGACGCCTTCCAAGCCCGTTCGATGACGCTAGCCTGCGCGCTGGTGCTCGGCGCCGTGATGCCGTTCGTGCTGCCATCCTGGTTGACCGCGCTGCCCTTTATAACGGCGTAAATATGATCTCGGTCGTCAACAGCTTGTTTAAGCGGTTTAAGCAGTACCGCCGCAACCCCTTCTCCGTCGCTCGTCCCATCGGCCCTGTCGTCGAAGGTGTAAGCTCTGCCAGTGGATGATTTCCCGAATTTGGGCTCGGAATTCAGCGGGAGGAGATTGAGGCTGACTCCACCGACAAGCGCGATCTCGCAGTCTCCTGTACGAAGCGCCTGCGAAGCGAGATGAACGGCGACCAGAGAAGAAGAACATGCCGTGTTCACCACCATGCTCGGTCCCGAAAAATCCAGAAAATAAGAAATCCGGCTCGCTACCATCGCGGCCAAATTGCCCGGCAATGCGGCGTTCATCGACTCCGGCTCCACATCGCGAATATATTGATAGTAATTCTCGACAAGATTTACATTCTGTCCTACGTATACGCCGACTGCTCGGCCTTTTATCTTATCGCCCGCATACCCGGCGTCCTCTAGCGCTTGCCATGCGCATTGCAGAAACAGGCGCTGGCCCGGATCCATCAGGCCGGCCTCTAGAGGCGAAAGATTGAAAAAGCGATGGTCAAACTTATCGATTTCATCAAGAAATCCAATTTGCGAATACAAATCATCTTCGAGATCCAACCCTTGGAACGAGAGGTAACGATCCATATCGCGGCGTCTATGTTTCGAAATGCCGCTAATGCAGTCCTTCCCTTCCCGGACATTCTCCCAGAACTCTTCAACTGTTCGTGCTTGCGGGAAATCAAGTGCAATGCCAATCACTGCAATATCCCGGGATGAAATCTGGGCTACTTCCTCGACCGCCTCATCGTTCTTGGCATCTCGAAGGGTAAGACCTTGAACATTCAGCATAGGTCCCCTCCACAGGCTATTAGTTATCGTAAAGTCATTAATTTCGGGTCAAATGATTACAGACGCATCACGGCAGAAAGGGAAGTCTGCTAGCCGTTCTTCTGTTCCGGTATCCGCCAATATTTGACGGAATCGCCGCATCTGCTCTTCTTCCGGCACACCTTTCGTACGCAAGATCTCGCTCAACCAGGTCAACGTCTGCCTCATCTGATCTTCAGTCGGCTCCATACCATTCTTCTCCAAATCGGCTTGCAGCCGTTCGATTTGTTCGTAAGGAAATTCGACACCGAGACGGTACTGTTCATTGTCGAAATTTCGATTGCGGGTCGCTACCGCAACAGCCAAGCTGCGGGTGACGATTGTCGGCGTATGCGGGTTGCGAACCATCTGCAAACGTTCCTTGATTACTAAGCGATCTTCCTTCTGTCCAAAGGACATCGTGGTAATCCCCATACCCGAATCGATTAGATCCGACAGCACTGCTTTCGGCCCCATCTCGATCACTAACCTGACGCCTTGTGCTTTCATAAATGCAAGCGTTTCTGACCATCGCACAGGCTCCGTCAATTGAAGTGTCAAATGATCTACGATATGCTGCGGTACCTCATAAGGGAGTGCGGTTACGTTAGCGACTACCGGAATGCGAAAATTACCGAATGTTTGATTGGCTAACTCCTCTTTCAGTTGAGGCGCCACATCCGCCATAAGCGGACTATGAAATGGCGGCGTCATCAGGATGGGCGTAATTTGTCCGTTCAGAACAGCCAATTCGTCTTCCGCGCGAGCGACCGCCTTTTCGTGCCCGGAGATAACGAACTGATTCGAACCGTTTATGCAGGCCAGCGCAAGTGCTTCCTCGGAAGCGGCCTGTCGCCGACAGGCAGTCTGTACATCCTCCAGCTTTACGCCATTGATGACAGACATCATGCCGTTCTTTACCTGCGCGGCCAACAGACTGCGCTTATGCACCAGTTTTACGGCATCCCCAAATGCAATGGCCCCGCTGCAGGTCAGGGCCGAATATTCGCCAAGGCTATGCCCGGCCAAATAAGCAGGCTGTTGTCCTATTTCCTGCATATAAACGCGGAACGCGGCGACGCTTACGGTCAATATTGCGGGGAGCATGTTTTCCGGCCGATTCAGCTCCCGCAGGCTTCCTTCAAAGCAAATTTTTTGAAGATCGTATCCTAACGCTTCATTGGCTTCGGCGAATGTCATCTTCGCTGCTTGGGATTCACGATACAACTCCCTTCCCATTCCGATATATTGCGAGCCTTGGCCTGGGAAAATAAACGCGATTTTCTCCACAAGATCACTCCCTATTCCACCACTTGCACGGTTACGTAATCAGGAAACTTACCGAGCTGTGAAAAATTGTTTTCCAAAATCACACCGCCGTCGCCAAAAGAGGCAACTTCCTGGAATCCGGCAAATTTGAACGTAATATACATCATCCTGTTTCTGTCATTGGAGATAAACTCAGCCTGAAAACGGGCTCCCGCTTGCTTGGCCGATTGTAAAAGATGCTGCAGCATGATCGAACCGACGCCACGCGACATAACGCGGCAAGACATCAGCAGCAGCTTAAGTCTCCAGACTTCTTCATCAAGCTCAACCAAGGAGAGGCCGATCGTACCGTAAGTGCCGTAAATATCTTCAAGGCTTGCAACTAACAGCTTGTGGCGATTGGATCGGGACAGGGCTTCCAACTCGTTGAACGAGTAAGTATAGCCGGTCGTGTTTAACTGATTGGTACGAAGCGTCAATTCCTCCGCCCGCTGCAAATCCTCGCTGCGGGCTGGGGAGATTCTCATGACCATGCCTAGAGTCGCGAGAAACTCTTCTTGGGGACCTTCGAACTCCTTTTCGGCCGTATTTCTCTTGTAGTCACTCATATACATCAGCCGTCGGTTCTGGGATTCCTCCGTCACAAAATCCGGCATCAGCTCCGGCAATTCCAGCAGCGTATCCAATTGATTGGCATCGAGACAAAGAACGTCAGAATATGTGAAAGCGACCTCTTCGCGTTCAAATGGTTGATCGTCGATAAAAGCGAACGTGTCGAAACCTATGTTCAGCGATTCCTGTATGACGCTGATCGAAGAGGATTTTGAATTCCAATTGATTTGTGGAAAAAGAAAATATTCGCTTAGCCCGAGTTCCTTCAGCTTTCCAATGGCCGCCGCATAATCATTTTTGCTGGCGACCGACTGAAGGATGCCTCTCCGATCCAACTCCTTGATGACCTCCGCAGCCCGATCCTTCAGTCTGACATTGGAATCCTCGAGAAGCACGCCTTCCCAAAGGGTATTGTCCAAATCCCACACCAAACATTTAATTTTCCGATTCCCCCGTTGTGCGTTTTGTTTTGCTGCCACAGCTTCCATCTGAATGAATCCTCCTTACGATTTTCAAGCTAAGAAAAAAATTAAATTATTCCGCTAAGGGCATTTTCGATTCGATCAAACGCATAATGGCATTAATACTTTGAAAATTCGCCATGTCGAGCTCGCTATTCTCCAAGGTAACGCCGAGCTCGCTCTCCACAAACATTACCAATTGCATTGCGAACAAGGAGTTGACGATTCCGAGCTCAAACATGTCCTCGTCATCCCGCAGCTCATGCTTTCTGGAAAACCTCGAAATGTATTTCTTTAATTTGGATTTTTGCTCTTCCATTGAAATCTCTCTCCTTTGTTTAAGGAACTTCTACCATCATTTGATGATCACTGTGCTGCATCTGCTTGCCGCGTTCAAGCTTGATCAACGTATCGGCAACGTGGAAGTACCGGTCATCATGCGTTATAGCGATAATGCATTTTCCCTGAGCCTTTAGTTCGGGCAAAATTTCATGATAGAAATGGCGGCGATACTCCGGATCTTGGTCGGCCGCCCACTCATCAAACAAGCAAATCGGCTTGTCTTCCAAATAAGTAAGCAGCAGCGCCAACCGTTTCTTCTGGCCAGTTGACAGCGAAGTGGTCGAAAAACAACCGTCCCGCACCGTTACCTTGTCTTCCAGCTGAAGGCGATGAAGCAGAGAAGCAATCTGGTCTTCCTTGTCCGAACAATCAATCCCGTACAACCGTTCAAACAAATAGTAATCGCTGAAAATAGCCGAGAAACAGCTTCCCAGCTCTTCAGGAGCCAAGGCTTCACCATTGATGGCAATGTGGCCGGAGACCGGCTTGTACAAGCCGGTAATCAGCTTGGCCAGCGTCGTTTTACCGCTGCCATTCCCCCCCGTTATGAAAGTAATCGTTCCCGAACGACACGTAAGATCGAAAGGGCCTGCCGTAAACGGAGCGTCCCCGCTTTCTGTGTAGCCGTAGCATATTTCGCTAGCTACAAGCTCTACGTTTGCATCTGAGGCCAAATGCACCTTCACCGCTCTGTGTTCGCTCTGAAGCAGAGCAACTTCAGAAGAGAGCTCCTGAATGCGGTTCCATGAAATACGAACCTGTAAAAACATCGGGTAGGCGTTCAATATTCCGTTAACGGGGCCTGCCATGTACAGAAACACAAATACGTAGATTTGAACTGTCGTAGTAAGCAAATTCGGGAAAAATAATGGAAAAAGGAACGCTACCGTTCCAATTACGACCGTGAATAACAGCTCTCCTGCTATATTGACATTTGCGAACCGTACATCGCCTTCCGTCCTTTTTATCCGGTAAGTATTCGAGCTTTCCTTTACATGAACCTCAAACTCATTTTTTTTGGACTGGCTGAGCCGAAGCTCCTTAAAGCCTTTTAGCATATCGTTGATTAAGCGAAAGAACACGGTTTGGATTTCGCGTGTTTCCTCCCAAAGCTTCTCCGCTTTGCTTCCCAAAAAAAAGTACAATCCAGCCATTGTAACTATGACTCCGATGGAGAGAAATAGAGCGTAAAGACTGAGCATTCCGAGATAGATAAAGCAGCAGATGAGCGTTACTAGGGAGATTGTGCCCGCAACCATCACGTTAATGGAACGGCTTACCGTTTCCGTATCGTTGTTCAGCACGGCATGCAAGCGCCCATCTTCCATTCGCTCTAGCTTCTCGTACGGCGTCTTCAGTATTTTGCCGATCAATTCCGTACGCTTGTCATAGACCAAATTGTTCGTCAGGATAACCAGCTTGGTGCTGATGTATCGCTGACCGTAAACGTACATTAGGATACCTAACGCAAAATAGAAGAGAAGCCCGTTCGTCAAGTTGTCGTTTCGCCCAAAGGACTGGTTAACGACGAAGATAATGAACGCATTGCCAAATCCGCTGACCATGCCGAGCATAAGCAGCGATACGTATGGTTTTTCCCTCTTTATAGCGAACAGTTGCGTCAAGAGATGATAGAAAGTATAAATGACTCCGAACGCGGCGGCGGCGATGATTGCCGGTACCAGCGTGTACGGAGCCCAAACAATGAGCGCGCTCCACGGTAGCTTATCAAAAAGAATCCTCGGCAATAAATACAAACCGACCAGATACAATGTCAAAAAAAATAATGCAGCGGTCAACCTAGCCGCTTTCCAGCCGCTCACTCCAGTCCAGCGCCGCTTTCCTTTGCCGATTTCCATCATGCAGCGTCCAATAAAGAACAGAAGGGCCAGCAGCACAAGACCAAATACGACTAAAACTACGGAAGCTATCTTGTCCACCTTGCTGAAAGTGTCTGGCATAGGGGCGACTGGGGTTCGCCCGTGCATAATCGACATGACGCCACGGGCAATCACCTCGGTATGGTCGGAGTTCATATTTGCCATGACCGCAACGCCTAGTTGGCCATCGTTGCGCATTACAATATAAGATGAGAAGTTCGGATTGCTCCCGCCATGCGCTATTTCACCGCCGCCTGATTGATAGATCGACCAGCCAGCAGCGTAGGAAGATCCGTCAACATTTGGAGATACGGTGTTGTCGATTTCATGCGATAATTGGATCAGATTAGCGTCGATCCCTGGTGCTTTGACAGCTCCTAGTTGGATTGACATCCATTTGGCAATGTCTGTCGGAGTTGAGTTCACGTAACCGGCCGGTATATTGCCGCGATATCTCGGGGCTTGATAAGCGTGAGGACGCAGAAACCCAAGCTTATACCCTGTTGCAAGCCCGTTTTGTACCGCATCCCCGTAGTGCATAAAGGTGCTGCCGAGCCCAAGCGGCCGAATAATACGATCCTGCATGAAATCCTCAAATGGCATACCTGCTACTTCCTGTATAATCAAACCGAGAATATCGTAATTAATCGTTGAGTATATGAAATACTCGCCTGGTTGAAGCCTTTTGTCATGCCAAAGCTCTTTTCCTACAAGCATGCGAACAGTTTGCTCCAACGCGTCGTCCGCATTCGATGCCGGTATATGGCCGATCGTATCAGGCGGAATAGCCGATGTATGGTGCAATAGTTGCTCGATGGTAATATTAACTCGCTTTCCGTCATCATTCATATAAAACCAAGGCAAATAGTTGCTTACCGGATCGGTCAGCTTGATTAGGCCCTGTTTCTCCAATTGAAGAACGGCTAAGCCTGTGAACGCTTTCGAATTCGATCCCATTTCAAATACAGTGTTAGCCGTAACGGGTAGCTTTTTCTTTACATCGCTGTAGCCCAAAAATTGTTCGTATACAATCTTTTCTCCCTGTACAACAACGACTGCCATGCCGGGGATTTTGGCATTTTCCTGCATTTCATTAAGGTAATGATCGAGCTGTTCTTTTCGATCCGCCGGCTGGGCGACCGCAGAAAAAAGGGGCGTGAGCAAACAGCTCAACATCATCATTGCCGCAACGCCCAGAACGAGCTTTTGCTGGATATTCATTAGATAATGCCCTCCTTATGCGAACAAACTGTCCAGTTCATCCTTATTTAGACTTGTCGTTTCAAAATCGGAAGGCGTAAAATCGATATCCGTTTTATCACTGCAATGACGGACAAGCCGTTGAAGTTGCTCAATATAGTAATGAGCGAAGTGTTCAACGGTTGACGGCTGAAAATCTTTCGAACTGTATGTAACCGACACCTTCAGTTGCTTGTTCTGAATGTAGAGCACCAGATCCAGCAGCACGGCAAATGTATTTTCGGCAGCCTGCTCTTCGCCGGTAACATAATCAGCTAGTTCAAAAATCGTACTCTGCATCTGGTTGTCGATTTCACCAAGATAATTGAAGCGTATCGTTCGCGCCGCAAGTGGTGGAAGCTTCCGGGCTAGTGTCAGCGCGCCGTAACCGATTCCCTGATTGGGTATAGCGTGGAGTTGCTCTTTAATAGTTTTAAGCTTCTCGCCAATGTCTGCATCGGGCAAATCCAACCGTGCCGGATATATCGAAGTAAACCAGCCGACGGTACGTGATACGTCTATACCGTCAACGATCGGTTCGCGGCCGTGCGCTTCCATCTCTATCGTAAATTGCCGTTTCCCGTTCATTGCATTGCAGGTTAGTGCCAATGCAGTTACAAGAAGATCGAGCGGCTGAGTATTGTACGCTCGGTTCGCATTTTTCAGCAATCTCGCTGTATCTTCACTGCTCAATTCTGTATATAGCGTTTTAGTATCACCGATCGTACTCACACCGCTCTCGTAATCAGTCTTCAGCGGTAGTTCAACCGTTTCAATAATAGTCTGCCAATAAAACAATTCGCCTTCGGCCTTACCGTGGCTATAGGCGGCCACCGCTTCGGCCCACACTTGATAGGAATCTGTCCAGCCAAGCGGCGGAATCTGCTGGTCGGCTAGCCTAGCTTGCAGCATCCGTTCCAGGTCATCCAGCAGAATGCGCCAAGAAACTGCGTCAACGATCAAATGGTGGGCCGTCAAAAAGAGCAAGTCCGTTCCTCTGCCGTTCTGAAACAACGTAGCTTTGAACAACGGTCCATCGCTCATATGGATACTTTGCTTACAAGCAAGCGAACGCTTGTATATGACGTTTTCTAACTCGTCCTCCCTGAAATCGTCAAGTGTCACTACTTCCAAGTTGATTTCATAATCAGGAAATTCCCCAAAATAACGAAGTAGTCCTGTTGATTTGTCCAGCTTTAGCCGCAGTGAATCGTGATGATAAGCAATATCCTTTAAGGCAAGACTGATTTGTTCGGGAGATGCTCTACGCTTTACCGACAGCAAAACTGACTGATTATAATGATGTGGATTAACAAGAGCTTGTGAAAAGAACCATTCTGTTATAGGGGTCGGTCGAACATCGCCTTCGGCAGCTATTCTTATCTCTTTGGAACTGTTGCGCTGCTCGATTACAGTCAAAAGTTCACCGATGACTGGGAATGACAAAATGTCTTTAACCTGCAAGCTAAGTCCTGCTTCGTTCAGCTTCACCATTACTTGGATTGCCTTGATAGAATCGCCGCCCAGCCGGTAAAAATTATCTTGCAAAGAAACATGATCGGATTGCAGCACAGCGCTCATAACCTTCAGCAAAATTTCCTGGCGTTCGTTCGGCGCCGATTGATCCGTAAGCTGCAACGCCGCCTCAGGATCAGGAAGCGCTTTGCGATCCACCTTTCCGTTGAGGGTCATGGGAAGCACGTCTAAAAACACGATATATTGCGGAACCATATAAGCAGGTACCCAATCCAGTAGCGTTTTTCTCACGGTAAAAGCAGACATGTCTCTCCTATTCGCCACAAGGTAGGCCGCCAACGCAGTGGTTCCTTCTGCATCAGTACGAGCGATTACAACAGCTTCACGAATTCCTTCAATTCTCATTAGATAATTCTCGACTTCTCCTAGTTCGATCCGATATCCGTTAAACTTGATCTGGGAGTCGCTTCGGCCTACATATTCGATGCTGCCATCAGGCCGTCGCATCGCCAGATCGTCCGTTTTATACATCGTACCCACGCCTGCAAATACGTTCTCTACAAACTGCTTCCCCGTCAGCTCTGGACGCCGCAAGTAGCCTGCCGCCACCCCGTCACCAGCAATATATATCTCGCCGATTACTTCTTCCGGTACCGGCTGCAGTTGTTCATTCAACAAATAGATTTGCGTATTAGCAATCGGGTGGCCAATCGGGACGAACCCTTGGCGATCTGATTCCGGATCGAAACGATGGATGATACAGCCGACAACGGTCTCCGTAGGGCCATATTCGTTGATTATAGTTGCGCGACCGGCGAAACTGCGGTGGATGTCGGCCGCAACCGCTGACTTCAAATTCTCTCCGCCTACAATCAGCATTCGGATCGAAGACTGGGAGTTGTCACGGTGTTTAATCAGCGCCAAGTGAGCCGGTGTCAATTTAAGAACCGTCGCGATGTTATCGCCGATGATGCGTTCGAGAATAAACTCCTCTTCTGTTGCGGGATATATCGCAACGGTATTCCCGTTGATGAGCGGCGGGAAAATAGATGTAATCGTCAAGTCGAACGCAAGCGAAGAATATAAAGCCGTGACATCTCCCTCTTCTAAATAGTACGTTTTACGGGCCCACCAAGTATAGTTCGTAAGCCCCTGATGCTTGATCACGACACCTTTGGGATTGCCAGTAGAACCGGAAGTATAAATGACATATGCAGGGTCATTCGGCGAAATCGCGACAGTATACGGTTCTAGCGCCGCCTGCATCCTTTCAAGCACTCGCATATCCAACCACATCTGCTTGCCGGAATAACCCGAGTCTTCCAACCCATCAACATTGCACAACAGCATGTCCGCCTGACTGTCCTCCAACAGATAACGAATCCTCTGCCCTGGATAGGCGATATCGAGCGGCAAGTATGCAGCACCCGTTTTGAGAACGGCTACAATCGCTATCAGCGTTTCAAATGAATGATTCAAAAGCAACGCCACAACGTTTCCCTTTCCAATTCCTTCACCGGCCAGCCTGTGAGCCAGCCTATCGGCAAAATCGACCAGCTCCGCGTAAGTCAACGATCGGTTTTCCCATACTGCTGCGATCTTCTCGGGCGTTTCAACCGCTTGTTCGGCGATCAGTTGGTGAACAGGTTTATCCTTAGGATAGCACTCCTCCGTCGCATTCCACTTATGCACCAGCATGCTACGTTCCTGCACAGACATCAATTGCAGTTCGCCAATGGTGATTTCTTCCTTCGGATTGACCACTTGCTTGGCGAGCACCGTCAATCTCATAAAAAGCTTTTCCACGGCTTCATCCGTATAATCGCCCGTCTGGTAATCGAACCTTATTTCTAATTTTCCAGTTTCAGTCCATTCTTTTATCACGACCTGCAAAGAATAATGCTGCTGCCCGCAGTAAAGCTCTTCATTCTCCACCTCGCTGCCTTCCCACTCTCCGACCAGCTTAGTGTTGTAATAATTGACGCATATTTGAAAGAGTTGATCATAGCCTTTTTTTCGCAATTCTAATTCTTGAACGAGCAAATTGTAGGGAAACCTCTGATGGTAATAGCTCTCCATCAGCTCCTTATTCACACGGCCGATAAATCCGGATACCAGTTCCCCGCTCTCTACGGTTGTGCGGAATGGAAGCGTACTCGTAAACATGCCCATGATCCGCTTTTCCTTAGCACCCGAACGATTCAAGACCGGGGTACCGATGATAAGATCCCTTTGCTGCGTGATCTTATGTTGATAGAGCAGCACCAATGAGAGAAAAAAAGTGTTCAGCGAGCAGCGGTTCTTTTGAATATACTGCTTGATCGCATAAGAGAGGGATTCATCCAGCCAGAACGTTTTACGCTTGCCGCTCAGCTCGTTCGAGCTTCTCTGTAGAAAGCTTTCGGGAATCGTCCGAAACTTTTCCAGCCAATATCGTTTATTTTTCTCAAAGCGCGCCGAAGATAAGTAGCTTTGTTCTTGAACAACGTATTCCGCATATCCGCTCTCGATTTCTGGCTCGACAATCTCCCCCTTGTGAAGTTTCGTATAAAACTGATTAATTTGCTTAGTCATGATTTGAATGCTCCAACCGTCGGTCACAAGATGGTGGAATTTAACGAAGTACCCGTTAAGTTGCTCGTTAGCTTTAAAAATCGCAAACTGGAACAAGGGCTGCTCCAATAATTCAAAGGGCTTGCCAAACTCCGTTTCCGCCCACTCCGATACTGCCACTTTCGGATCTTCGCATCCAGAAAAGTCCAACATTTGCAACTGCCGTCTTCTATATTCCTCAAAATACTGAAGAACGTCGCCATCTCGTTCTGTGATTTGAATACGCACACCTCCATGACTTTCAACGAACAAATGGATAGCTTCCTCCAACAGCGCAACATCACAATTCCCTTTAATCCATACAAGACCGCCAATATTATGGATCGGACGTGTCGGGTAAATTTTTTCGATATACCATATTCGTTTCTGGGGGTGTGTTAACGGATATAACATCTTCTTTTCGCTTGCCAATTCTACTCTCGCCCCTCTCTTTTACCACTCTTACAAATAAAAAAACTTACACTCAAAAGTGTAAGTTTTTCTTGGACGGCAGTAGCGCCCTCCCCTTATACTGGAATAAATTCTGCGTTCATTATAAAAGATATGGGAATTGATATTTGGTATTCTAAGCAGTATTCTTCCATGCTCCATCCAAAATTCGATACAATCTTCCTCAAAGAAATTTGAGATTAGTATGGGACATAGTCTGGGGTTACTGGCATCGTCTGAGTGTATAATAATTGACGTTTAAACAAGGCGTCTTGTATGATCCCTATATAAAAAACGCTTTTTTAACATACTACTTTACATTTTGCAAACCTCGTATGTAATCTACAATTTCATCAATCGTGCGCAGTTTTTCTGGATCAAGATACTCGTCTGGAAACTCTATTCCAAACTCTTCTTCGATATTCACAACTAGACGTATGAATGTTAATGAATTAATTCCATTTGAAACCAAGTTATTTTCCAAGTAATTGTTAGACGGCACCTCCAAAAGTTCATTAATCATCTTTTCTATCTTTTCTCTTATTTCCATCATTAGATCTCCTCTACCTTTGTTCTTTCTTTCATTATTTTTCGTTACTATTGAAGGTTTTATCAATTCTATTCCAATATCGATCGTTTTTGTTCCTCCAAGAATGTCTATTTCAAGCTTGGCCCGATTCTTGCGTTTATCTATTTTAATAATTTTACTATCCATTCCCTTCAACGGCCCCGACAAGACAATTGTTTTTTTTCTTCTTACGAGTACTTTCGTAAATTCTAGCGTTTCATTATCATTCAAAATCCTTAAAACACGTTCCATTTCACTATTAGGAATGAATTGAAATGTGTATGCATGATCCGATGAAATCTGCAAATCTTTCTTATTGGTATAATTCAACAACCGAACTACATTAGGCATCGCTTTAATTTTATAATATAGGCTAGTATCTAATTTTGTTCGAATAAATACGTATCCAGGAAACATAGGTTTTATTCTACTATAAAAAGAACCGTTTTTCTTTTCAGGAACCTGTCTTTTCGGTACGCAACATCTAATATCATATATGCCTAATTCCTTTTGGATTAACCATTTAACTAAATCCTCTTTCCCAGAAAACACAAAGAGTACATACCAATTCATATTCCGTATCCGCCTTTACAATATGGGAATGACTCCTCAACGGGATAATGAGATCATACTTGCTTGCACACTTCTAAAAAGATATGGTGAATTATCACCCTAGATTCATTTGCCACAAATGAATAGAGAACCCTAAAAAGGCATAGCTTCGCCCATTCATGCAAATAAGATTCTGCACTACTGTCAGTATTATGTGGAAAATAAATCATTTAACGTGCCGAAACAACGATTAAATTATTTATTTGTTATCTATGGGAATGTAAGCAGTTACTAAAAAAACGATACGCTGTTGCTTCATGTCTCCTGAAGCCATCTGTTATATAAAAGACTTATATTTAGCAGGATGAGGATAACTGATAAAAATTGTTGACACATTTAGTTATCGGTATCCCCGTACGATAGAATAATGGTCGCTTTTATCATCCATGACTAAGTGGCGTGGAATCATAAAGCATTTATCTTATATTTTCAAAAAATGAGCTATACTGAAAATATTAGAAACGTCGTTTTTGAGTAGAAGAATTCTTTTTTTGCGAAGACATGATGATACAAAACTTTAACATGTTTACGAGAATATTATGATGGCATAGTTGAGGTAGTTGTCCCGTAAAGTAACTGAGATTGCTTGTAACAATATGAAATTCGTAACACATTAAAGAGAAGTTTTTATGCAGGGTAATATTACCAATACAATATATCATAAATCTTACTTTTTTATTAGTCAATATCAAAATCCCGAAGATAGATTCAGACGGAGAGCGTAAAAATACTGAGAAATTCTTAGTATCACAGCTATAACTATCGCTTTGCTACACATTGTCAAGTTGGCTTCGATCAAGCTCTTACTAAACTCTAATCGATTTTCAGCACGAAAGATTAATTCAATCTTCTACAGGGGGATATTTTTGTTTTAGTTACACAAATCTTCCAGTTGAACAGTACACGTTCAACGTGGCGGGCGCGGCAACACATTCCAAATTATCTTATACATTTTGCCTTTATTTAGATAATTCCGCGCCCTTCAAACGACCATTCGAACAAAAGGGGTTATCTGCCATCTTTCTTTTCTTCCATTATATTAGTACTAGCAAGGAATCATGAGCCTTCCCAGAAATCAATGCTCACTTCAGGTTCGCACTTGTTCCGGTGAATCAGATAGAATACCACTACTAGTTCCTTACTTATCACAATACATAAATCGTTTGGAGCTGTTCACCAGCAGCTTCGTAAAATGCGCAGCATGATCAGCGGCGACATCCAGATTATCATCGAAGCTGTTCGCCGTGACATCGCCTTGTCCGGCAATGTCGGATACAGCCTTGACGGATAATACCGGAATTCCGTATTGCGCTGCTGACTGTACAATCGCCAGCACTTCCATATCGGATACCTTCACGAGGGGGAATGTGGATCTAATCCCCTCTACCCGCTCACCCTCGCTCATGAACGAATCGAGCGTCAACACCAATCCAAAATCAAGAGCGTATGGAAGCTCTGCTGATGCCGCAGTTTGCCGCGCCACTTTCAGCCAATCCGCATCCGTCTCGTACTTGGCCGGCATTTGCGGAACCTGACCAGGCTCATAGCCGAAGCAGGTAGCATCAACATCCCCGTAAATAAACTGCGTAGCGATGATGACGTCGCCAACGTCCAATCCTGCGCCAAATGCGCCTGACGATCCGGAATTGATGATGACATCCGGCTTATACCGCTCAATTACAAGCGTCGCTGCCACTGCTGCATTGACCTTACCAATCCCGCTCTCCACTAGAATCAAGGATTGACCTTGGTACACCGCTTCTTCGATAATAACTTTACCTACCTGTGTTCTTGCTGTAATTTGTGACTGGCTTCGAAAAGGAGCCATTTCTTCTTCCATCGCTGTTATAATCGCAATCCGCATGAAGCCAGCCTCACTATTCTTTCAGATAGGAGATCGGTTTCTCAACAGGAACTTTTGTGCCTCCGAACTCTTTCTCAATGTATTTTTGCGTATCTTCGTTGTGGTACAGCTCGCCTAATTTCAAAATGCCTGGATCGTTCTGCTTATCAGAGGTCGTCACGAGCACGTTGATATTATGCTTGGTATCCACAGAGATCTCCTCATGGAACAACGAATCCTTCAATACGTTCAATCCGCCTTCCATCGCAACCGTATTCCCGATCAATACCAAATCCACATCTTGTATGACCCGCGGGCCTGTCGTATCGTCAATTAGCTTGAATTTCAGATGCTTCGAGTTTTCTACAACATCACTTTCTGAACCTGTTCCAAGGTCGAACCCATCTTTCAACTTGATGAGCCCTGCTGCCTGCAGCAAACTTAATCCTCTTGCCGTGTTGGCTGGGTTATCCGCCAGAGCAACAAGAGCGCCGTCTGGAACATCCTTAATATCCTTGATCTTCTGCGAATAGATTCCCATCGGCTCTAGATAGGTTGTCGCTACTGCTGCAAGATCAGCTTTACTGTCTTTATTGTAGCTGACCAAGTACGCCCAAGATTGAAATGCGTTGACGTCCACTTCCCCGTCTTTGGTTGCGTTATTCAGCTCTACGCCGCCATTGATCTCCTTGACTTCGATATCGAGCTTGGCGTCCATCGCCGCCTGAGATTGCGCGATATGCTTCCAAATCTGAGCGTCCGATCCCTGAGAACCGATTACGATTTTCCCAGCATCGCCTGATGATTTGCCTCCACAGCCGGCCAGCACCAGTGTCAAAGCCAACCCAACCGCTAATCCGCCCCATACTCTCTTTTTAGTCATACGATTTACTCCCCCCTATATGTAAATAAAGATAAGAGCTTTCTTGCTTAATGCATCGTCATCCCGCCTGTTACATTAATCGCCTGGCCGGTCATATACGAAGACAACGGACTTGCCAGGAACAGCACGACATTGGCCACATCCTGAACTTCAGCGGTTCTTCCGAGTGGAACCTGGGAACAATCCTCCGCATAGATTTCCTCTGCGCTAATACCGCGGATGACTCCACCTTCAATCCGCTCCCGATGCTTCATCGGTGTCTCCACAATTCCCGGACATACCGCATTCACGAGAATGTTATGCCGCGCCAGCTCGATCGCCATCACCTTCGTCAAGCCAAGAACAGCATGCTTGGATGCGCAATACCCACCCATAGCCCGGTAGCCGTTCTTTCCTGCTTGGGAAGCAATTTGAATGATTCTGCCCGGCTTCCCGGCATCGACCATTTCTTTGGCAAATATTTTGGAGACTAGGTACAGCCCCGTAGCATTAATGGAGAACACCTTCTCCCAGTCCTCCAGCTTGCTGTCAATCACATAATCCATTGTGGATGTACCCGCACAGTTCACGACGATATCGGGAACCCCTGCATGCTCTACAACCAATCTGGACCAGCGATCAATATCCTTGGACTTGGATAAGTCCAATTTCGTCTCGATGAGCTGACCGTCAGCCTCTCGATAATCATCTTCGTACGCCAGATCAGCAGAGATGACCGTAGCTCCGCTTTGCAGCAAGATTTGCACGATACCCTGCCCTATGCCTGACTTCCCGCCTGTGACAATCGCTGTCTGGTGCGATAGATTGAGCGTAATCATCGCGATTACAGCATTCTTTCAAACGGATCTCTGCTAATTCCCGCTTCCAGCACAATCTTTGCATACTCTTGCGCGGAGAAGAGAGAATGATCCTTGTAGTTGCCGCATTCCAGTGCGGATACAGCAGGAACCTCTGTTGTCTCCAATACACGCTTCAGCGTTCTCTCCAAGGCGGAAGCAATCTCTTCCGGACTATGCTCATTCCATAGGATCAGATAGTATCCCGTTCTGCATCCCATCGGAGAAATATCGATAATCCCCTTAATCTCGTCTCTCATATATGTAGCGAGCAGATGCTCAAGCGTGTGAAGCGCTGCCGTTGGAATTGCGTCTTTATTTGGCTGCAAAAAGCGCAGATCGTATTTTTGCACGGTGCTGCCTTTCTCATCATGTTCAACTCCTGCTGCTCTTACATAAGGAGCCTTTACGATTGTGTGATCCAGTTGAAAGCTTTCTACTTTTGCCATTGTTCCTCAGTCCTTTGTCTGTAATTTGTATTCTATTTAATCCAGTACGCACCTAAGGAGCATACTGCATAAATCAAGTTCACTAATCCGCTGCTAATGCATCGTCTTCTTCGTAAAATAGTCGCCAATGAATTGGCACACAAACACCAGAATTAAGATCAAAATAGTAGCAACTATGGTGATATCATTTTGGAACCGATTATACCCCTTGCTAATTGCCAGACTGCCCAAACCACCCGAGCCAATCGCACCCGCCATCGTCGTCAGCCCGATCAGGTTAATGACCGTCACGGAAGAAGCACGGATAATCGCATTTAAACCTTCCTTCAAATAGACCCGAAATACGATCTCAATTGGCCCTGATCCCATGGACTGAGCGGCTTCCACAATTCCCGGATCTACCTCGACCAGCGCATTTTGAATTTGTCTCGCATAAAAAGGAACGATCCCGATAACTAACGGCACAATTGCTGCTTGCATGCCGATCGATGTCCCCGCAATAAGGCGGGTAAGCGGAACGACAACCGCGATAAGAATAATGAACGGAATAGAGCGAAATAGATTAATGACTTTGTCCAAGACACTGTAAACGAGCTTGTTTTCTAAAATCCCTCCCTTATCAACTACAATCAAGGTTACACCTAGCAAAAGGCCGAAAAGTACCGAGAATAAGGAGGTTACGACCACCATGTATATCGTTTCATAGATGCTGATCAGAATCTCTTCTCTTAAATTCCAAATGTTTGGGAAGTTATTCATTAAAAACTCACTCATACCGTTTCACCTACCTTAACGTTCTGCACAAGACGAGAATCAATCATTTCGACCGCAACTTGAATCGACTGCAAATATTCGAGTGCCGCTTCCAAATCGCTAGTTGATCCCGACATGACCACAATCAAATTGCCAATAGGCGTCTGCTGTAGAATCTCCACATTCGCATATAAGATGTTGGTCGTTACCCGATAACGAGCGGTAAGCGCTGAGATAATCGGCTCGCTTGTGCTATCGCCAATGTAGGATATCTTGCACAAAATATCGTTGTTCTTAAGCTGCACCAATGACGGATGCTGGGAGAGCTTCTCCAGCGTCTGTTCAATATGAGTAGCTGTATTAATAAAATCACGAGTTAACGCATTTTGCGGACGGCTAAAAATTGACACGATATCTCCCTGCTCAATAATCCGACCGTCTTCCATTACGGCAACCTTATTGCAAATTTCTTTGACCACTTGCATTTCATGCGTAATGAGCACGATCGTTAACCCTAAGGTTTGGTTCAATTTCTTTAATAATTCCAATATGGATAGTGTGGTTTTAGGGTCTAAGGCACTCGTCGCTTCATCGCATAATAGGATTTCCGGATCATTCGCCAGCGCTCTAGCAATCGCCACCCTCTGCTTCTGTCCCCCTGACAATTGAGAGGGATATGCGTCCAATTTATCTGACAAGCCTACTAATTCGAGCAAATCCTTCACCTTCTGCGAGCGTTCACGCTTCGAAAGCTTGGAGCTCTTTAAGGGATAATCTACATTGTCATAGATCGTTCTGGAATTCATCAGGTTGAAGTGCTGAAAGATCATCCCGATCTTCCTCCTAGCTGCCCGCAGTTCCTTGGGGCTCAGAGCCAGCAAGTCCTGACCGTTCACCTCTACACTCCCTGATGCAGGCCGCTGCAGCAAGTTAATGACACGAACCAACGTACTCTTCCCCGCTCCGCTGTATCCAACTATACCGTATACATCGCCTGCATCCACTTGCAGACTGACATCCTGTACAGCAGTAACCGATTGAGAGCCCGTGTCAAACGTTACCCTAATATTCGATAATGAGATCATGATGTCCAACCCTTCCTGATCGTTCTATGTACTGCCGAATTACCGAAAATTTTATTTCCGCCATTATACACCAGAATAGTCGGAATTACTATATGTAAGTATAATCATACCTTTCAACTGTATTTTTCGCTCCATGCTGGAGTCTTCCAATTTCGTCTCTTTTACTCGTCATATTTTAAAATTTAAGCGATATAAATATGTATTAATAAATCTTGCAGTTATCCGATAATAAAGGGGATGTATTGATGTCCAACGTTTCGTATCCGCTTTCAAAGAAATGGATTCGGTGCACACTGCTGCTGACACTCAGCTCAACGCTGCTTCTCACCTCACTCGGATTCACTACTGCCTCTGCCTCGGCTGCTGACGTTACTTCCATTTCAGGCAAAGCAGATATTGTGTACTTACAGGACAGCAGCTTGTCCGTTGGCGACAGCCGCATTCTGACCAGACAACAGATTGAATCACAGTGGGATGGAATCGATCCCGACTATACCGCAGACAAGGCGGTTGAGGCCGTCCGGTCCGCACTCCCCGAGAAGGAATACGAAGCGTTATTTCCGATGCGCCTTGGTTCGAAGGAATGGCATGCCTTCAACAAAGATAAGAAAGACTATAATCCCAATCAGACCGACTACTACTCCTATCAAAATCTCATCAATGCCGTCAGCCTTGTCGCCAATGTGAAATACAAGGTTTCGTATCGGGAAGGCAATTATTCAGCTCAAGAAATTTATCGTTTAGAGAAAAAGGGAAAAACCGAAACGCTCATTGTACGCTCCGATGACTTCAATACACCAGAGAACAAGACCAAGCGCATCATCACGCAAATCGTCGATTACGGCGCCTTCTTGAATGAAGGATTGGAGAAGGATCGCAAGCGCGATCTCGCGGCGCTGCTTGCCAATTTGTCTCATGAGACTGGCGGAGGTTGGGACACCGCTCCGGGAGGCATGCTGCGCTGGGGGCTCTATTGGAATGAGAACATTGCAGGCAGAACAGGACAGAATAAATCGGACTTCGTAGACCCTGCCAGCAGCAAGGAATATCCGGGTGTTCCAGGCAAGCGCTATTACGGACGGGGCCCGATCATGCTGAGCTGGAATTTCAATTACGGGTTAATGAGTGCCATTATATACGGAGATAAACATGTGCTTCTTCAAAATCCGGAATGGATTGCGGCCGACGGCAAGCTAGGATTTGCAACCGCTATCTTATTCTGGATGACGCCGCAAGCGCCAAAGCCTTCCGCCCATGATGTTATGATTGGCAGATGGAAGCCCGCTGGAGAGGAAAAAGAAAAAGGATTAGGTCCCGCAGGATTCGGGGTTAGCATCATGGTACTCAATGGACTGGAAGCTAATCTGGATGAATCGAACGGCGCCATCAAGCGCCGCATCGGCCACTACTTGGACATCACAAGCAAAATGGGTGTGGATGTTACTGGTGAGAAGCTCAACACGCTTGGCATGCAGCCTTTTTGAGCATACGGGGAAGCAAGCTAATAGCCAACCAACTTACCAACAACAAGATTGAGGGGCATTCACATTCAGGCATATAATCATTCAAACATCCAATCAATTCAATCAATTCAATCATTTAATCAACATCTAAGTTACCAAGAAACACCATACAGATCAGAAACTATCAGCTACCATGTAAAGCATGAACAGCCTCCCCTATTGCTAGGAGAAGGCTGTTGTCATGTTCAGCTTCTTTGCTTACTTTTGCAATACCAAAGGAATGATTCGATACAGCACTAGCGCGGCTTCGGCACGGCTCGTTGTTTTTTTCGGCAGAAGCTGCTGATTGGCTCCTACGATCAATTTCAGCTTCACAAGTGCTGCTGCACTTCGCAGTGCATAATCTGCAATTTGCTCACGATCCGTAAATGTATTCAATGCATCTTCATTTTCCGACTCATTAATGACTTTCATTTGGCGCAGCGCACGCTCGATGATGGTCATCCACTGCTCCCGCGTCACTTTTGCCTCAGGCTGGAACTCCTTATCCGTAACTCCCTGAATAAGCCCAGCTTTTTTGGCTATCGCGATGTCATAGTAGTAAGAAGCAGATGGATTGACGTCTGCGAAATTCGAATCCGCTTCCGCAGTGAGGCCGAGCATGCGAACGAGCATGACGACGAGCTCAGCGCGTGTTATCGCTTGTTCTGGCACAAATCGATAGAGCGATACGCCATCTAGCACACCGCGTGAGGTAAGTGCTTCAATAGCCTCTTTCGCCCAAACATGCTTCTGCAAATCCGTGAACTTTACTTCTTTGTACACAACTTTGTAGTTCTCATCGACGTAACCAAGGAACTTCATTTTGAGCGCTGAAGGGTCATAGGCGCTAAATACAACCGGCATGGTGCTTCCATCCTCATTCACCCGCACAACAGATAAATAGTGTGGATGTTGCATCTGTTCGGTTGTCGGCACATACGTCAGCTCCATGAGCTTCGGCGCTTCTTGCTCTCTGTTAGGCTGTGGCTTCTTGGGTTCTTTCGTTTGCGGCGGGACTGTTGTAGATGTACTGGAACTGCTGCTTCCTCCACCTGATCCATTGTCTGTTCCGTTTCCAGATCCCTGATCCGCCTTCACCGTAACCATGGCCTCTGCCTTTAATAGTGTCCCTTCAACAGTTCCATTCACAGTAAAGCTGCCGGTCTTGCTATAAAGACTAGCATCAATCTGATCCCACACCACGGATACCTGCGCCATCGATAAGTCCGAATACGTAGCCGTTACGACAGTAGGCATCGCTGGTGGTGTTCCGACTACTGTCTCTACGAATGCGGGTGATATCCTCGTAATATATGGTGTCTGTGCAGGTGATTCCTTGACATGAACCGTCGCAATCGCTTGGAGATCCGTACCTGCAACCGCTCCCGTCACCGTAAATGTTCCCGCCTTCGCATACTGTTCAGCCTCAATCGCATCCCACACGACGGAAATCTCCTCTACCGTCATATCCGAATACGTCGCTGTCACGACTGTCGGCAGCACTGGAGCCTTCCCAACTTCCGTATTCACAACTACCGTAGCAACACTGATTATTTGAGGTTCTCCAGCTATAACGACTGGGATCGCTGCCGTCTCAGCTGTTACGCCATCATAATTTCGAGTCACTTGCAAAATAAGATAAACGATCTGATCCGCAGCTGGACGAACAATCCTACCATCCGGTTTAATAACCGTCTCATTGTCCGACGATTTGATCGAAACTGTGAAGCCCTGCGGTACAGAAGGAAGCGTTACGTACTTGTCGTTCTTCCCAGGTAGTTGGATGGACGTAATCCAGTCTGCAATCGAATTTGGAGTGATGGATTTCACAATAATCGATCCCATATCAGGAGCATATTCCGTCGGATTATATAAGGTAATGGTGTTCATGCCTTTTTTCAGCACAACCTGAATGGTTTTGAGCTGTGCTTTATTCCAATCCGTCCCCGTCAACAATACTTCGATCCCTTGTTCCTCATTCGCCCGCACGAACACCGAACGAGGCACGGCAGTTGCATACTCTAGCTGCAATTCATACAGGCCATCCCCAGGCACGTTGACTTGTTGAAAGGTAACGGTGTTGTTGTTTCCAACAGGCCCGCCGACAAATCCAACCACACTCCCGGTCATAAACGCGCCATTGCTTCGCAGTACCGCATTTCCTGTCAATACGGCATTCTTTGCATCATACACGTCGTTAATATTCACAACGCTTCCTGGCGGCACGATAACAGGGATTGCAGCCGTATGGGTACTTACACCGTCAGCCTTCCGCTTCACTTGGAAAATAAGAAGAACTTCTTCCTCTTGGCTCGTTGGCGATATGTGGCCGGTGTGGTCAATTACATCCGGACGCTTCGATTCAAGCAGCTCAATCTCATAACCCTCCGGTACCTGTGGCAGCGTTAAACGAGTCATATTCTTCGCAGGCGCTGGAACTGATTTCAATCCCGCAGCGATTGTCTGTATCGGATCCAATGGTTCCTGATTCGCTGGCGTAATGGAAACCGCTGACCCCGGAGCTATCGATAAAGTGACGGTGTCCCCAGCAGTCGGCAGCCCTCGCTCAATCAATCTCGGCAGTCCCATTCCAATCTCGAATACGTCAACCGCCTGCACGCCCGCCCATCCAGCAGGCAGCTTCCAGCTTCTATCCTTGTAGCCATCCTGGCTGAATGCGATAATCTCGGGTTTATCCTTGCGCCATAAGGCGGGTACGAACATATCCGTACCGTCTGCAATCGTCACATCGCCGTGCTTCACGACGCGCTTCCCACTCTGCTTAGAACTCGTCACTCCATCTGAAAATTGCACGGTGCTCGTTGGTTCATTATAAGAGAGACGTTCGAATTGATTGAGATACTGCCAGAGCAGCGTAGTTGCACTGAATTCCTGCAAAAATCCCGTCAGCCTCACCTTGTCTTTTTTGACAATTTCTTCGCCATGCATGCTCGTGCCGAACAGCTCATTTCCGCCTTTTCCACCGACCGCAAGTGCTGCTGGCAGCTTCATCTGACTGTCGATCGAACGCCAATCCGCCCACCATGCCATCGGCTGCAGACCGAATAACGGGTCACCGCGGTAGCCATGGAAATACTCGCTCGTAACGTCCATTCCTTTATCACGCCAGTAACGCATGATCTTTTTCTGAGTTTCACTTTCCTGGCGATACGTTGTCTTATGATATGGATCTGCATTACCAACGGAAGGAGCCCACTCTACTGGACTCGTTACAAATGCATCGATATGAATCGTCTTCCCTCGAAGCAGCTGAGGGATCTTGGCAAGCAAGTCATCGATATTGCGCTGGAATACCCCTGCTTCCCAAGCACGTGTCAGATTGATTTTGTAGCTCTGTCCGCTTACCCAATGGCCTCCCTTAATAAGCTCCCCGTTCTCTTCCTTGCGAATGAGATCCTTGTTGATGAATTCCTCCCATTGCGGGCTGTCTTGATAGGCGTCCGTCATATTGATGTGGAAGCTGATCGTCGTATTGTACTTCTCCGCCTCATCCATGAACCATTTCAGGCTGTCCAGTGCAGTAGCATCACCTGGTCGCTTCAGCTTCGGATTGACGACATTCCAATCTGGATATTTCGAATCGTGGCCATCATGCTGCCAGCCAACCAAATAGATGATTTTCGGCATGCTGCGCGTCATGTGATCCATCTTCTTGATCGCTTCCAGCGCTTCATCCAGCGTTAATTCTATTTTCCCGTTGTCTCCCAAATAGAGCTTCATCGTTAAAGTGCCCGTGTAATCCCGCAAAAATGGCCGCGCAGGCTCAGGCTTGATCGTCAGCTTCAATGTATCTGTCAAGCGAATACCGTCTCTTACTACTTCCACGCCGATCTGGACTTCACCAACATCCTGCGTACCTGCTCTTGCTAGACCATCATCCCCAATGGTGAACATGTCGATAGGAGCGCTGTATGCAATTGTGGTCTTTGCATCATGCCGCAAGTCAATCTCACTGCCATCCTTCAACCTCCCCGTCACCTGCAGCTGCGTTACACCGTCCAAAGGCACTGCCATATCTTCGGCGGACAGCTTAACCGATACAAGTGGATTGTCATTATCAGCTGTCCCTTGGGCTTGAATCATACCGCCGCCGGAAGTGAACAAGCCGAGCATCATTGCAAGAACAAGCGCTAATGAAGTGATCCTTGCACCCGATTTCTTCCTGAACATGATTAACCCCCTTCGCATTCCTAATTGTTATAGTGTCGTCCTTGTTTGCCTTGATCTTGTAGCCTCTTCCTTGTTTCCTACCTTGACCATACCTCCTTTCTTTGCTGTTGCTGCTACCCTTTAATCGCCCCGTCTACCATCCCTTTCACGAAATATTTTTGCAGAAACAAATACACGACCGTGAGCGGCAGCATCCCAATAAAGCAACCCGCAGCGACCCAGCTAATGTTGCTGTGGAACTGCGAGACGAAGCCCGACAGGGCAACCGGAATCGTCATCATCTCTTTCTTCTGCAAGAAGAACACGGAGAATTGATAGTCATTCCACACCTGCACACCGATCAAGATGACCACTGTAGCCGTGATTGGCTTCAGCAAAGGGAAAATAATTCGCATAAAGATACCGTAACGGCTGCACCCATCAATCAGCCCCGCCTCGTCCATCTCTCGCGGAACCGTACTAATAAACCCGGTGAACAAAAATATCGTCATCGGCAGCGCAAAAGTGACTTGTGTCAGAATAATCGCCCAGTATGTATTGATTCCGCCTACGTCTACGATGAATTTGTACAAAGGTACGAGAATCGTCAATGCGGGGACAATTAAGCATGAGATGCATAGCGTGTATACGAATCGATTCCATTTGGTCTGATGGCGAGCCAGCGGATACGAAGCACATGCACCGATGAACACGACGAGAATAACCGCAGTAGCCGTGATCATCCCATTATTCAGGACAGCTCTTCCTAACTGAGCATCCTGCCATGCATGAATGAAATTATCCACTTGGAACTGCTGCGAAGGCATCCATTTGCTGCTCGTATCTTCTATTGGTTTGAAGGACAGATTGACTAAGATGTAAAAAGGGATGCTGTGAATCAGCACGATGAGTACTAGCGCTATATATTTGGCAATCTTCACACATCCACTTCCTTCCGACGAAGCAGTACAAGTGATGAAATACTGATGACCGCGATGATGATGAACATCAGATTCCCGAGCGCTGCCGCATATCCCGCATCCTGACGGGCGAAATACAGATTGTACATCATCGTGGACAAAGACTGCGTCGCATAGCCCGGTCCGCCGTTCGTCATTGCTACTATCACGTCAAACAGCTTCAAGCCCCCAATGAGATTAAGCACAATATTGATCGTAATTGCCGGCATAAGCAGCGGAAGCGTAATCCGCATGAATCGGCTCCACCAGCCAGCGCCATCGATATTGGCCGCTTCGTGATACTCTTTCGAAACAGACTGTAAGCCTGCCAAAAAAATAATCATCGCAATGCCCATATACTGATAGGTGTTAACTAGGACAATCATCCATACTGCACGTGAGCCGTTCGACAGCCAATCCACGGCCTCTCCGCCAAATAAACGAATCGCATCATTCAGCGCCCCGCCATCATACTGAAAGAAGAAATAGCTGATATAGCCCATAATTAACGGGCTGATAATAACGGGAAGATATACGATCATACGGATGATGCCCTTCCCTCTTAGCTTCTGATCCAAAAACAAGGCGTAAGCAAGACCCATCACATTTTGAAATACCGTACTTCCGAAGCCGTAAATAAACGTGTTCTGAATCGTCTGGACAATCTTCTTGTCCGACAGCATTAGCCGATATTTGTCGAAGCCTACCCATGCGTATTGCTGCGAATAGCCGTCCCAATTGGTGAAGGAGATTTTAACTCCCTGGATTAGAGGATAGAAAATGAACACGGCAAACAGCACTAGCGCCGGGACGTACATCAGATTGAGTATTCCAGCAGAATGAACCCATCTGACCATGAAGCCCGAACGCAGCTGCACTCGTTCTTCATGCGTGGCTTCCATCTTCGACGGACTTCTAGCCATATGCATCCTCCTAGATGTGAAAAATAGACCCGCAGCAAGACAGATGCAGCCGCGGGTCGATGAATTGCCTATCTGTTATTTAGCAGCACGTAATCTTTCATATTCCTTTTTCATATTTTCCGAGAATTCTCGAGGTATAATGCCGCCAGCCAGCAGATCCTGGCCGTTCTTGCACATGACGTCCCACATCCCGTTCGGCAAATACACTCTGTCAAAGTACGGGAACACGCGCAAATCTTTGAACTTCTCAAAGTCAGCAGTCAAGCTGCCCGCGTTGGTGGCTACTCCATCAAGTCCAGGAGGGAGTACATTTGCAGCGGCGACCAAGGCTATATTCTCCGGCTTGGCGTAATAGGCCACGAATTTACGAGCCGCCTCGCTGTTCGGGGAATCCTTCCACACGCCCCATGTCGTCTTCTCTCCACCTACAAGCGTTGGCGCATCGCCAGCTGCTACCGAATGAATCGGCATCAAGCCTGCTTTCAGATCAGGATTCAGCTTCTTTGCTTCTTCGATGAGGAACGGACCATATATCCCGAATGCAGCTTTTCCTTCTGCGAAGGCTTTAGCGGAATCGCTATATTTCGCAGTCAGCACATCCTTGTTCAAATATCCTTTCTCTTGCAAGGATAAGAACATTTGCGGCAGTGCGTCGAATCGGTTCCAATCGAAGGTTCCGTCGAGCAGTTGTGCTGCATCATTCTTCTCAGGGCTTATAAAGACGGACGTCGCATAGAAATCAAAAAATTGTCCGATCGGCCATGAATCCGCGCCTCCGATATGAATCGGCACGATTTCTCCATTGCTCTTCGTCTTGATTTCTTCCGCGGCCTTCATCAATTCATCCCATGTCATCGGAACCTGTATGCCATACTTCTCCAGCACTGCTGCATTGTACACAGGCCCGCCTTTATCTTGATCCATAGGGAGCACGAACACTTTCCCCTGATCGTCGGTTACAGCAGGTTTGATGGAGGCGTTAAGCTTGCTTGCCCACTCTTCGCCCTTCAGGTCAGCTAAATACGCGCCGTAACGAACCTTGGCCCATCCGTGAGTCGCAAATACATCAGGCAGCTCATTGGATGCCATTTTCATTTTCATAATGTTCTCATACTCCGCACCTGGAGCACTGAAATCCACTTTAATGTCTGGATTGTCTTTCATAAATTGATTGGCGATCTCCTGGAGCACCTTCGCTGACTCGCCAACCACGTTCGTCATAACCGTAAGATTGACCCCGGTTCCTCCCTTGCTTCCTGCACTCTGACCGGGGTCGCTGCTAGATGCCTTTCCTCCAGCTGCATCCCCGCCCGTACTTCCTGTTCCGCATGCCGCAAGCAGACATGCTGCGATAACAAGCAGTGTGAGCATCTTGAACCAATTGTTCCGTTTCATCTGTATCCCCCTTGCCGACGATATGGTCGTTGATTCCGTTTTCTGTTTAGAAGATACCATTTATGATTGCGCTTTCATATGCTATAAACCTACAATTGATCCGCTCATTTCTACACTGTCGATTTTCGTATTGACGAACCTGCAAGGAGTACCTATCCTTTAACTTAAGTGAAGGAGGCTGGCGATTATGGCTGCATTCAAGTCACTACGATCCAAGCTGACGCTCGTATATGGCCTGACCATTGTCACTCCATTTGTCTTATTGGCATTTGTACTTCCCATCTACGCCCAGCATGTGCTCATCAGAGACACGGAGAAGCTGACGGCAGGAACCCTGCACGCTATGGCCGGTAATATTGAGACTTATCTGGATGATTTGGAACGGCTGACGGCTTCCCCCTATCTGAATGACAATGTCATACATGCGCTGAAGATTATTGCCGACAATGTATATGAACATGCAAGCGCATACACGAAGCTTCAGACGGATCGCGCCTTAACAGGCACATTGCCAAATTACTTAATCAATACCCGCAAAGATATTCTCAGCACGCTCATCATTACGATGAACGGGAAATCCTACCTCACAACCAAGAACAGCAGCATAGACCTCGTTCCCGACTTTCCGTTCCAGTACGAATTATGGTATCAAAAAGCAGTGAAAAGAGATGGGAAGGCTGCATTCATCAGTTCTCATTCGCAGACCTACTTGACGAACCCATCCACCATTCAGGTATTCTCCGTATCCCGATTAATTAAAAATCCAGAATCCGGCCAGCCGCTCGCGGTCATATCTGCCGATGCAGATACGAATGTACTCGATCAGATCACGAAGGACATTCCATTTAACGTTAGTTCTGTCGTCGCAATTACGGATGACATGGGAAATGTAATCTATTCAGGCAAGCCGTTGACCGAAGAAATGCTCAAACAACTTCAGACCCGAGGGAATGAAGACGTACAGGACACCAGATTCGTGACCGTAACCCAGACTATCAAGCCAGCAAATTGGGAAATCACCGTATTCTTATCCAATGACGAGCTTAAGCAAAAGGTACATTGGATTTACATCACGGCAGCACTCATTTCGATTGGCGGCCTCATTGTCACTTTTTTCGTATTCCGCTACTCATCGCAATGGATCGTTAAGCCGATCACGCAGATGAAAGAAGTGATGACGAAAGTGCGCAATGGAAATTTGCAGGCGCGTTATGAAGGGGTAGGATCAGACGAGTTGTCTTACCTTGGGCATTCGTTAAATAAAATGGTCATCCAGCTCGATGAGCTCATTAATCGCGAATATAAAGCGGTTCTGGCACAGCAGCATGCAGAAAATCGAGCCTTGCAATCGCAAATACAGCCCCATTTTCTATACAACGTGCTGTCCGGATTCATCGGATTGAACCGCATCGGCGATACGAAGAGTCTGGAAACGGCCATTATTTCACTGAGCGGTATGCTGCGCTACATTCTAGAGGAAAATCAATGGACAACGGTCGAACACGAATTCAAGTTTCTAACCAAATATGCGCTGCTGCAGCAGCTTCGCTTCCAAGACAGGCTGACGATTCATATTCACTATGATGATGAAGCTGCTGAGTGCCGGATTCCAAAACTGCTCATCCAGCCTCTATTGGAGAACGCCGTCATCCATGGCATTGAACCCGATGATCAAGATCACACCATTCACGTGTCCGCTTCCATCAAGCAGCAAGACAACGACCCGCTTATCTGTATCGAAGTGCGTGACGACGGTGTTGGATTCGATGCGAAGGCGATGCAATCTCAAGCACATGTTGGTCTTGCCAACGTAAATTCGCGATTGAAGCTCGTCTACCCGAACGCACAACTGAGCATTGTAAGCGAGCCTCATATCGGCACTTGCGTAACGATTCAGATTTCGAAGGAGGACAGCTTATCATGAGGATTTTAGTGGTAGACGACGAGGCCTTGGTAAGAGCCAGTTTGCGAAGCATGCTGGCTGAATTGAACATGCCTGTCCACGTCATCGGAGAAGCCCGTAACGGAGAAGAAGCCCTACGATATGTGGCAGAGCGGCAGCCAGACCTTGTGTTCGTCGATATTCGGATGCCGAAGTTGAATGGTCTGGAGGTCATCGCGCAGAGTCGGGATAACTCCCCTCATACGAAGTGGATTATCGTAAGCGGCCATTCGGAATTCCAATATGCGAAGGAAGGGCTGCGTCTTGGCGCATGCAATTATTTATTGAAGCCATTCAGTCTCGATGAGCTTCAGGATAGCCTAATCCGTGCGAAGGAAATCCATGATGCACATATCTTGGATCTCAATCGCCAGCTTGAACATGCCATTCTTTCTTGTATGCATGGCAGCAGCGGCAATCAAGCAAACCTATGTCAGCTTGGGATACGGCGATACAAAGTCAACGTGTTCTATTTCGACGGCTGTCTCTCAGAACAAGAGACGCTTTTGCGGCAGCAGCAGTTCCATGAGCAATTGCAGTTGCTCATCCGTAATCAATCTCTTACCACCAGTCTCCATGCCGTCGCATTGCCCCTCACTAGCGGTAATCCTGCAATCGTATGGTCATGGCCAGTTGCACACCAGCAACATGCCGCGGAGCTTCAAAAGGAGATGGAGAATGCTGTCCAGCAAATGTGTAAAGGTGAGTTTTCTTCCTCTCCTACCATTACTACCATTCAGATCGAAGAGTGTGCGAATCTTCTAGAAGCAGCGCAGAAGGTGGGAGAGCTTCAGCGAATCGCTCCCCTTCGCATGCTGTTCCCGATGGAGCACACGTTGGCACTTCACGACCTACTCGAATTGGATCAGCAGCATGAATCGCTCTCTATAAGTCGTCTTGTTGAGAGGGTATGCCGATTATTCCGTCAGCAAGACTATTACGGTTATTCTAGAGCCATCGTGTGCATGGAAAAAGAACTTCGCAGATTGCGTGGAACACACTTGGCAAATCAAGCCCTTGTTTATCGGATTCAAGAATCCATATCCTATTCGATTGGAATATCGATAGACAAGATAGAAGATCAAGAATGCTGGTTTGGGCAATTGAAAAGTCTCGGGGATCAGATGATAATCCAGCCTCCACGTCATGGCAGCATGAACAAAGATATCGTGCAGCAAGTCGTTGCTTTGGTTGACGAGCACTATATGCATAACATTGGAATGAAGCAAATCGCGGATATGTTCCATGTGACGCCGAATTATTTAAGCAGCTTATTTCATAAGAAGCATGGCATACCATTTTTGAAATATGTAACTGAAACAAGAATGTTGAAAGCGAAGGAGCTGCTGCTCAAGGAGCCTCATCTTAAAGTGCAGGAGGTTGCCGAAGCCGTCGGTTATTACAGTGCACGCCATTTTGCAAAGCTGTTCCGGGACTATTATGAGTGCTATCCATCAGAGCTTAAAGAACAGGGAAAATGAAGAAGATGCGATATAAGGTGATGAAAACGTCTGCCGGGGGAGGTTCATGTTAACAACTTAATCATCTGCCAACCTTTGGAACATAGCCTATAGTTAAAATAGAAGAGTTTCATGTTAACAACTTAATAACTTAATAACTTAATAACTTGGCAACTTTATATGAAATTGGATCGTCAATATATCGATCCACTATTTTACTCAATCCCTCTTAATTAGAAAGGAGCAAACGAATGCAACCATCCATTACACGCGACTCACTAACTCACACGACCTCATCACGACACATACATACCTTTCGATTGCTGTCTGTCGTTCTCACATTTATGATCCTCTTCACTGCATCGTTATCATCGACTGCTAGTGCTGCCTCAGCAGCCAATTCCACAAAAGAATCGCTGCCAAAATTCATACAAGTCGAGGGAGGATATTATTATTCCATCGCGCTGCGCAGTGACGGATCAGTGTGGGCTTGGGGCCGCAATCTCACTGGGGAAATGGGCATCCAAGAAACAGTGACCATTTACGACTCCTATCCGATTCGACTATTTGAGCTGACAGACATCCGTCATATCTCAACGAGCGGAGAAGGTTATCACTTGGCCACGAAAACCGATGGAACCGTATGGACATGGGGTGCCTCAGGAGACTCTAAAGACGGCCGCCAGCATTCCATTCTGCCACATCAGATTCAAGGAATAAAGCATGCCGTTTCCACAACCGCAACATCCAATAGGGGTGCAGCAGTTCTCGATGACGGGACGGTGTGGTACTGGCCGCGTGCAAAAGGAACAGAGACAGCTCCTGTGAAGCCCGTGCAAGTGAAAGGCTTATCCGAAATCGTTCAAATTGAAGCCTCCGCAGAAAAAATATATGCAGTGAAAAAAGATGGTACCGTGTGGAGTTGGTCAGACGCAGCAAAACCAACAAAAATCCAAGGACTTTCTGATATTCGCATGATCTCTTCCGGTCATTCCCTGCTTGCTCTGAACAAGAAGGGAAAGGTCTGGAGAGTAAAGGAACAAGGAAAGCCTGTCGCCGTTCAGCCCCAGCTGACGATAAAATCCATCCGCACTTATGACGATTACGAACTATTATTAACGACTTCCGGTGAAGTGTACAGCTATGGAGGACGAACACCGACTGGTAAGCAGGGAAAAGTAAACGGTTTGCCTAAAGTTACGGCGATAGCCGCAGGGGCATTCCACAGTCAAGCTATAGCGGAAGATGGGAACGTATGGGGCTGGGGTGGAAATATGTTTTCTTCGATCGGGACAACGAAGAAATTTAAAGACAATATGGTCTATAGCCCTGTTCCTGTAGAACGTACGGCAGACATTTACGTCAATGGCAAGCTCATCAACTCCAGGTATCCTTCTTTCATTCAAACCAATACCGTGCTTCTCCCCGCAGCGACAGTCGCGGCGGCACTCGGTACGAAGCTGCAGTTCAACGCGGAATACGGTGTTGCAATGCCTTACTCTATAACGTACAAGAGCCGAACATTGTCCTTCGGATATGAACAAGATCGCATTGTTTATGACGGTGGGTTCATTGATCGTGAGAAACCTTTAGTCGGTGCAACTGGTACTACCTCCATACCTTATCAGTTGTTAGAAAAAGGACTTGGTCTTCATGTGACCTGGAATCCCAAACTGCTGCAAATTCATATCGACGAAGGATCATCTAACAAATGATTACCAAAACTGATGGCATCAATGGCTGTTTCGAGTGAGCAAGCATGCATTTCCATAAACCTACATATGTATTGGCTGGGTTACGGGAAACTACGGTTAGAAACGATAAAAAAGACGCTGCCTCATTCGGGCAGCGTCTTCTCGCATCCAGCTCAACCTTGATTTTGTTCCCATCGAGCCACTTCTTCTCTGACACGAGGCGCTACTTCTGTTCCGAACAGCCGTATCGCTTCCATAACCTCTTCGTGAGGCATAGTGCCATGCGGCATATGCAGCATAAATCGCTTAACCCCTACGTGCTTACGGAGCTCGATAATTTTTTGGGCTACCGTCTCGGGATCGCCAACATAGAGAGCACCCTCAGGGCTGCAAGCCGCGTCGTAATTCGCTCTCGTGTACGGAGGCGCTCCTTTTTCCTTCGCTCTCACATTCGTTCTTGCAAATGTGGACGGGAAGAATGTCTCGATCGCTTGCTTCTGCTCCTTCGCGATAAACCCATGAGAATGCGAAGCAATCGTCAGACGGTTTACATCGTGACCTGCTTCCGCAGCAGCTTTCTTGTATAGTTCAGCCTGAGATGCATAATCAAGCGGCTTCACTGGTCCGATGATCGCCAAAACGAATGGAAGTCCCATTTTCCCTGCTCTGACCGCGGATTCCGGACTTCCTGCGCTTCCAATCCACACTGGCAAATGCTCCTGCACAGGACGCGGATAGATGCCTAGTTCATGAATCGCAGGGCGATGCTTCCCGCTCCAGCTTACCTTCTCCGACTTCTGAATCTGCAGCAACAAATCCAGCTTCTCATCGAACAGTTCTTCATAATCGTTCAGATCACAACCGAACAAAGGGAATGATTCCAGAAACGAACCACGACCAACCATAATTTCTGCACGACCATTAGAGAGGCCATCCACAGTTGCAAAGTCTTGAAATACACGCACAGGATCGGTAGACGACAGGATCGTCACTGCGCTTGTAAGCCGAATTCTTGTCGTCTGAGTTGCTGCTGCAGCTAATACAACCGCAGGAGAGGATGCCGCAAAGTCCGGACGATGATGCTCCCCTATCCCATATACATCCAGCCCTACCTGATCTGCGAGGATCATCTCCTCGACCACCTGCCGCAGCCGTTCTGCGTGGCTAATCGTGATTCCGGTATTCACATCAGGCGTAGTCTCAACAAACGTGCTTATACCTAGTTCCACTATCCATTTCCTCTTTTCCATTGATGTTCGTGTCGATGTTCATGTTCATATTTACGCACATAGTAGACGGTATATTAATTTATCACTTATTTTCATGATTTCATAGGTTGGAAATGGGATTTCCATTTATTCTCTGTATATAAAAAAGAAATTAAGTTCCATCGTACATGGAACCCTGAATGGCAGCGGCACTATATTCATGAAGAAACGCAGCATCGTTAAGTTTTATGATGACAGAACTATAATGCTGATCAGACGTCAGATTGCCCCTCCCTAATTTCCCATGCGATTCACGTTCTGGTGTCATTTACCGATACATGATAAGGAAGCTTTTATGAATCCATCATGTTGGAGTGAGAAAATGACCAATCAAACGACGGAATACTGCCCGGAATGCGGGCACAAAATGGAATCCGTGCCGGGGTATGTTACCTGGTGCGAGGAATGCAATTGGAACATCGATCCGGACTGGCGCCCCATCTCTTCACTAGGCCTTGTGGAACGGCTCAATTACCGCATGGGAGTCAAAAAATCACAGCTATTGCTTGAGGAGAATCTGCATACCGATCGGATTACGTATCCCTTAACCTGGCGTAAAGCGCTCGCTTATTTGTTAGCCGGAAGTATCCTTGCAGGTACCTTCAGCCTACCGATTATTGCGGTGTATTGGTTTTTTTATAGCAATTCGTTATTGCTTACTATGCTTGCCATTGTCCCGTTTCTACTATTCACCGACTTAATGCTGCCCTCCAGGTGGAGACTGTCGGGCCAGCCTCTGCGGCGGGAGGAATATCCCGGATTGTATCGTCTCGCCGATGACATTGCCGCAGCTGTTCAAGCACCGCCGATCGACGAGATTCGGATGACGAATTCATACAATGCGTACTTTACCAAGTTCGGCCGGCGCCGAACCAAGATCATCGGGATTGGAGTACCTCTATTTTCGGCATTGAGCCTATCGGAGAAGATCGCAATCCTCGCCCACGAGACCGCGCATCATGCGCATAAGGATGTGACCCGTTCCTGGTTTATCGTGTCAGCGAGGCGAATTATGGCTTCGTGGTACGAGTTCGTATATCCATACTGCGAAGAAGGAGAAGTGCTCAGGCCTATATCCACACCGATGCGATATGCCCAGTTGCAGCTGGCCAATCTGATTTTCATCCTGTATTACGGCCTTGGTATTACGGTCTGGGATGAGAGCCAGCGCGCCGAGTATTTGGCCGACCGAGTCGCGGGCGAGATTGCAGGAACAGATGCCGCATGCTCGGCCTTAAGCAAATCTCACTTCGCTCCCGTATTCTGGCTGACGGCTGAACAAATCGCACGCTACCGCTTTAATTCGGATTTGTTCGGGGAATTCCGCCAAAAGATGGAGCATGTCCCCGCAAGCGAGCAGAAACGAATCCAACGGATTCGCGATTCCATCACTGTACAATTGGATTCCACTCATCCGCCGACACCGTACAGATTACAGAGTCTACAGCATCATCAAGTACTGACACCGCGATATGTGCCTGACAGCAACCTGAAAAATCAGCTGGAAGAAGAGTTCGCACGCCTGGAGGAAATAAGCCAGCGCTACTTGCTGAATGATATTCGGGCGGCGTTATGATGGAGCTCGCTATGAGTAGATAATAGTAAACAGATATCTCAGCCCTTTCGATTTCTATGAGGAAGCCAAAGGGCTCTGTTCCCAGCTGCCACCCGTTATCAACGTCCTTGCACTGATCTCTCCTTCGAACTACAATCGAAAGAGCATCCGTACTCTTTACACTACTAGATTGAGAGAAGGTCCATCTATGAATGACAAGAGCAAAGAGCTATTGCAGCAAGCCTATATACATGCCAATGAGCTATCCAGACACCCTGTCCTCTCTCACTACTGGAATCAATGTTCACTTGTTGTAAAGGGCAGTGTATCCCGCGGCAATTGCGATCAGTATTCGGATATTGATTTTGTATTCTTCTGTGACGAAGATATTCGGCAAGCGATTATCCGCGGATATCGGGAAGCAGGCCTAAGCACGACAGAGGATGGCGCATTCCAGCCGATTGGAGATTGGGATGGCCATTATCACTTTGAGCCGTTCTCAGTATTGGAAGGATATTTCGAGGAGAATAACTATCCGCAAGTGTGGGAATTCCAGCAGGCGATCCCTATTCATGATCCTGAGTCTCGATTCAGGCATACAATTGCGCAGCAATCTGCGCACTTCTTGTCCAATCCGATCAAGGTTATCAAGCCTCTTTACCTCAGCTTGCAGTTTACGCTCGATTGGATGCGGCATCCGTTGAAGCGCGGCGATGCGATTTCCACTAGTCTGCACTGCTCCAAGATTGTAAGGGAGCTATGTCAGCTGTCCTATATTTTGGATGGAAAGAGCTATCCACATGATAAGTGGCTGTCTACTTTTTTATCAACTACCCGCTTCGGCAGCTTGCAGGAAGAACGGATTGTATCCTATTTAAGCGTGATACCAACTGGGGGGGCGATTACTCCTCATATGGAGCTGAATGAATATCCATGCTATCAGCGAGCATGGGAGATGATTGACTCCGTGATTCGTTTTATCCGCGAGCACTATGGGGATTATCCATGGATTGACGAATGGTACTTATATGGGTAGTTTGTACCTTACCAAGTGGTATACCCAGTTGTTGTATTGATGTCTACAGGGTCTAAAGAGTCGACAGCAGTTTGAGGATGTACGTACTACTCCGCCATCGACTCTTTCCTCTGCTTCTGAGTAGGTACTGTAGAGGTAGAAGTAGAAGCGAACAATCGTTTTTTTTGATAATCTAGCAAATACACATCTAATTCCTGACTAATCCTCACAACCTCATCATCTTTGAAATCGTTCTTTTCATTGACAATCGAAATAAGTTGCTTTTTAAGTCGTTCGATTTTCTCAAGCATTTGAAGATCATGGGGGCAGTGAAGATAACACAATATGAATCACCTCGCATAATCGGTGTGTAAATGAAGAACATCCCGAATGCTGATTGCAAATCTAGCAACCTACTAACCTTCTCCATGTTGTCTACTCTATCGATGACGCTCATATATTTCGTTTCTTCTTATACGTTGAATATATGTAAAATGTTTCCTGAAAAATAAATGAATTTCGATTTTCAGATACATTCCCTCCATGAGCATCGTTTGCTCCATACAGCAAAAAGACATCGACAGTATCCTTGCTTTGCCGATGCCCTCTACTTCGATTTTCCCGAAATCAATTACTTTTTATCCACATGAAGCAATACCTTCGGATGCACGCTGTACGTGTCTGAAATGCTCTCATCTGAAATGACACCCAGTTGTATCAAGCTCTTTATCTTCGCAGTATCCGGCTTGGACAGCAAGCGCCATACTTCCGGGTCAGGCAGAGCCGCATACAGCTTGGCATCATCATATTGTCTATACTGTTGCTGAACCAGCTTCACATGGTAATTGCCCACGTCTATCTCTGACTCTCCCTGCTCTTCACAGTATTGAATAATATCGCTTCGCAGCGCCGACAGCTCATCCTCAATTTCCTTTTGCTGCTGCTTCAGCTTATAATATCTCTTTATCTTCTCATTCTCGATCATTGGATCACGCTCCCTCCTTGCACTGTATGCAGGGTGAAGCCGATCTAAGACCGTGTAACCCGGAAAGCGTAAAATTCGATTCGCACACAAGGGAAGACAATCTGTTCGTTCCCCTCAATACTTTGCGCTATCTATTCTGTCTGCTAAACTGACACTTCACTTGCCTTCATCCTTCCACCACCAGACTCGCCCAAACCTCCTTCATCTTCATAACCCCATAAATTATGTCGTCTTCAGACATTCGAGGGAAATAAAAGTACGCACCATACTGATTCATACCTTCACCAGTTTCTTCCTGAATGCAGGTATCAGACCAGTAAATGCCTTCTTCCGAGCACTTTGTACGAAACGTGACATATTGCTCTATGCTGCCTCGCCACCATCCGAAAATGCTTAATCCGGCATCCGCTTCGATCCAATGGAACAAATGCGATACATGTGCCGTCAACAGATCCTGCAGCAGCTTGAACTTCTTCCCATACACCCGCTTCATTCTTCGTAGATGCCGTTCATATTGGCCATTGTGCATCCAAGAAGCCAACGTGCGCTGCTCCAGCAAGTTGCTCGGATTCGGCTCGAATACCCCCTTCGCTTTAGCGAACACGGAGACGAGCGATGTCGGCACAACCGCAAAACCGATGCGCATATGTGGGAGCAGCGTGTTGCTGAAGCTTCCGATATAGATGACTCGACCCTCACTATCTAACACTTTCAACGGCTCCAGCGATTTGCCCCGATGACGGAACACGCTGTCATAATCGTCTTCTAGAATGAGCGCATTGTTCTCCGAAGCCCAAGCGAGCAGTTGCTGACGGCGCTCCATTGTCAACACAGCCCCTGTCGGAAACTGGCGGTTAGGCGTCACAAGAAGCAGCTTAGCCTGCCAATCATGCGGTATTATCCCCTGTCCATCAATAGGTGCATGAACACAGCTCGCCCCTAGCGTCTGGAAGATATGTATGGCTCCCGTATATCCCGGATTCTCAACAACTACGCGATCCCCAGGATTAATGAACAACTGTGCCGTCAAAGCGAGTGCCTGCTTCGAACCATTGAACACAATCACCTGACTCGGATCAGCAGCTATGCCCCGTGCTCGTCTTATATATTGGGCAATACTGTCTCTAAGCCTATCATCGCCTAATGTGGACACCAATCGGTTCATTCGGTCACTGCTGTGCAGCAATCTGGCCTGCGCATACAAGCTGCGATTCCACTCTTTATCCGGAAACCATTGTGTACCAGAACCGAACTCTTTGAAATTCGCTACTCTCAAGCCGGCCTTGATGCGCATTCCGCTATTTTCATCCCGCCGTTCCTCGATCTCCTTCAGACGCATCCCCCAGTCGGACAATACGTTCAGCTCTTGACAGGGAGTATCAGTTCCTCTCTTGGTTGAGGGCTGGAACGCAACAAAGGTTCCCTTTCCCACCCCGCTTGAAATATAACCTTCAGCAGACAACATATCGTACACCTCATTGACAGTTCCCCGAGATAGCCCGAACAGGGCAGCCATTTCCCGGCTCGATGGCAGTCTTGTATCCTTTACAAATACTTGTGCGGCAATGGAATCTCGGATGGCATGATATAGTGCGAGGCGTTTGGATGGATATTGATCCAGATAGGAATGGTAAGGAATGTGGAATTGCATAAACTCATCCTCCGTCACCAATGGTCTAGTAAAACTAATCTAAATTGGATCTTTTTCATTGTCAATTCGTGAGGTAAGCTAAATACTACACAAACAAGATCGAATGGAGTAATCGGAGGAGGTCTTTGTTAATGCGAAGAAAAGAATTCGAAGTCATGGACACAGTGGAAACCGAGCAATTTATGCAAGAAATGAGCTTTGGCATTCTCGGGACGATCAATGAGGATGGATGGCCAGAGCTTACCCCGCTTAATTTTGTATATCACAACGGCTTTATTTATTTTCACGGCAGCGTATCAGGACGCAAGATGAAGAACATCAAGGCAGATCAGCGTGTTACATTCTCTGTGGCGAAGGAGTACGCAATCATTCCCTCCTATTTCACTGAAGCGAAGCTGGCCTGCCCTGCAACAGCCTTCTTCAAATCGGTTCTGATCAAAGGCCATGCGGAAAAGGTGTCGGATCTAACAGAGAAAGCGGAAGCATTGACCGCCTTTATGCAGAAGCTTCAGCCAGAGGGAGGCTATGCTCCGATTGATCCGGAGGATCCAGACTATACGGGTCAGATCAAAAGCACCTCCGTTGTCCGCATCAACGTGCATGAGTTATCAGCCAAGTATAAATTCGGGCAAAATATGAAAGAAGAGAAATTTGAAATCGTGTCGAATGGTCTGCTGGAACGAGATAAAGACTTAGACAAGGAAACCGTAGCCATGATGGAAGCACTCTGTCCGTATCATCGGATGAATGACGGCGATTAGATGACGAATTCTAATACGAAGTAAGACACTAGAAATAAAGCCCTGTTGGATTTTATGTAAAATGGAAGTCTTCGCGACACCATTTGTACAGAATAAACCAACAGGGCTATTCACAATTTTTCATTATTAGAGTGCACAGCTTCAAGATGATTTATCAGTGGGTGTCTAACAGCCAACGACTAGAAGAGATAGATGTGTAGTAGTTTTTTCTATTGGGAACTCGATACGGTCGTATCTAGAAGTGGAAAATCAACATAATGGTACATCAAACCGCGCGCCAGTCCGGCCCTTGCTGCGATATCACCAACCTCGGCAGCTGAATATCCTTTATCTGCATACACAAGCATGGCTGCTTGCAATATTTCTTGTTTTCGCTGTTTTCGAATTTCTTCGTCCTGTTCCTTTGTACGTGGAGACAAGAGTAACCCTCTCTTCATTACCATTCATGTCATCCAAAGTTATACAAGTATTCATAATAACCATCAACGTAGAGGATGTTTCCAAGAGTGGCTTCTTTAGACGTAGGAAACGAACATATTAGAATAATACCTTTGACGCTTCCTTGGTAAAAGGAAGCAGCTCATCCACTCTTCCATCACGTATTTTTGCAGCCCATGCGGGATCGGCGAGCAAAGCCCGGCCTATCGCTACCAAATCAAATTCATCTTGCTCAAGTCTCTCGATCAAGCCGTCAATGTTTACATTCTGGGCCCCTTTACCCTCCGCAAAGAAACTTAAAAATTCACTGTCTAATCCCACAGAGCCTACAGTTATGACAGGTTTTCCTGTAATCTTCTTCGTCCATCCAGCTAAATTAAGAGAAGAACCTTCGAATTCAGGTTCCCAAAAACGTCGAGTCGAGCAATGAAATACATCTACCCCTGCATCTACCAATGGAGATAAAAATTGAGCCAGCTCATCTGGTGTATAGGCCAATTTAGCCGTAAAGGGTCTTATTTTCCATTGAGAGAAACGGAATATGATCGGGAAGTCTGGACCAACGGCATCTCTGCAAGCTTTCACAATCTCAACTGCAAAACGCGTCCGTTCTACGATCCCGCCTCCATACTCGTCCTTTCGTTGATTCGTTTGTTCCCAGAAAAATTGGTCGATAAGATAACCATGTGCCCCATGGAGCTCAATACCGTCAAAACCAAGTCTTTGCGCATCTGCTGCACCTTGAGCAAATGCATCCACTACCATGTCAATTTCGTTCTTCGTCATCGGTTCATTCACCTTCAAGCCATCAGCTGTTATACCCGATGGGCCAATAGGCAAAGCCTCTGGATTCGGCGCTTGCCCAACTGCGCGCTGGGTTCCGACATGCCATAGCTGTGGAATAATTCTTCCCCCTGCCTTATGTACCGACTGAACGATCCTAGACCAGCCATCTAGGGCGTCTTCTCCATAAAATCTCGGAATATTCGGGTGTGACGCTGCTGCAGGATGATTAATGACTGTACCTTCCGTTATAATAAGCCCAACACCATTCTCTGCACGACGTCTATAGTACGACTCCACATTCTCCCCTGGGATACCCTCTGGAGAGAACATGCGCGTCATAGGCGCCATGACAATGCGATTGCTCAGTTCTAGTGGGCCAATCGAGAAAGGTTTAAACAAAGCTTCAACTGATGGGGTTTGCTTCATGCTTTTCCTCCTTTTTTCTTTGAAATATACTGCTTGAAATATACTGCCTTTTATCATTATACAATATTTCACATTTAAACTTGACCACGATGGATCCATTTTGTCCACATCATCGGATACAGGATAAAGCCATATCATCTTAGGCCCTTCACGACTTCATTCATGTTTATTCTTCCTTAGCTCTATCAGACGACAACACCTCCGACTCAAGGAGTATCGGAGGTGCTTCGTGTTTGATATTTTACACTTGCTCGACAATGACAGCGACGCCGTGGCCGCCGCCGACACACAAGGTGGCGAGCCCAGTGGCTGCTTGCCTGCGCTTCATGGCATGCAACAGCGTCACGAGGATACGCGCGCCGCTGGCGCCAATCGGATGCCCGAGTGCAATGGCGCCGCCGTTCACATTGACGATCGCTGGATCGATCCCAAGCTCATTGATGACGGCAATCGATTGGGCGGCGAAAGCTTCATTTATTTCCGCCAGGTCAATATCCGCCAGCGACATGCCCGCCTTCTTTACCGCCGCCTGCGCGGCTGATACAGGGCCCATGCCCATAAAGGCTGGATCCACGCCGGTGCAGGCATAGCCGCGGACGCGCGCCAGCACGGACAGCCCAAGCTGCTTCGCCATACGCCTAGAGCAGACCACTAGCGCTGCCGCCCCATCGTTAATGCCGGAAGCATTTCCGGCTGTTACCGTGCCGTCTGGCTGGAATGCAGGCTTGAGTCGGGCCAGGGCAGCAGCCGTCACATCAGGACGGAAATGCTCATCGGCTTCAATTGTCGCCAGCCCCTTCTTGGTTCGAATCTCCACCGGCACGATTTCAGCGGAGAACTCACTGCGCTCCCATGCCTCGCGAGCCCGCTGTTGACTCGTCAGAGCGAAGGCATCTTGCTCTTCTCTCGCAATGCCATATTTCGCCGCAATATTTTCCGCAGTTTTGCCCATATGAATGTCACATATCGAGCAGGTAAGTCCGTCTTTGAGGATGCTGTCCTCAATTACCCCATTCCCAAGCCGGTATCCCGTTCTGCCTTGCGCCAATACATAAGGTGCAAGCGACATATTTTCCATGCCGCCCGCGACAATGAGATCCGCATCATCAGCCTTGATGGCCTGCGCAGCCATAATGACCGCCTTCAAACCTGAGCCGCATATTTTATTAATCGTGACGGCCGGCACCTCACAGGGAAGCCCTGCCTTCATTGCGGCCAGACGTGCTGGCCCTTGGCCGCTGCCCGCCTGCAGTACATTGCCCATAATCACTTCGTGCACTGATCCCGGCTGTACCCCGGCTCGCCCCAGTGCTTCTGCGATAACCCGCGCTCCCAGTTCAACAGCCGGTACTTCGCTCAATCCGCCCATGAACGCACCGATCGGCGTTCGCACAGCGCTTGCAATTACAACGTCCGACAGACCGTCACCCCCATCTGCAATGCATTATTTAGTCACTGATAGTCACCGATAGTCACTGATAGTCACTGATAGACATTGATATCCACTGATAACCATCAATAGTCACTAATATGCAATAGATAATCATTCAAGTCATCGCTATGCAAACATAGCTCGTTATATCCCAATACCAACCGTTCGAACATAGGTCAGCAATAAAGAAGCGCCCGATTGGTCAAACCGATTTGACGCAAGGACCAAGAATATGCCGAAGCGCCTCGATGAACACCTGATTTTCCTGCTCCGTTCCTATGGATACACGAATCGTATCTGGATAGCCGAGCAAACTGCCCGCGCGCACCACCACGCCCCGCTCCAGTAACGAGCGGAATACATCGTCACCAGAACAATTCAGCTTCACCATCAGGAAGTTGGCGTGCGATGGATAGCAGGACAAACCCAACTGCTTCAATTCCGCAACCAGCTTGGTTCTCTCCGCCTCATTCCGCCGGGCACAGTCTTCGGCGAACGTCGTATCGTCCAGTGAGGCAAGAGCCGCAGCTTGCGCCATTCGATTCGAATTGAACGGCTCCTTTACCTTGATCAGCTCCTGCACGATGCTCGGATGCATCATACCGTAGCCTGCTCGCAGCGCAGCTAAGCCATAAATCTTAGAGAACGTACGCAAGATGACCAGATTTGGATAGCTGGCAAGCAGAGGTATGGTCTGTAAGTTGTCCGGGTCGGACACATACTCGTAATATGCCTCGTCGATGACCAGCAAAATATGTCGTGGTACCTGTTCGATGAAGGCAAGCAGCTCGCTTCGCCCCACAATTGTCCCTGTTGGATTGTTCGGGTTGCATATGAAGATCATCTTCGTCCTGCTGCCGATCGCCTTCAGCATGCCGTCCAGATCATGAACGCCCTCGATGAGCGGCACCGCAACGGGAACGCCTCCCTCAATACGAACGTTCGTATCGTAACGAGGGAATGTGACATCGGCCATGATCGCCTCGTCCCCTGCGGCGATATAACTCCGCGTTAGTAAACGGATAATTTCGTCGGAACCATTGCCGACAATGAAATATTCAGGCTCCACGCCCAGATGAGCTGACAGCTTCGCCGCCAATTCGGGAGCGGTTCCTTCCGGATACAAGGCGCACTTCTCCATTTCGCGTACAATAGCCTGGGCGGCCAATTCCGAACAGCCGTACGGATTTTCATTGGACGCGAGCTTGATGATCTCCGTAAGGCCGAACTCCCTTTTTACCTCTTCAATCGGTTTTCCAGGCACGTACACGCCGAGCGGCTCGATTTCTTTTCTTGTCGGGATCTTGACAGACACTTGCATACACGCTCCTCCTTAGCCCTTTACTCCGATGCCCGAGGCGTTGCGTTCGCCGCGTTCAACGCTGGGCTTATTCGGAACGTCGCCTCGGTTTTGTGACGAATCTCTTCTACGTCAGCTCCTTGCTGTGTCTCGATCAAGACCATGCCTTCTTCGGTAAAATCAAATACGGCCAAATCGGTAATTAACCGATCGACGACTCGTTTGCCTGTCAGCGGCAAACTGCACTCGCGCTTGATTTTAGATTCACCATGCTTGTTCACATGCTCCATAATGACGACGATGCGCCGGGCACCATTCACCAGATCCATGGCGCCTCCCATGCCTTTAATCATTTTGCCGGGAATCATCCAATTCGCCAGATCGCCCTGTTCCGATACTTCCATCCCGCCCAGAATGGCGAGATCGATATGACCACCGCGGATCATGGCGAACGATTCGGCACTGTCGAAGTAGGACGCCCCCTCCACAGCGCTAACCGTCTCCTTGCCTGCGTTAATCAGATCCGGATCCTCGCTCCCCTCCAATGGGTATGGCCCGATGCCGAGCAGGCCGTTCTCCGAATGGAGCATCACATCGAACTCTGGCGGAATGATGCCTGCAATGAGGGTCGGCATGCCGATGCCGAGATTGACTGTCATCCCGTCCGCAATCTCCAGCACTGCTCGCCGCACGATGGCTTGACGTGCATCACTCATGCGAATCCCTCCGTTCCTTGCTGCGCCGCCGACTGGACAACGCGCCGTTCCACCCGCTTTTCATATCCGGTTCCGTGAAGTATCCGCTGCACATAGATACCAGGCGTATGAATATGATTCGGATCCAATTGTCCCGGCTCAACCAGCTCCTCCACCTCGGCAATCGTAATTTTACCTGCTGCTGCTGCCAGCGGATTGAAGTTCTGGGCTGTCTTCCGGTAGATCAGATTTCCGAGCGTATCCCCCTTCCACGCCTTCACGAACGCAAAATCGCCGACAATCGCCTCTTCCATCAGGTATGTGCGGCCGTTGAACTCTTTAAGCTCCTTGCCTTCCGCTATCGGCGTGCCGACACCGGTAGCCGTATAGAAGGCCGGGATACCGGCTCCGCCCGCGCGAATGCGCTCAGCCAGTGTGCCCTGCGGAACGAGCTCAACCTCCAGCTCACCGTTCAGAAGCTGGCGTTCGAATATTTTGTTCTCCCCAACATACGAAGAGATCATCTTCTTAATCTGGCGGTTCGCGAGCAGGAGACCGAGCCCCCAATCATCCACGCCGCAATTGTTGCTCACAACGGTCAGATTCTTCACACCGCAGTCTCTCAGCGCCGCAATAGCCAGCTCGGGGATTCCACATAGGCCGAATCCACCCACGATCAAGGTAGCGCCGTCCTGAATTCCCTGTATCGCCTCAGCGGCGGAATGCACGACTTTCCTATCCTTCATGCGATGCGCTCCTTTCATCAGCGTAACTTGAAGCTCATACATCTTGCAGTCATAAACGGGCTTACACGGTTCGCGACGCTTCCGGCGAACCCGCGCACCAGCTGTACATGTATTGACTATCCTCGTAGGACAGCGCTTGCTTGACAACGCGCAGCGGACGGAACGTGTCGATCATGACCGCAAGCTCTGTCGTTTCCTTTTTGCCGATGCTGTCTTCAATCTTGCCAGGATGCGGACCGTGCGGGATGCCTGATGGATGTAAGGTAATGGAGCCTTCCTTCACTCCCTTGCGGCTCATGAAGTTGCCCCTGACATAATAGAGCACCTCGTCGCTGTCTACATTGCTGTGAAAATAGGGGGCAGGAATTCCATCGGGATGATAATCGTATAATCGAGGCACGAAGGAGCAAATGACAAAGTTATTCCCCTCGAAGGTCTGGTGAATCGGCGGCGGCATATGAATGCGGCCCGTTATCGGCTCGAAATCGGCAATATTGAAAATCCACGGGTACAAATACCCATCCCAGCCTACAACATCAAAAGGATGATGGTTGAATATATGCAGATGGATATATCCCCTAGACTTCGTTCTTACTTCGAATTCACCAAGCTGAGCGTAAGTCTCCAGCTTATCCGGCCCGCGGAAATCCCGTTCGCAGAACGGACTATGCTCCAAAAGCTGACCATGCGGGTTACGATAGCGCTTCGGCGTTGTAATCCAACTGTTCGTTTCCACGACCAGGAGCTTTGTACGTCCGCCCCCCAGCTCCGGTATGACGCGATAGATCGTGCCGATCGGTATGTTGATATAATCCCCTGGACGGTAATGGAGCGTGCCGAACATCGTCTCCACGGCACCCTCTCCTTCATGTACGAACAACAGTTCATCCCCGTCCCCGTTCCGGTAGAAATAATCCATCGGCTGATTGACGTTCGCAGTCGCGATAAGCAGATCCTCATTGCCAAGCATATAGCGTCTGCCAGCGACAGCGTCGTCCGCATCCATGCAATCGCCAGTCAATAGATGACGGTGGCGAAGCGCCCCCTGCTCTTCGAACTCAATATCGAAGACGGCATGCACTTCCGCCTTGCTGATAGCCGTCGGCGGATAATGGTGATACAAGATCGACTGAATGCCAGAGAACCCCTTCGTTCCCATCACTTGCTCACGGTACAGGGTGCCGTCCGGCTTGCGGAACATCGTATGCCTCTTTCCAGGGATGTCTCCCATGCGGCGGTAATAGGCCATGACACGAATCCTCCTCTTTCCAATTCAATACCGGTTGAGCGGCTTCTTCGCCGCTTCAACCGATGGTGTTACGCAGCAAGCCAAGTCCCGTGACCTCTAATTCGACGACATCGCCGGGCTCCAGCCAGCGGTGAACCTCAGGCCCCAGTTCGAGAAGGCAGCCGGTTCCGACCGTGCCCGATCCGATAATATCCCCAGGATACAATGTGGCGTCCGATGATGCCCGAGCAAGCATGTCTCCGAACGTATAGTGGAGGTCGCGCATATTCCCTCGTGACAACTCGGCGCCATTGACTCGAGCCGTCATCTCCAAGTCGTAGCGCACGCCTGCCTGATACTGTTCGAGCTCGTCCTTGGTGACCAGATACGGCCCAAGCGAGGTGGCAAAATCCTTGCCCTTGGCTGGGCCGAGGCCGACCTTCACTTCTTCCCGCTGGATATCGCGCGCACTCCAGTCGTTCATGATGCAATAGCCGAATATATAGGAATCAGCCTCTTCGGCAGTAATATCGCGTCCTTCCTTGCCGATGACGCAGGCCACCTCCAGCTCGTAATCCAGAGCGGAGGTGGCGGTCGGTTTGCGGATAAGCGCGTTCGGGCCTACAATGGCCTGATGGTTGCTAAAATAAAACACCGGGAACTGGTACCATTCCGGCATGATATCAAGTCCCCGTCTCCGCCTCGCCCCGATCACATGTGCTTCGAAGGCGTAGAAATCGCGGACACTCGGCGGCTTCGGAAGCGGCGCGAGCAAGGCGACATCGGATGCCGGATAGATGCCCTTAAGCGCGAGCATTGCCTTCGCATCAGAGCCAAGGCGGCTGTCGATTCGCTCGGCCTCCTCCATATAATCCTCATGGCGGCGCACAAATTCCAGCAATTCGCTCGGCAGCCGCCCTGCACTGACCTCATGCATGTCGACGACGCAGCCTTCCCGCAGCCAACCGGAACGCGGCGAGCCGGTTCCAGTGTCAAATGTCACGAACTTCATAGAACCTCCCGCTTTCCGTATACCACTACTTTTTTCTTTCCAATATGAAGGTGTCAGAAGCGGCACGGGTGTAAACTTGGCCGGCCATGCGTCCAATCGGAAGCAGCTTCTCCATGTCGATTTTGCCATCGGCATACAGCTCGTCGCTGATATGCATCATTACGACCTTGCCGATAACAAGGCTGCCAGCGCCCGGCTGATCGCCGAAATGCAGGATATCATGGAGAACGCACTCCATGTGAATGGCACTTTCCTGAACCCGGTAGGGGCGAATGAGCTCGCTAGGGATCGGGGTCAAGCCCGTGACTTGGAACTCATCCACCTCAGGATCGAATTCAGCAGCTGTCTCATTCATCGGCTCGACAATCTGTTCCCCAACAATGTTGACCACGAATTCGCCGGTTGCTTCAATATTGACGAGCGTGTCCTTCTTGCATCCGTCCGTCCCTCGGCGCATCGGGGCGAAGCAGATCATAAGCGGATCCGCGCAGATTGCTGTGAAAAAACTGAACGGCGCCAGGTTCGCCATACCGTTCGAATCGATCGTGGACACAAAAGCAATCGGTCGCGGCAGGATGGAGCCTATCATCAGCTTATAAGCGTCTCTCCAATGCAGATCATGCGGTGTAATATTCATGCGGCTTCTACTCCTTCCTGCGGCGCGGGGCTACAAGTTGCCGCGGCGCTCCTGCTCCCGTTCGATCGATTCGAACAATGCCTTGAAATTGCCTTCGCCGAAGCCAATAGCTCCTTTGCGTTGAATAATCTCGAAAAACAACGTCGGTCTATCGACAAGTGGCTTCGTGAAGATTTGCAGCAAATAGCCCTCATCATCGCGATCCACCAAAATTTTCAGTTCCTGAAGCTTGGCAATATCTTCATCAATGCTTCCAACCCGTTCCGTCAGCATTTCATAGTAGGAGTCCGGCGTGCTCAGGAACTCGACCCCGTTCTCGCGGAGTGCCGTAACCGTAGAGACAATATCGTTCGTCAGCAGGGCTAGATGCTGCACGCCTGCTCCTTTATAATATTCCAGATACTCCTGAATCTGTGATTTGCGCTTGGCAGTCGCTGGCTCGTTGATCGGGAATTTAATTCTACCGCCGTTATGCATAACTTTGGACATCAAGGCCGAATATTCCGTGCTAATGTCCTTGTCATCGAAATGAATCATTTGCTTGAAGCCCATCACATTTTCATAGTAAGCTACCCATTCCTCCATTTGCTCCACGTTGCCGACGACATGATCGATGCCGATCAGACCGGACGATTGATGTGGAAGGGTATCTTCGATGGATTGATAGCCAGGAAGGAACAATCCTTCGTAATTATCCCGCTCGATCAGCGTATGAATCGTATCTCCATATGTGCCGATGATTGCTTTTTTGACCTTGCCGTGCTCATCCGAATATTCGACCGGCTCCATAATGGGAATTCCGCCGCGTGAGACCGCATCCTTGTAAGCCTTTTCAACATTACTAACCCGCAATGCAACATCTTTGACCCCGTCCCCGTGCAATTTGACGAACTCGGCAATTGGATGGTCGTCAGAGAGAGCACCGGAGAGTACGAACCGAATTTTATTCTGCTCGATTACATACGATACTTGCTCTCGGTTGCCAGTTTCTAAACCAGAATAGGCAATTGGACGGAATCCATACCCTTTGACGAAATAGTGCATCGCTTGCTTGGCGTTCCCTGTATAAAGTTCAATGTAGTCGATTTCTTGAATTGGGAAAATCTCTTTCTCCGTTAATTCGAAAACCTCTTGTCTCTTCATTCAACATCCTCCTACACTCACATGGATTGCTTCCACTGAGAGTATATGATGGATACCAATATCTAGCAAAAGTGTACTTGAACGCGCCCATGCTCCAACGCACGGCGGAGGAACCGCGGCTGGACAGACGCGCATGAATTCGGCGGGGAGGAACCGCATCGACGCACTATCGCAGTGAGGAAGCAAACAAGTGGAGCGTATCTTCATTGAATTGAATGTGAATGTTTTTTGAACAAATAGAAGGAAATAGACGTCTTCTTGTCAAAAAGTAAAGCGTAAGCGCATTCGTGGTATTCATTTCGAATTGGAGTTGATCGACGATATGTGTGCCAAGCGTTCCGGCGACCCGGCGATTGAGCAATTGCTGGAGGCCATTATGAAGCTGCAAAGCATTGAGGAATGTTATGATTTTTTTGAGGAATTGACGACACCCAAAGAATTGCAGGCACTGTCCCAACGGTTGGAAGTCGCCAAATTGCTGTTGAACGGCAACACGTATATGGAAATCGAAGCGGAGACTGGCGCAAGCACGGCCATTATTTCGCGCGTCAAGCGTATCCTGCACAATGGAAACGGAAGTTACCGGCTCATGCTCAGCAGACTTGAGCAGCAATCGTAATAAAATTCGGTGCTTACAGTGTTACGGGCTCGTCAAAGCCGACACATGTTAAGCGGGGGAGTTAGCACATGTCGGCCTCTCTACCCGTCTTGCTTAACTTTTCGAGCCAAATTGGCTGAAGTGCGGTGCAACTGTCGCGCCCCGCATTTTGTTTTCAGCGTGGGGGACAAATGCTGAATATGACAGTATGCTTATTTTCCGCATCAGCCAGAAAACAACATTTCATTTGCAAGCAGCATTACACTGCTTAATTTTCCTCTAAAAACCTGAACAACATATTCATTAGCTATACACTCGAAAATATCATCATGAAAAGTAAAAATATAGTGTTTTCTCGCGTCCCATAACTCTTGCTTAAAATTAGAGTGTACTGAATTGATTTTCTTTTGTTCATTTATCCAGGAAGAATTTTTTATTTCGTGCATCTCATAACCTTCAAGCCCATGCTCATAGAGCGGATGTCCATGCAGCACTTCATCATTAACTCCACCGAATCTAATGCTGTAACACCTTTCAAATTGGATAAGTGCAACATAATCTTTCGATTGCGGATCAAGTACGTGAATGATGTTTGTACTTTCATCCCAATCGGGGTTACTAGTGCCTATATAGTATAATAAATAGGTTTTGTATCCATTTGAAACAACATGAGGAAGCGGAGCTCCAACATCCTGCGGAAATGTTGTTTTAATGGGTATAGCTGTTTCTTCACCCTTCATTAAGGATACTTTCCTGTTCAATATTCTGCGCTCATCAATTAGGTCACACATTTCTTGATCTATTTTGTTTCTCTTTTTATTTAAAATGCTTTTTATTTGCGAAAGCCTTTGCTCAATCTCCATGATGCTCGCCATTAGTTCCTTCACACCTCCTAATTTATCTAAATAAGAGATTTCGCCTCCCTCCCCATACAATCTTCCTTCGCTGCATGACTCCCTGTCTCCCCGCACAAAATGAATAAGGGCTGCCTCTGCGTTATGAACACAACGCAGAGGCAGCCCCTCTCCTCACAGCAATTATACCTGCGGACCGGCAAGCTTGATTGATTCCGCTACATCGCTGAATTTTTCGAAATTGCGAGCAAAGATCTCCGCCAGCTGCTTCGCCTTACAATCATAGGCCGATTTATCCGCCCACATGTTCCTCGGATCGAGCAGTTCATGGGGAATAAATGGTACCGCATCAGGGATAAGCATGCCGAATACAGGATGAGAAGTGAAGGCTGCCTTCTCGATACTTCCATTCATAATCGCCTTGACCATCGCTCTTGTGTACGACAGATTCATCCGCTCGCCAATCCCGTAGGGACCGCCGCTCCATCCTGTATTGACCAAATAAACCTTTACGCCGTGCTTCGTGATTTTGTCGCCGAGCATTTCTGCGTACACATCCGGTCTCAATGGGAGGAAGGGAGCTCCAAAGCATGCCGAGAATGTCGCTTCCGGCTCAACTACGCCGCGTTCCGTACCTACCATCTTGGAGGTATAGCCGGACAGGAAGTGATACATCGCCTGCTCCTTCGTCAGCTTGGATACAGGAGGCAGTACGCCAAAGGCATCGGCGGTCAAAAAGATAATGACATTCGGATGGCCTGCGGTACCGGGAATGATCGAGTTATGAATATAATCAACCGGATAAGCGGCCCGCGTGTTCTCCGTCAGTATATTACTATGGTAATCTGCCTCACCGGTTACGGTGTCAATCCACACGTTTTCCAGGACAGAGCCGAACCGGATCGCATTCCAGATTTGCGGCTCCTTCTCCTGCGACAGCCCGATGCATTTGGCATAGCATCCGCCCTCGAAATTAAACACGCCCGCATCGGACCAGCCATGCTCATCATCGCCGACTAAGCCGCGATCCGGATCAGCCGACAAAGTCGTCTTCCCTGTGCCCGATAATCCAAAAAACAATGCCGTGTCTCCATCCTCCCCGACATTCGCCGAGCAGTGCATCGGCATAACGCCACGGAAGGGAAGCAAATAGTTCAGCACGCTGAAAATCGATTTTTTTATCTCGCCTGCGTAATGGGTACCGCCGATGAGCACAGTCTTTCTCTCGAATGAGATCGCAATGAACGTCTCGGAATTCGTCCCGTCGACAGCGGGATCCGCCTTCATGCCAGGCATTGCAATCACAGTAAAATCAGGTTCATGAGTTAACAGCTCATTCGTTGTTGGACGTATAAACAATTGCTGAACGAATAAATTTTGCCACGCGTATTCATTAATAAAGCGGACAGGCAAACGATAAGCCAGGTCTGCCCCTGCATAACCGTCGAATACAAAGAGCTTGCGGTTCTTCATATAGTTGATCGTTTTGTTATACAACGAGTCGAATTGCTCAGAGGTGATAGCCTGATTCACCTCGCCCCAAGCGACATGGTCTGCTGTGTCCGACTCTCTGACGATGAACTTATCCTTCGGGGAACGTCCCGTATATTTGCCCGTTGTGACTTGCAAAGCGCCAGTCGAAGTCAGATGACCTTCTCCGTTGCAGAGAGCGGATTCCACCAGCTTGGCAACCGCCAGGTTCCTCTGAGATTCATCTACATACAGACCAGCCAATTGAGTGCTTTCCTTATTTTTCGCGATCACGGTTATCCTCCCTATTCCACTGTTACCGAGTTCTTGTTTCATCCCGTCTCCAACAACTAAGAAAATGTATATTTTATCCTTTTTCATTTAATGTATACTATAAATAAATAATACGCAATATATAAAAGCGAATTGGGTGAATCCAATTATTTATTACGTCATTTTGAAAATGTTTTCACAATAGACAAATAAAAAAGGTGTCAATGCTTCTCTAGAGATGAACTCTCTTTTAAAAAAGCATAACACCTTTTTCCCCATTTCTGGCTTACTTCCCTCAGCTTCCTTGACGCTATCTCTTCTATATATAAGTCAGAAAATAGGATTAACTCCTACTTCGCCCAAACGGATCGCACAACAATTCCTTCATCACTCAACCGTTGCCGCAAGCTTTGGGCAAAGGCAAGCGCATGTGTGCCATCGCCATGAATGCATACCGTATCGGCTTGAATCGCCACATCAACACCCTGGACAGCGTGGACAACCCCTTCTTTTACCATGCGAATGACCTGCTGTACCGCTTCTTCTGTATCCGTGATCAGCGCATTGGACTCCCGACGCGGCGTCAAAGAACCATCCGCTTGGTACGTCCGGTCTGCGAATACTTCATACGCACAACGAAGTCCAACGGCTTGACCCGCCTTTACCAGTTCACTTCCCGATAGTCCGAATAACACCAGCTCTGGATTCATATCATGGACAGCTCGGGCAATCGCCTCAGCCAGAGCGTAGTTGCTTGCAGCCATGTTATACAAGGCACCGTGCGGCTTCACATGCTGCATCTTGCCGCCAGCCGCTGTGACAAATCCGTATAGCGCCCCCACCTGATAGACGACCATATCATAGGCTTCCTCAGGAGTGATTGCGAGGTTGCGCCGTCCGAATCCAGCTAGATCTGGTAGTCCGGGATGGGCCCCAATCATAGCCCCACGCTCAAGTGCTGCTGCTACAGTTCGCTTCATGACGGATGGATCGCCAGCATGGAAACCACAAGCAATATTCACGGATGTTACGAACGGCAAAATTGCTTCATCCGAGCCGAGCCGATATGCGCCAAAGCTCTCTCCCATATCACAGTTTATATCGATTTGATACATAGTACTTTCCCTCCTAACGAATCCGCAGGGATAGTCCCTGCCCGAATTGGGCGATTTCTTGTTCCCGCTTCACATACAAATCCTGTGCTTCTTCCAGTGTAACCTCTGCAAATCGAATGTACCCGCCTGGTCTCACTTGGGCGATGAGCGGCAAATCCACACTAATTACATGAGCGATTCGCGGATATCCACCGACCGTTTGTCGATCCGCCAACAACACGATCGGATTGCCTTCCGGCGGTACTTGAATCGTGCCTGTGCTAACGGCAGACGAGATCATGTCAACAGGTTCTGCCACTGTCAACGGCACATCTGCGAGCCGGTAGCCCATTCTGTCCGACTGCGTCGTGACGCGGAATGGCTCCGTCCATAATCGATGCTTGCTTTCTTCACTGAATGTATCGAATTCAGGACCACGGACGACACGAAGCACCGGATTTTCTTTGTAAGCAGGACGAATCGCAAAGCTGGCCCCCCATGGCATTACAATCGTTTCAAGAGAACATAACTTGAACGGTTCAGCAGCTTCTCCCATCTCCAGTACATCTCCAGCTTCAAGCGCTCGACCATGCAATCCACCTATTCCTGCCCGTAAATAAGTGCTGCGACTACCCATCGCTTCCGGGACGGATATCCCGCCGCTTATTGCCAGATAGGTTCTGCAGCCCGATACAGTTCTCCCGAATTGTAATGTGCTTCCTGCAGGAACATATACGGGACGCCATAGCGGAATGCTCATTCCATCAATGCTAGGAGACAAGTTGCCCCCCGCTAGAGCGATTACGGCGCCCTTTTCAAATATAAGCTGCGGCCCAAGCAACGTAATCTCTAAAGCTGCTGCGGCCTCTTCATTGCCTGCCAGCAAGTTCGCCAGCCTGAGTGCGATCCCATCCATTGCGCCACTTGTTAGTACACCGTACTTTTGTAACCCAAAGCGACCGAGATCCTGAACCGTTGTCAGCATGCCCGCCGATTTTACCCGGATACACATGACCCGCGCTCCTCCCATTTCGCGTATTCTTCTTCTGTAATAGGCAAAAAACGTATTCTATCCCCTGCTCTTAGCAGGGTTGGAGGATTCATATCCGGACGAAATAACGGCACGGGTGTCCGACCGATCAACTGCCAGCCGCCGGGCGTGACGATTGGATATACTCCCGTTTGCATGCCGGCAATCCCTACTGTACCTGATGGAATCGCAAGCCGTGGAGTGGAACGCCTTGGTGCGGCAATCCGCTTCGACATTCCTCCTAGAAACGGAAAACCTGGCGCAAACCCTAGCAAATAGACTATATATTCCCCGCTGCTATGAATGTGAACAACCTCATCCGGTGACAGCTGGTTAATCGCGGCGACTTCATTCAAATCAGGACCGAAGCTCCCACCATAGCATACCGGTATATCGACAGTTCTAATATTGCATTCAAGCTTCATATGTAACGATTGAGCAACAGCAATTTCCAGCCGCGCTTGTGCCTCATCAAACCGCAGCAGACCCGGATTATAAAATACGGTTACAGTCGTATAAGAAGGAACATATTCAATCATCCCTTGTATCGGTTGTTCGTCAAGGTAGTGTGACAACAACCGAACCTGCTCATGTGCAGCCTGCCCGATGAGGGTATCAAATTCCACGACAACTGCCGAATCCCCGAGCGGAAAATATCTCATGCAGCTCCCCCTTACGATATTGTTGAGTTCATGATAGCATGATTTCAATTCCTCTATCCATGCCAGGTAAGATGTACACCCCCATTATTTCTGATCATCCATATAGGAAAATCTGCATGAAAAAGAAAAAGAGCAAGCTGCAAGGCATCCGCCTGCATCCTGCTCTCCACTGAACCTAAATTTATTCCGTTACGATATCATGGACAAGCACTGGTGCCTCTGCATGGTCGCTAATCCGAATGTTCTCATAAATCTTCGCAATGACGTCATCCACGTTCTCACGATTTGCATGAATCGTTACCAAGGACTCGCCTGCCTTAACCGCATCCCCAACCTTCTTGTTCAGCATCAAGCCTACAGCAAGATCGATCTCGGACTCCTTCGTTGCGCGGCCAGCGCCAAGCAGCATCGCTGCTGTACCAATCTCGTCAGCGACGATTTCTGCCACTACGCCGTCTTCCTTAGCAGGAACTTCGATCTTATAAGCAGCCTGCGGCAGCTTGTTCGGATCGTCGACGACCTCTGGATTGCCGCCTTGGTTCGCGATGAATTCCTTGAACTTCTCCAACGCCTTGCCATTCGTAATGACTTCCTTCAGCTTCTCTTCCGCCTCTTCCAAGGAGGACGCCTTGCCAGCAAGGAATACCATCTGTCTGCCAAGCGCGAAGCACAGCTCTTCCAGATCCTCAGGGCCATGTCCACGCAGCGTATCAATCGCTTCCTGTACTTCAAGCGAGTTGCCGATTGCACGTCCGAGCGGTTGGCTCATATCGGATATAACAGCCATCGTCTTGCGACCAACATTGTTGCCGATGCTGACCATCGCATGCGCCAATTCCTTCGCATCCTCAGCCGTCTTCATGAAGGCTCCTGCCCCAGTCTTTACATCGAGTACGATGGCATCGGAACCTGCCGCAATCTTCTTGCTCATAATGGAGCTTGCAATAAGCGGAATGGAATTGACAGTTGCTGTAACGTCACGCAGGGCATACAGCTTCTTGTCCGCAGGCGTTAAGTTGCCTGTCTGACCAATTACCGCAATCTTATGGTTATTAACCAAGTTTACGAACTCGTCCTTCGTAATTTCCACATGGAAGCCTTCGATTGCCTCGAGCTTATCAATCGTGCCGCCTGTATGGCCAAGCCCGCGGCCTGACATCTTGGCTACCGGAATATCCAATGCAGCAACTAGAGGGGCGAGTACAAGCGTCGTCGTATCGCCAACACCGCCAGTTGAATGCTTATCCACCTTAACGCCCTCAATTGCTGAGAGATCAATCGTTTCACCGGAGTTGACCATGGCCATCGTCAAATCAGCCCGTTCCCGCTCCGTCATATCTTGAAAATAAATGGCCATCGCAAATGCACTGACTTGATAATCCGGGATATCACCCTTGGTATAGCCATCAATAACAAAGTTAATTTCCTCTGTCGTCAGTTCCTTGCCGTCACGCTTCTTCGCAATCAGATCCACCATTCTCATCGTTGATTCTCCTCGCTCTCCATTGGATATATGCTTGAACGCAGGTTCGTTCATCATTCTTAACCAAAAACGAATTCACTATAATGCCAACCCTATAAACGCCTTTGCTTGTTGCTAATGACAAAACTACTTACAGCGAAATAGCTGTCTCCAGTGCCACTTCCATCATGTCATTGAACGTTGTTTGACGCTCTTGCGATGTCGTTTCCTCACCTGTCAGCAAGTGGTCACTAACTGTTAAGATTGTCAATGCATTCACACCATATTTCGCAGCCAGTGTGTACAGAGCCGTTGTTTCCATTTCCACGGCCAATACGCCATAATCCATCAGCTTCTGAACAACAGACTTGTCATCGCGGTAGAACATGTCGGAAGTGAAGATGTTGCCGACATGAACGTTCATTCCCTTCGCAACCGCATTCTCATAAGCCCCCTTCAGCAAGGAGAAGCTGGCGATTGGAGAGTAGTCATATCCACCGAAGACATGACGGTTCATGCTGGAATCTGTACAAGTTGCTTGAGCAAGCACGACATCACGCACATGAACGTCCTTCTGCATCGCACCGCAAGTACCTACACGGAACAAGTTCTTCACACCGTACTCATTGATCAGCTCATTTACATAAATGCTTGTTGTCGGAACCCCCATGCCCGTACCTTGTACGGAGATGCGCTTGCCTTTGTAAGTTCCCGTGAAGCCGAGCATCCCGCGAACCTCGTTGTAGCAAGTAATATCCTCCAAGTACGTTTCTGCGATATATTTCGCACGCAATGGATCTCCTGGCAACAATATCGTTTCTGCAACGTCGCCTTGTTTCGCTCCAATGTGTACACTCATAGTTATGTTCCTCCAGTATGATGAATTATTTCAAATCCGAATTATTTCAAGTCAGATAAAAAGCTCTTGCCATACGCTGGTGCCGCAACTGCAAAGTTCTCGGCAACCGTTGCCGCGATATCTGCAAATGTTCCACGAAGTGGAAGCTCCTTGCCTCCATCTACAAAGCGCGGAGAATATGCAATCAGTGGAACGTACTCCCTCGTATGGTCAGTGCCTTTGTACGTTGGATCATTGCCATGGTCTGCTGTAATGAGGAGCAGATCCTCATCCGTCATCTTCGCAAATACTTCAGGCAGCCGAGCATCATATTCCTCTAGCGCACGTCCGTAACCCGCTGGATCGCGGCGATGTCCGTACAATGCATCGAAGTCAACGAGATTTATGAAACTTAATCCCTTGAATGGCTCATCCAGTGTCGCGATAAATTTATCCATGCCGTCCATATTAGACTTTGTTCGAATTGCTTGTGTAATTCCTTCGCCATCATAAATATCTGAAATTTTGCCTAATGCGATCACATCGTAGCCTTGATCCTGCAGCTCATTCATTGTTGTGCGGCCAAATGGCTTCAAGGCATAATCATGTCTGTTCGACGTACGCGTAAAGTTCCCAGGCTCCCCTACAAATGGACGTGCAATAATCCGTCCAAGCATATAAGGGTCATCTCGAGTAATTTCGCGACAGAACTCACAAATCTCGTACAGTTCCTTCAATGGAACTACCTCTTCATGCGCTGCAATTTGTAGAACAGAATCCGCAGAAGTATAAATAATGAGAGCGCCTGTCTTCACATGCTCTTCACCGAGCTCATCGATAATTTCAGTTCCGCTTGCCGGCTTGTTGCCGATTACCTTGCGTCCCGTCTTCGCCTCAATGCGTTCAATCAGTTCCGCTGGGAATCCATCCGGAAACACGCGGAATGGAGTATCAATATACAGCCCCATGATCTCCCAATGTCCAGTCATTGTATCTTTGCCGCGGGAAGTTTCTTGCATTTTGCCATAATAGCCTAGGGGACGTTCGGCCACCTCTATGCCAGGAATCGAACGAATATTGGACAAGCCGAGTGCAGCCATATTAGGCATGTTCAGCCCTCCGCATTCCTGTGCGATATGCCCGAGTGTATCTGAGCCTACATCATCGAATTGTGCCGCATCAGGTGCTTCACCGATGCCTACCGAGTCCATAACGATAAGATGAATCCTTTTGAATGTTGTCATCATGTCGTTCCCCTTTCCCAAGCTGATTTAGATGCTTACAACGTCCACTTAACCAGAAGTGGACGTTGTGAATATAGTTATAGGAAAATACCTGCAACAATCGCAGACAATACGCTTACCATCGTAGCGCCGTACAGCAAGCGAAGACCGAATCGCGCTACCACGTTGCCTTGCTTTTCATGAAGTCCCTTCACCGCACCAGAAATGATGCCGATCGAGGAGAAGTTCGCGAACGATACCAAGAATACAGATACGATACCTGTAGTACGCTCAGACAGAGCTAGCTTGCCAAGATCCAGCATCGCGACGAATTCGTTCGCTACCATCTTCGTTGCCATAATGCTTCCCGCATCGACCGCTTCCTTCCAAGGTACCCCCATCAGGAATGCGAATGGTGCGAACACATACCCAAGCACTTCTTGGAATGAAATTCCGAAGATACTGCCGAAGATGCCGTTGATAAGTGCAATCAAGGCAACGAAACCGATCAGCATCGCAGCAACAGTAATCGCGACCTTGAAGCCGTCCATAATGTATTCGCCCAGCATTTCGAAGAACGATTGCTTATGCTCTTCTTGTACTTCCAAGATATCTTCTTCCTTCGATACCTTATATGGATTCAAAATCGAAGCGATAATAAATCCGCCAAATAGGTTCAATACAAGCGCAGTTACTACATATTTAGGCTGAATCATTGTCATATAAGCACCGACAATGGACATCGATACTGTCGACATCGCAGAAGCACAAAGTGTATATAAACGGCGCTCCGGCAGCAATCCAATTTGCTTTTTCACCGAAATAAATACTTCGGACTGACCCAGAATTGCAGATGCTACTGCGTTGTATGATTCCAGCTTACCCATACCGTTAACCTTGCTCAATCCAAGACCGATGTACTTAATAATGAACGGCAAGATTTTCGTGTATTGCAAAATACCAATCAAGGCGGAAATAAAAACAATCGGCAGCAAAACGTTTAAGAAAAATTGAGTTCCTTGAATATCATTCACGATTCCGCCAAACACAAAGTTAATGCCTTCGGCTGCATAACCGAGCAATGATTCAAAAACTTTAGCAAATTTGCCGATTATCACTTCCCCGACACTTGTATTCAACAACACAAATGCCAGAATTGCCTGCAACACGACCATTATGGCCAATGGACGATAGCGAATGTTGCGTCGATCCTTACTTGCGATATATGTGAGTCCGAATACAGCCAGCAGACCAATGATCGCAATTAAAAATTTCATGTAAAGTTCCCCCCATGCTAGAGCATGCATCGATTTCTTAAAAATGATTTAGAGCACCTTGTTACCGCTTTCAAATCGAACGTGATTTCTATCTTTGATTTACTCGCTATCCTTTTCCATATCGGCACCTGAAAACGCGCCAGGAAGCAGTTGGGACATTGTCCATTCCTCTGTGTCACCCTTAAGATTCGTCAAGTAAATCTTCGTATCACCATCGCAGAACTCTGCCAACACTTGGCGACAAGCTCCACACGGAGATACAGGACCTTCCGTATCCGCAACTACAGCAACAGCTTCTACCTTACGTTTGCCTTCCGATACAGCCTTGAATACAGCCGTTCGTTCCGCACAGTTCGTCAAGCCATAGGATGCGTTCTCTACGTTGCAGCCACGATAAATGGTTCCATCCGCTAAAATAGCCGCCCCAACCTGGAAATGAGAATATGGTGCGTAAGCCTGCTTGCGCGCCTCCAACGCTTCTTGAATCAACTGTTCTTTCATGGGCTGATCCTCCTCATTGGACAGTGAATCATCCCTTCCATAAGCGACTCGCCTACCGAAGGAATGATTCACGTCTCTATTTTAATAAGAAGATGTCGATGTAATGCCATTCATGATGCTGACGCCAGAGCTTGCTCCAATTCGAGTTGCTCCCGCTTCAATCATGTTGTTCACATCTTCCAAGCTGCGAACACCGCCAGAAGCCTTCACACCTGTCTGCTGGCCAACCGTCTTGCGCATAAGTGCTACATCTTCACGAGTCGCACCGCCTGTCGAGAAGCCTGTAGATGTCTTCACGAAGTCAGCTCCTGCCTTCACAGCCAGTTCACAAGCGCGAACCTTCTGCTCATCAGTAAGCAGGCAAGTCTCAATAATGACCTTAACGAGCGCTTTGCCTGAAGCCGCTTTCACAACCGCCTCGATGTCCTTCAGTACGAATTCATCGTTGCCGGCCTTCAGCTCTCCAATATTAATAACCATATCGACTTCGGTTGCACCATTAGCAATCGCATCTTGCGTCTCCAATGCCTTAACGGCAGATGTAGATGCACCGAGTGGGAATCCAATAACCGTACATACCTTAACTTCTGTACCAGCAAGCTGCTCTGCACAGTAAGCCACCCAAGTCGGGTTAACGCACACTGAAGCGAATTGATACTGCTTCGCTTCCTCAACCAGCTTGGCAATATCCGCTTGAACAGCGTCTGCCTTCAACATCGTATGGTCAATCATACGTGCTATGCTCATGCTGCACACCCCTTATATTCTTGTGTCATATCCATTTAACAAATGTAATATTGATTTCATGGGTATCATATCATGCGGTTTGAACAGATGTAAAGCTTGCTCAGAAATTTTGTTCATTACAATATTATGAACAGCTTTCTTACAATATTTTGAACAAAAAGCGCATAAAAAATCCCTCAGAATAGAATATGGGGCTTCGCCTCCACGTACCTACTCTAAGGGCTTTCATTGTCGCTGCATAGCGGTAATTATTGCAATAATGCTTGCGCCGTAAATTGATCGGTTACGAGTATATTGGCATATTTACCAACAAGCGCTGCACGGATCGCATCAATCTTGCGCTGTCCCCCTGCTACAAGTATCGACTTGTCCTTCTCTCGCAAATCCGACAAATCAATTCCTACGGTTCGATCATTAATTCCTTCACTGCAAATGCGGCCCTCCGCATCGAAGAATCGCGAGCATATATCACCAACACCTCTGCTCTGCAGCAGCTTCTTCTCTTCACTGCTGAAGTAGCCAAGCTGGAACAACAATGCATCATCATTCACCGTACCCACGGTGAACACCGCAATATTGGCCTGCTTGCCAAGCTGAATGATTCGGCGGATATGCCGATCCTCCTCAACCATTTGCTTCAAGGCGACGCTGTCAAATATAACGGGCAACGGCAAATAACGGGCAATCGTATGAAAGGCTGATGCAAACAGATTCACCGTCTCCGCCGCATAAGTATTCACATGCGAGTGGCTAATGCCTCCCTTGAGCTGTACGACCTCAACGCCTCGAACCTGCTTCTGTTGAAGCTGCTGTGCAACTGCATGCATCGTACGTCCCCATGTTACACCGATAATATCTGTATCTTGAACCGTTTCGGCTAAATACTCAGCTGCTCGCTTGCTAATATGTTTCTGAATTTCCTTGTATTCGTTCGCCGGCGAATAGCAGACGAGTGCCGTATCCAGTCCATACCGATGTCTAAGTCGTGCTCCCAATGCGTCCAGATCCTCAAGCGGATCGACAATATCGATCCGTACGAACCCTTGCTCCTTCGCATATTGCAGCAGCCGGGATACAGTCGGACGGGATACCCCTAACTTGGCTGCAATGTCCATCTGGCTATAATCCGATAAATAATATAATCTTGCCGCTTCAATACTCAATCGCTGTTTGTCATGATCCATGTCTACAACCCACTTTTGTGAAATGATTCTATGAATATGCCGTCAACACGCATAGGCAAGACAGCCGCAATCTTACTTCATTGAACCTATACTATCATAATCTGCAGATATGTAAACGCTCACGAACGAATCAGAGACTTCTGTCCAATTGTGAACAATCGTGAAAACATTAGCTCCAAATCCTATATTTCCATCACTTTATGAAGCCTTATTCTATTATTCAATAATTCAGTAATTACCAATCACAAGCGGGGAAATTACTTGAACATGCGAACAATCATGTCACAATCAGGCATGCTGAAATATTCACCCGCTTCAATCTTCATAAGCGCCAGACCTTGAATCATGGACCAATACAGCGTAGTCAGCCGCTTGGCATCCCCGCCGTGAATCTCACCCCTGCGCTGACCTTCCTCTATTATCCCTACCATATGCTTCATTGGACTGGTTAATTGCTGCATTTGTGACTTCACGGAATCCGGCATCGATTGATACGTAGAGGCTTGCAGCATAATGTGATGATAATACACGGCCTCTTCGCGCTCCGCGAACGCACTTAAAATTTGCTGCGTCATCCATGCAATCTGATCCAAGCTGTTCCCTTGAACCGACACCGTCATCAGCATCAATTGATCGGAAGATTGCAGTGCCCGTTCCACTAAGGTTGCGAATATCTCATCCTTCGACTCAAAATAATGATAGACAAGACCATGACTCAAAGAAGCTTCCTTCGCAATGTCGCTAATCTTGGTAGCTACGAATCCTCTATTGGAAAATACCTTTAAAGCGCTGCTTAAAATCTGTTCCTTACGCTCGTCCCGAATCAACTTATTTTGATCCGCATTTCTAGGTGACATATACATACAGCTCTGCACGAACAGCAGCTAATGGAACTAGCAACCGCACGGCAGAGCCCCCTCCTTTACACAATGAATCATTCTACGAATGCCTATACAGATGTATGATCCGAATACTTCGACTGCACAGCATTTGCCGCATGAAACCGTTCATTCCCCATCAAGATACCCATCGGCAGAACTAGGGCGGCGGCTATACCCAACAGCCAGAAGCCGGAATGAATAGATGCGACGAGCGATGCTCTTAATGCTGCAGCCACATGGTCTGGTAACAGCGTTGTCGACCCAATCAGCATTTGCGCATTGCTCAACTTATCCAGTACTGCCGAATCCAGCTGCAAAACCGAAGCCTGACGCTGAATTTCTGTTGCCAGATGCTGATTTACAATGGCCGCCATAATGGATGCTCCCAGCACGCCGCCAATCGTACGAAAGAAGGTAACCATCGAGGTGGCGACTCCTCTGTATCGTTCAGGTGCAGTAAGTGTTGCAGCCGTCTGCGCATTCGGCATAAGGATTCCAATCCCGACACCTATTAAGGCTGTATTTCCCCTAACATACCACATATTTACGTCAAGCGGCAGAGTCGTAAATAAGAATGCACTCATTCCCATAAGACTTGACGCGAGCAGCACCGATCCCCTCCAACTGAGCCGCTTCATCAGCATTGTTCCCAGTACAGTACCAATCATAACCGAGAACATCATCGGCGTTAGCGCATTCCCCGCATCCTTCACGTTTCCCCCAAGCCCCGCCTGAATGAAAAATGGAATGTAGAGCAAAGCACCATACATAATCATCCCTTGAACAAAGGAAGCTAGCGAAACGCCAGCAATCGTCCGATTGCGGAATAAGTGAAGAGGGATAATGGCCTCAGATGCCCGCAGCTCGATCCCGATAAATAGAATCAGTGCCAGTGCCCCACCTAGCAGCATAAGCAGTACTTCCCACGACCCCCAAGCATAATCCTCACCCGCCAGCTTGAATGCTAACAAGAGAATCACAGTTGTCACAATAAGAAGCAGCGCGCCAGCATAATCCACCTTCGGCTTGCCTGAATTAGCGCGTGATTCAACCAATGACCAGCACATGATGAAGATGGCTGCGATACCAAACGGAATATTCACGAAGAAGTTCCAATGCCAGTTGAGTTGGTCCGTAATAAAAGCGCCAATTGTCGGCCCAACGACAGAAGAGAGCGCAAATACCCCCATGAAGAGAGCTTGGAATTTGCCTGCACGTTCCTGCGGAATAATCGTAAAAATAAGCGTGAACGTAATCGGCATGAGGAAACCAGCTCCTAGTCCCTGAATTCCTCGAAAGACGATAAGCTGCGTCATTGAAGTTGCGAGCCCACATAGCAGTGAGCCTCCCGTGAACAGGGCCAATCCTGCTATATAAAATCGCTTGCGCCCGTACATATCGGACAGCTTTCCCACTACCGGCATGATCGCTGTTGATGCCAGCATGTAAATCGTGAATACCCATGATACAACATCTAGCCCACCAATTTTCTGAACAATGGAAGGCAGTGCAGTAGATACAATTGTTTGATCCAAGGACGACAGGAATATGCTTAACAGCAGCGCTGCTATCGTCCAATTTCGTTTGCTTCGGTTCATTTCCATACGAATGTTCCTTTCTGCAATGCGGTAATTTGCGCGGGTTTTTACATTGACTAATTATTCAATCAAAAATATTGTAGAACCACCCTCACAAATAATCAAGTTAATATTCGGAATTCACCCTCTCTTTTTTTGTATTCATGAACAAGATCATCAAATAACCGCCTCAAAGGTGGTTTTTTGTTTCTCGCGTTTTACGCTCTCAACTGGCTAAAGCCTAAATAACAAAAACGAGAACCCGCTCCAATTCGCTTTGGAGGGGATTCCCGTTTTTTTATTTACTATTTATAAGTTCCAAATAGCTTTCGGCAATTTTCATCAAGCTTTCTTTGCTGATTTTATCCATCTTGCCCTGGACATTATAGACGTATCTTTTCTTTTTGTCCGGACTCTCGTATACCCATGTCAGATTGTGCACATGCGCAGGACCATATTCTGTAAGCAGCATTTCTACCCCCTTCACTTGAACCTTGTCCTGTTTAAACTCACTTTGCTCGTCAATATACATTCCTCCATTCTTTTTGTTCAGATTAGTGATCGTAACCTGGATTGTATCCTCTCCATTTCGATAAGTGACCCAAATACTATGAAATTGATCTGTCATTTCGACCGGCATCATGGCATATCCTTTTTTGGACTTTTCTGCCTGTTTTCTCAGCTTTTCCGTCATCGCCTTTTTTTCTTCCGGAGAAGGAGGATTTACTTCCTGAGCATTTTTAAAGAGCACTTGCGCTTCTTTGAATTTATAATTTCCATTGACACTGTCTGCAATCTTAACGGTTTTATCCGTAATCTTATCGCGCAATTGAGAGAGATTTTGGAATGGAGCCAACTTCGTTCCAAGGTCTGTTTGATGATTCTTGTTATTGGCAACCACATAGAACAACCCAGCTTCCCCGTTCTTTAGCACCTTCTCCTTAAGTTCAAAAAATGCATCGTAACGCTTTCTTTCATCCTTCGATTCTGTTTTTCCGGCCTCTAGCGTCTTCGTCGATTTCGTCTCATATACGACTTCGCCATCCTTATTCTTCAAAGAATGATACTGTACGGCCGCGTAACTCGTGGAGGCCATCAACATCATCCCTACAACCGCAGTCAAAGCAACTTTATATTTCATGAAAAATCTCTCCTTTTCTTTTGGCTCAGTACGTAATATTTGCATAACCTTTCATGTCAAGTCGGCATCGGGAATGCACGGATTCATCAAATTAGCCCGCTTCAATCTGCAAATCGATCTCGAATTTGCCGTATTCCATCCGGCATCTCTGCGATGATCTGACTTAACTCCACGTCATTCAATCCCTTCCCCCCCCCTTTCACTCTATACAACGAACAGCTAGGCCAAAAATGTGACAACATAAAAAAATCATTCCGGTAATCATGGGATCTGACGACAAAAAACCTGCATCCGATTTTGCTCTTGAGCGTAATTCCTATGCGGCTCATGCGATTTGATCCGCCGCAATATGGCCGGCGGGAATCCGCTCCAATTCGCTTTGGAGCAGCCCTCATTTTTTAGTCGTTTATTATTCCAAATAGCTTTCAGCAATTTTCATCAAGGCTTCTTTACTTACCTTATTTATATCTCCATCTATCGTATAGACGTATTTCACCTTTTTGTCCGGGCTCTCGTATACCCATTTCAGCTCATGCCACTTTGAACGACCCCAATCTGTATACAGCATTTCTACTCCCTTCACTTGAACCTTCTCCTGCTTAAACTCTACTTTCTCGTCAATATACAATCCAGCGTTCATGCCCTTTCCACTCAGATTAGTGACATTAACCCCGATTTTATCCTCTCCATTTTGATACGTAGCATTGAGAATGAAAAACTGATTTGTCATTTCAACTGGCATCATGGCATATCCCTGATTGGATTCTTCTGCCTGCTTTCTCAGTTTTTCCGCCATCGCCTTTTGTTCTTCCGGAGAAGGTGGATTTACTTCCTGAGCATTTCTAAAGAGTACATCCGCTTCTTTGAATTTATAATTTCCATTGACACTGTCTGGAATCTTGATGGATTTATCCGTAATCTTTTCGCGTAATTGAGAGAGATTTTGGAATGGCATCGCCTTCGTTCCAAGATTTGTTTGATGATCCGGGTTATTGGCAACCAGATAGAACAGTCCAGCTTCACCGCTCTTTAACATCTTCTCCTTGAGTTCATGAAATGCCTTGAAATGCTCTTGTACATCTTTCGTTTCTGCTGGTCCCATCTCTTTCGCTGATTTAGTCTCATATACGACTTCGCCATCCTTATTCGACAATGAATTATACTGAACGGCCGCGTAACCCGTCGAAGCCATTAACATCAGCCCTACAATCACAGTCAAAGAAACTTTATTTTTCACAAAAAACCTCTCTTTTTTTTGGGGTTCAGCATGCAAAATTCTCATGACCTTTCCTGTCAAGTCAGCGTTGGGAATGCGCGGGTCATTAAATAATTTTTTCAAATCCCGATCCTTGTCCATATTCATCCACTCCCAGCCCCTTTACATGAGCATAATGCTCTCGGAATTTTGCAGCCGTACGTTCGTATTTTTTACGCAGGCTTGCGCTGTTTTTACCCAAAATCAAACCGATCTCTTGATAGCTCTTATCCTCGACGCAGCGTAAAATTAATAAGTTCCGTTCTTCGGCCGTTAATTTTGACAAGGCTTGATGCACGGATTCATCAAAATAGTTGGCTTCAATCTGCAAATCGACATCGTTATTTTCCTTCTCGTCCCGGTAAAAAAACGGCAAATATTTCACCAGCTTCCGCTTGCGGATCATATCAATGCATTGATGATAAGCAATCTTGTACAACCAGGCTCGAAAGGGGACCTCACTCTGATATTTCCGCAAATTGCGAAATGTCTTTAAAAATACTTCCTGTGCGTTATCCTCCGCTTCGGTATAATTGCCGAGCATGTGATAACAATAGAGAAAAATCGGTTTTTGGTATTTTTCCATAATCATCTCAAATTTTGCTGTGTTCCCATCCAGAACCTCTGCGATGATCTGACTTAACTCCGCGTCATCCAAGCCCTACTCCCCCTTCCACTCTGTATAACGAACAACTGGGCTAAGAATGTGACAACATGAAAAAATAATTTCGGCAACTATAGGATATGACGACAATAAACGACCTGCGGATTAAGGTAAATTGAGGATAAAAGGGCACGCAACGATCAATTCGTTCCCAGCACTTAATGAGGGGATGAAAATGGGGACGTAATCTGTCCATATGTAGGGTTCAACCTTTCCTCGTTCCAAAAAGGAAACTGAAGAATGGGAGGCCGCCAGCATTTCGAAAAAACCCACGCTACGCAAATTTCGATAGAAAAAGAGGCCGGGTTTCCCCCTGTAGCATTGAAGAAGCGGCCCCTTTCCGACATTATTTGATTTTTTCCAATATCATTTTCCCAGACGAAGTCGTTACATCCAGAACAGGCGACTCCGATGTGGCCTGATTGACACTTGCCTCGAAATTTCTCTTGCTTTCCTTATGCTCGAGCGTTACCGGAATTTTCAAATCGGCACGTTCCAGCTTCGTATCGCCTACAATTCGGAATACTGCGTCCGGCTGGACTCGAATGGTCGCATTGCCCGAACTTGTATGAACGCGAACCGATTCATGGAATGGATCAATAGCCACATCTACGTTGCCAGAGGAGGCCTCTATACTGCCTTTTCCCGCCATTCTTCCGAGTTCAATGTTGCCCGAACTAGCTTCCACCTTATATTCCTTCCCCGCATATCCTTCAACAGATATGTTTCCGGACGAAGCTTCGACAGACAATTGACCAGCTTCAATCTCACCTGTCGTAATATTACCGCTCGAAGCTTCTATCTTTAATTCCTCATAGACCTTCGCGGGAACCTCAACTTCCAGCGATAGAGACATGTTGGAATATAACTTTCCCATTATTGGCCCCACCTTGATCGCTAGCTGATCTTGATCCATTTCCGTGGCCAGGAGTTGTTCTTTCTCTTCTTCGCTGCCATCGAATGTGCCTTTTAATTGAACTTGAATCTGATCGCTAGTTCCAATCTTATATTGGATGTTGGAACTCTTCGTCTTAATCGATATGCGAGATACATTCCCAGCGTCCAAAGATCGCTCTACATGAACAGGGATATCTTTCGTAGAAAGCACATTTGATATTCCTTGCTTACATGCACTTAGGCCGAGTAGAATAGGGATCATCAACAGAGCAGTTATCCATCTTTTGTCATTCAATTTGATTAATCTCCTTTATGAAACTACATCATAATTTAAATGATATTGGAATGAGTTATCCGTATGACGCTGATTAGGATCATCGCTACTTCAACTTGTGAAATCTTTGAATCCTTATTTCCTCATCAATGAATCATCATTTATACTGCATCTCATCTACAATAACTTTGCCTGTCAGATCGAAGACACAGCATGGGCTTGCAGATCAACATATCGTTGTAAAAAATCGGAGGCTTTACTCACGGCACAGGTCTCCGGCAGCCGCTTATACGCCGAGCAAGCAGTCATCTTATAATTAGGATGAACGGAATAAGACTTCCAATAATACGGGATGTCGCTAGGTGACGCTAATTGCCATGCAGCCTCGCCAGTCAGACTAGGGGTGAATGAACACAAGTCAATAGGCATGGATAACCCTTTGCCATCAGCTTTTACATAGCTTTCCTTATAGGTCCACAGCTCAATAAAGCGCTCCATCCGTTCGTTTACTGGTACAGAGTCAAGCACCCGCTTCTCATCGATTGACAAAATGCTCGCAAAGCTACCAAGCTCCATATCTTCATCAATCTGTTCTATATCAATCCCTACTGGGTGATCCTGATCGTTTGCAATACCGACAACCCATGTTCCCGAATGCGAGATATTGAATTGAATGTGATTATAAGGCCCACTCATATAAGGCTTGCCGAACTGATCCGCTTGAATCGCAATTTGATCAGATGAACAGCCTGTCATCTCTATTATTAAGCTCTTGGCAACGAGCTCACTTAGCACACAACGAATAGAGTCCATCTCTCGATAGAAATGGCCTACCCTCTCTCTTCGCTCTGGCGATAGAAAAGGCAGCCAGTCGTTCAGCCTGATCATGCTGTCGATTCGAACGGCAATTACTTTCATGATGCCTCCTTCTGCCATACATTCCTGATATATGACAAAAATTATACACCCGCCCCAATCATACTACAATATTTTCCTTTATTTCCTCTACATACGCCCGTAATGGTAAAACAAATAAACACCCAACCACACGAGTTGGGTGCCTCACTGCAACATTCTATTTAGTACGATGTTTACTGATTCCACATATACATCAACAACCAATTCCCCACCAGAACAATGAGAAAGATAGCAGCCCACACATGCTTTCCTACCACGTACAGCGATAATGCAGCCAGACCAAAAAAAGCGGCCTCGAACAGCGCTCGGATCCAGCCTTCAAGCGGTATCGTTGCCTTGGGAGAGCCAAATGTCCCCCATATCAACATCGCCACGATAACGGAACCACCACCGAGCAAAACCTTCGTTAGAGTACTGTTGCCCCTCTGTATTCCCCAATACGCAAAAGCTGCCAATGTACAAAGCTCCAACACGAACCGCAATCCTAAATTACACATTTGCAACACGTTGATGAACGTATCCATGCTCTCTCCCTCCATCTGATAGGAATCCACACCAAAAAACAAACGATGTTATTGAATTAACTAATTACATTAGTTATAATATATCTAGATGGGGTCAATTGTCTATTGGGCATTGGCTATTTACAATTAACTAACAGTGAATGAACTGAATGACTTAACAACAGAGGAGAAATGAACATGTCACCAAGAGTTGGTTTGACTCCCGCAATGATACTAGAAGCAGCTACCCTAATTGCGGACAAACAGGGGATCGAAGCAGTTACGCTGGCTTCATTAGCACAGCAGCTGAAGGTACGCCCCCCGTCCCTATATAATCACGTTGACGGTTTGCAGGGAATACGACTTTTGTTGTCTATTCATGGCCTGGAGCATTTAAACCACGCCTTGACACGTGCAGCTATTGGACGTTCAGGCGATGAGGCTGTTCGCTCGATAGGCAAAGCATATGTTGCCTTCGTCCGCAATCACCCTGGACTCTATGATGCAACACTCCTAGCCCCTGATCCACAAAACGCGGATGTGCAGCGTGTCAGTACGGAAATTGTTGAACTGGTCGTTCAAGTCCTGCATGCATATGAACTTACTGGCGATGCTGCGATTCATGCTGCACGCGGTCTTCGCAGCTTACTGCACGGGTTCGCATCATTGGAGCAAAAGGGAGGCTTCGGCATTCCCCTCGACCTCGATGTCAGCCTAGAACTGCTAATCAATGCTTTTATTGCCGGCATTCACACGATCAAGGAATCTGCAGGGCCTCAATAGACAGCAATCCCACTCGACCAAAATCAATAATTGAAACATCGTTTAGACTAGCAACTTATTATTCGATACCAGTAGGACGCGTAAATGCCGATCAAATGTGATCGGCATTTGTTCATCCGTGTATACTGCTGACGAAATTTTGACCACTCCCCCTACGCACATATCCGCCTGTTCCATTCTAATAGCCTACTACAGTAATAGTCATCCACTGGTTGCTAAGAATCCAACACGTCCCTTTTCCCGCACATTCGTAATCATGTAGAAGCAATTTACATGTACCGGGATCAATAACAAGTTTGAATGTCCCCAGCTTTATCTCCTTTCCTTCGAGAAGAGAAGATCTTATGACGGATAGGGACACATACCCATAAATAGGAACCATATTTTTACAAATGATTCAGAAGCTTCATCATTTCCGGTATACTGATACCATATGATTGAATGCTAGTAAATAACGCCTAGAAGGAGGTTCATACGTGAAACATCCGCTTCGCCTTTTCCTTATCTTCATGATCTTATTGATCAGCTTGCCTGCGATGACATCATATGCCATACATATTCCCGGCAAGGATGGTCATGTGCTAGATACAGCCAGCATGCTGTCCTCAACTGCGATATCCAGTCTTGAGCATGAAGCTGCCCAAGGTCCGCTCGGCTTTTATATTGTTACGTTGAACAGCTTGAATGGCGACTCCCCTTCCCAAGCAGCTACCGCCATTTATCAACAATGGAAGCTGGGAAGCGATGAGGTGCTGATTTTGATTTCGCAACAAGATCAGCGTATTGAGATGAACTTCAACAATCCTGCCCTGCAGGAGCTAGTGGATGCAGCAGCCTCCCGCGCAAGCGGCAGTGCCGCATTGAAACAATTCATAGATACACACTTTATTCCTTATGCGAAGAAGGGCGATTTTGCGAAGGCAGTATCAGAGCTGATGAGTGCGTCTAATGCACTGGCAGCAAACATCGGAAATATGAATAACGGACTGACACCGGTTGGGCAACCTCATGGTCAGCAATCCAGTTCCTCATGGCTGTGGATTGTTTTAGTCATTGCAATTGGTTTGCTCTCACTCATCATCCTGTATCTCGTTCGCATGATGCAAACGGTGAAACGACTGCAAACGGACATACCGAGCTTGATGGTGCAGACGAATCATGCCTTGGAGAGCATTCGCACCATTCGAGATTTGTCCCAGGGGGCAACGCTTCAACAGGCTACAGAAGCAGGCGCTAAATCCGAGAAATCCATTATTCGCTTACATGAAATGAAGCAGTATGCAGCTAGCATAGGATGGCAGCAATGCCTTCAACCACGCACTCGTTCCGAGCTGAAGCGACTGAATACAGAACTGCAGGCAATGACACAAGAGACGCAGCAGCTAACCGCTCAAATCGAACATATTCAACAGCTCGATCTCAACTTGAAGCGAACAATAGCGGATGCTGCACAGCGGATAGAGCATGTTTCTACTTCCATCCAAGCGGACCAAGCGAGCCGCGGTTGGCCGCTGGAGGAACTGCTGCGAAGACAAGAAGCGATATCCGCTGAATTGCTGAGCAGCAAGCAGCTGGAAGTGTTCGATCCGATTCAATCCGAGCAGCGCGTGATTCATGTGAATGAAGAAATTCAACGATTGGAACAGGATCAGCAATCGGTATCTAAGTACGCAGAACAGTATCAGCGCTTTCCCGAGCAGATGAATCAGTCTAGAAATTCCGTCTCCCAGATTGTCGAGGAGCATCGCTTGAAGCTCGTGCGTATCGATCCATACGGCAAGATTGAAGAAGCACAGCAGAGTAATGAGCAGATGCTTGATCGCCTGAAGCATGGAGACATTCCTGTCGCGGCACAACACGCCGACCGCGCAAGCCTACTGCTCGCTGAAGCTGTCCAGATCACGCAGCGTCTAGCGGACTTGAAGTTGAAGAATGCTCGCGATATCCAGTCGATAGTGACGAAGCTGTCCCAATATGCAGCCCAGGATAAGGAACTGTCTGCATTGGCTGCCCGTGCACAGACGCAATATCGAGGCAAGCACTGGGAACAGGCATGGAGGCAGTATCGTGAGGAGCTTCAGGCTGTAGATGCCGTACAATCCGCACTTCGTCGAGTGACTCAATGGTGCGATGAGGACGTGCAGGAATATGAACAAGCAAGGACCGAACTTGATCACATCCTTACGATCCTTCAGAAGCTTGATCAAGCGGCTGAGCATTACAGCGGCTTAATTCGCAAGCTCGATCACAAGCTGGAAGAAGCGAAGCAGATGCAGGCATCTGCTGAAGACAGCTTCGTTCAAGGCTTGCATACGATCACGCGCCATCGTATCTACTCGAACTGGCAGCAGCAGGAGAAGAGCTTGGCAGCCATGCAATCCAGCATACGCCAGCTCCTGGCACAGCAGCCATATGATATGGATTTGCTTACAGATACGGGAACACGATTCATGAATGAAGCAAATCAATTCTTGAGTGCAGTCGAACGTGCCGCGATTCAGAAACAAAATGTGGAACAGGAACTGGCTAGAATGGAGCAGCGATATCATTCATCCAGCGCCAAATACGGCAGCAGGCTGAATGTCCACCAATATGGCTCACAGTTCTCATCCATTAGCACTGATGTTGATCGATTAATGCATAATGGCGCTTACGACGAAGCCGCCCGCAAGGCAGCTGCCTTAGCAGGTATCCTTACAGCAATGGAGCAAGCTTACGAATCGATCATAAGACAAGAAAGACAGCAAGAGGAAGCTGCCGCACGGCAAGCAGCTAATCGCAATACGAGCAGCAACTCATCAGGGGGATCAAGCTGGGGCAACAACAATAATTCTAATTCCTCAGGCGGATCAAGCTGGTAAGCAACATGTTGAAGGATAACACAATTGGATAACACAACTGTAGGTAACTTTGCTCATCTAGTTACCTTAGGTTATCTTAGGTTATAACAGGGTAACCATTGCTACCTCGCAAGTGCTGCATAGCAAGAAGAAAGCTATCTCAGTCACAGTAATCCTGTGAAGGATAGCTCTCTTTCGATTGTAGAAGCATTACGTAAAGGACATGCACATGTAGCTGAGTGTCCCCATCTCATAGCTGCGATGAATGACCTTCGGATCATAGGCAGCTCCTGCACTTCCAAGCGCAATGAAGAATGGGACAAAATGTTCTGCCCGCGGTACTGCTAATGCAGCATGGGGAGCATGATCCCGATAAGCAGCCAGCTCACTCCATTGCTTCTTCTCCAGCTTCTCAATGAGCCAGTCATCGAACTGAATGGCCCAAGCTTCCGGCTCTGTCTGCTCCCACTTCAACATCCGCAAATTATGCACGGTCGCTCCGCTGCCTATGAGAAGAATATCCTCATCCAATTCACTTAGCGCCTCACCGATTAGCAGCTGCTGCTCTGCAGGGAGGAATGGGTTTACCGAGATTTGTACGACCGGAATATTCGCATTCGGGTACAAATGCTTCAACAACGACCATGAACCATGATCTAGACCGCGAGATTCATCACGGTTTACGGCAATCCCACGTGCGGACAAGCAGCGTTCTACTTCAGTGGCAATTTCGATGGAACCTGTAGCCGGATACTTCACCTGAAACAGTTCATCTGGAAAACCATAGAAATCATAGATCGTCTCATACGTTCCAGTTTGGAACGATATTGTAGTCTCTTCGGTTTCCCAATGGGCACTGAACAGAACAATCGCCTTCGGCTGCATGCTTGCTCCGAGCTCAGTTAGAAATCGAGTATATTCATTATCCAATATGGCAATCATCGGCGAACCGTGACTAAGAAAGATTGATTTTGGCATCTCGATTCTCCTTTATTGTTCAACTATGCTGTATGCTGGAGCCTAGCCGCAGCTAGGCATCCATTCATGCGTTTGAATTGTAAATCGTAACGATTAATAAGCTGCTGTGAAGCGACGGCCTGTAAATTGCGGGTTCTCCACTTCATCCAAGATGGCCACGGAGAAATCTTCTGCTGAGATGCGGCTGTTGCCTTCTGCGTCTACAACCAATTGGTCAGTACCAGTACGATATTGTCCAGTACGCTCTCCTGGCTCGATCAAGGCAGCAGGACTTACATTCGTCCATGCCAATGTGGATTCATGACGATATACATCAAGTGCATCACGGTGTGCGAGTGCAATTGGTTTCCATGCATCCGGGAAGTCCGGAGTATCTACCACTTGAACGCCTGGAGCCACTTCAAGACTGCCCGCTCCGCCAACGGAAATCAAGCGCTCAACTCCTGCCTGTTTCACCCCGTTAATCAAGGCGCGAGTAGCTTCGACAAGCGCAGATTCTTCACCCATCTTAGGACCGATGGAACTAATCACAACATCATGGCCTGCTGTACGCTCCGCAACACTTGCAGAATTCAGAATATCTCCGGTTACCACTGTCAAATTCGCATGCGACTGTGCAACACGTGAAGCATCACGAACAACTGCCGTTACCTCATGTCCTCTAGTCAAAGCCTCGTTCACAATACGTTGTCCAATTGTACCTGTAGCACCATATACTGCAATTTTCATAATCATCGATCTTCCCTTCTATATTCAATATTCGTTATTGCCTTCAAGTAAGTACCTTCAAGTAAGCAGTGCACGCTCACAACCACAATAGAACTTTAATGTAATAAAGGTAGTTACAACTCGCCCGCGAAAAACTCCATTATTCACTGGAGTATTTCTAATTCGAATTGATAACCGCCTGCATCCTAGAACGATTTACTCATTCTCTTCCATTCGATCCTTCAGGTCAACTGCCAGATGATCCAAGGTCATTTCTTCCAGCACCTGCTCCATGGCGGATTGCGCACGCAGCATAACCAGTTGTAACACCGATTCTATATTGGCTCCGATTGGACACTTCGGATTCGGATGATCATGGAACCCGAACAACTCCCCCTCTTCAACAGCCTCTACAGCACGATATACATCAAGAAGCGTAATATCGCCTGCCGGCTTGCTTAACGTTGCCCCACCAGTTCCAGGTCGTACATCGACGAGCCCAGCCTTCTTCAATTGAGACGTTACCCGCCGGATAACAACAGGATTCGTGTTGACGCTGCCCGCCATCCACTCCGACGTATGATGGGCGTTCGGTTCAAGCGCCAGCAAGGATAGAATGTGGACGGCTACACTAAAGCGGCTGCTTATCTTCATGCTGCTCACCCTTTCGTGTAACCATTATAGTTACAACCAGTTTGAATTGTCAAGCTTCCTTTTTTTCCACCTGCAAAGGAAAAGCGGCCCCGCCGTTCGATACATTGGCGCACACCGCTTTCTCACTTAATAGTGATAACACACTCATTCCTCGCAATTCCCTATATGTCCTAGCTGCCTATTTTGCAATTTGGCATAAATTACAGAAGCAAAGCGCTTATCTTTATGTGCAATTGAAATGAAGCACATTTGTACGTTTCCCTAGTAACTAAATTCGGATTCAACCAAATGATTCCACAAACAAGAGAGCTATCATCAGAACTTCTTTTACACAAACATGCAGAATAAGGACAAGTATTCATACAGGAGGAGACACGTGATTAACCGCAAAACGTACCGTTGGAATCATCGAAATGCTGCTCACTCCATGTCTTATGACTCGCACAAGCTTTCATTAAAAATATTCAACGGTAATACGACCCTACGTTAAAGCACGGAAGCAAAAAGGCTGCAAAGAGCCCTTATAAATCAAAAATCATAGAGATTCATTTTCCCGAGATATGTACCTATGCCAATGTTCCAAAAGAGTTATGCATGCTCGATATTGCGAAGCGGAAGCGCATCAGGAGAAGGTTCATATACTTGTTCAAAAAAACGACTGGCCCCTGTATGAAGCAAATCATAGTAGTTGTGGAACAATTGATCCGCTTCCTTGCCTAACCACACATCTGGCAACAGTTCTTCAGGGAAGTCCGGATCAATGAATAAGAACTTCCGGTACCAGTGAACCAGTTTGCTCTTCTCTACGAAGCAGTAGCCGTCAGGTATGGCATCCCCCTGCTGCATCATCGTGAGCAATTTTTCATAACTTGGGCGGTATACCTCAATAAATTCAGCATAAGCCGCATTAATCTCATCGATGTTCCAGCACTTCTGCACCAACTGCCTAGATTTGCTCCAAGCGATATGATCCGCCTTAAAAATTTCCACATATCCGGATATCCCGCGTGATTCCACGATGTCCCTCACCTTGTCAGTCAGATCGTTAGGGCTGATCCAGGTGCTCGTCGTCAACATGCCGAAGCCGAGCCATGCCAGTTCCTTGCGCAATTGATCCCGTATGCCCCGATCCTTTTCGGGAATGTTGTAGCTCGCAATGCACCATTTGCCATCCCACACATCTGTCTCTTGCTTATAAATGCGGGCCGCCGCCTCATCCAAGCGCCGCTTGCCGCGCGGGGACATTGAATAATAGCTGCGATTTCCCACCTTGCGCGACTCCAGCCACCCTTGGCGAAGCATGCGCGAGATAGCGGCCCGTACGGCCTGGTCGGTCAAACCGAACTCCCCCATCAGGGCGGTCAGGCTCCCAACCCAGATTTCGCTACCATAATGACGTACATATTCGCCGTATATGGTAAACAGCATCGATTGCGGCCTCATGTTCACCACTCCTAGTCAATCACGTGATTTCCAAATGTTGTATCTCGTCAAATTGTATCACTTGATTCTCCATAGCTCAAGCAAAATGGAGGGCATATCGGAGTGGAGGAACCACCGCTCAGCTTGTCAAGACAGCTTCTGCTCTTCTTCCGCCTTGCGGCGCAAAGCCGTGAGCCGCTCTGCCATCGTATTTTTATAGAAAACCGCCTGCGTAAACGTTCCTTTGCCGACTAGATTGATTCGCGTCTCTGCTGTCACCTCGCACACCATGCGCTTCGCTCCCACCTCGACACATACAGCTCGAAACGTTACCTCCTGTCCGGCGACCGCAGGCCCTACATGCTTGATATCAAGAGCTAGCCCCGAAGCTTCTTCCTCTTCGTCCAAAAAAGAAACGATCATCTCTCGACCAGCCTTCTCCATATAGTAAATCATGGTGACGGTAGACATCACTTCGTGAATGGTCGTGCCGTCAAAAGCAGGATACATATCCGGTGTAACAGTCACAGCAAAAGCTATTTCAGCGCCTGGAACCAATCCTTGCTTCACGTCGATTCCTCCTCGCCAAAAAAATCAACCATGCCCATTCAGGCTGCCGGCCTGGTCATATTCGCTCAATTATAGTGGCGATGCCTTGACCGACGCCGATGCACATCGCAGCCAAGCCGTAACGCACCTCTCGGCGCTCCATCTCATTGAGCAGTGTCGTTAATATCCGAGCCCCGCTGCACCCGAGCGGATGGCCAATCGCAATCGCCCCGCCGTTCACATTCACCCGAACCGGGTCGATATCCAACTCCCGCATGCTGGCAATTGCCTGTGCAGCAAATGCTTCATTCAGCTCGAACAGATCAATGTCCTCAATACTCAGTCCAGCCTGCTGAAGTGCTTTGCGCGCGGCCGGCACGGGGCCGATTCCCATCACGGACGGATCGACGCCAGCAGATGCAGCAGCAACTACGCGGGCGCGTGGGCGAAGTCCGAGCGAATGTGCGGCCTCCTGTTCCATAATGAGCAACGCCGCTGCCCCGTCGTTCAGTCCCGACGAGTTCCCGGCCGTCACAGTTCCCCCTTGCTTGAAGGCCGGCTTCAACTTCTGCAACTGTTCCAGCGTCGTCTCAGGACGAGGATGTTCATCCTGCTCGATCTTCATGATCTGGCCCTTGCGCCCGGTCACCTCCACCGGAACAAGCTCGGCTGCAAACTTCCCGGCTGCTTGGGCTTCAGCATACTTCCGTTGGCTGGAGAGCGCAAACTCATCCTGCTCCTCCCGGCTGACGCCGTATTGCTCCGCCACGTTCTCCGCTGTCTCCCCTAGACTGATGGGAGGATAGAGAGTGGCCAGCTTGTCATTGGTCATCCTCCAGCCCAAAGTCGTATCGTAGATCTGCTGGTGCCCACGCTGAAAAGCGGCCTCCGGCTTCATCATCACATAAGGTGCCCGCGTCATGCTCTCCGTTCCGGCGGCAATATACATATGTCCCGCCCCTGCCATAATGGCATAGGCGCTTTGCAGAACGGCCTCCATGCCAGATCCGCATAGGCGATTTACCGTCACGCCCGGCACCTCGACCGGCATTCCAGCCAGCAGCAGCGACATGCGCGCCACATTGCGGCAGTCCTCCCCCGCCTGATTCGCACAGCCGACAATAACGCCGTCTACCCGATCAGGGGCGACCGGATTCCGCTCCAACAGGCTGCGAATAACGATCGCGCCCAGATCATCGGCGCGCACATCCTTGAGCGCTCCGCCGTAGCGTCCGATCGGCGTACGTATCGCATCAATAATTACGGGTGTTGCCATCTTGTTCCCCCCCAATATCATAGGAATAGAAGCCTTGGCCGCTGCGGGAGCCAAACCGGCCTGCTAGCACGAGCTTGCGCAGTAGCGGAGCTGGGCGGTACCGCTCTTCACCCAGATCGCGGTGGAGCCCGCTCAGAACCGCCAGCACATCATCCAGCCCGATTCTGTCTGCCCATTCAAGCGGACCGTACGGATAACCGGTTCCCAGCTTCATAGCCGTATCGATATCCGTAGCGGAAGCCGTTCCTTCCATTAGAGCGAAAGCAGCTTCATTTACGATTAAGGCCAGAATGCGCGGGAAGACAAGTCCCGCCTCATCCTGCACAATGTCTACCTGTTTACTCAAAGAGTGGAACAGCTCCTCCACACTATGAAGGGTTTCCTTTGATGTCTGCAAGGCAGGAGCCACTTCAATCAACTCGCGTTCTTCCAGAGGTGCGAGCGTTCCGAATCCGCATATTCGCTTCGGTTGAGATGCCCATGATGCGATCTCAGTGGCAGAGAGAGCTAACGAGGTAGCCGCGATTGGTATTTCTGGCGGCAATAGCCGATCCATTTTCACGATATTCGCCTGTTTTTCAACCACATCATCATTGGTTACTTCCATACCGTATCGAACCGAGGAGAGGGCATCCCTGCACTCCTCCGACTCTGCCAAGGAAATAATCTGATATCCGCTTCGTTTCAGCAGCACATGAAGGCCTTCCCGCAGTGGGCCGTTCCCATCCAACAGGATTGTGTTATTGGTCATATGAATAAAACCCCTCTCCTGTCTTCCTGCCTAAGCTTCCTGCCTGCACCATGCGCTGCTGTATCCGGCTCGGCTTGAAGCGGCTCTCATGATTGAACCGGGTATAGACCGATTCCGTTGTCGCCAGATTCACGTCGAGACCAATTAGATCCTGCAGCTCGAACGGCCCCATTTTGAAACCGCCAGCCTGCTTCATAATGCGATCAATCTGCTCCGGTTTAGCCACTCGGTCGCTTATGATGCGCAGCGCTTCATTATAATAAGGTCGGGCGACGCGGTTGACGATAAATCCGGGCGAGTCCTCCGCCAACACAGGCACCTTGCCAAGTTCTTCCGCAAACCTGCGAGCTGTAGCGACGCAGGCATCTGCCGACTTGTGGCCGCGGATGACTTCTACGAGCGGCATAACCGGCGCAGGGTTGAAGAAATGAAAGCCTATGATGCGCTCCGGATGAGGCAAGCCTGCTGCAAGTTCCGTAATGGAAAGGGAAGACGTATTGCTCAGCAGCAGAGCATCACTGCTGCAAAGCTCTGTTAAGCGGGCGAACACAGAGCGCTTCAACTCCTGATTCTCGGGGATCGCCTCGATGACGATCGAGCATGAGCTTAATGCTGCCATGTCCTGCACTAACTCAATAAGATTATGTGTCGACCGTTTCTCTTCCGCCGAGATTTTCCCCTTCGCAACATCCTTCGACAGAACCGTACCAATATAGGTTTGCGCAGCTTCCAGCACCTCTGGCTTAATATCCTGCAATCGAACACGGCGACCCCGCCGAGCGCATACGAGCGCGATCCCCGCTCCCATCGTGCCAGCACCGATAATACCGACCATGCCGAGGCTTCCTCCGGAAACATAGTCTTCCATCGGCTATACCCCCTTGAACATAGGCGGCCGCTTCTCTAGAAAAGCCTGCATGCCTTCCCGGTGATCCTGCGTGCGTCCGGCAATCTCCTGGGCATATGCCTCCTGCTCCAGTGTCTCCGCCAGCCCCTTTTCCAGTCCCCGGTTCATTGTCTGCTTCATCAGCCAGATCGCCCGCGTCGGAAGCTGAGCTAGCTTGGCTGCAAGCTCAGCTGCTTCCTCGTCCAGCCGTTCGGCAGAGCATACGCGATTGACCAAGCCAATCCGATGCGCCTCCTTCGCCGTAACGCGATCCCGAATCGTGGCAATTTCTATCGCCTTGGCCAAGCCGACAAGGCGCGGCAGGAAGTAGCATCCCCCTGAATCGGGAACAAGCCCTATATTAATGAATGCACTGACAAAATAAGCCCGCTCAGACATCACACGCATATCACAAGCAAGGGCGAGGCTCATCCCTGCTCCTGCCGCTACGCCGTTCACAGCCGCGATAACCGGCAGCTCCGTGTTGCGAATTTGCATAATGAGCGGATTGTAGCGCGAACGCAGCATGTCGCCGTGGTTTGCAGCTCCGTCCTGCCCGGCTACCCCCTCACCGCCGACACCCGGCACATCGCCCAGATCCTGCCCTGCGTTGAATGCTTTGCCCGCTCCTGTCAGGACGATACAGCGCGCCGCGGAATCTTTGCCTGCCTGACGGAACGCATCAATGATCTCGGCGATCATCTTCCCGGTGAAGGCGTTATACTTATCCGGCCGATTCATCGTGATCCGGGCTACGCCTGCTGATACTTCGTACAGAATCGTCTCGTACACAGCCATGATTCCTCCTATCTGCCCTTGAATTGGGGACTTCGCTTCTCTTGAAAAGCAAGCATGCCTTCCTTCTGATCCTCGCTCGCAAACAACAGATGGAAACATTGCCGCTCAAAATCAAGCCCTTCGACCAGCGAAAGATCCTCCGCCTTGCGAACGGCCTGCTTAATAAGGGAAACAGCCAGTGGCGGCTGGTTGGCAATGCGCCGCGCAAGCTTCAGCGCTTCCTCCAAATAAAGCTCAACTGGAGCTACCTTGTTAATTAGACCACAGCGTAGAGCCTCTTCCGCGAGCATCGTATCCCCGGTCAGCAGCAGTTCCATCGCCTTGCGCTGCCCCACTGCTCTGGTCAACCGCTGCGTTCCTCCAGCACCAGGCATAACGCCAATACGAATTTCCGGCTGCCCGAAGCGCGCCGTATCCGAGGCAACAACGAGATCACAGTTCATCATCAGCTCACAGCCTCCACCGAGCACATATCCGCTCACAGCGGCGATGATCGGTTTAGCGATGCCGCCGATGCGATCCCAGACATCGAACTGCCGCTTCAATAGCAGCGATACAGCGGATTCATCCGCCATTTCCCTAATATCCGCTCCGGCGGCGAAGGCCTTATCATTTCCTGTAATAACTAGCACCTTCACAGCATCGTCCCGATCCATTCGTTCCAGCTCGACCACCAGTTCCTGCATCAGCTCGCGATTCAAAGCATTCAACACGTCAGGCCGATTCAGGGTAAGCACACCTACAGCGCCGTCCACCGACACGGTCACATTCCTACTGCCCATCTTCGTCATCCCGCCCCCACTCCTTCACTTTCTTGAACGTCTGCCGCTCGCTTGCGGTTATCAACAATGCGTACTGCTTTTCCCTCGCTGCGCGCAATCGAATCCGGCTCATTCACATGCAGTAAAACAGAGACACCGAGCGAGCATTTGATCGCCTTGCCGATCTCCTTTACCAGTTCGGCAACCTCCTGGCTTTCCAGAACGCTGCCTACCCGATTCCAGAATTCCGGCGTAATCTCACAATGAATCTCGAAGCGGTCAAGTGCATTGTCCCGCTCAATGACGACTTGATAATGGGGCGCAAGTTGGGAGAAGTTAAGCAGCACAGCCTCGAGCTCGGTTGGGTAAACGTTGACGCCGCGTATAATCAGCATGTCATCTACTCTTCCTTTAATCCGGGACATCCGCATCGTCGTGCGGCCGCATTTGCAGGTACCCGGGTGAAGCGAAGCGATATCGCCCGTCCGGTAGCGGATGACTGGGAATGCTTCCTTGGTCAGTGAAGTAAACACCAGCTCGCCTTCCTGCCCGTACGGCAGCGGTTCACCCGTCTGGCGATCGACCACCTCCGCCAGAAAATGATCTTCGGCAATATGCAGACCATCCTGCGCTTCCTGGCACTCGATAGCGATACCTGGCCCAAGCACCTCACTCAATCCATAAATATCAATCGCCTTAATGCCAAGAGCATCCTCAAGATGGCGGCGCATTTCCTCCGACCAAGGCTCCGCGCCAAAAATGCCGTACTCGATGCTCGTTGATCGCGTATCAATGCCCTGCTTGCGCATTTCCTCCACCAGATTCAAAATATAAGACGGTGTACCTGACAACCCGCGCGGCTTGAAATCCTGAATAAGCGTAATCTGGCGCGGTGTATTCCCTCCCGACACAGGCACAGCGACTGCGCCCAGACACTCGATGCCATAATGCAGGCCCAATCCGCCCGTGAACAAGCCATACCCATACGCGTTGTGAAAAATATCCCCGGGCCGACCGCCTGCGCAGCAAATGGCGCGCGCAACAATTTCCGCCCAAGCTTCAATATCCTGCTTCGTGTACCCCACAACGATCGGCTTGCCTCTCGTGCCGGATGAACCATGGATACGTACAACTTCGCTCATCTCGGTCGCGAACAATCCGAACGGATAATAATCGCGCAGATCGGATTTCTTCATGAACGGCAGGCGGCGGATATCCTCCAAACTGCGAATGTCCTCCGGATCAAGGCCCGCCCGATCCAACGCAGCACGATGAAAAGGTACTCGGTCATATGCCCGCTTGACGGCGTGGCGGAGCCTCTCCAATTGGAGCGCTCGCATCCGTTCATGCGGCATCGTTTCCATTTCGACATTGAATATCACGCGCTACCCTCCTACTCCCCACGGAAGACAGGCTTTCGTTTGTCCGCAAAGGCTTCTAATGCCTCCGCCCGATCCTTCGTCGGAATAATCATCTCATAGGCTTGTGCCTCAACTTCTAGTCCGGAATACAAACCAACATGGCTTCCCCGGTTTATGGCGTATTTGGCCTGATAGACCGCGAGCGGCGCATTAGATGCAATCTCATTCGCCAAATCAAGCGTCATTGCGTGGAGCTGCTCTGCGTCATCGGCTATTCCGTTCAGCAATCCGTATTGCAGCGCATCTTGGGCGTTCATCTTCCGCGCAGTCAGGATAAGCTCCTTCGCCCGCGTTGGCCCGATAAGCCGCGGCAGCCGCTGCGTTCCACCTGCACCGGGAATGATGCCCAGACTCACCTCGGTAAGTCCCATACGGGCATCCCGAACAGCTAAGCGCAAATCGCAGGCCAGCATTAATTCGAAACCGCCGCCGAACGCATATCCATTCACCGCTGCAATCGTCGGCTGCGGAAGCTCCTCCACGGCGGTGAATACATCCCGGATCGCACGCACGTTGCGTCTCACCTGTTGTTCATTCAGCGTGCGCCGTTCCTTTAGATCAGCCCCTGCGCTGAAGGCTCGGCCCGCGCCTGTCACGATGACGGCACGAATCTGATGACGATCCTCCCGGATTTCAACGACGATTTCTCCCAGGCGCACCAGCGTTTCATAATTGAGGGCATTTAAGTCGGCAGGCCGATTCAGCGTAATGACGGCAACATGACCGTGGCGATCCAGCTTCACTGACTGTTCCGTCCCTTGCTCCTGAAGCGTACCTTGAACTTGTACCTGGTCTTTTACCTGGTCTTTTACCTGTTTCAGATTTTTCTGATTCTGACCCTGTTCTTGATCCTGCACTGGTACCTCACTTTGTACCGACACCTTGCTCAGCCTCTGCTCCTGCATCTCCATCGATTCGTTCAGCCCCCTCTTTTCCGCTGATCCGTCTGCTCGACAACCTCCCACTGCTTTTACTCCATCGCCTTATTCCTGCTTCGTGGACGGCAATTCCGTGCCTTGTTCCCCTCGTTTAGGACTGACGCGCGCGTATGTCCCCAAAGCGACAGCGACAAGCTTCCCATCGCAGGTAATGCGCGCGTCCGTCACAATTAAATTGCGCCCCCGCTTCAGCACCCGAGACTCCGCAACGAGAAGTTCGCCGATGGCCGGAGACAAATAATTGATCTTGCTCTCCACGGTTACACACTGCTGCACCCCGTCAATCGGGGGTGCAGCCGCATGGCCCATGGCGGCGTCAGCCAACGTGTTCGTCACGCCGCCATGTACGAAGCCTTCGATGCTGTTATGAAGATCAGGGTGGGTATGCAATTGCATAACACAGCCATCTTCATCCAGCCGAACGATCTCGATTCCAAGCAAATCATTAAACCGGTTGCGATGCGTCGGCTTGCTCACTCATGAACCTCCGCCATATGCATGGATACCACTTTGCCAGCAAACCCCATCAAATCCTTACCGGACGCCTTGCCCTCAGCAGATGACAGGGCTGCCTTCAAGGCCTCTCTCGATTCAAAATACATCTCGCAAATCAGGTGCAGATCGCTCTCCCCCATTGGCGTTCCATAAATCGTTCCCACCTCCATCTTCACGAGTCCAGGCATTTTTGCTGCCAATGGAGAATGGGTATTGAAATAATGCTCGTTGAACGCCTCGACATCCTCAGGCTTGCGGTAGATCGCTATTAATTTGACCATGAATAAATCCTCCCTTATATCTCAATATTCAATCATTAAATCGATCAAACGATGATTACAACCCGAACGAAACAAATTTCGTTTCCAAAAATGCATCCATTCCGTAGCGTCCGCCCTCCAGGCCAAGTCCGCTTTCCTTCCAGCCTCCGAATGGCGCCTGAGTCTGTGTTGGTGAACCATCATTAATACCTACGATGCCGTATTCCAAAGCCTCCGCCAGACGGAAACAGCGGCTGCTGTCGCGCGTATAGGCATAGGCAGCCAAGCCATATGATGTGTCGTTCGCCATTTGGATAACATCAGATTCATTCGTGAAGGTCATCATCGGCACAACTGGGCCGAATGTTTCCTCAGCAGCAATCTCCATTTCCTTAGTTACACCCGTAATGACGGTCGGCTCACAATAGAAGCCCTTGCCGTATTCCCCCTCCATCAAGCGCTTGCCGCCAAATACAACTTTCCCGCCTTTGTCCTGTGCATCCTGAATATGGCGCAGCACTTTATCAAGCGCCCGTTGGTTGACGAGCGGGCCAATTTCCGTCTCTTTGCTGCGGCCGTCGCCAACCTTCGCCTTGCTCAGCCGCTCGATCAGCTTGGCGCTGAATTCCTCCGCCACAGACTCATGCACATACAGGCGGTTCGTACAGATGCACATTTGCCCCGAATTGCGGAACTTGCTCTCGAACAGCCCTGCAACCGCCGCGTCCAAGTCTGCATCCTCGAACACAATAAACGGCGCATGCCCACCCAATTCCAGACTGACCCGCTTCACGTGCTTGGCCGCCCCTTCCATCAACAGCTTGCCGACGCGCGTCGAGCCAGTGAAGGCAATTTTGCGAACCTTTGGATTGTCGAGAAGTTCCTGGCCCACCGTCTCCGGCTGGCCGATGACCAGATTAGCGACACCGGCTGGGAACCCGGCTTGTGCGATCAGCTCGAATAACTTAATTGCGCTTAGCGGCGTGCTCTCGGCTGGCTTCAAAACGACCGTGCACCCTGCGGCGAGTGCGGGCGCAATCTTCCGCGCGACCATATTAACCGGGAAGTTCCATGGTGTGATCGCTCCGACGACGCCGACCGGATGGCGGCTGACCATAATTCGCTTGTTCGGCACAGAGGACGGAACCGTCTCGCCATACACCCGCTTCGCTTCCTCTGCATACCACATGAAGTTGTCGGCAGCTCCCAGCACCTCGCCCTTGGCCTCCCGCAGCGGCTTGCCCATCTCGGCCGAGATAATGCTCGCCAATTCATCACGATGGCTGCGCACCAATTCATATAATTGGTACAAATATTTTGAGCGCTCACGGGCAGTCAAGCGGGACCAGCTTGGAAATGCCAGATGAGCCGCATCGATGGCCGCTCTTGCGTCCAAATGATCACCATAGCTTACCGTCCCTACCTCTTCTCCAGTTGCTGGATTAACGACACGGAGCATACCGCCGCCTTGTGCTTGCGTCCATTCTCCGTTGATGAACATCGACTTCAATTCAACAGTTTGCATGCTTTTTTCCATCGTTATCGGATACCCTCCCTCTGCCTCTGCAGCTTATTCCGCTCCAAAGGCGGCGCAAATGTGCGCAATAGTGTTTCTTGCCTTTCATGACGTTGCCTTTAAAATAACTTGATCAACCCTTACAGAACCTTGTAATACCACACAAAAAACGCAGTGCAACAAACCAAACGTCTAACAACATCACATTCCCGCTAAACTACAGGCATCAATCCTTAAAATCTTAAAGCCTTAGAGCACTAGAGATTAAGCATTAAGCATTAAATACTAAGCACTAGAGCATTAAAGGCATTACGAACCATACAAGCCCAATCCCAGTCTCACAACACTTTCAAAGCTTCGAACGGATTTTTGCAGTGCCTGCAATATAAAATGCTGCGGCAAGCCGCCGGACCGAACATATTGTCCATGCGTGTGTACGGAGAATCGCAGTAGGGGCACCGCACCTTCCACTCTTCGCCCGGCGTACAACCGCGCGGCGGTGCAACAATGCCGAATGAACGCAGCTTCTCCCGGCCTTCGTCGCTAATCCGATCCGAGATCCAGGCTGGTTCCCGCAGGAAGTGGACGTTCGCCTCGCGCACTTCCTCGATGGAAAGCAGCTTCTCCTGAATTTCGCTCCTCATCAATTCCAGAGCAGGACAGCCAATGAAGGTCGGCAGTACCTCCACCTCAACCACGCTCTCGTCTACAACTACCCTGTGAATCATCCCCATCTCGATCATGCTGATGACGGGGATTTCTGGATCCTTGACCTCCTGCAGCAGTGCCCAAATTCGTTCCTCAAGCCCCGTTGGCATCTGTCGCATAATCTGTGTCACGATGAACCGCCTCCTTTACCAGCTGGCCGCCGGGTCAATCCGGTACACCTCCGACAAGATGCCGACGACTTGCGTCAAATCGTCGGTATGCTGCCCGTCGCGTCCAGTCCTGACAGGAGTATTCCAGTCTCCTGGCCATGCGAGCCCACTCGCTTCGAACAAGCTCTGCGCCGATGTCTTCCAGCGCCGTGCCAATTCATCGCCACCTATGCTCAGACCGAAGCGTACGATCGCCTCCTCCTCGCTGCCTAGCGGGAACAGGCTTCCAATATCGCTCCACGCCTGGGCTACAGCCGCAATCAATCGGGAACGCGCCTCGTTCGTGCCGCCCGCCAGCCGCGTGAACCAGGAGCGCCAATACCGGCTGTGATACTGATGCTCGCGCAGCATTTTGCTGGCCTCCTGCCTTAGCGGCACATACGAGGAATCGGTCAGCACTTCCAGCCGGATTTCCTTGAATAGGCCGTATAGGCTGCAGCGGGCAATCGCGAACGCCCAGTCGTAATGCGGCTCATTCGCATACTCGCCTGGTCCGTTTGGTCGCTCGAGCAGTATGGCATTGCGGAACGCCTCCGGGCTGCGCAAATGCGCCAGGTCATCCGCCTTGCCAGCTCCTAATTCCTCCAGCATCTCGTATAGCATCGCTGCATGCCCCATCATGTCCTGCGCCATCGAGGAGAAAGCGACATCTTCTTCGATGTGAGGCGCCAGCCCAAGCCATTCCGATCCCCGGTATGCCAAAATATAGTCATCGTCTGCAATCTGCAGCAAAAGCTCCTGCAACGCCCGAGTATAATCCGGGCGGCGCTTGGCCTCTTCCGCAGCCGCTACTTCGATATGCTCCGACATTTCACCCCTCCTTCTGTGCTGCGATATCCACCTTGCCCTCATACTCTTCCTTGTGGCGCCGCCACCTCGATTGGATGTCGCCATATCCCTTTGTTTCGCGGTAGCTTTTGTTGTCCAGCCGTTCGAGGCTCTCGCGTTCCTCCGGTGTCAGTCCGTAAATATCATTGCGGTTCACAACCCAGATGTTGATGCAGGGCTCGCGGCGCATGAAGTTCTCCCGCGCCATCAGGAGCGCGGCTTCCGGGTTAGGCGCCAACAAGCTGAACTGGTGCACGAAGCCGGCAGACGGGCTCTTTTGGCTGAATACCTCATAGACGGCAAATTTCTCTTTCCGTTCGCTGCTCATATCGCCCCTCCTCCAGCCGCATAGGATGTACGGGGCGGAGGCGCCACCATGGCTTCCCGCACCCATTCCGCCTCTTCGTAGGACGTTTTCCGCAGCCGCAGCCGCTGTACTGAGCAAGGCCCGTTTCCACGCACAATTTGTACAAAGAGATCCCAATCGGGCTGCTGGTAATGCCAGACGCCCTCCGCTTCGTCGTAACGAATCGTGTCGTCCGGAAGCGTCAAGCCCAAATGATAAATCCGGTTCACATATTTATGGAAAAAGGCCTGCCGCAGCTCCTCGTTCGTCTGCGTGCGAATCTTGTAACGCATGTTCATCTGCTGGTTGCTGGACACGGTTCCGCCTTCTGGCGGGCCAAAGAACATCAGCAAGGAAGGCCACCAGCGGTTTACAGCCTCCTGCAGCATCCGGCGCTGCGCCGGCGTTCCTTCAGCCAGCCCCAATACAATGCTTTCACCGTGCTGGGCATGGAATTTCTCCTCCGCGCATATGCGCTGGAGCGCGCGGGCATATGGCGCGTAGGATGTCTCGAGCGACATAGACTGGGTAATGATCGCGGCTCCGTCAACGAGCCAGGCGATGACGCCTGCATCAGCCCATGTGGGCGCCTCCATATGGAACACGTTGTGGAATTTCAGCTTTCCCGAGAACAGATTGCGCAGCAGATCCTCACGAGTCTGGCCGAGCGGCGCCATTAGATCCTCCACGACCCGCAGCAGCAGCTGTCCATGCCCCATCTCATCCTGCACCTTGGCCATAATCGCCAGTTTGCGGCGCAGCGTCGGCGCCTTCGGAACCCATTCCTTCTCCGGAAGCGCCCCCATTATTTCACTAACGCCATGCATCGATATCAGCTTAATTAACTGGTTGCGGTAATCGTCTGGCATCCAATCGTCCGCTTCAATCTTGTCGCCCCGGTCAATTCGGTTCAGAAAATGCGCCAAACGCTCGTCGTCCAGCGATCCATCCTGGCCCTTCCGATTACTCATCTTCCAGCCTCCTCTCGTTCACAATGTGTATGGCATGCCCCAAAGCGGCGGCGGCGGCTTCCAGCCAGCCTTCACTGAGCGTCGGGTGCGGATGCACCGTCATAGCCACATCCTCCGCTCTCGCAGCCATTTCGAGGGCGAGGACCCCCTGGCCAATCAAGCTGCCGGCATCTGCCCCCACCGCATGCATGCCCAGCAGCAGACCGGTATCCTCTTCGGCGACTACTTCCGCAAAACCGTCTATCTTCCCAGCCGCCAGTGCGTATCCGTTGGCACGGAAAGGGAAGCGGCCCGTCTTCACCTTCATGCCCTGCCGCTCGGCTTCCGCCCGCGTCAATCCCACTCCAGCAATTTGCGGGTCAGAAAAAATAACGTACGGGACATACGGCGAGTCGAAAGCACTCGGCAATCCGCCGATCACCTCCGCGGCGACCGTACCCTGCCTCGCGGCGCGATGAGCAAGAGCAGGCCCTGGCGTAATATCACCGATGGCGAAAATGTGGCGCACATTGGTTCGACATTCCGCATCGACCGGAACATAGCCGCGCTCATCTATACGTACCCCGGCCTGACTGAGACCGAGTCCTTCTGTGTTCGGCATGCGTCCGACTGTCACAAGTACCTTGTCGCAGAGGACGCTTTCCTCCCCTTGCTGCCTCGATTCGAGTCGCAGCTCGACATAATCATCATGCTCAATAACCGCGCGCACTTCCGTGCCCATCATGATGACCATCCCTAGCTTGCTGGCGCGCCGCTTCACTTCCGCAGCGAGGCTGCCTTCTACAAGGGGGAGAATTCGCTCCTCGCACTCAATAAGTGTGACGCGGCATCCAAGCTTGGCGAATGCCATGCCCAACTCGATGCCAATATAGCCGCTCCCGATAATGACTAAATGCTCCGGTATACTGTCCGATTCCAGCGCCCCCGTGGAAGTGAGGATGCGGGAACCACCTGCCGCAGCGAATGCTGGGAGATGCGGCCGCGATCCTGTTGCGATAACCGCCTGCTTGAACTTGTAGGTCTCGAAGCCGAATTCCGTCTCTACCCCGACGCGATCATCAGACAGGAAGACTGCGCTCCCCTTCACGACCGTAACCCCGTTAGCGGCGCAGAGCTGCGCCACTCCGTTTCCCAGCCTGCCGACAATGCCGGACTTCCACAACTGCCAATCGGACATATTGAAGGAAAGAGCCCCAGACTCCATCCGCAGTCCCAGCTTGGAAGCTGATCTGGCTTCGTCATACAATCCGGCCGCATGAATCAGCGCCTTGGACGGAATGCAGCCCGAATGAAGACAAACTCCGCCGAGCTGCTCCTTTTCCACCAACACGACCGATTTGCCTAACTGACCCAGCCGGATCGCTGACGTATAGCCGCCGGGCCCGCCGCCAATGACAACAACATCCGTTTCTACTGCAATTTCACCGACGACCATCTATACCATCTCCGCCCATAATAAGTCAGGCTGCTCTAGCAGCCGCTTGATCCGATTCGTGAATCGAATCGCCTCCGCCCCATCGATAAGCCGATGGTCGAAGGAAAGCGCCATATTCATCATGAGGCGGATAACACCTTCCCCATTACGGACGACCATGCGCGGCTCCATTTTGTGCAGCGCCAGGATGGCCGCCTCTGGATGGTTAATGATCGGCGTTGCGAGCAGACTGCCAATCGGACCGACATTGCTGATCGTGAAGGTACCGCCAGTAATTTCCTCAAGCTTCAGTTTTCCTTCCCGCGCCCGCTCCGACAACCGCCCAATTTCTTCTGCCAGCTCAAATACTGTCTTCCGGTCGGCGTCCCGGATAACCGGAACGATAAGACCGTCCGATGTATCGGTCGCAATCCCAATGTGATAATAACGCTTCAATACAATTTCCTTCGTCTCGTCGTCAAGCGAAGCGTTGAAGAATGGGAACTCCTTAAGCGCGATGACAATTGCCTTGATGAAAAACGGCAAGTATGTCAACTTCACCTGCCGTTCGGCCGCCAGCGGCCGAAGCCGCTCACGCAGCGCCTGCAGGGCATCGGCTTCCAATTCATCCACCTGCGTGACATGCGGGATGATGGTCACTGCCTTAACCAGCCTTTCGGCGATCCTCAAGCGAACGCCGCGCAACGGAAGCCGCTCCTCGGCGCAAGAAGTCGGTGCGGCCCCATGCAACCCGGCAGCGGCATTCTGCGGCCGGACAGCGGAAGCCGTCCGCTCCAGCGCAGGCTGAACCGCATTTTCCCATATTAGGTCTGCCCCTGCCCTTTCCGCTTCCTTAGTCGTGCCCGCAGCAGCATAGCGCCGTACGTCCTCTTCGGATATCCGTCCGGCGGCTCCGCTTCCCTTCACCTGCTCGATGTCGACATTCAACTGCCTCGCAAGCTGGCGAACATAGGGAGCTGCGCGCACTCTTCCCACAGGTAATTCAGCAGACACCGACGGCGATGTCGCTGCAGACAATGGCAAGGCCACTGCTGGTGATGGCGAAGGAGCGTTGACAACCGCTGCTACTGAAGCCGCCTGTTCCGCCTTGCCCGCTTCCATCGCAGGAATGCGCCCCTCCGCTTCGAGAAGGAACAATACCTCGCCTACTCGAACTCCAGCACCCTCGGCGAACATCAGCTTGCGCACTACGCCGGCCGCCGGAGCGGTCAGCTCGGCGTTCACTTTGTCCGTCTGCACCTCGACGATCGGCTGATCGCAGGCCACCCATTCCCCTTCCTTAATGAGCCATTTTCCGATCTCCCCTTCGTGGATGCCTTCTCCTACGTCGGGAAGCTTGAACTCTATCATTCGCGTTCCTCCTCCTGAACGGTCAGAACTGTATCGCTGCAGCGATTCCTTCTCTTACCCGCCCGACCGTCGGAACATAGACATCCTCGAGCGAGAACTGCGGAACTGGCACATCAAAGCCAGTAATTCGCTGAATCGGAGCCCGCAAATACATCAGCGCTTCGTCATTGATCAGCGAAACAATTTCTGCTCCGACGCCGGCCGTTTTCTGCGCCTCATGAACAATTATCGCGCGGCCTGTTTTCTTCACGGATGCGGCAATTGCATCCCGATCAAGCGGATACAACGAGCGGAGATCGATGACCTCACAAGACCAGCCCTTCTCCTGCTCCAGCTGCCGCGCCGCTTCAAGCGCCACCCGCATCATGGCCCCCCATGAAATCAGCGTCACATCTGTGCCTTCCCGGACAATGTTCGCCTTCCCTAGCGGAATGCGGTACATCTCTTCCGGCACTTCTGCCTTGAAGGCTCGGTAAATCCTTGCCGGTTCCAAAAATACGACCGGATCGGGATCCTCAATGGCGCTAACAAGCAAACCCTTGGCATCGTAAGGATTGCTCGGTACGACCACCTTAAGCCCGGGCGTATGAACGAAGAATGCTTCCACACTCTCCGAATGAAGCTCTGGCCCTCTAATTCCCGCGCCGTAAGGCGTGCGAATAACAAGAGGGACATTGTACTGTCCCCGCGTCCGATACCGCATGCGGGCCGCATGTGTGACGATCTGCTCGAAGCCGGGATAAATGAAGGCCAAAAACTGAATTTCAACGACTGGAATGAAACCATTCAGCGCCAGCCCGATTGCCGAGCCAATAATGCCGGCTTCAGCCAGCGGCGTATCCACAACCCGTTCATGGCCGTACTTCTCGAATAGTCCTTCCGTTGCTCGAAACACACCGCCGTTGACGCCAATGTCTTCCCCTGTCAGCATGACGCGCTGATCGTCCGCCAGCTTCTGATCAAGTGCTTCATTAATCGCTTGCAAGATCGTTACGTTCCGGCTCATGCTTCACCCTGCCTTTCCGCACACAGGCCGCTCTGTTCCCGCTGCTCAGCCACAGGCCACAGCATGTCAGCATTTACGTGCATGAACATATCCTCAGGCTGGGAATTCGGATAGCTCTCCGCCTCTGCAACCGCGGCCTCGATAAGGCCGCTGATCCGATCCACAAGACGCTCCTCATGCTCCTGGCCCCAAATTCCCCTCTTCACGAGATACCGCTTCAAGCGCTCTATTGGATCGCGCTGCTCCCTCCACTCGGCAGAGAGCCGGGCTTGATCCCGATATTTGCGCGGATCGTCGCTGGTCGTATGCGGCCCGTAACGGAACGTGACTGCCTCGATAAGCGTCGGTCCGCCGCCGTTCAAGCCGCGTTCAATCGCTTCGCGTACGGTCAGCCAGACTGCGAACACATCGTTACCATCCACTCGAACACCCGGCATATCGTAAGCAGCCGCGCGCTGGGCGATCGTTCGGGAAGCGGACTGCGCATGGAACGGCACGCTGATGGCGTAGCCGTTATTCTGGCAGAAGAATACAGTAGCCGTCTGATATACCCCGGCAAAATTCAAGGCCTCATGGAAATCTCCCTCCGAGGTTGCCCCTTCGCCGAAGTACACGATGCTCGCCTGCTTCTCACCCTTCAGCTTAGCGGCCCACGATGTGCCTACGGCATGCGTCAAATGCGTGGCTATCGGCACGCATGGCGGCATAATATGGCGGCCTTCCGGACTGATCGAGCCTTCCATATGCCCCATCCAATAAAGCAGCACCCTGCTGAGCGCCTGCCCATGCGTAATTGCAGCAGCATGATCACGATAGCTGGGAAACAACCAATCATTGGGGGACAGTGCCAGTGCACTCCCGACCTGCGAGGCTTCCTGCCCCTCATAAGGGGCGTACGTGCCCATTCGGCCCTGCCTTTGCAGGTTGACCGCCTTCCGATCGAACATTCTTGTCAGCATCATGTTCTCGTACATTTTTATTGCCAGATCCTCGTCAATGGCTCCCTCGGTAGGGTGGCGAAGCTCTCCGTCCGGCGCCAGCACCTGATAGGGTTCAAGCACTTGATACGGCTCAAGCAGCCCGCGCATATCTTCATGCCGCATTCTCTTTCCTGCCTTCTCTATTACTGGCGAGGCAGACGGATGCCCCTGACTTTGAATCATCAATACCGCTCCCTTTCCCTTTTTTGCTATCCCAACAGCAAGCGGTCATCCGCGACTCCCTTCAACTGGGCGAATTTTTTCAACAATACCTCAATTGTCAAATGCTTCTTTTCCTCTTCCGGCACATCCAAAATAATCTCGCCTGCATCCATCATAATCAGGCGATTGCCAAGCTCGATGGCTTGCTGCATATTGTGCGTCACCATCAGCGTCGTGAAGTTGGAACGCTCGACGACTTCCTTTGTCAGCGCTGTAATCAATTGCGCCCGCGCCGGGTCAAGCGCAGCCGTATGCTCATCCAGCAGCAGCACCTTCGGCTGCGTGAAGGTCGCCATCAGCAGGCTAAGCGCCTGCCGTTCTCCGCCTGACAGCAGTCCGGCCTTAGCTGACAGCCGATTCTCGAGCCCTAGGTGCAGTGAGGCAAGGCTCTCGCGGAACAGATCCTTCCGCTTCTTGTTCACACCCCGGTGCAGGGTACGTCCTTTGTCACGCGAGTAAGCAACCGCGAGATTCTCCTCAATCGTCATCGTCGGCGCCGTGCCAGCCATCGGGTCTTGGAACACGCGCCCGATCTTGCGCGAGCGCTCGAATTCAGAGAGGCTGGTCACGTTCTCGCCGTCGATTTCAATGGCTCCGCTATCTGGAGTCATCCCGCCCGAGATCATATTCATCAGCGTGGACTTGCCCGCCCCATTGGAGCCGATAATCGTTACGAATTCACCCTCACGAAGCGTCAAGTTTATATGTTGCAGAGCAATTTTCTCGCTCGCCGTCCTGCGGTTGAACACTTTTCGAATCCCCTCAAGTTTCAGCATGGCTTTCCCCCCTTGCTCCGTGGTCGATGGACAGGTGTGGAGCATCTTCTTGAAAGGATCTCATTCGCCTTTCTTTCCATGTTGTTAGAACCCGTGACATGACAAGGGCAGCGACCACAATGACGGCGGTTAGCAGCTTCAGGTCATTCGGATTCAACCCGATGCGGAGTGCAAGCATAATAATGAGGCGATAGACTATAGCTCCTCCGATTACGGCGAAGGTTGCCCGCCGAATGGAAGCATGACCGAACACGGCTTCCCCCATAATGACGGAGGCCAAACCGATGATGATAATGCCGATTCCCATTGAGACATCCGCAAACTCCTGATATTGGGCGAAAAGCGCGCCGGATAGCGCTACCAAGCCATTAGACAGGCTCAGCCCGATAATTTTCATATTGTCGGTGTTCGCAGAGAGGCTGCGGATCATTTTCGTATTGTCGCCGGTGGCACGAATCGCGAGGCCAATCTCTGTATCCAAAAACCAGTCAATGGCCCATTTAATGAGCAGAACGAATATCCCTACGGCTGCCAAAATCGCAAGCGGCTGCAGACTGGACAAGAAGGATTTGAGCTGTGTGAATAGAGTGCTTTCCCCCAGCAGCGGTGTATTCGCCTTACCCATAATCCGCAAATTGATCGAATATAAAGCAATCATCGAAATAATACCGGACAGCAGCGTATTGATTTTCCCTTTCGTATGGAGCAGTCCGGTCACGGTTCCTGCCACACATCCTGCCAGCAGCGCCCCCAATGTAGCGAGCAGCGGGGAATAGCCGGATGTAATCATGACAGCCGCAACGGCCCCGCCGGTGGCAAAGCTGCCATCTACGGTCAAATCGGGAAAGTCGAGAATTCGAAACGTTACGTAAACGCCCAGAGCCATTAACGCGTAAATGACCCCTGCTTCCAAAGAACCTGTCAGCGCATATAGCACGATAGCATCCTCCTAATTTGGAACGACTTATTTCTCTATCAGGATTGCGCCTTGTGTCATCTCTTCCGTCAATTTGATTCCTTGCGCCTCCGCCGCCTTCGGGTTAATCATCAGATCCAACTTCTTGGAGACCTCAACGGGGATATCTGCCGGCGATGTGCCCTTCAGAACCTTCACAGCCATCTCACCTGTCGCGTAGCCGAGATCATAATATTTGAATCCGATTGATGCGAACGCGCCTTCCCCAACCGATTCACTACTCTCGCAGAAGAGCGGAATGTCCTTGTCATTAGCGACCGAAACGACTGAGCTTAGCGCCGAAATGACCGTATTATCAGACGGGAGATAGATGATATCCGCGCGGCCTACCAGCGAATCGGCAGCCTGCTTCACCTCCGAACTGTTCGTCACGGTGGCCTCGACCGTCTCCAATCCGCCTTCCTGCAGCACCTGTTTCACATTGGCGATGTTGACAACAGAGTTCTGCTCCCCGGAATTGTAGATAACGCCTACCTTGCGGGCCTCAGGGAAAAACTTCTTCATCGTCTCCATCGTCTTCTTGATCGAGTCTGGATTCGTGTCGCGCGTGCCTGTTACATTGCCTCCTGGCTTTTCAAGACTGTTGACCAGCTTCGATGCAACCGGATCCGTCACAGCCGTGAACAGCACGGGAATGTCTTTCGTTGCCTTCACAATCGCCTGTGCGGTCGGTGTAGCGATTGCCAGAATCAGGTCATTTTTATCGCCCACCAGCTTTTGAGCGATCGTGAGATTGTTGTTCATATCCCCCTGTGCATTGTGGAAATCAACTTGCAAATTAACATCTTTCTCGTACCCAGCGTCCTTCAGCGCCTGCAAAAAGCCTTCTCTCGCCCCATCCAGCGAAGGATGATCTGCGAACTGCGCAATGCCGATTTTGATCATCTTCTTGCCGTCTGCATCCTTACCCATGTCCTTCGGTTCGTCTGAGTTCCCACATGCTGTCAGCAACAGTGAGCAAACCATAAAAATCGGGAAAAACAGTTTCATCCAACCTCGCTCCTTTGCAACAATAATTGGTATTGATTGCGCTTTCAATATAATGATTAGATAAAAAGCGTATTGGCGAGTTGTTTAGATATAAGGCTTTCAAGGCTCTCTAGTGGTATCAAGACATGTTAGGTATTCGCTCTGCTGCTTCGCAGAAAATTCGTTCCTAGTCTGTTGCTGTGTTTCATCTGGAAGGATAAATGTGAATGCGCTTGCCCTCGTGGCTGAGCGCTGCTGCCTGATGGCTTAGATGTGGAGATGTCGCGTATGTATGCGTTGTAAAGATCGCGTAGATGCACAGGGCCGTGCTAAATGCTGGAGTTTTTTCAATTCGAAATCGTTGAGTTGCTCAACATAATTGAACATTTGTAATACGTTTTTTCTATGGTGCGTTATTTTAACGTTATATTATCACGCCGTCATAACTAATGTCAATATTTGGACAAATTTTTATATGAAATGTGTGATTTATGTTATATCCAATTCCATAAAAGAAAAAAAACCTGAAAGGTATAGGGCCATTCAAGGTCGATTGAGCACTTATGCAAGCTTGTATAAATTTGTTGACTGGTCAAAAAATAAAGCGGTGACACCGCGATCATCAGATCATCAGGGTACACCGCTATCCCGTATTTAGAGCAATAATCCCCATTCCTTTTGCTCAAAAAATTCCGTATGTATAGGATTAAAAATCCGAAATCTCCGGTTTTTTCCACAGCATCGCTGATCCACCCACAATAAGGAGTGCTGCTAATGTAATCCCGATTAGGGAAGAGCTTGCAAACGCGCTTAATGAAAAGACGGCAAAGAACAAAAGCGAAACACAGGTCAGAATACATATCGGAATCAAGAGCCATTTATTACGGTTCCCCATGATATAAAATTCAAATAATCCGAAGGCCACCGCAAGCGGAAATCCAGGCCAAACCGTACCGAATGCATCGAACAGCATCCCGATTTGACATACTACACCGCTAACGATCAAGATCCCACCAGGTATAAGCAGCCCCGCTGCGCGCCTCTTGGTGACAAAGAAGAACATAAAATGAAAAAACAAACCGAGTGGGATGACAAACAATGTTGGCCAAAAATAACCGAATATGCTCCCCGCAGTTGAAAACTTATCGGCGCCCCATCCGCTCCATGTAACCAGCATCAGCAAAATACCGAAGCCGATTAATGAGAGCGCCTTAATACTTCTACTATTCAAGCTCCTCTACCTCCCTTTACTTTCCCATTGTTACCCCTATTTCGTTATCCATACTCCGCTTCCTAGGACGACATTCCCTTCGTTAATCCCTTCATTCCCTTTATGAAAAAAATTTTATGTGACATGAATGACCTGCTCTCTCCGTTCAGCCTCCTTATAGGCGCTTGCAATCCCTGACTTGTGTATTTGCTCCTTGGCTACAACTTTATAAGATAACACGGCGGTAAACGGTTCCGTAAATGGAGTTGGAGTTACCCGAATTGTCCTGTCATCCAGCCACTCGCCTTGCAATTGCTCACCTGATTCCATATTAAAAGGCTCTGTGCGCTCGAAGCCGTCCTGGTACCAAGGGAACTCTTCTGCTTTTTGTACTCCTGGTTCATTCAGGCACACATACAGGGACAGATCATCGCAAAATTGAAGCATTCGAAAATGATTGGCTATCGTCGAATCGGACAAATCCACAACTTGTTCCCTAATTCGCTGCTGACGCTGCCGTTCATGCTGGAGAAATTCGATTACGTCCTGCTGCTCCTCTACATGAAAGAAAGAGGCGAAATGCTTGCTGCACAATAGGCTGGCATATGGATTGGCTTTCTCGATATCGTCCAGCCCCTTTCGATAGAACACAAGCTTTAAGGCCATCGGATAATCCATGAATGTATACGGCTCCTGTTGTGCGTCATTCCAAATTGGTGTATCGTCAAGTCCGATCCAGCTGCAATCATGCTCGTAGGCAGCATATACGGCATCCTCATATCTGTCACAAGTACCAAGCAATTCCGTGCGGAACTTCGAAGCGATTTCGCCGGATAGATATCCATGGTCGTGCTGTGCAATGCATACGATTTCATCTTTCCTCGTCCGAATAATCATTTTCATACAGCTCCTTTATCGTCGTACCGTCCATATAAGGCAAAGGAAATGCCATCTTTGATCCTTACTTAGGACTCACGGTTATTGATTTTTCCATTGGCAGCAGTTATGCTGTGTGAGATGAACATTTAGGAGGGATATTATGAGTAAGACATCCAACAAGCGCCGCAAGTCAGAGCGCGCAGGACATTTAGACCCGAGCTTACTGCGGGGAAGCTGGACACGGAAGCCGTATACACAAGTCGTGCCGAATAAGAAAGCAGAGCAGCGCCGAAGCCTATGCCGGAAACGGGTAGATGACGGCGCTGTTGCTATTTAACGACATCTAATCTATTTGTATCTCCTCATCTCCTCGAATTTGTTATCTTTTCGAAAAGTGCCATTGATCATTTGCAGCTTCTTCCCTGCTTCGATACAATATGAGTAAGCAGATCCGATTGGACGGATCCCACAGAAAGGAAGGTGCCGCCGTATGGCTAACACTCACACCTATTCGCGCGGCGAAGAAATCGCTAACGCGATTACGCACGGCATTGGAGTCGTTATGAGCATAGCTGCCCTAACACTGCTTATCGTATTCGCCTCATTGTATGGACAACCCATCCATGTCGTCAGCTTTACGATTTATGGCATATCGATGCTTCTCTTGTATACCTCGTCGACATTGGTGCACAGCTTCCCTGAAGGAAAAGTAAAGGACTTGTTCGAGACCTTCGATCACGCATCCATCTATTTATTCATCGCAGGCACTTATACACCGCTTGTCTTAATCGCATTGCCTAAGATTATCGGCTGGACACTGTTCGCCATCGTATGGACCATTGCTGTCGGAGGCGTTGTATTCAAAGCCTTCTTCACGAAGCGATTCCTCTTCATGTCCACGCTGCTCTATATTGCTATGGGGTGGTTGATCGTGTGGGCGTGGCATCCACTGACGGAGGCTATGCCATCCTTCGGACTGACGATGCTGATCATTGGCGGTATCCTATATACACTAGGCACTATATTCTACGTATGGAGAGGTTTCCCCTTCCATCATATGATATGGCATCTATTTGTGCTTGCAGGTTCCGTTGCTCACTTCTTCTCCGTACTGACCTTAGTCCAAATTCATGTATAGCTCTATGTAGGATTTACCCGATTGATGAAGCCGTCAATCTCCGCTTGCCGCAGAGATTGGCGGTTTTGTGTAGGTTATTGCAGAAGTTATTGTTCGCTCTGGCATGGGCCAGTTGAACGTCTATTTACGAATTGAGGCTCGAGGATAACCTTGTGGTACGCTTCCTTGCTGGTTAGACCTTCCTGATCAGGACGCTCCATAATATCCGCTAATATAGTAGCGGCACGGCGTCCAATCTGTGCTTCATTCTGATAAATATGACTAAAGAATGTCTCTCGCTCCTCCAAGTGCTCTGGATCATCAAACGTTACGATCGAGATATCCTCTGGCACTCTCAGTCCCGACCGCTTCGCGATCTGATGCATGCGCATGCCAAGCTTGCCATGCAGCGCAATATACGCAGTGGCCATCTCACTCTTCATATATCGAGCAAGTACAGAATCATCGGCTTCCTCTCCGACAGGAAGCGTAAAATCAGTTAGAATGAGTGCCGGATTGATCATGGCCCCCCGTCTCTGATATTCATTCATATACCCTGCTATGCGATCCTGCACACTCACACAATCTCGGAACGCATCTGTGCAGATCGCAATATTCCGGTGACCGAGTTCCCATAAATGAGCTACCGCCATCTCCGCGCCTTTGCGGTTGTCCGAGCATACATAATGGGTGTCCACTCCAGGCAAATATCGATCGATAAGCACGAATGGGAAACCATTTACCTTCAATGACAATATTTCTTCATTGTAGATATCTTCATCCACAGGGAATAACAGCAAGCCTGATATGCCCATGTCCAGCATCTCCCGAATTTGCTGCTCTTCCCGCTCCTTCGAGCCTCCGCTAAAGGCCACGATTAGAGAGTATCCTCGCTCGTTCAACGTCTGCTGAATCGAATTAATAAGCCGCATCGCAAAATAATCATCCAATGTCGGCATCATGAATCCAACTACATTTCGTCTTCGTTCCTGGCTTCCAGAGCCTGCTCCATTGACATCCAGTCCTTCTGTACCTCCGGTTTGCTCTTCGCGCACCGAGCTGGTGCCAGTTGATTTCGGCTCCGCTACGAAGCTGCCTCTTCCAGGGACTCGATAAATCAATCCTTCCTTCACAAGAGCTGCAAGCGCATTCACAACTGTAATGCGGCTAACTTGGAACTGCTCCATCAGTTCCTTCTCTGTCGGAATCCGGTCATTCGTCTTCAATTGTTTCGTATGAATCATATCCTCAATATATCGCTGAACTTGCAAATATAGCGGCGATCGAGAATCATAGCTCATTTAGATCATCCTTAATTATTAATTTAATATATATAATATAGCATTTAGGTAGAAGTGACAATCATTAGGGAAAATTCGGAAGCAAAAAAAGAGCGATGCACCATCTCCACCGCTCTTTCCTCGATTCATATCTAAACGGACGACTATCGCTCGTGCTTCGGGATATACGCAAAGATATCACCAGATTCAAACGCATCTATCAATTGATTAAGCCATCCATAATACGCTTCCGCCTGCTCCATCTTGGCGATATCCTTCGCAATGACTGCCGCAAGCTGTTCATCCTCCGAGCTGCCGCGCAGCAGCTCCAGCTCTTTGACTGAACGCCGAATCGCAGACAAGTTCATCTCTACAGCTTTTCTCCATTTCAGACCGAAGTAATCAGCAAATGTCTGATGCCAGTCCTGTTCTGCCTCATATAAATCCTTGCGCGTCCCCTTCTCCCACACTTTATGCACCATCTTCATGTCTACAAGTGTGCGCACGCCCGTACTCATGCTTGTCTTGCTCATCTCCATCTCCTGCTTCATGTCATCCAACGTCATCGGATGATCACTGAAGAACAGCAGGCCGTACAAATGCCCAGTAGAATGGGGCATGCCGTACAAGTCCATATTTTGTCCGATCGCTTCAATGACACGATTGCGAGCCTTCTCAACAGCGCTCTTCTGCTCCTGTGTCAACTGTGCGAACGTAGTCATGAGTCATTCCTCCTGTACCGAATCCTATCCCTGCAGCAATGGCAGACCGATTCGAAACCGCCCTTTATATATTTGTCGAACATTGCTGTAAAAGCTCATTCTCTATGTTCCACGAACATTGTAAGAGAATAGGAACAAATTGTAAAGAAGCAAATGGGATAGCAATATTTAGCATATTGGAGAATTCGAAAGAATAAGTTTATAAAGTTTTTTCTGAACGTATCTTACAAACTGTTTTCATGGTTGTTCTCTGTTTTTTCCAAGGGTTAAAATGGATATAGCGTATACAACGCTCAATTCCATACGCAAGAGAGGTGACAGGATTGTCCATGATCAAGGTCAACCAAGTGACTAAAATATTTGGACAGCATGAACAAAAAGCACTCACTCTACTGCAACAAGGGTGGTCAAGAGAGCGGCTCGCCACAGAAAAACAAGCGACCGTAGCTGTGAACCAGGTATCCTTTGCCGTGGAAAAAGGAGAAATCTTCGTTATTATGGGCTTGTCCGGCAGTGGCAAATCCACACTCGTGCGCATGCTAAACCGACTCATTGAGCCAACCTCAGGTGAAATCTGGCTGAAGGATCGCAATATTTCGAGGCTGAATGCAAGCGATTTGCGAGAGGTGAGGCGAAGGACAATTGGGATGGTATTTCAAAAATTCGCACTCTTCCCCCACCGTACTGTGCTTGACAATGCCGCATATGGCCTCGAAATACAAGGTCTCTCCAAGGAACATCGCTACCGCAAGGCGACTGAAGCGCTAGAGCTCGTCGGCCTAGGTGGCTGGGAAGACAAATACCCGGAAGAACTGAGCGGCGGCATGCAGCAGCGAGTTGGATTGGCACGTGCCTTAGCTAATAATCCAGATATCCTCCTTATGGATGAAGCATTCAGTGCACTAGATCCGTTAATCCGCCGCGATATGCAGGATGAACTGCTTGCCCTGCAGCAGAAAATGCACAAAACCATCATTTTCATTACCCATGACTTGGATGAAGCGCTGCGCATCGGCGATCGCATCGCCTTGCTGAAAGACGGCAAGCTTATTCAGATTGGAACCCCTGAGCAAATGTTGATGCAGCCAGCTGACGAATATGTAGAGCGATTCGTTGAAGGTGTAGACTTATCCAAAGTCCTTACCGCCTCGCATATTATGCGCAGGCCAGAGACGATATCCTTAGATCGCGGGCCGCGAGTGGCGCTGCAATTAATGAGGGATATCGGTATTTCCACACTGTTCGTCGTCGGAAAGGATAAGTCCCTTCAAGGAGTCGTTACAGCCGAACAGGCTAGCGAGGCAGCACGCAGAGGCCTATCCTTGCAACAAGTCATGCACATCGACGTTCCCATCGTATCTCCCTCTATTGTTCTTCATGAACTGCTCGCTCTATCTGGCGAAGCGAAGCTTCCTATTGCTGTTGTCGATCCGGATGGCAAGCTAATGGGCGCCATCGTACGCGGTGCCGTACTCGGAGCGCTGGCAGGCAATCTAATTGACTCAGCGGATGAGATGGATGATTCTACGAAATCTATTTCAACTGCCTCACCAGGACTCGAACGCCTAGAACCCTTAGCTAACGCTGACAACAGCAGTCGCTCTACGGAAGGAGTGACAATCGATGCAGCTGAGAATCGGTGATTGGGTCGAGCACGCCGTCAATTGGCTAAGCACGAACGCAGATGGATGGTTCCGACTGCTCTCCAAATGGATTGAGCGAATCGTTGAGGGCATCTCAGATCTCTTTTTGCTGCCACCGTCTTATGTGTTCATCTTCATGGCCGCACTGCTTGCCTTTGTCATCGGCCGGTGGTCATTATCGCTGCTTACGCTTATCGGGCTCTTTATCATTGACTGGCTTGGATACTGGGAACCCACAATGAATACACTTGCACTCGTAATTGTCGCCACAATCCTATCAATCATCATCGGCGTCCCGCTAGGCATCGCTTGTGGGAAAATAAACCGATTGTCCCGAATTGTTAAGCCAATACTGGACTTCATGCAGACGATGCCAGCATTTGTCTACCTGCTTCCCGCCGTATTTCTATTCGGCCTAGGAATCGTTCCTGGCGTGATCGCCTCTATTATTTTTGCCGTTCCTCCTACCATTCGTCTAACTGAACTCGGCATACGTCAAGTGCCGCACGATATGATCGAAGCCGCTTCTGCGTTCGGCTCTACATCCATGCAGACCTTATGGAAAGTACAGCTTCCCGTAGCCATGCCGACACTAATGGCCGGCGTGAATCAGACCATCATGCTGACGCTATCCATGGTCGTGATCGCATCCATGATCGGGGCACAAGGGATTGGCACCGAAGTCTATCGAGCTGTCACAATGCTTAAAATCGGCAAGGGATTCGAGGCAGGACTGTCTGTTGTACTGTTAGCCATCATCTTAGATCGTTTCTCTCAACAATGGCTGAAAAAACGGAAAACGAATAAACAAGGAGCGTGATGGAAATGAAACAACGTCGCACAAGGTATTGGGTGCTGGCTGGACTTGTTGCTATGTTAGGCTGGACTTTGGCCGGATGCACTGGTACATCAAGCAGCACGGCCGGCAATGATGGAACCGCGAGTTCAACAGGTGATAGCATCGGGAAGCAGGTTGACTATAAGATTATCGGAATTGATGCCGGTGCAGGCATTATGCAATCAACAGAAGCAGCTCTTAAGGAATATGATCTGACCGATTGGAAGTTGATCGAAGGCTCCGGGGCTGCGATGACTGCCGCTCTGGACAAAGCAATCAAGAAGCAGGAGCCTATCATTATTACGGGCTGGACGCCGCACTGGATGTTCGCGAAGTATGAATTGAAATACTTAGAGGATCCGAAGGGTATCTATGGCGGCGATGAGCAAATTCATACGATTGCCCGCAAGAGATTGAAGGAAGATGAGCCAAGCGCGTACAAGACATTGGATCGATTCGAATGGGCGGCTGAAGACATGGCGAAGGTAATGGTGGACATTCATGATGGTCAGGAGCCGAAGGATGCAGCCAAGGCTTGGATCGAAGCGAATACAGACAAAGTCCAGGTTTGGACGAGCGGAGTCGACAAAGTTGAGGGTAAGAAGCTCAAGCTTGGATATGTGGCGTGGGATTCCGAAATAGCGAGTACAAATATCATTGCATCCGTATTAGAAAATGAAGTCGGGTATAAGGTCGATCTGATTCAGGTAGAGGCTGGTCCAATGTGGACAGGTGTTGCCAATGGCGACGTTGACGCAATTGTAGCAGCTTGGCTGCCTACTACCCATAAGGACTATTATGAGCGCTTCCAAAATAATGTGGACGATCTTGGACCGAATTTGAATGGTACCAAAATTGGGCTCGTCGTCCCTTCTTATGTTACTATTCAATCGATTGAGGATATGAAGAAATAGACCCCACATTATGGGCAGTTCCTGTCTGATAGATAGAGCGGAAGCATCGTACCGTGATATCCAAGCCATCGTAGATGATTATGCACATCGTAATGGCGAATACACGATACCATCATCCTTTTAAAAAAAGCGCCTGTGGCAAGGATCGGATTCCCGATTCAATGTCACATGGCGCTTCTTCAATTGCGTACATATAAGTTGTTATCCGTTAGCTTCTTCCTTGGTTCCATGAATCAAGGAACGGTGTCACTGATCCAACTGCCAACAAGGCAAGGCGATGCATCGCTCGCGTACACACCGTGTAGAACAGCTTGCGATCTGCTTCATTCCCATAAGCCTGCTCTTGCGCGTCAAATACAATAACTCCATCGAATTCAAGACCCTTCGCCAAGTAGGACGGGACAACCCATAGTCCGGATACGAACTGCTTCGTATGCTTCGATACCCGCTTCAATTGCGGGAAGCTGTGCTGCAAGCGTTCGTGAACCTGCGCCGCTGTCGCTTCATCCTTCGTAATAATTGCGATGGAAGCAAGCTCCCCTGCCTCTGTCCATGCCAATAGCTGCTTACTAGCTTGATCCAGCTGCTCCTCTTCGTCCTCGCAGCGAATGAGAATCGGCTCTTCACCCTCTCTACTGAAAGGCTCTACCTTCTCGCCATTCGGCAGCACACTGCTCGCGAGCTCCATAATATTGCGGGTGGAGCGATAGCTCTTGCGTAGTGTGATAACATCGGACTTCTTCTCTGAGAATACAGCTTGCAGCGCGGACGCAGACCCCATACGATTCGATTCGTAGATCGCTTGATTCCAATCGCCCAATATCGTGAAGCGGCTGCGTGGGAATAATCGAGTCAGCAGCGCATATTGGAACGGCGAGTAGTCCTGCGCCTCATCGATCACCACATGTCGAATATGGTTGAAGGTGTCGAATCCTTCTACACTTTCAATTAAATACAGCAATGGGGAAGCATCCTCAAATGGAATTATCCCTGATTCGAATTGATTTACTGCCCGCTGGCCAATTGCCCGTATCGTCTCCACGTCAATGGTTTCATTGACGCTCGCGATACCATCTGTCTGACGTGCCCAATGCTCAAGCTTGCGCATGCAGTCACAATACATCTCTTCCCAATCGACGAAGCGAAGCTCCTTCGCCTGCTTGCGGAACCGCTTCAACCACTTGTTCACCTGCTTGCGGCTCAAGTCGCGAAGCTCTTCTTCCGTCCCTAAATAATTCGGCTGCTGCTGCAGCTTGCGATAGACACGCTTCTGTTCCTTCACTGCCCAAGCACGAAGCTGTTCCAGCAGCCAATCTCTCAGCTTGTCCATCCGAGCAGGCAATGACCAATCAGCAAGCTGGCCATAGAATTGCTCCGCAAGCTGTTCGGTGCTAATAATCGTCCGCTTCGGCGTTCCGAAGCGAATGAAGCGCATGCCTTCCCGCTGCAATGATTCAATATAGCGATCGAGGACCTGCTGATAACCCGCCGAAGCTTTCCATCTTGCCGCAGCCGCTTCGACTCTTGCCTCTCTAGAAGCTGTCCAGCGTTCCATGCCCTGCATGAGGCGTTCCGTCTGGTCATAAATGTCCTCAATATTACGCTCGGTGACGAGGCGATGCTCGATATAAGATTGGAACGTCGTCTGCGTCATATTCTCCTCGCCAAGCTCAGGCAATATGCTGGACACGTAATCGTTGAATAGATCATTCGGTGAGAATAAGATAATTTGCTCGGAACGCATGCTGCTGCGATATTTGTACAGCAGGTACGCAATTCGCTGCATAGCTGCTGACGTCTTGCCGCTTCCTGCCGCTCCCTGCACTATAAGCACATCATGCAGGTCATCCCGGATAATCGCATTCTGCTCGCGCTGTATCGTGCTGACGATACTCTTCATCTTCGTGTCAGCGCTCCGCTTCAGCATCTCCTTCAGCATGTCGTCGCCGATCTGAATACCGGTATCGAAGACAGCCTCCAAGCGGCCATTTCGAATAAGAAACTGACGCTTGAGCGTCATCTCTCCTTCAATAACTCCTGCTGGAGTCCGATATTGCACCGGACCTGGCGCATAATCATAGAACAACCCGGCAATCGGCGTACGCCAATCATAAACAAGATGTTCTCCGCTCTCTTCATCCGACACGGACATGAGACCGATATAGACTGGTAGCGTCTCCATGTCTCCATCTTCTATAAAGTCAACGCGCCCGAAGTAAGGCGCCTGAATATGCTTGCGCAGCTTGTTCAGCCATTTGGCTGCATGCTTCTGTACTCGTTCGTGACTTGCCAAGTCCTTCGCCTGCTGCATGATGCTCACATACGTCTCGAACATCTCGTCATTATCGACCGATACCTCGTCCCAGAATTGGCGCTTCATCTCCACAATTTCTGCTTGACGTTCCTCAGCGGTCGCTTCTAATGCAGTGATCTGGCGATCCATTAAGCGAAGCACGCCTGTTAGATATAATTCTTCCTCATCCCTCATGGATGGTTGTTCGTTCACCTTGCAACTCCTTTCCGCCTGCTGGCCGATTCGAATCCTCTTCGGATCTGTATCGAAAAGTACTATTATATCCTAAACTTAGGCCCCATGTAACGTCCCTGCACTTTCATTTGCATTCTCCGCATCATCTAAGTGAAGAATGACCGTTTCAAGCGCCTTCACCACATCATCCTGCGACATGCTCGGCATGTTGGAATAACGAGCTGCCTGTACGGGCAAAAAAGGGATATGAATAAATCCGCCGCGCTTATAATTTGGATCTTGCTGCTCATTAAGAAGGTGCATCAGCTGGTAAAATATCGCATTACACACGAACGTTCCAGCTGTATAGGAAATCGAGCAAGGGATGCCCTCTTCTTGTACAGCCGCGCGAATTGCCTTCAAAGGCATACGGGCCCAATAGGCAACTGGCCCATTCTCGACAATGGCTCCATCGGTTGGCTGCGCCCCATCATTATCAGGTATGCGTGCATCCTTCAAATTAATGGCTACACGTTCCAGCGTAATATCCGGTCTGCCTCCGGCTTGACCGACACAGATCACGGCTTCCGGTTTCACTTGCTCCATTGCTTCTGCCAGCACGGTTCCGGCCCGCTCGAACGAGGTTGGAAGCTGGATGGCATGAACGTCGTAACGTCCAATACTGCGACCATGAAGCAGCTTAACTGCCTCCCAAGAAGGATTAATCGTTTCATTGCCAAATGGGTCAAACCCTGTGATGATTACTGTGTTGCTCATCGATACAGCACCCCGCTCTGTTTTATTTTCAATACGTAGGAAATATGCTATTCTTGTCAACGAATGTGAAAGGAGATACATACCATGTCACAACTAGATATTTCATCCCTCATCCTGCTCGGATTTGCAGGACTCGGCATTGTAAGCGGCAATTCTACCGTTACGATCGCAATGGTCGTTCTTCTGCTGCTCCGCGTGACAAACATGCAGAGCCTATTCCCTTGGATTGAGAAGTACGGACTAACCGTTGGCATCATTATCTTGACGATCGGAGTCATGGCACCGATTGCAAGCGGCAAAATGTCCATCGATACGATCGCGCAATCCTTTATGAATTGGAAGTCGCTGTTAGCTATCGCCGTCGGAATCCTCGTTGCGTATTTGGGAGGCCGTGGTGCCCAATTAATGACTCAATCTCCAACTGTGGTCGCTGGTCTGCTTGTAGGCACCGTCCTTGGCGTGGCCTTGTTCCGCGGTGTTCCGGTCGGCCCTCTCATTGCAGCAGGCATATTGTCATTGCTGCTCGGGAAATCATAACGATGACCTCGAATCATCTTCATCATACGATGATTCCTGATATACGGCAAATCACCTATTAGGGCTATTTTTCTCGCATAGCAGCTGTTTTAGCTGCCGCATATTAGCAGTTCAGCAGCATATATGATCGATGGGATTAGGCACGTCAAATGTTAAATTTGTGCAACAAAATGATTGACAATATTTCATCCACAGTGCTAGAATCAACAAGCAGACAGGACGATAACAATGAATCGTCCAACTAAATTGATGCAGAAAGGCAGGTAAACTCCATGTTGACAATACAATTGCTAAATCAACACATTGATAACGCAGCACAAGCAATTTCATATCAGTGGAGCCCTGCTGAACCGAGCGAACTGACTGGTTTCTAACCATTAGATCGAACGGAAGAATGAATCCATTTCGATAGATCATGAGGTACTGATTGGGTAATCGCCAATCAAGTGCCATGATGGATTTCGGATCGTGGAATCAGGATTGGACAACGGGCGCTCACCGCTCGTACATATGACCTTATTCATCAAGGGATATCGTTTACGAACGGTATGCCCTTTTTTTATTGCCTGACGATCAATCTGCAACAAATGACAAAGGATGTGAATGTATGTTTTCCGTACTAGGAAAGCTCGGCTGGTTCTTTAAAGAACACAAAACGAGATACTTAATCGGGGTAACCCTGCTCATCGCAGTAGGCATACTTGAACTTCTGCCTCCCCGACTGCTTGGTAATGCTATCGATGAGATCGTAACAGGTGCGATCACGTGGCAATCTCTTACGAAGTACCTATTTTACATTCTCGGTTCCATGGTGATCATTTATGGAATTACGTATGTATGGATGTATCAAATCTTCGGCGGAGCCAACCTTGTGGAGCGCAAGCTGCGCTCCAAGCTGATGCGCCAGTTCTTGAAGATGACGCCTCCGTTCTTCGAGAAGAATCGTACAGGCGACTTAATGGCCCGATCAACGAATGACCTGCGTTCCGTTGCCATGACAACTGGCTTCGGCATGCTTACCTTAACCGACTCGACTGCATTTCTCGCGACCGTGCTTGTCGCAATGCTTATTATGCAGTGGAAGCTGACACTTGCGGTGCTGCTCCCGCTGCCCTTCATCGCCATCGCAATGAAGATATTTGGCAAGAAGATTCATGAGCGCTACACCATTGCACAGGATGCGTTCGGCAAAATGAATGATCAGGTGCTCGAATCAGTTGGCGGTGTGCGCGTACTTCGCGCCTATGTACAAGAGAAATCTGATGAACAGCACTTCCGCAACATCGTACAGGACGTGTATGAGAAGAATGTCGCTGTTGCCAAAATTGACGCGTTGTTCGATCCGGTTATTCGCTTGTTTATCGGACTTAGCTATATGATCGGGCTTGGATTCGGTGCTTATCTGATTATTCATAATGAGATGACACTAGGTGAATTGCTGACATTCAATATGTACCTTGGATTTATGATCTGGCCAATGTTTGCCATAGGAGAACTTATCAATGTTATGCAGCGCGGGAATGCCGCAATGGATCGGGTAAACGAAGTTCTTCATTACACCCCAGATGTACAGGATGCAGCGCAACCGAAGGACGTCGATGTTCCAGCGACTTTTACTTGGAAGCATTACAAATTCCAGTATCCATCGTCGACGGTGCCTAATCTGGAGGACATTTCACTTACGCTGCGCAAAGGTCAGACGTTGGGCATTGTCGGGCGTACCGGCAGCGGCAAGTCAACGTTCATTAAACAATTGCTGCGGGAATACCCGATTGGAAATGGTCAGTTCTTAATTAATGATGTGCCGCTCGATCAAATTCCAATGGATCAACTCCACAGCTGGATCGGTTATGTGCCGCAGGAGCAAATTCTATTCTCAAAGACCGTGAAAGAAAATATTCTACACGGTTCAGAACACGGTACGGAACAAGATGTGATGAATGCCATCGATACGGCCTCCTTCACACATGACCTTCCTACCCTGGTCAACGGTATCGACACGATCGTTGGTGAGAAAGGTGTGGCGCTGTCTGGCGGTCAGAAGCAGCGCGTATCTCTGGCACGTGCCTTCATTAAAGACCCAGAAGTGCTTATTTTGGATGATGCCCTCTCTGCGGTAGATGCACGGACAGAAGCGAATATTATTAAGAATATTCGTGAGCAGCGTGCCGGCAAGACGACACTCATTACCACACACCGTCTGTCTGCCATCGAGCATGCAGATATGATTATTGTCATGGATGACGGACGCATCATCGAGCAAGGCACGCACGAGCAACTGCTCCAGCAAGGCGGCTGGTATAAGGAACAGTATGACCGCCAGCAATTGGAGTCTGGATTGTAAGAAGGGAGGAAATACAACGTGGAAATAGAACAACAAAAAGAAGCGCCTCGTCATGTAGGCAGACGATTATGGCGCTATGCGTTGAAATATAAAGGTACATTCATACTTGCACTACTCATGTTGGCGCTGGCCGTGGCGGCAGAGCTGTCCGGCCCATTCATCGCCAAGACGATTATCGATAAGCATATCTTGGGGATTGAGAAGCCCTATTATGAAGTTAATACGCTAGCAGAGGGTGCCATCACATACGAAGGACGTACCTTAAAGCGCGAGGATCGCTTTGAGCCTGGCGAGGAGAAAGGCGCCGAAGCACGCATTCTGCAAGTCGGCTCCCAATTCCTATTCGTGAATGGACACATTCCTGAACAAGCAAAGGGTGATCGGATATTCAAGGATGGAACCTTGACGATCGGAACGGGCGATAAGGCTTATAGCTCCCCTGCTGTCGTCATGTCTATGCAAGAGATATTGCATTTCTACGAGCCGGAGATTGCAAGCATCGTGAAGTTGATGGCTCTCTATTTTGGATTGCTTGTTGTGAGTATCTTCATGAGCTTCGGCAAGACACTTGGCTTACAGACGGCTGCGAACCGAGTTATTCGAACACTTCGCGGCGATGTCTATGCCCATGTGCAGCGTCTGCCAATCCCGTACTTCGATAACCTGCCCGCAGGGAAGGTTGTCTCACGTGTAACTAATGATACCGAAGCAGTGAAAGACTTGTTCGTCTCCGTACTGGCGAATTTCACATCCGGGATCATTACGATATCCGGTATTTATGTCGCACTGTTCATCTTGGATGTAAAGTTGGCGCTCGTCTGCATGTTCGTGCTGCCACTTATCGTATTGTGGGTTATTCTGTACCGTAAGTTCGCAACTCGCTACAACAAGATCATTCGTTCGCGACTGAGCTCCATTAACGCCATGATCAACGAATCGATCCAAGGGATGCCTGTCATTCGTGCATTCCGCCGTCAGCGTCACACAATGGATGAATTCAATGCCATGAACGACGAGTATTTTACGTACCAGAATAAGATGTTGAACTTGAATGCATTCACCTCGCACAACTTGGTTAATGTATTGCGCAACATCGCATTTGCGGTTGTCCTCTGGTATTTCGCCGGGGCTTCCTTGAACGGCTCCGGGATCATCACGCTCGGCGTGCTGTATGCATTCACCGATCTGTTGAACCGCTTGTTCCATCCCATTATCGGAATGGTGAACCAACTGGCCAATCTCGATTCATCCATCGTCTCGGCTGGGCGCGTCTTCGAGCTCATGGATGAATATGGCGAAGAGCTCGACGAAGGCTCCATGCCGCGCTATAAGGGGCATGTTGAGTTTGACAGCGTCTCCTTCGCATATAAGGAAGATTACGTCTTGAAGAACATCAATTTCGAGGCGAAGCCAGGACAGACGGTTGCTCTCGTCGGCCATACTGGTTCCGGAAAGAGCTCAATAATGAACTTGCTCTTCCGTTTCTACGACCCGCAAAAAGGGGAAATCCGCATTGACGGTACGCCTATCACGAGCGTTCCGAAGCAATGGATTCGTGAGCATATGGGAATCGTGCTGCAAGATCCGTTCCTCTTCACCGGAACAATCGCCAGTAATGTCAGTCTCGGCGATCCGCGCATTTCGCGCCAACAGGTGGAGGACGCCTTGAAGGCCGTCGGCGCAGATCGAATATTGAAGCAGCTTCCGAACGGTATTGATGAGCCCGTTATCGAGAAGGGAAGCACACTCTCAGCCGGACAGCGTCAGTTGATTTCCTTCGCCCGTGCTCTAGCGTTCCAGCCTTCCATCTTAATCTTGGATGAGGCAACTGCGAACATTGATACGGAGACAGAGGCTCTGATTCAAGAGGCACTTGATGTATTGAAGCGTGGACGCACCACATTCATCATCGCCCACCGCTTATCGACGATTCGCAGTGCGGATGTGATTCTTGTGCTGCATCGTGGTGAGATTGTAGAACAAGGCTCCCATGATGAGCTTATGGAACTGCAAGGACGTTACTATAAGATGTACCAGCTCCAGCAAGGTTCAGTCGCTGCACCTATAGAGCATGCCGCAGCAGTTTCATCCAGTACGAAGCTTGGAACGCGTTCGGCTTCTGCTGTCCCTACGACCTAATCGATCATGCTCAATAAGAAGAGCGTTCACTACGTCTGCATAAGCAGACATGGTGAACGCTCTTTCTGATCGATACAATCATTTAACGCAGGGAACACTTATTTTTAATAAAGTGGATTTGATTCTCTACTCGATTGAGTTCCTGCTCCAGATCATAAGACATGCCTCCAATCGCCTTTGAACGAAGCGATTCAAGTTCTGCCTTAAGCTGCGGCAAATCGGTACTTGCCTGAGAGCAGGAATAGTCGCTCTCCAGATTCAGATGATCCATCGATTTGGCATCCTCCTTGAAAGGCGTTAGACAACAGGAAAGGCAATACTTCATAACTGCAATATCGAGGATAAGCCAACATGATTGCTGTATACATGCTTAATTGCTGTTGCAATTACTTGTGTTTGCCTTTTGCATTATTGGCATCTGAAGTACGCGTCGTCGTATTTTGACGGGAATGTCCTTGTTGTTTATGTGCCATTTGTTTACACTCCTTTGTCTTGTACTTTGTCATCTGCTATCCATGAGTTGAGAAGGTCAGCGTTGCACGCAAGTTCATTCCTTCATCCGGAAGTACGAGGCATCAGGCATCATATAATGAATGAGTATCCATCTAGCCTTGCTGCTTCGGAATCTGGTTCAAGCTTGCTGCACGGTGGGCAATCTTGCCGGTCTTTGGAGTTATCTGCTCCTCCATGATGCTGGCCTGATTCTGTTGTTGATGAATTCGCTGCGCTTTGTTATGCGGCATATCACTCACCTCCACTTATAGACTTCCCGCTTACCTCACATTTATAACGTCTTAAGGCGATCTAATTCCTGTAGGATCTCTTCAAGTATCTTCAAACATAGCTTGGGACTATCCTCCGAGCACAACCCGATCATCCACGAATTTCTCCCCACGAACACGCTCGAACTCGCGAAGCAAGGAATCTACCGTTAATGTCTGCTTCGACTTCGATGGAATATCAAGCACGATCTTCCCCTTATCCATCATGATAAGGCGATTGCCTAGCCGAATGGCCTGCTCCATGTTGTGTGTCACCATGAGTGTAGTAAGCGCTGATGCTCGCACAATCTCTTCAGTTAGACGAGTAATAAGCTCTGCACGGCCAGGATCAAGGGCTGCCGTATGCTCATCAAGCAGCAAGATACTAGGCTGCGTGAACGTGGCCATCAATAAGCTTAAGGCTTGGCGCTCACCGCCAGATAATAATCCCACCTTAGCGTTCAAGCGATTCTCCAAACCAAGCTTAAGTCTGGACAATTCCTCTTTGAACAAGGTTCGGCGAGCGCGCGTAACACCGAATCCCAGCCCCCGTCTCGTTGCACGGCGCAGGGCAATGGACATATTTTCCTCAATCGTCATATCCGGTGCCGTTCCAGCCATCGGGTCTTGGAACACACGACCGATCCAGCGACTCCGGCGATGTTCTGACATGGATGTTACCTCATGACCATCTAACGAGACGCTACCTACATCAGGCGCGATCACTCCGGAAATAATATTCATTAGGGTCGATTTGCCTGCACCATTGCTGCCAATAACCGTAACGAAGTCGCCAGGTTGTAAATGCAGTTGAATATGAGACAATGCCATCTTCTCATCAGCCGTATTCGCATTAAAAAACTTACTTACTTGATTGACATGCAGCATCTCTATTCACCACCCTTTTGAATCATCTGGATAGCACGAAGCTTGCTTGCACGACGTTGATTCCATGACTTGCGAATCATCGGTATCGTTAAGGCAATAATAACGATAATTGCTGTGAGCAGCTTCAAATCGGTTGCATTCATTTGCATTCGCAAAGCAATTGCGATAATGACCCGATACAGCACAGCACCTAGCACCACAGCTAGCGTAGCACGCATGATCGTGCGATGGCCAAATATCGCCTCACCGATAATGACAGAGGCCAGCCCCACAACAATCATGCCTACCCCGGATTGGATATCCGCGAACCCTTGGGATTGCGCAACAAGCGCGCCTGATAGAGCAACAAGTGCATTCGAGAGACTGACGCCAAGAATAATCGTATTGTCGGTATGCACACCGAAGCTGCGAATCATCCGCGGGTTGTTCCCCGTCGCGCGCAGTGACAAACCAATTTCCGTACGCAAAAACCAGTCCAGACCAAATTTAATAAGCAGCGCAAATGCTCCCATTACCAAAAGCAGCGTAAATCCATGCGATAGAGGCGTCAGCAGCGTTTCATTCTGCATCAGGCCAATATTGGCCTTGCCCATAATCCGCAAATTAATGGAATGCAAAGCAATCATCATCAATATGCCAGATAGAAGTGCGTTGATCTTCCCCTTCGTATGAATAAGACCCGTAATCATGCCTGCAATTCCACCACCGAGAAATGCAAGCAGCGTACCAATCCAAGGCGATATGCCCGAAGTTATTGATAATGCAGCGATCGCTGCACCCGTCGTAAAGCTTCCGTCTACCGTTAAATCCGGGAAATCAAGTATGCGAAATGTTAAGTATACCCCTAACGCCATTACAGCATATAACACGCCTAACTCGGCCGATTTCAGCATCGCTAATCCAAATCCATCCACGAGCCATCGCTCCTTCCTCGATTCGTATAAATGAACGAACGGCCCGTATCGAAATCAACCCGAACGACCACTATGATTGCGGTCGCCAAGCCGTTATCGTACAGGCCGTATGTAGTGCGGTAGTGCGGCTGCCTGCTTACACTCGATGCGCGATTAAAGCCTCATAGAACGGTTCGGTAAAGCATGATTCTGCTCTCTTTCGTCTTCCGCATGTGCAGCGAAGCAATGCCTTCCGTCTTTATTGGAACAAGTTCTCCGGCTTGACCTGCTGCTTCATCGCATCCGATACATCGAATCCTTGAGCAGCTGCTGCCTTCAGGTTCAACGCCAAATCGAGAGATTCAGGAATACGAGCAGGAACATCAGCCGGTTTCTTGCCGTCCTTAAGGATTTCAACAGCCATCTTGCCTGTCGTATAACCTAGATCGAAATATTCGAAGCCGAAGGAAGCAACACCGCCGTTCTTTACTGAGTCTTTCTCTGCAACGAACACCGGAATCTTATTGTCATTGCCCACACCAATAACTGAGTTCAACGCACTTACGACTGTATTATCAGAAGGAACATAAATGGCCTGTACCTTGCCAATAAGCGATTCCGCAGCTTGCTTCACTTCTGAGCTATTCGTTACGGGAGCTTTGACGACCGATAGCCCGAGCTTTGTTAGAGCTTCCTCAGCTTTCTGGACATTGACAACAGTGTTTTGCTCGCCCTCATTTGCGATGATGCCTACTGATGCAATATTTTTGACGTTGTCCTTAATGAACTCCATCAGTTTGGAGATCGCTTCAGGGTGCAGATCTGTCGTTCCTGTCACATTGCCGCCCGGGCTCTCCATGCTCTGTACAAGACCTGCTCCTACAGGATCCGTAACCGCCGTAAACAGCACAGGTATATCCTTCGTCTCCTTCGCTGCAGCTTGAGAAACCGATGTGCCAATCCCTAAAATGAGATCCACTCCGCCCGTCGCGAATTTCTGCGCGATCGTAGCTGCATTTGTCTGATCACCCTGAGCATTCTGATAATCCAGTACTAAGTTCTCTCCTTCGACATAACCATTATCCTTTAATGCTTGAACGAAGCCTTTATAGGCCTCATCGAGGGATGCATGATTGACAACCTGGGTAATGCCAATTTTGACTTTCTTGCCTTCAGCAGAGCCCTTAGCTCCTCCGCTCCCTTCACTAGTGGCATTATTGGCAGATCCACCATTCCCACATGCAGCTGCAAACAGCATCAGAAGCGACATCATTGCAGCCATAACAAGATGACGACGAGATTTCACCATGACCATTCTCCCTTTCACATCATAAATTCTTGTAAACTATCATTTTTCTTGGTTCACCACAACACTAATGTTGTTAGCAGTGGTCAATTTCAACAAAAAATGATTTACCACATAAAAGCATAAAACCACAAAAGCTTAAAAGCATGATCCAAGTAACGCGTTATAGGCATATTGTACCTACATATTCCAACTCGTCAATAATAACGTTTGATAAATATGGCATTTTCTAGTATTTTATTTCATTTTTTTGTGTTTTTCTCTACTTTTTAAATAATCGCTGTCCTACATATAAAACAGCCACCCCTTCAGACATCGTAGTTTGAAAGAGTGGCTGTCATGTATGATTGTTTTCAAATGTATTTCTAAGCATGAAACGTAAGCAGAACAAGGTGCATCAGGAAGCCTCGAGACTTATCCGCTTCCTACGATATTCAATTTCAGCAAGAAGCATATCGACAAATGTAGCCTCCAATTGCATACGAACAGCTTCCTGATAAGCTTCTTGTAGTGATTCGTCGGTCAATAACGTGTACATAACGTGTAGATTATACCCCTTTGTTCACGTCTCTGTAATCACGTCTGCGTGCCACGCCATCCGCATAGGCCGCATCTACGACCGCATCACGAACCTTCGGCACAACTTGTGCATTAAAGACGCTCGGAATGATATAGAGTTCATTCAGCTCATCGGCAGGTACAACTTCAGCAATTGCATGTGCCGCTGCCAGCTTCATACGTTCTGTCACCTTGGACGCACGGCAATCCAGCACGCCGCGGAACAGCCCTGGGAAACAGAGAACATTATTGATTTGGTTCGGGTAATCCGAACGACCTGTTGCAATAATGCGAGCAATATCTTCGATTTCGTCCGGATCGATTTCTGGAGTCGGATTGGCCATAGCAAATACGATTGGGTCGGAAGCCATTGTCATGACATCCTCTCTCTTCAATACACCTGGCCCGGATACGCCGATAAATACATCCGCACCTCGGATAACATCACTCAGAGAACCGCTCTCTAAGTTCGGATTTGTCTTCGATGCGTACCGATTCCATGCTTCATTTTCATACACGGTATCGCGTACTAGCGCACCCTGACGATCGACACCAATGATATTCACAACTCCTGCTGTGAGCAGCATCTCCGTGCATGCCATTCCGGCTGCACCTACGCCGCACAGCACAATCTTGCAATCCTCGATCGACTTGCCAACGATGCGCAACGCATTGAGAATTCCCGCCAGCATGACTACAGATGTACCATGCTGATCATCGTGGAAAATAGGAATATCCAATTTCTCGCTTAATCTCTGCTCAATTTCAAAGCAGCGCGGTGCCGATATGTCTTCCAAGTTAATGCCGCCAAATGCCGGCGCAATCGCTTCAATCGTTCGTATGATTTCTTCCGTGTCCTGCGTATCCAGACAGATCGGGAAAGCATCTACATTGGCAAACTGCTTGAACAGCATTGCCTTCCCTTCCATAACTGGCATTGCTGCTAGTGCTCCAATATTGCCAAGCCCCAGCACTGCCGTTCCATCCGAGATGACGGCAACCGTATCCCGCTTAATCGTCAGCGTATAGGCGCGGTTAGGATCTTCGTGGATGGCCATACATACACGGGCAACACCTGGCGTATACACGCGTGACAGATCGTCACGGTTACGAATCGGTACTTTCGGGGTCATTTCAATCTTACCGCCGAGGTGCATCAGGAATGTCTGATCCGAGACGTTCACGATCGTAACACCCTTCAGCTGCTTCAACCGCTGTACGATGCGATCACCAACACTGCCATCATACACATTGACCGTAACGTCTCGTACTGTAAATGCCGGTGTGCCGCGAATGACGTCTATCGCAACAATATCCCCGCCGCTCTCGCCGATTGCTGCTGCAATCTGAGCAAATGTACATACATGTTTGTCAATTTCCATTCGAATAATAATATTCGTGCTTGAACCTAGTGACTTGGCCATGGCTTGCACTCTCCCCTGAATCAACTGCTTCCTTAACGTTACAGACGTTCCAGTATACTAGCCAACAATGCAGTTCGACGCGGCAACTCATGCAGCCAAATAAATTCCGACGGTGAATGTGCGCCATCTCCGCGCACACCTAATCCATCGAGCGTTGGTGCTCCACATGCCGCTATGAAATTCCCGTCGCTTACACCGCCCGTGCTTGTCTCCTCCAACTCCAAGTTCAATTGTTCTTTCGCTGCTTCTCTAGCTATCTGATACAGCTTCGCAATCGAATCTGTCCGCTCCATAGGGGGACGATTCATGTCTCCAGTCAATCGGAGACGAACATCGGGATGAATTGAAGCAAGTCCATGAATCCTCTCTACAAATCGATTGAAATCTTCCATCGTCCGGACGCGCACATCAATGTCTGCTTCGGCATAATCGGCTACCACATTGGCTCCAATCCCACCGCTTATTTTACCAACGTTCACATGTATGCCGCGTTCTGGGTCCGACATGCGGTGAAGTTGAATAATTTGATGTGCTAACTCTTCGACCGCAGATACGCCCGATTCGGGATTGACACCCGCATGTGCTGCTTGACCCTCAACAGATAGATAGAATCGACCACTACCCTTGCGAGCTGTCTTCAATGCTCCAGTAGGCTCCATCGGCGGCTCTAGCACGAAGGCCGCCTCGCATTCTCTCGCATAGAATTCAATCCATTGTCGCGAAGTTGGACTTCCAATTTCTTCATCACTATTAATTAATAACACAATTGATAGCTGTTCGGGAAGTCTGTTTGTAAATTGTAGAATTTTTATCGCAAATAATGCTTGGATCAAGCTCGCCTTCATATCATATACACCAGGCCCGTAAGCTCGTTTGCTGTCTACGCGGAATGGCCTTCTCTTCGTCTCTCCCGCAGGCCATACGGTATCCGCATGGCCCACGAGCAATATGTTCCTCGAACCGCTGCCTACGCGAACGACGAGTCTATCTCCATATCTATCATTCGGAACTCGTTCTACTACTGCTCCAAGTTCCTTCTTGAAGCAATCCTCATACCAATCTATCATCCGGTCGGTTAACTCTTTATTCGTTGATGGGGAATCCATATTCACACTCTGCTCCAGCAGGGCAAGCATTTCGGGCAGCCACCGTTCCAATTGCTCTATGAATTTCATATCTACTTTACCTGCCTTAATGGGATTGCGAATTGGAGCCGAACAATCGATCCAATCCGTATACCCGTTCTAAGATGAAGATAAATACGAGACTTAGCAATATCATGATGGAAGAAATAGACGCGACAAGCGGTGTTAACGATTCCTGCATATAATTGAAGATAGCCATCGGAAGTGTTGTCGTTGATGGAGATATTAAGAATAAGGATACCGTGACATTATCGAATGACGTCAGAAACGCAAACACCATTCCTGAGAAAATAGCAGGCCGGATAACCGGCAGGGTAATGTCCCAAAACGTGCGAATCGGATTTGCACCTAAAATAGCCGCAGCCCGCTCCAATGTATAATCGAAGGAACTGAGCCCGGTCAGCACAAGTCGTACGACGTATGGAACCGAGATCAAGATATGAGAGAGCAGCAACCCCGTAAAGGTACCGGCAAGTCCGATTCTCGTAAAAAATAGAAGTGCAGATATCCCTATAATCAAGGAAGGTACTGTCAATGGGGACAAGAGCAGCGCGTTGATCGCTCCACTCCCCTTGGGCTTATATTTGTGCAGTGCGAATGCAGCCAGCGTACCAATGATTGTTGCGATTACGGCTGTAATGGATGCCAGCTTCACACTTACCCAAAAAGACTCAATGAACTCTGGACGGTCAAAAATTTTCACATACCACTGCAGCGAAAAGCCCTCTGGTGGAAAGCGAAGTACCCCCGTCGAAGTAAATGAAGTGGGCACGATAATAAGGAGCGGCGATATGACCATTAGAACGACGAGAAACGTAATGATGCCAAGCGGCGAAATTCGAATTCGTCTCGATTCGTTCATCATGACGAGAACACCTCCTTATATCGTTTCGTCTCAACCAATCGTGTAAATAGAGCCACGAGGCCAAGCGTCGAGCCAAGAAGCAAAAAGGCAAGCGCTGCGCCAAGCGACCAATCATAGGCAGCCATCATCTTCTCGTAGGCGATAACCGGCATTACCTTCACAGATGTCCCCCCCATAAGTGCAGGCGTGACAAAGGCACTCATCGCCAAGCTGAACACAAGCGTCGTGCCGGCAAATATGCCAGGCATGCTTAGCGGCAGCGTCACACTGAAGAACATCCGCGAACGGGAAGCACCTAGTATCCCTGCGGCCTTATACAGGGAAGCATCTACTGCATATAGGCTCGTTGCAATCGCAAGTACCATATAGACAATTAATGAATCTGCAAGACCGATAACGACGCCAAGTTCGTTGTACAACAGACGCAGCGGTTTCTCAATTACTCCTAGCGAGATAAGGGTGTTATTAATGAAGCCATTGTCGCCTAAAATGACCACCCAGCCGAAATTCCGGATGACGACGCTAATAAGATGAGGAGAAATAATGAGAAACGTAATGAATCCCCGCATTTTGGGCGTTGCCTGCGCCATATACATGGCTACGGGATAGCCAAGTAGCAGGCACACGATAACTGTGTACAGACTAAGCTTGATTGTCCGCCACAGCACCTCTACATAGTATGGATCTTGAAAAAATAATACATATTGCTCCAGTGTAAATGCACCGGTTCCTCCATCTTCACGAATGCTAATTACGAACATGTACAGCATCGGCAGTACAAATACACCCAGTATCACGATCAGGCTGGGAACAAGCAGCAGTAGAGCTGCCCAAGACTTACTTCCTGCGGGCTTCGCCATATGCTAGCCCTCCTTCCGCGGGAAGACGATGACATCTTGCTCATCCCATGTAAGCTTCACCAGCTGTTCGTCTGACACATGCTGATGACGACGCTGGGAATGAGTTCGCACACTGATCAAACCATCGGCTGTTCGTACAACCATCTCTCCATACGAACCAAGGAAGGACACCAGCGAAACAGCTCCATGCGAGCAATTGGATTCATTCGAGGAACCTCCAGCTTCCGATCGTGCCGCTTCCATTCGAATATGTTCAGGCCGGACATAAGCGAGCACCTGCTCTCCTTCCTTGAACGAGTATCCATTCCGTTCAGCCTTTAGCCTTATTCCTCCTGCTGTACGCAGCTCCCCCCAATGATCGTTTACAGCAACGACAGTAGCTTCGAAGCGATTGGATTTGCCAATAAACTCATGCACGAACGCTGAGGCCGGCTCATGATAGATTTGCTCAGGAGTCCCAATCTGCTCTACAGCTCCGTGATCGAGCACGACAATTCGATCAGAGAGATACATTGCTTCTTCTTGATCATGTGTGACAAATATCGTCGTTACGCCGATTTCCTGCTGCAGACGCTTCATTTCCTCCCTTAATTCCTCTCTTAGCTTCGCATCGAGATTACTAAGCGGTTCATCCAGCAGCAGCAGTGACGGCTCCGTCACAAGTGCCCGTGCGATAGCGATCCGCTGCCGCTGTCCTCCTGACAATTGCTTCGGATATCGATCAATGACATGCGGAAGCTTCACGAGATCAAGCACCTTCTTTACGCGATCCGCCATCTCCGATTTCGATGTCTTTCTCAGCTTCAAGCCGTATGCAACATTTTCCCCCACTGTCATATGCGGAAATAACGAGTACGTCTGAAATACCATGCCGAGGTCTCGTTTATTCGCTGGGACACCATGCATGGGTTTGCCTTTAATTCGCAGTTCTCCTCCATCCGGTTCTAAGAAGCCGGCGATCATATTTAATGTCGTCGTCTTCCCACAACCCGAGGGCCCGAGGAAAGTAACGCACTCTCCCCGTTCCACTCCCAAGTTGAAATTGTCAACGACGACCGTTCCACCGAAGCGCTTATGAACGCCCTGCAATTCTACGTCGTACGTGATCGTCATGAGCATATCCTCCATCCTAATTATCTATAAGTTATTTACCTACGAGAGGTGCTACTTCCTTATTGAACTGATCGAGCCATTGCTTCGTATTGTCACTAATGACACCATAGTCAAATTTCACAATTTTACTTTTATCAAAATCAAGCAGCTTCGCCGTATCCTCAGGCAGCTTTACATCAACAGCCGTGTTGTAATACAACTTCGTCGCGTACAGCGTCTGTACTTCGTCCGTCAGCAGGAAATCGATGAATGCTTTGGCCGCATTAGGATGCTTCGCACCCTTGATTAAGGAAGCAACATTCGGCACGATGTTGGCGCCTTCTTTCGGAATGACGAACTGCAAGTCCACGCCTTGATCCTTCTGTACGATACTTCTTGCCATCGTCCAAGCTGTATAGGCTGCCGTGTTATTTTGCAAATTCTGCTGCAGCTGAGCCGCAGTCTTCGCGAATGTCGGCATATAACCTGCGATTGTCTTCAGTTTATCGAAGCCTCCAGCCATGTCCTTCTCAGAACCGCCATTGGCATAAGCAAGCATAATAGTTGCTGAACGGCCGAAGTTGCTCGACATTTCAGTCAGCGTAATATTTCCCTTCATTGCAGGAAGAGCAAGATCATTCCAAGACTCCGGTACAGGCAGTCCCTTCTCCTTCACCAGCTTGACATTGTATGAGATGCCCATTGGGGTATAGTTGACCGTTACGCCGCTGTTTTCATTGATCTTCAGTTGTTCGTCAACTTTGGACATGTTCGGAATCTGTGCAGGATCGAGTGCTTCCCATAGTCCCTTCTCGCGGCCTGCCTCCTGCTCGCCACCTTCAATGACGGCTACATCAATTTGCGGAGATCCCTGCTGCGCCGTGACCTTGGCCACAATATCTGTCGATACGCCCGATACATAGGACAGCTTTACGTCTGGGTATTTTTCATTGAACTTTTTGAAAATTTCGTCCTTCATCAAGGTCTCCACCGTAGCTCCATTCCCTGCGATAACCAATTCACCTTCCACAGACGAACCATTGGAACCGCTTCCATCTTTGCTGGAATTTGAAGATCCGCAAGCAGCCAACAAAGAGCCGATCAAGGTTAAAGTTAATATCAATGATGCCCAGCGACGTGCTTTCATTGTATTCCTCCCCCAAATTTGTTCACTATTCGTGAACAGTGTTTATAATTGGTGAATCTTGGTTTGATTTTAGCATAGGGGCATGGTATGTTCAATATAGAACCATGAAATTTGTCACATTTTAACACAATTTGTATCCAACACTCGCACAATTACTTGAACAACGCCATATTTCCATTTGTCAGCATCATGCCACCAATTGAAAATATCGGCTAGTACGATCATAGGAGAGAGAATATGGAGCACTATCTGTCATCCGTTCAAAAATGTTGTACACTGCTGAAGCTGTTTCTTCACGGATCGAAGGAATGGGGAGTCACGGATTTAAGCCGCGAATTGCAGTGGTCTAAGGGGGCTGTCCATAAAATGCTGACCACCTTGGAGAGCGAAGGACTGATCAAGCAGCATCCACGGACGAAGCTGTATTCATTAGGGTATACACTGCTGGAATTGGGAAATAAGGTAAAAAACGATGATGATATGGTCAGCTTTGCAAGACCTTACTTGCAGCAGCTCGCAGACTTGACTAAGGAGTCGGTATGCTTATGTATTCGCGATCAGCAGGATGCGATCTATGTCGACAAGCTCGACTCCCCATTGCCAATCCGCTTCATCATTGATGCCTATCGGCGGTTTCCGCTCTATGCGACAAGTGCCTCGCGCGTTATTCTGGCCTATAGTCCAGAGTCGCTGCAGCAGGCCTTGCTTGAAGAACCAATGACTGCCTTCACGAACTACTCCATCACGGAGCGCGAGCAAATGAGCGAGCGTCTTGCAAATATCCGTGAACGGGGCTATGAGATGAGCTCGAACATGCGCAATATTGGCGTAACCGGCATTGCTGCACCGATCTTCCATGGTGATGGCTCTGTACATGCATCTATTAGCTTAATCGGCCCGAGTGATCGAATGGAGCCTCATGTCGATCGCTGGATCAGCATGCTGCTGCAGGTGACCCAAGAGATGTCGCGCCTGCACGGCTTTAGTTAGACGCATATCCTTGCAAGCAATGCATCGCCCTCATCATACATAAGGGAAGCTGGATTGAAGAGGAACCTTCCCCTCAACCCGCTTCCCTTATTGTTGTTCTTGCTATTAGATGAGCACGATTAGCATACCGTAACCGTTACTCACGGTTCAGTTCGAGCCACTGCGACCCGTCATGTTTATTGATCGTAAACGTGAAGCCTAGCATTTGCGACAGTGAGCGGAGCGGAACATATAATTGCCCATCCTTCACTTCTGGTGCTAGCGGCATGACAAGCGTCTGCCCACCAACCTTCGCCTGCTTGCTATTCATCGTTAGTTCCGCTACTGCTCCCGTAATATCATCAGTTATGGTCAGCTTCGTCTTGCCTTCCCATTTCAGCTTCGCATCGAATTCCTCCGTAATAAAGCGCAGCGGAACCATCATCGTTCCACTCTTCGTATACGGCAGCGCCATATCATCATAGAACCAGTCGTCATAGTTCGTCGTTGAGACTGGGATTGTCGTCCACTTCTTCGTTACTCCCACTTGCTTCAGCCATTTGTGCGCTACAGATGAAGGGTCGAAGTGTCTGAGCCACTTGCCAGGCGTCATCTCTGGATCTGTTAGGGATACGGAAGAGGAGAAATCCACGTCATCCACCTTCACATTACCATTTAGGTTGCTGTATTCGGTTGATTGGTTAATGGTAACCTTCTTGAACGGAGCGCCAGCAGAAGCCGGAACAGCGATCGCGAGCGATGCATTCAGCTTGCGAATATTCGATTCCTGATCTGCATACAGATCCAAGACGAGCTTCGTATCTGGCCCGAGCAGAACGGCCGCGTCCGGATTGCTCTTCACCCAAGCCTCATAACCTTGATCGAGCTGTGAAATGATGGATGGCAGCTGTTCCTTGAACATTTTGTACGCCGATAATCCAAATGCCTCGCCATCCTTCAGCATATCTGGAACCTCTCCCTCCATCTCAGGAGCTGCTTGCGATAGCGCAGCCGTTAGCATCGGTACGTACCACTTGCCCATTTCCAGAAACCAAGCCTTCATGCCCTCTTCGTCCTTCAGAGCAGATTGAAGCAGTTGCTTCACCCATGGCACCAGTTCATTGCCTCCGAATTCAATATGGAGCTGCGATAATGGCAGCGATTGTCCCATTATTTGCTCTGTGACTTGCTTTACAGATGCATTTTGAGGATTCGGTGCATGCTTGCCAAATAGCGTTATCGTAGATTCAGTAAAAGCCTTCAATTGCTTTGAAGCAGGTTGAACCGTAGATAAAAGTTGAGTATTCATATCATTGCTCATTACAATAGGGGATTTAGCTCCCTCCAGCTTAAGCGCCATGCGATTGTCTTTCCAGCCAATCGTGAACGGAACCTCGTCGCTTGCCACCTTCAGCTTGCCACTCATCGAAAAACGCTGGGCATCCTGCGCCTTCACTTGAATTGTCAATTGCGCATCGTTGAATGCTTTTATCATTGCAGTATCATCATCTTGCAGCTTGCCAGATGCCGGCTCAAAATGAATGCTCATCGTCTGCTGTGCTTCATACGAGTTGATGTCCAGCTGCTTCTTCATGACCTTCGTCACATCAAGTCCGCCAATTGATTGACAGCCTGTTAGCAGCACAAGCACTGCCGCCATGCACATTGCTAACCACTTGCATGTTTTCATGTCCCGTTTCCCCTCTTTCCATTTCATATCGAATACCTGCCTTTACAATTCCGATCTGATACGTAAGCTGTATGTATCTCATGACCATTATGAAGGACATCGGAATACCGTGTAAAGAAATAATTCCAACAATATATCGGAGATCCCCTGTTGGCTGCAGTTACTCCTGCAATTACTCTAGTGGTTGTTCTTGTAGTTGTTCTTGTAGTTCATCTGCATCTATATCAGCAGTCCTCCAACCGTCTCACTGTCTGAATAGCAAAAGCGCTGCCAGCTATATTCCAAGAATACAGCGAACAGCGCCAATTGTAGCAATGCCTATTCAATCATTCATATGGAAGTACTAGACATCTAATTAGCTACTCGTTCATTGTGGAAAATCACTGAACTCCGCTTCATTCCACATTGCAAATTACAGAACCTTGATTGGAGCCAAGCTCCACACTTCCTGATGGGTTGCTACAGCTTCTGGTTCCAAGGTAACAAGCGGCCCGAGTGACTCTAGTTCCAATATATGCTCGTTCGTATACAATTCAAAGGAGCAGCCCCCGTCCGGATAACTCGCACCAGAAATCGGTTCATAGCGCTTCTCAAAAACGATTCCATTTCTTGTATAAGACGCCTTGCCCTCCTCTTGAAGCATACCGAACTTGAACGCTTGCTTCTGGTGAGCAACTTGCTTCACTTCGATGTGTCGTTCTCCCCATGTCACCCGTTCATCATTCATAGCAGCATATGGCCACAGCGAAATGGAGCGGTTCGGGAGCAGGCCGGTATCTCTTGTAATCTGCGGAACAACAGCTGTACCACCCGGTGCCATAACCGTGATCGCCCACGGTGCCAGCTGAATCGGCCATGCTCCCTTATTGGCAATACGGTGGATGACAACGACGTCGTCTTGCTGAAAAATCAGCTCGATCTCCTTGGCGCATTGCGTCCATGGTTCTACCGGAGCAATCAATCTCACGCCTGACGCTGTTCGTACGTATTCAATAGGCCGATCATCCGGCGTGTACGTCCGTGGATAAGCTTCTGGACTTGCCCATAACCGATGCCCGCCGCGAAGCAGCCAACCGTCGCTGCCTAAGGCATGGAACGCTTCTCCCTCCTGGCGGATTGCCCCTTCACGATCCTCGAACAGCATATTTTCTTGACCGCATAAGCTGAAATGCATAATTCGGATGCCAAATGTTAGCGGCACAATTACCTCATAGGTTCCATTCTCTAGGTGCAAACTCTCGCCCCAGCGTTCATGCTGAATGGTATTCATCTGTAAAGCAGCCACTGCCGCTCCCCCTTCCGTCCTCATTCCCTTTTGATCTTCTCTCTATACTGCTTTAATGGCACTATTACTTACTCTACTATCTATACGATTCAATCGTTTATACTAACACTCAATAACACTCAGCAACACTCGTTAATCCTTATGTTTCACTATCACTTACATCTCAGTATTAACAGAATTCAGTATCTCTTATATCGCAGTATTAATAGAATTCAGCATCACTTATATTTAAGTATCAATAGGATTCAATTGTTAATATTACGATGTCTTCCAAAATCCGCTCATGGCTTTACTTGCTCATACCCACATGCCATGGCGAAGCGGCAGAAGGCCTCGCGTCCCAACTCATCATGCTTGAATACGCCCGCTTGACCCAGTATGGTCACAAACTTATTGCCGATCTCATGCAAAATGACCTGTCTAGCCTTATCAACTGCCATAATCCCGTATTGATCCAGTAATTGATCCACCCAAACACGATGAGGATATAGGCTATCGGTTTCTTTCAGTTGATCCCTTGCCTCCATCCATTGTCCTTGTTCGGACAACAAAGTCGTAATCCGCTCAATATCTTGCTTCAGACGCCCTGGGAGAATCGCAAGCCCCATCACTTCAATTAAGCCGATATTTTCTCTCTTAATATGGTGATGCTCTCGGTGTGGATGGAATATGCCCTCAGGGTGAACCTCATCTGTGCGATTGTTGCGAAGCACCAAGTCCATCTCGAATAACGAACCCCGGCGCCTTACAATTGGCGTAATCGTATTGTGACGAATCGATTCCCCGTCACGAGTCGTACTCGCTGCAATCCCTACGCTGTCATCACTGTACAGCTTCCACTGCTCATAGATTTCATCCGCACATTGAAGCAGGACATCCGGCTGCTCACCTTGCAGGCGCAGCACTGACATCGGCCAGCGAACAATCCCTGCGGTTACGCCAGGGTATGCCGAATGCGTGAACCGAGTCTCGATCGGCGCTCGTTCAATTGGGAACGTATGTCTGCCCGCTTGGAAATGATCATGACTGAGGATCGATCCGCCTACAATGGGCAGGTCAGCATTAGAACCAATAAAATAATGCGGGAATTGCTCCGTAAAGTGCAGCAAACGTGCAAACGTATTACGCGTTAGCTTCATCGGAATATGCTCACTGTTGAAAATAATGCTGTGCTCGTTATAATACACATACGGCGAGTATTGGAAATACCAGGATTCTCCGTTCAACTCCACTGGGAGAATGCGCAAATTTTGCCGGGCAGGATGATCCAGTCTTCCTGCATACCCTACATTATCCGCGCAGAGCAGACATTCGGGATAGTGAGATGCGGACAACTGCGCAGCAAGCGCAATTTCCTGCGGACTCTTCTCCGGCTTCGACAAGTTGATCGTCATTTCCATTTCACCGAACTCACTCATATGGAGCCAGTATTCATTGTTGCGGACACGATCAGTCCGAATATAATTGCACTTTTGATTGAGACGATAGAAATCATCGGTTGCCCGCTCCATTCCATCCGTCATCCGTATCCGTTGGAAACGGTCCTGCATCTCAGAAGGACGCGCCATGAGCAGCCCCATAATCCGCGCATCAAGTAGATCGCGCTGCGTCATAGTGTTATCTGGAAGAATGCCGCTCTTATAGGCATAATCCAGCAGCTCATCGAGTATAGGATGCGGTTCATCCGGAATTGCTTCCCATTGCTCATCTCGGAAACTTGAACAAGGCTCTGGCAATTGGAATAAAGCTAGTAGCTGATTGCGAACATAGGGCATATCAAGCCGATTCATCAGATCATGATGTACTGCATATCGAATCAAGGTCTCAATCGCGAAGCTTGCCCGCTGGGCAGATGCTCGCGACAGAGCTAATCCTTCCACACCTTGTGTCATCTCGCATTCCTCCTCAGCTATCGTATCCGTGTGGACGTGCTTGATGCCATTTCCAAGCACTCTCGATCAACACATTCAGATCATCCCGCTTCGGATTCCAGCCCAGAACAGACTTCGCTTTGTTAGCGGATGCGATAAGCACAGCAGGGTCTCCGGCTCGGCGCTCTTCCACCACAGTTGGTACACTTCTTCCCGTAACCCGTTCTGCAGTCTGGATCACTTCCAGAACCGAAAACCCGTTGCCGCTGCCCAGATTGAACACATCGCTCTGACCGCCGCCGCGCAAGTATTCAACTGCCAGCACATGGGCATCAGCCAAGTCGCTGACATGGATATAATCACGAATGCATGTGCCGTCAGCTGTAGGATAGTCGTTGCCGAACACCTTCATTTCCTTCCGCTGGCCAAGTGCTGTCTGCAATACAAGTGGAATGAGGTGCGTCTCAGGTCTATGATCTTCGCCGATCTTGCCATTCTCATGAGCGCCAGCCGCATTGAAGTAACGCAGCGAAACGTAGCGAATATCATGTGCTTGATCGAACCAGCGCATCATCCGCTCCATCGTCAGCTTCGTCTCCCCGTATACATTCGTCGGGTTCGTCGCTTCTGTCTCTTCGATCGGTGTGCGCTCCGGCTCCCCATAAGTTGCTGCAGTTGATGAGAATACAATCCGGGACACTTGATGCTTGCGCATCGCTTCAAGCAGAACAAGCGTGCCGTGGACATTGTTATCGTAATATTTCGCAGGATTGCTCATGCTCTCTCCTACAAGTGAGTAGGCAGCAAAATGAATGACTGCATCAATAGAATGTTGCGCAAATACAGAATCGAGAAATGCACTATCGCGAATATCACCAATATGAAGCGTACCGCCAAGAACCGCATCTTTATGTCCAGTCTCTAACGAATCTACAATCACGACCTCTTCACCGCGTGCCAACAATTCTGCAACCGTATGCGAACCAATATACCCTGCTCCACCTGTAACTAATACTGCCATGCTATTACCACTCCTCACCAATTGTTGCTGTCTGTATAGAAGGCTTGATCTCTCTTACCCCATCTCCTACGCGACAGATATAAAATTCCGGATGTAATCCGGTCTGCTGTTCATATGCGGAACCTACTTGCGCGACAAATTGTTCAGCATCCCCTTCACGTACGAGCGATACCGTGCAGCCGCCAAATCCTGCTCCCGTCATTCGAGAACCAAGTGTCCCTTCGATATGTCGTGCTTCCTCTACCATAATATCCAACTCGTTGCAGCTGACTTCATACAAATCACGCAAGGAGTCATGCGATGCATTCATCAATTCGCCGAAACGAATCAGGTCATTGTTCTTCAGCGCCTCAACCGACTGCTTCACGCGATCATGCTCTGCAATGACATGCGCCGCACGTGCACGCACGATATCATCTGCAATCGTATCGGCCGCAGCTTCGAATTGCTCCGCGGTAAGCTGCGCCAGCAGCGTCATATGCGGATATGTAGCTTGCAGCGCCCGTACCGCCTCATCACACTGTGCTCTGCGCTCATTATACTTCGAATCGACTAGCCCGCGGCGCTTATTCGTATTGCCGATAATAAGACAGTACCCCTCTGTCTGGAAAGGTACATGCGTATATTCCAACGTATCGCACATTAATAGAATGGCATGATCCAGCTTGCCTTGCGATACTGCGAATTGATCCATGATGCCACAGTTCACGCCGACGAATTGATTCTCTGCTCGCTGGGACAATACAGCGATGTCTGTTCGATCGATGCTGTGCCCTTCCATCGTGAGCAGCGCATAAGCGGTTACCACTTCCAGTGATGCAGAAGAAGACAATCCTGCCCCATTTGGAATATCTCCGTGGAACAGCAGCTCATATCCTCTAGTTAAGCCACGAGCCGATTTCGAGAGCTGATTCATGACTCCGATTGGATAATCCGTCCATTGATCCTGCTTCGCTTCTGCAAGTGCATCCAGTTCAATATCCAGTTGATATTCAAAATTCGTCGATGCCAGTCGTATGCATTGATCCTCACGTTCACGAATTAATAGAGTCGTCCCGAATTCCAATGCGGCAGGGAGCACATATCCTCCATTATAGTCAATATGCTCTCCAATCAAATTCACTCGTCCTGGAGCATGGAAAAAACGAACCGGTGCAGAACTCGTTCCATATCGTTGTTCAAAACCTGCCAGTAGTTTGCTTGCATCCATTACAATGACCTCCCGTTGTTTCACGTGAATACGATACCGTTACATCAATCATACGAATATCCGCTGGATTTCGTAATATATCGATGTGCGCTACATATGGACTTATGTGACTCTACCATCATTTTCATGCTACAATACTATTATTGTACACGCAAGGAGGATCTCGTTATGACTGACTCCCTTAATTATGAAGCGGCAGAGGCAGCAACTGCAACTAGCGATGCAGAGGCTAGTGTCGTCAGCGCTCTAGAGACCTATACGGTTGCATCAAATCCAACCTACGTCGAACAAGAAGGATTACGCGTCCTATTTGCAGGGGAAAGCCAGACCGTCCCCTCTCATAAGGTCGGCCCTAAACTTTACGACTACTATTTGCTTCATCATATTATGGAAGGAAAGGGGAAATTTTCAACGGAAACGAAAACTTACGAGCTTCAGGCGGGAGATGCGTTCCTCATCGCACCCGGACGCCTCGTCAGCTATGAATCCGATGCAGCGCAGCCATGGAAATACTGCTGGATTGCCTTTCAAGGCAGTTCTGCTGATGACCTCGTAGGCCGTGCTGGGTTCTCGGAACAAACCCCCATTATTCGTGCAGACGATCACATGGATGTTCCCTATCAGATGAAGCACATTACTGCAGCATTTCAAGAGCGAAGTGTAGCAGCAGATCTGATTGCACACGGCTATCTCCATCTCATTATGGCGAAATATGCAGGCATACAGCGGCAATTGGATGACACGAATCGACTGCGTCCCGAGTCTGAAATGCAGCAGACCGTACGGCAGGCTATCCAGATGATGTCTACTCAATATGCGCACCCATTATCCATCGAGCATATCGCGGAGAGTTTAGGGTACAGCAGGGCCTATTTTTCTCGCATATTTAAGCGGATAACGGACATGACACCTGTTACCTTCCTGTTGAAGCTGCGAATCGATAAGGGCCGCCAATTGCTTCGAGAACGTCCTGATCTAACGGTTGAGCATATAGCCGCCTCGGTCGGCATCCCTGATGCGCTCTATTTTTCGAGACAATTCCGGCGGTTCTATGGGCAGCCTCCTACAACCTATCGCAATCAAGTTATCCAACCCGACAGCACTTATCAGCGTAAATCTTAGTATGGATGTACACCAAGAATTAGGAGGGAACACCTATGAAAAGACTGAGCATCAAGGAAGAGTGGGAGCAGCAGGCGCGATTAGTGGAGTCCGGTCGCAAGGAAGCTGCATCCAAATCCATTTCGGAGCTTATTCAAGACCTTACGAATACTGGTGGAGTCTACGTACAGGATCACAAGCAGACTAGCGCAGTTGGCGAGCTGTTCCGCCGCGCGGTAGACAAGCTGAATCCATTTCACAAATCCTAATTTAGCTAAATGAAAAGGAGCGTTGCCCTGATAAACAGAAAAAAGCAACGCTCCTTATTATGTGAATGACATATCCACTCTAATGCTGTAGTTGTTTCAAGGCTTTTGATATGGACTCTTATCGTTATTGCTTCCAAGTTATGTTATGAATCCCGCTCTGTCGTTCCACGCCGATGAGACTTTCATTTCTCTTAATGGATCGCTACATCCCGCACAACGCTTCTGCGACAGGCATATAGCGTAAGTCGTATACCTGTTGATAACGAAGGTGACGCTCTGCATGAGGATGATAGGTGTCTACGCCTCGACTTTGCATCGCCTGACGCACTTCCTCTGCATGGGCATAATACCCGCCCCCAAGTGCAGCTGCGCATGCAGCGCCAAGCATCGTCGCCTCCTCAATAGGCGGCACGACGAGCGTTGCATTCGATATATCCGCCTTCATTTGCAACCATGCAGGAAGCCTTGTTCCGCCTCCAACTGCGCACATATTGCGAATCTCATGCTCCGAATTGCGTTCCGCACTTTGACGAATCATCTCCAGCTGATAAGCCGTACCTTCAAATACTGCCCGCAATAGCTCCTTCTTGCCGTGCGACTTGGACAGACCGATAAAGGCAGCACGCGTCTTCGAATTCGGATAAGGGGCGCCGCTTCCCGACAAATACGGGAAGAACAGAGCTTCCCCTGGGCCATCGTTCACATCGTTCATGAGCTGCTTAATCTCTTCGTAGGACAATGTCTCATCGGCAAGCTGTCTCCGAATCCATTCCACTGCACCGCCTGAAGAAGCATTGCCACCCATCCAGAAGTGATAACCCGGCACAACATGATAGCCGTAGGATAATCCGGTATCAAACTCTGCTTGTCCGAGTGGACGCTTCGCGATTGTGCCAACGAGCGTCTCTGCTGTTCCCATAGAAACATATACGTCGCCCGGCTGCACAGCCCCAACTGCAAGTGCTGCACAGACATGATCATGCCCGCCAATTGCAACTCGTGTATGGGCAGACAGACCAAGGGCTCCCGCTACCTCTGGCGCTACAGTTCCTAGGGGTATGCCGCTTGGCAGAACTTCCGGGAAAATCTGCTCATCCAATCCGAAATGCCGAATCCACGGGACATCCCAGCTGTCCGTCTCCATACTGTATGCAAATGTTCGCGTCGCAAGCGATGGGTCGAAGGCCATTGCACCAGTTAATCGGTATGCAATATATCCCGATACGGACAGCCACACAGCCTGCTCGAACATACCCGCATCTCTATCCTTCAGCCAGAGCAGCTTTGGCAATCCATGCTTGAACGACAGGTGCAGGCCTGTACGCTGGAACAGCTCCAACGGCGTTCCTTCTTGACGAACCCGCTCCGCTTGCTCGGAAGAGCATGTGTCGAACCACGGCAGGAGCGGAGATTGCACCTTGCCTGTGTGACGGTTCACGAGCAGTCCACTCTCCGCCATGCTCGTAATCCCGATATAATCAACAGAAACTTCACCGTGAGCATCCATTAGCTCGCGAACCATTGCGGATACGTCATTCCACATCGCATCTGGATCGTATACAACGTAGCCTTCATTCGTATCTACGGTAACAGTTGGACGACTCGCTTGTCCTAGAAGTCTGCCTGACTCATCGAATAGTCCGACCTTGCGATTGGTCGTCCCGAGGTCAACCCCGATCATGCGCATAGGGCTATACCTCTTTCCCTGTCATCTTGTAATATGCGAGTGCGAACAATTCCCCCATCGGTTCACGATATACCGCATCCGCATGTCCATCCATGCTCGTCGCCGTCCGATTCATCAGCACCAGCTTCGCCTTCGTTGCTAATCGAACAAAGCTGGCCGCTGGCTGCACAGTCAGCGAAGTACCGCCCACGATTAACAGATCCGATTCCCGTATCCGTTCAATCGCTCTTGAAATAACCGCATCATTCAATTGCTCTTCATACAGTACAACATCAGGCTTCAATGTCCCTCCGCATTGCTTGCAGGAAGGGATAACCTGTTCACTGTTCAACACTGCATCCAGTCCATATTCCGCTCCGCAAGCGGTGCAGCGGTTCCGGTGCACCGAGCCATGAAGCTCCCATACTTCCTTGCTGCCTGCTGCTTGGTGCAGTCCATCAATATTTTGTGTGACGACTGCCGACACAATACCATCCTCTTCTAGCCGGGCCAATGCACGATGTGCTCCATTCGGCTTCGCAGAGGGATGCAGCATCTTCGCGCGATAGAAACGATAGAACGTCGCCGGATCACGATCATAGAAGGAACGGCTCAGCATGACTTCCGGAGGATATCGGAATGCCTCATCATCCGCAAATACCCCATTGTCCGATCGGAAATCGGGAATCCCGCTCTCTGTCGATGTTCCTGCTCCGCCAAAAAAAACAACATGCCTGCTGCTGCGCAATAAATCTGCCAGCTCCTCTGCATGAGCATGAAGAATAGGATTCATTTGTTCTGTCATCGTCGTCGCTTCCTCCCTTTTCCACCTAAATAGTTCAATTTTAAGTATACCGTACCTATTCATCTAGGGAAAGATTTCAAGGGCGGCATGCGCGATCCCACACTGACAAGCTATTCTTCTGCTCCTACGAAGAAGGCCTGAGAAGGCATCAAGTACAGATGCGTTCTCAGGCCTATATGGATTGAGTAAAATATATTAACCTAGCCTATTATAGATACGGGTTCTCGCTCTTCGCCTTGAGCACATTCCAGCGCCGCTCTACTTCATGCTCGAACGACTGCAGCGCCTCCGCATTCTCCGGCTTGCTCATATGCTTCGTCTTGCCCATCATAACCAGCCATTCGAGTAACGGAACTTTCTTATTCTTATCCTCCGGATTGTACGTAATTGTTGTAATCCCTTGTTCCACTTCATACAACGGGAAGAAGCAGGAATCTACGGCCGCATTGACAATCTGTGTGCCCAGCTTGTCTTCGGACAGCCAGTTAAGAGGACAGGTAATTAAAATTTTGCCGTATACAAGCCCCTCATTCTGAGCATACCATTGTGCTTTAGCCGCCTTCTTAAGCAAATCCTGTGGAAATGCTTCACTACCTGTGAAGACATATGGAATGTTCGTTGCCGCCATAATTTGCGCGGTATCCTTATGATGGAACATCTTGCCCGCCTGCACCTTGCCTACGTTAGAGGTGGAAGTGCGGTGGCCAAGCGGAGTCGAATATGACAATTGCGCCCCCGTATTCATGTAACCTTCATTATCGTATTCCAAAATAATCATCTTATGATTGCGCAGAGCCGCTCCAATCGCCGGCCCCATACCGATATCCATCCCGCCATCGCCTGTAATCATCACAAACGTGAAATCATCTGGCAGGTTCAGGTGATCCAGCTCACCGCGCCGCTTCCGTTCCCAGAACATTTCGACGACTCCGGACAGCGTTGCTGCCCCATTCTGGAACAGGTTGTGAATATATGTCGCCTTGTGGGCAGAGTAAGGATACCCGGTTGTGACAACCATTGCGCAGCCCGTATGGAACAGTGCTACAATATCCCCCTCGATCCCCTTGAAGAACAGCTCAAGACCGGAAAAGATGCCGCAGCCTGGACACGCGCCGTGGCCTGGAGCAATTCGCTTCGGCTTCTTCGTCAATTGGCGCAGCGGCGGAACGCGAACGCTTAGCTTGCCGGACTCCTCATCCTGCTTCACCGTAATTAGCCCTGTCTTCAAATCTTCATATTTCATCGGTTCAATGACACGCTGCGGGGCCTTGGCTGGGTCACCAGGCGTATGTCCATGGTAATCGAATGGCTTCTCGACATACCCCTTCTGTGCTGCCTCAATGGCACACTCGAACAGTGCGTGGCCATCCTCAGCATAGAAATCCTTGCCGCCAAGCCCGTAAATACGGCTGATAATCATCGTATCACGGTTACCATGCGTGAACAGTGCTGACTTCACTTCATTGACCATATTGCCGCCGTGACCGCCATAAGAATCAGCACGGTCTCCCACTGTCACGACTTTAATATGAGCCAGCGCATCCGCTATCTCCTTCGCTGGGAATGGGCGAATGATGTTCGGCGATATGGAACCGGCTTTAATTCCCTGCTCCCGAAGCTGATCGACGACATCCTTAATAATTTCCGCCGCGGAATTGAGCAGGAATACAGCTACTTCTGCATCCTCCATCCGATATAAATCCAGAATCGGATAATCTCGTCCCGTCAGTGCAGCATATTCGGTGCGGATGCGGTCGAACACCTCTTCTGCCTTATACATAGCCATGGACTGCTGATAGCAGTTATTAATATAATCCGGCTCATTCATATAAGGTCCTACCGTGATCGGATTATTGCGATCCAGTGTATCAGCGAATCCGCGCACAGGCTGTTCGCCAACGAAGCGATGTACGTCTTCTCGCTTGGCGAAGGTCTGAACACGACGCTTCTGGTGCGAGGTGAAGTAGCCATCGAATGCAACTAGCACTGGAAGCCGAACCTCTGGATCCTCTGCAAGCTTAAGCGCCATAATGTTCATATCGTACACCGCTTGTGGATCTCGGCAGAGCAGAATCGGCCAGCCTGTATTCAGTGCAAAGTACAAATCCGAATGATCCCCATGGATGTTCAACGGACCTGATACGGAGCGGCACACTAAATTCATGACCATCGGGAATCGCGTACCTGATTGGACAGGCATTTGTTCAAGCATATACATGTATCCGTTCGCACTCGTCGCATTGAATACCCGTCCACCTGCAGTCGAGGCTCCATAGCATATTCCTGCCGATCCATGCTCACCGTCTGCTGGAATTAGCTTAATGTCATGCTGTCCGTTCGCCTTCATCAGATCAAGGAATTGTGCCACTTCTGTTGATGGCGATATCGGAAAATAGCCCATAATATGATAATTAATTTGATGTGCGGCATATGCAGCCATTTCATTGCCTGACTCATACACCATCCGCTGCTCAACCGTACCGCCGGTCACTTCTTTTTCATACTCAATTGCCATAGCTACTCATCCTCCTTACCTTCTATCTATCAATGGCGTTCAGCCAGCTCGAACATATGCGGAACACGATGTTCATCCGCATATCCGTCCTCTTCCCGCTCATCGGTCAATGCTTCTGTAGGACATGCATATACACATTTCAAGCAGCCTTTGCAATATTGATAATCAATGCCTTGGAGGAACATTTGCGGTCGACCCTTCTTGTCCGGCTGTTCTTCCCACACAAAGCAAAAATCAGGGCACACATTATCACAGGCCGCGCAATGAATACATTTATCTGAGGCAAAGTGCGGCATCATACCGGCACGAGAGATGCTTAAATCCTTCAAAATGGAGTTACCTGGATTCACGACGGTACCGCCGATAGGCTGCGTCTCATAGCCAAGCGCTGACGTATCCCAACGAATTGGCTTCGGCAGCAGAACTCCCTCAGGGAAGGAAAATGATTGGAATTTCACTTCATCATATCCACGTTGGAACGTATTCAGCGCCGGCTGAACCGCCCCCGGATATTTTTTCTCCAGTGATTTGCGAATAACGCTCTTCATTTGCTCCGCATCCAAGAAGTCGCATAAGCGGAACAGCGCACCGAGCATCGCCATATTCACGCGATTTTTCTCTTCCAATGCAATTCCGATTGCATCGACCACCGCGATGGTTCCACCCGGCAGCTTCAGCTTCTCCTTCAGTTCCTCAGGAGATTTGGCAGAGTTGACGAGTATGAGGCTGTCCTCATATATGCCGCTCGTTACATTGACTGTCTTGTATAAAGACTCATGAAAAACACCCACGATATGAGGACGTTCCACCGGTGTCGTATCCCGGATTAGCGTTTCTGGCATACAGAACCGGATGTGCGCCTTAACTGGAGAACCCTTTTTCTCTGATCCATATGAGGAAAAGCTGACGCCGTTCAAATCGCTGCCGGTAACTCCAGCTTCCGCCAGCATTTTGCCGGCCAAATTCGCTCCAAGTCCCCCGATTGACTCCAATCGGATTTCAAAAAAACCTAGTTCATTAACCTTAGGCAGTGTAACCATATAGGAACTCCTTTCCTAACTGCTCCTGCCTTACGGCGCTTACGACGCTGGGAGCAGAACCTTTGTCATTATGTGCAGCTGTCTCGTAGACAGAAAGAACCGAGAATGGTGGAGGTTGTTCGCATCGTTCTCATCGAAGTGCAGAATGCAGGTTGACTCAGGCTGTATTCGGACAGCAAAATACACCACTTTGCCCGCACTAGATGTGACGAACCAGTTCTAAGTGTTCCGTGCTGCACCTCGAATGCACCACAAATGAAACAATGGGAACTCGCACTTGTTACGGTATGACAAAATGGTAAAACCGATGGGATGGTACAAAGTATGATTTATGTCACTAATGACTAAGGGTAAATTGACCAATCGATGAAATGTGAATAATGAATGACTGCAATCTAATAGAAAGAAAAGACTAGACAGCCCAGATGCGTGGTAATGTGAGAATGAGAATCCAATAGATCCTTGAAGGTTGAGGTGAAAAGTCGTGCAATGCCATACATGATCATGCACGCATACGGATTAGATACCGTGTGCCGAAGTAAGATTTGATTTCAAAAAGTTATGATCTGTCTCAAATAAAGGCATGTGTCATAGTTCGTAACATAATGCTAGAGGTCTATTATGTTATGACTGTCAGGGCTCAATCATTCCTAATTGAATCCATTGCAAGCGCGCGAGCCGATGATAAGCAGCTCTCTCAAAGTTGGGGAAATGCTATGTTTCTATCCATAAAAGGAATATACCAATACTAGCAAATATCCGCAGCCCCAGATTCAGAAGGAGTGCAGTTGTCACGAGTTATTACGAATCAAATGTCGCACCAAAAATTGGCAGCGCTTGCAAGTGTCATCTCCCTTCTTTTCTTGTAGAAATGTGCTCTATTACGGCCTATCATAACCCTATATTTGCCAACTAGTCAACCTGAATTAAGCAGTCTTCACTGCCTACAAACAATGGGCACAATTGAAAGCGTTATTTGTGATTAACATCACAATGTGTGCTTATTTTCTATGTTACGTTGAACTTGTAATTGACAGCTAATGAGCTCGCCGGCTTACGGAGCCACATTCATAGAGAAATCCGTAAACCGACTACACCTAGGTAAGGAGGGAACCATCATGCGGGAGCACCTTAGTATCCCCACTGCCCCCGGATGCGGGCCGTCAACGTTAACGAAAAGTGGAGAGACGTTCGGCTTAAATTTGCGATTTCTACTAATTGTATGCGTCTTTGTCGGCAATGCGATTGAACCACTCATCATGCGCATGCCTGAGATGAAAGCTATTTTCCTTTGGATTTTTACATTCCACATGCCTTTATTCGTGTTCATCACAGGATATTTTGCACGCAGCAATCTAAACGGTGCGGCAGGTATTCGTATCCTGAAGCAAATCGCACTTCAATATATTATTTTTCAAACGATCTACTCGCTGCTTGATTATCTTGTGTTTCGCGTACCAGGCATTAGTCATTCCTTTTTCATTCCATATTTGCTGCTCTGGTTCTTAGTCGGCCATCTATTTTGGAGACTTATGATGAAAATGTTCACGCGTTTTTCCATAAGTCATCCACTGCTTATCTCCATTGTATTAGGATTTCTAGTCGGCTTTCTGCCGCTCCAGGGCGCGTGGCTCGGCATTTCTCGTTCGGTCGTCTATTTGCCATTCTTCGTTATTGGGTACACATTCTCTTATGAGCGATTTCGGGCATGGCTGACACCGTTCGTGCGGTATATAGGGGTTGCCATATCCATGGCGCTGCTTGTCGTGCTCTATATGATGTCTGAGCCTATCAATCCTATCTGGTTCATGAATCATATGACCTTCCATGAGCTTGGATGGACACAGTCCGGTTGGCTTGCCCTATTCAACCGTACCGTCATCTACTTGACGCAAATCGTTGCTTCCGCTGCCTTCTTGGCTTGGGTGCCATTACGAAAAACTCATTTAACGAACTTAGGCAAGCGAACTTTGTACGTGTTTCTCCTTCATGGGCTAATTATTCGCTTCGTCGTGCTGACAGGTGTATATGCCCATATTACGTCAGGCTGGAGCGCAGCACTGCTGATCACAGCGTCTATTGCCGGTGCTGTTCTGCTGGCGCAGCCACAGGTTACGGCATGGCTCCATCCGATTATTGAGCCGAAGTGGGATGCGATTGCTGGATGGATACGCGATAAGCTGTTCCGCGCGAAAATCAAGCACAGCTGATCGATTATACTTGTTTTCACATACGAGCTGGTTTCAGCTCACAATCATTGTACAAACACCGCGAGAAACCTGCATTTTTGCATGCTGTTTTCTTGCGGTGTTTTTGTGCGTGCAACAGCGTGTTCGCCTCGAATGGATTGGTAGAAAAACCCCAACAGTTGTGATAGACTACTAAGAAACCCATTGGCAAGCACTAGAAAAAGCCATTCAAAAGTTCGATTTTATGTAAGAAGTAGAAAAATAGGACTCGTCCCGCGCGACGGGAAGGACATGAGATGGAGGTTCACCATATGACAGCCAAAAAGATGCGTTCAGACATGATTAAAAAGGGCTTTGATCGTGCGCCTCACCGCAGCTTGCTGCGTGCCGCAGGCGTTAAGGAAGAAGATTTCGACAAGCCGTTCATTGCAGTATGCAACTCGTATATCGATATCGTTCCCGGTCATGTACATTTGCAGGAATTCGGTAAAATTGTAAAGGAAGCCATTCGCGAAGCCGGCGGCGTTCCATTTGAATTCAATACCATTGGCGTCGATGATGGGATTGCCATGGGCCATATTGGCATGCGCTACTCGCTGCCAAGCCGTGAGATTATCGCGGATTCCCTTGAAACCGTTGTATCTGCACACTGGTTCGACGGTATGGTATGTATTCCGAACTGTGACAAGATCACACCAGGTATGATTATGGGCGCATTGCGCGTCAACATCCCGACTGTATTCGTCAGCGGCGGGCCAATGAAGGCTGGTAAGGATTCCAACGGCCGCTCCATCTCCCTCTCCAGCGTGTTCGAAGGTGTTGGTGCTTATCAAGCCGGCAAGATTGACGATAAAGGACTTCAAGAATTGGAGCAGTATGGTTGTCCAACATGCGGATCCTGTTCCGGCATGTTCACAGCCAACTCCATGAACTGCTTGGCAGAAGCACTCGGAATTGCGCTTCCGGGCAACGGAACGATCCTTGCTGTAGCGCCTGAGCGCCGCGAATTCGTCAAGAAATCCGCGAAGCAGCTGATGAGTCTCATTGAGAAGGACATTAAGCCGCGCGACATCGTAACAATGGAAGCTATCGACAATGCCTTTGCCGTTGATATGGCGATGGGCGGCTCCACGAATACGGTGCTTCATACGCTTGCTATTGCAAGAGAAGCTGGCTTTGAATATCCAATTGAACGTATTAACGAAGTAGCAGCGCGTGTGCCTCACTTGGCCAAGATTGCGCCTGCTTCCGATTATCATATTGAAGATGTGCACAACGCTGGCGGCGTCAGCGCGGTTCTGAACGAGCTGTTCAAGAAGGAAGGCGCCCTCCACGGCGAGTGCATTACCGTAACAGGCAATACATTGCGTGAAAATGTGGCGGACAGCCCAATTCTCGATACCGATGTGATTCACACCTTGGATAACCCGCACAGCGAACGCGGCGGCTTGGCCGTTCTGTTCGGCAATCTGGCTCCGGAAGGCGCGATCGTTAAGGTCGGCGCGGTTGATTCGTCCGTTGGCGGGCATCACATGGGCCCTGCAATCTGCTTCGACTCCCAGGACGAAGCATTGGCTGGTATCGCGAACGGCAAAGTCAAGGAAGGCCATGTAGTAGTCATCCGCTATGAAGGCCCTAAAGGCGGTCCAGGCATGCCTGAGATGCTTGCTCCGACCTCGCAAATTGTCGGCATGGGCTTGGGCGCTAAGGTAGGTCTGATTACAGACGGACGCTTCTCTGGCGCTTCCCGCGGCATCAGCATTGGTCACATCTCGCCTGAAGCAGCAGAAGGCGGCCCAATCGCCTTCGTTGAAGATGGGGATATTATTGAACTCGACCTTAACAACCGCAAGATCGAGCTCCAAGTATCCGATGAAGAGCTTGAGCGCCGTCGTGCTGGTTGGAAAGGCTTCGAGCCGAAGGTGAAGTCCGGATATCTCGCCCGCTACTCCAAGCTCGTTACGAATGCAAGCCAAGGCGGTATTTTAAAGATCTAATTCTATTTTTAATACGTATTGTTGCAATAAGGAAGCCCGCTCTGCTATACCGAGCGGGCTTCTTGTTCTGCAAAAATAAATTGTAGGCTAAACAATGCTGGATCCAATCCCGATCTTCATGATGATAGTTTTGATTATTGACATGCAATATTATGTTCTATAGATTAGTTGTACAACGCCAGAGGAGAATGTTCTTGTATGAACCAACTTTACATTCAACCTCTGTTTTATATCCATAAACAATGGTTTCCCTTCGCCCAAAATAACAGGGTGAACTGATAATCTGAATTCATCAACAAGACCTAAACGGATAAAAGTTGTGATAAGGCTTGCTCCACCATACAGCCAGATGTCTTTACCAGGCTTATTCTTTAATGTATTTACTTCTTCAAGGATATTGTCATTTATGAATATCGCTTGATTATCAGTTCCTTTTTGCGTCTTGGAGAACACATACTTCTCTTTACTGTGCACGAGTTCCCACATTTCTTTTTCAGCTTCCGTACTTTCGCTTCCTGGCGTAAATTGTCCCCATAAATCATAACTTTTTCTTCCATACAAAATCGTATCAATTTGATGTAAGAAATGAGTAAACCCCATCTCAGCGTCCATCATGCACCAATCTACTTCTCCATTCTTCCCTTCAATAAAACCGTCTATCGTAACGGCTAAATCAAGAATGATGCTTCGCCCCATAAATGGCCACCCCTTTCATTGATTGTTTCCCTCATTATAGACCTTAATGATGTCATCCTCTGTCATATTACTAAAGGAAAGTTCTCTCTGCCAGCGTACGCAAAACAGGCTGCCTCATCTTGGATGAGACAGCCTGCAAATAACGATAATTATTCAAATTAGACCAAATGGCAAGCAACCTGATGTCCGCCGCCCATATCACGATACTCCGGAACCGCCTGCTTACAGATGTCTGTCGCAAACGGACAGCGCGTATGGAACTTACAGCCGGATGGAGGGTTCGCCGGGCTTGGAATATCCCCTTGCAATACGATCCGATCAGGCTTGCGTGTTGGATCTGGTACAGGTACTGCAGACAGCAATGCCTTCGTGTACGGATGAAGCGGATTTCTGAACAGCTCATCACGTGGAGCCATCTCAACGAGCGAGCCCAAGTACATAACCCCGATACGGTTGCACAAATGCTCAACGACCGACAAGTCGTGAGAAATGAACAAGTACGTCAAGTTCTTCTGCTCTTGCAGATCACTCAGCAAGTTGATGATCTGTGCTTGAATCGATACGTCGAGCGCCGATACTGGCTCATCCGCTACGATAAATTCAGGATTCAATACTAAGGCACGTGCAATCCCGATACGCTGGCGTTGACCACCAGAGAATTCATGAGGGTAGCGATCGATATGGTAAGGAGCAAGACCGCAAATCGTCAAAATTTCTTTGACCCGATCACGCACTTCGTTCTTCGAAGAAATGCCGTGGTCAATCAAGGCTTCGCCGATTGCATCGCCGATCTTGATACGCGGGTTCAAGGAGCTGTATGGATCCTGGAACACAAGCTGCATCTTGGGACGCATACTGCGCAATTCCTTTTTCGACAAGTCATGAATCTCTACGCCGTTGAACAATACTTGACCATCCGTCTTGTCGAGCAGGCGAAGAATGGTACGACCTGTAGTCGACTTACCGCATCCAGACTCCCCTACGAGACCAAGCGCCTCCCCTTTATTCAAGCTGAAGGACACGCCGTCAACCGCACGAACATGGCCTACCGTTTTGGATAAAATACCGCCCTGGATGGGGAAGTATTTTTTCAAATTGTCTACTTGTAGCAACGGTTGTTGACTCATTGTACGTCCCCTCCCTTTTCATACAGCCAGCATGCTGTCTTATGTTTGTTGTCATACACCTTAAGCTGAGGCTGCTTATCCGTACAGATGGACATGCAATGCTCGCAACGATCATTGAAATAACAGTTCTCTCCGAGTTCAACAGGGTTCGGAACCTGTCCCGGAATCGTATATAGACGCTCCATACGCTCATTGATGACCGGCTTTGCCTTCAAGAGGCCCTGCGTATATGGATGCTTCGGATTTTTGAAGAGCTCAAGCACAGGAGCTTCTTCAATCACTTTACCTGCATACATAACGACAACATGGTCAGCCATTTCCGCTACGACACCAAGGTCATGCGTGATCATCATAATCGCCGTATTGAATTCCTTCTTAATGTTGCGCATCAAATCCAAGATCTGTGCTTGAATCGTTACGTCGAGCGCCGTTGTCGGCTCATCCGCAATGAGAAGCTTCGGATCACAGCTAAGCGCAATCGCGATCATAATCCGTTGACGCATACCACCGCTAAGCTCATGCGGATATGCATCGAAGATTTGTGCCGCACGTGGAATGCCGACCAGTTCGATCAGATCAATCGCACGTTTTTTTGCTTCCTTCTTCGTAACGCCTTTATGCAGCAGGATCGGTTCTGTCAGCTGTTCCCCGATCGTAAATACCGGGTTCAGAGACGTCATCGGCTCCTGGAAGATCATCGCGATTTCGTTACCGCGGATCTGGCGCATTTCACGTTCCTTAATTCCAAGCAAGTCTTTGCCATTATATAAGATCTGTCCACCCTCCACTTTACCCGGAGGAGAGACAAGACGCATAAGAGACATCGCTGTTACGCTTTTTCCGCATCCGGATTCACCAACGACACACAGCGTTTCTCCTTCTTTAATTGAGAAGCTGACATCATTGACCGCTCTTACGACGCCACTGCTAGTATAGAAATTCGTCCGCAAATTGCGAAATTCGATCAAGTTATTTGACATAACGTATCCCTACCTCTTCATTTTCGGATCGAGGACGTCCCGCAAGCCGTCACCAATGATGTTAATCGAAATTACTGTCAAGAAAATACATACGCCAGGCGGAATCCACAGCCATGGACGCTTCTGGAAATCAATCAAGTTGTTCGCGGCCGTAATCATGTTCCCCCATGACGGTGTCGGCGGTACTACCCCTAGACCCAAGTAACTCAATACCGACTCTTGCAGAATTGCACCTGCAACCGTCAATGTCGCTACGACGATAATGATCGGAATCGTGTTCGGCAACAAGTGGCGGAAGATTTTGCGGCGGTCACGCAGACCAAGCACTTCTGCCGCTTGCATGAACTCCTGTTCACGAAGCATTAAGATCTGCCCGCGCACGAGACGGGACAAGCTCGGCCAGCTCATGAATCCAAGCAAGAACATAACCACGTAAATCCGCTTATCCGGTGGAACCTTCATATCCGATAGAACCGCACCAAGAATGATCAGGAGCGGCAAACTAGGAATCGACATCATAATATCTGCTAGACGCATGATGATGGAATCAACCCATCCGCGATAGTAACCTGCAATCGCGCCAAGCGTACTACCGATTGTGACAGAGATAATCATCGCCACGAGTCCGACGATCAAGGAAACGCGGCCTGCGAGCATAACCCGCAGCAGGATGTCGCGTCCCAGGTTGTCCGTACCAAGCCAGTGCGTAGCGGAAGGACCTTTATTTTTCATTGGGCCCATCGTATCCAATGAATACGGCGAGAACAGCGGGCCAATAAAGCAAATGATGAACATTAAAAGTACAACGACAATTCCGCCCATTGCGAATTTGTTCTTGCTAAGTTGCTTAAATGCCAACCTCCACGGGGAAGCAGGCTTCGTCTTCGAAGCAGCTGTTGCAGCTGCAGAGTTAGTAGCAGTTTGAGACACGAGCTTTTTCCCCTTTCTATTTCATGCGTACACGTGGATCGGCCACGCGGTACAGCACGTCAGCTAAGAAGTTACCGACTACAGTGAGCAATGCCAAGAACATCGTGAAGCCCATCAACAAGAAGTAGTCACGCGACGTGATTGCTTCCAGGTTGATGCGGCCGATACCCGGCCAGTTGAAGATTTTCTCCGTAATCATTGCGCCACCGAACAATCCCGGAAGCTCGATACCCAGCAAAGTAATTGCAGGCAGCATTGCATTGCGAAGCGCGTGTTTGAAAATAACCGTTCTTTCTTTTAGGCCTTTCGCACGTGCAGTACGGATATAATCCTGACGGATAACTTCCAGCATGCTCGTACGGAAATAACGAGTAAGTGAACCTACACTCAGTGCAGTCAGCACGATGACTGGCAGCATTAAATGATGAACCAAATCCCAGAATTGCGCCAATCCGGTAGCATTGCTTCCGGAGGTGTACATTCCGCCAACAGGGAATATTTTGAAGTCGACAGCTAACGCTTTAATTGCATATAAGCCAACAAAGAACGATGGCAATGACATTAAGGCAAATACGAGAAACGTAACTACCCCATCAAAAAAGGAATATTGCCTGATAGCAGAAAATACACCGACTAAAATTGCAATTGCCCATGATAAAACTAATACGATTGCAGCGATCATAAAGGAATTCCACATATACCGATTAAGTACAGTTGTAACCGGTTGCTTATGCTGTATCGACATCCCCAGATCTCCCTTGAGTGTGTTGCTCGCCCAAGTGAAGTAACGCTCAGTAAGCGGCTTGTCCAACCCATGAATCGCTTTAAGTTCGGCAGCGCGCTCTTTGGAAATCGTCGGGTTCGAATCGATAAAGTTACCCGGTGCCAATGCAAACACGGCGAACAGGATAACGGATACCCCTATTATCGTAGGAACCAATTGTAACAGCCGCCGAATGGCGTATTGCTTCATAATTATTCCTCCTAGCTTTATATAAGCCTAAATGCCCAGCCCGGAGGCTGAGCATTTTGCAGGCATCATTCATTTGCCTTGCGGCTATTGAATTTGCAATTGTGGCAAGCTATACGTGAAGTTGCGGTATGGCGACATATCGAAGCCTTGCAAGCGAGCGTTGTTCGCCCACATATCACGACGCTGGTACAAGAAGATGTAAGGAAGATCCTCATTCAACTCTTTATACAACTCTTTAAAGACTTCCTTGCGCTTTTCTGTGTCGACCATTGCTCCAGCTTTCGTGAACAACTCATCAACCTTCGGATTGGAGTATCCAACATCATTCTGGGAACCGCCAGTCTTGAACACATTTTCACCGGATTGCGGATCTGGTGTTAAGCCCCACGCCAAGAACATCATGTCGAAATCGCCTTTTTTACGCTTGTCTACAGCAGCATTGAAGTCCATTTGTTCTGCAACGAATTCGATGCCAAGCTCTTTGTAGCTTGCTTGAGCAAGTGGAATGATTGCATCGTTTACAGGGTTAGGAGTAGTTGCTGTGAACGTAATCTTGAATTTCTTGCCGTCTTTCTCACGAATGCCGTCACCGCCGACTTTCCAGCCTGCTTCATCCAGCAATTGTTTTGCCTTTTCCAGATCGAAATCGTACTTATTCACATCATCTGTGAACGCCCAAGATACTTTGGATTGCGGAACGTTCAGAACGTCTGCATAGCCTTGGTATACCGCATCAACGATTTCCTTACGGTTCAAACCGTATGTCAATGCTTGGCGAACACGCTTGTCCTTGAATTGGTCATGCTTATGGTTAAACGCGATATAACCGTAGCTGTTCGCTGGGAACAGGTTAACGTCAACGAATCCAAATTCTTTCAATTGCTCGATTGTGTCTTTGTTAACATCGATGAAATCCATATCCGTCTCGCCGGCTTGCAGCAATTGCACATTCGTTTCCGACGTCGTGAATTTGTAGATCAATTTCTCGATTTTAGGTTTGCCTTGGTAGAAGAGCTCGTTTGCTACCAATACTGCCTCTTGACCTGGAGTGAACTTTTCAAGCTTGTACGGTCCATTGCCGACCGGATGCGTGAAGAGGTCTCTCATGTAACCAAGACTGCCTTGCTTGTAATCCTTGCCGTAGATTGCTTTAGGAAGCACGCCTACGGAACCGATAGCGGAAAATGCCAATGCATTCACTTCTGTCGTTGTCACTTGAATCGTGCGTGGGTCAAGAACTTTAATACCTTCGATGGATGTTGCTTTTCCTTCTTTATACTCTTTGCCGCCCTTGATATGAGCATCCTTGATAATGTCAGAAGGACCGTCATAGGACTTGTCGTGCAATACAGTCAAGCTGAATGCTACGTCGTCCGCTGTTACAGGAGTGTTATCACTGTACTTCAAACCATCGCGAAGTGTAAACGTATAAACAAGGTTGTCAGGAGAGATTTCCCACTTCTCCGCGATCCCTTCTTTATAAGTACCGTCTTTGTTCACTTCAATCATGCTGGTGAATAGGGTGCTATTAATAAAGTTATCATATTGCGAGTCCGCAAAGAGTGGGTTAAAAATACCGCTTGGTGACGTGATGCCGATAATCATCGTGTCCTTACGATTCTTCGCAAGCTCTGGAGACAAGGATACATCCGAAGCTTTAATCAAGCCATCGGTTACCAATTCTTCAGCAGGTTGTTCTGTATTTTGGCCAGTAGACTTATCTGCACTTTCAGAGGAATTTCCGCCTCCGCAAGCAGACAGGATAAGTGTCAATGATAACAATAAGCAAATCATGGTGCTAAGACTTTTTTTCACAACATTCTCCCCTTATTTCTTAGATGACATTTATAAATAGTATAAAAGTTGTATACATATTACCTAGTTAGCTTCGAATGTTCGGCTATATACTCTTTTATAGAACATTGGTCAATAAAATAAGAAAGAATGACCAATTCCTCAGCAAGAGACGAATATTTTTTCATAATACTACTTGATAATTTCGTATTTGTAAATGCTTATGTCAGCTTTACCTTAAAAGATTTTAATTTTCATTCGATAACTTTTTTTTATCAATCATAGGAAAATCGTCTCAAAAAATCAAACTATTTTTATACTAAAAACGGAAATCTGATCCTATTTCACTATATTGTATCCCCTCAGTGGATAACTGTCTACTTATTCCTCTCAGAATGTGCATTTCTGCATTTTTATTTTTTTGCATAAAAGTTGCATAAATACTCATTCCGTTAAGGAGTACAAAAAAAGCTCTAAAAAATGAACAATGTCATTTTTCAAAGCTTTTAAATCAAATGTTATTATTTGGTAAATATATCGAATTATAACGGATGCGCCACATTCTCTACTTTCTTATCGACGAGCACAAGCCGCTCAGATGCATTCGCATCAAATGCATAATTTCTATCTCTTCCATATCGCGATAACAAGGTTTCTGTCGACATGATAATCAACTTCGGAATCATCTGTTCCGCTTGCTGCCTCAATCGATTCTGTCCCTGTGGATGAATAATGCTCATCAGCAGCCGCAAGTATCTCCGAGACACCCAAGAGAATAATCCTCTTGGCAAATCTCGTACCGTAAATCCGAATTGCTCGGGTCCCCGGTGCATCATGCTTACTCCGTACAATGCTTTCACATTCGCCCGTAAATTCTGATCGCTTAGCAAGTAATCAGCAAGCTCTGGCAGCGTACGTTCTACGGAACGTATCATCTGAATTGCAATTTGCATCGCACTCCTCGACCGATGACCAATATCATATAATAGTCGATTGTCGAAATGCAGTTCCAGCACCAGGTCATTATGCTTCAATTCTACTCCGTCATCTAAGACTACGGCCTTGCCATGATACGGACGAACACGGAAATGAAACACAGGCTGTTCATGGTTCGTTGTCTTCAACGCAAAGACGGAGTGGAAAGCTTTCTCATAGAGAAACCAGAAACGTACGACCATGCGTCTAAGCAAGCTTGGATTCTTCATCCGGGCTTGATCGGTCAATCGAATGAGCTCATCGATACGGACACAGCGCAGCTCGCGCTTCTCCGCTTCGTCTAGAAACCGTTCCAATGCCGCCAGCATATTCGCTGGCGCTTCCCGATCTGCCCCAAGTGTAAGGCCGCAATCATGCAGCAGTAGAACTTCCCCACCCCGACATCGCTTCATCATACGCCGATACAAGCGTTCAGAGCCGAGCTTCTTCCGCCAATCCCCGAATAGAACAGACCACAATATAATTTGCAAGTGACCCAATCTGCCATAATCGAATAGATTGACAATCCCCCAAGGCGGTCGATAGTAATTCGATCGTTTGCCAGTTACTGATTCAATAATGTCTGACGTTTTACGGATTTGTCGTTTCACCGTTTTTGGACGCATCAGCCAGTTGGACTTATGAACATAATTGTGAATACCGATAAGATGACCCTCATCGTGCATTCGCTTCAGCACGTCTGGATGCTGCTCTGCGTGGATGCCAACCACAAAGAATGTTGCCTTGGCATTATATTTCTTCAATAGGTCTAACAGCTGAGGTGTATAAATCGGATCTGGACCATCGTCGAATGTCAACGCCAGTTCCCGTTCTGCACGTCCCTTCTGGAAGACACGAAATCCAAACAGGCGGCTGATTAAGCCAGGGAGAAACGCATAAAACGTCAGGATGTAAAACCCCCATAATAAAATGAATTCTACCATCCCAGTTCCCCGTTTCTTATTTACATAATAAAATGCAACGTTCTCAAGCTCTTCAGACTTGAACATATACGTATACTTACTCTACGTATGAACTGTTATTATTGTAACATAATGAACAAAGAATAGGCACGGGAAATCGTTTCGTGTACAATGATTATCATATTGTTATTTGGTGAAAAGGAGTCTGTTCTATGATTGCATTTTACCGTAAGTATTGGCGGACAGCATTTGATATCGCTTTGTTGATTTTGACTGCATATTTAATCATGTACACGTTTAGCTACTTGTACTCGATAGCCGCCCCTATTTTTCTAGCCTTCATCGTATTCATGTTCATCGAACCGCTGGCGGCATTTCTTCACCGGCGGGGTATGCGGAAAGCTATCGCTTCGGCCATCTCCGTCTTATTGTTCGTACTTGTCATTCTAGGAGCCATGTTTGGGCTCGGTTTTATACTCGTGCATCAAGCAATCGAGCTGCAAGCCAAGCTGCCTACCTATATTAAGGCAGTTCAGAGTGAAATGGTGAACATCGCCACGTATTTGCAGAACCGGTATGAATCACTGCCGCCTGATGTATCTGGCCGCATCAATGAATATGCCGGCAATGCGGCCCAGCATATTTCCGAATTTATCGTCGGATTGCTCAGCCTGCTCATTAAGCAAATAACGTCCTTCTCGACGTTTACGCTGAACTTTTTCATCGCCATCATCCTTGGCTATTTCCTCAGCATCGAGATTGATACTTGGCGCAGAGTTGCCCGCAATAAAACACCGCGCACGTTTCTTAAAGCCTACATATTTCTAAAGGAAAATGTTCTGAAGGGGTTATCTGCTTACTTAAAGGCTCAACTGAAGCTGATTTCCGTTACCTTTGTCATTGTGTTTATCGGTCTGCTTGTACTTGGCGTGAGCAATTCCTTCTTAGTCGCTTTATTGTCGGCACTTTTTGATTTACTGCCGCTCTTAGGGATTCCATTTATCTTTATCCCTTGGATCGCCTACCTGCTTATTATCGGAAATACATCGCTAGCCATTGGACTTGCAGTCGTTATGGGCGTCACCCTTCTAATCCGGCAAATTCTTGATCCGAAGATTACGGGGACATCGCTTGGGGTATCCGCATTTACGATGCTGTCCTTCATGATCGTGTCCATGTCATTGTTCGGGGTTATCGGCATCGTCATGTCCACCGTCCTCTTGATCTTAATAAAAGCTCTTTACGATCAAGGTTATTTAAAACGTTGGATTCGTATGCCTAAAGAAGAATTTGTATCTGGACATCCATTTGACAATTCTCCTGATCAAAATGAGGACAATAAAGATAACGAAGAACCAAAGAACAAGTAGAAACCAAGATACCTTGTTGATATGAAATAGCAGGCCAATCTTCCTTGATGAGATTGGCCTGCTATTTATGTGGAGGCTGTGCAGCCAGCACATCCATTACAGCTCGGAATACCTCTGTTGCCTTATGCGAAGTGCCAGATTGGTCATCTTCGCTGACGACACTCACTGCATACTTTGGCTTCTCAACTGGGCCGTACCCTACAAACCATGTATGTACGTTAGCCGTCCCAAATGCCTCAGCTTGGGCAGTACCACTCTTGCCTGCAACGTTCCAGGAAGCCTGTTTGAGCGATTGCCCCGTACCGTACTGGACGACATCCACCATCATTTTCATTACGTTACGGGCTGTCTCCAGCTTCATCACTCGCTCCTTTTTGACTTGTACAGGGAATCGAACGATCGGCATCCCTGTGGCATACTGCACTTCCTGAATCAATCGTGGTGATCCGAAGTTTCCATTCTGAAGCAGCGTTACGACGAAGTTGGCTGCAGCCAAAGGTGTCAATCGAACATTCCGCTGCCCGATACCAGATTGAGCTCGTTCTCCGCCCGACACATTCCCCGGCTGTACATTGTCAGGAAATATTCGACTTCCTTCCTCTCCTTCGAAGTGCCGCAAACTCCGGTGGCCCATCCCATCATCCGAAACCATACCAACAAGCCCGCTTAGCCCCATTGTCTTGGCATAGTTCAATAGCTGCTGCCCTGTCAATCGTTCTCCCAACTCAGCAAACACTTCATTGCATGACTCTGCCAATGCCTCACGCAATGTCAACGTACCATGCCCTTCTGGAAGCCAGCACGCTAAACCGTACTTCCCATAATGCCCATCGCAGGAAAAGCGTTCATTCAGTTGCGTCAGTCCCGCTTCCATTGCGGCAGCCGCAATGAACAGCTTATAGACAGACCCCGGCTGGAGGGCCTTGGTTGCCCGATTGTTCCACGCTGCCTTCTCCGGCTCAATATGATAAGGATCTGCGGCAGGGCGAGACACCATCGCCACCACATCCCTTGTTGCTGCATCAAGGACGACTACCGATCCCTTCTCAATATGATACCGATCAAGTACTTGCTCAATAGCGGCTTCGATTGTCTGATCCGTTGTCGTAATAAGCCTTAATGGATAATATGGATTATCAGGACGCCGTAAGCGCACATCGAGTCCATGCAGCGGCAGTTGACTTGCATCTGTATAATGGACGACTGTCGTGGCGCCCAATCCCTTGAGCAATGGTTCAAACGTTCGTTCCAAACCCGATACACCAACAATACTTGAATTAGCATTGTTGCCACTCTTCTTGAAATACTCATTGTTCGATGTATCCGTCATATCCGCAATAGCCCCTACCCATTGCGGAGTATGCTGACGAAGCGGATATCGAACTGTATATGGAAGTACTCGAATCCCTTCCCAATCAGATAATTGAACTCGATCGGCCTGCTCCGCACTCAGCTCGAAGGGCAATTTTTTATCCTTCTCATTCGGCCAAATGTAAGGTTCGACAAGCTCCTCCCATCGACGCCGGACTTCTTGTTCTGACTCGTGCAGCCAGAGCGCCATGCTCCGAACTGCATCCGTACGAATAGCATTTTTATTCACTGGGAAGAGGACAAGGGCCTTCACGACCTGACCCGTATACGGGCGCCCAGCCCGATCTACGATCGAGCCGCGTCCATCATCCAGCACTACACCACGTGCCCGTTGAATGACGGTGCGCTGCAGAACAGTATGGACTCCATCATCCACCTTGCTGTGCACGAACAACAGCTGGAGCCAGCCTAATCTAACAATATAGATTCCGATCATTACGGTAATGGCACATGCGAGCAGAACAAGCCGATTGTACATGAGCTTCTGCCGCTTCGAACGTTGGCGCGACAACACTTCATCCACCTCCTTATCCACAAACGAAGTCCGTTTCTCCTTATCAGTACCATTACTGCCCACTTCTCCTTATACATAACCACAAGCGCTAGTTCATGCGCCAATCTATCCTTTTGATCACACCTACTTGGCATTATTTCTGCACAAAAAAAGCCCCTACCATTCCGGTAAGGGCTCACTTTTTCCGTTATTCTAAATCACTTACGCTTTGGCATTCTTCTTACGCATCATATCGAAATACGTAACCGGCTGATCGACCTTCATACGCACAAGTTGCAGCGGATGGCGAGCTGCATCCAGCTCATTGCCTTCTGTATCCCACAGCTTCTCTACCTTCTGCTTGAAGAACCTATTGTTCGGGCCGAAGAACTCAACCTCAGCTCCAACCTTGAAGTGATTGCGCTGTTGAACCGTCGCGATGCCTGTCTCAGCGTCGTAGTCCATAACCAATCCAGCGAAATCATAAGGTGCCGGCTTGTCTTCCGGCTCGTAAATATGATCCTCATGATCCGGCTCTTCGTAGAAGAAGCCTGTATTGACAGGACGGTTAGCCGCCTTATAAATCTCGTCCAGCCATTCCTGCTTCAGCTCATAATTGTCCGGATCGGCCATATATGCATCAATGACTTTCCGATACACATTAACGACCGTAGCCACATAGTGAATCGACTTCATCCGGCCTTCAATCTTGAAGCTGTCCACCCCAACATCGATCAGATCCGGCAGATGCTCGATCATGCATAAGTCCTTCGCACTCATGGCGAACGCATTGTCATTCTCATCGAACAACGCCTTTTGATTGACGCCTAGACGGAACTGCTCCAATACAGACGAACCAGATGCTTCCTGTTCGCTGATCATATCCATTGCATCTGCACGGTCATCCTCGAACAGATCGTATTTCCAGCGGCATGATTGACAGCAGCCGCCACGATTAGAATCGCGGTCTGTAAAGTGGTTGGACAACACACAGCGTCCAGAATAAGAAGAACACATCGCACCATGAATAAAGGCCTCAATTTCGATGTCGACGTGATTTTTCATCTCCTGAATTTCATCCATGCTCGTCTCCCGAGCTAAGACGACGCGAGGCATGCCTTCATCTTTCCAGTATTGAATCGTCTGCCAGTTCGCGATGGACTGCTGTGTACTTACATGAACCTCCAGCTTCGGCGCTACGCGCATCGCAGTATCAATAATGAATGGATCTGCAGCAATAATGGCACTAATGCCCGCATCCTCCAAGTTGCGAAGATACTCTTCTAGGCCTTCGATATCTTCATTATGTGCATAAATATTCGTCGCCACGAACACCTTCGCACCATATTTTTTAGCGAACTCCACACCTTCGCGCATTTCTTCAAAGCTGAAATTGTCCGCATTGGAACGCAGACCGTATTTTTGTCCGCCAATGTACACGGCATCCGCACCGTAATGAATAGCGAACTTCAACTTCTCCAAATTACCGGCGGGAGCAAGTAATTCCGGCTTATCCAAGCGATATCGCTTGCCGTTATATTTACGTTTCGTTTGTGTACTCATCGTTGTACGCCCCCTCCTTAATACATTTGTTCTTTATAGAAAAATCCGAATGAGAGCTCTCGCTCTGGATCTTGAACCGCACGAATGCGTTCCAGCCATTCTTCCTTCATGGAATACCCTTCAGGATCAGCAATATAGCTATCAATCGCTTCGCGATACACGCCAACAACGGTTTCATTATATGAAATCGACTTCAAAATTCCTTCGATCTTAAAGCTGTCAATGTGTGCATCGAGCAGCAACTTCAAATCTTCGATGAAGCACATATCGTCTGAGCTCATGATATGTGTTCCGTTCGCATCTTCATACATCGGGAACTTCTCATCCTGACGTTCTCGCTCTACGAGGAACAGCTTCTGCTCCATCCCTACCTCATATGTGCCTTCTTCTTTGCCAAGATGACGCATGTAATGGTGAACTAAATGGCGCTTGGAATGATAAATATTCGTCATACCATGGATTTGAACTTGAACCTCCATATCCGGAAGCTGCTGCTTCATCTCTACCACTTGCTCAAGGTTCAGCTCGCGGGCAGCAACGATACGGCTTGCGCCACGCTTCTGCCAGTACTGAGCTGTCCGGTAGTTCGTCGATGTCATCTCCGCATTCCACTGAAGACGAAGAGTTGGCGCTGCTGTTCGTGCAACCATAATTACAGCTGGATCGCCATAGGCAATCGCATCAACGCCCAGTTCCTCAAGTCGCTTCAAGTAAGTCGACAGATCTGTCAGATGCTCATTATGCATAATATTATTTACTGCAACATACAGTTTGGCGTTATGGCTGCGGACGATCGGCAGGCTTGCCTCGATATCTGCAATGGTCATTTCGCCTGGCATGCGCATGCTATATTTTTCTTCCCCGACGAGGACTGCATTCGCGCCTGCTTGAAGCAAGCGTTCCAATTCCTCAACACTGCCTGCGGTAACAAGCAATTCAGGTTGATAAGTCATGTTCATTTCACCGCTTTCTATTGTGCTGCCGTTTTCTTGCTCTGTTCGATATTACGCTGATGCTCTGGGAATGTCTTGGCGAACAGATGCGTGTGAGTGCCGTCTTTTTTCGTCACATAATACAAATATTCTGAAGCCTCCGGCTTCAATACTGCTTGAATGGAGGCCGTACTTGGACTGGAAATAGGCCCTGGCGGCAATTTATCTATTTTATACGTATTGTAAGGACTGTCGATTTCCAAGTCCTTATAATACAAACGTTCCTTCGGCTTGTCCAGTGCATATTGAACGGTGGCATCAATTTGCAGACGCATCCCCTTCGCAATTCGATTATCGATGACGCCCGCAATCAATGGACGCTCTTCACCCACAACCGCTTCTCGCTCAACAAGCGAAGCCAAGGTCAGCATATCGTGCAGCGTCAGACCACGTGTCTTCAAATCGGATTCCCAAGTTGGGGAAGCCTGCGACAATCGCTTCTCTGTCTCCAGCACCATCCGTGATATAATCTCTTCCTCAGAGCTCCCCTTCTTCAACTCATAGGTCTCAGGGAACAAGTATCCTTCAAGTCGATGCTTCAACTTGGCGTCAGTCGGAATATGCGCAGCGATCGGGGCCTGTCCCTTAAGCCAAGCCGTATCATTTGCCAGCTTCAAGAAGCGATTCTTATCCACAACGCCATCATTGCTTAGTTTGTCCGCAATTTGTTCTACGGTATAACCTTCTGGAATTGTGAAGCGAACCATTTCTTCCGGAACGACTTCCCCGCTGTTGAGCTTCGCGATAATGTCGTCATAGGTAACACCGGGACGGAACGTGTATTTCCCCGCTTGGAAGCGGCTTCCCTCCCCGTTCCATTTCAAATACACTTTAAAAATGAGTGCATTGCGAATAATTCCCTGCTCCTCCAGCTGTGATGCGATTGCTGCTGTTCCAGAGCCCTGTTGGATCGAAACGGGAATCTCCCGTTCTTCTTGCGCGAGCGGACGCATTCCGCTCCATATATAACCAACACCAGCGCCAGCTACGAGTAGAAGCACAAGGCTGATCGTGAGCAGCACCTTCGAGCCTTTCTTCATCCACACACTCTCCTACATGGAAAAAGAGCGGAAATCCGCCCTTTTTCCGTAAAATATCAGTTAGCCGATGCCATCCACCGACTCTACAAACGACAAATTAAAATTCGTCTCGGTACGTTAATTCATCATACAGCTCAGCTACTTCTTCCCACTCGTCATCATCTTCGATCGTTTCGAGCTCCCAGCCTTCTGCTTCGCTCCCGATAATGCGATACAGTTCCTGCTCCGGTTCTTGAGCACCTTCTGGAAGAAGTACTGCATACGCTCGATCATCAAGCCGGAATTCAGCGATTAACGATAGGACACGACTGTGACCGGCCTCATCCGTCATCTCAACGAATTGACCGAAGGCATTCTTTAGCTGTTCTGTCAATTGAAGTTCAAGTCGTTCGGTCACCCTTCATTCTCCTCATCCGCTGTAAATAACGTATTGAACGTTTCCTCGACAATATTCCATTCTTCTTCGTCCGTAATGGTAAACAGCTTCAAATCGTCATCCTCTTCTTCATAACGGAACGCATACACTTCATCCGCATCTTCATCATCAGAATCGACAGGTACGACCATCATATATTTTTTGTCCGTGCCATCTACATCGAACTTCATAATGACTTCGAATTCTTCCTCGTTGCCCTCGTCGTCCGGAATATAAATGATCTCCGGTTCTTCTTGCAAATGTTCATCTCGTGTCATAGTAACCCCTCACCTTCTTGATTGATAGTCAAGATATGTTTGTAATATAATGGTTGCCGCCATCTTATCGATGACTTGTCGACGCTTCTTGCGACTGACGTCAGCTTCCAGCAATGCGCGTTCTGCCGACACCGTACTCAAGCGTTCATCCCACAGGTGAACGGGCAATCCGAACGACTGCTTCAACTGTTCTGCAAATGACATGCTTAGCTCGCCCCGAGGTCCGACTGTGCCATTCATGTTCTTCGGCAGTCCAAGGACGAAGGCTTCCACGCCGTGCTCCTTCACAATGTCACCAAGTCGCTTCAGATCATTCTCTGGTTTGCGACGCTCAATGACTTCAAGTCCTTGTGCCGTCCAACCAAAAGCATCGCTTATCGCGACACCGATCCGTCGATCTCCGTAATCCAAGCCAAGAATCTTCATTCAGTCTCTCCCAGTATTCATCCAGTGATGCTTACTTCTCTATCCGTGCTGCATTCATCCTCGCGACTTATCGGTGATGATTCAAGTAGAAGCGAACTAATTCTTCAATCAGTTCGTCCCGCTCTTTCTTCCTCACGATACTTCGAGCATTGTTATGCCGCGGGATATAAGCGGGATCCCCGGATAGAAGATAACCAACGATTTGGTTAATAGGATTGTATTCCTTCTCGAGAAGCGCATCATAGACAGACAACAGGATATCTTCGTTGGAAGCTTGCTGTTCCTCCGCTTTTACATTGAACTTCATCGTCTTATCCATGGAATTCATCGCTAACACCTCGCTTTACTCTTATCATAACACATACCCGAACAAACTAGAAAATATTCCGATCCAAAGCTTGGCATTGTTCACAAATTTGACGACAATAACCTCCCTATGGAATCGGATCAGGGAGCCCCTATTGCAGGGCTCCCCTCTCTTATATTATACGCCAAGCTGCTTCCCAACAAGCTCATCCACGAGAGCCAATGCCTCTGGCAGCTTGGAAGCGTCTTTGCCTCCAGCTTGCGCCATATCAGGACGGCCGCCACCGCCACCGCCGCACACAGAAGCGAGCTCTTTAATCAACTTGCCGGCATGAAGCCCCTTCTTTACAAGCTCTGGAGCAACAGCAACAACGAAGTTCACTTTATCTTCATTTACTGCACCGAGTGCGATAATCGCTTCTGGAAGCTTCGCCTTCAGTTCGTCTGCCGTCGTACGAAGTGCATCCATACCGCCTGCATCGACTTGTGCAGCCAGCACTTGAACACCAGCAACTGTTCTAACTTGGTCTGTCAATTGTCCTGCTTCAATGCTGCTCAGCTTGCTCTTAAGCGATTCATTCTCGCGGGACAGCTCCTTCTCACGTGAGAACATAGCTTCAATACGCTTCGGTACATCCGCTACATTCGATTTAAGCAAGGAACCTGCTTGCTTCAACAGCTCCAATTGCGCCTCCATATACTGATACGCATGACGGCCCGTTACAGCCTCAATACGGCGTACACCAGAACCGATGCCGCTCTCGCTTACGATCTTGAAGAGACCGATTTCTGAGGTGCTGCTAACATGGCAGCCACCGCATAGCTCAATGCTGTAATCGCCAACTTGTACGACACGTACAACATCGCCGTACTTTTCGCCGAACAACGCCATTGCGCCCATTTCTTTGGCCTCATCAATCGATTTCGATTCGATAACAAGCTGTGTGCCTTTCCAGATTTGCTCGTTGACACGATGCTCGATGTCCACAAGCTCCTCTTCGCTAATGCTGCCCAAATGTGTGAAGTCGAAGCGAAGACGGTCAGGCTGCACGAGAGATCCTGCTTGGTTCGCATGCTCACCCAATACAATCTTGAGCGCCTTATGAAGCAAGTGTGTCGCAGTATGATTCTTAATAATATCCTCACGAATCGCGCGAGCTACTGCAGCTTGTACTTGCATGCCGACACGCAGTGTTCCTTCTTCCACGCGCACTACTGCGATATGCTGACCATGAGGAGCTTTCCATACATCTTCAACTGCTCCTTTGAATCCAGCTGCTGTAAGGACACCGCTGTCGCTTACTTGACCGCCGCTCTCCGCATAGAATGGCGTGCGATCAAGCACTACTTGGCAAGTCGATCCTACTTGTGCTTCTTCTGCCATTTCGTTATCCACGATCAGTGCCAGTACACTGGATTCAGTTACCAACTCATTATATCCAACGAACTCGCTTTTAGTCGTGTAATCAGCAAGTGGCCCGCCTTGTACCTTCATGCTTCCCGTATCTTGACGAGCTGCACGGGCACGATCACGCTGTTCTTGCATCGCCTGGTCGAAACCTTCACGATCAACCGTCAATCCATGTTCAGAAGCATAATCTTCTGTCAAATCGAATGGGAATCCATACGTGTCATACAATTTGAACGCTTCTTGTCCGCCAATTTGCGTGCGTCCTTCCTGCTTCGCAGCAGATGCCAAGCTTTCCAGAATCGCCAAGCCTTCTACAAGCGTCTCATGGAATCGCTCTTCCTCGTTTTTGATTACCTTCTCAATGAACTCGCGTTTTTCAACGATTTCGTTGTAATGTGAGCCCATTACTTCACATACCGTCTGTACCAGCTCTACCATGAATGGACGGTCGATACCGAGGATCTTGCCGTAACGGACTGCACGACGCAGCAAGCGGCGGATTACATAACCACGGCCTTCATTCGATGGCAGAACGCCATCGCCTACAGCGAATGTTACGGTACGAACATGATCTGCGATTACTTTCAAGGCAACGTCGAACTCTGGACGCTCATTATACTTCACGCCTGCAATGCGGCATGTTGCTTGAATGATCGGCTGGAACAAGTCTGTATCGAAGTTGGAGTCGACATCCTGCAAGATTGAAGCGAAGCGCTCCAAGCCGGCGCCTGTATCAATATTTTTGTTCGGAAGCGGCGTGTAGCTGCCGTCCTTGTTATGATTGTATTGTGAGAATACATTGTTCCATACTTCCAAGTAGCGCTCGTTCTCTCCGCTTGGATAGCATTCTGGATCCTCTTCCAATGTTCCGTACTTCTCTCCGCGATCGTAGAAGATCTCTGTACAAGGACCGCAAGGGCCTTCCCCGATATCCCAGAAGTTGTCGTCGCCTGTCTTCACAATGTGGTTAGCAGGAAGGCCGATCTTCTCATTCCACAGCTTGTACGCTTCTTCATCATCGTTATGGACAGTAACATAGAGACGATTCGGATCGAAGCCAATCCATTCTTTGCTTGTCAAGAACTCCCAAGACCATGTAATAGCTTCCTCTTTGAAATAATCGCCGATGGAGAAGTTCCCCAGCATTTCAAAGAACGTATGGTGACGGCGAGTCTTGCCGACATTCTCGATATCGTTCGTACGAATACATTTTTGCGAGTTTGCGATACGCGGGTTCTCAGGCTTCACGCGTCCGTCAAAATAAGGCTTGAGCGGTGCCATACCCGCATTAATCCAGAGCAAGGATGGGTCATTGTGTGGTACAAGCGATGCGCTTGGCTCAATGTGATGCCCTTTGCTTTCAAAGAATTTCAACCATTTTTCGCGAATTTCACTAGCTTTCATGAGTAAACGCCCCCAATAGTTTGTTATATAAAAATAAAAAAATCGCCCCTGAAAATCAGGGACGATTCATATATCGCGGTACCACCCTGGTTATCGCATACATCATCCCCCATTTTATCAAGCCTGCGTATCATGCAAGCAAGGGCAAGAAAAGCGTCTGCGATCGCCTCGACGTTGATAACGGGTACGTCCCGGTGAAGTTCCATTCACACTCAGAAATTAGCGTTCAGCTGTTCTTCAAGGTGAAGATTCTTGCAGCCAGCCGGCATATGCCGATCCGGAATCTTCTCTCTGTTCCTAGGGCTTCAGCTTACTCGTTTTCGTCTTCGTTTTGTTCCATATACCTATCCAATAATTTAGTATAAGCAGCAGGCAGACGGTTGTCAAACTTCTTTCGTTTGATCCCATCTGCCTGCTCAACGGATTTTCGCTGAAATGCGATTATCCTAAATATTCAATTTGCTCGAGCATGCGTTTCAGCATAACTGCTGCCTGCGCACGTGTCGCGGTAGCCTTAGGCTGGAATGTATTCGCGGTCATCCCTTGCACGATCCCTGCGGATACTGCCTTGCCTACGCCGTCGCGAGCGTAGCCGCTCACTTGTCCGCGATCATTGAACTTGTTGAGTGCGCTTGGGTTCGAAGCCACATTGCGTCCTGTATATTCCATAGCTCGAACGAGCATAATTGCCATTTGTTCACGGTTGATCGACTCGTTCGGACGGAACGTGCCATTTTCATAACCGCCAATAATTCCTGCCTTGGTCGCAGCCCCAATATAGGGAGCCATCATGCTGGTCTGATTCACATCACGATAAGCGGAAGCACCGGATGCATCAGCTTGAAGCCCCAGCGAGCGTGCCAGCAAAATCGCGAATTGCCCGCGCGTAATGTTGGCGTTTGGTGCAAATGCATTATTGCTGACACCCTCAATGATATACTTTGATGCCAATTCGCGGATGGCGTCTCGTCCCCAGTGGTCTTTAATGTCCGAGAAGTCCTTCGAGCGATCCATCATGGCAACGGAACGATTGCCCTTGAACTGGAAGGCGTATACCGCAACGCCTAGCTCCTGCTTCGTCACTGTAGGCACATATCCCGCCTTGTTCAGCACGGAATCATAACGAACGGCTGATGCATTACTACGCTGTATCAATTGTGCGTTGCGCACTTTATATTTCAAGTTAGCCTCAATTGTACGCGGCGTAGCGGAGCCAGCAAATGCCGACAAGCGGAATTCAATCGGGTTGACACGCACGCGTGCACCTGTATCGTTCAGGCTGCGCAGCAATGCATTGGAATCCGATCCCGACTGCGATTCTGCTTGAAGCAGCAGGTATGCCTGATTGTTTCCCCACTCGCGTTCAAGCGCACGGAAGTCCAGCTCACGAAGCGGTACCGACATCAATATATCGCCATAACGAATGGAGAAAATCGCGTCATTCGCCTTATTGTATACTTCATTCAATGTTTGCAATGGAACAGCAACCACTGCTCCGCGCTCGGATGTCGGCACATCAAATGCCAGATGATTACGCGTGCCGTTCTTGAGTACATATTCAAAAGATGATTTCAACTTTGTTGCCGGTATTGTATAACGCTTCGCAGTGCTTCCGCTCAAGGAACGATCAGAGCTTGTGTCCGCTGCCGAACTGGAGAGCAAATACCATCCATCGTCCAAGAACCAACGGAATGAAGCCGGCTGCAAATCTCCAGGGCGTGTCGTGGAGCCATCTGTTGTATTCGTAACGGTCGTAGATGCAAACGACTGCAGCGAATTCCCTGCCAAGTCCTTAACCGGATTTTTACCCTGCAAGTAAGCAACCGTTACCGCGCTGTATGCATTGACCGCTTCGTCCAGCGTCAAGGTGACTTCTTCGTTGCGTGTCGAAGCACGCTTTACCTTAATCACCCGATTGTCCGAGTGCACCACGAATTGGGACTCATCCGGCGAAGGCAACTCCTTCAAGCGCTCGGAGAAGACAAGTGTCATCGTGCTGCCTTTCACAGAAGCTGAACGCAAGGTTGGAGCCGTTCGATCAGAACCATTGTCCACCTTCTTCAAGGTAAATACAGATGCCTTGTTCCCGGCCAGATCCGAAATACGAGGCTCACCCGTACCTGGCACATAGGATACCGTGACATCATCACCATCGCTAACACCGGAGCTCAAAATCAGATTAACCCTATTATCTCGCACTTGAACGGAATCGACACTCCGGGATGAGCGATTGACATACACCGAGAAATGACCGCGCGGCGGTACTTTGCTCGTGTCTAATTGCTCATTATAAGTCAACGTCAGCAGGCTCCCGCTTACTTCTGCCCGTTGAAGCACTGGCGCCTTCGTATCCGCATCATTGCGCGCCAGCACATCTGTAAATGCTTCAAGCTTGTTGCCGCTCCGATCCGTCAACGGATATCGATCTGGCTTGTAACTTACTCGCACCGTTTGATTATCGCGGATTACATAAATAAGCGACAGCGTTACCTTCGAGCCGTCCACAGATATGCGGCTGACTGTCTTCTCGCTTCCATCCACGGTCACCTTGAATTGCTCATAAGCACGCGCCGACACTGTATCCAGCGGCTCCGACATATCCAACACTACCTTCATGCCTTGCGCATTGGCTGACTTCACAACAGGAGGCGTACGGTCAACCTCATTGCTTACTGATAATTTCTCGAATGCAGCAGCCGCATTGCCTGCCGTATCCTGAATAGACTTGCGGTCAGCACTAGGACGATAGGAAATGGAAATGCTCTGACCCGCAGAGACTCCATTCTCCAGGCTTACATCCACATAATCGCTGCCCATTGCTGTACCCGTTACACGGCGTGTGTCACCATTTACCCATACTTCAAAGCTTGCAGCTGGTGGAACCGAGGTCTTCTTCAATTCCTTATCGAACGTTAAGCGAATCGTGTCCACCTTGCTCAGCGCAGCGGACTTCAACGATGGAGCCGCTGTATCCGGATTGCCTGTTGTGAATTTCCATGTATTCAATCCAGCATAAGACTTCCCACTTGCATTGCGCAGAGAATCTGCCGCAATCTCAATCGTGTAATCCATATTGGGCTTCAATTGTTGAACGGGGTCAATCGTAATTGTATTTGTTCCGTCTCCCGTAACCCGGTTAGAGGACATCGGCAGCGCTTCGAGCACTTTGCCGTCCTTCGCCTGCTTCATAATGACGCTCCCGCCGGATTGCTTCCATACCTTCTCCTTGAAAGTCAACACAAGCTTGGAATCCACACGGACGTCCCGTTGCCCGATCGCTGGCGATACCGTATCCAACTGAGGCGCTCCAGTATCAGCTGCTGTCGTGAACGTCCATTCTGTAGGGTCATAAATACCCAGGAACTCAGAGCTGCCAGACTTGAACGTGCCGAAATCTGCTTGAACCCGATAGGAAGCCCCAGAATCCAACGGCTTGGATAGCGTAATCGTTGCTTTTTTCTTCGTATCATCGAGCCGAACTTGGCTGCTGTCTACTGCAACATCCTCTACCTTATCGCCATTTTTCTTTCTTACGGTGATGTTCCCGCTTCCTTTTTCCACTTCACTTGTAAACGTAAGAATAAGTTCAGTTCCGACATTGACATCCGTCGCTCCAGCAGCTGGAGACATGGATGCCACCTTAATTGTTTTCAAGCCCTCTATTTTGTCTTTCACTGAGTCTTTAAGCACTGTGCTTGAGTCTGTCTGCGGCAATGCCATTGCGGCATTCGCAGAAAGTTCCATCGCTAAAGCAATGGTGAGCAATATCGCAAGTGTTCGTTTCACGTAGAACTCTCCTCCCTTAATTTCCCTTTCGTTCCCCAGGACGCAGCTTCGCATAGTTTCACGAATAAAATATACGGCGTCCATCCTTCATTACCGCCGTATCCAATTCTTTAAACGCGCCGAACAACATATTTGTTGTTCATAATTGCGAAACTTTCTGAAAAATAGGTCTTAAGTAGGATGTTACGTTGCCGTGATTTCCCTTTACTACCGATAAATGCTCACACTGTCTTTCTTCGGATTTGATAGGCTACAATATGCTGACAGATTACTTTTACGACTGCAAAGAAAGGAACCGCAAGGATTAGCCCCACAACTCCAGCAATCTCCCCGCCCACAAGCAGGGCGAAAATGATCGTCAGCGGATGCATATGAAGCGTCTTGCCCACGATCTGTGGAGAAATAATATTCCCCTCTACAATTTGGCAGATGGTATTTACAACGATGACCAAAATAATCATTTTGAGCGATACCGTCGCTGCGAAGATAAGTGCGGGAGCAGCACCGAAGTATGGCCCGAGATAAGGAATAATATTGAACACGGCTACACATAACGCAAGCAGGAGCGCATAGGGCATGCCAATTATCCAATAGCCGATATATGCAAGCACACCGATAATAAGGCATACGAGAAATTGACCTCGGACGTAGCTTCCTAGTGCAGCATCAATTTCTCGGAATAGCATCACCGTATGCTTGCGATGCGAACGCGGCACATAAGCTATTACCGCCCTCTCGAATACGTCAAAATCTTTCAATATGTAGAAAATGAGGAATGGTACGATAAGCGCAATGAAGAGCAAATTAATGGCGGCCCCAATATTCTCCATAAAGTCCGATATCGCTTTGCCTATGCGCTCCTCTAGAGCATAAATGGAGTCATTTAATCCGGAACGTACAGAGGACGGCATCGTCTTGCTAACCCCGTCCATCATCTGTTCCGCCTTCGCATTTAGGTGGGGCATCTGATTGTTAAGCTCAGCAAGCTGCTTCACCAGCATGGGGATGATATTGACTAAAATCACGGTGACTACCGCAATAAACACTGCATAAATAAGCAGCACTGCCATCGTTCGCGGCACTTTCCGTTCATTGAGCAGGATTACGATCGGATTTAACACATAGGCAATGATCATGGCCACGAAGAAGGGGGCAAGCACGGCCTTGAGGAAGCCATATACATGCCCGATAAGAGGTTTCATCATAAATAGAAAATAGAGGATGATAAGACCAAGCAGACAATAGATTGCCATTATAAAAAGACGGTTCTTCCAAAAACGCTCCACTGTATTACACACTCCGTTCATGTACGCTTGTGATGTAGAATGCTTGCAATACAGTAAAGTATGTGTAGCCTAGAGAGAAATTAATCCAACTGGTATCCCTTCCTCCATCCGCCATATGCGCTGATTGTCACTGCCGCGGAAGGGAAGTCCTGGACAACGGCGCTCCGCTACGAACGGACCATCAACCAATACATCCACACAGCGAAGCAGCTCTTGCTGGTCAGCTGTTCCTCTTTCAAGCAGCTGCTCCACCGTATATCCCGTATATACCCATATATGTCGACCCGACTGACGCAGCAGCCGGGTCAATTCCTTCACTTCCTTTGCTTGCATGAACGGTTCTCCACCGGACAGTGTGACATCCGTAAGCGGATTGGACAGCAACTCGGCTGCCACCTCCGCTACACTCATTTCCGTGCCGTTCATCATGTTCCACGATTGCGGGTTATGACACCCCTCGCACTGATGAGGGCAGCCGCTGAAGAACACAACTGTACGCAGCCCTTCGCCGTCAACGACACTGTCATGCAAAATAGATAGAACACGCATACTCATCGATGCTTCACCCGCTCCGTCTCTTCCTTCCGCTTCGCAGAGTTCCACTTATCCATATCCCCTACCAAATAACCGGTAATGCGGCGAATGCGCTCAATCTGCGAGCCTGAGCTTCCACACATCGGACAGCTATCTTCAATCGTATCTTGATGGCCGCATGTACGACAGCGATCAACAGGATGATTAAGAGAACCATACCCAATCCCGCTCATCGCCATTGCACGCACGATACGGTCAAGTGCCTGTGGGTTGGCTTTCGCGCTTCCATCCAGCTCAACATACGTGATATGCCCGGCATTGCACAGCTCATGGAACGGCCCTTCGATTTGAATCTTGTCGATTGCTTTCAACGAGTAATAGACGGGTACATGAAACGAGTTGGTGTAATATTTCCGATCCGTAATTCCTTGTCTCACTCCAAAATCATCTCGATCCCGGCTCGTAAATTTACCCGATAGACCTTCAGCCGGCGTCGCGATTAAGGAGAAATTAAGACCTGTCGCTTCAATCGCCTCATCCATTCGCATACGCATATGAGACACGATGCGCATGCCTAGATTGCGTGCATCCTCAGACTGGCCATGATGGGAACCAACAAGCGCTACAAGCGCCTCAGCAAGTCCGATAAAGCCAACACTAAGTGTCCCCTGCTTCAGGATATCTCCCAGCTCATCCTCGGGTTGCAAGTCCTCACTTCCGCGCCATACCCCTTGCTTCATAAGAAAAGCAAAGTCACGCACCTGCTTCTTCGATTGATAGTCGAATCGCTCCCTCAACTGCTTCACTGTCAAGGACAGAAGCGAGTCCAATCGGCCAAAGAAATCATCCACACTGGACGACATCATAGCAAGGCGAACAAGATTCAAAGAGGTAAATGACAAGTTCCCTCTGCCGATCGCCGTTTCGTCCCCGTTCACATTGCCCATGACGCGCGTTCTGCAGCCCATGTAGCATGCCTCGCTCTCGGGTGTGCCGTTATCGTACTGCGAATTGAACGGAGCATCGAGAAAGGCAAAGTTAGGGAACAGCCGCTGCGCTGTCGTTTGCAAGGCAAGCTGGTACAGATCGTAATTCGGATCAGCAGGATCGAAGTTGACGCCTTTCTTCACTTTGAATATTTGAATCGGGAAGATAGGTGTTTCTCCTCTACCAAGACCGGCCTGCGTTGCGAGAAGAAACTGTTTAATCAGCATTCTCCCCTCCACAGAGGTGTCCGTGCCATAGTTCAATGAAATGAACGGTACCTGCCCACCGCCTCTAGAATGCATCGAGTTCGCATTATGAATGAATGCCTCGCAAGCCTGATATACGTCACGCTCCGTTAGTCTCCACGCCTCTGTCTCTAGATCGAAGTCTGCTTGCAGCGGCAGTGATTCCATATAGCGAATATGGCGATTGAATGTCTTGCGCACATAAGGGGCCACATCATAATCGAACATCGGATACGCCTGTCCGCCATGCTGCTGGTTCTGGTTCGCCTGCAATATAATCGATGCCAGCGCAAGCGCGCTCTTAATATCCTGCGGCTCGCGCATATATCCATGACCTGTGTTGAACCCCTGCTTCAACATCTTGCCCAGAGGAATCTGGCAGCACGTTGTCGTACCGGAGGCATAGAAATCAAGATCATGTGGATACATCAGGTTCTGCTCCACTGCATCTCTTACGTCTGCAGACAGCAGATGTTGAACCGCATACCAGCGTGCGCTTTCGCTAGCGATCTTCCCCATCATACCCATTGGCGATCTTCCATCTACATTCGCATTTTCCTGCATCAGATCCTGATTGCCACCGTCAACAATCTCATGCAGCGATGCCGTCAGCCGCTCTGTACTGGTCCGATTGCTCCGATCCCATACTGCGTTCGTCCGTTTCATGGATACCATCGTCATATCAAACTCATTCCTTTCTCTTTATGTACCATCATTTTCAGTGCAATTTGTCTATGTTAACTATATCTAGTGTTGTTATTTGAAAATGAGCACAATATGCATTATGAACGAACTCTTTTTCTCACAATATGAGATTCATCACGGACAAATGGCCGAGCATGCAAAAAGCGCCCGCAATCGCCTCTATAAGGCGGTTACGAGCGCTTATGTTCCATATGGTGGATATTTCTGCCTGACCCTTACGATGAAGCCTGCGCCTCTGGGAACGAAGGTGCAGCAAATTCATCACCAAAAAACAAGTCATCTAGAGAGCTTAATGTGCCATCCTCTTCGACCTGGTAAACTGACATCTTGTCCCCGTTCACCGTCAGCTCTATATAACATCCCCAGCAATAAAATTGGTGGGAACCAATTTTCCCGATATCTTTGGAATTGCAATTCGGGCATCGCAACATCGTATTCACCATTCCGTCCATTGACTAATTTGTTCGTACCGTTCAGGTTATCCGCCATCTTCGAAGATGATAACATCTGATCCCCATTTCAAGCGGCTTGTCCCATCTATCCGCCGTCTGCCTTCCAACAAGTCAGACAGCAAACCGTCTGAAATTTCCAGACCTGTTACTTGGTTACCCATATTTGGCTGAAAATAAACATCGGCGACCCATCCTAATTGCGATCCTTCACTTGTCATGACAGGCAAATCCTTCAACGCTCCATTCCCTGTCAAGAAAGCCCTCTCTATATGGATAGCCTCCGTATGCCGGATGGCTGTATCATTCGCGATCATTATTGCATCCTCACCACAAGCCGTTACCTCTTCCCAGCTCACAGAAGGAGGTGGTGATCCCTTGCGGGAACGACCTTCAAGCTCTATATGTGTGATAGTCCAATCATTCGAAATGCGGATATCCTTTACCTTGGTCAACCGCTTCCCCGTCTCGATTCCGTATACGGGAAGGCCGATTAGTTCCAACAGCTTCATATCGGGGCCCCCTCTTCAGCTAACGGCATTCACTTCCAAATGCAGGACGTTCCTCATCAGAATCAGGGAGATTCTCATTTCACGTACGTCCCCGGCCAACATGCCGCGTTATCTTCAAACGCCCCTCCTTTCACGCTGTGACAGTTCCCTTACTGTCTAGTACGAACACGTGATACGATGGTTGCAATTTGTTGCGCAGCGCAAGCAGCCTCTTCCCTAGTATTGCCCAAACCGAAGCTGAATCGTACAGCCGTTCTCTTGCGCTCATCTGGTAAATCCATAGCCTCTAGCACATGCGACAATTCAAGCGAGCCTGATGTGCAGGCAGATCCGCTCGAAGCCATAATTCCCGCCAAGTCCAAATTCATCAGCATTGTCTCCGTAGGCACATCCAAGAAACTAACATTCAATATATGCGGCAAATGCTCAGTAGGATGGCCATTCATGACCACTCGATCGCCGAGAACTGCTGACAACTCTGTCCACAGCGTGCTGCGCACCTGCGCAAGTTCCTCCAGCTTCGCTGGAAGTGAGCCATTCGCTATCTCCATTGCCTTCGCCATTCCGGCAATCCCTGCTGCATTCTCCGTCCCTGCTCTGCGCTTGCGTTCTTGACTTCCACCATACAGCAGAGGATCCCAGTGAACACCTGCGCGAGCATAGAGAACGCCTACTCCCTTGGGTCCATTAATCTTATGGGCAGAAAAGCTGGCAAAGTCAACCGGCAACGCGTGCAGTTCGAGCTTCAAATGCCCGAGCACCTGAACAGCATCCGTATGCATCAGAATGCCACGCTCACGTGCCAAGCGGCCAATTTCTTCTATCGGCTGAAGTGTGCCCACCTCGTTGTTGCCATACATGACACTAATGAGACAAGTATGCGGGCGCAGCGCAGCTTCAATTGCCTCAACCGATACTCGACCCATCTGATCCGGCGCAACATAAGTAACCTCGAAGCCCAACTGCTCCAAGCGCTCGCACGCATGCAGCACTGCATGATGCTCCAATTGAGTCGTCACGATATGCGGCTTGCGTGCGGATGCATCGCCACTGCTTCCTAGCTGAGCAGCAGTTTCTGACGATTGCTGCAGCCAGGCAGACCATGCTGCACCGAAGATGGCAGCATTATCCCCTTCCGTTCCTCCACTCGTGAAGACAAGCTCCTGCGGCTGGCATCCCAGCTGGGCGGCAATACTATCACGAGCTTGATTCAAGGCGAGCTTCGCTTCACGTCCGAACGCATGAACGCTGGAAGCGTTTCCGAACACTTGATGCATACTGTCGGTCATGGCTTGTAGTACGTCTGGATGAAGCGGAGTCGTCGCTGCATGGTCAAAATAGATGCGTTCCATTGTATTCCCTCGTTTCTGCTAATCCGTATGACAAATAACAATATCAAACTTCACTCTCAAGATAAGTGGTCGTCAACCTATAGCTTGCTATCCATCCATCGTCTAGATATAGAACATGTAGCTGTCCTGGCTTCCCACATCCTTATAGTTAACCAGATCGGCAAGAGTCGTGGAATCAAGTACCTGCGCAATGCTGTCCCGGATACGCAGCCACAAGTCACGCTTAGCCGGATCATCCTCTTCCGTGAAGTCGACTGGGGAGATTGGCCCTTCCAGCACGCGAATAATTTCACCTGCTGTAATATGTTCAGGAACGCCCGCCAGTATATAGCCGCCGTATGCGCCGCGAATACTCTTAACCAATCCAGCATTGCGTAGCGGCGCAATCAGCTGCTCCAAATAATGCTCGGACAGTTGGTTCTTCTCTGCAATACTCTTTAGCGACGTTGGGCCTTCTCCACAGCTCTTTGCCAGCTCCATCATAATCGTCAGGCCATAACGGCCTTTCGTTGAAATTTTCATATTATACACCTCATAGTTTTATTATCGTATAAATCCAATGTATTCCGATTAAGGTTCCCTGTATATCGTAACATAACTCTTCTCTTTATGGACAATAAACTGATGTGCTATTCCCGAATTATTTCCATTTGCTTGAAAATTCCTTGACATCATCTCTTATTTCCGGTATACAAGCCCTTATGGTACAATACTAAAGGAAGTGAATAAAACTCACTTTTGTATCAAGCCTGTATTAGTTTCAAGCTATTATGATAAAATCGCGAGCCGATAGCCATTATCGCAAGGCCATTCTTACAGCTCGCAGCAAAGACGGTGATACCATGACAAACTCTAATGCGAACACTCGCGTCGTCGTCGGCATGTCGGGCGGCGTAGATTCCTCGGTGACAGCACTGCTGCTTAAGCAACAAGGCTACGATGTCATCGGCATATTTATGAAAAACTGGGACGACACTGACGAGTTCGGACAGTGTACAGCCAAAACCGACGCGGAAGATGTTCGCCGCGTATGCGAACAAATCGGCATCCCTTATTATACGGTGAACTTCGAAAAGGAATATTTCGATAAGGTCTTCACCTATTTCTTAGACGAATATCGTCACGGTCGTACGCCTAATCCAGATGTAATGTGCAACCGTGAGATCAAATTCGGTGAATTCCTGCAGAAAGCACTCGATCTGGGTGCAGACTATCTGGCGACAGGCCATTACGCGCGTGTCCTTCATGAAGACGGCAAGCATACGCTGCTGCGCGGTGTGGACGGGAATAAGGATCAGACTTATTTCCTTAATGCGCTGAATCAAGAACAACTAGCGAAGGCTATGTTCCCGATCGGCCATCTGCCGAAGCCGGAGGTTCGCCGCATTGCAGAAGAAGCAGGACTAGCCACTGCCAAGAAGAAGGACAGCACCGGCGTATGCTTCATCGGTGAACGCAACTTCAAGCAGTTCCTGAGCCAGTACTTGCCTGCACAGCCTGGACAGATGATTGACATCCGTACAGGAGAGGTGAAGGGCCGCCATGACGGGCTTATGTATTACACGCTAGGTCAACGCCAAGGCTTGGGCATAGGCGGCTCAGGCAATGGAGAGCCATGGTTCGTTGCTGAGAAGGACTTGGCCAACAATGTTCTGTATGTGGTACAGGGCGATGATCACCCAAGCCTCTATTCCACAGGGCTCGTTGCATCTCAGGTCAACTGGATCGAAGGCGACATGCCAACTGAACCGATCCGCTGCACAGCCAAATTCCGTTACCGTCAGCCTGACCAAGGCGTTACTCTCCAGAAGAATGCGGACGGAACAGTTGAGGTAACATTCGACGTCAACCAACGCGCTGTAACACCTGGGCAAGCAGTCGTCTTCTATGATGGCGACATTTGCCTCGGCGGTGGCACGATTGATGTCGTCCACAAATTGAAGGCGTAATACTCAGCAGGATTGCTGAACGAATACAGGGGGTTATCCCGCACTGTGGAATTTTCACACGGTGCAGGATAACCCCCTTCGTCATTGGTTCTAAATGCTTGATGCTGGATTCAGCATCGCATCATGGCTGGTTGCCGCCCCCAGCTTCTTCACATGAAGTCGCGCAATCCGGAAATGATCTGTCTCCTCAATGATGAATTCGTACTCAAAGGCGCCTTCCACTCGAGTTCGCAGCCCCACTCTCGGAGGCACCTCCACCATGGCATACATCCAGCCGCCAATTGTATCATAATCCTCGGAAGAAATATTCGTCCCGAAGTACGCATTCACTTCTTCAATCAGCAAACGTCCATCAATCGAATAATTGGTTTCATTTTTCTTCTCAATTTGCGGACGCTCTTCATCAAATTCATCCTGAATCTCGCCAACGATCTCTTCCATAATATCTTCTAATGTGACCAAACCGGCTGTCCCACCGAATTCATCAATAAGCAGCGCGATTTGCACCTTATTTTTCTGCATCAGTTTCAACAAGGCACTAATTGACATCGATTCTGGGACACTTAACATTGGCCGAACAATCGAATGAATGCTCTCCAAATCATCAGGAGCCTTCACAATGTCGCGAATATGGATAAAGCCGATAATATTATCCTTATCGTTATCGCATACCGGATAACGAGTATGCATTTCCGTCAGCACTTTGGTCTTGTTTACTTCAAATGAATCCTCTGCATACAAACAGACCATATCGGTTCTTGGAATCATAATTTCCCGTGCATGCGTTTCCGTAAAGTCGAAAATGTTGTCTACAAGTGCCAATTCAGTATTATCAATGAGACCGCTCTTATGGCTTTCCTTCACTAGGATACGAATCTCTTCTTCCGTATGAGCTGATTCATGCTCAGAAGCCGGCTCGATGCCGAATACCTTCAGCACCATGTTAGCCGTACCATTCAATAGCCAGATGAACGGATACATCACTTTGTAGAATAAGCTTAATGGTCCTGCAGTCCACAATGCTACACGTTCCGATTTGCGTATCGCAAGCGTCTTAGGCGCAAGCTCGCCCAGAACGATATGCAGCACGGTAATGATAATGAAGGCGATAGCAGTAGATATCGATGTAATCACCGCATTACTTGCACCAAGTGCCGTCAACGGTTCATACAGCAGCTGTGCGACAGTCTTCTCCCCGATCCATCCGAGACCAAGAGAAGCAAGCGTAATTCCCAATTGGCAGGCAGACAAGTAAGCATCCAAATGCTCTGTCACATGCCGAGTCAGCTTCGCTTTCGCATTCCCCTCCTGCACGAGTGTATCCAGACGACTTCCGCGCACCTTCACCATCGCGAACTCTGCCGCAACGAAAAAGCCATTCAAAAATACTAATAGCAGTACAAACAACAATCCCCAAAATATCGGTAACGGATCACTACTCACCCGATCTCCTGCCCACTCCCACTTCGAAACGGACAGGAACACCTCCCCATACAATAAAATAAAGACATATATATATATTATATAAGAAAATACATAAGAATCCTACTCCCATACGCCTCATCGTTGAACATATGAGAATTAGCGGGATTTGTTGTCTTTATGTATATTCTTTCTTTATATCGTCCTATCACCATTTTTGTTGAATATGAATCGGAACAATCAGTCTGCGCTTTCGCGAAATTACTGCTCAATCGCGTATCGAACTGCTTCATTTAACAGCTCAAGTATATAAGCATCATCGCAAATATATAAAATATTTTGACCTTCTCTGCGATATCTGACGAAGCGATATGCACGAAGTGTTTTCAACTGATGAGATACTGCCGATTGTGACAATTGCAGAGCGTCAGCGACTTGATTTACGGCGCATTCCTCACGCGCAAGAAGTGACAAAATTCGAATACGTGTCGGATCACCCAACGCTTTGAACGTTTGCGATACCCGCTCCAGTACATCTGCATCCAAATCTTTTCCCAGGAAATAATTCATCTTCTTCTTCTCCTTTGTGTTGTTCATCTATATCTGGCTGCTTATGCGTGGGAACGAGATGAACATACCTACATATGTATGGCACTGTTGCCTGTAGGTTATGACAAAGCGAAGAAAAATAAACATGGATTCCGAAGGAATCCATGCCAATTGATTCAGAGCATGCATGAAGACTGCTCCTACACAGCAGGAAGTGGCGTAGGAGTAGGTTCTGCATATCCCTCTTTGTATTTGGTATCAATAGCTTGGCGGATGTCTTTGACCGACTTCCCGTCCCTCAGCATGAGGGACGCCTCTACGGCAATATCAAGGCACACACCACAGCGAGTGCCGTGATCATCCCATTCGATCTTCTCCTCTTCCTTCGAGGCGACGAAGCAATTTAAATTGCTCTGGTGGCCAGCTACTTCTCCGCATCCGCAATAACAAGGAATATATTGAAGTAATTCACTGTTCGCAGCAGCCAGTTGATAAACTTGTCGCATTTCCTTCTGTTTGTCATTCAAGAAAGGCGGAAGTTCGGCAACCGATGCCGTCGTTTGACGCAGATCGCCATTCTTCATCAGACGTTCATGATCTCCTGATGCTTGTCCGGCATGTTCTGCGCCTTCTTTGCCCGCAGGAGAACTGCCACAGCCTGCGACAATTGTTAATGCGATAAGACCAATAACCAATGAGAATGGTGCGAGTCGATTCAGACGATGTCCTTTGTTTCTGTTAGCTCTGTGCCTACGAATGAACATGAAAATACCTCCATCAAAGTATTCATTTCAAATTCAGTACAGGTCTGTCTACATTAAACGTACTAAACGTCGCCTCGCCCATGCGAGCCTCTTCTCCGCTCTTGGTTGATGCGCATCTTCGCTTCTGTCCCCTGCTCGTTCGCCATAAAGAATACCCGCTTCTTGATCAGGTCAGGCAGGTATTGCTGCTCTACATAGTGTCCTGGGTAGTCGTGAGGATACTGATAGCCCTTGTGTCCGAGCTTGTCCGCGCCTTTATAATGGGTATCTCGCAAATGCAATGGCACTTCAGCAGTCTTAATATCTTCAAACGCCTGCATGACGCGAGCAATGGCAAGCGGTATCGAGTTGGACTTCGGACTTTCTACCGCGAATAAGATAGCTTGTGCCACGATGTATTTCGACTCCGGCCAGCCAATTCGATGATAGGCCTCCAATGCGCTCACGGCCTGCACCATTGCTTGCGGGTTCGCCAATCCGATATCCTCGCTGCATGCAACGGTTAATCTGCGAATGAACGTCATTGGATCCATGCCCAGCTTCTCGACCGCATACAGGAACCAGTACAATGCCGCATCACTGGAGCCGCGAATACTCTTGTGGAAGGCGGACAAGACGTCATACTGTACAGATTCATCTGCCTGCACAGTCGGCCGCCGAACGGATTCTTCCGCCACTTCCAGCGTAATGTGGACTGTCCCGTCTTCCTCCGGTGTCGTCGTCATTGCCGCCATCTCCAGCGCGTTCAATGCACGGCGTATGTCACCATTCGCCATGGAAGCGATATGCTCAAGCGCATCCGGGTCTGCCTGAATCGGCATGAAGCCAAGCCCACGCTCCTTATCCACCAAAGCACGCTTCATCGCCATCAACGAGTGCTCCTTCGTGAGCGGCTTTAATTGGAACAAGGTCGAACGACTGATCAACGCTCCATTTACATGATGGAATGGATTTTCCGTTGTTGCGCCGATGAATATAATCGTCCCCTTCTCAACGGCAGGCAGCAAGGCATCCTGCTGCGATCGATTGAAGCGATGAACCTCATCCAAGAACAGAATGGTCTTGGTGTTGTACATCTTCTTGTTCGTATCCGCCTGTTCAATTACGGCTCGAACATCCTTAACTGATGCATCGACAGCATTTAAACGAACGAATTCACCCTTTGTCTGCTCCGAGATGATATTCGCGAGCGTTGTCTTGCCGCAGCCTGGGGGGCCATACAGTAATATCGAGGAGACCCGATCCGCTTCAATCGCTCTCCGCAGCAGTCTCCCCGGCCCTACAATATGTTCTTGGCCGATATATTCTTCCAATGTTCTTGGCCGGATTCGATCAGCCAGCAATCGCATCGTCGGATGCTGCTGTTCTTCCCCATAAGAGAATAGATCCATATCTGTCACCACGAATTACAAGTCTGCCAGCATATCGCGAATCACGACACTGACCATAATAAGCCCGGCTACCGGCGGTACGAATGCGTTACTGGATGGCGGCTGCTTCGCCTTGCGAATATCAGGGGCAGTATCCGGTACGATGCGCTCCGTAACATCCTCACGCGGCTTGATCGGCTCCTCTGTAGAGAACACAACCTTGACCCCTTTGCGAATGCCATCCTTGCGCAGCTTTTGCCGAATGACGCGGGCAATCGGGTCGTAAGATGTCTGCGAAATGTCAGCCACTTGGAAGCGTGAAGGGTCCATCTTGTTCGCCGCACCCATGCTAGAAATGATAGGTATTTTACGTTTCAAACATTCTTTGATCAAGTGAATTTTATATACAATCGTATCTGATGCATCGACAACATAATCTAGCTCATACTTGAACAGTTCCTCATAGGTTTCTTCCGTATAGAACATGTTAAGCGCGATCGCGTCGCAATCTGGATTAATTAGCTTAATCCGCTCACGCATCAACTCCGCCTTCTTCTGACCTACTGTTGTCGTCAAGGCGTGAATTTGCCGGTTAATGTTCGTAATATCGACTGTATCTTTATCAATGAGAATAATTCGCCCTACACCGGTGCGTGCCAATGCCTCTGCAGCCATTGAGCCGACACCGCCGATTCCTAGAACTGCAACTGTGCTGTTTTTCAGCTTCTCTAATCCTTCAGGTCCAATTGCGAGTTCCGTACGTGAAAATTGATGCAGCATAACGTCCTCTTCCTCCTGCGTCTCATTATCCATGCATGGTTTATGCATCGTGTGATGTGCAATATTGCCCGTCAATTGGCACACTTCTGCACAAATGGCAACACTTCTGCACAAAAAGCCATCATGCATCAAGTTCGCATCTTAGATGCTTAATCTACTACCTTCTATCGTACCATAGACGGGCTCAAGAACATAGCGGAACGCCCCTTGCCCAAGCATCCGCTAGATAGGAATTTCGGGAGAGGGGCGTTATATGCTAACAGCTTCTTTTCAGCCGTCCGGCTTATTGCTCTTCGTTATTCTCTTGAGTCTTCTCTTCTTTTTCTTTCTTCTTGTACGTCGACTTAATATGCAAAACATCCAACTGAGACTTATCAACTACGTTAGGCGCATCTGTCATCAAATCTGTTGCGCTTGCCGTTTTCGGGAATGCGATCGTCTCGCGCAAGTTCGTACGTCCTGCAAGCAGCATTACGAGGCGATCCAAGCCGAATGCAATACCGCCGTGTGGAGGCGTACCATATTCGAAGGCATTCATCAAGAAGCCGAATTTTTGTTGTGCTTCTTCTGGTGTGAAGCCAAGCGCCGCGAACATCTTCTCTTGTACATCGCGGTTGTAAATACGCATCGAACCGCCGCCGATTTCATAACCATTCAAGACAAGGTCATAAGCTTGAGCGCGGATTTGGCCTGGATCTGTGTCGAACAATGCCAAGTCTTCGTCCTTCGGACGTGTGAACGGATGGTGTTCCGCTACATAACGCTTCGCTTCTTCGTCGTAGCCAAGCAATGGGAAGTCAACAACCCATGCGAACTTGAATGCATTGTCATCGATCAGGTTCAAGCGGCGGCCGATCAAGAGACGAAGGTTGCCGAGCACATCGTATACCACTTTACGCTTGTCCGCAGAGAAGAGCAGCAAGTCTCCCTCTTCTGCGCCTGTGCGCTCACGAAGGGATGCGATTTCTTCCTCGCTCATGAACTTCACGATCGGACCGCGGAATTCGCCGTCCTTCACTTGAATCCAAGCCAAGCCTTTCGCACCATAGCGTGCTGCATACGGTGCCAAGTCGTCGATGTCCTTACGGCTCCATGTTCCGCAGCCTTTCGCATTCAGGACTTTAACAACGCCGCCCTTTTCGATTACTGACGCGAACACCTTCACACCGCTGTTTTGAACGATATCACACACATCCACAAGCTCAAGGCCAAAGCGAAGATCCGGCTTATCGGAGCCGTATTTCTCCATTGCGTCTTGATACGTAATGCGTTGGAATGGCGTAGGAATATCTACTCCTAATGTTGTCTTGAACAAACGAACCATCAATTGCTCCATCATTTCATGCAATTGCTCTGTAGACATGAAGGACGTTTCGATGTCCACCTGAGTGAATTCTGGTTGACGGTCTGCACGCAAGTCTTCATCGCGGAAGCAGCGCGCAATCTGATAGTAACGCTCAACGCCGGATACCATAAGCAGCTGCTTGAAGATTTGTGGCGATTGCGGAAGTGCATAGAATTCGCCTGGATGCACACGGCTTGGTACTAGGTAGTCACGTGCGCCTTCTGGCGTAATCATCGTCAAGATTGGTGTTTCTACATCGATGAACTCGTTCTCTTCCAGGAAATCACGGAATACTTTTGTTGCTTTGGAACGAAGCATCAGTGTCTTTTGCATTTCCGGACGACGAAGATCGAGGTAACGATATTTCAAACGAAGGGACTCATCAATTTCAATGCCGTCTTCGATGAAGAATGGCGGGTTCTTCGCTGCATTTAAGATTTCAATTTCCGTTACGCGTACTTCTACCTCTCCTGTTGGCAGGTTCGGGTTCACCGTTTCTGCATCGCGTTCAACGACTGTACCGCGAACAGCAAGCACATACTCGTTACGCGCACGATCTGCAATGTCGTGAGCCTCTTGAGAGAAATCAGGGTTGAATACGACCTGTACAAGACCACTTCTGTCGCGCAAATCGATAAATAATACCCCGCCCAAGTCACGACGACGTTGTACCCATCCATTCAGGGTAACCGTTTCGCCAATTCGTTCTTTTGTAATTTTTCCGCACTGATGCGTTTTGTACATCATAGGATGCACGCTCCTCACATTAATATAGTTCATCCATTTACGAATGGAATTGAGCCTAGTTAAGCTCTTTCGATTGCTTCAGCCAATTGCTCCAGCTTCACGAACTGCTGCTCTCCTGTTTCCAGATGCTTCAACGCGATCTCTCCACGTGCCAATTCGTCATCGCCGAGAATTCCTGCATACCGAGCCTTCATGCGATCGGCTGATTTCATTTGCGCTTTCATCTTGCGTCCTTGGTAGTCCTTCTCGGCAGCGATGCCAGCTGTACGCAATGCGTACAACAGCTTCGTCACCTCATCCTCTGCTTGTTCACCAAGTCCTACGAGATAAATATCAAGCGGCGGCTGCTCATTGCAGGCAATGCCTTGCTTATCAAGCAGAAGCACAATTCGCTCCATCCCTATACCGAAGCCAATACCTGTCTGCTCAGGACCGCCGATATCAGCGACTAGACCATTGTAGCGGCCTCCGCCCCCTACGGTATCAATGGCTCCAATCCCTTGGGCCTTATATTCGAATGCCGTATGCGTATAGTAATCCAAGCCGCGCACAAGACGGTGGTTCACTTCATACTCGACGCCCATCGCCGTTAAGTGCTGCTTCACCTTCTCGAAGTGTGTTGCACATTCTTCATCCAAGCTGTCCAGAATCGATGGTGCATTCGTGAACTTGTCCTGATCGACCTTACAGTCGAGCACACGCAGCGGATTACGCTCCATCCGGGATTGACAATCCTTGCACAGTGTCTCCTTCATCGGCATCAGGAAGCCAAGCAAAGTCTCGCGGTAAGCTGCACGGCTCGGTGCGTTGCCGACAGAGTTAATCTCGACGCGAACACCGCTCAAGCCAATATCCTTCATGAACTGATAGCCAAGAGCAACAATTTCAGCGTCTAAGCTAGGATCAACAGACCCGAAGGCTTCCACGCCGAATTGGTGGAACTGGCGATAGCGACCAGCCTGCGGGCGTTCATACCGGAACATCGGCCCCATGTAATACAGCTTCGTCAAGTCCGGTTCACCATACAGCTTGTTCTCTACATACGAGCGAACTACGCCTGCAGTATTCTCTGGACGCAGTGTCATGCTGCGGTCGCCCTTATCCCGGAACGTATACATTTCCTTCTCAACGATATCCGTTGTTTCACCAACACCACGCTCGAACAGCTCAGTCTGTTCGAAGATTGGAGTCCGGATTTCCTTAAAGTTGAAACGACGGCAGATATCCCGAGCTTTTTGCTCAACCGTTTGCCAAATTTCAACCGTGCCAGGCAGCAAATCCTGCGTACCCGTAGGTTTTTGATATGCCATGAGCGCTAACCTCCTAATCGTTTTGTCTATAAAATAAAAAATCTCCCGCCCCGCAAATGATTCATTTGCAAAGGGACGAGAGATGGTATGTTCCATTCACCCGTGGTGCCACCCACATTCCGCAATCGCAAGCATTGTGCCCTATATCGGCTGCACATTGAAATCTCCGATTACGCTTCATTCACGTGTAACGTACGTCATACGCCATACGGCTACTTGGACATTAGGTGTCCTACCTTGAGAGCTCAATGCTTTATCCAAGATCGATGCTTCTCGCTTCGCCGCAGGTTCTCGAGGATGTCATTCATCCGTCCATCATCAAGGTTCTTCCAGCCGTGGAACCTCTCTCTGCATATGTGGGTACGAATTACTTGTTCCTGTCATCAAATCATCATTTTCATTTACTGTAAAGTCGGAATATAAAGAACATTGTAAGGATGTAGCACGCTAAAGTCAAGAAAAAAACCTACATCACTGTAGGTTTATCAATAAGATATATTATTAAAAGGGGGTCATGTCTGTTATTATAGGTATCCAATGTTAAGGAAACATGAAACAAAGATTACAATAAGATTACAAAAAATAAAGCGCTTTATTTCTGGCTCTTCCTCTCCAACATCAAAGCAAAAAAATACGCCCCAAAAGGGCGCATCCACTGGTGTGATGCAGACTTCGATTAGTTTACCGCTTCATGCCTTCGCCATTTCGGCGTGTCGCTTGCCTGTGCTCTTCCTCTTGCTGCAATGCCGCAGCGGATTCACGCAGCGACTGCATTCCTGACAAGCAGCTGTACTGGATTGCTAACTGATGCAGGGACTGGCGCATCGAATCGCTCCTTTGCCTTGTGCGTCACAGAAGTGCCAGTTCTAGTATAGCCAGCCAGGTAGCTGTTATTCGGTACGGCTATCGACGACTAGCGTAACCGGTCCATCATTAATAAGATGCACATCCATCATGGCTCCGAACTTCCCAGTCGCAACTTCCAACCCTAGTGTACGGAGACGTTCATTGAATAAATCATATAGTGGTTCAGCCTGCTCAGGACGAGCCGCTGCCATGAAGTTCGGGCGTCTTCCCTTCCGACAATCCCCGTATAGGGTAAACTGAGACACCGATAAAATGCTGCCGCCTACATCCTGCACTGAGCTGTTCATTTTTCCAGATTCATCTTCAAAAATACGAAGACCTGCAAGTTTATCCGCCATCCATTCGATATCTCGATCTGTATCTTCGTGTGTAATGCCCACAAGAAGCATTAAACCCTGTCCAATGCTGCCAACCGTTGCTCCATCAACATCCACATGCGCCTCCTTGCAGCGCTGTACAACTACCTTCATGTCGTCATCCTCCTTGCAGTCCCATATTGCAGTCACAACACACAGGAGGCGGCGCTAGTTAAGCGTTCCTGTCATACGCCATTTTATCCTTCTATTACCAACACACCTGCATGTAAAAAGGCAGCGAATTATTGCATAATTCGCTGCACTGTATATACGTCTTTTACTCGTTTGATCTTCTCTACTACAGACTGAAGATGATCCGTATTTCGAATGAGAATCGTCATATGAATCATCGCCAGCTTATTACGGTCAGAACGGCCTGATACTGCTGCAATATTGGTCTTGCTCTCGGATACAGCCTGCAGCACTTCGTTCAAGAAACCACGTCGATCCATCCCGGTAATCTCGATATCGACACTATAATTCGCCTCAGCAGACTCTCCCCATTCCACATCAATCATCCGTGCAGCGTCTTCGCCATCCGTTGTCGATACGACATTCACGCAATCTGCCCGATGGACAGATACACCTCTGCCGCGGGTTACATAGCCGACAATATCGTCCCCCGGCACTGGATTGCAGCACCGTGCAAAGCGAACGAGGAGATTGTCAATTCCCTTAACGGTAATGCCGTGAGTCGGACGATGCTTGCGAACAGGCTCCTTCTTGACTTCCTTCACTTCATGCGTTAATTCAATCTGACTTGCTTCCTCGGCTTCCTTGCGCATCTTCTCCGTCATGCGGGTGCATACCTGCGCTGCAGTAATCCCGCTGAAGCCTACGGCAGACATCATATCTTCAATATCGTTGAAATTGAATTTCTTGGCTGCTTCCATCAGCTTCTCATCGGCCATCCATACGGATGTCTCGAGCCCAAGACGCTTCAGTTCACGTTCAATGGATTCCCGGCCCTTCTGCACATTCTCTTCTCGCTTCTCCTTCTTGAACCATTGCTTAATCTTGGAGCGCGCATGCGAAGATTGTGCGATCTTAATCCAGTCCGGGCTAGGACCATAGGAATGCTTTGAAGTTAAGATCTCAACGATATCCCCAGTCTTCAGCTGATGATCAAGCGGTACGATCCGTCCATTCACCTTCGCACCTATCGTCCGATTTCCAACTTCCGTATGGATGCGGAAGGCGAAGTCGAGCGGTACTGAACCGGATGGAAGCTCAATAACTTCTCCCTTCGGCGTAAATACAAATACGAGATCAGAGAAGAAGTCCATTTTGAGCGACTCTACAAACTCCTGGGCATCCTTGGTTTCCTGTTGCAAATCCAAGATTTCACGCAAGAAGTGCATCTTCTCTTCGAAGCTGCCGCCAATCGTGCCATTCCCCTCTTTGTAGGCCCAATGAGCTGCGATACCGTACTCGGCCGTACGGTGCATGTCCCAAGTGCGAATCTGAACTTCCGTAGGCTCGCCCGTAGGTCCGATGACCGTTGTATGCAAGGACTGATACATGTTCGTCTTCGGCATCGCAATATAGTCTTTGAATCTACCTGGCATCGGCTTCCACAGTGTGTGGATAATCCCTAAGGTCGCATAACAGTCTTTAATATTGTCGACAATAATTCGAATGGCAAGCAAATCATAGATCTCGTTGAACTGCTTGCTCTTCGCCGTCATTTTTTTGTACACACTATAAATATGTTTTGGGCGTCCTGACAGATCAGCTGTAATTCCCATCTCATCGAGTTTTTCTTTGATCCGGGAAATGACATCCGAAATGTACTGCTCACGTTCTGCCCGCTTCTTATGCATCAAATTCGCAATGCGATAATACTGCTGCGGATTCAAATACCGAAGCGCAATGTCCTCCATCTCCCATTTGATCGCGGAAATACCCAGACGATGCGCAATCGGACAGAAGATTTCCAACGTTTCATACGCGATACGGCGCTGGCTTTCCTCCGACTGATATTTGAGCGTTCTCATATTATGCAGTCTGTCCGCCAGCTTAATGACGATGACTCGGATATCATTTGCCATAGCTACGAACATTTTGCGATAGTTTTCATTTTGCTGCTCTTCTTTAGAGCGGAATTGGATGCGTTCCAGCTTCGTCAGTCCGTCAACGAGCATCGCGCATGTCTCCCCGAACTTAGCTCGCACTTCCTCCAGGGATACAGATGTATCTTCTACGACGTCGTGCAGCAAGGCCGCAACGACAGAGGTAGGATCCATCTGCATGCCAACAACGATGTCTGCAACGGCCAACGGATGCAATATATAAGGTTCACCGGATTTCCGGACTTGTCCGGTATGCGCTTTGTCCGCAAATTCGTATGCATCGCGGATGCGATCGAGATCCGGTTCTTTCATATAGGTCGCAGCTTTCTCAATTAAATGCTCGATACCCATTGGAGTCGACTCGGTTCCTTTCTTCATCCGGGGGCACCTCCCCTAGATTACAGAGTATCCTATAATTATGCCTTTATTCGGTGTCACTCGTCAATGGTTTCCGATCCTTATCATCCGTGAGTGGTGTTTATATATGTCGAAATTTGCAGAATAATCTCGATTCTTATGGGCATTTGACGTTTTTTTATGCAAATCGAGTAAAATGTTGTTGAAATGAAGGGGGCTTAACCTGTAAATTATATAGTTGGGTCTGAAAGCGGTAATTCAAGAAGCTCGAACTTTTTGAACACTGATTGTTTACACGCCCGAATACAACTACATATTTGAAAAAGGAGTGCATTCGCTTGCAACGCGAAATTCAAGTGCATGAAAAACCTGGCTTCGCTCCAGGACTGCTGCTCAGCATTCAACATTTGTTCGCCATGTTCGGTTCAACCGTGCTTGTACCTAACCTATTTGGGGTCGATCCAGGGATTGTACTGCTGATGAACGGACTAGGTACACTATTCTATCTCATTCTGTGCCGCGGTATGATTCCTGCTTATTTGGGATCGAGCTTCGCCTTCATTTCTCCGGTTATGGTCGTTCTCTCTGGTCATGCGGAGAATTATGCACAAGCACTTGGCGGTTTTATCGTATCGGGTATTATATTTATCGTAGTGGCTCTCATTGTCCAAATGGCAGGCACTCGCTGGCTTGACGTATTGTTCCCTCCTGCGGCGATGGGCGCCATTGTTGCGGTTATCGGTTTGGAACTTGTACCGGTTGCTGCCAACATGTCTGGCTTCATTCCTGCTGGCCCAGATGCCCCATTGGATGGGAAAGCAGTAACGCTCGCATTGATCACATTGGGTGTGACCGTAATCGGTAATGTTATGTTCCGAGGGTTCTTTAAGATTATCCCGATATTGATCGGTATTATTACTGGTTATGTGTCGGCTTACCTTATGGGCTATGTGAATATGGATAAGGTCGTTGAGGCATCGTTCATCTCACTGCCAACGGTTACTACCCCAGAATGGAATATGACTGCCATACTTACCATCATTCCCGCGGCGCTCGTCGTTGTCGTGGAGCATATCGGTCACTTGATGGTAACGAGCAACATTGTAGGAAAAGACTTATCCAAAGAACCTGGCTTGCATCGTTCCTTGCTTGGTAATGGTATTTCGACTGTCATTTCCGGTTTCATGGGCTCCACACCGAATACAACATATGGTGAAAATATCGGCGTTATGGCGCTGACACGCGTATACTCCGTATGGGTTGTCGGCGGCGCTGCTGTATTCGCAGTTATCCTGTCGTTCTTCGGCAACGTGTCCGCATTGATTGCGAACATTCCTGTTCCCGTTATGGGCGGCGTATCCCTGCTCTTGTTCGGGGTCATTGCTGCATCCGGTCTCCGCGTTCTTGTGGACTCCAAGGTTGACTTCAGCAAGCCGAAGAATCTGCTGCTGACAACACTCGTCATCGTCATCGGGATCAGCGGTGCCAAGCTCCAGTTTGGTGCTGTTGAATTGAAAGGGATGGCGCTTGCTACTGTGCTCGCAATCGTACTGAACCTGTTCTTCATCATTCTGGACAAGCTTCACTTGTCTAACGAATAGTATTGAATCATACAAAAAAATCCCTTGCACGCATCTTCATCTATCACGGAAGAAGAGACGGCAGGGGATTTTTATTATCGTTGCTTCACAAGAGAACGAATTAATATTGAATGAGCGAAATAACGTCGATGCCTTCGCCCAATTTGTCACGGCCGTTCAATTCACTAAGCTCAATCAGGAATACCGCACCAACGACTTCGCCGCCCAACTGACGAACGAGATCAATCGTTGACTTGATTGTACCGCCCGTAGCGAGCAGGTCATCTGCGATAAGCACTTTTTGGCCAGGCTGAATAGCATCCTTGTGCATAGCAAGCTTATCCTTGCCATACTCCAAGTCATAACCGACCTCAATCGTCTCTCCTGGAAGTTTACCACTCTTGCGGACAGGAATGAAACCAGCTCCGATAGACAATGCCAATGGAGCACCTACTACGAATCCGCGCGCTTCAGGTCCTGCTACGAGATCAATCTGCTTATCCTTTACGAGTTCATGCATCGCTTCAATGGTCGCCTTGTAGGCTTGGCCATCCTTCAACAATGTTGTTATGTCCTTGAAGCTGATGCCTGGTTGTGGGAAATCAGGAATCACCCGAATATGCTGTTTTAAATCCATTAAAAATCCTCCCTTGGAATTATCCAAATATAATATAGATTACTTGCAACGCGCTTCATCCCAATATGACCATATCCATGCCGCTAATTCCTCAGTCGCTGGTTCGTACCAGCGAGATTCCCAGGCCGCTGCGGTCATCCAATCCTGATAGCGCTGTGATTGTTCAAGTGATGTTTTCTTCGGCTGCTGTACAATGCTGTATACGCTGTTGTTCGAAGAAGATGTACAAGTAATAAAGTCCAATTCCTTAAATACTTCCATCAGCATCAGCAGTTCTCGTTCATTCATACGCAATCTCTTCGCAAGCGAAGACATCGTTGACACTTCCATATCCCAAGTGCCGACTCGCTTCAGCTCGCTATATGCATAGGCCATTCGATCACGACTAGGCGTGTACAGCCGCCCGCCTTCCGGCTGGCGCGGGAGTATGGCATGTATTCTTCCTACATTCGGAAGCTGATCTGCCAACCGCTTCAGCTCCCATTCCGATGGAGGGATACTGCACAGCACGAGCTCATGGATATGCTTCGACACGTTCTCAAGCATGGATTCATCCGCTGCCCATGCCCAGGAGCTCGGTATGACGGTAGGCCCTTCAAGCTCATCGCTATAAAACCAGACGAACGGTTCAGCGGCGTACACTCCTGCCTGCTCTCGTGTCATAAGTAGAGCGCTCGTCTGCGGTTCATCCTGCTCGAGTGTTCTTGCCAACTCAATCGCTGATTCAAGTGGACGAGCAGTTGCGCGACGATCGAATAGCTGTCGTTCTGTAATCTGGATATCCTGCATCATCAACTGCGGCTTGCGCTGTCCATTCCATTCATTGATCGACAGCTCTCCAAGCACATCAACCTGCACATCATTGGCAATTCGGAAGGACAATGCCCCTTTATGAAATGCCACCGCATCCAATGTAGCACGCTCTTTGCCTAACATCAACTTTAAATGTTGTCCTTCTTTCCCCATCGTGCGCTTATCGCGTACTACCGCGTTGCGAATAACCACACGCGGACTAGGATTGCCCATTCCGAACGGCGCTAGACGCCCTAATTGCTCAATTACTTCCAGCGGAACATCATCAAGCTCACATTCCGCATCGACTTCCGTGCATGGAATGTAATCATCCTCGGTCAATCTCTCCGCAGCCGTCTTATTCAAGCGCTCCTCCAGCTCGGATAATCGATCGCGATGAATCGTCATCCCGGCGGCAGCCTGGTGACCGCCATAGTGTTCGAACACCTCTGCGCATTCCGTCATCGATTCATATAAATCAAACCCTGCAATCGAACGGGCCGAGCCCTTGCAAAGTCCTGATTCTTCATCAATCCCAAGCACGAAGGTAGGCCGATAATAGCGTTCTGCAATCTTCGAAGCAACAATGCCGATAACGCCGACATTCCAGCCCTCTGCTGCGAGAACGATGACATTCGGAACCTCGCCTGTATCAGTCATCTTCTCCGTCAACTGCGCCTCTGCTTCCTTCACGATCCCTTCTACGATCTTCTGCCGCTCCTTATTCAATCGATCCAGTTCAGATGCATAAGCGATAGCTGTCTCATCCTCATCAGCCGTTAACAATTGAACCGCGATATCGGCATGATCGAGCCGACCGCTTGCATTTATGCGCGGGGCCATTGAGAAGGCAATACTTGTCGATGTTACTTCTGCTGGATCTATCGCGCCAATGGTCATCAAAGCGCGAATGCCCGCATATTGGGAACGAGCCATGCGTTTCAATGCTTCCTGAACAATGACTCGATTCTCTCCAAGCAGCGGCATCAAGTCAGCCACTGTTCCAATCGCAGCAAGCTCCAGATAATGTTCCGGCACATTGCCGAGTAATGCATGAGCCAGCTTAAAAGCTACGCCCACCCCAGCCAATCCCTTGAATGGGTAGGGGCAATAAGGAAGCTTCGGATTGACGAGGGCATATGCTTCTGGAAGCTGCTCAGGCGGCTCATGGTGATCCGTAACAACGATATCAATGCCAAGCTCCTTCGCATAGGCAACCTGCTCTACGGCACTAATGCCAGTATCGACGGTTACGATAAGCGTACAGCCTTGTGCCTTCGCATCATCAATCGCGCCATTGTTGAGTCCATATCCTTCATTCGCACGATGCGGGATATAGTAATCGAAGTTCGCCTCTAACTCTCTCATCAGGTAAATCATAAGCGAAGTACTCGATACGCCATCCGCATCATAGTCACCATAAATCCGAATTTTCTCTCCGCTATTTAACGCCCGTCTTATCCGTTCCACCGCTTCTTCCATCCCTGCCATGAGGAACGGGTCATGCAGCTGGTTGACATCAGCATGTAAAAACTGCTGGATCTGCTCCGCAGTGTCAATCCCACGTACGACCATCATACGAGCCAACAATGGCGATAATTTGGCTTCTTGTGCCAATTGACTCACTTGCTCGTCTGACGTTGCCGCGCAGATCCACCGTGAACGTGGATGAAGCATTCTTTATCTCCTTTATTATCCTTATTGCAGCAATGTGGAGGCATCGTCACCACGTGCTTCCTGAGATCGATAAGGGAATCCCGGATCGAATGGATTCACATGCACGAATACATCCGCTACATGGATAAACCGCTGCAATAAATGTTTTTTGACTCGCTTGGCAACCGCATGCCCTTCCGCTACCGTCAAGCGAGGATTGACGCTAATTTTGACATCTACAATCACATAATGTCCATGCTCGCGCGCTCGCAGCTCATCAACAGTAATCACACCGTCAACGGATTGCACTGCTCGAATCAGTGGATTCGCATCCTCATCATGCAGGACGTGATCCATGGTGGAGTGGATGGAGTCCAGTACGAGCCGATACCCCATTCGTAGGACGAGCAGAGCTACAACAGCACCCGCGATCGGATCTAAATAGAGAAGCCAGCTAATGCCTAGTCTGCCGCCAATCATTGCTCCCCCAACACCTACTAGTGCCGCAATAGACGAGTATACATCAGATCGATGCTCCCACGCATTCGCAATTAATGCCTGGGACGATAAGCGTTTGCCCAATCGGAACTTGTACTGGAACATACTCTCCTTCGCTACGATGGACAAAATAATAGCTGCCAGCGCATACCACTCTGGCACGACGACTTTTCCATTCCATATTGACTTAGCCGCAGAGATTGCCAGTTCTATTCCCACGACCAGCAGCAGTACAGATACGACAATTGCAGCAATCGATTCTGCCTTGCCGTGACCATATGGATGATCTTTGTCTGGAGGACGCTTAGCCGCCTTCAAACCGACTAGAACAGCGAATGAACCCGCTACATCCGAAGCAGAATGAAAGGCATCTGCGATAAGCGCCTGGCTCCCGGACAAAAATCCGGCTATTCCCTTGACTCCAGCTAATAAGATATTCCCGATAATTCCTACCCAGGCTCCCGTCTCCGCCTTGGCAAATCGGTCAGTAGACATGCAGCATCCCTCGTTTAATCATCATTGTGATCATGGCGGCTTACATAACGCCAAAACCGCGTCACAAACGGACGCGGCTTTATCGTATGTTTCTTAACTCCAGATTATGAGAGAAAAGAAAAACAAATGGTTTCTTTACAAAATAAATTACTTCGCTTCCTGCGGTTTAGCAGAAGCTTTTGGTTTCTTGCTCTCTTTGTTCTTCAATACGACCCACAGCGGGCTTGCAATGAAGATGGACGAGTAAGCACCGAAGCCGAGACCGAATAGAATCGCAAGTGAGAACATCCGGATTGACTCACTACCGAAGATGAACAGGCAGAGCGCCGTTACCAATACAGTCAATACTGTATTGATGGAGCGAGTGAGCGTTTGGTAGATACTGTCGTTAACCAAATGAGCCAAGTCATCCATACTCTTGATCTTCGAAAAACGTAAATTCTCACGAATCCGGTCAAAAATAACGATCGTATCGTTAATGGAATAACCGATGATCGTCAGCACCGCAATAATAAACGGCAGCGTGACCTCCAACCGGAAGATGGAGAACAAGCTGATAACCATAAATGCATCGTGCAGCAGGGCGACAACCGCTGATACGGCAAAGCGCCACTCAAAGCGGATGCTGACATAGATAATAATCCCGATACTCGCGATCAATACAGCGAGCAGTGCATTACGCTGCAATTCGCGGGCAATCTCTACATCAACCGTATTGATTTCCATGGAAGAGCCTTCATCAATCTTCTTCATGTCCGCCTTGAACTGCTTTTCGTGCTGCTCATCAAGAACTTCAGTGAAGCGTACGGTAATACGTTCCGCCCCCATCGTAATCGTAGGTTCTTTTTTGAAATTATATGTTTTCAGCAGTTCTTCCACTTGTGATTTCTCAATTTTCTTAGTTAGGTTGATATCCACATTCGTACCAGAGCTGAAATCAACTCCATAGTTCAATCCGAATATCGATAGAGACAACGCACCGAGAATGGTAATCACGATCGAGAAGATAAAGAAATATTTACTCTGATGAACAAAGTTGAATGTTCCCTTAAAGCGCACGGATTTCACTCTCCTTTACGCCAAAATATCCTGGCTTGCTCAATAACTTCGATTTCGCAAGCAGATGTAGGAACACACGAGACAAGAATACGTTTGTGAAAATACTGCAAATGACTGTCATCATCAAGATGAGTGCAAAACCTTTAACGGAGCTTTCACCCATGATGTACATAACAACACCCGCAATAATCGTCGTTACGTTTGCATCCATAATGGTTCTGAACGAGTTCTTTGAACCGGCCTTGAGTGCGGAGTTAATCGATTTACCGCTGCGCAGCTCTTCCTTAATCCGTTCATAAGTAATGATGTTCGCATCGACTGCCATACCGAGACCGAGAATGAATGCTGCAATACCCGGCAATGTCAGTGTAATATCAGCCAACCAGAACAACACCAGCAGAAGCCATGTGAACAAGACGAGCGAGAAGCTCGCAATTACCCCTGGCAAACGGTAAACAAGCAGCATGAACACGAGAATCAGTGCCGATCCGATCAAGCCGGCTTTCACCGTTTGTTCCAACGACAACTTACCTAGTGTTGCAGCAACACTTTGGGAGTATTTTTCTGTCAGTTTCAGCGGCAATGCGCCAAGGTTGATTTTGTCGCGAAGGTCATTCGCTTCCTCAACCGTGCGCTGACCAGTAATCGTCGCCTCTCCACCCGGAATCTCGTAGTTAACAGCCGGATCAGAGATCATATTCTCATCCATGAAGATTGCCAAATGATTGCGCTGCTCACCGGCAAGTGAAGCAAGACGTTTCGTCAATTCAGAGAATTTGCCTGCATCCTTCATCTTGATAGCTACAATTGGTTGGTGCAACTCGTTAAATACGACGCTCGCGCCACCCTCCTTGAAGTCTGTTCCCTGCAATTCCACCTTACAGTAGTCCGTGGCTTCCTTGCAGCCGTCAGAACTACGGAAGGTCAGCACAGAAGGCTCCTTCAATTTCTTGCGAACTTCTTCCTCATTCTTCACATCGGCAAGCTTGACACGAATCCGATCCGAACCTTCAATGATGATCTCCGGTTCGCTCGTGCCGTTAGCATCAATACGCTTAGCCAAGCTCTTCGCCGTTTGTTTCAACGCCTCATTTGTAATTTTGCCACCCGATTCAAGCGGCGATGCTTGATACAATATTTCAAAGCCGCCCTTCAAATCGAGCCCAAGACGTATACTGTTGACGATCGAAGGGCTTGTCCAAAAAATGACGCCTAGCGAAACGACAACGATGAGCAGGAATGCGGTCACCCTTTTCATATCGTCCCTAGTCCCCTTTCATATTCAATATTCCTATTATATCGGCGCTCATTTTTCGCGTCAATTTTAAGAATCATGGCAAACAAACAAAAAAAGGCCTCGCCTTATTAAAAGGGAGCGCCCCGATATGCGGCAACTGTCATATAATTCATAAATTGCGTTGCTTTAAGCGATAAAATATCATTTACAACCTTATGCAGAGCAGGTTCGATTCCATTTTTTACATACTTCGAACTTACACATTCCCATACATCCTTACCGGTAACGTGCTCATACCCAATCAAGCGCAATTCTTCTGCTTTGCTCTCACAGCACAGTTCAATTGCCTCGATACGTTCCGCATCACTAATCAGTTCTGTCATGCCGCATAACTCCCTTCTCCACGTTAGTCATAATTCGACCCTCTCCTCTTGAATTCCTGCTAATACGCAAGCTCTAGGCTGAAAATCTCCTCAACACTTTCGGTATGGTTTGTGGACAACCGCATATGAATGATATTGGGCAGCAATTACGTGCTGAAGTTTGCGCGAGAAGAGGGATGCTATTGTCAAAAAATACCTTACAAAAACAAACATTTATTCAAGGAACACTTATTTTATTGGCAGCCGGCATCGTGAACCGCATCCTTGGATTCATCCCACGCATTATGCTGCCGCGCATCATTGGAGCAGAGGGCGTAGGCATTTATCAGCTGGGATACCCCTTCCTCATCGTGATCATTACGTTAATAACGGGTGGGATTCCACTAGCAGTGGCCAAGCTTATCGCGGAGGCAGATGCTACAGGCGATCAACAACGAGTAAGACGGATATTGTCATTATCACTCAAAATAACGATTGGGGCATCCCTATTATTTTCAGTTGCCTTACTTGTTCTTGCACCATGGATTACGACGCACGTTCTAACGGACAGCAGAGTATATTATACGTTCATGGTGATGACCCCCATCATTATCGTGATTGCTGCCTCATCCGTGCTTCGAGGGTATTTCCAGGGCATGCAGAACATGATACCAACCGCGATGTCTCAAGTTACTGAGACCATAATACGGATATTTACCGTCATTTTATTTGCTTATATGGGCTTGCCTTACGGCTTAGAATGGGCGGCCGCTGGCGCCATGGCAGGTGTAGTGATTGGAGAGATCGGAGGATTTGCCGTACTTGCTTGGATGTATCACACGGCTCGAAAACGTCACTCTCAGAGCAGCGCTCAACAGCTCAATGCAGTGCAGCAACCAATTAAAGGTGGACAAGAACCAACGTTCGCAACCTCTTCCCCAGCTCAGGGCAATGTTTTACAAAGATTGCTGCAAATCGCGATTCCTGTTACAGGAGGCAAACTGGTTGGATCTCTGTCCTATTTATTGGAGTCCATCACAATCGCACGCAGTCTTGCAGCAGCCGGTATCATTACCGCAGTCGCAACGGCGCAATACGGAGCACTTCAAGGCATGATTATTCCTATTCTCACCTTGCCAGGAGCACTTACTTACTCTCTTGCGGTCTCACTCGTCCCTGCCCTGTCCGAAGCACTTGGCCGCAGAGATACGACCACCATTCAGAAGCGCATTCATCAGGCTCTCCGGCTTGCGCTCGTAAGCGGAGCACCTTTTGCTGTTGTTATGTTCGTACTGGCTGTTCCCTTATGTTCTCTGCTATACAATGATGCAACCGTTGCTCCAATGTTGAAATGGATGGCGCCTGTTGCTATTTTCATTTACCTGCAAGCCCCGCTCCAAGCTGCTCTCCAAGCGCTAGAACGTCCGGGAACAGCTCTCGTCAATACCTTCATAGGGGCATTTCTTAAAATTGGGTTGATTCTATGGCTCGCGGCAGATCCGAAATTAGGCATTACCGGCGCGGTCATCGCCATCAATGTGAACATCGTTGTCGTAACAACCATGCACGCATATAGTGTCGTTCGCCATGTTGGCCTTAAGCTTCCTTGGCTGGATTTCATCAAGGTTGGAGCCGCAATGATCATTACGGCCGGATGCATACAAGCAACATATATTCATTTTCCAGGTTCTACGGACGAGCATCTTGTACTTCGATTCATTATTTCTTGTATTGTTGGGATTGTTGTCTATATTCTGCTTCTTATCATGATGAAATTAATCGATCGCAGTGATCTTTCCCGCTTTCCGTTCTTTCGACGCTTCTTTCATGCGAAGCCTGATCCAAAATAATCTCAGCGCTTGAGCTCGCTCGGGTTGCTGTTAACGTAAATATGACCTTTATGGTCTATGGAACAGAAGAACACTTGCTTAAAATCATGGACACCCTTTTGTTGAATTTGATTTTTCAACCAGAACCGTGTCTTTTCGATGCTTAACAAATTCTGATCCTGTACCTTCCCCTCCATAATGAGCGGCAAGGGAAGGGATGTGAATTGATATTGGTGTGCTTCCGGCAGGGCGGGCTGTGTATTGGATGGTTTGGACTTGCTTTCCTTTTGCCCTTCCTGCTTGCTTGCATTCGAGCTCGATGAGTTCTGGTTTGGCTTTTCCTCACTTGCCTTAAATACGGACAATTCCCCTGTTGATTCTAAAATCGCGTAGGTAACATCATTGACGTTGTCGATCCCTTGTCCCCGCAGTTGCAGCATTAAATCATCCAGATTGTATCGCTGCTTCTTCATAACGTCCTGCTGCAGCACTCCATTGGCAATAATAATACTTGGACTCCCGTCAAATACTTCGCGCATTTTCGGGCTCTTTAACGTTACGAAGGCAAGTGTAACCTGGATGACGAGCAGTACAATGATCGGAGCAAATTCCACAAGAATGGGACGCTCTGAATCGTCAATCGTCATTACTGCAATATCTGCAATCATGATCGAGATGACGAGGTCAAAAACAGACAGCTTGCCGATTTCACGCTTACCCATTACTCGAAGAACAATTAATACCGCAAAATACATCAACACTGTACGAAAAACGACGGTCCAAAGTCCCATATGTTACGCCTCCCTCGCTGCCGATTGTCGCATTGCGATAGCCGCTTTCATTGGTATTCTGACCGCCGTGATCGTGAAGCATACTGCTTCTTTATTATTGAATTGTTCCCATCCTGTATCTTACAAATGGACGATTGTAATTATAGGATGAACAGCAAAATGTATCCTGTCGAAATCAAAAGCGAGATAATCGTAATCGGCGCACCTATTTTCAAAAAGTCCATATAGCTAAAACCATGACCCTCACGCTGGGCCATACCCGCCACAATGACGTTGGCAGATGCACCTATCAGCGTTCCGTTTCCGCCAAGACATGCACCAAGCGCAAGTGACCACCAGAGTGGATTCAATTGGTTCGGGTCTGTAATCCCCATCTGCGTCCCGATATCCTGCAAGAGAGGAATCATTGTCGCGACGAACGGGATGTTGTCAATCGTAGCCGATGCAATACCGGATACCCACAGGACGAGCATCGAAGTCTTGGTCATATCTCCGTTCGTAAGTCCGAGCGTAAGTTCTGCAAGACGATTGATGACACCTACTTGAATCAAGCCGCCAACAAGGATGAACAATCCGATAAAGAATAGGATCGTAACCCACTCGACTTGATGAAGTGCCTCTTCAAGCTCCTCCTCATTTTTCAATCCGATGAGCATCAAGATTGTTGCTCCTGCCATTGCGACAACAGCTGCCTCAACGTGAATGACTGAATGGAGTGCGAAGCCAAGAATCGTAAAAATAAGCACAGTAAGGGACTTCTTTACAAGCTTAGCGTCTGTAATGTATGAAGCTGCAGACAGCTCCATCAATGCTTGCCGCTGCTCGTCCGACACATGCAACTGTTTGCGGTAGATGAACAGCAAGCAGCCGATTATGACGATTGCGATGACAAACACAATTGGAGCCAGATGCGTCAAAAACATATTGAAAGTCAGATGCTTATTGGCAGATCCAATCATAATATTCGGCGGATCGCCTATTAGGGTTGCTGTTCCCCCTACATTCGATGCGATAACCTCCGCGATTAGAAATGGCACTGGGTTGATTTTCAACATACGTGTAATGGAAAACGTAATCGGCACCATGAGCAGCACCGTCGTTACATTATCCAAAAATGCAGATCCTACCGCTGTGAGCAGGAACATAATGAGCATGATGCGCTTCGGATGTCCCTTAGCCCGCTGTGCTGCCTTGACAGCAGCGTATGAGAAGATCCCGCTCTTGTTCGTAATCCCTACCAGAATCATCATACCAACGAGCAGGAACAGCGTATTCCACTCGATATAGGTTGTAAATGCCATATGTACATCTACAATCTGCAGGACGAGCATCGCAACTGCGCCTAAGAGCGCAATAACGGCTCGGTTAATCTTCTCCGAAATAATGATGGCATACGTGATTAAAAACACAATGACCGCCGCGGTCACTTGCCAATTTGCTACAGTATGTCCCACAAGACTCCATCCCTCTCTACCTTATAAGGCTCTGATTGCAACTTTCTTCTTTACTGACCTTTTGTTCACACATTATAACGCTGTCTTTTTTTTTCGTCTATGCCTTGTACTAAATTGGATAGCTTGCCCATACGATGAATACTAATCATAGAAATGATGGGAGGAGCGTGTAAGATGAATGCGATTCAGAATGTAACGCGCTGGAAATTAGGCCACCCGCTAGTGGCGGGAATCGTCTACGCCTTCGTTTGGATGGCTCTCGGTGCACTCGCCTTGTCAGTCTTGCTATATTCAAGCTCAACTAGTGAGGACGAAATGAAAGGCTATATTTATATTATCCATTGTATCGCTCTTTTTATCGGTGGATGGACTTCTGGCAGAAGAAGCGGCAAAAAGGGCTGGTACTATGGAGGAATGACAGGAATCTTCTACGTGCTGCTCGTCATGCTGATTGGTTTTTTGGCAATGGATGCAGGGGTAAGCGTACAAAAACTCGTCCAAACAGTAGCAGCGTTCGCTGTCAGTGCAATTGGGGGTATTATCGGTGTAAATATGAGCAAGTCCGGCCAGTAAGGAGGGAAGCCTTGAGTTCGAATGATCGCATCATGTAATCCCCACCCAATTGTGTTATACTATTGGAGTTTACAAAACGGCAATGTGACATTACATTAGGGGGATTCTCGTGGTTCTATTTCAATCCATGCAGACTGTCACGCTGTGGACCATCGTAACCGTCATTGTGCTCGTCTGGTTCGGTTCACGCAGACAGCCGCTAGCTGTCGCTGGAGCATTTCTACGATCACTGTGGACATCACGTTCTTTTCTTATTGCTCTCATTGCGATGGTGCTTATTCTCATGGTCAACGGCATGGAGCTTACGCTCGAAAAAATGCTGCAGATTAATTGGGATTTCACTTCCAATATTCATCAACTCGAAGGGCAATTCGTATACAGTGTACAGCAGATTTTCAATCATCCGTTATTAACGCAATTTGTTTCCTTTTTCTATATTGTTGTCTTTCAAGCACTTATCGTAGCCTCACTCGGGATTTATACAACAAACGGGAATATCCGAATGGCGCACGCTGTATGCTATGCCATTATGATTAACTACATCGTAGCTATCCCATTCTATTTATTTTTCCCAGTTAATGAGGTATGGTCGTATGCACCAGCCGGGGTCAGCTTCCGCATGCTGGAGGTGTTCCCGAACTTCGAGGAGCAATATCGCGCATTCTCTGGTATCGATAATTGCTTCCCAAGCTTGCATACGTCGATCTCCGTAACGGTCGCTCTGCTCGCTTCACAGTCTGGCAATCGCAGATGGGCCATCTTTACGGCCGCAAGTGCAATTATTATTGTGTTCTCGATCTTCTACCTCGGCATTCACTGGTTAACTGATATGCTGGCTGGAACTGTACTTGCTATGGTTGCATCATGGGTAGGCTTGAAGCTTGCTGGTGTTCAACCCAAGCTCAGCTTGCTGCCAGATCGGCAGAAGACATTCAGCAAGTCTTATACCAATTCCAACGACATAAGCTAATCATGCTCCTACTCCCTTCGGCATACGGCGCATGATGCAATGAAAGAAGGGGCTCGCCAATTGCATCTCATGCAACGGTGAGCCCCTTCTCCTATGCTTGGCATCTTAGGATGCGCTTGAAGATTCATCTACAGATACAACTTGACTAATTGCACTGCGATCGAATGTCATTTTTGTAACGTCATTTACACGCAACACGACTGTGTCGTCCGTAATTTCCATGATGCTGCCATGAAGACCGCCAATCGTTACGATCTTGTCTCCCTTTTTCAATGCACCAAGCATTGAGTTCCGCTGCTTCTGCTTCTTCTGCTGAGGACGGATTAACAAGAAGTAAAATACTGCAAACATCAAGACGAACGGCAACAACATTTGAAGAAACCCACCAGTTCCTCCTGCCTCTGCTCCTGCTATCAACATGTATGTATCCCCCTTTCAAATAATGAAATTATTATGTATAGACTGCCGAACGAGCTGAAGCATCCACGAATGTGAACGATTCAGCAGGCAGCATGTCTACTGTTAGAACCCGCTCTCGTTGCGGTCCATTCCATAAGCTTCAAAGAATTCGTCTCTGAAATCGCGCAGTCGATCTTCACGGATCGCCTCGCGTACTTGACTCATTAAGTTCACCAGGAAATACAGGTTATGATAAGTCGTCAAGCGAAGACCAAATGTCTCATCTGCCTTAATGAGATGGCGCAAATACGCACGCGAGTAGTTGCGGCATGTGTAGCAATCGCACTTCGGATCAAGCGGCCCGAAGTCACGAGCATACTTCGCATTCCGTACAACAAGACGGCCTTGGCTTGTCATAGTCGTACCATTGCGAGCGATGCGTGTAGGAAGTACGCAGTCGAACATGTCCACTCCGCGCATAGCTCCCTCGATCAAAGCATCCGGTGATCCAACCCCCATCAAATAGCGGGGCTTATTAGCCGGAAGCAACGGAGTTGTGTAATCCAGCACCTCGTACATCAAGTGTTTCGGTTCACCTACACTAAGTCCTCCAATAGCATACCCCGGGAAATCCATCGAAGTCAAATCCTTCGCACTCTGGCGGCGAAGGTCTTCATACATGCCACCTTGGATAATCGCAAACAGTGCTTGATCGTGTGGTCTAGCATGGCTCTTCAAACAACGTTCCGCCCAACGAGTTGTACGCTCAAGCGATGGCTTGATATATTGAGGTTCAGCCGGATACGGAGGACATTCATCGAATGCCATCATAATATCAGAGCCTAACGCATTTTGAATCTCCATAGCCTTCTCTGGAGACAAGAAGAGCTTGTCCCCATTCAAGTGGGAACGGAAGTGAACCCCTTCTTCTTCAATCTTACGCATATCGCTAAGACTAAATACCTGGAACCCGCCGCTATCCGTCAAAATAGCCCGATCCCAATTCATAAACTTATGAAGCCCGCCAGCTTCGCGAATGATTTCATGCCCTGGACGAAGGAAGAGATGGTACGTATTGCTCAAAATAATCTTAGCTTCCATCTCTTTCAACTCTTCTGGGCTCATCGTCTTTACCGTTGCCAATGTCCCAACAGGCATGAAAATTGGTGTTTCGAAGGAGCCGTGTGGGGTATGAACCTTGCCAAGCCGCGCTCCCGTCTGCTTGCATGTCTTAATTAATTCGTAAGTAACTGCTGCCATAATTGTATCTCATCCTTGTATTAGGTTTCCGGTGCATTATCATAAATGAACATGGCGTCGCCAAAGCTGAAGAAGCGATATTCCTGCTCAATTGCTTCCTGATAGGCAGCCATAATATGTTGACGGCCAGCTAGTGCGCTGACAAGCATCACTAATGTCGATTTCGGGAGGTGAAAGTTCGTTAGTAGCGAGTTCACAAGCTTGAATTCATAACCTGGATAGATAAAAATGTCTGTCCAGCCCGAACACGGCTCAATCGCCTTTCCGACGAATCTCCCTGCAACCGTTTCTAGTGTTCTTGCTGATGTAGTTCCTACTGCAACTATACGGCCGCCTTTCTCTTTCGTTTCATTAATTGTTCGTGCCGTCTCTGCACTCACTTCATAATATTCCGAATGCATGACATGCTCTTCAATCGTATCAGAAGACATAGGCCGGAACGTGCCCAATCCTACATGGAGGGTGACATAAGCAATTCGAGCTCCCTTATTTTCCACTTCTGCTAAGAGCTCTTTCGTAAAGTGCAATCCTGCCGTAGGTGCAGCAGCAGATCCCTCGTGCTTCGCATACACGGTCTGATAACGTTCACGATCATCCAGCTGTTCTTTAATATATGGAGGAAGAGGCATTTGCCCAAGCTCATCCAATATTTCATTGAAAATGCCCTCATATGTGAAGCGTAGCAATCTCGCCCCCATCTCACGCTCTTCCAACACTTCCGCTTTCAACTTATCACCGAACACTACAACCGTTCCCAGCTTGACTTTCTTCCCTGGCTTCACGAGCGCTTCCCAGCAATCATTCTCTTCCTGCTTGAGCAAGAGAACTTCCACCTTAGCTCCCGTATCTTCCTTAACTCCGAACAACCGCGCAGGGATAACCCGAGTGTCGTTCAGTACCAATAAATCGCCCGGCTGTAAATAATTAATGATTTCAGGGAATGTATGGTGCTCCATTTCACCAGTCTGGCGATTCAATGTTAATAATCGAGATGCAGTCCGTACTGCCAACGGTGTCTGCGCAATCAAATGCTCTGGTAAATGAAAATCATATAAGTCCACATTCATCTGCTATCCGTCCTAACGCTTCACTAGCTCTACATTTTTGTAATAGTATTGCAAAATCGCTTTATAGTCATACCCTTGATCGGCTAATCCCTTGGCACCCCATTGCGACATTCCGATTCCGTGCCCATTACCTTTGCCAACAAACAAGAACGATGTCGCTTCTACGACTGGCTTCTGCTCTTCCTTGGTAGGCGACACTTTGCTTGTCGTACCTTTCCCATTCACAGCTACCATGCTGCTTGGGAGCTTCCCGCTTGTCTTGCTGCTGCCGCTGACAACACGAAGCTGTGAGGTATCTTTAACGGATTGTAATTTGCCGTCTGCCCCAACGATAGAAATCGAGGATGTGCCTGTCCCGCTGCCATTGCTGAGGACATCAGACACCACACCTGATCCGCTAGGAACGATATCGAACAATGTACTCGGCAGACCGCCAAATGCATAACGGAAGTTGTCTGGATAACTAACCGCGACAGGCTTGCCATTAGCTTCGATCTTGACAGCACGTCCAGATGGACCTCTTTCCGTAACCGCTAGAGTCTTAATCGTTCCGCTTAATGTCGTGTCTGTCCGATCCTTCAGCCAGCTGGTAATCTGCTCCGCTGTATAAGGGCCTCGTACCCAATTCATTTCATTATTTTCTTTAATCGTTTCAAGCACAGTTAACTTTGTACCCTTATCGACCTTCCCTACAGGCTGAACGTCTGTCTGAATAGCCGGTGTTGGGCGTACATTCGTACCATTTTCAAGAACGGTTGCCGTCTGCCCGGATAGACTCACTACATCCTCACGAACATATCCTGTCTTACCATCTGGCAAGGATACGCGATACCATGATTTGGAACCTGCCTCTGCGACATCGTCTGGACTATCGACAACTTGGAAGTAATCGTAAGAGCCCCCCCAGACTTCCATCGGATCAGCCGTCTTGCCGCCTGCATTGGAATTGAAAATGGCCTCGATTAGCTTGCCGTTCTGCATCAACACTTCTCCAGCAGTCTCTTCCACGGCTCTCTTAATGTCTGGATGCTCTTTCTCCACGCCGAAGTAGGCTTGGCTTAATGTTGTATCTACCACATTAGCAATCTCGAATTTGTCCCCTTGATACAGTGCAAATGTACGAGCGGCTACTGCCTGTGCTTTCAATGCATCCATCGGCCAGCTGGAATAGACCTCTCCACCAACGACCGATATCAAATATTCTTCAAGCGGCACTTCATTAACCAGCGCCAGCTTGTCCTTATATAGACTAACCTCCATCACGCCGCGGTACGCTCTTCCGCTTCGTTCGCTTACCTTAATCGTCGTCGTCGTTTTCGGCTTCACAATCCACTTCGCACTGCCGTATACGCGGTAATGAGGAGTAAGCGCGTTGCCAGTCGATTCCATGCTATGTACAGCAGCACCTTGGGCTTGTACAGCACCCGCCGCATATCCCTTCGATGCGACTACCGATTGTATCCCGCTAAGCTGTGCATCCGAAGCAGCTTGTCCTGCCCAGACCGCTGTCCGCACTCCACTATCCGTTGCCAATGTAACCACATAAGCATCAAGATCTGCATCCAACAAGGATTGTTGTACATTTTTGGCCTCATCTTGGGAGCCATATGTGCCAGCTTGCACATAATGGGGGCCAACGACGGATGGTTCATATCCCTTCACCGTCATTCCACGCATCTTGTCCATAGCTTGGGAGGCAGATTTGCTGGTTGTATAGCTGCCAGCATAGACAGCGAAGAATGTCGTTCCACGTCTTGGAATCTGGGTAATATATGCTGGCCCTGAAGACTGTGCCTTCTTCATAACCGATTGCGCCTCAGATAAATCATCGGTTTCGAGTAATTTCACTTTATAATCATCCGCACTAAAGCGAGCTTGTCCACCATCCACATCAATGCTGCCTTTGGAACTCGCTCCAATTCGTGCTTCCAATTGCAGCGATGCTGTGGAGGCCAGAGACAGGAGCGATGTTTGCCCAGGTGATCCTTTGCTCAAATTAGCGAACAAAGCCACTCGGATATGATTCTGAAGAGCAGCTTGCTCAGGTCTTGCTTCGTTACTTGCTGCCGCATACGCGACGTTAGCTGGCTGTATAAGAGCATACGGAGCTCCACATAGCAGCAGAGCCCCCGTAAGCACACTTGCAACGGATCGGATAACGTTCCTGTTGTTATTCAAGTTTCCCCATTCCTTTCCTCTGTCACGTCTCCTCTGCATACGCCAATTTGTACGCGTTTTACTTAATTTTGTTCCGGTATAGGCAATCCTAAATGAGTATAGGCTTGAGGGGTAACCATTCTACCCCGAGGTGTCCGCTGAAGAAAACCGATTTGCAGCAAATACGGCTCGTATACATCCTCGATGGTCTGGCTCTCTTCGCCAATCGTTGCCGCAATCGTATCCAGCCCTACTGGGCCTCCACGGAAATTCGTAATCATCGTGCGCAGCATTTTGTGATCAATTTGATCAAGGCCAAGTGGATCAACCTGAATAAGGCGCAGCGATTCCTTCGCAATGGCTGCGGTAATGATGCCATCACCACGTACTTGCGCAAAATCTCTCACCCGCTTTAATAATCGGTTAGCAATCCGCGGCGTCCCTCTTGATCGAACAGCAATCTCATCCGCTGCTTCCCCCACAATTTGGACTTCCAATATGTCCGCGGCACGCGACACGATATAGCTCAATTCATCCTTATTGTAGAACTCCAAGCGGCTCACAACACCGAAGCGATCACGAAGCGGAGCCGAGAGTAATCCCGCTCTAGTTGTGGCACCGATCAAGGTGAACTTCGGCAGATCCAGACGAACGGATCTGGCGCTCGGCCCCTTCCCGATAATAATATCGAGTGCAAAGTCCTCCATAGCCGGATACAATACTTCTTCTACAGTCCGATGCAGTCTATGAATCTCGTCTATGAAGAGGACATCCCCTTCCTGCAAGTTCGTTAGCAATGCCGCGAGATCGCCCGGTCTCTCAATCGCCGGCCCCGAAGTCGTACGAATATTTACGCCAAGCTCATTGGCAATAATGTTAGATAAGGTCGTCTTTCCAAGACCAGGAGGTCCATACAGCAGGACATGGTCAAGCGCTTCCTTGCGGAGCTTAGCAGCTTCAATGAAAACCTTCAAATTATCCTTCACCTGCGACTGACCGATATACTCGGACAAATAACGCGGTCTTAGGCTTAACTCGACTGCCTGATCTTCCATCATGCAATTGGCTGATATGATGCGTTCGTGCTCTTCCATCTTAACCGCCTTTCTTATCCTTTAAACAACGCCTGCAGCGCCTTCTTCATTAAAGAATCTACACTTTCATCCGCATGAATGCGATGTTGCAAGTCATTCCATACACGATCAAGTTCTGTCTCTGTATATCCCAATGCTTTGAGTGCTTCTCTAGCCTCTGACCATACATTGCCGTCCACACTGTCATCGTCTGCTACTGTGACATTCATGAACAAGGCGTCCGGATGGATATCCAGTCCGATACCGTCCAGCTTATCCTTCAGATCCAGAATGATACGCTGAGCCGTCTTCTTGCCGATACCCGGCAGCTTCGTTAAGAACACAATATTCTCTTGCTGAATGGCAGTTACAACTGCTTCCGGCTTGCCACAGCCTGCTAGAATGCCAAGCGCTACCTTCGGCCCTACTCCGTTCACATCGATCAGCCTGCGGAATAGCTTCTGCTCCTCTCGCGAGCTGAATCCAAAGAGCAATGTTGCATCCTCACGCACATGATAATGAATATATACGGTGACTGCCCCTTCCTGCTTTGCAAAAGCATAGGGATTCGGGGTAAAGACACGGTACCCAACGCCTTGAACATCCAAGACGATATATTCGGTTTCTAAATGAGCAACCTGTCCACGCAAAAAATCGATCATGATCGCCATACTCCATTCAATTTGTCATTAAGCCCACTCGAATGCGCATGGCATATCGCCACCGCAAGAGCATCAGCAACATCATCGGGCTTCGGTATCTCCTTCAGCTTCAAGAACAGCTTCACCATCTCTTGAACCTGCTTCTTCTCTGCCTTCCCATAACCAACAACAGCCTGCTTCACCTGCATGGGCGTATATTCTGCAATCGGTATGCCGCGCTTGGCAGCTGCTAGAATGATAACACCGCGTGCTTGTCCAACAGCAAACGCATTCGTGACATTTCGATTGAAGAACAATTTCTCTATTCCCATAGAATCTGGTTTATACTTGTCTAGCAGCTGCTCCGTAGCTTCATACACCTGCAGCAGCCGCATCTCCGGCGCTGTCGAAGGTTCTGTCTGAATACAGCCATATTGTACAGGTACAATCCGACTTCCTTGTTTATCTACAAACCCAAATCCTGCAATCGCAATCCCTGGGTCAATCCCCAAAATACGCAAAAAAAATCTCTCCCTCACCGCATCCATGTACCAGTAAGCGAACATATGTGTTCACTCCATTATAACATAGATCGTGAAGAAGAGAATGAGTCATTCCTATGATGTTTGCAGGGAAAACAGCCTACTTACGGCCGATTACTTCCCAGCTGATACTTGATTTGCCGCTGTCTCAGTTGTAGAATGACGGAATGCTATCTTCAACATCGGAGGCGTCACCAATGTCGTCATAATGATGACAATAACGAATGGTGTGAAATACACTTTATCGAACAAGGCGCCTTCAAGACCCGTCGTTGCAATAATAAGTGCAACCTCACCGCGGGATACCATTCCGGAGCCGATCCCGATCGCACTCTTGCGATCAAATCCAGTCAGTCGAGCTCCCAATCCACAGCCGAACAGCTTCGTTACAATTGCAATAACGGTAAACAGTACAATAAACCATACATACTCCCCGAGGCCTTCGAAGTTGACATTAATCCCAACACTTACGAAGAAGATTGGTACGAAGATACCGTAAGCAATTGGCTCAAGGCGATGTTCTACCTCATGCTTGAACTTCGTCTGCGAGATGGCAATCCCGGCAGCGAATGCACCGATAATGCCTGCAACGCCCAAATAGTCTGCAAAGTAAGAAAAGGCAAAACAAATAATAAGTGCCGCACTAATAACAGCTTCGGTAACGCGAAGCGGTGCAAGCCACTTCATCACTCGAGGCACTACATAAATCCCTGCTAGTATTGCTACTACGAAGAAAAGAACTTTTTTCCCGATAATAAGTCCGATTGAAGCGCCACCGCCTGCACCGAGCAAGCTGAGCATGAAGGCAAGAAGTATGACAACCAGGATGTCATCCACGACGGCTGCACCAAGAATGGTCGTACCTTCCCTAGTGCTAAGCTGTCCTAGATCCTTCAGTGTCTGTACCGAAATACTTACCGATGTAGCGCAGAGCAGCAGACCAACAAACATGGATTGGTTCGAATCTAATCCGAACAACAGACCACCACTATATCCACCGATAAAAGGAAGAATGACCCCGCCGATTGCTACTGCGAACGCCGCCTTCCAATTCTTCTTCAATTCATCCAAATCTGTCTCCAGACCAGCAATGAACATAAGCAAAATGACGCCAACTTCCGCCATTTCCTTAATTAGTTCACCGTCTGAAACCCATCCGAGCACAGCTGGGCCGATAATTATCCCCACAATGAGTTTACCAAGTACGGCTGGTTGACCCAATCGTACAGTGAGATCACCTGCGATCTTTGTCGAAGCCAAAATGATGAGCAACATGAGAATAAGTTCCATTGGCATTCCCCTTTCCGCTGTACAATTATTATGACCGCAAACCGACATTTTTTTTGTAGGTGGCTAAGGGCAATCCATACCATTTTTCTTTATGTTACATTTCATGACCTAAACCCGAGAATATACAAAAAAAGAAGGACGTCGGTTACGGCGTCCTACTTGTTACTGCCTCTATTTTGTAATACGTTCATTCGAGTGGGTTGGTTTCATGACTTTCTTCGTCTCTTCGATCGCATAATCGCTAAACGTAGACAGCACACTATGATAAGCATCGACATCTGTAATGCGGATCCCTTGATATAGCTGCTTCATTACCTTCGGAGGAAGCGAACTCTCCATGGACTCTACATCCAATTGGAAAAATGTACGTATCACCTTTCCACCTTCAGGCGGACCGTCATACAACGTCAGATTCCCATCCTTATCGAGACTAATATGCGCCTTATCCTTGCATGTACCTGACAACTCTTCAACCTGTTCCTCCAGGATCACCCGTCCGTTTGCATCCATGGATACCGACCAGTCTGGATGGTTGAGCACGAGCTGAATAATGTCACGTGTTGGCTTTGCACCCAACACTTCATCATTTTTTCCGCATATATATTGCTTGCGAGCAATAACTTCACGCTGTTCATCCTGCTGAACCAACTGCGCGATCACAAGCTGGGCTGATTCATTAAGCTTAGACTCATTATCCTTCCATAAGGCGAAGGTCTCAATCGAAGATGGCTTATCATAGTCCGCCAGCATACTGCGCACACGATCAGACAACTGTATCCCAATGGCAACTACCGCTACGAACAACACAATTGCAGCCAAAGACCATATCGGCTTGCGGAAGCGCCGCAAACGCTTCTTCCATTGCTTCACTCGAAAATAGAACCTAGAGACGGTACGGTGTTCTCGAGCCATAAGTAATCCCCTCTAACTGCTTGTTAATTTGAGTAAAGCATTTGATTCCACGATGCCAGAATCATCTTGCTTTGCTCACAAGAAAAAGCCGCCAGAATCATCACTTATAGATGTTGTTCAAAAAGTCCGCTTTTGATCACGAAGTAAATCATGAAGTGGACTCGGCATCGAATCTTGAATTCAGCCGGACCTTCCGGTGCTCATGTACCTAAAACGTACATTCCGCTCCTCAGGCCCTAGCTTCATCCAATCTTCTCGGTGTTGAAAACCGGTCTTTTTGAACACGCACTTATATACTTGGAGGCTTTTCTTATAGTGTGGCCCAGATAAAGGGGAAGTTATACAATTAATCTGTCTGTTCCTTCATTTCAATTTTCTCCACGGCCGAATAACGAAGCATATATAGACAAGCAGCGGGAGAGGGGTTCCCGTGAATCCCCAGATCCCCCAGAACCAAGGGTACTTATTCCGCCTGCGAGCATCCAAAAACAACCAAGTTCCTTGAATGAGCAGAATGATTCCAATTAGAACCCAGACCCACCAAGGGACATTCTCAGTACCATTATTCATTCTGCTCACTCCCATTGCTCGGATGGATACAAATTGCCCAAATAAGAACTGCGCCACACAGGGAAATGAGCTGCATCCAGACATAGATATACCAATTCGCTTGGGCAAGACTGCACCCGCCGCCAACTAGCAGCAATGCAGCACTCCATAAGACAAGCAGTTCTTTCCACAGCCGTTTACGGTTCCTCTTCTTCGCCTGAAGCAATACCTGCTGGATGTGGGCAGCACTCGGATGCGGAGAATGGCGATCACTCCATTCATCTAAGTGTTCCCAGTGAGGATGCAGTCTCTCCTCCCACACCGAGTCCTGTTCCGGATGTGTAGCATGATTGGACATCGGTACTTGATGTAGAGAATCTACATGTCCTTTCTTGTTATCTTGCTTCTCACTCATCTTGCTTCCACTCCTTCCGCAGCTTCTCCAAGCCATAGTGCATGCGTGATTTTATCGTACCTGCTTGAACGTTCAACATTTCTGCAATTTCATTAACCTGATATCCATAATAATATTTCAACACAATTGGAGTCCTCTGTTCGTAGGACAACTCACCAAGGAGCTCCAGCGCTGCCGTCCACTCCATATTGCTTGATTCCATTTGATAGCGCAGCTGACGTACAGCTTGTTCCTGCTCTCGCCATTTGCTCTCCACTTTCTTGCGGCGCATCTTGTCATAAAACAGGCGTGTCGCAATCGTAATTAGCCATGACGAGAATCGTGAACTCCCATTGTACGTATGAATCTTCTCCATACACCTCACCATCGTGTCTTGAACCAAATCTTCAGCATTCGAAGAACTCATCGTTAATTTCAAGGCATATTTATATAGAAAGGAGTAATTCTCATGCAGCAGCACAGCAAGTTCATCCATGTCTCCTCTGACTGCTCGCTCTATCCGATGCTGCTCAGACATGTATTCGCCTCCTTTCTTTAATATCATAACGCAACGAGCTTTGCGCAAAGCATCTATATTACGTATTAGCATTAAGAATCGTTCAAGAGAAATTGAAAAAAGTTGAAAAATCATCTAGGAAGGAAGGGTGGAAAAAAAGAAGGATTAGAATAGCAAAAACCGTCGGTTATAACCGACGGTTGATGATAATGGTCGGGACGACACGATTTGAACATGCGACCCCCTGGTCCCAAACCAGGTGCTCTACCAAGCTGAGCTACGTCCCGAATGGATGGTGCCGGTGAGAGGACTCGAACCTCCACGGTTTCCCTCACGATTTTGAGTCGCGCGCGTCTGCCAATTCCGCCACACCGGCTTAGTAGAAATAATCCATTATGAAATTAAGTGGCGCGCCCTGAGAGATTCGAACTCCCGGCCTTTTGATTCGTAGTCAAACGCTCTATCCAGCTGAGCTAAGGGCGCATATTCTGGAGCGGACAACGAGATTCGAACTCGCGACCCTCGCCTTGGCAAGGCGATACTCTACCACTGAGCTATGTCCGCATATTATTGTGTTAACCAATCTGTACAACTTCATTTGCTTCGTTGTCGTCGTTGCCGTTCAACAAGGACAAGTAATAATATATCAGACTGATAATTGAATTGCAAATCTTTTTTAAAGATTTCTTGGTGGTATTTTTTTCTTGTCAAAAAACCTGCTTGCCAAGCCATATCTCAGCTCATACAAGCAGGTTCTAATAGTATGTTCTTAGTTTCTTATGATCTAACCCACTCAAGTGTAAAAGCAGGCTTGCGAATTCCTACTACCCTCGAATTGTCGTTTTTCGTCTCCGCAGGGCTCAGCTTTTTTAAGCGTTCGATGGTTGCTGTCGTCGGGTATTGAATCTGCTCTAAAATGTCAGCAGCAATGATCGGCCATTGATCTTCCGATCCGTCCATCACTTTGAAGGCTATCCCTATTCTCTGCTCGCGCAAGCCGAAGCAATAGATGCCTTTGGCTCCGCCTTTCGCTACGATATTCGGATCCTGCAGCAGTGTTGGACAAATAAGCTCCGTTCCGGATACATAGAATGGATGTTTGTTCATTAGACTCGTCAAGCGTGTAATCGCTCTGCGCACTTCCTCATCTGCAATTAAATCCGGACAAGCCAATCTCAAATACAAGAGGGCTATATTGCGAATTGGAATCGCATATACCGGGAACCCGCAGCCATCCGTTCCTAATTTAATTTGCCGGGCTGGCACATCAGCAAGCTGAGACATCAAGCGTAGCACCTTCTGCTGAACGGGATGCTCCGGTTCTGCATAATTATCGGTTGGCCACCCCATCATCTTGCATAATGCCAGAACACCTAAGTGCTTGCCCGAGCAGTTGTGATATAAGGAGCGCGGTGGCTGCCCGTTGGCAATCCGCTCGTCCCTCGCAGCGCCATTCAGTGGATAGGTAGGCTTGCATACGAATTGATCCTCAGTGATCCCCGTCTTCTTCATGAACGATTCCAGTGCTTGTACATGGAACTGCTGTGCACGATGAGATGCAGTCATTAAGACGATCTCTTCCTCACTTAATCCGTAATGCTCCGGAACACCTGCTAACAAAGCAGGGAGCGCCTGCACCGGCTTCGAAGAAGAGCGCATAAAGCTTACATAGTCAGGGTCGCCAACATGGAATAGTGTCTCAGCTTGTTCGTTAACACCTACAATATGTCCTGTATATGCACATTCCAACCAACCGCCTCGTGATTCCTCTACTAACACCTTGCCCAAATCAACCATTATTGTTCCTCCTCGCCAATACATGCTGTCATCATTCTCATTTCAAGACTTCCCCTATCATGACATAACTCTGCAAACATAGTATCATGTTCCTAGCTGCTCGTATTTATAACAAGTTCCTGTCAGTTATAAAAATTTCCGCTAACGAACCGGAGGGATAGGCATGATGACCATTGCGGATATAAGGCCATACATCCGTGCAGCGCATATGTATAATTACCGAGGAACGCGAGAGGAACAGTTGCGCAGAGGATACAGCTATGCATTCCACTTATTCTTGGACGGCCATGGCCATATGACGATAGATGACCAACGATATGCGGTCGCGAACGGCACGCTCATCTTTGTCCGCCCTGGACAATGGCATTCCTTCGAGCATGCACCAAATGAAACGATGAATGCATGTAATATCTACTGCGATCTATGGGAGGCTCCTCCGCCGAACCAGCCTACCTTTGCTTATGAATGGGATGAATTCGATCCGAGGTGGTTAACCGCACATAACCCTTGCTCAGAACTGGAATCATTGCCGACCTGCACTTCGCTTCGCCCTTATCCTTACTTCATTGAGCTGATGAAGCATGTGCTTACCGCATATAATCGGCGCGGCTGCTATACGAAGCAGGCTGCATCAGCTAGTTTTTACTCCTGGCTGATTCAATGGTACGATGCAAGCAGATTGCCCAATCCTACGGATTATCGCATAGCTCGAATCTTGGAGCGAATGGACGAACATCCCGAGCAGCGGCATTCGGTTGATTACTGGTGCAGCGAATGCGGGCTGGAAAAGTCCCAATTTTATCGGCTTTTCAAGCAAGAGACAGGAGCATCGCCTAAAGCGTATTTGCTGCAGGCTCGCATGAAAAAGGCGGCCGTTTTGTTGATGGAAAGCCGCCAATCAATTACGGAAATCGCACTAATGTTGGGCTACGATTCAATCCATTACTTCTCAAATCAGTTTACCTACGTGTATGGAATCAGTCCTACCTTATACCGAACAAACAATAGTTACCAGAAAATTGATCGCTAGCATTATGATAAAAGCAGCCCTCTCCCAAGTGGAGAAGAGCTGCTTTTTTAGGTAACCTTATTAAGCGCTTACAATTTCGGTGTGTGCACTCGCGTCCTTCGTTGTTTTGTCCTCAGCAGGGAGCGTGACAAAAATCATCATAACGCCTGCTGCTGCAAATAGCCCAGCGAATAGCCACGTAATGCCGGCGTAACCGAGGCTTCCAATAAATAAAGCAACAAGAGCTGGACCAACGAATGCGCTCAATCCCGCGCCCAGGTTTAAGATTGACATCGCTGCACCCTTTTCTTCCTTTACCAAAGACGGGGCTATCGCAGACAATGGCACGAAGCCTGCCAGACATCCGCCCCACAAGATCCCGACAATTTGCACAAGCCATACATTGCCTGCCGCAAGTTGAGGAACGTAAAAGAGTAAAATCGTAAAGAAGGCCGAGCCTGCACATCCAAACCACATTACCGTATTTCTCCAGCCAAGCTTATCGCCCACAATGCCAAACAGCAGGTTGAACGCGATGTTTCCGATAAAAATCATAGCCCATAGATGCAGCCAGGATGAAATGCTAATGCCATGACTCTCCATGTATAGCGGCATATATATGGGGAAGCCGAATTGTGCAGCCGTATTGATGATGCGAACTAAGCCGACCAATACGATTTTCGGTTCCTTTTTGACAATTGCCAATCCTTTGGCAAGCTCTTTTACTTTGTTGTCATGCTGTTCTGCCTTGGCCTTATCCAGCTTGCCGCCGGGATTGATGACCAGTGCGAACAATGCCCCAAGCAGTACCCATACGATTGCACTCCATAGTGTATTGATATGCCCCAGGTGCTTCAATGCCCAGGTGGAATAGTATGCGCCGAGTACGTTCATGCCCCCAGTGAACACGAACCAGAACCAGCCGACAGCCGTTCCCAGCTTCTTCTGAGGTGTCTGATAAGCGATCCAGACGAGGAACGAGTATGCGAACAAAGGATAGCCGAGACCCTTAAACGCATACGTCGGCAGCATCGTTGCAAATGAAAGCTGGGTAATTCCTAAACCAATAAAGCCTACGGAACCGAGAATGTATAGAATTAACCCGGTCAACATTGCTTTTTTAGGTCCAATCGCGTCAACGAATAATCCGGACAGGAAAGAAGACAATGCAATCGTAACCCCGTATACCGTAAATAAAATGCCGGATTGCTGTACGGTGAGTCCCTGTTCAACCAGATATGGGCTTAACCATCCCTGCTCCAGACCATCCCCCATCATAAAGATCAGAATGCCGAGATAGCCCCAAGCTAGAGATGAAGGAATACCTATTTTGTCCAAAATATGTTTGTCTTTCAAGTGCATCACTTCTTTCCTGGATGATCTATTCCTTCTTCTACTGTCCGTAATGCAGCTATTCTATAAAGATGTTAATTTGAACTCTCTCCACCCATCACTTCCAATTTAATCGCTTTCAATTGTTTAATCGGACTCTGTTTATTGCGACCAAAATAATCATGCAGCCGCACATACTGGGCATAGAGTCGATTATAAATCTCCCGGTGCTTACCTTGCGGCTCATACGTTTTCTTAATGCCTCCACCCATTGCTTTCCCAGCCTGCTGAATGGAGTCGTATCCTCCATTAGTACTGCCTGCCGCTACGGCTCCGAGCATGGCGGCCCCCATCGCTGTTCCTTGCTGAGTTGCCGCGACGTGAATCGGCATGCCGATGATGTCCGCGAAGGTCTGCATAATGAATGGGCTTTTTTCCGCAATCCCGCCTGTAGCCATGATTTTGGCAATCGGAACTCCGTGCTGTACAAAGTTCTCAATAATCATCCGCTTCCCGAATGCAACTGCTTCAACCAATGCTTTGTACATTTCTTCGGCTGTCGTAGCCGTCGTCATGCCGAACATTGATCCTGTCAGATCCGCATCCACCAGAACGGAACGGTTCCCATTCCACCAATCCAGCGCAATCAAGCCGCTGGCGCCGGGCTTAATCTTCTCTGCCTTCTCATTGAGAAGCTGCAGCACATGCTTGTTCGCAGCTCTGGCCTCTTGCCCTAGGCGCTCTGGCACACAGTGATTCGCGAACCATGAGAAATGGTCTCCCATGCAGGATTGTCCTGCCTCATAGCCGTAGAACCCAGGCAAAATGCCGTCCTCGCAAATGCCGCTAATGCCCGGCACCTTCACTGCCGTTTCACTGACCAGCATGTCGCAGCCGGATGTCCCCATCACCATTAGTAAAATATCGGGAGTCGTAATCCCGCAGCCGATTACGGCGCAATGGGCATCGCCTATTCCTACGGATACCGCTGTCCCCGCAGCCAGTCCCGTCCATTTTGCGCTCTCTTCTGTAATTGATCCAGCTCTTGTGCCGACCGGATAAATGGTTCTCGACATTTTCTCGTCAACGACGTGTTCCAGCTTTGGATCGAGCGCTTTCAAAAATGAATTTGATGGAAATCCGTTTTGCTTGTGCCATATGGCCTTATATCCAGCTGTGCAGCTATTTCGTGTTTCTGTGCCAGTTAGCTGTAGTGTAATCCAATCGGCAAGCTCCATGAACCGATCTGCGGCTTCATATATTTCGGGCGCTTCATTAAGAATTTGCCATATTTTTGGAAACATCCATTCTGAGGAAATTTTCCCACCGTAGAAGTCCAAAAATTCCTCGCCCCGCATACGGGCTATATCATTAAGCCGGTTGGCTTCCTCTGCTGCCGCATGGTGCTTCCACAGCTTCACATACGCATGCGGATTGTTCTTGTATGCATCCAGCATGCATAGTGGCGTTCCATCCGCCTTTACGGGAAGCATCGTGCATTCCGTAAAATCGGTGCCGACGCCAATGATCTGACGGGCATCAATGCCGCTCGTTTCCAGAACCTTTGTCAGCGTTGCAGTGGTGCATTGTAAATAGTCCTGCGGATGCTGCAAAGCCCAATCCGGCCCCAGCTTCGTTACGCCGTCCGGCAGCACCTGATCCATTACGCCGTGAGGATAATTCATCTCTGCAGAAGCACTTATCTCTCCAGTGGATACGTTAACAAGTATCGTACGGGCGCTTAATGTGCCATAATCAATTCCAACTACATAGTTCTCCATTTTGCATTCACCCTTTTTAGAACGTAATTGCAACCTTGAAATCACCATGCTTACCAGATGCATATTCAAAGGCTTCTTCCCATTGCTCAATCGGGAACTTGCGAGTCACAATGCCGTTCGTTTTCAGATTGCCGTTTGCAACATTTTCAATGACGAATGGGTAACAATATGGGCTCAAATGTGATCCCAATACATCCAGCTCCTTGCGGTCTCCGATGATGGACCAATCCACGGTAGTCGGCTCCCCGAACACGCTGAATTCCACGAAGCGTCCAAGCTTGCGAATCATGCTCAATCCTTGCGTTACGCTGGAAGGATGTCCTGTCGCTTCGATGTAGATGTCGCAACCGTAACCCTCCGTCATATCCAAAATCGCTTGAACCACATCCGTCTCTTTCGGATTAAGGACGATATCCGCGCCAAATTCCTTCGCCTTTTCCAAACGGTTCTCAACCAAATCCAGCACAATCAATTTTTTTGGATTTTTCATTCTCGCATATGTGATCATTCCTAAGCCCAGAGGCCCCGCCCCAGAGATAACGACGACATCCTCGCATCCGATTTGCGCCCGATCCACGGCATGCTTCGAGCAAGCATAAGGCTCAATCAGCAGCGCAGACTCCAATTCCATCTGTCCAGGCACCTTATGGACAACCGCCGTTTTCGGGTATCGAACATATTCCGCCATTCCCCCGTTGTTCGAGCCTTGGAAACCGAATATGTTATGGGGCTGGCACATCCAGTACTCCCCTCTTTTGCAAAATCTGCATTCTTGGCAAGGAACGATCTGATCCGCAGTTACTCGATCCCCAATTTTGAAATCGGTTACATTTTCGCCAATTTCTACGATTGTTCCTAAAAATTCATGCCCCGGAATAAACGGAGGCTTCACCCATTCTGGCTGTGTCTCGTCGCCCCAGAACATTGCTGCGCCATGCATGCACTTCAAGTCTCCTGCGCAAATGCCGCATGCTTCCGTTTTAATGATCATATCGTCTGGCCCGCATTCAGGCGTAGGATAGTTGGCTTCAAAGCGGTAATCATGCTTCCCATACGCTACAAGCGCTTTCATAGTTGCTGGTACGTTCCCTGTCGTGGCTTTTAAGCTGGTAGATTGTTGTTGATTCATTATGCATCCGCCTCCCCAATAAGTAAATTACTTTTGTTAAAGTGTTTTATAAAACTACTTAATGCAAGGATATTCCCTCTCGTCCTTCTTGTCAATATGCAATTAAAAAATAAGTATTATTTTGCAGTACAAGATGCGAAGCATTTCCTGCTTGTCAGCCGATTGAAAGATAAAAAAAACGCATGAAGCAGGTAAAGGAACTTGACTCCTCTTGACCTACTCCATGCGATGCTGTAAGCTTGGTATCTTCTTATATTTGATTAATGAACTGATCGATGAAGGGCAGAGCAGCCCCAGCCGCAATAGCCTCCGTTTTATAACTGCAAATGCGCACATAATCTGCATGATCTTCGAACGTATTGCGGCTGGCCACCAGCTTCTTCAACGTATCGATATAATTCTCCATATAAGCCCCTACGTAACCGCCAAGGATAATGTCACAGTCGAACAGCATGCGAATATTATTAATGGCGATCGAAAGATGGCGCAAATAGTTGTCCCAAACGATCAGCTTTTCACGATTGCCGCCCTGTACCTCCTCAAAAAAACGCCCCAAACTCCCATCAGCTGTATCTGCTAATAAAGAAGCTGAGCAATATGCCTCAAGGCAGCCCTTTTGACCGCAATAACAAGGGAGACCGTCTGGAATGATCGTAATATGCCCGATTTCCCCACTCTTTTGATTCTCTCCGGCAAACACTTTATTTCCAATATAAACGGCTCCGCCAATATTATTGCTAAGAGAAATATAAAATGCATTTTTCGTGTCCGGCGTCGCCCATATTTCCGAGAACCCAGCCGCATTCGCATCATTCACAAGAATGGCCGGATACGGTATGTACTTGGTGAAGCGCTGCAGCGTCTCTCCGGTGAAATTCAGGATCTTCCCGTAAAAGACAGTCTGGTGGTCTTCCGTAATCAATCCCGGCACCCCGATGCCGACACCTAATATTTTCGAATCGTCAATATCCAGTTCTTTTATGTCCTCCTGAATGATATTTCCCAATAACTGAAAATAAGGATCCGAGGTTTCAAACTTTTGTCTTCTTCTGTTTATGTGGATAATATCCCCATTTAAATCAACAACCACTGTTGTGACATGGTTCCGCGTAATATCTAAGCCAATAGCGATTTTGGCATCGCTTATATAAGAATAGACCTGTGCATTGCGTCCTCCGGTATTACCAATTTTCCCCGTATTCGCAATCAGCTTCTCCTGCAGCAAATAATTTAAATTCTGCGTAATGGTTGGTAAGCTAATCTGCAAATGCTGCACAATATCCTGCTTAGATAAGTTTTTTTCTTGCCGCAGCAGCATATATATTCGATTTCGATTGAATTCCTTAATATTAACGGTTTTGTCTACCACCATAACGTCCCACCTTATTGAAACCCTTTTATAAAAGGAGTTAGTTATCTATTCCTTTAATCATAATGTCTTTCGAATAAAACATCAATAGAGCATGCCCTTATCATAATTCTAGGGGTAGTACAAATTAGCACCCTTAAATCAAAGATTGCGTACTCAGAGCATCTTACGCTCTCTCGAATCAGCTCTCCTTGTTCAAACAACGACAAAAAAAGCCCGACGCTTCCGCATCAGGCTGAAAATTGCACAAACTGGTGAGCCATGAAGGACTCGAACCTTCGACACCCTGATTAAAAGTCAGGTGCTCTACCAACTGAGCTAATGGCTCTCATAAGAGAGAAATGGTGACCCGTAGGGGATTCGAACCCCTGTTACCTCCGTGAAAGGGAGGTGTCTTAACCCCTTGACCAACGGGCCTTATTCAATTTGATCATTTCTCAAGAAGAAAAATGGCGGAGCTGACGGGATTCGAACCCGCGGTCTCCTGCGTGACAGGCAGGCATGTTAGGCCTCTACACCACAGCTCCATATTTGGTTGCGGGGGCAGGACTTGAACCTGCGACCTTCGGGTTATGAGCCCGACGAGCTACCAACTGCTCCACCCCGCGATATGATGGTGGACGCTGACGGGATCGAACCGCCGACCCTCTGCTTGTAAGGCAGATGCTCTCCCAGCTGAGCTAAGCGTCCATATAATATTTCATATAAATGCTATGTATCTTAATCTATCAAAAATTATTTCATAGCTCTTTATGGTGGACACTAACGGGTTCGAACCGCTGACCCCCACCCTGTCAAGATGGTGCTCTCCCAGCTGAGCTAAGTGTCCTTAACAACTCAATCGCAATCCTATATAAGATAGTGATTACATATTTGGTTGCGGGGGCAGGACTTGAACCTGCGACCTTCGGGTTATGAGCCCGACGAGCTACCAACTGCTCCACCCCGCGATATTCACGCTGGATACTAACAAATTTGAATGTAATGATCCCACCCTGTTCAGATGGTTCCTATCTAGTTGACTAGTACCCTGTACTACGTAATTTCATTCATAAAATGGTGACCCGTAGGGGATTCGAACCCCTGTTACCTCCGTGAAAGGGAGGTGTCTTAACCCCTTGACCAACGGGCCAAACTGGCGGAGAGAGAGGGATTCGAACCCTCGAGACGCTTGTGGCGCCTACACGATTTCCAATCGTGCTCCTTCGACCAAACTCGGACATCTCTCCATGGCTCCCCGAACAGGACTCGAACCTGTGACAACTCGATTAACAGTCGAGTGCTCTACCAACTGAGCTATCAGGGAATATTAACTGCTTGGCGACGTCCTACTCTCCCGGGACCCTGCGGTCCAAGTACCATCGGCGCTGGAGGGCTTAACGGTCGTGTTCGGGATGGGTACGCGTGGAACCCCTCCGCCATCGCCACCAAACAGCATTGGCATTAGCCAATATGAAATTCAGGTTCAGCACGACCAAGTGCTGTGTACGTTTCTTCGTCTGCACTAGTCAGACTCCAAAACATTGCACCCTGAAAACTGAATGCGAAAGTTAGTGCTAATTGTTCATCCGGGGCCCCCGAAAAGGTTTCGGTGTTGCTGCAAAGCTTCACGTCACTTTTTGGGGTTTAATCTTTTAGGATAAGCCCTCGACCGATTAGTATTGGTCAGCTCCACACATTGCTGTGCTTCCACCTCCAACCTATCTACCTCGTCGTCTTCAAGGGGTCTTACTAATTGGGAAATCTCATCTTGAGGGGGGCTTCACGCTTAGATGCTTTCAGCGCTTATCCCTTCCGCACATAGCTACCCAGCTATGCTCCTGGCGGAACAACTGGTACACCAGCGGTGCGTCCATCCCGGTCCTCTCGTACTAAGGACAGCTCCTCTCAAATTTCCTACGCCCGCGACAGATAGGGACCGAACTGTCTCACGACGTTCTGAACCCAGCTCGCGTACCGCTTTAATGGGCGAACAGCCCAACCCTTGGGACCTACTTCAGCCCCAGGATGCGATGAGCCGACATCGAGGTGCCAAACCTCCCCGTCGATGTGGACTCTTGGGGGAGATAAGCCTGTTATCCCCAGGGTAGCTTTTATCCGTTGAGCGATGGCCCTTCCATGCGGAACCACCGGATCACTAAGCCCGACTTTCGTCCCTGCTCGACTTGTAGGTCTCGCAGTCAAGCTCCCTTATGCCTTTGCACTCTTCGAATGATTTCCAACCATTCTGAGGGAACCTTGGGGCGCCTCCGTTACTCTTTAGGAGGCGACCGCCCCAGTCAAACTACCCACCTGACACTGTCCCCGAACCGGTT